>JAFABI010000049.1 GCA_023426125.1 Bacillota bacterium
GGCTACCAGGTATAATCCAATATTATACTGATGTTCAACATTTGTCCAAAAAAGGTTTTCAAGTTGGCATGGAATTCTAAGATTAAGCGAGATAATACGAGTAAATGAAAGTTATTATAAGGAGGAAGAAGTAATGAAAAGAATGATTCCTTTGCTTTTAGCGTTCGTGCTTGTTTTTTCATTGAGTCTTGCAGGCTGTGGCGGCAATGCTCCTTCAGAAACCACCGCGGCTACGACAGCGGCCAATACGACGGCACAGTCAACGGGGCAGCAGGCAATTGACCCGCTGGGCAAATATGAAACGCCTATCACCATCACCTACGGCAGGACTGTGCAGGCCGAGCAGAAATTCCTTGAAGGCGAAAGTTATGATAATAACGTATGGATAAGAGAATTTGAAAGCGAACTGGGCATTAAGGTGGTCCCCGCATGGGAAGCAGCGCCGGATGCTTACGATACTCAGCTCAACCTTGCCATTTTAAGCGGAGAGCTGCCTGATTTCTTCAAGGTCAACAGCGCCGCCCAACTGCAGCAGCTTGTGGCCGGAGACCTGGTAGAAGATTTGACGGAAGTGAACGAAAAGTGGAGATCCCCCCTTGTCAAGGAATTTATGGCAATGGGCAAAGGCCTGGCGGAGGAACAATGCTCCATTAACGGAAAGCTGTATGCATATCCTAACGGCGCCGTAGTACCTGAACAGGAGTCCTTTGTATATATCAGGGATGATTTGAGACAGGAGCTGGGGCAGCCTGAGCCAAAGACCATGGAAGATTTGCTGGCTCTGGGCAAAGCCATGGTGGACAGCAAAAAGGTAAGATATGCCTTTGCTATAGGAAACAACCCCGTAACCGAAGGATTTATGAACCTCGTAGGGTTCTTCAACGCATATGACGCTTTCCCCAATACCTGGGTTGAAAAGGACGGCAAAATCGTATACGGTGGAATACAGCCCGAAATGAAGAATGCTCTTGCAGTAATGAAGCAGGCTTATGCGGACGGCTTGATCGACAAGGAGTTTGTAGCGAAAAACAATGGCACCGCCGCACAGGATGTAGTAAACGGCAATGCGGGCATCTGCTTCGGACAGTTCTGGGTGAACGGCTGGCCGCTTCCGGATGCATATACCAATAATAAGTTTGATATGAGAGGTTATGCAATACCTTTTGCGAGCTCGGCTGCATTAAAGAAGGTACAGGGTTCGGCAGTTGCATTAACCAGCAACGGAGCATCCTATAGTGTAAGGAAAGGCTATGAGCATCCCGAAGCGGTTGCAAAGATGTGCAATTACTTTGTTGAAAAGGGCTATGGTAAAACTGCCGATACGACAAAGTACAGAATAGACGGCGATGTTAACGTATTCTCCACCTCACCTGTAGGCGGAGGCGGCGCACCGTATTTCAACGTTTCCATCCACAAGGCCGTGACGGAAGCCATCGATAAAAAGGATGAGAGCCTGGTTGCAAATGATGCCCAGATGAAAGCGGCTTATGAATCGCTAAACAAATATCTGAGCGGAACCTTTGAGACGCCGAACTTCACCGATTACAAGTTCTTCTACGGCCCCAAGTCCATCTTTGCCATCGAGGATTCCTATATACAGAACGGACAGATCATGCCAAGCGAATTCTACGGCGCCGACACCCCTGAAATGATCAGGAAGATGTCGTCCCTCAGGACGGCGGAAATCCAGATGATTCTCGGCATCGTATCCGGTGCGAATGAACTGGATTATTTTGACCAATTCGTCACAGACTGGTATAAACAGGGCGGAGAATTGATTACCGCCGAGGTTAACGACTGGAAAGTAAAAATGGGCAAATAAATATTGATTCCGAAGGCAGGTACACAGGATTTTAAGTCCTGTGTACCGCCTTTTGATAAACATTGCGGTATTGCCTGAAGGCAGCTGCCGGGGGCGAGTGGGGTTCGGTGCAGAGGATGCATGCGCGAGCAGACGGCTCAGGTCATCCACCAGCCCCGGGACTTTATTGAAGAGGGCGTGACTGGAATTGGAAGAAAGAATTGCTATCGGCACAGGCTATAAGAAAAAAAAGAGAAAGTACAACAAATCACTTTATGTGATGATGATTATTCCGGTGTTGTTGACCTTTGTTTATGCCTATCTGCCTCTGGGAGGCCTTGTAGCGGCTTTTCAAAGATTTAATCTCGCAAAGGGCTTTTTTGGCTCTGAATTTACCGGGCTGGAAAACTTCCGCTATTTATTCGGATACTCTAATTTCTGGCAAACAGTGTTCAACACTTTTTATATATCCATCATGAAGCTTTTCCTTCAAATGATCATACCGCTGGTGGTCGCTTTGCTGATGAATGAAGTTGCCAGCAACCGTTACCGGACTTCTATCCAGACGATGGTGTATCTGCCGCATTTCATCTCCTGGGTCATTGTTGCGGGAATGCTGCGGGAATTATTATCCCTTGACGGATCGGTCAATAACATCCTGGCATCCTTTGGCATAGAACCCGTGATGTTCCTCATCGACAAAACGCTGTTCCCCTTTGTGATTGTGCTGTCGGACGCATGGAAATCCTTCGGGTTTGATACAATTATGATCATGGCTGCCTTAACCCAAATTAATCCAAACCTCTACGAGGCTGCTACCATGGATGGCGCCGGAAGATGGAAAAAAACCCTTCATATTACCATACCGGGGATCATGCCCATCATCGTACTGGTTTTTATTTTAAAGCTGGGAGGCATCGTCAACAATGCAGGATTTGACCAGGTGGTCAATCTATACTCTCCAATGGTTTATGAGACCGGCGACATTCTGGATACACTTACCTATCGGCTTGCTTTTGACTCCAGCGCCAATGCGATTCCTCAGTATGACATAGCGACGGCCGTGGGACTGATGCGATCTGTAGTTTCTTTTATCCTTGTGTCCGTCTCCTATTATATCGCACACAAGGTTGCAGACTATAGAATATTTTAACGTACGGGGGTATTTGAGATGGTGTTGAATAAACGGAAAATAAATGCATTTGATGTTTTTAATTATGTTTTTCTGCTGATTTTGGGGCTTTCCTGCATCGTGCCGTTTATCAGTGTTTTGTCGGTGTCGGTGAGCGACAAGGCAGCGGTTGCGGCAGGCGGCATTGCGATTCTTCCCGAGGGGTTTACCCTTGACAATTATAAATATGCCCTTTCCCAGGCCCAATTTTTGCATTCCATGCTTAATTCCGTGGAGAGGGTAGTGCTTGCCGTTATTTTGAATCTGGCGGTATCAACCATCGCCGCGTATCCCCTGTCAAAAAAGAAAAACGTATTCCCGGGCAGGTCCCTTTTTGCATGGTTCTTCGTGGTCACCATGCTGGTGGGCGCGGGAATGGTACCAAGGTTTATCATCGTTGACGCAACGCACCTTCGGAACACCATCTGGGCCCTTGTGCTCCCCAGCGCCGCAAATGCGTTTTTCATCACCATTTTGCTGAACTTTTTCCGGGGAATCCCGGATGAGCTGGAAGAATCCGCATTTCTCGACGGGGCAGGGCACTGGACCATCCTTTTCAGGATCTATGTACCCCTGGCAATTCCTGCGTTTATCACGCTCATTATTTACTGTGTGGTTGGACACTGGAATGAATGGTTTGAAGGCCAGGTATATATGAACCAGGTAAAAAATTACCCGTTGAGCTCCTATCTTCGGAGCGTAGTTACCATCCCGAATTTTGGCACACTGGGCATCCGGAGTGCCATGGAGAAAATGAACATCAACAGCAGGTCGTTTACTGCCGCCCAGATCCTTGTCGGTACCCTTCCCATATTGATTATGTATCCGTTTTTGCAGAAATACTTTGTGAAGGGGATGACCCTGGGAAGTGTAAAGGGTTGATGGAATTTCAGAAGGAAGCGGCAAGAAGCATAATTTAGCAATAAAGCAGGCAAGTGAACGAATAATTATTCGTCCGCTTGCCTGCTTCTGTTCTCTATGCTACTTTGCTGTGTTGTGGTTTATTGAAGCAAATACCGGGTGTTTTTTCCCTTTCCGATTAACAATATATAGTTTTTGGCAAGTAATCCTTTTATACCTGCTGACCAAGTCCAAATCGTGTATAGCCGATATGACCGTGATCCCAAACTTGCCGACCGACTCCATAATTTGCAGCTTATAGTAGATATCCAGATGATTGGTCGGCTCGTCAAGAACTCAAGGGCATTTGGCTCTCTTCATTTCCGCGCTTCCGCTGCGGCCCAAAAGGCTTGCATCTCGACGCCATGATTGTTTTGCGTCGTGAGAGGTGTGACCGTGAATTCCAGCGTACCATCCTGCGACGTAAAATGACAGACCCCATTCTCTACCTGCATACATCCGCCCTTGATACGGTAATACTGTGAAAGCAGCAGCGTAAACCGTCGAGCATCTATCGGCTGGTCGGGGCTTTGGAAGGAGAGGAAAATTGGAAAACGCTCCTGCGCGCTCAGTCGAACCCGTACTGTATCGTCTTCACTTTGCAGCGTCGCACTGAGTGTTTTCCGCGCCAGTTCATCCTGATAGACGTAGTATTCCGGCATGGTCATATGGACGATATCCATATCTGGCAGTAACCCGGCGCGCATATAGGAAATGATCAAGTCCTGCAGGGCATCCATGACATTATGCGCAGAGAAGTTGCTGGATATTGAAATATCACCATACTGCCGGGGATACTCGTCAAAGTCCAGCGAATTATCCTGCCGTGCCTGCGTCCAAGTTACGGTTTGTAGATGCGATTTTCGCCAGCAAATCACCGCCTGAGGCAGCAGGGCACCGAAGACCACCAGGAGAAGCAACAAAATCAACGATATCATATTCTTACGCTTCATTCACTTCTCCCTCCCATGATGTCAAAGGTTACGCAGGTCCCCCGCCCTACAGCACTTTCAAAATGCAGCGTTCCGCCGTGCAGCACAGCGATGCGTTCGGCCAGCGACAGCCCGAGGCCGACACCCCGCCTGGCGTTGGAGCGGTCTTTTTCCACCTGATAAAACAGACGCGTCATGTTTTTGAGTTCCGACTGCGGAATGCCTTTACCGTCATCCGAAATCGTGAAACGGTATCCGTCCGGGATGACCGCGCCACGGATGATGAGATGGGTGGCGCCGGCTTTCCGCGCGTTATCTGCCAGATTCATCAGCAGGGTTTTCAGCAGATCCGGTTCGGCGCGCAGATAGGAATCCTCCACTGCGATATTAATGGCAAGCTGGTCTTGGAACAGCATGGAAAAAGTCTGCGCCAGGTCTTGCGCAAACTCACGCGCGGCAACATCCATCAGGATAATGTCACTTTCGCGGATTCGCAGCAGCTCCATCAGCTTTTGGGAGAGCGCCTCCAGGCGCATGCCTTCGTTCCATATATAGTCGGCGGCAAGACGGATTGTCTCCGGATCCGCTTTGCCGCGGCGAATCATTTCGGCGTAACCGATCACGGAAGTGAGCGGCGTTTTAATCTCGTGGGAAAAGCTGGCAACAAAGAGCTCCTTCTGCTGTGCGGTTTCTTTCAGTTGGGCAATTTGATCCTCAATGGTCGTCGCCATACGGCGGACGCAACGCGCCAGATCTCCGATTTCGTCGTCGCTGTTGACCGATAGCGAACCAGAAAAATCACCATGCTCGTAGGCGGTAACGATACGGGAGATTTGACGTATAGGGTGCGTAAGCCGTCCTGCAAAAACAAACACCAATAGCGTCGTCAGCAAAAATGCGCCGATATACAGCATCGACGCAAACCACGCGAACTTCTCCTGCTGCGCATATAACGGCTGAATGCTGTGCTTCAGAATGATTATATAACGGCGGCTGTACACATTGAGTTGGCCGACGGCCACCATCACGTCGCCGTTTTGGAATACAGTATCCTCAAACTCAGAAGAGTTTTGAACGAACGTGGAGTCCGCCAGCGAGCCGAAAACGAGAGCCCCCAACGCGTCTAAAACGGTGATGTCGTTCCTGCCCTGCAAGGCTTGGACTGTCTGCTGCAAAGCGGAATTCCAGGTATAATCGGGAACCGCCATCATGGTCAGTTCCATGGAGATGCGCACGTTGGAGAGGCTTTCAAGGCATTCCTGACGGTGCGACTGCATCTGATCTTCAAAGGAACGGCTCAAAAACAGCACGCTGTACAGAGGTAATACAAAAGTGAGGATCAGCAGCATCCACAGTGCCAGCTTCAGCGAAAAGCGCATTCAGACCTCCATCCGGTATCCGATGCGGAATACCGTGTGTATTCTGTTTTCCCAATCCAGCTTTTTACGAAGCCTCTGGATGTGTGAATCCAGCGTGCGCGTATTGCCGGTGAACGGCTCGTCCCATACTCTTTCGTAAAGCTGCTGGCGGTACAGCGCAACGTTGGGGTTTTCCAGGAGCATAACCAGCAGATCAAATTCCTTGCCCGTGAGCGCGACAGGCTCGCCGTCCTTGCTGACGGTGCGGGAAACCATATCCACATACACGTCGCCGACGGACACCGGCTCGGAACGCTTGCCGTGGCGCCGGAGCACCGCCTCGATGCGCGCCAGCACCTCACCCAGCTGAAAAGGCTTGATGATGTAGTCGTCCGCACCCATTTTCAGCCCCGCAATGCGATCCTCTACGCTTCCCTTCGCCGACAGGAAAATGACGGGCACGCCCGTCGGCCGGATGTAGTAAAGAAGCTCGTATCCATCCACTTCGGGGAGCATGATATCCAGCAGGATAAGGTCATATCCGACCCCTTCCTCCAGTAGATCAGCGGCCTGGCGGCCGTTTGAAGCGCATTCGCAGAGATAGCCCTCAGCGCCCAAACTCATCTTCAGCAGGTTCTGGATGCCGAGGTCATCCTCTACGATTAAAATGTGCTTTTTCACAGCGTCGTACTCCTTTTTTTCGTATCGTTATATTGTATCATAAGCAGGCGAGAAAGCCCAGCAGGGCCAGGCTTTTTCATCTGTCAAATTTATTGCTCCTTAGTATCCACGGACAGTATGGAGGAGTCAAACTTAAAAATGGAGGCGTCAAACGCGACATTGGGCGTAAACGTGTACGTTTCGGTGTATTTACGTCCATCTACGATCTGCTCATATCGGAGAAGAATGCCTGTTTCCTTGTCCATCCATACCTTATTCGAATAGCCGTTTTCCTCATCGAACGACAGGACCGCAGGTTTCCCTTCATATTCCGTATCGCGGAGGGTGCCTATGACTGCATTGTTGGTTAGAATATCCATGCTCGCATACAGAATCGGAATCGACAGATATCCTTTCAGAGACGCGTTTCTGACCAGTTGACCGTTGCCGGATGCGACGTCATAGAGTGAATACTCGTCCCTTTGCGCGTTATAAACCGTCACATAGGAGATGGTGCCGTTGGAGTATTCTTCTTCGCGGTAATTGCCGTCGGTGACGAAACGGCGTATTTCACCGCTCTTTTTACCATTGATTTCAATGTTGATCTGCAGGAAGTATTGGTCGGTCGTATAGGCGTACGCTTTTTTGTGCATCTCCACAAAAGTTGGGAGGTTGCTGATTCGAGGAGTACTTTCCATATGTCCGGCCTCAAGCATATCTTGTCTGTACTTCTCGTAATAAGTGGCAATCGGGTCGGGATTTTCCCGCGGGTCGGCGGGGGCATCTGCCGGGTTGGCGGGCGTCCGGAGCATTGCCTGAGTCTGACTGACAATAGCGTCGGCATTTGTTTCCAGCATGAACTGATGCTGCTCGACACTACCGTCGCTGCCAATCAGCATCGCGGAGGGGAAGGTAAAGCACAGGGAGACAAATTCGTCGTAGAACTGGTCGTTCGGCATGATGTTGGCATAAGACGCGCCCTGGGTCTGCAGGATTTGCAGCGCCAAATCCCGAGCGATTTTCCCGTCCTCGCAGATACCGACAATCTGCACATCCATATCCCGCAGCGCATCCTCTGCAGCGACGAGCACGGGGATCTCGGCGATACAGGGGCTGCACCATGTGGCCCAGAACACGAGCAGCGTATGCTCCGCTTTTGCGAAAACGGTTTGATCTATCGGGTTGCCATACTGGTCGACAGTCGAAAAATCGGGCACCTTCGGGATGGTTTCCAGGGAAAACTGGGATGTATCCAGGGAATCCTGGGATGTGTTTTGGGAATCCTGGGATGTGTTTGGGGGATCCTGGGAGGTGTCTTGTGTCAGCTTGATCACTCCGAACACGAACAGAGTTATTGTCACCAGTGCCAGAATGAGGATAAGAATACGTTTCATTTGGAATTCTCCTTTTTCTTCTTTGAATTATGTAGTCCAAAGGTAAAGCGAATACAATGATGAGGGCATGCCTGCCGGCAGGCGCCGCAGCGGATGCATTCGGGGCTGTTGATGTCGTTCGGGATATCTACCTGCATATGGCATTGCTTTTCACACGCACGACAATGGGTGCATACCGTTCGGTCTACTTGCATGCGTGTCAGACTCAGCTTGGAAAACAGGGAATAGAACGCTCCCAGCGGACACAGGTACTTGCAGAACGGGCGGTATACGACTGCGGAAGATCCCAGAACTATTGCCAGAAGCGCGACTTTCCAGGCGAAAAGCCACCCCAGTACCATGCGCATCTGTTCGTTGGCGGCAAGCAGCGGAATGCCTCCCCCCAGCGTACCGGCCGGGCATACCCATTTGCAAAACTCGGGGGAACCGTTGCCGAAATCATTGGTCACAAGGATGGGTAGCACGATCACCATCAACAAAAGCACGACGTACTTCAGCTTGCGAAGTGGGCGATCGATCCTTGCGGGCAGCTCACGCTTAGGTACCCTGAGCTTATAGAGCAGATCCTGCACAAGTCCGAACGGGCATAAGAACCCACACACAAACCTGCCCAGAAGAAACCCGAACAACAATAGGATGCCGACGATGTAATAGGAAAATTGGTAATAGCTGCTACCCAGCACCGCCTGCAGCGAGCCGATCGGGCACGAACCCAGTGCGCCCGGGCAGGAATAGCAGTTAAGCCCCGGTACACAGAAATACTTGCCCCGCCCCCGATAGATACGACCGTTCAGGAACCCTGTCACATATCCGTTCTGTAATGCCGCGAACACTATTTGCAGCACGTGCCGCACGCCCCGCCTCATCCCAACCCGATGCATTCCATGCAGATGTTGATGGCCTTGCGTATGACCACCAACGGTTCCGCACGGGCGACGCCAAGCGCAATCATACCGATGGCTACCGTGATTCCGAACAACTGCCAGTATTTCATCGTGTCACCTCCCTCCCGATCCATATCGGGTTTGTTTTACAAGATCAGTATAACGGACAAATGTACAGAAGTTTTCACAGAGTTGTGACGAAGTTGTCACTTATTTCGGTTAAACGGCCGATTTTGCCAGCCGAACGCAGGGAAGGGCATAAATATCGGAAACATTATATTTTATAGCTTTTACATTGACAGTTTACCGTTTTGCAGTTTTTCACAGGCATAAGGTAAATTCTTTCCTGCATCTTGCAATTGCCGCCGGTAAAAGATATAGTGAAAAGTATCATTGAAAAGATGATAAATTTACCGGACAGGGAGGACTATCATTTGGAAAGGGACTTTTTCGGAAATTCAGGGGGCGACTTAAGGAGCCGGGCATTTGAAAAGCCCGCGGTGGTGCATGTTTGCATCCTTTTCTCCGCTGTGATTTTTTTATTTGTCCTGCTGGGTTTCAGGGTACAAAGGAATGAATTCTATTCCGGCATCCTGATTACGGAGTTTGCGCTTATTATGCTGCCGGCCTTGATCTACCCGCTGGTTTTCAAGTACGACCTGAAATATGTACTCAGGCTCAATAAAACAAGCTTCCTGAATTTCTTCCTGGTATTCTGCATCATGGCCTTTGCCATTCCCATTGCAGGCCTTTTTAACCTGGCCAACCTATGGCTGGTAAATTCCATCTTCGGTAAGGTCATGGTCGCCCAGCCTCCCATTGCCCAGGATTCTCTGGGACTACTGTTGAATATACTGGTTATCGGCGGCTCGGCTGGCATATGTGAAGAATTCCTGTTCAGGGGCGTGATCCAGAGAGGCTTCGAGCGGTTCGGAGCAGTAACGTCGGTGCTGCTGGCAGCGTTTCTTTTCAGCCTCACGCACCTGGATTTTCAGAAAATATTCGGTACGTTCATGCTGGGGGCGCTGATTGGGTTTATCGTATACAGGTCAAATTCTCTGTATGCCGGGATGTTTGCCCATTTCACCAACAATTCCCTGGCGGTTCTCATCGGATTTATCGCGGCAAAATTGACGGATCTGCTGAAAAACGCCGGTTTTCAGATGCCGGAGGCTGCTGCTGAGCCCGACCTGAGCCAATACTTTGAAACCCTGTCCAGGATGCCAAAAATGCAGATGCTGGTAGCGGCATTCCTTTATGGCTTTGTCTTTCTCGTCATTATCATGATTTTTGCCGCATTGGTCTATGCTTTTATAAAGACCACCCGGGGTAAGGCTGAAACTGTCAGGGCTTTACAGGCGGAAGCCGGGAAAGGCAGGCTATTGTGGCTTATTCCCGGACTGACGCTTATCATGGGGGTATATGCCATCCAGGTGGCAGAGTTCCGGGGCGGCGGCGGTTGGATTCTGGACCAGATCCGGATGTTACTGGGCGTGCAATGAAACGCTTCCCGATATGTGTGGGTTTGGCCGTCCGGCAGTTGTTGACGCAGATTGCATTCTGCGGACGCGCAATGCGCGCCCCTACACTTTTTCAGACGCAGATGCCACTGTGCATCATGGGCGCTGGAATAAAAAAGCTTGATGTGCGACAGGGACGGTTCTCTGTCCACATACCATAAAAGGTGAGCGGGCTATCCGGTTCTTAACCCAGGCTTGCTTTCAGCTTTCGGATATCATCTCCGGCGAACCTGTAGATATCGAAATTGCCGATGATGCGTGAACCGACTCTTTCATCATAATACTCATAAAGCTTTCGGATGTCTATATTGGTTGAAATGAGAGTCTTGCACGGCCGTACCATGTTGTTTGCAAAACGGGTATCAAGTATTGTCAAAAGCTCCGCATAGCGGGCTGCACTGGGAGGCTCCGTCCCCAGGTCGTCAATGATCAGGAGTTCTACTTCCATAATATTTTTATAGACGGAGTTTTCAAAGGCTTCGTCTTTTGAGGACTTAAACCTGTATTCCGTTATTGTGCTGAAGAGCACCGGCGCGGACTGGTATAAAACGGTGATGCCCCTGTTCATCAGCTCCACGGCTGTGCAATTGGCCATAAAGGTTTTTCCGGAGCCGGTGGGTCCGCAGAACAGCATGTTCTTAGCCTGCGGATCCTTGAAATTCTCAATGAATTGCAGGCAGTTTTCCTTTATGCCGAGAATCTGCTTTCTTGGAGATTTTTTAATTCCATATCTGTTTTCATCGATAACGTCCGCATAGTACTTCTCATTAAAGCAATTGAAGTTTTCCGCGTCGGTGCATTTAAGATTGGACTGTATATAAATCAGGTCGATGAGCTGCTGCCTGTAACAGCTGCATACTCTTTCACCGGTCTCATCCTCCAGGGGCGTTCCGGTGTCCTTGCACTTTGCGCATTTATAAACAGGCTCAAGATAATCCTTATCGTAACCGGCAGCTTCCAGCAGGGATGCTTTCTCCCGCTTCAGCCTCCGGACGGCGGCTTGCAGGTCCGATATGATTTCCTCCGCGTTGGCTGGGTCTGCAAGCAGCTGTTTATTGTACTTAAGACCTGCCCGCTGTATTTCTGTTTCTATTTCCTCCAGCCTGGGTATTTGGGCGTAGAGCCGCTCTTTTTTATCCGCCAGCATGTCATAAGAGGCCTTTTGCTTTTTTTCATATTCACCTTTGATGATACTGTGAATGCTGGATTTCATTGATAGCCTCCTGCCCCTTATACATCTTTGTAAAGATTGTCAAAATAGTCGTCACCGTGCTTGCGCTGTTCAAAATTCCCCTTTTGCGGAACATTGGCCTCGCTTTGCTTTGCTTTGCCCGCCATGGCCTGTTTCCTGCTTTTTTCATAAGCGAGGATTTGCTCCCTGTCCTTAAGGCCTTTTTCGTGCCAGTCGGTAAGGATCTTGTTTATGTAGTCAAAGCTGGGGCTCATGATAGCCGTTGTTTTTTTTAGGGCCAGCTCGATGATCTCAAACTCAAAGCCGTATTCCATGACCCACTTTTCCACATAGGCTTCTTCGTATTCTGTCAGGCGGCCCTGTTTTCTGAATTTTTTCGCAATTTTCAAGCGGATATCCTTAAGCTTCTGGTACTCAATGGAGTATGTATCCAAATCAAAATTGTTCTTTATATTTTTGCTGAACCAGTTGTCCGCGACTTTGACCATATAATTTTTTGATAAGGCCCCATGGTCATAGCAGTGCTGGAAAAGGGCATACATGACATCCTCCTCAAACTGGTACTTGTCGAACCAGGAGTCGATATCGGTATACCAGGTAGGGTTCATGACGCCCTGGAAGAACTTATTGTTAATATCACGCATTAGGCAGTTGCGCTTTTTGTTTCTGTCAGCGCTTAAAACCGCTTCCTCCGGAGTAGACGTCCGCTTTGCCCTGTACAGCTTCTTTATTTCCTTTTCCTTGAGGTCCGCCATTACGATGCTGTTTTCCTTCCAGGCAATCAGGCCGAGGCTTTCCAATGCGGTAAAGGTCTCTTTGACCCTGGAGGCCGGGAGTTCCAGCTTCTTTGACAGATCGTCCGCGGTCGCCTGTTTGCCGTGCTTGCTCACAAAAAGGCAGTATATGTATACTTTTACCATGTCGCTGTCCATGGAAGGCATGTATTCTGTGATAAAAATATCGGGAATCTGGGTATCCGAATATAAAATTGACATATTTGATTCAAAAAACATACTTCTCCTACCTCACATGGCCTCTTAGCCGGGAATATAATCCAATGACACCCATTATAACATAGAAGGACGTCCCATACAAAACCGAAAAGACCTGCTGGTTTTCATACACTTGAATGTTACTTCGAAATATACCTCTTTTGTTGTTATTTCGAAGACGGATGGAATCTTTAAAACGATAATGGAAAATTTCTTGAGGGCAGGGTTATACATCCGCTAAAATGTGGTACAATAACCATAAGCAAATCTCAGGAGGGGAAATATGGAAAATAATTATCCGGAATTTATTGCAAAGCTTGAAAAAACCGATCCGAAGCTTTATGAAAGTGTCTCGGGCATCTATGATTTATCCATGGCGCCAGGGGAGCTGGATGCAAAAACTAAAATACTGATCACCCTTGCATTGGATGCATTAAGCGGCTCAAGTGAAGGAGTCAGGGTGCTTTCCAAGATCGCACGGAATATGGGCGTATCCGATAAGCAAATCGCCGAGGCCCTGAGACTGGCATATTTTGTTGCCGGCAATCCTGTTCTGGATGCGATGAAGGCAGCCTTTACAGAGTGAACACGGTGCCGATAAAATATGAAATCCCTGTTAATTACAGTTGATTTTATGCGTGAAATGTATTATGATAGAGTAGCATGAAAGGGGATATGTAGATTTTCCCTTTTACCATGCGCCCATAGCTCAACTGGATAGAGCGTCTGACTACGGATCAGAAGGTTGTGGATTCGATCTCTGCTGGGCGCGCCAAGTAAAACAAGACACTGCAAGGGTTTGCAGTGTCTTTGTTTTATCAATATGGTTTACATAATAGCTTTTGGGAACATTTTGGGAAAAATTATATTAAGATTACTCAAAATAAAACCCTTCAATACATGAAATATTGAAGGGTTTATGAGGTATATTGTTCGGTTTGCCTGGGTTTGTTTTTCTTTTTTAACCGCCGTTCCATAATATCTGCTGCTTCTTTTGCGGTATGGCGCAAGCATCAGCAATTATTTATTACTTAGCGGTGAGGAACTCATTGAGCTGCTTATTCACTTCTGTAATGACAGCGTCAATTCCGCCATCTTTGAGCTTCTTGTTAAACTCGGGAAGTACTGTAGCCGGATTGGAAGCACCTGTGACCAACCCTGTGTTGTACTGATCTGCAAGGTTGTTGAGGGTAGCTATCTGGGTCTTAACAGGATCAAAATCCGGTGCGAAGCCAAGGATCGGCAGCGCTTCGGCCCTGTTAAACTTCGGGAACATCCTTGTATATTTGTCAGCAGGATCGCTGTCCTTCAGAGGCAGTATGTTTACATTGGCCATACCATAGACCCAAGGTGAGAAACCATTGTTCGGCTTCATTACTATTCTGTCATCGTCTTTGGTATAGTGTACGCCTTCAACACCGTAAGCGAGCAGTGTACGTAGTTCTGGATCGGTATTAATGAGGTTAAGCAGCATTACAGCTCTGTCCGGATTCTTTGAAGTGACTGAAACCGCATTCATAGCGCCGCGGGAGGACGTGGTGGAGATAAAGCCTGCCTGAACCGGCTTAACAGTAAACTTGTAGTTGTACTGATCAGTCAGCGAGTTTTCATCGCCGGGAACGTATGGGAAAATATCAAACGCCCACTGCCCGGACGCTCTCGTATTCTGCCAAGATTCACTCATAACTTGATTATTGGCAATCGCCGCAGGATTAATATATCCGGCTTCGTAATACTTGTGCATCGTCTCACAATAAGCCTTGTATTCAGGGCTTGCATTACGGTTGAAGAATGTCTTGGCGGATTTTGAAGGATTAACCGGATCAAATGCATATCCGATCAGCAGTTTGTTCTCCATTTGGTCTGTATTTGTAAGCGCTCTCATCCAAACGGTATAGTCGCAGTTGATCGGATAGAAATCCTTGCCTTCGCCTTCCTTAATTTTCTTCAACAACGGCTCGAGGCCCTTCAGGTCTTTTATCTCACTCGCATCAATCTTATACTTGTCGAGAATCCTCTTGTTGAAGAGCCAATGATACTGCTGCGCGATTTCCTTGTATGTCGGAATAGCGTAAATGCCTTTACCCTTCTTGCCGTCCGTCATCGCAGCCTGTGCCAGAACTTGCGGCAGGGTCTTAAAGAGGTTTGGAGCACAGCTCGCAAGCAAATTGTTCTTTGGGTCGTCAAGGCGTACAAAAGCGCCCTTTTTTGCAGTCGCTTGATACGAGTTGACAGTCCAGCTGCAGGTGAAGTAGATGTCGGTCGCAGCGCCGCCGTTGAGCGCCAGAGTCTGCTTCTGGTCATATGTGCCCCAGCCTTCCCACTTCATCTTCAGCTCACAGTTAAGCTTCTTTTTGAGCAATGCATTTACCTTCTGCATGACCGCATTGTCGTCTTTTACGTTACTTCCATGCATCATCCAGGTCAATGTTACAAATTTCGACGTACTTGGTGCCTTGGCTGCGGGAGCCGCGCTGGCCGTAACGCAAAGGGACAGCACCAGCGTCATGCAGATTACGATTGCTAGAACCTTTTTCATTGCCTTCATTGTCTTCACTCCTTCAATTATTTTTTAGTTTGTCTTGCCGGTTTGGCACTCCGGCAACGACATTATTTATGTAATCGGCAACTTTAAGCACTGGCGGAAATGTAACTTCCGGTACTACAACGAAGGTTTCCGAATTATCTTTAATGTAACCTTCGTTGTAGTATTGATAGTCTTTTCCGGGAAACTACGCTTGGCGCTCCATTCCCCGGAAAAGAACCGGAAGTAACATTTCCGGTGCTCCTTAGCTTGATGCCGGATACAACGGTGTTATTCCATCAACCCTTTATTGAACCAACCGTAAGGCCGGATACAACATAGCGCTGGAAGAACGGATACGCACACGCTATGGGTATAACGATCAGTACGACGATCGCCATGCGAAAGCTCTGTGTCGGCAGTGTCGCCATGTCGACAACCGACTCGAGCCCTCTTCCTGAATTTGCCGCCAGGAATTCAATCTGGCTTTGCAGCTGCCAGAGCAGAAACTGGAGAGGGAAATATTTGTTGTCGTCTATATATAGCAGTGCGCTGAACCAGTCGTTCCAATACGCTAGAATCGTCAGTAGAGCAACGGTGGCAATACCCGGTTTTGATATGGGTATAATAACCTTCAGCAGCGTGTTGTATTCTCCGCTGCCATCAATGGTTGCGGCCTCAATGATGGAATCGGGTACGCTGGATTGAAAGAACGTGCGCATGATAATAAAGTTGAAGGGATTTACCAGCAAAGGCACAATAAGAGCCCAGTAATTGTCGCTCAGACCCAGCATTACTCTGCTTACCTGGTATGTGGGGGCAAGTCCGCCGGTAAACATCATGGTAAACACCGCGAATAACGTGAAGAATCTGCGAAATTTGAAGTCTCTGCGATATAGTGCGTAGGAATATAAAATACAGATTGCAACGCTTGCGAGAGTACCCACAACCGAAATAAATATGCTGTTGAAGTAGGAAACCCAGAGCTGCCTGCCCATATCCAAAACATATTTATAGCCATCAAGCGACCACGTCTGCGGAAAGAAGGAAAACCCTATATTTATTATGCTCTGCTTGGCTGTAAATGAAATAATAATGCAAAAGATAAACGGTATGATACACGACAATGCAAAGGCCAAAAGAATAATGTGCAGTATTATTTCAGAGGGCACGCTGACCGCGCCCAGGCGGGAATTGCTTCTGCTTTTGGTCATAGTAGCATTCATCTGCGGTTCCTCCTAAAACATGGCGCTGTCCGGATCTACCTTACGGACAAACGTATTTGTGATCAGTACAAGGACAAATCCCACTGCGCTCTGGAATAGACCTGCGGCGGTGCTCATGCCGACATCGCTGGTACTCATAAGCGCCCGGTATACATAGGTATCAACCACCTGCGTCACAGGAATCAACGTACCGGTATTCATAGGCACTGTGTAGAAAAGTCCGAAATCGGAGTTGAATATTTTCCCTACATTAATGATCAACAGAACAACAATCAGCGTAGTTAAATGAGGAAGTGTGACATGGCGTATTTGCTGCCACTTTGAAGCACCGTCGATTCTGACGGCTTCATACAGGCTTGTGTCAATACCGACAATGGCTGCCATATACAGTACAACAGTATAACCGACATTTTTCCACATATGGGCAAATACAATAAGGTACGGCCACGGCTTGGTATCGTTGTACCACCCGGTCTGGGTTATTGCCGCGTCCTTGAACAAATGCACAAGCAAGCCGTCGTCAGGCGCCAGGAAAGCGTATAAAAAGTAGCTGGCTACTACCCAGCTCAAAAAGAACGGGAAGAACATCATCGTCTGATATGTTTTCATCAGGCGCTTCGTAGTAAGCTCGCTCATCATAATCGCGAAAGCCACCGAAATGATAGTACCCAAAATGATAAATACCATATTGTAGGCTATCGTATTAAAAAGCATATGCCAACAGTCCCTTGTAGCGAACAAAAATTCGAAGTTTTGCCATCCTACCCATGGACTATGTATAATGTTATTGAGCAGGCTTGGATCATCGTAATAAATCTCAAAGTTTTGAAAAGCCATCACGATACCAAACATCGGCAGGTACCGCAGCAGCAACAGCCAAATTGCGCCAGGCAGTACCATGGACAGCAGTATTAAAGTTTTTTTATGCCGATGAAAGCTCATACGATTCAGTGCAGTTTTTCTTTCTGCAGCAAGCCCGCTTGAATTCATCGTATTTTGAATCATAGTAAACCTACCTTCTCAAAATTGAAATTGCAATTTATTAAAAGCATAAATCCTGTAAACATGATATAAGTATATTCGTGATTTGATTAGAAAAAAATGCCATTAACTTGCTATTTCTTGTTTGATTTTGGCTTGTTAATTTTAGTTTAGGCTTTAGAAGGCATTGAAATTTTCCGAGGGAAAAAGATAACCTTAAGCTTCTTAATATATTCTTGCTATCATACCCGCAAGGTCAACCCCGTCTACATCAATTATCAGAAAAGACTATAAGGATTGTGGATCCGGATTATTCAAAATAAATACACATAATTTTGTTGACAAATGTACCTGGAAACTATAATATAAGATTAATGCTTACATTATGGTATTAATAAAAATATTAATTACGAAGTTTCAGCCAGAATTAAATTAACTGATTAAAAATTATTTGATAACGGAGGGTGTAATTATGACAAAATTAATTGTAAATGCAGATATTAAAAAGGGGAAAATCAACAGGAATATTTACGGACACTTCGCAGAGCACCTTGGAAGATGCATTTATGAAGGCATGTGGGTTGGAAAGGATTCTCCGATTCCAAATACGGATGGTATACGTAATGATGTGATACAGGCACTGAAAGAGTTGAAGGTTCCGGTACTGCGATGGCCCGGCGGTTGCTTTGCTGACGAGTACCACTGGCAGGATGGAATCGGATCCTATGAAAAAAGGCCTAAAATGATCAATACACACTGGGGAGGCGTGACAGAAAACAACCACTTTGGAACCCATGAATTCTTTAGATTATGTGAGCTGATTGATGCCGAGCCATATATCTGTGGAAATGTAGGTAGCGGAACAGTACATGAAATGCAGCAGTGGGTGGAATACATGACATTTGGCGGCGAATCGCCAATGTCCAAACTGAGAAAGGAAAACGGCAGAAACGAGCCCTGGAAGCTGACCTATTTCGGAGTAGGAAACGAAAGCTGGGGATGCGGAGGAAACATGCGTCCGGAATATTATTCTGACGAGTACCGCAGATATGCTACATATATAAGAAATTTCAACGGTAATAAAATATATAAGATTGCATGCGGACCCAATGCCGCTGATTACCAATGGACGGAAACCTTAATGAAGCAGGTCGGGCACAGGATGGACGGTTTAAGTCTTCACTACTATACACTGCCTAAAAGCGAATGGAAAGACAAGGGTTCAGCCATAGAGTTTAGTGAATCAGAATGGTTTTCAACAATGAAAAGCACTTTATTCATGGAGGAGTTAATAACCAGACACTCTACAATCATGGACCAGTACGACCCGAATAAAAAGATAGGGTTGATTGTAGATGAATGGGGAGCATGGTACAATTGTGAACCGGGTACGAATCCGGGTTTCCTTTATCAGCAGAATACAATAAGGGATGCGTTGATTGCAGGCGTTAACCTGAATATATTCAATAACCATTGTGACAGGGTTCAAATGGCAAATATCGCACAGACTGTAAACGTACTTCAGGCCGTTATTTTGACAGAAGGAGAAAAAATGATACTGACGCCAACGTATCATGTGTTTAATATGTATAAGGTGCATCAGGACGCGGACCTTTTACCTGTTAGCCTTGAATGTGGTGAGTACTGTTCCGGAGCTGAGAAAATACCTCAGGTTAATGCTTCGGCTTCAATCGATGCAGAAAACAAAATTCATCTGTCCTTATGTAATTTGAGTCATAATGAAAGTGCAAACATTAACTGCTTCCTTAGAGGTGATTTAAGAACTGCGGTTAGCGGAACCATTCTGACTGCGTCGGCTATGGATGCCCGTAATACTTTCGAAAACTCTGAGAATATCAAGCCTGAGGTGTTTGAAGGTGCAAGCTTGACAGATGGAAGGCTCAAGCTCTCAATGCCGCCGATGTCTGTTGTCGTCTTGACGATTGAGTGATTTTTTCATAGTACTACAGCGTAAACTTCATTAATTTATCGGCATTTATGCGCCTTGCAGAAATATCGCCAAAGCTTCAAGGCGCTATTTCTGCAAGGATAATTTGGTTGTTTATGCTGTAGTATTAGACAGATACCTGATTGTATCTGTCCGGGATTTTTCTAATAAGGCAAGGTGTAAATTATGTCAGAGGCAGATGAATGTAAAGGTTGCCGGGAAAAAGTCAGGCTGTCAAAGGAAGAAATTCAGCAGATTTTTGGCGATGCAGCAAAAGTAAGGGATGTAAAGCTTGTTCCCGAAGATGTTTACGAGATGAGGTTTAAGATATGCAGTCAGTGTCCTGCACTTCATTATAGTACGACATGCATCTATTGCGGATGCTTAATGCCGGTGAAAGCCAAACTGCAGAATGCAAAATGCCCATACCCATATGCACCTAAATGGTAAGATAGTTAGAAGAGCAGGGCGCGTTTTTCCCGCAGGGAATTTGATTTAATTTCGGATAGCGGGTAAAAGAAGCGTGGATATTTATGCTGCGCGTGGAGCAAAACAGAACAACTATATTTGCTGATGGAAAGAAGCAGGTTGTACTCTCGGATAATTCCTGGGAAAATACAGTATGAGGCCCGTATGACAAGCTTGATTACAAGGAGGGGATGAATGGCGGAAAAGGGGAGGAATATAATGCCGGATTGGAATTAACCGGCTGGAATATGAATGACTATGAGCAGCAGAAGTGAGAATGGTTGGCGGAAATCTGTATGAGCTGGCTCTTGACAGACCTGGATATGAATATGTTATTTTTATAAATGAGATTAAATAAATTTCTGCAGGAATAGAAGTGGTGAAGTAAAGAGAGGGTGATTAATACGATTTACAGGAACATATCCGGTACCGATTTGAATACTTCTGCGATCTGCATGGGAACAGGCGTCCTGAGTGTGGAGAATGACGCAGACTATTGTTTCAGCCTGCTGAACAGATTTATAGAGGGTGGCGGCAATTTCATCGATACTGCCAATGTTTATGGAAAGGGGCTTCCACAGAAGAGAAACGTCAGTGAATTGAATATTGGTGAATGGATGAAGAAGAGAGGTAACAGGCATAATGTAATCATAGGGACAAAGGGGGGACATCCAAATCTGGCAGCTATGCATATATCAAGGTTGTCAAGGGAGGAAGTTGCTTCAGACCTGGAAGAAAGCCTTAGGGCGCTGCAGACTGACTATATTGATCTTTATTGGCTGCACAGGGACGATGAAAAGCTCCCGGTGGAGTATATACTTGATTATATGAATGGATTTGTCAAAGAGGGAAAGATTCGCTATTTCGGTTGTTCGAACTGGAAAGCGGGGCGTATCCAGGAGGCGGAAGAACTGGCAAAATGCAGTAGTGTGCAGGGCTTTTCAGGAAACCAGATGATGTGGAGCCTTGCGGTTCCTAACAAAGATGCATTACCCGATAAAACGATGGTCTGTATGGACGAAGATACAATGCGGCTTCATATAAAGACTGGTATCACAGCAATCCCATATTCATCACAGGCGAATGGTTTTTTCAGCAAATTGCTGCAGCAGGGTGCCACGCTCATGAATGAAGGTGTAAAAAAGTTATATTATAATGAAAAAAATCTAAAGAGATTCGAAAAGATCGTAAAACTGGAACAGGAATTGGCAAAGCCGGTTACAGAAATTATCCTTGGGTATTTGATATCACACCCGTTCACAACAATTCCAATTGTCGGGCCTCACACAATTGAACAGATGGATGACAGTATGAAGGCGGGAGATTTTGTTCCGGACGAAAGAATCATACGTTTTTTGGAGGAGGATAATCTGCCTGAACAATTATGTAATGATATGGAGCTGTGAGAATGAGATTAAAAAAGAGGGGACTTCCATAGAAGGATGGATTGGTGTTAGAATAGAAAGAAAAGTGAGCGGCTCACGCAATCGTACATTGGAGACTATTTATGATACAGGATACAAAAGAAAAAAATATCGCAGGATCTTTTTACAAAATGGCTTTTGGGCTTGTCATGCCAATGGCGATTCAAAATTTGATCAATGTCGGGATTTCCTCGATTGATGTGCTGATGCTGGGAAAAGTCAGTGAAACGGCGCTTTCTGCAGCATCTCTTGCCAGTCAGGTACAATTCATCATGACGTTGGTCTTCTTTGGAATGACCTCCGGGGCGGCTGTTCTGACTGCCCAGTACTGGGGTAAAAGAGATGTGGAGAGCATCACTAAAATAATGGGAATATGCATGAGATTTTCATTGCTTGTGGCTGTATTTTTTACCATTGCAGTATTACTCTTTCCTGGCCTGATTATGAGTGTTTTTACCGATGAAAAACCCGTCATAGAGGAAGGAGTAAAATTTCTAAGAATAATTTCGTTTTCTTACATTTTTGTTTCCATCACCATGATTTATCTGAATATCATGCGAAGTGTCGAGCGTGTAATTATATCTACGGTTGTATACCTTGTTTCGTTTGTATCCAATATAATCGTTGCTTCACTTCTGATATTCGGCTTGTTCGGTCTGCCTAAAATGGGTATCCAGGGTGCGGCCCTGGCAACCCTTGCATCAAGAGGCATTGAACTGATCATCGTTGTTGTTTATGCGACAAAGTACAATGATGTCTTACGTTTCAACCTCTCTTCACTGTTGGTAAGGGATAAGTATCTTTTCAGGGATTTTATGTATTATTCGTCTCCGGTCATACTTAACGAGCTTATGTGGGGCGGCGGCGTGGCGATGAATGCTGTTGTCATCGGACACCTTGGAAGTCTTGCCGTATCGGCGAATTCAGTGGCGCAGATCGCAAGGCAGCTTGCCATGGTTATTGCCTTCGGCATTGCCAATGCAACGGCAATCAGCGTTGGCAAGCTTATTGGCGAGAACAAAATGGATATGGCGGGAATCTTTGCCAGACGCTTTATAAAGCTGAGCATTCTGGCAGGCATAGCCGGTGCTGTCGTGATCCTTGCTGCAAGGCCGATGGCAATGGCGGGATTAAGTCTGTCAAGTCAGACGCGGGACTACCTGTCGGTAATGATGTATGTGATGTCATATTTTTCTATAGCCCAGGCGATAAATACAACCCTTGTTGTAGGAGTATTCAGGGCTGGCGGCGACACAAGATTCGGATTATATCTCGACCTGGGTACGATGTGGGGAGGCTCCATCCTGCTTGGCGCATTGGCGGCGTTTGTATTCAAATGGAGCGTACCTGTTGTCTATATCATACTCATGAGCGATGAAATAATAAAAATGCCCATTGCATTTTTAAGGTACAAGAGCCGCAAATGGCTTAATAATGTAACAAGATAATTTTACACCTTTCCATTCGCCGCCCAGGTCTTGAACCGCCGATTGGCGGGGGAGTTCCCGGATGAAAGGACACTTGTTTTTTGATGAGCTTGACAGGTTCAACCGTTCGGCTTGTTTCATTGCTATTTTCTTGATAATGTTCTATCATTATGCTTAGTATTGCTTTTAAAAGGAGGCATAGTAGTCGGATGCATGAAACCTGGCGTAATTCAATTTTTACCAAATTGGTTATTACTTTTCTGCTCGTATTGATGCCTCTCTATTTTCTGGGCATCCAGGTCTTTAACTGGAGCAGGAATATGATGTCTGAGCAAATATTCAAGATGATGCAGTCCCAGGTATTATTCGATCTAAATAATTTTGATAATGAAATTAAAAGTATACGTAAGCTTCAGATAGATTGCCTTTACGATCAAGACCTGAACTATCTGGCAAATGCGCCACAGATGATGAGTGATTTTGAAAGAACCAAAGCGATTAACAGGCTTCGAAGCCGCCTGGATTCCATTCAAAGCAGCAGCAGTTATATCAGGTATACCAGTGCTTGTATTTTTCCCCTGAATCTAACCATTAATGCCTCTGGAACCGGAAAGGTCAGTGTTGAGGAATTACCTGGAAATATTGACGATATGCTGAAAAGAATACAGGAAGATCCCGGATCTCAAATCCACAATTGGAATGGTCGTATTCTGTTGGCAGCAACATTACCAGTGAGGGATGGAAATATACGTCCTCTCTTTATTATAACGGTTGAGCTTTCTGAAGAGGCTTTAAGAGGTATTCTCATAAAATCTGACATTAATACAGAAGTTAATTCCATAATGGAAATTCCTGCTCAACAGGTTGTCATATCCAGTAACAGGGACAGTAGTCAATTGAACCGGTTCAGAGAATTCATCGGCACTCTCTATCAAAATAAGAAGATGGATACCATATTAAAGAAGATAGATAATGATCGGTATCTTTTGATATATGCCTATTCAGAGTATTCAGGTACGGTAATAACAAGATATATACCGGAAAAGTCAGTGTTTGAACCTCTTAAGGGGTATCAGACCTGGTATTGGGCATTCTCGATATTGGCTTTGATAATTATTGTGCTTTATTCCCTATTCACATACAGGTTTATGCAAAGGCCGCTTTTAAAGCTGCTAAGGGCGTTCAAAAGTCTAAAAACCGGGGATCTTGATATTCGAATTGCGCATGGACATAAGGATGAATTTACGCACCTTTACTCCAGTTTCAACGAAACGGTGGACAACCTTAAAAGGCTGATAGATCAAGTGTACAAACAGGAAATTTTGATGCGCAAAGCTGAATTGAAACAGCTTCAGTCGCAAATCAACCCCCATTTTCTATACAATAGCTTTTTTATACTACAAAGAAGGATAAATAAAGGTGAATATGAAAATGCCATAAAATTCTGTGAAGGCCTGGGTACTTATTTCAAATTCATTACACGCACCGCTTCAGATGAGGTAACAATTGCAAAAGAGGTAGAACATGCAAGGATATATGCGGAAATTCAAGCAGCACGTTTTTCAAACCGTATAAAGGTTGAATTTGGTACATTGCCTGCAGAATATGAAAACATCATGATACCGAGGTTAATTATCCAGCCGGTTATAGAGAATGCTTTTGAGCATGGGCTGGAGGAAAAAGCAAGGAACGGCTTACTCAGGATAATATTCACAAAGTGGGAGCAGGGTCTGATGATTTCGGTAGAGGATAACGGCGACCGGCTGATGGAAACAGAGCTTGGGGAATTGCAAAAAAAGCTGGACAGCAGTGCTCCGGAAATTGAAAACACAGGTATTGTAAACATTCATAAACGGATAAGACTGGCACTTGGCGACCACAGCGGAGTAAAAATAACCCGTGGGGAATTGAAGGGTCTAAGAGTTGATATTTTTTTGGAAAACAGGGAGGGGCAGCTATGTTGAGAATGCTTGTAGTTGATGATGAGCCTGAAATTGCAGAAAGCCTGTATGAGCTTTTTTTGGAGGCGGCTTTTCCTGATACGGAGATTTATAGGAGCAGTTTCAGTAGCGACGCCCTTTCGATCCTGAACACAGTAAAAATCGACCTGCTTCTTACGGATATCCGTATGCCTGAAATTAACGGATTTCAATTGGCTGAAGCGGCAAAAGAAAACTGGCCGAAATGTAAAGTCATTTATTTAACAGGGTATAATGAATTTGAATATGCCTACAATGCTATAAAAAGCGAATGTGCCGATTACTTGCTTAAAACTGAGAGTGATGGCACAATCCTGGAGGTTGTTGAAAAAACGCTGGCAAAAATAAAAGAAGGCCTTCAGGACGAAGTGTTGATGGATAAGGTAAGGCGACAGAGCAGAATGGCTGTTCCCATGCTGCAGAAGGAATTTATCAAAAATCAGCTGAACGGGTTGACAAAACCTTCAGAGGTAACACAGAGTCAGATGGATGAGCTTCAAATTCCTATTGATATTGATGAAGAGGTATTTTTACTTATTGGCAGGATTGACCAGCTTCTGCCGGGAAATATCTCAGGAGCTTACAATAATGAATTTATTACAACTGTCAGACTTATTGCGGAGGAAGCCTTTTGCAGGTATCCACGAAAATTTTCGTTAGAGTACGAAAACTCAAGCTTTCTGTGCCTGATACAGCCTGAGAGGGAGAAGGATGAGAGAAAGGAAAATACTGCGGAAGACACTGCTATAATAAAGGGTACCATTGAAACGGTTCAGAATATATGCTGTGAGTCTCTAAAAATTACGGTTTCGTTTATTCTATGTGGACACAAAATCAGCTGGAGGCAGCTTGGTGATGAATTCTTCAAGTTAAAGAAAATGCTTGACTTCAGCTGGGGTATAGGCAGAGAAGCATTCTTGACTGACGAAAGCTATTTTGCGGGAGAATTTGAGCGGATAAGCCGACATGAAGATGAAATAGGTGAAAATGAAGTATCAAATTTACGATATTTGAATGCACTTATGGATTGTCTTGAGAGGGGGATGCAGGAAGAATATTTCCAACTGCTGGCGCAAATGATTGGCTGTTTGAGAAAAGTTAAGAGTATGAATCATAATCTGGCGCTGGAGATATATTGCAATGTTTCCAGCCGTCTATTGTCATATATCAACCGATGGAAGCTGGCAGACAGTATAGCCTTCAGAATAGGGCTATATAAACTTACAAAGGTGGACAGCCATGATTCCTGGAATGACGCCGCCGATTATTTGATCGTCCTATCGAAGGAAATATTTGATGCACACAAAAGCGATCAGGATAATGTGGCGGATACCTCTGTAAAATTTATTCAGAAGCATATACATGAGCACTTGGGCGAAGAGCTTTCACTGGACAAGCTTGCAGGTCTTATGCATTTTAACCCCTCCTACCTGTCAAGGCTGTTCAAGCAGGTTGCAGGCGTAAACCTTTCCGAGTACATCATGGACCAAAGAGTTGAAAAGGCAAAATACCTGCTTGCCGAGACCAATTTGAAAATCAATGAGCTTACACAGGCTATTGGCCTCGGTTCACCCACTTACTTTGCCCGTATATTCAAAAAGGCAACAAATATGAGTCCCCTTGATTATCGTGAGTTTTCATTGAAGAAGTAAATATAAGTGGCAAAGGTAAAAAAGTTCCGATTTAATTAGTAGCTGTTATACTATATAATTATTTTTAAGAGGCCTCTTCTAAAATTTAAGAATGGAGAGGGTATTTGATGAAAAATTCTATACATCTTAAGCTTGTTATTGTTATGGCATTAATAATAATGACAACCTGCTTTTCATTTTTACCGGCACAAGCAGCGGACTTTACTTGGACAACAGGAGCTGACGTAACAGCTTCTGCATTCAGATACGTTGATGGCGCGCCTGGAATTGTTAAGGATGGTAATGATCTTTGGGTGGTTTATGCGGACGGTGCTGTAGCCGGAGCTCCGATAAGGCGCTTCAAAGGGACAAACCTCGACAATCTTGTACAGCAGTCCGATGGTGTAAAGGATGCCTCCTTTAACAGTCCTTATGGAGATGATGTATATTGGCTTATGGGAGGAATTTGGGTTGATGGGGACGGAATATGGTATTCTTCAGTCCATGTTGAGTTCAATTATCATATTAATGAAGGCATTGGTAAAACATGGTTCCGCAGAATCGGTTTAGCCACATCAAGTGATAAAGGCGCGAACTGGCATTACTGTGGCGATATTATTACCAGCAATCATTCATATGATCCTGGCGAAGGTACAAGCGGCTACTTTAACTATGGACCCGGAAGTCAGCATATGTATGTTGACACTGTCGGCGGATATATTTATTTGTACTATGATATAGCATGGTGCACAGAATTGAGCTCTTATACCCAATATCCCACAGGTAGGGTGGCAAGGAGCCCCATAAGCTCAAAGATGGCTGCGGACAGTTGGACCAAATTCTATAATGGATCGTGGAGTCAGTCCGGATTAGGCGGAAGTGATAGTGATATTAATATGGTCTGCGGAAATCCGCACGTATCTTACAACACCTATCTGGGCAAGTATATAGCGATAGGTAATCTTTGGGGTTATGAAGGCGCGAATATCATACAAACATGCACAAATTTAGAAACACAGAATTGGACTAAGCCTGAAAGGCTTTGCCTTAACAGGCTGCAGTGGTACCATTGGTCTGTGGATCCGACAACATTCAGCATGTGGACAACGGGTCAGACCTTCAGGCAGTATGAGGCGCAATGTTACTACAATAATGTGGATGCGAAATATATGAATATTACTTTAGGAACAGGGACTACAACTCCTGTCTATTACGATCCAATATATCCGCCGCATTCAGTTAAGGACTACAACCCTGTGTGGGATTGGGCTTTCAATTCTCCTGCATCTTTCCCGAACACATTTACGCAGAACTTTAATTCCAATTTAGGCGGTTATGTTATAAAGACCGGCTCAGGCAATCTGACAAGGGAAAGCAATCAAATGAGCCTGCAGGCATCTGGCAGTGGCAGTGTTATTGCTATTGACGATAATAGTCCAAGCGTGGCTGACTGCGAGATTACAGCTAAAATTACACCACAGTCAGAAAGCAGATGCGGTCTGGTGTTCAGGTATGCTTCATCAACCCAGTGGGTAGCCTTGGTATACGATTACGACACTAACTGGTATATATACGATGGGGCTGGTAATTACCATATCATACCTACCAGCACATCGTTGACGAACGGTACACAGTATACGGTGACCGTAGGGTGCGTGGATTCGCTGTATACCATAAATGTAAATGGTGTCTGCATTTATGTTGATTCCTTCTCTCCTGCGCTGCAAACCGCGGGAAAAATAGGCGTCATGAACTGGTATTATTCACACACTCATTATGATGACATTGTGCTGAAATATTGATAGCGGAAAAGAAATAAAAATATCAGACCTAAACGATACCGGTCCTCTAGGAAGAGGATCGGTTTTTTTTGTTCACCTTTAAAAAAGGTAAGAAATATGAGTCCCTTTGATTATCGTGCGTTTTCTTTAAAGAAGTAAATATAAGTGGCACAGGTAAAAAAGTTACGATTTCACTATGGTCTGTGATTATGTATAATTAGCATAAAGAGGCCTCTGCTAAAATAAAAACATGGGAGGATATTTATGAAAAATGCGAAGTACCTAAAACTTGTTTCGGTTCTTCTTGTTTTTGGTTTGATAATTTCGTTCAGCGCATGTGGCAGCAATTCTGAAGTAAATTCCAGTGAAACTCAAAAAACTTCAGAAGCAACAATAACAGCTTTGGAAACACCGGCTCCTCCTGATCCCTTCGGGAAATATGAACCTGCTATTGAGCTTACATCTTTGAAGTATTCCGTTACTAATCAAACATTCCCGGAAGGACAAGACATCCATAATAACATTTATACGCAGGAAATTGAGAAGGTACTGGGCATAAAAGTAAAATATGACTGGGTTATTGATATGGGTCAATATGATAATAAGTTGAATTTATCCATAGCTTCGGGGGATATTCCGGATTTTTTCCTGTGCAGGGATTCCAAAACCTTTATAAATCTTGCAGCGAGCGGGCAACTTGCTGATTTGACAGATGCATTCCAGCAATATGCATCAGACGCTGTTAAAGAAGCCGCCGATTACTTTCCTGAAGGCATGGATTCTGCAAAATTCGGGGGAAGGCTTATGGCGCTTCCGCTCATGGTGGCAGCACCCTTTGCTTCCGGCGACGTGGTCTGGATAAGGGACGACTGGATGAAGAAATTCAATCTGCAGGGTCCCAAAACCATGGATGAGTTGATCAATATTGCTGAGACCTTCAAGGCAAATATTCCGGGCAGCTATGGCATAGCCATACATAAGGAGCTTTACGGCGGGCTTAATGATATTGTTGGTTTCGCAAATGCTTACCATGCATACCCCACTAACTGGATCAAGGACACCTCGGGGCAGATCGTATACGGTTCCATACAGCCTGAAATGAAGAAATGCCTGCTGGTATTGCAGGATATGTTCAAGAGAGGGCTTATTGACAAAGAATATGGAGTTAAGGATTTGAACAAGGTCAATGAAGATCTGGTGGAGGGCAAGGTGGGTATTGAATTCGGTACCAACTGGAACTGCTACTGGCCTTTCCCCGACCTGGTAAAGAAGGATGTGAATGCAATTTTCAAGCCCTATGACATACCTTCTTCAGATGGCAAGCCGGTTCGCGTTCAGGCTCCCTGGCCGGTTTCACAATACTTTGTAGTTAATAAAAATTGTAAATATCCGGAAGCGGCTGTAAAAATGGCCAACCTTTATGCGAGATTCAGTCTTACCATTGATGCAGCAGATTACAACAATATTGGCTGGGATTCAGGTCCTTTATATTGGGCTAATCCAAGAGGAACCAGAGATATTAATGTGAATGTAACTGCCGCAATCACTGCAAAGGATCCATCAAAGCTGAACGTTGAGGAAAAGGGGGTTTACGAATCGTGCATGCGTTGGCTCGACAGTAAAGACCCTGGTTCATACGGATCATATTATCAAATGGGCTCGGAAGGTTCTTTGAGCATCCTGAACAAGTGTGATGAGGAAGGACGTATCTTCATTACCGCACTAAAGGGCTCAAATCCTCCCATATATGCCGAAAAGAAGGCAACGCTGGATAAGCTGGAGCTGGACGCATTCACAGAGATAATAATGGGCGGTTCCATAGACAAATTTGATGAATTCGTAAATAATTGGAATAGCCTTGGCGGCGATGAAGCCACGAAGGAAATAAACAGCCTGTATAATAAATAATCTGTAATCAAGCCGAAGGCCGTACTTTCAGAAATATTCTGAAGACAGGGGAAGATACTGAAATTGTTTCTTTCCCTGTCCTTCTGAAAGGGACTTGTACAGTAAATGGGAAAGGGGACTTAAAATGCTGCAGAGCATAAACAAAAGGCATACAGCGGTTTTACATTTAATGCTTTTGCCAGCAGTGGTTATTACGCTGATATATAGTTATTGTCCCATGTTCGGAATAGTCATGGTTTTTCAGAAATTTGACCCTGTAAGGAGCTTCCTGAATTCACCCTGGATCGGGCTTGACAATTTTAGGTTTATAGTCAATTTGCCCGGTTCGTTCCAGGTGCTGTGGAACACAATATATATATCTCTACTCAAAATAATAGGACTGATTATAGTACCGGTGACCTTTGCTCTTCTTCTGAATGAAGTGAGGGGGAAGGGCTTTAAAAGGATATCACAGACAATGGTATATCTCCCCAATTTCTTATCATGGATAATACTTGGGGGAATACTTATAGATATTCTTTCCCCATCCGAGGGAATAGTAAACCAACTGCTTGGACATATTGGAATCGAACCCATCTTTTTTCTGGGAGACAGGTTCTGGTTTCCCATAACTATGATAGTTACTGAAATCTGGAAGGGATTTGGCTTTGGGACTGTAATATATCTAGCCGCATTGACCAATATAGACCCGACGCTATATGAATCTTCAATAATGGATGGCGCAAACCGATGGAAGCAGACGCTTCATATTACCCTGCCGGGTATTTTGCCCATAGTAACACTGATGACTGTATTAAGTCTGGGGAATGTATTAAATGCAGGCTTTGACCAGATATTCAATCTTTACAGTCCCCAGGTTTACAAGACCGGCGACATAATCGACACCTTTGTTTTTCGGCTAGGTATAGAGCAGGCACAGTATTCGCCAGCTGCAGCAGTCGGACTTTTTAAGTCGGTTGTTTCCTTCATATTCATATCGGTATCCTATCTGCTTGCCGATAAGTTGGCAAATTACCGTGTATTCTAGTGTGAGGAGTATTTTTATGAGATATGGCAATTCATTAAGTAGAAAGCTTTTTCTGGGCATAAACTATAGTTTTCTTGCCGTGGCATCTGTAATATGCCTCCTGCCTCTTGTACACATTTGCATGGTATCACTGAGCGCAGGCCCTGCCGTGGCTGCCGGGAAGGTAAAGCTATGGCCGGTGGACTTCACTTGGAGCTCATATTTATTTGTCGTGAAGTCGGAAGCTTTTGTAAAATCGTTTTTTGTATCACTTCAACGAGTCTTTCTGGGTGTAGGCGTAAATATGCTGCTTATAGTACTGACAGCCTACCCGCTGTCCAAGGAAAAAGGAGTTTTCAAAGCAAGGGGAGTATATGTATGGTTCTTTCTCATTACAATACTTTTCAGCGGAGGACTAATTCCCTGGTATATGGTAATCAAGTATACCGGCCTGATGGATAAAATATGGGCTCTGATAATACCTGGAGCGCTGCCGGTATTCAGTATGGTGGTTATGCTCAACTTTTTCCGGGGGCTTCCAAAGGAACTGGAAGAGGCTGCGTTTATAGATGGTGCCGGGTATTGGAAAACACTGTGGAGGATTTTTATTCCGTTATCAAAGCCTTCTCTTGCGACTGTGGCCCTTTTTTGTATAGTAAACCATTGGAATTCATGGTTTGACGGCCTCATTCTGATGAACAGGCCGGAGCATTATCCATTGCAAAGCTATTTGCAGACAGTAATAATAAATCCCGAGGTATTCTTCAAGAATATGATGGGAAATTCCAGCCTGCAGAGCGTTTTGCAGTATGTTAACAACAGGACGACAAAAGCTGCCCAGATATTTGTTGCTACAATACCGGTATTGATAACATATCCGTTTTTGCAGAAGTATTTCACAACAGGTTTGGTGCTTGGCAGCGTTAAAGGATAAAGGAGGAGGTATATTTATGAGCATGAAATTTAGAAAATTTCCACTTGAAAGTATCAGACTATTACCGGGCATATTTACCGACCGGGCAAAGCTGAATAAAAAGTATATTATGAGCCTTACCAATGAGAATTTGCTCCGCAGCTTTTATTTTGAAGCGGGTCTCTGGCACAATATGGGCAGGGAGGATAACATACATTTCGGCTGGGAGGCGCCTACCTGTCAAATCCGCGGACATTTTCTCGGACACTGGCTGTCGGCAGCAGCACAAATATATAGAAGTACACAAGATTTTGAAGTAAAATCAAAAGCGGACTTTATCGTTTCAGAACTTGCCAGGTGTCAAAAAGAAAACGGCAGTGAATGGGCAGGCTCCATACCTGAAAAATATTTGGATTGGCTTGCCGAAGGCAAGCCTGTATGGGTTCCACAATATACCCTTCATAAAACACTGATGGGATTATGGGATATGTACAAACATGCCGGAAACAGCCAGGCATTTGAAATTATAAATAACTGGGCGAACTGGTTTTACCGCTGGACAGGTAAATTCTCATACGAACAAATGCAAAAAATACTTACGGTTGAAACCGGCGGAATGCTGGAGATATGGGCTGATCTATATGGAGTAACAAAAAAGCAGGAACACCTTGAGCTATTAAACCGGTATTATAAAGCGTCTTTGTTCGACGAACTGCTTTCGGGGAAGGACGTGCTGACCAACAGCCATGCTAACACAACCATACCGGAGGCTCTGGGAGCCGCACGGGCTTGGGAGGTTACGGGAGATAAACGCTGGAAGGATATCACTGAGGCATATTGGCACTTTGCTGTAGACTACCGTGGATATTTCTGTACGGGAGGCCAGACTGCAGCAGAACTCTGGACACCGCCAGGGAAGCAGTCAGCTCGGCTAAGCGATAAAAATCAGGAGCACTGCACAGTCTATAATATGATGAGGCTAGCAGAAATTATGCTTTTATGGACAGGAGACGCTTCCTATGCAGATTATTGGGAACGCAATCTTTATGGCGGAATTCTTTCACAACAAAATCCTAAAACAGGTATGGTCACGTATTTTTTGCCTCTTCAAGCAGGTTCGGTTAAAAAATGGGGGACACCTACAGAGGACTTCTGGTGCTGTCACGGTACTCTGGTGCAGGCGCATTCGGCGCATGGCAGCAGCGCCTTCCTTGAGGATGATGATGGCCTGATAATCAATCAATACATACCCACTGAAGTTAAATTCACTAAAAATGGCAATTCTGTTAAGGCAGTTCAGAACTTTAACAGCCAATTATGCAGCTTTAACCGTCCAAACAGCATTATAGCCGATATAGATATTACAACGGAAGCGCCCTTAGAGTTTTCCGTTAAGCTAAGAATACCCTGGTGGGTTAAAGGGGAAGCCTCCGTCATGATAAATGGTGAAAAGACGGAAGCAAAACTTACGCCCTCAAGTTACTATGAGATATATCGGGCATGGAGCAATGACAGAATACAGATAGTGCTCCCGAAATCCTTATATACTTGCAGCCTGCCCGACAATCCGGATATGGTGGCTTTTATGGACGGGCCTATGGTACTGGCAGGTTTGTGTTCTGAAGAACGAATACTTACAGGTGATAAAGATCATTGTGATACGATCCTGACACCTGATGATGAAAGAGAATGGCCCACCTGGAAGAGCGGATATAGAACCAAAGGACAGAATTTCGGTTTTAAGTTTATACCGCTGCATGAAATATCTGATGAAAAATATCAGGTATATTTTTCAATAAATGATAAATGACACAGTTTGGCCTTAGATCAGGGTACAGATATTAGCATAGATAAGATTTATTCACTTATTATTCCTGTACCGTATTGGAGAATACTACAGGAAGCCTGTGGAGAACTGGGGGAATACGGAGATCGGAATCCAATGGCGAGGAGGACGGCTTGTCAGGCTTTTATTTCTCAGTCTTGAAAACTTCCTGTGGGGGAAGTATAATGATAAAAAACCATAAAAGGAATCGGGATGGAGCATATCTGTGTCAAAGAGGCCGCGGCTAAATGGGGCGTTAATGGCGCCCTGTCCACGAATATGTCCTGGAAAAGGCTTGCACGTATAGGCTTGCCGGTGCTGCTTGCCTTGCTTATCTTTGCAGCGCTGATTCTTCATGCCTGGCTTTCAGACATCCAAACACCCTCCGTCCAAAACGGGGTACTGGACCTTACGGGGTGGAATGGAGAAAAGGTAATTGAAATTGCCGGAGAGTGGGAGTTTTATTGGGACAGCCTGCTGAGCGGCCGGGAAATCGGGGAAGGCAGTCACTCCCCTATGTTCATGGATGCTCCCGGCTATTGGAACAATTATAAAATAGACGGTGCCGCCCTGTCAGGGAAAGGCAAGGCAACTTACCGGATCCGTGTGATAGGCGCAGAAACGGGCCAACGATACGGTGTGCGCATCCAGGACATGGCTTCCGTCTACCGGTTGTACATAGACGGTTCTCTCGTCGCGCAAAATGGCAGCTTCGGTGACACGGAATCCGCTCCGGTCTCTGCCTACCGTCCGCAACTCGCGGCTTTCACGTCGGAGGGGGACAGTTTTGATGTCATTTTACAGCTCGAAAACAACGCCTACGCCGTAGGTGGCATGTGGGAGCCTATCGTATTCGGGAGTTATAAACAGGTTTCGATCTTCGACAAGCTGATTTCCAATGTTGAAGCGGCCTTCACAGCGAGCCTCATTATAACATGCCTGTTTTTCCTCATCTTTTTTGCTGCGCAGCGCGGAGAAAAAGATATGCTTATTCTCTCGGGCATCAGTGTTGTGATTTTCCTGCGGTTTTTGACGGATGGCGATATGACGCTTTCGGCGGTTTTCCCCAAAATGACCATTGCGTGCATAGGCCGGATCCAATTCCTTACATTACCATGGATTCAGTTCCTGCTGCTGTATTTTGCCTATTATGCTTACGGAAACCTTGTACACAGATGGCAGGTCGTTACCTTGTTTGCATGTTCCGTTAGCGCATCGCTGTTTATCCTGCTGTTCCCGTTCGATAGCGTTACATCCGCCTATATGGTGATAAATTTTATCCTGTTGATGGTAATTGCAGCAATCGCAGTGCAGCTCACGCGCGCAGCGTGGCAAGGCCGCGAGGGTGCTCCGCTCCTGTTGTTTGCCGTGATGCTCACTATGTTGCTCATTTTTTATGAATTGTTTTTACCGGATCGGTCAACAGGCTATTACCTGTTGACAAATCTGCACATGGAATATATGGTGTTTGTTTTCGCACAGGTAGCCGTTGTGGCACTTCGCTACCACCGGGCGCAAAAGCTGGAGATTGCGCACTTGAAAGGGCAGATACGTCCCCACTTTATTCACAACACGCTGACCTCCATTATCTCCATCTCCCGCACAGAACCAGACCGGGCGCGTGAACTGCTGGTGGATTTCAGCAGCTATCTGCGCGGTTTTTTTGATTATGAGCGGGATGAGATGATCTCCTTCACGCAGGAGCTTGAGCTTGTGCGCGCCTATGTCGCGCTGGAACAGGCCCGCTTCGGTGAAAAGCTCCGTGTGGAATACCGCATTGAAACGGAAGATTTCCTTCTGCCTTCGCTGTTGCTGCAGCCGCTGGTGGAGAACGCCTTTGTCCACGGCCTGCGCGAAAAGGATAACGGAGGCACCGTCATCGTTTATGCCCAGCGGAGGAAAAACGACAGAGTACGCGTGGGTGTGCGTGACGATGGTATCGGGTTTTTGGAAAAAGCCGCGCCTGCACGCCGGGGCGTGGGTATCGAAAACATCAACCGCCGCCTTTCACGGCTTTATCGCACCTCTCTTGTATACCTTGTGCCTGAGGACGGCGGCTGCGAGGTCTATTTGGAGATCCCCTGCAAGAAAGGAGTGGAAGAAGCATGAAAACATGGCTGATTGACGACGAACAGCCCTGCCTGGAGGAACTGTCCTGGCTGCTGAAACAATATCCTGATGTGGAGCTTGCAGGAATGGACAGCGATCCGGTAAGGGCGCTCGGCTCCATTGCGGAGTGCCCACCCGACGCGGTTTTCCTGGATATCGACATGCCGAAGATCAATGGAGTAGAACTGGCGCTGCGCATACAGGAGCAGTGCCCGGGCGTCATTGTAATCTTTGTCACGGCATATTCCCGTTATGCCCTGGACGCTTACAAGGCGCATCCTCTGGACTTTTTGCTGAAGCCTGTCAGGCGGGCGCGGCTGGACGATTGCATTTCCCACCTGCGCAAGCACTATGCGCTGCTGCATCCGGAAGGACCGGCGAAGCGCGCCTTCAGCCTCCGTTGTTTCGGCGCGTTTGAGCTTACCTGGGAAACGGAGGTTAAATGGGGCACCCGCCGGGTAAGAGAGCTGCTGCTTTACCTGATCGGCAAAAACGGTTCCCCGGCTTCAAAAGAGGAACTGCTGGGAGTGCTGTTCGGCGGACAGGATGACAAAAGCATCGTCCACAACCTGTATATGACGATTTACCGGCTCAAAAACCTGCTGGATACCCTGGACCCGGAACGCAGGCGGATCCGGCTGACGGAGGACTATACGCTTACCATCGAACCCGGAGTGTGTGACTTTACCGATTTTATGCGCTTTGCACGGGGAAACGCCGTCGTGAACGAGCAGAACCTCCCGGAAGCGGAACGCGTGCTCGGTCTGTGCCGGGGTCTATACCTCGAAAAGGAGAGCTTTGAGTGGACAACTGAAAGCGCTAATGAAGCCGAAGCCGAATATGAGCGTATCGCCCTGGGGCTTGCCGGCTGTCATAGGATGACGGGCCGTCTGCAGGAGGCGGAACGCGTCCTGACAGTGCTGCTGCTGCGCAACGCGCTTTGCGAGGATGCCCATAACCTCTTGCTTGACCTGGCCTTGCAAACCGGCAACCGTGAAGCCTATCTGGGACGGTATGAGCAATATGCCCGGATACTTCAAAAAGAGCTGCGCCTAAAACCCGCTGCACGTTACCGCGAGCAATACGAACTCCGCAAACGCTGAAAAAGAAAAAAAGCTTTTATGAAAGCCGCTAAGAAAGGGATGAAAATTCCTTGAGCATGGCGGTTTTTTTATGTCTCGAAACCTGCAAGACCTGATAAAACCAATGTTCCGCTGCTTGTGAGATTTTGTGACAGCTCCGTGTTACGATGAGGGCAGGATGGAAAAGGAGGGAGATTTTTGCGTGTATTGGTGGTGGATGATGAGCGCCCCTGCCTTGATGAGCTGGTCTATCTGCTCTCAAAGCAGGAAAACGTGGAAATCGTAGGCGCGTTTACAAGTCCTCTGGAAGCGCTGAAGGCATCGTTGGAGTTGAACTTTGACGCGGCTTTTCTCGACCTTTCCATGCCGCACTTGAACGGCGCGGAACTGGCAAGGAAGATGCTTTCCCGCGGGTCCTGCTTTAAGGTCGTGTTTGTTACGGCTTACGCGAAGGAGCTGGCAAAGCTGAGGGACAATCCGGCGGCCGGAAGCGTCTTAAAGCCGGTGAGCGAGGCAAAGCTGCAGGAACTGCTCCGGCGTTTGCCAGGTTGAAAAAGCAAGGGGAGAAATGCCGATATGTTTATTTTTATAAATCCTGACAATTGTAAGGAGGGAAATGGATGACAGGTAGAAGAGGTATCAGCCTGATCCTTGTATGGGCTGTTTTAACGGTGCAGACGGTGTTCCCGGTGCGCCCGGCTTTTGCTGAGGAACCGGCGGCGGAGAGCATCGAATATCAGCCTGTGAGACAGAGAGTGGCCATTGCGCCGGCTGCGCTTTATCAGGACGCAAGATTTTACAATCAATATGTAAAAACCAATGAAACGAACTATTTCAACTCCATTTCGCAATTCACCGATGACAACCTGAATTTCAATACTGTAAAAAAGAATTACAACGCGGCTTTTACAAAAACATTATCGGAGCTTGACCCGGTACTGGAAACCCTGAGACAAAAGCAGCAGCTGCTGGTCAATTTAAGAGTCAGCCTGGCCAATAAGGCAAGCAGCTATTTTGAAAATAAGGGCATACAAGCTGCGGACATCCCTGCTGTCAGAAGTTACTGGGGACTTCAGGACGACAGTAATTACCGGGTCTATGGAGATTACGACTTTGTCCGGTATGAATATACTGTGCTGGATATCCGGTTCTCAAAAAGCGGGAAAGATGGGACGAAGATGCAGAGGGCATCTCTTCTCTTTGCGGACGGAACGCCCCCTGCAATCAGTGAAGTCTATACCACGGAGGCGCAGGATAAAAACAGTACCCGGATTTATGCCTGTAACGCAGGTGTTTCATCTATTTACATACAGGTGAAATTCAACGAGTATATCCGGTTCTCCGACAACAGTCCGCAGCATGGAGATGTCTATTTAAAACTTGGCATAGCCAAAATCGGAGGCGATGAAGTGACGGGAGCAAACCAGACGGCAAGGCTGGTTTGCCTCAAAGAGGATACCCTCACCTTCAGGTATGATATCCCTCCGCAAATCAACGGCTCGGATATCAGCCACTATATCTATAAATTCGGGGGGATTTTCGACCGGGACGGAAAAGACATACTGAATGCAGGGGATGAGGCCTACACACTTAAGGCTCTGACAGCCACAGGCGAACTGGAGGGGACCGATGCGGCCGGAGCTTTTCATAAATTCACATCCAGATCGCTTATAACGGATCTGGCAGGAAATCCCTCCGGCTCAACGGTTGTCCCGTCACCTGTCAAGCCGGTCTACATGGATAAGGTAGCGCCGTGTGCCGACGGCGTCTCCATGGCTGCGGCCGGAGATAAAAGCCAGTATATCGGTGCAGGCGGCAGTATTACCCCCACGGTGACCTTCACAGAACCTCTTTTTTATTATAATGGTACCGATTTCATAAGGTATAATTCACCGGATACTTTCCAGGCCACCTTGAACGTAAAGGATAGGTCCGGAAACAACATAACCGTCCGGGGCAGCCAGTTCAATGAGGACAGCAGCAAGCTCATATTCAAAACCCTTGCAATAGAGGATGGAATGGTCCTGGAGGCAGGTGCGGAAAGTATCCGGATCAAATCCATCCATGTCAGCAACCCGGTAAACCCTCCTGCAGATGCAAGAGGCAATGGACTGGATACCGGCGGCATCCCGCTCCCGGCCAACCAATTCCTGGTTGATACGGAAAAACCGGAGATCTCCACAAATATGCCCCATTCAGGCGGGGTATATACACCGCATTTATATGCCGCATCCGGGAGCGGCAATAATAGCTTCTACTTTTCCTTTGGGCTTGAGGATAGCTTAAGCGGCGTCCTCCCGGCAGGAACAGGGCAGCTGTCGGGCAGCTTCAATTGGGAACCCGCCGATTCGGCTGCCGACACCTCAAAGCTGAGTTTCCAATATGCCGTTACCACCGATGCCTCTGTGCCCTCCGCATATACCAGCGGAGCCTTTGGCTCCGGCTATGCCTTCCCGCAGCTCGAACGCAGCGGGGCCGATAACCTGTATATTCACATAAAGGCGGAAGGACTGGAGGGCCTGGAACTAGATAGGAGTAAATTGCATATAACGGCAACCGACCTGGTGGGAAATACCGGAACCAGTACCTATGTCCTGGACGGAAGCCAGCTGGACAGCGTGCTGGACCATACAGCTCCGGATATTGCGGTAACCAGGCTCTATTCCTGTCAGGAGGGCGGCACATGGAAGTTTGCGGCTGACGTGACACTGACGGACAAAAGCAAAATCGCCGCCGATAAAGTGCAATACCAGTGGACGGAAAAAAGTACAGCTCCCGCCGACGACCGGTGGACATTGTACCCCGGCCTTGGAACGGACGCTGAATCCGTATCGGCAACTGTCACTAAGGACCTGATGGATGATGAACTTAACGCATATGACCTGTATATCCGGTCAGAGGATAAAAGCAACAACGGAAATCTGCGGCAAGCCGGACCCTACAGCTTTACCAAGGATATGCGGGCTCCCAAATTCGAGGTGCAGGCCGCAAACATCCCGACCCAAAAAGCACAGCTGAAAATAACCGCATCCGCACAAAGTGCGGACATGGGGGATGGCGCAGGTGTACTGCCCGCAACAATACTGACTGTGGTCGGAAGCGTATATGGGTCTGTCACTGCAGATACAGCACTGTCTATCGGCGTATTTGACGATATCTCCAACTGGAGCGTAAGTAGCGACCCTAACATCGCTGCGTTAATTGACGGCACCTATTATGGAGAAACAAAGGTCAGGATTATCAGCGGTTATGGTATTTCCTATGACGGCAGTGAGGTGATAAATCCACATGGCAGTATGCTGTCCGAAGAGGAATACACCCTCTATACCGCGCCTTCAAAGCCGGCGATACATGCGATTACAATGCGGTCATCCCTTGAGGCTTTAAGCGATGGCTGGACGGGTCCTTCGGAAGGCCCCAAATACTATACGGATCTGGCGGGCAGCACCTTCCTTGTGTCTGCGGAAAATACCCTGGTGCCTGGATGGGGCTCAAAGGATATGGACTTTGACAATTCCTGGTTTGAACTTTATAAAGAAGGCAATGCGACACCCATTTACAAAACGACTCTTGGTATGGCGACCGCCGTCTCCATCCCGGCCGGACTCGCTTATGAAACAGGAACCTATTACGCCCGGGCGACGGTTACCGCAAAGACCTCAGGAAAGGTTGAAACACAGACCATTGAAAATATCAGGGTGGATGTGACGCAGCCGGGGAATTTCGGCCTTTCAAAAACGGAAACGGATTGGAATTTTGACAATCCGGAGCTTACGGGTTTGATCGGCACGCATACCGTTTTTTACGGATATGATAGGGATGACAATTCAGTTGATACCTATGACGGCGCACCCTATCTCCTTTTAGGCAGCAGTGCGCCCCGGATTCTTTCGGGCGGTGCGGAGGTTGAGAATACCGGCATACGGCACAAGCTGTATTTTTCAACCCTGTCTGACCATCCTGAAATGTATGTCAGGGTCTGGAACGCGTCGCCGGGTGTTGATGCAGCTGCAGGCAAGGCTGCCGCGGTCTGGCAGCCTATCGGTGAGGCGGTCGCGGCACGGGTTGTTGAAAGCGCCGGAGATATCCCGGGAAATTATTCAGCAGGTGTGGTGCCCTTGATAAACAATACCGAAAATGTCTTGTACTATCAGGTTTGCCATGCAAACGGCATAAAATCCTCCGAGAGGGTGCTGCTTGCCAATGTAAGCGATGAACTGCCCGAACTGGAGGTGGCATTGACGCCCGACGCTCCAACGGCAGCGGTGACGGCTGCGGTATCCAGAGTATCCAGTGTATCGTCACCGGATATGAAAGTTTTTTACTGGGACGGTACGGCAGCCCCGGTAGAAGTAGGCGGGGAAGTACAAATATCGCAGGCGGACAACAACTGGTTTTATACCTCCAACGTTTATGGAAATTATATCATCCTCAGGAAGCAGGTTCCCCAGATAGACAGGATAGCGCCTGTATTAAGCACCTTGCAGGTGACGGGTGAAAGGGATGCCTATGCCGTCGGGGTGACCATAAGCGATAAGAATGCCTGTACCCTATCGATGAAATTCGAGGATGCCTACATGGCAAGGTTGGGGCTTAGCGGGTATTTCCCGCTGGAGCTTCCGGAAGCGAACGGTACCTGGGTGGCTGATTCCGCACGTCCTGACGGCATCTATAAAATCGAAAGGTCCGACTACCCTGATGGAACTGTCGGACTGACCCTTTACGGCGTCTATCTTTACGACGACACCAGGACGGGAACCGTGAATCTGGAATATTCTCTTACTGCGAGGGACGCTGCAGGCAATGCAAACGGACTTTCCGGCATGCTCTCCAATATAGCCAATGTCCGGCCGGACATCAACCTGGCGCCCGGAACAGTGAGAGGGATGGTAAGATATTATTATAACTATAGCGACGACCCCGAATGGGATTATCTTGACATAGATGAAGACAGGATGATGGACCTGTACTGTGTGACGGGAAATTTCAACCTTCCGGTCAGAAATGTGACGCCTGTCCAGCACCACGACGCAACAACGGAATACAGCCTGAGGAAGGATTTTCTGAGCATCTTCAAGGACGGCGATTGCACCGTCACTTATGACGATATTTTCGGGAACAGCTACCGGACGGTAAAAACAGTCAGCGGCATCGACATTGACGTGAATATGACGCTTTCGGGGGTAGGTCCGCAAACAGGAAAGTACACCCTGGCGGCAGAGCCTGTTGCAAATGTGGGTAAAGAGGTTGGGGACGATGATGTGATACCTTTTGCCGTATTTGCAGATAAGTATGAAGTATCGTTTTTAAATATGGAGTATACGAGAACCTTCGGGGCGATAAGAACCAACCTCCAGTTTGACGGGAATGAAAATGCGATCCTTGCCATGATGGAGCTCCGGGGCGATGGATGGCATCTTGACGGCACCAGGCCGCTCATTGTTATCGACAGCGCGACGAGACAGGCTCCTGCCGTCACCGTTCACTGGTACTATCATGAGTTTGCCTCCGATTCCTTGCCGGAGGGCGAAACAAAGACGGATAGGAACGTAGACGTGTGGCTCACGGCCGACAGCCCCATCACAGGCATAAACGGCAAGCTGCTTTCGCACACCTTTACCTATGGAGGGGACACCAGCTATACCTTTGAGTACCGGAACAGCGAGGGTGCCATCGGCGTTCAAAGGGTCGTCCTGCCGGCCGACATGGTGGAGAGCAAGGGAGATGACGGATTTACCGATACCACGCCACCGGACTGCCTGGTCAATGTTTATGGTAAATATGGAAGCATGGTGCGTGCTTTAGGGAGCTGGGATCCGGTCTCAGACCCTGATGAAATAAGATCCCTGCTCACATGGTCCGGCGCTTTCACACTGAAGCTGGAGGTTCTGGATGAAAGTAAAACGAAGCTGGTCCTGCTGGAGGGCGCCGACCGGCCCGGCAGCGGCATAACCTATGACAATGCGCAAAGCGATGAGATAGAAGGCGTCAGCCTCAGCGGCAACGAGATTGTGGTCTCCGGGCAGAACGGTTTCACGGTTTTGCTTGTGGACGAGGCTGATAACAGGCAGGCCTTCTCCTTCCCCTCCGACCTTTGGGATAAGATCGACGCGGCTGCACCGGAGCTTGATACGGTATCCAGGAAACCGGTAACGTTTACGGCTGTCGAAGTACTGTTCACACTCAAGGATGACCGCACTGCGGCGGGGGATATTGAGCTTGTCAGTCCTGCCGGTATCGCGAAGGACACAGAGGGAAACTACATCCTGACCTTTACCGAAAATAAGAGCGTTCAGATATCCATGAGGGATCTGGCGGGAAATATCGGCACGGCGGAAATCAGCGTCGCCACAATCGACGATCGGCCGCCGACAGCCTCTGTCGTATGGTGGTCCCAGGGCCTCTATGACAGCAGTACCGGTACATATGACCCTACACAGCTGACAACGTCAAAAACAAACCGTACCATCACAGCAAAAATTGCATTAAATAAAGCAATCAAAAGCGTTAACGCCGGGGGGATCCGGGATAACTCCGATACCCTTGTCCCGGCCGGTCAGGAAGGGAATTATGTGACATGGTCCAACGAAACCGACAGCATTCTGGTCAATTTCCTGCAGAATGCGTTCATAGAATTGTCTTTTGTGGCTGTGAACGGTAAGACGGGGAGTATTGATCTTGGGGTCTCGGATTTGATCGACAAAACGGCGCCGGCGATGACCGTTGTGCCGCCGGAGGATAAAGATACGGCTATGGCGGCTAGCGTTACCTTCAAAGACTTCAGCGAGCCGGTTTACATTTATGGCCCCGGTGAAAGTGGGAAGTTATACCATATGACCGATGCGCTGACCAGAACCTTTACCGAAAGGGGCTCCTACAGCTTTCGCTTTACCGACGAGGCCGGCAATACGACGGACAAAACCATGGAAATAAAAAATATTGACGAAAATCCGCCCGGGATCTTGCTTTCAGAGCTGCCCGCCGCAGGCGAGTACTTTAAGGACGCCGTCACCTTTAAGGCCACCATGAGCGAAGCGGGAACCTTATCCTGCAACGGTACGGTGCAGAATGTAGCTGCACCTGTGGACGACGAGGGCGACGGTAAGTTCGAGGATGAGGAATGCAACTGGGTATCCTTTACGGTGACGCAAAACGGCAGCTATCCGCTGGTTGCAACGGATAGAGCGGGCAGGAAGACCACAACTTATGTAAACATCAGCAGCATCGACCGGGCGGCGCCCATCATGACATTCAGTCCGGCAACGATCACGGTTCTGTCCAGCACCGATTTGCAAAGCTTTCTGGAGATGCTGGACTGTGGAATTACACTGCAGGACGATTTGACCGCGGCTCCGGAGATTACCCTGACACATGAACAGCTTACCGCTCCCCAGCTTTCAACGCCAGGCCTGTACCAGTTGAAATACACGGCAAAAGATCTGGCGGGAAATGAAAGGACCGCAATACGGTATGTCAAGGTATACTCGGCGGTGGATATCTCGGTAACCGTGAACGGCGTGCGGGCAGAACCCGGGGGGACTGTGGTCCTCAGCGGACAGCAGGCGGTTCTTACGGTAGCAAACCTCCCTTTGGGTGACAATGAGCCTTATAAGGTTTACCTGCGAAAGGGCAAGTGGACCGGGGGGGCCATGAAAAACATGCCGCCGCTGGATAACCCGGCAAGTTTCGAGCTTCCGGACGAAGGCTGCTTCTATACATTGTATATTGTCACTCAGAACAGGGGCACCTATTTAACCTACCTTTATGCACAGTGATAGGGGGGAACGCAAAATGAAAACGAGAATGAAACGCCACATAAAAAGAATCCTGGCCATAGCGCTTGTTTTTAGCATTCTGTCCGGCATGCTTCCTATGGCTCGGCTTACAGCCTTTGCCACCGGACCGGACACTTATACGTTGAGCAATGGCTATATTTCTGTGACGGTATCGGCGAAAAACGGCGGGTTTACCGTGGACACAGACCAGGGCAGCAGGCTGGTCAAATCCGACAATAACAAGAAATTGCTATATCACAGCGGTGAATACGATACTTCCTTTACTTCCTTCCAGGTTGACTATCCCGGAGGGCAGGCAAAGGAATATGTATTCGGCGGAAATTATTCTTTCCTGGGACTGGGCGGCAACAACCTGACAACAGTTCAGGACGCAACAGGCATTACCTCGACCTGGACGGTGGACCGACTGACCTTTACACAGCGGATCGAGCTTGCAAATTCAGGCTCGGCGGAGCATGGCATGGTAGCCTTGACCTATAAGGTCAGCAGCCAGAGAAGCGATACGGTATCCGTCAAACAGAGGCTGCTGCTGGACACCGCTCTGGGTGACCAGGACTTTGCATACTATGCAGTGACGGACGGCAGCAACAATTCCCGCCGCGTCCAGACAGAGCAGATCATAGAAACGAAGGATCATATACCTCTGGGTTTTTTCGCATATGATGACCCGAATGCGCCGGGCATTACCGCATATAGCGTCAACAGCAGCAATTCCATGCCTTACCGGCTGGCTTTTGCCCATTGGAACAACCTTGCGGCCACAGCTTTTGACTTTGTGCCCGATCCGGCCATGAACTTTACCAACAAGGATAATTTGAAGTATCAAACGGCTGACAGCGCTTATGCCCTCTATTACGATATGGGTTCTGTCGCCCCGGGTGGTTCGGGGAAGCAGGTTTCAACGGATTACGGCGTTTACTCCAATGAAGAAGCGGAACAGGCGGGCAGTATCGCCGTCAATGCCGTTTCCCCACTATCCCTTGAACTGTCGGAAGATGGAAAATCTTATAAAAAAACCGGTGCCGCCTTGCCGGGGCAGGCTACGTTCAGCATCCAGGCACAGCTGGACAACTATGCCAGTGATAGGGCAAAGGACTATGATAAAGTCACCGTGGCCTTTTATACCTACAGCGGCATAACGCCTCTGGACGGAGCGGGAGGAGAGGTTCTCCCCGCACCCACCTATCAAACTCCTTTTACTGCTGATTTCATGGATTTTTCCATCGGAGAGATGAAAACCTCAACCTTCTATTTCAAGGTGGATGTGGGCGCGTCCAGCGCCTACCGCAAGGTTGAAATGAATGTCTTTGACACAAGCAAGGATGTATCGGGAACGGAGAGCAATCTCGTCAGGGAAAACCTGATCGGAACCTATACCTTTTATGTCCTTTGCCCGGGCGGAGACGGCGAACTTCCCAAAGTGACCTTCATGGGGAGCGAGCCTGAAATCCTTTATTATGAGGGAACAAGACACCTTTATATTACCGGCGGAAACCTGCAGATGCTAAACGGCGACAAGTCGCAGTATACCTTGTATGCGCACAATACCGCCGATGCGGGCTTAATATACCGGATTCCCTCCGACAATATCCTGTTTCCGCAGGAAAATCTGATGGACATTGCTTTTACCGAAGAGATGGCTCCGGGAAGCTATGAACTGAGGTTCGAACTGACCTATGACTTTGCCGAAGCGATTGGCAGTTCCAAAATTTTAACAGCGCCCGCTTTGTCGGTGGTAATGAGCGATGACCTGCAGTTCCGGAACACCTATTACGGCATTGTGGCGGTGGTGCAGGAGGGTTCGGGCCCCGCTTCCGGATATCTGATCAAGAGCTATAAAAACGAAGGGGCCTTTGATCAGGATAAAGCCAATTATGATGAAATTCTGGTGACTCTGAGGGGGGATTTTACCGTAGAAGATGACGGTTACGGAGGGGATAAGTATACCGCAACCTCTGTTTACAGCACCGACAACAATGGCGGTAAAAACGCGCAAAACCTGATAACCATCAACAATTGCATCGACTTTGAAGGCGGAAATATTTCAGTTTATTACAAATATGAAAGCGGGACCCCGCAGTCTGTCTATGTTGATTTTGACGGCAGTTTATATACATCCGTGGAGAGAACCGGCATATGGAAGGGGAAGGCAGCCTTTACGGAAATTAAAAACGGGCTGGACTACGGGCTGACACCCTATAATAAAGGCGGCACAAAGCTGCAAGGCTTCAATGGCAATCCTATCATGCTGATATGGCCAAACGCGCTGGGTCTGGGACAAACCCTGGCAGGTATGGTGGTCAAGTTCACCTACGGTACCCTTGGGGTCATGTATGATTCGGATGCAGCCAATATAACCGGAATCAGCAGCTCCACACCTGTTGCAGGAAATGTGCTTTCCTTTTCCGGGGCGCTGGATCTGGGCTTTTTAATACCGCAATCCAGAACGGCCAGGGAAAGCAGCAGGAACATCAATGCAGGCACTGAGCTTTACTGGATCTCGCAAGACCCGAAAGATGAACTGCGGGGACTATGGGATCATTACTATGAACAGACCCAAAAAAACAAAACGCAGACCGGAAAGGAATATACCCCGGGCCAGGCAAGTATCTATGTGGATAACATACTGTTCGGCTGCGGCAAAGGCTTCATCGGCGTCAAATTTACCACAGACCTTGCCTTGCCTGCCTATATCGACGCCATGCCCTCCATCCAGGGCAAACTGACGGTGAATACCATCAATGACTGGGCGATGGCTGTTAAGGGAACCTGCCAGTTTACCACCATTACCCTGGAGGTGGAACTGGGCATCCGGAGCCATAACAATATTCCGGTTCCGGATAAGCTCTATTTCTATGTGGCAGGCTTTGAACCGGGAATCAATGTGGATGGCTTCGGCGTGCTCTGGATCACTGGAGGCGGCGGAGGTATTGACAAATTGTACGATACGGTTTTTGCATCCAATGGGATACCACCGCTGAAGCTGCTGATATCCGTCGCCTTCGATGTCTTTAAAATATTGTCCGCCCGCGCGGATTTATCCTTGAGCCTGCGTGGTATAGGTCTGAACGTAAACGGCGTGAAGCTGAAGGGCTCCAATATTGAACTGTTGAAACGGATGCAATTGCAGTTCGACTGGTACCCGGATATTTACTTTTTAGCGGCGGTAAGCGCCAGCTTCTATGACATTGTCATAGGGCAGGGGTACATCGTGATTATCGACAACGAAAAATACCATGGCTTTTTTGAAGGGTTCGTAAGGGGCGTTATCCGGATACCGGGCTCGATCCCCATCATTGGGGGTATCAATATTGCACAGGTGGATTTTGGAATCAACAACGACAAGCTCTGGGGCGCAGCCTGGGTCTTCGGCGCCATAGGGATCTCTGTGGTCTATTACTGGGGCGGAGATGTGGACGTCTACCTTAAGAAGAACCCTGCCGCACAGCCTACTTTTCCGGAACTGCTGGGGTATGAGGATATCCCTGTTTATTATGACAAGGAAAAAGACAGGACGCTTTACATGAGGATCGGAGATAATCTGACGCTGGCGTCCATGGCGGAAATTACCGGGGATACGGGCAAAACGCCCCGGTTGTTTGGCGCCGGACCGACGGTTTATTCCGACGCAGCCAGGGAAAAGCATGTGGTCAATACAGGAGCCTATGCCGGGAAAAAATATGTTTATACGGCCAGTTTCCATGCAACAAGTCTGGAGGATGCAAGGAGCAAAGCAGCCGGGTTCGGTATTTATAAAAAGGACCATCCCGGGCAGGTGTTTCCCCTGGAGATGTATGACCCCGACAGCGATAACCTGCCTACTGCCAATGCCAATTTAACCTACGACGCCGGCACGCAAACAGCTGCGTTAGGCGTTGCACTGACCCGGTCCGAAGATTTTGATACCGAATGGGAGATCCTTACCACAGGCGTACCGGCGGACATCGTGCTCTTTGAGGTGGGAAGCATACCGGAAATGACGTCCGCCAACGGAGCAATCAGCGGTCGGGACCTTTCGGTGACTTGGGACGGTACCGATCTGGATAAACTGGATTCCGTCAGCTTTTACCTGACAGAGGATGCGACAGGCGCCGAACCGGGGGAGTTGATTGCGACACTTGACGAAAGGGATGACATTACCCGTAAAAACGGCAGTTTTGCTCTTCCTGCTGATCTGCCAAGCGGCGACTATTACCTGAGAGCCGTATACTCCCAGGAGGACGTGGTCAACGGGATCAGGATGGGCAACAGCATCAGCTATACAAACAGCAATCAACCGGATGACCCGGGCGGCGTAACGATTGCAAACGGCGGCGACCTGGCTTTTGACGTGGCGATTGAGGACCATGCCAATGCGGACGGCTACATGGTCAGTGTTTATAAAGTCAATGACCTGGGGGATTTGGAAGCTACCGACATCACCAATATGTCCTTTGATAAAACCGAGGGCGTCCTGCCAGCCGTTTCGGCAGGCGGAAGCTACCAGGGAATTGCTGCAGACGGCGGGACCGTAACCTACGGACTGACAGCCGGAATTACGTACAGCATCGGTGTCACAGCTTATAACTATCTTGACGGGGACGGTGACGGAACAGATGACGGTATCCTGTATGGCAATGAAGTATTCTCCAACAGAGAGGTTCTGAAAGCCGTTACGGCAGCAAACGTGGAGATCCTGGCAAAAACGCCCTTTGTACGGGTAACCGGTGAAGAGTGGCAGCAGGATCAAAATGGCGTTGCGAAACTAATGGAGGTGACCAATGACACCTTTAAGACGGAGGATGTGACCTTTGGCATTTCTTCCAACGAGAAAATCAGCGGGAATTGGTATCTGGACGATTTTGACGCATCCGGAGCTTTTACGGATACGGATAGCTTTGATGTCGCTCTCAAAGGACTTGCCGAAGGCAGCCATACACTGAATGTCAGCGGGAAGGACGCCGACGGCGACAGCTTCAGGAGGACGAAGGTCTTTACCGTGGATACCAAAGCGCCCAAGCTTTTGCTGTCGGCGCCTGTCAATGGCCAATGCTTTGGTGAAGACGGCGTACTTCATGTGGAAGGCGTTACGGACCAGGATGCATATTTTATCGTTGCGGTAGACGGTGATATCCGGGTTGCTTCGGCTAAAATCAGCGATATGGGAGCGCTGTCCGGAAGGATTGATACGGATGGAATCTTCGGATTTGATATCAATGTCGACCCCCGTGTCGCAACCCATCATATCCGGATAACCGTCACGGATAAAGCAGGCAACAGCTACAGCAGCGAGGCCGGCGTGCAAAATATGGGGCTTTCCCATATCGGCAGCCTGAGTCTCTATGCAGATGGTGTACGATATACAAACCGGAACCTTGCCCTTTCGTCCGAAGGCAGCACTGTTGCCGCCATGAGCCTGGTAGCCGAAACGGAGGGCGGAGGAAGCTTTGTCATCAATGATCCCGACCTGGTTTATTGGGAGGCCAAAGCGGTCAATGGAAGTGCAAGTATCGGTGACGACGGACTGCTGACGGTTCAGCCCGGCAGCATCGGCTATGTCACCGGAGGCCTGCAGGTGGCACAAAGTGCATCTATGACGGCATCGGCAACCTTTGGGGCAGAGGTGTACGGCGTGCCGTTATCGGATTATGTGACACTGACTTTGGGCTCAACCATCGGAGGTACCGTGACCGGCGAAGGCAGGTACCGCTCCGGAGAGACGGTTGAAATCACGGCAGTACCCCTTGCAGGATATAGGTTTGCAGGCTGGACTGTTCAGGGAACAGCCCGGATTGCAAACATCAATTCGGCGCAGACCACCATCACGCTGTCCGGTACTAATGTTACGGTCACTGCAAGATTTGAGCGTACCGGAGGAACGGGAACGGAATCGGAAGCGGACCAGTCCCCGTCGGACATGGCCTCCATCCGGCGGCAGGCGGCAGCGGGGGAAAAGGTCGTCATTGCCTTGCCCCGGGATATTGCTGAAAAACAGCCGGTGGTCTGTGTGCTCAGGAATGGCAGGGAATATGTCGTTCCCTGGAGCATGATAAAGGATGGAAATCTGACTTTTATAGCACCGGTGGACGGTACCTATTATTTAAAAGAAGTGAAAACTGGCTTTACCGATATAAAAGACAACTGGGCCGGGGAGTATATCGAATTTGCTGCGGCAAGAGGACTGTTCAGCGGAATTGGCGGAAATCTGTTCGATCCGGGAGGAGCTATGACCCGGGCTATGTTCGTAACTGTCCTGGGAAGGCTGCAGGATGTTGACACAGCGGGGTATTCCGGAAGCAGTTTTAATGATGTAAAGGAAGGACAATGGTATTCGAAATATGTGGAATGGGCTTTCCAGAGCGGAATAACGGCAGGTATCGGCAGCGGACTCTTCGATCCCGACGGTGAAATAACGCGGGAGCAAATGTGTGTGATATTTGAGCGATACTTGAAGTTTGCAGGGTATGATTTGCCTGAAGCGGTGGAACCGGAGGCTTTCGCGGATGAAGGGGAAATAAGCGCCTGGGCAAAGAATGCAGTGGAATTTGCGCAGAGAGCAGGTTTGGTCAACGGAATAGGAAACAATCTTTTCAATCCGGAGGGAAATGCCACCCGTGCCGAGGTTGCGGCAATATTTAAAAGAGTGATTGAAAAAATTGTGGAATCAAAGCAGGGAGGCTCTGAATGAAAAGAATGATTTTTGTCCTGCTGGCGGTACTCTGTTTTATGCCTTTTGCGTCAGCAGGAGCGGAGGATATCGGTCAGGTCACTATTGCGGTGATCGATACCGGAATTGCCGAGAAAAACAGCCTGCTGGATTATGCACACATACTGTCGGGGATCAGCTATGTAGATGGTATATCGTCCTGCCGGGACCGGTTGGGCCACGGAACAGCCATTGCCGGTATACTTCAGGAATATGCTCCTGGCGCCAGTCTGCTGCCAATGATGTATTATACGAAATATGCTTCGGGAGTGCCGCAATCCGGTGGTATTAAGGCAATTTGCCGGGCGATATATGACGCTGTGGACAGCTACCAATGTAAAATCATCAATATAAGTTCAGGGATTTATACGGAAGATGAAGAACTGAAAGCCGCAATAGAATATGCCGAGTCAAAAAATGTTATCGTCGTTTCAGCTGTGGGAAATGACAATAAAGTAGAAGGCGGCAGGGTATATTATCCTGCCGCATACCCTACGGTCATAGGTGTGGGAGCTGTGGACGCGGATGAAAATATTGCTGATTTCTCCCAGCGGAACAGCAGTGTTATGGCAGTGATGCCGGGAGTGGATGTGGAGGTCGTTTCCATAAAAAACAGCGAGGATTATACAGAAGTCAGCGGTACCTCGTATGCAGCTGCGGCAGTGTGCGGAATAGCAGCCGAAGCGGCCGGACGGTATCCGAAGATAACGCCGGAGGAACTGAGGACGCTGATTAAGCTTTCATGCAGAGATCTTGGAACCCCCGGTTATGATGTTTCCTACGGATACGGTATATTGGATAAGGACCTGTTATTGAAAAATCTCGAAAGGCTGAGGGACGGAGCATTATCCTTAATGTAAGTAAAACTAAAAAGCCAGCACTTTGCAATTCTATACAACGGCAAACTTCCGATGACTTTTTTGTGACTGAAAAAGCTGCAATGGCGGGGCAGAGATCATTAACATGAGTAAACAAGACAATATTGTCACGCTGAAGCGTTTCGGGCCTGAAAATCCCGATGCCGCCGGCTTTGTGAAGTGATGGAGACCATTAGGCCAAGACCAAATTAAAGGGCTTGAACTGGTAGATAAGCGGACGACACCGACATATAGAAGAGGTACTATCCCTTGAGATAATACCTCTCCTGTTCCGTATCGGTTTGGGTATGGCTCAGCAAGTTTTGCTGCTGTACCGCGCCTTTATTCGACACCCTTTTCTTTCTTATGCCAAAGCAGCATCAATTTCCTTTATGACATCGCTTGATAGTGAGTATCCCGAAGCTTTCACATTTTGCACAACCTGTTCCGGTTTGCTTGCTCCGATAAGCGCGCTGGCAACATTATGCTGCCTGAGTACCCATGCTAACGCCAACTGCGACATGGGTATACCCAATTCATCGGCAACGGTGTTGATTTTTGAAAGCTTTTCAAAGGTACCGTCATTGAGATAGCGTTTGATAAAGGCATTCATCTTATCGTTGGTTGCACGGCTTCCGGCAGGAAGATCCTTTGGATTCCTGTATTTCCCCGTAAGCATTCCCTGCGCCAACGGAGAGTATACTACCTGGCTGATACCGTTTTTTTCACTGACGGGAATAACTTCGTTTTCAATTTTGCGATCCAGCATATTATAGAGCGGCTGGTTGACAACGACCCTGTCAAGCAAGTATTTATCCGCAACGCGCATGGCTTCCTGAAGCTGTGCTGCAGACCATTCGCTGACGCCGGCATATAATATTTTACCCTGGCGGATCAGGTCGTCAAAAGTACGGAGTGTTTCTTCAACAGGTGTCTCAACATCGTACCGGTGGCAATAGAGGATGTCTATGTAGTCGACTTTAAGCCTTTTTAAGCTTGCATGCGCCTGCTCAAAAATATGCTTCCGTGATAAACCGCGGTCGTTAGGTCCGTCTCCCATAGGGAAGAACACCTTGGTAGCCAGAACATAGGAATCCCGCCGATATTTTCCCAGAGCTACCCCCACAACCTTTTCAGCTTCGCCTCCGGCATAAACATTGGCTGTGTCGAAAAAATTGATGCCCGATTCATAGGCCTGGTCGATGGTTTTGACGGCCGTATCGTTTTCCACTGCGTTTCCATAAGTGAGCCAGCTTCCAAGGCTGATTTCACTGACTTTCAAGCCTGTATGCCCTAATCTCCTGTACTGCATATATTTACCTCCCTTGATGATTTGATGGAATTCTCCTGAAATAGTATGATATACCCACACATCCCAGTTAATTCAAATTGTAAACCTTAGCGTTAACTTTAAGTCAATAGGGAAGTGAAAAAAATGGAAAGTAGATTTTTAACCCTTACACATTTGTTCATAGAGAGTGAAATATATTCTTGAATTACTTGAACATTAACAATTGGCTGGGATCAACTTCAAGAGCTTTAGCAATTCTGTAAAGGGCAATGACGGATAAACCATAAACAGATGTGCTTTCCAGGTGACTGATGGTTGTATAACTTAAATCTGCTTTTTCAGCAAGTTCATTTTGGCTGAGGCCTCGCTGCTTCCGAAAAAATTGAATCTTGAATCCTATATTCTTAAGGAATTGGTTTTCATCTTCCGATGAAAAGATTTACAGCCTGCCCCCGGAAGAGCAGGCTGTAGATTAATACAATGCAATCGCGGTATCATCCCGGTTTCTACTTTTCTAAAGCAAACTGTTTTGCAACTTCAGCGGCAGTCGCTGCATCAGGGGTATACGCGTCGGCACCGATTTTGTTTGCAAAGTCCGCTGTTACCGGAGCTCCTCCGACCATTACCTTGACTTTTTCCCTGAGCCCGGCCGCCTTCAAGGCATGAATCACGTTTCTCTGCTCGGACATCGTGGTGGTAAGCAGTGCTGAAAGAGCCAGCACGGCAGGTTGATGCTCTTTTACTGCCTGGATGAATTTGTCCTCTGACACATCGATTCCGACATCAATCACTTCCAAACCTGCTCCAATCATCATCATGCCTACCAGATTTTTGCCGATATCGTGAAGATCACCTTTTACAGTACCCAGGACAACCTTTCCAGCAGGTTCGACTCCACTTTCCGCCAGCTTTGGCTTTAATATGTCCAAACCGGCGTGCATGGCACGTGCAGCAATGAGTACGTCCGGCACATAGACTTCATTGACTTTGAATTTTCTACCGATAATGGCCATTCCCATCAGCAGGCCTTCGTTCAATATTCTTTCGGGAGTGATTCCCGCATCCAAAGCTTCCTGGGTTTTTGCACTCACGACTTTAAAACTGCCTCTTTGCAATGCCTCACAAATATCAAACAGCAATCCCATTTTCAACACTCCTATAAATCATATTTTTGAGGTACGAATTTTTCCGACGCATTTTCTTCAACCATTTGGCGGATGAATTCCTGCTCATCCTGGGGAATTGCTTCAATCTGGCTTTCCATGGTATCCAGCCAGGACAATTCCCTTTCTTCGACGAGTACTCTCTTATGGGCAACCGCCTTTCTAAGCTCATCGATGGTTGCAAGAGCCGCCGCCTTTGTCCTGTTAAAGTGACCGGTTTCCTTAAGGATTTCCTGTGAAATACTCAGCACCACATCCGGTCTTAAAACATAAGCTTGCGGGTCAAAACGGCTGTCGGAATCGGTAAGCAGGTCTCTCAACAATAATGCCTGTTCCTTTCCTCTTGCCGAAGCTTCATTCATAAGTCTGCAATCATAAATCAGCTGCTCCATGGATACCGTTGGCGCCATACCGCCCAGCAGCTTGATATTCTGTATCGACTCATTGCTCCACAGGTCGGCGACAGCTGCGGCGATGTTTCCAAGGGGGCTTAAATGGGCGCATGCGCTTGACTTTCCTTCCATTGCAATGGGGGTCCCGGTAATGGCTTTCACATAGACGCCTTCATAGCCGCAATCCTTATGGGGTCCGACAGCGCCTTCCTCAATAGCTACAAGGCTTCTGACGGCAGACATGACTCTGACAACCGCGGAAAATACCTTGGGGACATATCCCCTGTCGGCCAGAACCATTGCAGTATTCGCAAATCCGCAGGCAGTATCGCCGGACGCTATGCTGCCGGTTTTGCCGGCGATGTCAGCAATAGCGCTCCACAGCCTGGACATATCTCTTGCGCCTAAAACGCCGAGAGCAAAGAGAGATTTTGTGATTTCACAAAACATAATGGCATCGTCATGGATGTCTTTGCCGCCGATGGACTCGATGGCCAGGAAATCCGCCCCTTCCTTCGCGCAGCCTTCAAAGGTTTCAAGGATGGATTCCCAATGCCTGCCCTTCCACATGTGGATGGATTCCCTGTCTTCGCGGATATCGACGGGAGTCGCTCTCAAAGCACTCTTTAAGCCGTATTTTTGCTCATACTCATACATGACATTCCGGACGGTTTTGATAACTTCAATACCCCATTCCGGATGATAGGTGGTTGGGGGAAGGAGCTCAATTTCTGCGACAAAGCCGGGCGCATACAGCTCCCGTGCCCTTTTGGCCGCGTCTTCCATGATGCCCTTATATTGCTGCAAAACCTCCGGCATCGTCTCCTTGGTGATTAGCATGGTGGGTAGAGTAAAATTGAGTTCAGGAAAAATCTGTCCGCCGCCGATCAAAAGGCCGTTTTTGCATCCGACCGGATGGACGGAGGAGCCGTAAATAAAATCATTGACATTTTTGTAGGATAATTCATTAAAAATTTTTTTTGACATAAAAGCTCTCCTTTTAAATTTTTTTAACAAAAATGGCCGCAAAAACCCTTCCTGCTTAATAGGGTCTTCGTGACCGCCGTTATGCTTTTATTTTACACGCATTCCGCGATTTGTTTGGTAAAAGCTTATCGTTTCTTGTACATATTTATCAACCATAGTAAACAAATAAAAATAGTCGTAATTATCAAAAGAAATTACAAACAAATTGTTTAAGAAATTAATTTGTTAAATGAATTGATAAGAATTGAAGCTGCATATAATTAAACGGAGGCGAGGATGAAGGCGTAATGGAAGAAATTTCAGACTGGAAGTACTGAGTAAAAATACCCTTTAAATAAAACCGTATCTAATAAGATCAAATTCAAAAAATCCGGGAACGTCCGGTCTTTCTTTTGGTTGCTGCAAAATCTTGAACGCGGTATAATTTACATTGATAAATATTTAACAAATAAATTTTCATGTATACAATATACAATAACGCGAGGTGTTTTAATAGCTATGGATAGCCAGTATTCCGACATCGACCGGATCCTGACAAGATATCAAAATAAAAAGTCCTCCTTGATCGCCGTGCTGCAGGAAATCCAGAATACGTATAATTATTTGCCGGAGGATATGCTTGAATACGTATCAAGGAAAATGGAAGTAACGCCGTCCAAGATCTTCAGCGTCGCTACTTTTTATGAGAATTTCTCTCTTGAGCCCAAAGGCAAACACATTATAAAGATCTGTGACGGGACGGCCTGCCACGTAAGAAAGTCCATACAGATTTTAAATGCCTTGAGAAAAGAGCTTGGCTTGAGCGAAAAAAAACATTCCACCGACGACATGCTGTTTACCCTTGAAACGGTATCCTGCCTTGGGGCATGTGGTCTGGCCCCTGTCATTACCATTGACGACAAGGTATATGCAAAGATGACGCCGGAATCGGCAATTGACGTAATAAACCGGATGAGAAAGGAGAATTCGGATGAAAATCAGGGATAAAAAAGAATTTGAAGAATTCTCCGCGAGAGCTTCCGCATCCATGGAAAAGCAAAAGAAAAAGGTGCTGGTATGCGCCGGAACAGGCTGTGTGGCGGGAGGCTCCAGGGAAATCTTCAACACAATCAAGGAAATGGTAGAAGAAAGAGGGCTGCTGGTAGATCTTGAGATGCAAGCCGAAAAAGAGGGGATCGGAGTCAAAAAGAGCGGCTGCCACGGTTTTTGTGAAATGGGGCCGCTGATTCGGATCGAACCGTCGAATTATTTGTATGTAAAGGTATCCATCGACGATTGCAAAGAAATTGTGGAAATGACACTGATGGGGGATAAGCCGGTTGAGAGGCTGCTGTACGGCTTTGAAGGGAGAACCTATGCCACCCGGGAAGAAATCCCTTTCTATAAGAAGCAGACGAGAAGAGTGCTTGATCACTGCGGAAGCATCGATGCGGAATCTTTAAAGGAATACGTCGCCAAAGGAGGGTACGGGGCTTTTGTGAAAGTCCTGTCGGAGATGACGCCGCAGCAGGTATGCAAAACCGTGTCCGATTCAGGCCTCCGGGGCAGAGGAGGCGGCGGCTACCCGGCGGGTAGGAAGTGGCAGCAGGTGCTGGAGCAGCAAAGCCACATCAAGTATGTGGTATGCAACGGTGATGAAGGGGACCCAGGGGCATTCATGGATAGAAGCGTTATGGAGGGCGATCCGCACCGTGTGGTGGAAGGCATGCTGATTGCCGGATTTGCAACAAAAAGCTCCGACGGCTACATCTATGTGCGGGCGGAATATCCCCTGGCCGTTGAAAGGCTCGGTATTGCCATTGAGGACGCGAGAAAATACGGCTTGCTGGGTGAAAACATCCTGAACTCCGGTTTTTCCTTTGACATTCAAATCAATAAGGGGGCGGGGGCCTTTGTCTGCGGTGAGGGAAGCGCGCTTACCGCCTCCATTGAGGGCGAGCGGGGAATGCCGAGGGTCAAGCCGCCGAGAACGGTTGAAAAAGGCCTCTGGGAAAAGCCTACCGTCCTGAACAATGTGGAGACCTTTGCCAATGTCCCTCTGATCCTGAAATCCGGCAGCGACTGGTACAAAGCCGTTGGTACCGCGAAAAGTCCGGGGACCAAAGCTTTCGCCCTGACAGGCAATGTCAATAATACCGGCCTCATTGAAGTGCCTATGGGTACGGCGCTCAAGGAGATTATCTTTGATATCGGCGGAGGAATCAGGGAGGGTAAAAAATTTAAAGCGGTACAGATCGGCGGGCCCTCCGGGGGATGCCTGACAGAGGAGCATATGGACCTTCCCCTGGACTTCGATTCCTTGAAAGGCGTCGGCGCCATGATAGGCTCGGGCGGGCTTGTGGCAATGGATGAAGACACCTGCATGGTTGAAGTGGCGAGATATTTTATGAATTTTACGCAGAACGAATCCTGCGGCAAGTGTGTTCCCTGCAGGGAAGGTACGAAGAGGATGCTGGAAATCCTTGAAAGGATTGTTGCGGGAAAAGGAGCAGCAGAGGATCTTGACATGCTCGAGGAGCTGGCTGACACCATCAGCAGCACTGCTTTGTGCGGTCTCGGGAAGAGCGCGGCAAGCCCTGTAATCAGTACGTTGAAATACTTCAGGGATGAATATCTGGCCCACGTCATTGATAAAAAATGTCCCACCCATACCTGCAAGGCGCTGAACTCCATTGTAATCAGGGAGAAGCTTTGCAAAGGCTGCGGCAGGTGTGCAAGGGTATGCCCTGCAGGGGCGATTGAAGGCAAAGTGAAGCAGCCGTATAAGATCAGACAGAGCATGTGTGTCAAGTGCGGCGCATGTATAGAGGCCTGTACATTTTTGGCGATAGAGGAGGAATAGCGCGATGGGAAGCATGTGGATAGACGGGCAGAGAGTGGAGCTCAACGGTGAAAAAAATTTGTTGGAGGTCATCCGGAAATGCGGCATCGACCTGCCGACCTTTTGCTACCATTCCGAGCTGAGTGTTTACGGGGCCTGCAGGATGTGCATGGTTGAGGATCAGTGGGGCGGAACGGTTGCTTCCTGCTCCACACCTCCCAAAGACGGGATGGAGATCCATACAAATACTGCCAGGCTTAAAAAACACAGGAAACTGATACTTGAGCTAATTCTCTCAAACCATGACAGGGACTGCACCGTCTGTGAGAAAAACGGAAGGTGCAGGCTGCAGGAGTTGGCTATACGCCTCGGAGTTAGAAAGGTGAGGTTTGAGGGGGAAAAGAAAGAGCTGCCGATAGACAACAGCAGCGCGTCCATTGTAAGAAATCCCAACAAGTGCATTATGTGCGGCGACTGTGTCCGAATGTGCGAGGAGGTCCAGGGGGTCGGGGTTTTGGGTTTTGCATACAGGGGCTCTAAAATGCGCATAACAACCGCCTTCAATAAAGACCTCGACAGGGTGGACTGCGTCAACTGCGGACAGTGCAGGACAGTCTGCCCGACAGGAGCGCTGGTTATTAAAAAGGATATGGATAGAGCCTGGGCTGCGCTGCATGACAAAAGCAAGCGTGTCACAGCCCAGATTGCTCCGGCGGTCAGAGTCGCCATTGGCGAGGAGTTCGGGATGAAAGCAGGAGAGATTACCCTGGGGAAGCTTGTGGCGGCTCTGCGGAAAATGGGCTTTGATCAGGTATATGATACCGCGTTGGGGGCGGATTTGACTGTTATGGAGGAAAGTGCGGAATTCCGGGAGCGGTTGGATTCCAAAAGCCAATTGCCGCTTTTCACCTCGTGCTGTCCGGCATGGGTCAAATATCTGGAGCAGAAGTATCCGGAGCTTGCCGGGAATCTCTCCTCCTGCCGCTCGCCCCAGCAGATGTTCGGAGCGGTGATAAAAGAGCAGTTCAAAAACCTGAAGGAGGTGGACGGAAGGCAGACTGTGGTGATAGCCGTTATGCCCTGCACGGCGAAGAAATATGAAGCAGCGAGGCCGGAAAACTTTCGAAACGGCGAATACGATGTCGATATGGTCATCACCACCCAGGAGCTGGCAATGATGATTAAGGAGATGGGGATCGTGTTTAACGAGCTGGAGGAGGAAGCGCTGGATATGCCCTTCGGTCTGGCCAGCGGAGCCGGAGTTATTTTCGGTGTAAGCGGCGGCGTGGCGGAGGCCGTATTAAGGCACTGCTATTCCGATAAGTCGGCTTCAAGCCTTAAGAATCTTGCCTTCACAGGTGTAAGAGGCATGCAGGGAGTCAAGGAGGCGGAAGTGGACGTAAACGGTAAAATCCTTCGGGTTGCTGTCGTCCATGGCCTGAAAAATGCGGATACCCTCATGAAATCCATAAAGAGCGGAGAAAAAGCATATGACTTCGTTGAAGTCATGGCATGCCCCGGAGGCTGTATCGGCGGGGCAGGACAGCCTATTCCCCGGTCGCCGGGCGATAAAAGGCAAAGGGCAAAAGGGATATACAATGCCGACAGCGCATCGGCCATCAAAAGATCGGAAGAAAACCCTGCGATTATTGCACTGTATAACGGCATCCTGGGAAGAAACCATGAGCTGCTCCATCGAAGCGGGAAATAGGAGGTGGTCGAGCTGTTAAACATTTTTGTATGTGTTGGCAGTGCCTGTCATTTAAAGGGCTCTTACAACGTTATCCATCAACTGCAGCAGATGATTGAAGAAAGGCAGCTGGGGGACAGGGTTGAGGTAAAAGCGGCGCTGTGCCTTGGCAAGTGCACAAGCGCGGTATCTGCCAGGGTAAATGGCGGCGAAGTGGTAACCTTGTCGAAGGGAAACGTTCGCAGCTTCTTTGAAAATGATGTAATGAAAAAGTTGAAGGGCCAGTGAGCATAGAATAAAGGAGAGGGTGGGATTATGATTCATTGCGAATACTGCGACTACTATCGGGATATGGTCGGGAACGACTTTGCGGAAACCAGGACAAAGGCGTTTTGTTCCTTTGCGGGAGTAATGCTTGATGCGGATGCGGAAAGGCCGGATCGTGAATATCCCTGCAAGGATATGACCTACCAGGAATGTCGGAACAGGGAAAGAGCACCGGTTAGCACCTGGAAGCTAAAGGCCGAACACTGGAAATTCGCATACAGAAGCAGGCATCCGGCTGCCGAAAGAAGCAAGTCTGCATAAAGCAGGGGCGCGCATTGAGCGGCCGAATGAGTCAGGGATATTCCCTGACTTATTCAATAAGGTCACGTTACTTTCCATAATGTGACCGGGAAGTATGTTACCATAACATTGACAAAAAAATATCAAAGCGGTATACTGTATATGTTATTTATTTAACAATCCATGATCACAGTGCAAGGGGGAGGAAGTATGGTCCGGATAAGCATATGCGTCGGCAGCTCCTGCCATTTAAAAGGCTCTTATCAGGTTATACAGAGATTCCAGGAGCTGATCAAAAAGAATAAGCTGGAAAACAAGGTTGAGCTCAAGGCCTCTTTTTGCCTGGGAAGATGCACAAAAGGGGTCGCTGTGAAAATCGATGAAGAATTTGTGGATGAACTGACGATGAGCAACGCCGAGTCAAAATTCCAGGAGTATGTGTATAAGAAGGTTATGCCATGAGTATTATTCAGTTTAAGGAAGCGAATTGCAAGAACTGTTACAAGTGCATACGAAATTGCCCTGTGAAGGCCATCGCTTTTATCAATGATCAGGCGCGCATCATTGAAGAGGACTGCATGCTTTGCGGCAACTGCCTTACCGTTTGTCCCCAAAATGCAAAGGTAGTAAAAAGTGAAGTGGATACGGTAAAGAGTTTTCTTCGGAAGAAGGAAAAAGTATATGTCAGTCTCGCGCCTTCCTTTATCTCCGCTTTTGAAAATGCTGATGAAAAATGGCTGCATGCCGCGTTGAAAAAACTCGGCTTTACCTGCATCGAGGAAACAGCGGTCGGTGCTGCGCAAGTGTCGAAACAATATGACAAATTGATCAACGAAAAGAAAATGAAAAATATTATCACCACGGCATGTCCTTCCATTGCGCTGCTTGTCCAGAAATACTATCCCGAACTGGTAGGGCAGCTGGCCCCTGTGGTATCGCCGATGATAGCCCATGGAAAGATGCTTCGCGAGACCTATGGCCCAAGGATCCGGGTGGTTTTTATCGGCCCCTGCCTTTCAAAAAAGGATGAATGCAACGATATTCAACACAGCGGAGTGATCGACGCCGCGATAACCTTTGAGGAATTGGACGCGTGGCTGGCCGAGGAGGGCATCGGCAGCAGCACGGATTTATCCGGGAATCTGAAGGGAAGCCAGGAACTCAGGACAAGGATATACCCGGCTCCCGGAGGTATTATAAAAACCCTTGAAAGCCGGGGGAGTAAACATTACCAGTGCATCAGCGTTGACGGCGTGGAGCGGTGCATCAAAATAATGGATTCCATCAAAAGCGGCGGGCTGCAAAACTACTTTATCGAGATGAACAGCTGCTCGGGAGGCTGTATCGGCGGCCCCTGCATGAAGCACATAAAGGGCGGCTTCCTGGAAGCCCGGAGCAGGCTGATCGCCTACTTAAAGCGCGGGTTGAAGGAAGAAAAATTGTTGAGCACCGAGGATGTAAAAATCGATTTGCGGAAAACCTTTTTCGACCTCCCAAGAAAAATCAAAGTTCCGTCAGAGGCCGTCATCCAGGAAATACTCAACAGCATCGGCAAGTATACCAGGGACAAAGAGCTGAACTGCGGGGCATGCGGTTACTCAAGCTGCAGGGATAAGGCTATTGCCGTCTATAATAACAGGGCGCAGCTTCATATGTGCCTGCCATATATGCGTGAAAGAGCGGAATCTATGTCAAACCTGATCATAAATACAACGCCCAACGCGATTTTCGCCCTGGATGAAAAGTTATGCATACAAGAGGCTAATTCCGCGGCGCAAAAAATGTTTGGATTGAATCAATCGGGGTTTGAGGGGAAGAGCATTTATGATGTCCTGGAATGTGAAGATTTTCAGATAGCCATTGACAGCAGGGAAAACACCTATGATAAGAAATACTACTATGAAAAGTATGGCATGACGGTAAAACAGTCCGTTATTTACGTGCCGGATCAAAATATCGTCGTAATTGTCATTAAAGATATCACAGAGGAAGAAAGGCGTGCACAGCAGATGCACCGTATCCGGGAAGAAAATGTGGAGCTTGCGCAGAAGGTCATCGAAAAGCAGATGCGGGTCGCACAGGAGATCGCCAGCCTTCTGGGAGAGACAACGGCAGAGACAAAGGTCGCGCTTACCAAGCTCAAGAAATCAATCCTGTCGGAAACGGGGGATGCCGTGTGAGCCTGTATATCGATACAAGCTTTGAAAGCCTGAATAAGCATAATGAAGAGCTCTGCGGGGACAAGGTGGAAATAATCCGTAACGAGAATTCGGTGGTAGTCGTCCTGGCGGATGGTCTGGGAAGCGGTGTGAAGGCAAATATCCTCGCCACCCTGACCGCAAAAATCATCGGCACCATGGTGTCCAACGGGTCAAGCGTGGATGAGGCGGTGGAGACTATCGCGAATACACTGCCGGTATGCCGGGACAGGGGGATTGCATATTCTACCTTTTCGATCCTGCAGATATTCTATTCGGGAAAAGGGTATCTGGTTGAGTTTGACAATCCGGCCGTATTCCGGCTGAGAAAGGGAAGGCTTTTTCAAACGGATGCGGCCTTAAGGGTGATAAGCGGCAAGTCAATCAAGGAAAGCAGATTTACGGTGACTCCCGACGACATATTCATTATGGCAAGCGACGGAGTCATCCACGCCGGAATAGGCCAGACCCTGAATTTGGGCTGGCAGTGGGACAATGTTTCGGAATATCTGCAGAGGTCTTACAAAACCGGAATCTCGGCAAAAAACATTACAAAGCTGCTGCTCTCGGTATGCGACAATCTGTATGCCCACGAACCGGGGGATGACACAACGGTTGTAACGATTAATATACGAAAGCCGGTAAAATTGAATGTTATGGTTGGGCCGCCCATTGATGCGGAACAGGACAAGGATATCATCTCCGCTTTTATTGCGTCGCAGGGCAAAAAAGTGGTTTGTGGAGGCACTACCTCGCAAATTGTTGCAAGGGAGCTGGGGAAAGAGATCCGGACAAATTTTGACTACTATAATCCCAGCGTACCGCCAACCGCTGAGATCGACGGGATCGACCTCACGACGGAAGGCGTATTGACGCTGAGAAAGGCGCTGGACAGCTTAAAAGCCTGTGAAGCTTCCGACAGCAGCATGCAGGATTTTCTGGAGCTCAACAAAAAGGACGGGGCTTCAAGGCTGGCAAAAATCCTCCTGGAGGAGAGCACAAATATTCATTTTATCGTGGGGCGGGCCATCAACCCGGCGCACCAAAATCCTGAATTCCCATTGAACCTCAGCCTGAAGCTGAAGCTGGTGGAAGAGATTGTAATCTACCTGAATAAAATGGGTAAGCAGGTGAGCCTGGAATATCATTGAGAATTTTTTTGATAATGTAAAACAAAGTCAGGAAATAACAGACGGGGCACTTGAGGAACGATGTATCCCTAAATTCCGGGATTGCCATGAGGAGCGCGTCAGAAGGCCATATGAAGGCTATACATTGAAGCATGTGATAAGTGGAAGATAAGGCAATGAGCAGGAAAAAGTAATGGAGGAACGAAGCCTATGGGCTTGCGGACAGTAATCCTAAAACTTCATGAACCCGGCAAAGCGAAGCAAAAGGTTATGGATGAGGCGTTAATCAACTACAACCTGGCCCTGCGCTTCCTTCTCAATAAAGCATCTTCAAGCTTTCCGGAGCTGGAGGAGAAGTTTCTTGGGGGGAATGGCCGCTGTAACGTACTTGCGTTGACAAAGTGGATTGACGGTGATTTAAGCAAAGAGTTGAACAAGTTTGCGGTGCAGCCCTTTAAAGATGCACTGAAGCTGGATTTTGCGTCTACCGTAGCCAATTATCTCAGGCTTGGGAATACCGGATCCGACGCGGCCTTTCCGGCGATACGGGAATGTCCGGAGAATGCCGGCCGAGGGAAAAATCATCAAAGCTTTGGGGATTTTGTAAAGCTTTATTCAATATACTTCTGCCGCTATGACCCAAAGAGGAGCTATTGCCTGCTTTACAACCGGGCAAAGGACAGATACTACGTAAAGCTTTATCTTCTGAACAGCGCTAATTCAAGGTTGACTTCGGACAATTCCCGGAACAGGGATGAATTGGAATACATCCATAAAGATGGCGGAACCCCCGGGAGAAGCAGAAAAAAGGAAGCGTATATTATCGTACCCCTTTCCTTCGGGAGATGGCAGGAAAAATTTTTAAAGGAAGCCACAGAAGCTCCCGAAAGGTTCAAGACGGCAAGGCTGTTCAAAAAGAAGAACGAATATTATATCGCCGTGTCAATGGAAACAGGCGGGACGGGAGAAATTAAGACAGCAGCATTTATGGGCGTTTCCAGGGGATTGGAGAATAAGCTCAATTACACCGTTGTGAGCCTAAACGATGAAATTCTGTCCTCAGGCCCGGTAAAAAGCAGGGAGAAGGATCAAAATGCATCGGAAATACCCATCGATGAGCTGCACGCATCGGCAAATTTCATTGCGGAGACAGCCGCTTCTTATAAAGCACAGGTGATCGTCCAGAACCTTGCGGGCAGGGGAGATGGATTGAGCTGGCTGGAGGACGGGCAGGCTCAACGGCTGCCCGGATATAAGCGGAAGGACTACAACCGGCTGATCCGGCTGCTGGACTACAAGCTCCCGTGGAGAAATCTGCCGCCGCCCGTAAAGGTCAGTGCTGTGAATATTTTTCACCATTGCTGGAATTGCGGATTGACCTTCCGGAAAAACAGGGTCAATGAGAGCCTTTTCATTTGTACCGGGTGCGGGACGACGATGGATATCGACAGGCTGGGAAGCCTTAATCTGGCAAGAAAGCTCATCAGCTACCACGGTTCAAAAATCAGGATCAAGCTATCGAAGGAAGAGGAAGGAATACGATTTACCAATAGTATCCTGGGTCTGGATTTCTTTGCCGGCAACAGGGAAAACCAGTTGGAAGCGCTTAGAAATGAGATCTCAAGAATAATTGACGCTGCAAAGGTTCCGGCGGAACCTTCCAAAGGAAAAGTCCACAGAGGAAGGGCGAGCTTGATCAAGAAGCTGGAGAGTGCCGGGAACGTTATGGATTTTCTGGAATATATTTAATTATATATATTTGTGCTTTTTGCTGCCGCACCATTTCCCCTGCAGAGGGAAATCTTACCGGGTAAGGCGCCGGGATCTACCGGCGTGAAAGAGCAGCTATCTAGAAACAGGGACTGTCTTAGAAAGCGGATTGCCCAATGGGCAATCCCTGCACATTGGGCTGGTCGATGATTCGTCATCAACTGGTCCATGCGCCCGGGGCCGATGCATGTCGGTAGCCCCGCTGTGTAGGGGCGCGCATTGCGCGTCCGCGTGTTTTGGGGCAGTCCCTGCTTTTTTATGTCTATCTTTCTTAAGAACTGATGAAAATACAACTTACGCTATGATTTTCTGCGATGCTTTGTATTTACTGCTTGCCTATGCAACCTGCTTATGCAGAAAAAGCGTAATTAATATTTTCAGTGCACCTAAAAACAAACCTTATCTAATTATGCAAAGGATCTAAAAGGCTCGTATAAAGCTATATGGCGATGGTTGCGACAGGTGCATGAACAGGATAGAATAAGATTGATAAATAATTAACGAAGTTATTTTTACTTGCAATAAAACTTCGAAAAGTCCAAAAAGGGGTGCTGAGGTATGAAATTAGAATTCGATGTTTATAGGGCGATATGCGAAACGAAGCGATTTGTTATCAATGGCATTAAAGCGACGTACAAGGATTTTGGCGAAAAATATGACGCTGCTCCGGAGAAAACCAGGCCTAATTGCTGCGGGAATATGCTATTTGAGCCAAAAGTACCTGCTCAACAGATACTTGATAAATACGGGATAACCATAAGCGAATATATGAATATCTGTAAACAATTACAGGATTGCGTCTCTTTCGGGACCTGCAGCTTGTGCGAGTAAAGAATGGGGGTTCCTCCGAACTTATGGCGAAATCGCTTGCCATAAAGCTGCAGCATCCGGTATGCAGGAATATTTACAAAAAGGATAAATATTTTACAAGACGAGAACAACTGACGGGATTATAATGAAAATACAACTACACATTGTTGACAGGTGCCAGTTATAGTTTTGACGAACGAAGCTATGAGCTGGTGAAAAGGGAAGCGGGTAGAAAGCCCGCGCGGTCCCGCCGCTGTGAGAGAGGAGTCCTTACAGGAAGCCACTGGGAAACCGGGAAGGCTGTGAGGGCAATGAGGCTTGAGCCAGAAGACCTGCCTGTCTTATGCACGATAAAACTCTGCGAGTGATAGAGGTGTGTAATCAGGATAAGAAGATTATTTGTCCTGTGTATTTTTGATACGATTATACATAAAACCTCTTGACTTTCATGTCGGGAGGTTTATTTTATCGAAGGCAAGGGATGGCAATGCAGCGAAATGGCGGCATGAAGCGAAGACGCCGGATAACGTTAAGGTAAGGGATTCTTACGGGTAGTGCAGAAAATAAGAATAGGAGTGTAAAAAAAATGAAACGGAATATGAAAACCTGGATGTACAATTTATTAAACTCACCGGATAGAAAGGCTATGCCTGTACTGTCCTTCCCCGGAGCAGAGATAAAAGGCATGAATATTCTGCAGGTAGTGAGTGAAGCAAAAAATCAATATGAGTGTATAAAGGCAATTGCTGAAAAGTACCCGTCAATCGCCAGCGTCACGTGCATGGATTTATCTGTCGAAGCGGAGGCCTTCGGCTGTGATATCAGGTTTACAGAGGACGAAATCCCTACGGTTGTCAAGGGAGCTATCCGTGATATGGAGGAAGTAGAGGGGCTGCGGATTCCCAATGTAGGAGAAGGCCGCACTTCTGAATACATTAACGCCGCCGGGCTCGCAGCAAAGCATATTAAGGAACGTCCCGCCTTTGCCGGCATGATCGGTCCGTTTTCTTTATCGGGCCGATTGTTTGACATGACGGAAATAATGGTCGCCATTATGACGGAACCGGAGACAATGCACCTTTTGCTTCAAAAATGCGTGCAATTTCTGGTGGAATATGCAAAAGCATTCAAAGAAGCAGGAGCAAACGGCATCATTATTGCGGAACCGGCGGCAGGACTGCTGTCTCCCCAGCATTGCCAGGAATTTTCATCGGCATATGTTAAAAAGATTGTAGAAGCAGTCCAGGACGACTTTTTCATGACGATCCTGCATAACTGCGGCAATACGGAAAAGCAGGTGGAATCCATGGTCTCCACAGGGGCTATGGGCTTTCATTTCGGAAATGCCGTTGATATGGCAAGGATTATGCCGCAAATACCGTGGGGCAGAGTTGCCATGGGGAATGTCGACCCTGCCAGTGTTTTAAAAAATGGCAGCGTGGATGAAGTGAGAACAAAGACGCAGGAACTTCTGTGGAAAACGGCGATTTATAAAAATTTTGTTCTGTCAAGCGGCTGCGATGTGCCGCCAGGAACGCCCCAAAACAATATTCAGGCATTTTTTGATGAGCTTGACAGGTTCAACCGTTCTGCGATGGCAGGGGAAATAGCATAGAACCCCCGGGCGTGGGATTCGGTTTCAGGTCTCACAGGATTCCGGCCAGCGCGTTCCAATTCCGGCAAGTCCGGTTGCAGAAGCCCGCTCGTATTGCCGGCAGGCAGTGGGGACTTCGTTTTGAAGGGGATTATCAATACAAGTAAACGTAGTCCTCCACTTCCTTGGCGGGTGTAATTTTCGTTATAGTAAGCTGCGGATCATCATATTTCTCGCCTTCATATTCATTTTGCACGACAGAGAGGGTGCCTTCAACCGTCACCCATGACTCCTCTTTGAGTTCGGAAGCCCCGTCATATTTACAAACCAACCCCACAGGGGCCAAATCCGCAGCGCAGCAGGACATCATCAGCCGGGCGGGCACAAATTCGTCCTTTTTGAGTATTTCCGGATCTTTGAAAACAAATCCCGTCATTACCACCGTATAGCCTTTATATTTTTCCATATCCATATAGATCTCCGAAAGCCATATGCCGAAATCATCATTTGACACGGTAATTTTTTTGTTTGCAGTATCCAGACCCGGCAGACCGGTTGAATAACCCTCTTCCGGCAGATCGGTTTGTGTATCGGGGACAGTGGTATCGATGGAGTCTTCCGGCGCCGTATCTTCTGATGGCAGTTCATCTCCGGTAAGAGCGGAAGGATCTGTCACAGGTTCAGTGCTGCTTTCTGCAGGGTCTTCGGTTGGCTCGGATGGAATGGCGGTCGAGACGTTGAAGCCGGAATCGCCCGATGAAGCCTGCTTTTGAGGCGTACCATAGGAGCTGCTCTGGCCAGGCCGGCTGGAAAAAGGATTCCTGGCGAGATAATTGCCGGAAAGATCGGAGGCGCTCAGGGGGCTGTGAGGAAGCAGTAACAGCAAAATGGGGATGGCCAGCACAAAACAATGCCCGGAGCGTACTTTGTGCTGCGGGCGGAACAGCCTGCCCAGCCCTGCCAGAGCCCATATACCCATGACGATTGCCGCAAAATAAAGATACGGCTCCATTCTGGGCGTGACATACGAAAGATATTTCCCGCTGCTCACCAGATAAAGCATCAATCCCCCGAAACCGAAATAGCACATGGACTCCAGAAAAATTTGAGGATTAAACGCCTTTGCGTGCATAGCTACATCCCTCCCAAACCGGAAAATAGAAAGACAACGACAAAGCATACGATCAATGCCGTAAATAATAATCTGCCGATAAAACGCTTTGAAAATCCCGAGGAGAGCATCATCACGTTTTTAATATCCATCATGGGCCCAAATACCAGAAATCCCATAACCGCACCCATGGGGAATTGTCCGGCAAAGCTGCGCGCGATAACGGCATCGGAGGATGAACATAACGAGAGGACAAAGGCCATCACCATCATGATCAGGATGGACACTGCCAGCCCCGCCCCGCTTTGCGCGGCGGTGAATATTCCGGTCCCAAGGACCTGGAAGACCGATGCGATAAAGGTTCCTATCACCAAGTATTTTCCGACGCTGAAGAATTCCGCTTGCGAATGACGTATGAACAAGCCGGCTTTTCCCTTGAAATCCGTGATGGATTCTGCGTCCTCGTAGCAGCCGCAGCTACACATCAGCCTGTCAAGCGCTCCTCCGGACAATACGTGGCCTTTCGGCGGCCGGATTGCAAAGACAAGCCCGATAATAACCGCGGCGATGATCCCAAGGCACACGCGCCCGGTCACAATGGTCAGGTTGCCGCTGAATGCGTAATAAGTCGACAAAATGACCACCGGATTGATTACCGGCGTTGCCGTCATAAAGGTAATGGCCACGGGGAGCGGAATCCCCTTTCTCACCAGGCTCCTGAAGATGGGAATGGAAGCACAGTCGCAGACCGGAAGGCAGAAACCGCTTAGAATTGCCACAAGCATTCCCATGCCAATGGATTTAGGAAATCGGCGTTCAATGACGCTTTGAGGGATAAAGACCTGAATTGCGGAGGAAAGCAAAACACCGATCAGTAAGAACGGGACAGCCTGTAGAATGATCCCTAAAAATACGTTGATGATGGTATTGACAGGGACCTGGAGTATCTCTAAAACCGGCTTTGCAATCAAGTGCAGAGTGACAATCAGGACGACCAGCAAAAAGAAAAAGTTGACAGGGTTCTCTTTTTTGCCGAAAAGCTGTTTATACAGATCGTTATACGCTTTTACTTCATAGGTATCAATGCCGGGATTTATTCCATTCAACAGGCGCCGGACGTTTTTGAAAGTATTGGCCCAACGCGCATTGCGCACAACGGCGAAATCACTGTTTGCAATCTGTTCGGGCAAAGCGCCTCCCGTCCTGCCCAGCAGGTTCTCTATATTCGCCGCATCTGCAATATGGATCACCTTATGAAGCTTACACAGGTTGCGCAGCGAGGAATGCAAAAGCAAAGACTGCAGCCGGGAAAATGGGACGACGCCGTTCCACTCGATCCAGATTTCATCCGGCTCCCGGCTTTGTATGCAGCCGCTAATTTGCGAGGCTAATTCGGATGCCTGCTGCTCCAAAGTTTTTTTGGAAAACGTGATCGTCTCGCAGTTGTCATATCGGCTGTGAAACTCTTCTTCGCCTGCCTCAAACTGGATTACAAGCATCCTGATGTCGTGCCAGTCGTGCCTGTTCAGCAGATTGTTGAGAAATGTGGTTTTCCCGGCATCCAGAAAGCCGGTTACCACATAAATGGGTATTGCCATCCTATCCCTCCCCGCTGAAGAGGCCGACCAGCTCCTGCCGGTTTAGATCCCGGCCTATGATGCAAAGCGTATTGCCGCTGGCGGTACAGTTTGTGATCCGTATATCTCCGGGGAGATATTGCAAATTTACATATCCGTCCGGGCTGCGGACGATGCCTTTCGCGCGGAGGATGGTTCCCTTTGCGCTCCGCTCCATATCCGATACCCGCGCCTTCAAATCTTCTATGCTGAATACCCTCTTTGTCCGGATGGTGACGGTGTCGAAGGCTTCTTCCGCCGAATGTTTGTGCCCGCAATCGCCGTCATGCTCATGACCGTGCTCACCCTGGCCGTGTGCGCCGCAGTGCCTGCATCCGCATCCATGCCCGTGACCGCAATGCTCCGTATGCTCGTGGCGGTCCTCCCGCGGATACAAAATTTCTGCGGCGCCCATTTGGTCCCAGGGCTTTGAAAGGATTGCCGAATGCGCATTCAGGCTTTTTATCAATTTGCAGGCGTCGTTTATCTTATCGGGGAAATCCTCCGTACGGCTGAGCGCAAGGACATCGGCATTTTGAATCTGGTCCTCAAAGAATTCGCCGAAGTTATCAAGATACATTTTACAGCGTTTCACATCCACGACGGTAATTTTCGATTTGACTTTTGCCAATGGAAGAATGCGCGGGTCTGAGCAGGCTTTCATAACATCCGAGAGCTTGCCGACGCCGGAGGGTTCAATGATAATTTTATCCGGGCGGTAGCGCTCCAGGAGTTCTTTGAGGGCTTTTACAAAATCACCCGAAAGGCTGCAGCAAATGCAGCCGGAATTGATCTCCTTCACTTCAATGCCGCCGGATTTCAGCAGGGCGGCATCGACACTGATTTCACCGAAATCATTTTCAATGAGGACGACCTTTTCCTGCTTGAATGCCTCTTTCAGCAGCTTCTGGATCAACGTCGTTTTTCCTGCCCCCAGGAAGCCTGATATTACATATATTTCAGTTGCCATGCGAAACCTCAAATCTTTATTTTGTGCATTATATGACGTGCAAATGCGTGTTATTCGCGTTTACCCATATTATAGAAGGACAACGCCAAGAAGTCAAGTGTTTTGCGTTTTATCACAGATAGCATTCTGCGGACGCGGTGACTATTCAGGTACTGTCATTGCGAGCGAAACGAAGTGGAGCGCGGCAATCTAATAAATGTTATTTCAGTCAGAAGCAGAGATTGCCACTTCGCTTTGCTCCTTGCAATGACAACCGGGATACCTGAATAGTCACCGAACGCGCAATGCGCTCCCCTACACTTTTTCATACTTAGGCGCGGCCGTCCTGGGAAACTGTTTTCCGGCTGGCTAAGACTATTGTGAGCGCCCCTTGCATGACAAATTGTGAATTGAAGTTATTCCAAATGTATTATTGACAAATCCATTGCGGCATAATACAATTGGATTATACTAAAACGATAGGAATACTATGTTTGGAACGGGGATTGTGTATTTCGCTGCAATATCCGGCTTTTTCATAAAGCGCAGGAATTCGGAAGTAAAGGGGTGTAAAGGGAATGGTTGAAAGCGTTTCACTGAAGGTGTTCGGTATGACTTGCGCTTTGTGCTCGTCTACCATTGAGTCAAGTCTTGAAAAGCTTGACGGCATTAAAAAGGTAAGAGTGAATTATGCAACTGAAAAAGCTCTTCTGGAGTATGAAAATACCAAAGTGCAGCTGGCGGAGATTAAAAAGGCCATCGGACAGCTTGGATTTATTGCCGAAGAAAATGCGGGCAGAAACGCCAATGCCTTGCAGGACCGAAGCGATATCGAAAGAAAAAGCATGCTGCGGCAGTTCGTCATCTCGGCCGTTTTAAGCTCGCCGCTGATTCTGGCAATGATATTGGGCGGCCTGGGCTTTTGCCATGATTATTTTGATCCCGCCAGTCAAACAAAATGGGGCGTTTTTCTCAATTACATACGTTTTAAAACAAACGTCCTGCATGACTGGCGTCTTCAGCTTGCCGTGGCTACTCCCGTCCAGTTCGTCCTGGGCTTTCGGTTCTATAAGAATTCCTTTTATGCATTGCGGGCGAAAAGAGCGACCATGGATTTACTTGTAGTCATCGGGACAACGGTTGCATACTTTTACAGCGTCTATATCTCGCTTTTTGAAAAAGCGTCCATTTACTTCGGTATGAAAAACATCTACTTTGAAGCTTCTTCCGTTATCATTACGCTGGTGCTGCTGGGGAAATACCTGGAGACAGCCGCAAAAGGCAGAACTTCAAAAGCGATCCAAATGTTGATCCGGCTTCAGCCGAAAACTGCCAGGGTTGTAAGGGATGGCGCTGAAAGCGATTTGCCTGTTGAGGAGGTGATTCCCGGCGATATCCTTGTTGTGAGGCCGGGGGAGAAAATACCTGTTGACGGTATTCTGCTGGAAGGTTATTCGGCGGTTGACGAATCCATGCTTACAGGCGAAAGCGTCCCAGTGGACAAAAAGGAAGGAGATCAGGTGACCGGAGCTTCCCTGAACAAATTCGGAACTTTTAAATACAGGGCCACAAAGGTCGGGAATGAAACTGTTCTTTCCCATATCATAAAAATGGTAGAAGAGGCGCAGGATGGGAAAACGCCGATACAAAAGCTTGCGGACAGGGTATGCGGCTTCTTTGTCCCATTCGTCTTGCTGACTGCAGCAGGGACATTCCTGTATTGGTACTTTGTCATCTACGGCCACCTATTTTACTTCATTGACAGGCCGCTTATCTATGCCGTTTCCGTCCTTGTGGTTTCCTGCCCTTGCGCCCTGGGGCTTGCAACTCCCACGGCGATCATGGTGGGTATGGGCAAAGGCGCACAAAAGGGTATTTTGATTAAAAACGGCGAAGTACTGGAAGCCGCATGCAAAATCGACACGGTGGTGCTGGACAAGACGGGCACCATCACCGCCGGGAAGCCGGAAGTCACAGACATTGTCTTATTCCATGGCGCAGCCGGAAGGTATGACGAAGATGAGGTTTTAAAGCTGACCGCTATTGCCGAAAAGAAATCCGAGCATCCATTGGGGGTTGCGATATATCAAAAATACAAGGAAAAAACAGCGCATGAAACGGAGGATGCTGAAACCTTCGAGGCCATTCCAGGGAAAGGCATACGTGCTGTAGTCGGTGGGAAGGAAATACTGGCCGGCACACAAAAGCTGATGGAGGAAAACCGTATTGATTTGGGCGCGTCGGAAAAGGTGCTATTTTCCCTTTATGACGAAGGTAAAACAGTCGTTTTGGTAGCGGTAGACGGTGTTTTGACAGCAGCGGTGGCACTTGCGGACAGAATAAAGGAGAATTCTTTTGAGACAGTTTCCATCCTTGAAAAAATGGGCATCCGGGTCTATATGCTTACAGGGGACAACAGAAAAGCCGCTCGTTATGTTGCCGATAAGGTGGGGATCAAAAATGTGATCGCCGAGGTGCTGCCTGAAAACAAAACAGAAGAGATACAAAAACTCAAAAAACAGGGGAAAATTGTAGCCATGGTAGGAGACGGCATCAATGATGCTCCAGCCCTGGCAACGGCGGATATTGGGTTTGCCATTGGGACAGGTACGGATGTTGCTGTGGAAACAGGGGACATCGTTCTTTTAAAAGGGGACCTGATGGCAGTCCCAACGGCAATAAAACTGTCAAAAAGAACAATGAGAAAAATTAAACAAAACCTGTTCTGGGCATTTATTTATAATGTAATCGGCATACCCTTTGCCGCATCAGGACACTTGAATCCGGTGATAGCCGCCGCGGCAATGGCCTTTAGCTCCGTATCCGTTTTGCTCAATTCCCTGAGTCTCAAAAGATTCGACGGAGCGTAAGCGGGTGAGCGTTTACGATGCAGAGCTGCATATTTTTCAAATGCATCGTTGACAGTTTTTTCAATTTATAGTATAATTAAAAAACATATAATTCAAGTAGGAATACTAGGGTTATGGAAAGCGGGAGAGGGAATTAAACTGCAAGCATTCCTTGAACCCGATATGGCTGACTGGAAAACCGGAGGCAAAGCTTTGTCTTAAGAAGAGAGAATAGCTTTGCTTTTTTATATCCCGGTAGATACCTGAACCTTTCGATAATTTATACAGGAGGTTGTCATTATGAAAGAAAAGAAAAAGATTCTACTAAGCATGCTTCTGGCGGTAAGCATGTTGGCATCCCTTACGGTAACCGCTTTTGCAGCGGATGAAGAACATCCTGGAGATTGCCACGGGCACTGGGCTGAAAAACAGATCGCCGAAGGGTATGGCAGCGGCCTGGTTAAGGGGCATGAGGATGGAACTTTCAGACCGGATAACACGATTATCCGCGCTGAGTTCGCAGCCCTTGTCAACAGGGCTTTCGGCTTCACAGAAAAGGGGGATGTTGATTTTTCGGATGTACCGTCGGGCGCATGGTATGAACAAGACATACAGAAAGCGGTAGCTGCAGGATATATAACCGCCGCGGAAAATGGTGCGGTGGGACCCGGCGAGCCGGTGACCCGGGTGGAGGCGGCAAAGATATTGTCTGTATTGCTGCAGTGGGATACGGCCGGCAGCAGCAATACACAGGCCATTGAGCAATTCAAGGACGCCGTCTACATACCTGAAGGGGGGGCAGGCGCGTTAAATGCAGCCGTTGCCCGCAAATATTTCCAGGGCTCTTCCGATGGTTACATCCAGCCTCTCAATTACCTTACCCGTGCAGAAGCCGTCACCGTTTTATATAAAGCTAAGGGCGGCCTGATCGATGAAGAATCCATACCTGTAACGGCAGCCGAGCGGGAATATAAGGGGATTATCATAGACAAGCATTGTTTTGCCTTCGGGGAGCCGGATAAGGACACGAAAGCCTGCTTGCTCATGCCGTCCTGCGAAGCAAGCGGGTACGGGATCGCCTTTAAAAAGGACGGCATATGGCAATTTTATCAATTTGATGAAGAAGGCCGCAAATTGGCGAAGGATATCCTGTTAAAAACAGAAAAGAATAGCAATATAACCATCCTTGTCAGAGGTGTGGCAGAAGGGGAGATAATCAAAGTATTGTCAATCCTGGAGGATGACGCAGAGAACTCAGCGGAAACGCCGGAAGCGGAGAAAGCACATTTATCCACAGGATTTCCTCATCATGCTGCCGGGGAAGATGATGGGGAAAAATGACCTGCTTTCGCCGGACTTTAATCGAAGATGAAGTCCGGCCCTGGTATACCGGACGAAGAAACAAAATAGTATTTGGGTGGGGGAAATTATGATAAGGAATACAGCCGACGCCACAGGAACAGAGCATAATGGCTCTCAACAAAAATCGAATTTGGGATGGACAAAGGTCAAAAAAATTTTTCTTGGGGGGATTATCCTCCTTGCATTGTATTTTATCCTGGAGAATTTATTTCACTTGGGCGTGCTGCAATTTCTCAAAGATCTTTTTATGCTGAAATATTTCCCCCGGCTGGGCAAGGATGCCGGCTATGGCTTGTTGCTCATCGTGGGCTTCCTGACATCTTTTCACTGCGCAGGCATGTGCGGCGGCATCGCAATTTCCCAGACCATACCGGGCCAGGAGACTTCAAGCCGGAAAAGCAGACCGCGGGCATGGATTGTTCCTTCCATCCTGTATAACTCAGGAAGGGTTATTGCCTATACCGCTGTTGGAGGGATTGCAGGCGGACTGGGCCAGGCAATCAGCTTTACCGGTATCTGGAAAGGTATCGTCCCCATCTTCGGGGGAGTTTTTATGGTCATCATGGGGATCAACCTGCTGGGAATTTTCCCTGCGCTGCGGAGATTGAACCTCCGGATGCCTTATTTTGCCGCAAAGAAAATTCAAAGAAAAAACAATTACGGGCCATTTTATATAGGACTGCTGAGCGGGCTGATGCCCTGCGGACCTTTGCAGATTGTCCAGCTGTACGCGTTAGGTACGGGAAGCGTGGTCTTTGGCGCTCTTTCCATGTTTGTATTTTCTCTTGGAACGGTGCCCTTGCTGTTTTCCTTTGGTATGCTTAATTCGGCGATCAACAAGAAATATACCGGAAGGATTTTAAAAGCAAGCGCCGCGTTTGTGATTATTCTGGGCTTTGTCATGCTGGGAAGAGGATTGTCGCTTTCGGGAATCCTGCTTCCCCTGCCGTCCTATCAAGTGACTGGGGATACCAGTATTGCCCGTATTGAAGGAAATGTACAGACCGTCGTCACCTCCGTCGGATCCGGCAGCTATCCGCCGATTGTGGTCAGGAAGGGAATCCCGGTCCGGTGGATCATCAAGGCTGCTGCCGGAAATCTCAACGAATGCAACAATGCCATAACTCTTCCAAAATTTAAAATCGATAAAAAGCTGGTGGAAGGAGAAAATGAAATTGAATTTATTCCCCTGGAGGCAGGAGAATTTGTCTATACCTGCTGGATGGGGATGATCAAAAGCACGATTACTGTCGTAGAGGATCCGAAAAACCTGCAAGATCCGCCGGAGGCTGCTGGCGGTGGGATGAAAACAGTCGTACAGGCGCAGCGGGATCCGATGAAAGAAACGACTCTGCCGGAGCAGGAGGATATGGCAGCGCCATTGAAAATGCAATGCACCCCTCAGCCGCCTTCTCAAAATCCGGCTTCCGCTGCTGCAAAGGTGAAGACTGCGACTCCCGAACCCGCGCAAAATACCCGGACATCCCAATCTGCGGCTCCTGCAGCCGATGCTCCGCCGAAACAAGAGAGCGCGGCAGATGCAAAGCCGGCCCGGGATCCGCAGTCTACCCAAGCAGAAATTACAACATTTACGGGTTTTTTAACCGATAAGCACTGCATTGGACTTGTAAGCCCTGAAAAAGAGACCAGGGCATGCCTGACCATGGAGGAATGCGAGGCAAGCGGATATGGGATTGCGGTGAAGCAGGAGGAGGGCGGTTATAAATTTTATCGCTTTGATGAAACCGGCCATAAGCTGGCAAAGGAGCTTCTCGGCAAGGCAACGCGGAATACGGATTTCGCCGTTACGGTGACAGGAACACCGGAAGGGGATTCAATCAAAGTTACCGCTCTTCTGGAGAAAAATTCAACGCCGCCGCAGCAATAAGTTCTCTAAAATAAAGGTGCTGCTGCAAATCATGCTGCAACAGATAGTAAAATCATCTACCCTTTTTATTAAAATCACTCCCTTAACTTTTATTCGAGCTTTCATTTATAATTAGAGTATGCAAATGCTGAAGGAATTCCCGAGGGTACCCGGAATTAAGCCTTAAGACATGCAAAAAAAATGAGGGAGTGAAATAAATGAAAAAAGCGATTACCCTTTTATGTCTGGTTATGATTGCAGTCATGGCAGTCACTGGCTGTTCCTCAGATAAAGGAGGTACTCCGTCGGAAAAAACCGGCGCTACAGCGGCAGGGTCCGCCGAAAGCACCTCCGGGGATAAAAGCGGCAATGAAGCTGTGAATACGGATAAGCCTGTAGAATTTGAACTCATGGCGTATTTTGTTATGAATGTATCACCGGAAGACGCAATTCTTCAGGAAATAAAGAAAAAATTCAATGCTACCATCAAGCCGACCATTACCAACATATCCAACTACCAACAGACATTGAGCATGCGGATTGCCTCAGGGGACATTCCCGATTGGTTCCGCGCCACGGATCAAAATCTGTTCAATCAGCTTGTTGAAGATAAGGCGCTTCTTAATGTTACCGAATACGCCAATAAATTTGGTTTTAGAAACATCGTTGATCAGTGCCAGAAACCAATGGCCAATATGCTTGCGACAAAAGGCCAGTTCTACCGGGTTCCTGACTCCCTGGGCCATCTGAATCCTGGATTCTATGTAAGAGAGGACTGGATGAAAAAGCTTGGCCTGAATGCGCCTGAAACCTTTGATGATTTTAAAGGCATACTGAAGGCATTTATTGACAATGACCCGGACGGTAAAGGTACCACCGGCCTGACGACTTATGGCAACTGGTCCATAGACAGGTTTGCCCCTGCATGGACAGGCTATTATGGGTGGGGCAGAGTCAACGACAAGCTGACCTGGTTCCATGCAGATCCAAATTACAAGGAAGCTTTAAAATACTGGGCCGACCTCTATAAAAACAAGCTTCTGGACCCGGAAGTCCTTACCAATTCCTATGACAAAGCAATGCAGAAGTTTGCTTCCGGACGTGCCGGTGTGCTTTGCATGAACATGGTGCAGATATGGTGGGACGCAAATGAAAAGCCTTTGAAACAGTACAAGGCGGATGCGGAGCTTGGGGCTTTTGTGCCGGTGCCCAGCGGACCGAAGGGCTCTTTTACAAGCGCCGGAGGAATTCCTTACTATGCGGATTCCTGTTTCTCGGCAAAGGCCGACGAGGAAACAAAAGTAAGAATGCTGGCCGTCATGGATTACCTCTTGAGCGAAGAGGGGCGCATGCTCACTTTGTATGGTTTGGAAGGACAGCATCATAAGGTTGAAAATGGACAAAAAGTTCAGCTGACCGATGTGATTACGAAGGAATGGGGGCAGGGACAGCACCTGCTGGGTGAAGTTGCCGATTTTGGCTCAAACGATTTAATTGCCACAAGCCCTGTAATACAGAAATGGTTCCAATGGCAGGATCAACCCGGCGTGGTACAGAATGACTGGGCAAGCATGTTCTCTACGGATGAAACAGCCAAGATAATGGCATCCATTGGAGAAGTAGACAATAAATGGCTGGTGGAATTCCTGCTGGGTGAAACGGATATTGACGCGAATTGGGATACCTATGTTGGAAAGCTTAAAGAAGCCGGATTGGATAAATGGACCCAGTTGGTGGAAAAGTACCTGGCAGATAACGACGCAAAGATTCCCGAATTCTAGCACTCTGCCAGCTTTAAAAAATGTATTTTGGCGTCAAGCCCAAGCCTGATTTCATAAGCATTTATCCAAGAAAGTTTCGTGTGAAATCAGGCCGGGCACCCTACTAAGGCCGGTTTTTGCAGGGAGGGAAAAGCATTGGCTGTTCTTTCCCTGCAAAAGGATTTAACATCTGAAAGGGGCAATTCTATGCAGCAGGCAGCATCAAAACCGACAGCAGCCGGTAAAGGGGCTCTCGTGGAAAAGATATGGAAGGCCAGGCACTGGTATGTGTTTATTCTTCCCGCCGTTATTCTCTATGCCGTGTTCCGGTATTACCCGTTATATTATGTTCAGATTGCTTTCAGGGAATTTCGCTTTACCAGGCCCATTACCCAGTGTGAGTTCGTCGGTTTTGACTATTTCATCGAGCTTTTTGAAAGTCCGGGTTTTTGGACTGCTTTCAGCAACACCTTGATTATAAACTTCTACAAGCTGCTCATTTGTTTTCCGGCGCCCATTGTGATTGCCATACTGATCAATGAGATCAGAAGCCGGCTATTTAAACGAAGTGTCCAGACCATCCTTTATCTGCCTCATTTTGTATCCTGGATTGTTGTGGCCAGCATCATAACCAACTTTCTTACAGTAAACGGGGGAGTGGCCAACAATGTGATTGGGCTCCTGGGGTATGAACCTGTGATGTTTCTCGGTCAAAAGGAATATTTCCGTGCGATTGTAGTGCTGACAGAGCTCTGGAAGGAAGCGGGATGGGGGGCGATCATATACCTTTCGGCCCTTACATCCATTGATCCTCAGCTATACGATTCAGCTGACATGGATGGGGCTAATTGGTTCCAAAGATTATACTACATAACCCTGGCCGGTATTAAGGAGATCATCGTGGTCATGCTTATTCTGCGGATAGGCAACATCCTTGGAGGAAGCTTTGACCAGATACAATCCATCCTTAACGTACAGGTATTACCGGTCGGTGATACGCTTGACACCTATGTATTCCGGGTAGGTATTGCCAATAACCGGTATAGTTTTGCCACAGCAGCGGGTCTTTTTAATACGGCTGTCGCCGCAATCATGCTTTTTGCTGCGGACAGGTTTGCCAAACGGCTGGGTGAGCGAGGACTTTTCTAATGGGAGATAAGAATTATGAGCTACTTTAAGTTAAAGAAATTCAGGGGAATGGATCTATTTCTTCTTGTTTTTTTCACCACTGCATCCCTGGTGACGTTGTATCCCTTCTGGCACTGCCTTGTGGGCTCATTGATCCCTTATCATATTTATATGCAGAAGGTTTTGATGATTTGGCCTGATAATCTCACATTTGATGCATACGCATTTGTTCTAAAGCAGGGACAGATTTTCAATCCTCTGAAGGTCACCCTGGCGATAACCGTCGTGGGCACACTTGCCAACCTGATGGTGACGACCTTTGTAGCCTATGGCCTGTCGAAAAAATTTCCGGGCAGCGTATTGGTCACCTACATGGTTGTGTTTACCATGTTTGTCAGCGCCGGACTGATTCCCAACTATCTGTTGTATAAGCAGTTAAATCTGATAAACAGCATTGGGGTATACATTATCCCATGCCTGATCAACACTTTTTATTTAATCATTATGCGCACTTATTTTTCGGGGTTCCCCGTCGAAGTGGAGGAAGCGGCGCATATTGACGGGTACAGCGATTTCGGTATTTTTTTCAGAATCGTTCTGCCTTTATCCAAGCCGATGCTGGCTGCGATTGCGCTTTTTACCGCAGTTGACTACTGGAACACCTTTTCTCAATCGGTATTCTTTATTACCGATTTTAATAAGAAAACCCTGCAGGATTTTCTGTATATGATGATAAACGATAATGCGATGAACGGGGCAGGCACAGGTATGTCTACGATGGCAGGGTCTCTGGGGAAAACGGTTTTTTCCGAAACCATCAAGCTTGCCAATACGGTAATATCCGTCATTCCCATTCTCATTGTATATCCCTTTTTGCAGAAGTATTTTACCAGCGGCATTATGATCGGGGCCATTAAGGGTTGAACTAAATTCAAAAGGAGTACAGGAAACAAATATGATAGCGAGAAGAGGACTTTTAATACACCCTGAGGAGATTGGAGAGTATTGGCTGAAAAGACTTGAAAACTCCGGACTGAATTTGCTCGGCATTCATCCGGTAGGCGGACCCCAGGCTGCGGATACCCTGGTTGAGGCCATCGCCTTTATGAGCAAAGCGGAAAATTTGCTGCTGCTGGACCGGTACAAGGATTCGGGCTTGGAGATAGAATATGAAATCCATGCGATGTCATGGCTCCTTCCCCGCGACCTGTACGAAAAGCATCCGGAAATGTTCAGGATGGATGTCAACGGGACAAGGACCAATGACTTTAATTTGTGTACATCCAACAAGGACGCCCTGGATTGCATTGAAGAAAGGGCTGAGCGTTTAGCGGGGATCTTTGTGCCTACGACGGACAGGTACTATTTCTGGACCGACGATGTAAAGGACATGTGCTGCTGCTGCAAGGAATGCAGAAAGCTAAGTCCATCCGACCAGGCCATGACAATTTATAACACGATCCTCCGGGGAATAAAAAAAGCCAACCCACAGGCCATGCATTGCTACCTGGCATATAATGAAACCATGGCGCCGCCTGGAAGGGTGGAGCCTGAAGATGGAATATTCCTTGAGTTTGCACCCATCAGGAGGGACTCGGCTGTACCCATTGACGATGATACCTGCAGTCTCAACGGCAGCGAGATTGCATCCCTGGCCGGCCTGCTGGACTGCTTCGGAAGAAGGAATGCCCAGGTACTGGAGTACTGGATCGACAACTCCCGCTTTTCCGGCTGGAAAAAGCCGCCGCAAAAGCTGGTACTGAACAGTGATGTTATGAAAAGGGATGTGGAGTTTTATCATTCCATGGGCTTCGAGTCTATCACAAGCTTTGCCTGTTACCTTGGGGAGGATTATTACCGGCTGCATGGAGAGCCTCCGCTGGAAGAATACTCGCATATTTTGCAGAATGCGGGGTAAGATCCCGGACCTGGGGATGTGGAACAGACAAAAGGTTCCTGTGTCCAAATGGCATATTTGGCTCCTTAGCAGGCAAACGCCTTGATGCAACGCCTTCTTGTGTGGTATTATGGAAAAGAAGGCTCCATCAGGCTTTTCCCGCTTTGTTTGCGAATTTGCACAGCTTATATCAAGATGCATGGGGAGAAATTTGTATGCTGATAAAAACTTATAAAAAGCGCATATTTATCTCCATCGCGGGTATATTGCTGGTCATTCTGTCAATGGTCTGCTTAACCAGCTTCTATGTTTCACGGAGCATTATGAAAACCGGCTATACGGATACGAAAATCCAACAGCTGCATGTTATCAACCAGCAAATCAACTATTCCTGTGAACAGGCAAATGACGTCCTGAATTTAATGGCCCATGATGCCGATATTGCAAATGCCGTGAAAGAAATTGACAGGGGAACCATGAGCAGCGTCTTCGTACAGGCCGCCAAAAAGCTTCAAAATTTGATTATTTCTAGAAAGACTGCTTATTTGTATTTTAAGAAGGTCTATATTGTTTCATCAAAGTTCATTTTGTCGGAAAACGGCATCGAGGCGAATTTGACAACGGAGGCCGAAACCGTAACAAAAAACCCTTATATGTCAAAATTGCTTACAGACGAGCAATTCAGGCAGTATATCATTTCAAACGACAGCGATGTGTTTGATGAAAATATACTGATAACGCATATAAACGAGACATCATTTATTGTGGGAATACTTGATTTTAAACGCCTGCTCGGGGAAAAGCAGGAGAGGATGCTTTATGTCTTTGACAGCAGCAATGATCTTATCTTTAAGGACAATGAATCAGCAGAGAGGATGGAATATGTCAAAGAAAATCTGGAGTTTTTTTGGCGCACTACTGCGGAAAAGACGAATGCTGCGGCAGCGAAATATCTGCCGGTTGCATTAAGCGGCTCGGGGAACAGCTTTAAATATCTCATGCTGGTGGATGTCGAACTGCTTAACAAGGCGTTGATGGCACCGCTTCTTAAACTGGTATTGCTTGCCGGGGTTGTGTTTTTTATCTGGCTGGCGGTACTGTATTTTTCCGCCGCCTTTGTTATACGCCCTATAACGCTGCTGAATAAGGTAGCGGCGGGAATAAAGGATTCCTCCGATACCGGGGAACTGGATGGTTTTATAACGCGTATGGAAAAGGTCAAACGGATGCGGGTAAAGGTATACTTATATTACTGTCTGATCCTGGTTCCGCTAATCGTTGTTACTGCCGCTTCCTATCTGATATTCAAGGACACGATCATGGAAGAAATACAGTCGACATATAACCGTTCGGTGGAGCAGGTGGCAGAGAGCCTGGAAAAGCGGTTTGAAGGATATATGAGCCTGTCGCGGCAGGTATGCTTCGATAAAGCCCTGAAGGATGTTCTTGTCTCGCAGCCGGAAAATCCGCAAGCCGGTGACGAAAATCCCTTAAAAGCCGGCTTCAACAATATTCTTTACAGAAACGGAGTACTGTCCCAGGCCGTAAACTATATAAAGCTTTACGATTCCCGGGGAAATCTTTGCTTTTCCACCTATACAAGCCAGGATACGGAGAAGCTGGAGCCTGCCGTATTGGAGAAGCTGGAGGCGCCCTTGAGCTATAGTGTTTTTACTATGAGCAAAACGGAGGAAGGGAAGGGCAGTATTTATTTCATTATTCGCAACCATGAATATTCAGCCGGTCAAAACCTGCTGAATATTTTGGGCTATCTGGAGATGGGGGTTAGCGGTTTTTTTGATTCGAAGCTTACGGTAACCCAGTTTACACCTTACAGCATGCGATATATTTACAGCAAATCCGACTGGAGCCTTATCAGCACTGCCTCATCGGCTCCATACAGGCATCTGGTGGAGGGCATGGCGCAGGGGAACCTGATCTCTGACGATTTCCCCCAAATAGTACAATTGGATACGGGGAAGGCGATGATCGCATCAAAGCGGATTCAGGGAACGGATTGGATGCTGATTTATATGTTTCCCCTGGAAGGTCTGATGAAGGAAAACCTTAAAATCCTATACTATAACATTTATTCTCTTTGCGTGCTTTTGTTTCTGCTCATGATCCTGTCGGGATTTTTTACTGTAAGTATGGTAGGCCCGATTGCCAGGCTTCAAAAATATTTCAGTCTGGCTTCGCCGGGAAGTATCGACCTGCCGGTCCCTCAAAATATTGAAAATGAAGTAGGCGCCCTCGCACTTTCTTTTCGAGAACTTTTGAAACGGATAAACGGACTTACGGAACAAATAAAGAGGAAGGAAAAGGAAAGGTTCGAACTGGAGCGCCGCAGGAATGAACTGCAGATCGTAGTGCTCCAGTCGCAAATGAATCCGCATTTGCTGTATAACATTTTTACATCGATGAAGTTTTTGCTGATCGCTGAAAAAAAAGACGAGCTGCAGCAAATGATCGAAGCCACGGGAGCTTTCCTGCGCAACAGCCTGGTATCGGGGGAATACCAGGTGAAGCTTTCAAAGGAAATCGCCTATGTAAAGTCTTATGTCAAGATACAGCAGATCAGGCATAACGAAAGGATTGAAGCCAAGTGGCACATGGAGAATGCGGAGCTGACGGATTTGCTTGTTCCCAAATACATTTTGCAGCCCATCATTGAAAACTCCATCGTGCACGGCATGCCCAGATCAAAGGTGCTTAGCGTTGATGTCGGCATGCATGCTGTCTATGAAACAAATTTGCTGGAAATTGTTGTTACAGACAATGGAATCGGAATACCTGAGGAAAAGCTGGACGAGATTCATGCCGTTTTGTCCGGGGGTAATCCATCTGTCCATGTAGGACTGCCAAATATAAACGAAAGAATACAGTTGAATTACGGCAGCAGATACGGATTGAAAATCGAAAGCGAGAGCGGCCATTGGACACGGGTAACTGTCATGCTTCCGATTCAAAAGGGAGGAGAAAGCGATGTATAACCTTCTGATCGTGGAAGATGAGGAAATCATCAGGAATGGCCTGCGCAACTCAATTGATTGGGAAAGCATGGGCTATAAGGTGGTAGGGGTTGCCAGCGATGGCTTCGAGGGACTAAAACTGTTTAAGGTCCTTCAGCCGCAGGTTTTGCTGACGGATATCAAAATGCCTGAGTTTGACGGGATTGCACTTCTTAAGGAAATAAAAAAACTTGACCCCGGCGCCGAGGTAGTGCTGCTCAGCGGCTATGCCGAATTCGAATATGCGAGGCAGGCGGTAGCTCATGACGCATTTTCGTATATATTGAAGATGGATTTGTTTTCACAGCTGGAGCCTGTATTCCGGCAACTGAAGGAGCATCTGGACGCCGCCAGGAAAAAGGACATGGAGGTGCGGAAGCTGAAAACGGATAGCGATAACCAGGCATTTATATCGGCCATCCGGGAAAAGGAGTGGGATGCTTTACATATTGGAGGAAACAGCTTTTGCACCGCAGTCGTCGGTGCAGGCTGGAACCTATGCAGGCATGAGGATGCCGGCAAATTGGAAGAATGCAGTGTGATTCAGGGTGAATATGCCGGCCGCGGGATATTTCTTTATTATGGAAATTCTGAGGAAGGTGTGCTTAAAGGTATACAAAATGCTTTAAAGAAAATTGCCGCGGATTCTCAGCGCCCTTCCACGGTAATTGGTGTGGGAAGCATGGTACACAAGGAAAAGGATATAACCGCTTCATATTATGAGGCCATGAAAATGGTGGATTTGGGAACCTACGAGAAAAAAGGGGGTTTTTCCGTATATGAATACAACAGGATCGGGCTTGATTCCAGGGGAGTTAACGGCAGATGGTCTGCGGAGTTTTTTATACAGCTGCTGCTGTCGGGGAAGGATACCGAATTTCTGAAAAATATAGGCGAATACATAAAGGATTCCATATTTTCACGGGACATTACGGTACCCAGTATAAGATCCTATATTTTAGGCATATTCGGGAGACTGTCCATCATTTGTGATTTTCCGCCCATGAAGGATCAATACAGCGAATTAGCAGCAGGTATTTGCCGTCTCGATTCCATGCTGGAGATCTTTCACTGGATCGAAGGCATCCTCCCCGGCATCACGAAAACCGTTAAAAGCTATAGGGCTGCTAATGACGGAAGTATGCAGGCGGCAATCGCCTTTATTGACAAAAATTACGGCATGGAAATAAAAATGGAGGATGTTGCAAGGTATTTTTTCATTAGTCCCCCATATTTCAGTGCGCAGTTTAAAAAGTTTACAGGAATGACTTTTACCGGGTACATGAAGCTTCGCCGTCTGGAATGGGCCAGTCATCTGATTCTTAGCACGAACAAAAAGATTACCGTCATTGCAGGTGAAGTCGGATACGAGGACGAGAAGCATTTCTCAAGGCTTTTTAAAGAAAAGTACGGCATGACTCCTGCCCAGTACAGATACAAGAGCCCATGAACCGGTGAAAAAGTCTGCCGGACAGCGGTATTCCTTACAGCGGCCTACTCCCGCAAAAGCCTCAGCGTCAGGCACCGCAGGCTGCCGCCGCCAGCCAGCAGGGCGTCGGGGTGGAATTGCATAAACCGGACCCCCATGGATTCCAGCGTCCTCCGGGTTGCAGGCTTCAGTGAGATGTCGTAATTAATGACATGGTTGGGCGCCAGAGTAACAAAGGATGTGCCCCATTTCTGCTGTTCTTCGTCGGAGACGGGAATCAGCTCCAGCTTCCTCTGCTTCATCCAGGCGGCAAAATCAATTTCCTGCCGGCTGTTTTTCCGGATATGCCAGCACTTAAGGAAGGCGGGCGGAAAATACACTCCCAATTGGTCCGATATCCTGTTGAATATCATATCGGGGTGCATGAAGCGCCTGGCCTGGGGGATTTCCGCATAAACCACATCCTGAAAGCGCTGAAGTGCAAAGGAGAAAAAACGTTCAATGGACTCCTTGCTGTGGCGTTCGGTATCCGCTACAAACAGCGCATCCGGAGATAAGGCAATAAAGCCTTCGAAGCTGTCTCCCGGCTCACAGGCATGCAGAATGGGGATACCAAGGGTAGTCAGCGCCTCCTTGACAACAATTTCCTCATATTGCCGCCCGCCGGGGCACATGGTGGATACAACCGCTCCTTTGCCCGTTATAACTGCCGTATCATTTAAATAGGGCAGATTGGGAAGGTAAGACATCAAGACCCGGTTGTCCGCGATGAGGTCCGACAGCTGATATACCTCCACGCCGTTATCCGACAAGAGCTTGCCGTATGCCTTGTGCTCATCAAGATACCTGTCATAGTCAGGTACCCTGTCAAAAAGGTAAAATCCCAGATTGGTTTCCTTCACCCGCCGGATGGCCTGTTCCGGGGTGTGCAGCATTACTTTCCTCAATTGTCCGAGGTTCTCCGCCCCGTATCGTTCCAGCTTTTTTACATTCATAAATCAACTCTCGCTATTGTTTTATTTTCAACAATGCTTATTATCACCATAAATTCCGAGCAGTATCCTTCCACAAATAGCAGCCATATTTAAATAAATCCTGTTACTTCATGCCATATTATGGGGAAATATGTATAATTGGATAGGCTTTTTCATAGTGGAGGCAATTGGAGATGGACAAAATTCTCATTGTCGATGACGTTGCGGTGAATCGGAGGATCTTACTGGAAATCCTGAAGGAAGACTATGAAATTATCGAAGCGGAGGACGGCGCCCAGGCGCTGGCAATGGCTTATGACCATGCCGAAAGCCTTGCGCTTGTCCTGCTGGATATCGTAATGCCGGGACCGGACGGCTACGAAGTACTCCGGCAAATGAAAGCAAGCCGTGCGACACGCCACATACCCGTGATCCTCATAAGCTCCCTTGATTCGGAAAACAGCGAAAGCCGCGGCCTTGCCATGGGAGCCATCGACTATATTACGAAACCCTTCAACACCGGGATCGTAAAGCAGCGCGTAGGCAATCATGTCGCTCTCAAGCGGTATCAGGACAGGCTGCAGGAAATGGCCGGCGTACAGGCAAAAAAGATTCTGCACATGCGTGAATCGGTATTTGACGCGGTAGCCTCCATCGTTGAATGCCGCAACCTCGAATCGGGCAAGCATGTAAGACGTATCCGCCTTTATTGCGAAGCCCAGCTGGAATACCTGCTCACGCATCACATGTATCCCAACCTTCTGGACAGAACCGCCGCAGAGATGATCGCGCGGGCCTCCACACTGCACGATATCGGAAAGGTAGGCATCCCCGACCGCATTCTCACCAAACCCGGACGGCTTACGCCCGAGGAATATGAAATCATGAAAACCCATTCGGCCATCGGCAGCAATTTCATCGACTCCCTTACGGATACCGTGGATGAGGACTACATCCTTTATGCGCGCCAGATATGCCGCCATCATCATGAACGCTGGGACGGGAAGGGCTACCCGGATGGCCTTGCCCGCGGGGAGATACCCCTTGCGGCGCGAATAGCGGCCATTGCCGATGTTTACGATGCACTGGTCAGCCGGAGGGTATACAAACCGCCCTATCCCCGCAGAGAGGCGGCTTTAATCCTGCTGGAGGGAAAAGGAACGCAGTTTGATCCGGACCTCATCGATGTTTTTTCAAAAATTATCGATGATTTTGAACAAATTGCAGCCGCAAACCGTGACGACGCGGCAAGGCCCTGACTGGAAACAGTATCTGGAGGAGGAATGCGCACAGATGGAAAATTCGGCGTTTGACAGGCTGGTGGCGGTATTCGGAGCCCGTGAAGACGTAAAATACAGGGAAGGGGTGGGACGTGTTTCCGGCAACGCTTCCCTGTACATAAAACTGTTGAATATGTTTTTCGAGGAAGAAGGCATAAAGCAGATTACCCGGGCGCTTTCAGACGGCGACGGCCTTCTGGCGCGGCAGCGGGCGCACCGCTTCAAGGGGACTGCGGCCAACCTCGGACTTGCAGGCCTGGAAAAGCTGGCCGCTGCCATTGAAAAAAGCGCTGCGGAGGATCCGGGGCAGGCACAAGACCTGGCGAGGCAGCTGCAGGAGAATTGGAGCGCGCTCTATTCCCTGGTGCGGACGCTGCGGCAAAACAGGGAGGGCATGAGATGAAAAAACAAAAAGAATCCGGGTGGCCAATTCCCGGCAAGCCCTTGCATCCTTTTGCCGAGGCTGCGAAGATTGCGGCTGTTTATCTGGTAGTCGGGTTTTTATGGATCACCCTTTCGGATATGCTGATTGCCAGGATCTTTCCCGACATGGCTTCTTATCTCACGGTTGAGACTTACAAGGGCTGGTTCTATGTGGTTGTAACTGCAGTGCTGCTGCTTTTGCTGGTCAGGAGCCTGGTCAGCCGACTCAAGCATCAGCAGGAGCACTGCAGCGAACTGGCGGAGCAGCGCACCGCCGGGATGTATGAACAAGAGCTTTTCCGTTCACGCCAGCTCTTCAAGGAATTGATTGATCACGCGCCCATCGGGATATACTGGAAGGACCTGGACGGCAGGTATCTGGGCTGCAACAAGGCAATGGCCAATAGCCTCAAGGCAGTACCTGAAGATATTGTGGGAAAGACCAACCGAATATTCATGGATGAAGAGCAGGCCCGGCAGAATACCGAACTCGACCGGCAGGTCCTTGCGTCGGGGACTGCCCATAAAAACCTCCAACAGATGCTCATTACCCGGCAGGGAGAAAGGCGTTTTTTCAATATAAACAAGGTGCCTTTGCACAATGAAGCGGGGGAGGTTTACGCACTGCTGGGCGTATTGGAGGACATCACCGAACAGAAGCGCCGGGAGTTTGACCTGGTACAGGCCCAGAAGGATGCAAGCGCCGCCAGCAAGGCCAAAAGCGAGTTCCTTTCCCGCATGAGCCACGAGATCCGCACACCTCTCAATTCCATCATAGGTCTGACCCACATCGCGCTGGAAGCGGTTAGCCTGGAAAAGATCAAAGAGCTTTTGCAGAAGATGGATGCCTCCTCCCGTCATTTGCTGCTGATCATCAACGATATTCTTGACATTTCCCGCATCGAAGCAGGGAAAATGTCCGTCTCCAGTGTCGTCTTCGATATGACGGCCGCGGTGGAGGAAACCGTAGGAATCATTCTGCAGCGCACCCAGGAGAAAAAACAGCATATGGACCTTTTCATCGATCAGGAGCTTCCGCGGTTTTTCAAGGGCGATCCCGTAAGGTTCAGGCAGGTATTGATGAATCTGTTGAGCAACGCTGTCAAATTCACGCCGGAACAGGGAACCATTGCGGTGCGCGTCAGCATGTTGCGGAAAATTGACAGGGAGGTCTTGCTTCGGTTTGAGGTGGAGGACAACGGGATCGGAATCCGCGCAAACCAACTGGAACTGATTTTCAATCCCTTCGAGCAGGCAGACGGCACTTCGACACGGGAATATGAGGGGACAGGACTGGGACTGTCCATTTCAAAAAGCATTGTGGAGCTTATGGGCGGAGAGATCAGCGTCACAAGCACCGAAGGAAAAGGCAGCGTATTTGCATTTACGCTCCCACTGGAGCTTTGCGAGGAAGGACCGCCGACCCTTGACGTCGCCTTTGAGGATCTGCGGATGCTTGTGGTGGACGACGAGCCGGAAACCTGCAGTTACATGGAAGCAATGCTCAGGCGCTTCCATGTGGAGGTAATGGCCGTACAATCGGGAGAAGAGGCGGTTGCATGCGCTGTGGAAGCAAAACAGGCCGGAAGGGAGTTCCATGTCGTGTTTATTGACTGGAACATGCCCGGTATGAACGGTGTGGAAACGGCGCAGGCTATACGGAAAATAGGCTGCAATCCCATTGTAATCATGTTTTCCATGTGCGATTACGCCGAGATCGAGCCGCAAGCGAGGGCGGCCGGGATATCCATCTTCCTGCCGAAGCCTATTTTCCCCTCCAACCTGCTCAATACGCTTTATCAGATCACCGGAGGGCCTCAGCGCCGCCCGGAGCAGGATCCAGGCATAACGGAGGATATTTTTGCAGGCAAGCGTATTCTTGTGGCGGAGGATGTAATGATCAACCACTATATCCTCAGCGAGATGCTGGCGAAAACGGGAGTGGTCCTCATCCCGGTCACCGACGGTCAGCAGGCCTTCGATGCCGTTTGCACACCGGAAGCGGCTTTCGACGCTGTTCTTATGGATGTGCAGATGCCCCTGATGGACGGCCTGGATGCTACGCGCAGAATCCGGTCGCGCCCTGGGGGAAAACAGCTTCCGATCATCGCCATGACCGCCAACGTCTTTAAAGAGGATATCGACAAAGCTTTGCTTGCAGGCATGGATGACCATCTTGGCAAACCGATAAACCGGGAGGACCTGATTGAAAAATTGCGCAAGGCAATGAAGCTTTGACGCCATTTATTCTTTAATTTATTAGAAGAAGGCTCAAAAATGTTCTTGTAAAGAAGAAATTTTCTCCTTCAAGATATTGACAACAACTTTTATATTGATTTATAATTAAGATATCAGGAGAGGTTCTACCAATAAGTGAACATTCAAAAAGTGGTTTTCAAAAACCACTTTTTGTTTTAGGTTGAGGGATATAATGGAAATATATACTTTGAGTACTGCCTATGCTAAATACCTACAAAAATTTGACAAAAACATTCTCAACAATGAGGATAAAGATGGTGGGATAAGGAAGTATGTTGGTATAGTTTATAATATTAGTTCATTTAACTATTTTGTTCCTTTAAGTTCTCCAAAAAGGTAAAACAGTTATTAGAAGAAGTATTGTTCCTATACATAGAATTGTTATTAGGCAAGGAAATAGTGAAAATTTTTAGGGAAATTAAGATTTTCTAATATGATACCAGTTCCAGATAGTGAGTTAACACTTTTAGACATAGACAGCCTTACAGACTTAAAGTATAAAAATATGTTAAATACTCAGGTCATATACATAAGAAAAAATACTACAACCTTACAGGAAGACCACGCAGAAGTTATCTATAATCAGAAAACAAAAAATTATCCCAATATTGGTTATTTGAATAGTACTGCTGATTTCAAATTATTGGAGCAAAAAATGCTTGAATATGTAGCTGCTAAAGAAATAGTTGAAGGTAAAGAACAAGCTTCTGCCCATAAACAGGAATAATGTACATAAAAGGAGTGTCAAAAATAGCACTCTTTTTTATATTCAATAGGCTGTAATATCTTTCTAAATGCCTTCCTCCATTTGTCACCCTTTTTTCACCCTGGGTGTAGCATCTCAAAATAGGTAAAAGTCTTCTTACTAAATATAGGCTGAAACTCCGCTGAGGTAAGGGAAATTTGTCTGCAACCGACAAATTTCCTTTGAATTAGGTCGTTATAACTGATGTTTTTCATAAAACTGTACAATCAGGGTATCAAGCTGTTTGCTGATTTCATACAGCTGCTCATAATTTGAAAAATCATCTTCCTCTAACATTTTATTTAAAACTGCTTGCAATTTAAGTATTTCATCCTTCATAGCCTGTTTATCGCACATTACTAACAACTTCCTTTTTTCTTATCTTGAATAGGATTGTAAATGGCTACTGCAACAAAGTCAAAATCAACATTTTCCCTCCAATCTGACATGTTTTTCATAAATACATGACTAGTATAGGTAGATCTTACTAATGCGTCGAGTGTTAAAACACTGTAAAGATCATCTAAGTGGTTTTAACACCTTGATAGATTTCACCTCAACATATATTTTCTATAGTATAGGTAGGTGAAATATATGGGCGACATTGCAAAAGTTGTTGGTGACAGGATAAGAATATATAGAACAGAAAAGGGTTTAAGCCAGGAAGAATTGGCACATAGAGCAGACATTGATGCTTCCCATTTTGGAAAAATGGAGAGGGGTGAAGTAAACCCTTCCTTGAGCAGTCTGGAAAAAATAATCAGTGTCCTGGGAATTACCTTAGAGGATTTGTTTAGGGATATACAACCCTCAACTGGAAGCAAGGACAATACAACTCTTTCACTCTTAATAAACAAACTCAATACTTTAACTGTAAAAGAGCAAAAATTGGTATTAACCCTTCTTGATATACTATTCAAGTTAATGAAACATAAAGCCTGATAGGGAAAAACCTGTTGGGCTTTATTTATGGAAAACATCAACAATTTCCCCATTTCTATTCTTTTTTAGTTAGCACCAAAAACTTACAAATAAATCTCTCCCATAATGGCAAAATTTTCATGTATATGTATTAGTATAGAAAAAATTTGTATCTGTGTCAACCTCTCCGGTGCATAATCTTAAAATATATACTCTAAAAAATCTTGCCGGATTTACCATCTGCAGATAACTTGTCTATTAGTAGGGGGTAATATGGTGACTGATATATCAAAAATTGTTGGAGACAGAATAAGATGTTTGAGGACTGAGAAAGGTTATAGTCAAGAAGAGCTTGCTCATAGAGCAGGGGTAAGCACTTCTCATATAGGAAAGCTGGAAAGAGGGGAAAAAAATCCTTCATTGAGTAGTATAGAGAAAGTAATAAATGCTTTAGGGGTTACTTTTGAAGATTTATTCAAATATATACAACCATCCTTTGGGGATACTGATAGTACAACACTTTCCCTTTTAATGAACAGGCTTGCTACATTGAGTGTAGATGAACAAAAGCTGATGCTAGAACATATTGACAGCCTATTCAAATTGATGAAGCACAAAGCCTGATAGGTTTTTACCTACCAGGCTTATTTAGGAGCACCGGAAATATTACTTCCGATTCTTTTCTTGGGAATGGAGCGCCAAGCGTAGTTCCCAGGAAAAGATTATCGGAAGTTATATTTTCGCCAGTGCTTAATTTTGCTTTAAGTCCTCCTGGTCATACATAAAACTTATCTATAGTTTAATACTCCTTAAATTCAATCATAGAGCCTTTCCGGAGCATTCCTGAAGGACAATGATTAATTGCAAATTATGCAAGGCAAAAGCCTTTCTTTGCATATTACTGTAGGCTTCCAGAGAATGTACTAAACAAAATATCTCACAAAAGCCAATGAGAATATGTTACTGACAGCATTTCAATCGGAAACCCGACACCTAAGAGGTGGCGGACTGCTGGCATTCTTCAAAGCACTCGTCAAATACTTTGCTCAAAGCATATTTGGAAGGAGCTTCATCCCGGCGGGTTATCCACTTTCCGCAAGTAAAGTCGGGGAAGGGCACCGGCATGCTGCCCAGGGCGATGGAGTCCTCCGACAGGCAGGTAATCGCCATCCAGGTGGCGGTATCATAGACGTCAATCGGTGGGGGAGTATTGTTTTTGACGCTTTCAAAAAACGCCTGGAGCACAAGGAAATCCATGCCGCCGTGGCCACCCTTGACACCGGCGTTCCGATACTCCTTCCACAATGGGTGTTCATACTTTTCCATATACTTTTCCAGAGGCTCCCAGGATGCATCAAGATTGCTCCAATCTTCGGCGGGAGATATGCCGTCAATATGAATCGCCTTTTTGTCCTCCATCCAGATTGCCTTTGTTCCCTGAACCTTGCCGCCTCTTGAGTATACTCTGGGCAGTGTGGTGTCATGAGTCAGCAGCACGGTTTCTCCATGGGCGCACTTTATCATGGTGGTAACGACATCGCCCTGGGTAAAGTCCAGCTTTGCATGGTCATGGCCGGCACCCTTTTTATCAACAATCCATTGGTGCAGGCCCCTTGCTTTTGACGCCATGGAGGTCAAAGTGACAAAACGGTTTCCCCGGTTAATGTCCAGGTATTTTGCAATTGGGCCGGCCTCATGGGTCGGGTATATTTCACCATTCCGGTGCAGGTAATTGCCGAAGCGGTAATGGCGGTTTTCAAGGCCCATTGCCACCTCGCTGCGCAAATCGTGATGGTATCCTCCCTGGCAATGCACCAGTTCTCCGAAAACACCCTGCTTCACCATATTTAAAATGGCCATTTCTTCTTTTCCATAACAGCAGTTTTCCAGCATCATGCAGCTGACGCCGGTTTCCTCGCTTACGTTTACCAGTTCCCAGCATTCATGCAGCGTATAGGCGCCACCGACTTCTATCCCCACCGGCTTGCCGGCTTTCATGGAAGCTAAGGCAATCTCCCTGTGGGACGACCACGAGGAAGGAGTAATGACACAATCCACATCGCTCCTTTTTACCACCTCCCGGTAGTCGCCACAGGAGGCAGGCTTGTATCCGCATTTCCCCAATACCAGGTTTGCGGCTTCCTCCATCCTATCCTCATATAAATCACATACGACGGTGATTTTTACATCCTCCATATCACAAATACAATCCATCAGACCCTGGCCTCGGCCGCTGACGCCGATTACTGCCACATTTACCTTCTTATTCATTGCAACCTCCCGGTTTTATATTTTTACCTGTAATCTTTTGCGAATCGGTATTGTGTCCGGCCTTTACCTGCAAAGACCGGAATCCTTGTTTTTCATAACCTGGAAGCACTCATGCCGACGCTGCAAAATTTTTATGGCAAAAGTGTTCCGCGAAGGATGCATATTGCGCGTCCGCATACGGTTGAAAGGCCAATGACCGCCCCTTCATAGATTGGATTCACGTAAATTTCCATGCCATAATTTTGCCGCAGCGCCGCCAATGCTTGCTACACTTTAATTATAGTGATAATATAGACTATGTACATGAAGAATATGGCTGTTTACCTGTAAATTTTTGCTGTTGTCCCATTTTGAGTGCAGGGAAGGTTGAAAAATGCATGCATAGCTATGGCGGAACGGTTCTGGAGGATGATGTATACCTTGGGCGCCGGGATGATAAAGTGCCTTATTTTATAAATAGCAGCGGGTATATCAAGATTGATGATTACGATGTTTCCTTAAAGCGGACCAGAGTGGATTACTATTTGATCTACCTCATCAACGGGGCAGGCCACTATATACTGGGCGGCGATACAATTACCGCAAAAGCCGGAAGTATTATACTGTACAGGCCGGGCCAGTACCAGGATTACTATTACAAAGCCTTCGAGAAAACAGAGCTTTACTGGATCCATTTTACCGGCAACCAGTTTGAAAACCTTTTAAACGAGCTGGAATTGACTGACGGTAATATTTTCCGGGTTGGAATACACAGGGAATATATAACGCTTTTTGAAAGCATCATCCACGAACTGCAAATTAAAAGCCCGCCTTTCCACCAGTTGTGCGCAAGCTATCTGCTGCAGCTCCTGTCTTCCTATTCGCGGGCTGCAAAGCGGTTGAAAAGCGGAGAAAAGACCCCCGGGAACAGCAACATGGAAAAGGTCATTAAAGCCATGAACGAAGAATTCCAGCAGGAGCACGCCGTTGAGTATTATGCCGAAATGGCTAATTTAAGCCTTTTTCAATTCATTCGAAGCTTCAAAAAGCTTACCGGGTTCACACCCGCCAGGTATATCGAAAAAATCAGAATTGCAAAGGCCAGGGAGCTTTTGCGGGATTCAAGCCTCTCCGTTGCGGAAATATCGGCCATCGCCGGCTACAAGGACCCGTTTTATTTCAGCAAGGTCTTTAAAAAAGCTTCCGGCATCACTCCTTCAGAGTACAGGAACAGTTCTCCCGGTCCGGTGAAGGAAGGCATATAGGCCAGGCCTTCTATCTTGCTGCCGAAGGAGGCGTCTTCTTGTATTTCCTGAAGATGCGGCTGAAGTAGTTGGCATCGTTGAAACCCGTAGCCATTGCGATCTCGGTTATATTCATATCGGTATTTTTGATCAGCATCTCCGCTTTATCGATACGCATGCCGTTAATGTATTCATTCACGCTCCTGCCGGTGAGCTTTTTGAACAAATGGCTGAAATGGTCCCTGCTCAGGCAGGTGATGGCAGTAAGCTGATCGATGGTGATTTTCTCCATGTAGTTTCGCTCTATAAATTCAAGCACCTGGTTAAGCCGGGCAAGGTTCTGGGTACGCAATTTATATTCCTTCTGCGTCAGAACTCTATCCACATGGTTTCTCAGCAGCAGGACCAGCAGCCTGTAGACGTAGGATTTTATGGATAATTCAAACCCCGGCTCCTTACTTTCATATTCCGACGCAATTCCTTTTATGCACTCGACTTCGGTGGTGCTTCCGCTTATTTTATTGGAGAACAGGATGAGGTTTTCTGCAATAGGGGTAATGTACTTCTGCTCGCAGTTTCCGTCAAAGCTGCCTTTGATGAGGGAAGGGTCCACGGCGATATAGTCGTAGATCAGGGGGCCTTCCGTGCAATAGCCGCAGTGCAGCTCATTGGTGTTGACAATGAGGATATCTCCGGCAGCTACGTCGATGGACTTTGCCTCGCACTCGATGACACCCTTTCCTTCCAGGAAAAACAACATTTCCAGTTGTTCATGCCAATGGGCGCTGAAAACGGGACCGTAATGATCACAGAAAAAACGTGTGACATACAGGGGAAAACCTTTATCCTCCAGATATGTTTTTTCATATAAAGAGTAGTTCTTCATATGCTGCAAACTCCTGCCACCAGTTTTTTTAAAAAAATAAAAACAGGATTGTAGTGTCGGGGCCAACCCCCTCTTATTATTGTATACCTATTCCCGGGAATGGAAAAGAGATAATTTCACGACGTTCCCTGTTTTTGCCGATTCATAGACGGCATCCAATATTTTCATTACCGTAACGCCGTCTTCCGCCGGACAGATACAATGAGATCCGTTGACAATGCAATCCACAAAATGGTTGATTTCTGCAGCGAATGCATCCTCAAGGTCAAAGGTATAGCTATCCAGGACCGGCCGGTAATTTACAAGGTAATCAAGCTTTTCCGCATAAATCGTAAACTCCGGTTCCAGGTCGGCACCGCCTTTGTCTCCGAAAAATTGCGAATAGACCGTGTCCTTTGTCAGGTTCATTGCCCAGCTGGTCTCGAAATAAAGTGATGCCCCATTTTCAAATTTAATGATTGCGTTTGCAAAGTCTTCTACTTCGTTGACCTTTGTGTTGTAATCGGCGGCTCTGTACCAGGAATACCCCTGAATGTTTGCCCTGCTGCCGATCCTGTCATAGGTGCTCCCAAATACGGATACAGGTTTGGGTTTACCCATCAGGTACATGGACAGGTCTATGATGTGCACGCCCAGATCAATCAGAGGTCCTCCTCCGGACAGCGCCTTCGTCGTAAACCAGCCTCCCGGGTTTCCGCATCGCCTCAGATAGCCTGTTTTCGCAAAGTATATCTCGCCAAGATCACCATTTTCTATGAACTTCTGCATAACCTGGACATTTTGGGCAAACCGCTTTACAAATCCATACATAAGAAGCTTATTGCTTTTTTTTGAAGCCTTCAGCATCAATAAAGCTTCCGCAGCATTGAGTGCGGGAGGTTTCTCGCAAAGGACATGTTTGCCTGCTTCCAGCGCCGCAATAGCAATGGGTGCATGCGTATTGTTCCAGGTGACAATGCTTACGGCATCAAGCCGGTCGGAAGCAACCATTTCCCTGTAATCAGCATAGGCTTTGTTTATCCCTGCCTCGGCCGCGAACTGTTTCGCCCGTTCTGCATTAACATCACACACGGAAACAAGTTCAACCTGCCGATTACTGCGATAAGCTTTTATATGCATTCCTGCAAGTTTGCCCGTTCCAATCATCCCAACTCTCAGCTTTTCCATTTCGCCGGACCCTCCATCGCTTCACAACCCTTTTTTATGTTTCTTTTCCCTGCATTACCGGACGAGTTTCACTTTTGCTTCTTTTGCAACCTCGCCGGCCAGCCTTTCTCCTTCTCCTGCCTCAAGGGGAAGGGTCAGGTATAAAAAGCTTGATGCAAATCCGGCATAACCCCTGTTTTCGATATCATCACGGGTTGCTATATATCCTGCGGCGGCATTGGCGTTGCCTAAAGCCATAACATTCATCTCCGGAAGCGCTTCGCCCAATGGAAACCCCAGAGCAGTAAACATTTCCGCCGGAAACCCGAACATAACCACTTTACCTATTTTTAATACCTGTGTAATCAAGGTTTTCACGTAGGGGTCTGCACTGTTTGCAAGATTGTAGTCCATTTTTGATGCCCAAACCTGTAAAAGCTTGAGTTGACCGGAGCTTACCGCTTTTTCACGGGCGTAATCCTCTATCATGCGGGCAATGTCTTCCATGGAGAGCTTAACCATCCGGAGGTTGACAGGAACCGCAAAAGAGTCAAGGGATAAATCATCCATTGGCACAGCTTCTGCGAATTCCCGCAGAAAAGTATCCGCGATTGTTTTTCCGTATTGATCAATCGTCTCCTGCGTGCCCGAGCCCCATTGCACGCGGTTGGATACAGGATCGATATCACCGCAAAAACCAGTCAGAAACAAGCTATCATACCCTGCTTCAGCCATTCTCCTGACGACAGACCCGGGATAATCTGCGGATATTTCCCTGGAGGGTCCCAGGGTCACAGGATGGCAGCCATAGCTCAGTATGGCCAAGGGTTTTCCTTTTTCAAAGTGAAATGACATCCCATGCAGGGTATTGTCAACAGGACCGGTGGGATTGACCCGGTTGAAACCTATCCCGCTGCCCAATGCCGCTTTTATTTGCTTTGCTTCTTTTACCTGCCGGAGGTTCTCAAATGCACCGTTCCCGGCTTTTATAAGCAATGCCGGAAGCGACCTTACATAGCTTTCATCCCTTTCCCCGATTCCTTCCGTATCACTTGCATTCGGCCCGGTGTGCGTATGGGTGGATAATAGAAGAATATCCTCCGCTTTTAACCCGAGATCCTCTTTAAGCTTTTGCTTTACTGTGTCGACGATCTGTTTTGAAAGCGTTAAAAGATCACAATTCAATAGCAGCAGCTTTTTTTGCCCTTCGCTGAAAAAGACGGCTCTGGCAAAAAGGGGATCTTTAACAGCTTCTGCTTTTCTGGCCGGATAATAACCATATCCGCAAAGTTCTACTCCAAGAGGGGGAGTGATATCAACGAATGAATACCCTATATGCATTTTAAGGCCTCCTGTACCCAAAGTTCTTCTATAGCAGCTCGTTTACATTTTCCCCAATTTTTATGATCGCATCGGCAATATCATCCATATCCTTCTTTTCTCCGAGAAGCAGGTTCTGGGTGATCCAGAGCCCTTCCCCATTGGCGGCTTTTTCCACATGATCAAGATAGAGCCCTTCATAGGCGGTATTTGAACCGAGGATCCTTTTGGCTTCCTCGCTCTTCAACATCCCCTGCTTATACAGGCATGCGTATCCCGGCGAGCAAGGTATTCCCTCGGCGCTTAAAGCGGCCAGGAATTTTCCTCTCGGCAGGCCTTTGCACCTTTCGCTCATATATTTGAAGAGGAACAGATGATACGAGTTCCTTGTAATTCTTTCGTCCGGGCGCATTGTTTCTATAAAGTCGACTTCTTTAAGCCGGGAGGTCAAATATTCGGCGTTCCTCATCCGCTTATCTATCTGTCCGTCCAGCCTGTCCATCTGTGTATTCAGGATGACCGCCTGCCACTCTGTCATACGGGCATTGGTCCCGATATGGGGATGATCATACCATACGGTTCCATGAAGATCTCTTCCGCAATGATGAATCGACCAGCATTTCTCATAGATGTCCGGATCATTGACAGTAAGGATGCCGCCTTCACCCGCATTTAGGTTTTTCGAAGCCTGGAAACTGAAGGATCCGGCATGGCCGATGGAACCGACTCTGCGGCCTTTCCATTCGGAACCGTGGGCATGCGCCGCGTCCTCAACAACATAGAGTCCGTGCTTTTGAGCGATTTCCATGATCCTATCCATATCACAGGGTCTTCCGCCGATATGGACAGGTATGACGGCCCTGGTTTTTGCTGTGATTGCCTCTTCAATTTTTGACGGATCGATATTGTAGGAGTGGTTTTCTATATCAACAAATACCGGCTTTGCACCAACAATCAGCACTGCGGATACAGTTGCATTAAAGGTATACGGCGGAACAATGACCTCGTCTTCCATCCCTACCCCCAGCGCCCGTAAAGCCACTTCAAGCGTCACGGTTCCATTGGTTACTGCAACACCATACTCAGAGTGCTGATAGGCGGCAAACCTTTTTGAGAAATTTTTAACTTCATTTCCGAGAGTACCCCATACACCGCTTTTTAATACTTTCTCCAGGGACTGCAGCTCCCTGTCGTCATACTGCGGCCACGCGGGAAAAGCTTCAGACCTGAGGGGACTCCCTCCCTTTATCGCTAATTTGGACATGATATACCTCCTTGCATAAATGTGGACATTGTAAAAAATAAGGTGTATAAACTTATGCGGATACATAATGCGCGTCCATGCAAAATACTTTGTGTTGTGCTAATTATAATACTTCCGGCCGTTTTGGGCATGGACGGGACAGCTTATTTATAGCACAATTATGCTATCCATAGGATACATTTCATGTTTTTGCATTTCTTAATCCGGTTGAGGGGGGAGCGTCGTCCTGCAGAGGCAAAACCCAGATAATGGAAGGAATAATTTACACCTTCCCTATTGACATTCACGTTGCGTAAAGGTGTATAGTAATTTTGTCAGGAGGTGACAGCATGGAATATACGGTGCAAAAGCTTGGAGGGATGGCGGGAATCAGCACCAGGACGCTGCGGTACTATGATGAAATCGGAATTCTTAAGCCGGCAAGGATCAATTCCTCAGGGTACCGCATTTATGGCAGGGCGGAGGTGGACCGGCTGCAGCAGATCCTGTTTTACAGGGAGCTGGGCGTCAGCCTGGAAAGTATCACGAACATCCTGGCCTCACCGTCTTTTGACGATGTCCGTGCGCTGCGGGAACACCGTGAGAAGCTTCTGGCAAAACGTGAACAATTGGATATGCTGATAGCCAATGTCGACAGGACGCTGGCTGCGGCGGAAGGGAGCATTGAAATGAGCGACAGGGAAAAGTTTAAAGGCTTTAAACAAAAGCTGATTGACGAAAATGAGGAGAAATACGGAGAAGAGATACGGGCAAAGTATGGTGACCGGCAGGTGGACCAATCCAACGAAAAGGTCAGAAACATGACCGAAGAACAATATGCGGAAGCGGAGAGGCTGAGCGCGGAAGTAATCCATACGTTGAAGGAGGCGTTCAAAACCGGCGATCCCGCGGGAGAATTGGCTCAAAAGGCGGCAGACCTCCATCGCCGGTGGCTGTGCTATTTCTGGGAGAGCTATACGAAAGAGGCGCATGCAGGCGTTGCCCGGATGTATGTAGACGATGAAAGGTTTACGGCATACTATGATAAAGAGCAGCCGGGGATGGCGGCATTTTTAAGAGACGCCGTCTTAATCTATACCGGAACAAAAAATTAAGCAATTTGCCGATGGATAATTTTTCGCTGTAGAATTGGGAGCACTGAAAATATACTTCCCGTTTTTCTGAAACGACGGCCGTAGCGGACCGGAACTTTTGGAAATTTAACGGGAAGTAATTTTTATCCGGGCTTACAATTCACGGATCCTTTCCAACCTCTGAAGGATGTTTTGCTTCTTGAAGCGTGAGGTTGCCTCCTCGGTAACGGAGGTTATGGACAGGCAGTTTTCATTTCCGCAGCCCGGACAAACCAGGCTGTCGCAATCAAAAAAGGAATTGACGTGCAATTTGTTTGAAAAGCCGCAGGCAGCGCAGCCTATGGTAACTTCCAGCATCATGGCTTCTTCCTCCGCGTAGAACGTTAGTTCGGAGCTTTATTATATTCTGAACCGTAAAAATAGTAAAGAACGGAATGAAATATTCCCGGACAGTGAAGAACAATTGTTCGGGAATTTCACCCCGAAGATCGTGAAATCATAAAATTGCTATAGTTTGTGAAATGGATTTTCAGGAACTGGAGGCTCATCAGGAGCAGCCCAAAGACATGGAAATAAAAGCAAGAGCCCGTAATGATCTACGCTACAGCCGATGTAGATCCCTGCATACCTACGAACAATCTTTCGACTGCCCGCAAGCATTACGGAACCTGCACCAACCTTTGCCCGACTACCAAGAGTACCTGGGAAACCATATGCAATCGGCGGACTGCATATGACCTCCAGCGTCAGGGACCAATACCTGGCGACCGTCTTAAAAAGCAGCGACAGTATCTATGCCGGTATGGGCCCATTTGCCTGCGGAACCCTGGATAATCTTGGCTCGAATACCCTGCATCCCTTTCAACCATACTGCAGGTGCTGGGCTTGCAGCACAGCCACAGGAGACACAGAATACTCTTCCCTCCGGCCGATACCAAGCCTTTGCGTCAATTACAGCCAGTTGACCTTTATCCAAGGCCAAACGGCAGCGGCGAAACCTGATATCAACCTTTTGGCCGACTGCTGCAAAGCCTTTTCGGACCTCACAGCAATCTTGGCTCGACCATCACGAACCCTTGCCACATTATTATGGATGGATTTGTTGTTTTCATCCCCGTTAAGTTTTACCTGAATGTGAATTTTTTAAAAATGAATTTATTCAGAAATCAAAAATTCCTTATCGTTTCACCAGCGCTTGCTTCTACTTGGGAAACCAGACAGTGAGATATGTTGTACCCTCCACATCCCTGAGATTTTCTATGGCGTGGCTGATATCAGCCTTGTAGCGGCCTGTATCGCCTTCGTTCAGAATAGAGGAATTGTTTCCTGCAGTTACCTTGAACTGTCCCGAGATCACCGTCAAAAACTCTTCGGATTTGGGGAAGTGCGGCAGGGAGCTCAGCTTTCCCTTCGGCTTGAAGGTCATATGGTAGAGCTCAAGGTTATCGGCCATGTGGATGGGGGAATTTACCCGGATGATACAGGACCGGTCATCCGAAAAGATCAGCGGAGCGTCTTCCCGCCGGAGGACCTCGATCTGGTAATCGCCTTTTGTCAGAAGGAGCTCTTCTACCGGAACATCAAGCGCCCTGGCTATTTTCCATACGGTTACCACCGTAGGGTTGGTCTTTTCCTGCTCAATTTGCGACAGCATCGATTTTGATACGCCGGAACGTTTTGCCAGGGCGTCCATGCTCATATTCTTTTGCTTGCGGAGGTTCATGATATTTAAGCCGATCTCGGGCGGCTGGTGCATATCCATATAATTATACTCCTTTAATAAGAGGACATTCCCTCCTTATGCGAATTACCCTCAACTCAGCGGGGTGTACCCTTACTTAATCAAAAGGGGACATTCCCTCATTATGCGGATCACCCTCAACTCGGAGGGTGTGTCCCCTTACATTATACCAGTTTAATCGAAGGCCAGGCAATACGTTATCCTGTTTGGCACTTAAAAATATGGCATATAAACCTGCAGGGCGTGCCGGATTACCCTCAACTCAGAGAGTGTGCCCCCTTTTCTCAATAAATTGAACAAAATGTGCAATATATAAAAATTTTCATTGACATTGGCCTGTGAGTGGAATAAAATGAGAATATTAATATAATGAACAAAACGTAATATATAACGAATATGCTGCACAATCACTTGATCTGGTATTGTTGTTGTAATATTTGTAGATGGGGAGATGTATACTATGCAGGCAAAAACAATGCAGGCCCTTGTAAAAAAACACCAAAAGCCCGGACTGTGGCTGGAGGAAATACCCATTCCGGAGGTAGGGATAAACGACGTTCTTATAAAAATTCTCAAAACTTCAATATGCGGGACCGACGTCCATATATACAATTGGGATGAATGGGCGCAAAAAACCATTCCGACGCCGATGGCAATCGGCCATGAATTTGTCGGTACGGTGGAGGCTGTCGGCAGCAATGTTACTGATTTTAAAGAAGGGGACCTGGTTTCGGGCGAGGGGCATCTGGTCTGTGGCAGATGCAGGAATTGTCTGGCCGGAAGACGCCATCTCTGCAACAAGACCAGCGGTGTTGGCGTAAACCGGCAGGGAGCTTTCGCAGAGTACCTATCCATACCTGTTACAAACGTATGGCATTGTGACACAGCCATACCTGCAGATGTGATAAGCTGCTTTGATCCTTTTGGAAACGCTGTACATACCGCCCTGGCCTTTGATTTGCTTGGCGAGGACGTCCTGATTACAGGTGCGGGGCCTATAGGGATCATGGCTGCTGCCGTTGCAAAACATGCAGGAGCCAGATATGTTGTAATTACCGATGTAAACCCATACAGGTTGGAGCTGGCAAAAAAGATGGGCGCCACACTTGCACTGGATATAAACAGGGAAACCATCGAGGATGCCGTAAAAGCCCTTGGAATGAAGGAAGGGTTTGATGTGGGACTGGAGATGTCGGGAAATGCAAGGGCCTTCAACAGCCTCGTGGACAACATGAGCCACGGAGGAAAGATCGCTTTGCTGGGGATTCAAAAGCAGGATACCTGCATCGACTGGGATAAGGTGGTGTTTAACGGCCTTACCATAAAAGGTATCTATGGGAGAGAGATGTATGAGACCTGGTATAAAATGACGGTGATGCTACAGTCGGGACTGGATATTTCACCCATCATCACACACCGGTTTAATTTCACTGAGTTCGAAAAGGGCTTTGAAGCAATGTCTTCAGGCAATTCGGGGAAGGTCGTTCTCAGCTGGTGCTAAAGGCGGATAGCGTAATAACGAGGCGACAAAAATATCCCCCGCCTCCTCCAAGGTAAAGAGACACACCTCTACAAGTAGCGGGGCTCTGGGGATGAGGAATGTCCCTTTTTGAATAGGCGGGTACCGAATTGGTTTTTAGGCGGTGAGCATATCGCCCGCCTAGGATGCATAGGCGAGCAGCAAGCTTTAGCTTGCGACCAGTCTCGTTGAAAATCCGCTGCGGTAAGGAAATTTGTATACAAACGACAAATTTCCTTTGAATTAGGTTGTTATAAGATGAAGGATTGAACACATATCATATACAGGGAGTTGATGTTGTGAGTAGAGAAGCTTTACGTTACTATGAAGGAGAACTGGAAAAGATACGGGGAAATGGCTTGTGGAAGGAAGAAAGGATATTATCCGGTCCACAGGGTGCAAGGATAAGCATAAAAGGCCGGAATAACGTTTTGAACATGTGTTCAAACAACTATCTGGGCCTTGCAAACAACCGGGAGATCATTGACGCCGCCAAAGCCGGCTTGGACCAATGGGGCTATGGTTTGTCCTCCGTCCGGTTTATCTGCGGCACCCAGGAAATCCATAAGCAACTGGAAGATAAATTATCCGAATTTTTAGGAACAGAGGACACCATCCTCTATTCGTCATGCTTTGATGCAAACGGGGGAGTGTTCGAAGTGCTGCTTTCGGAACAGGACGCGGTAATAAGCGACGAACTGAATCATGCCAGCATCATTGACGGTGTGAGGCTTTGTAAAGCGGCCCGTTACAGGTATAAAAACAACAATATGGCGGAGCTTGAGGAAAGATTGAAGGAAGCGCAGAGTGCCCGGTTCAGGCTTATTGTAACCGATGGGGTCTTTTCCATGGACGGCTTCCTTGCAAACCTGAAGGAAATCTGTGACCTTGCGGACCGCTACAATGCACTTGTCATGGTCGATGACAGCCATGCTGTCGGTTTTGTCGGGCAAAAGGGTAGAGGGACCCATGAATTTTGGAGTGTAATCGGCAAAATCGATGTGATCACCGGTACTTTGGGCAAGGCTCTGGGTGGAGCAAGCGGAGGCTATGTCAGCGGGCGGAAGGAAATCATAGCCCTGTTACGGCAGAGATCCCGGCCCTACCTTTTTTCCAATACCCTTGCACCTGGCATGGCAACTGCCGCCATCAAAGCCATTGACCTGTTGATGCAATCCACAAGCCTGAGGGACAGACTCTTTGAGAACACGCAGTATTACAGGACAGCCCTGAAAAATGCCGGCTTCACTATTCCTGAAGGGGAACACCCCATTGTTCCCATCCTGTTGGGTGATGCGGTATTGGCACAGAAGATGTCGGGACTTTTACTTGAAAAAGACATCTATGCCATCGCTTTCTCCTATCCGGTGGTTCCTTTGAACAAGGCCAGGATACGCACCCAGATCTCGGCTGAGCATACCCGGGAGGATCTGGATTATGCTGTCAAAGCCTTTACGGAGGCTAAAAACATACTTGGATTCTGAGATAGGCTAAGACAGGCAACGGTTCTTTGCCGCATCCGCTTCATTTTGAGGCAGAGAACCGTTACCTTTACTGTTTTTTTGAATTTTTCTCTATTTTAAGTAAGATACTCACATATAATATTATCCATTTTTTTGCTAGTCTCAAGCAACTTAAGCCTATCACAATTATCTATATCATCCATTATATCATTTAGTTCATTTCTTAATGCCTCCATACATTCTTTTAGCACTTTCATAGCTAATCTCCCAAATTTGGTCAACTTGCTTATTGAGCAAATTAAAGTTTATGAGGACGATTAGGGAAATTACTTATGGCTAATATGAACAATTCAAATCAACGTAATTTAATAGGTGACCGCGTTCGTCAGGCTCGTCATAAAGCCAAGCCTAAGATAACTCAAATAGACTTATTGGCCCGTCTTGCTGTCCGTGGGATTGAACTGGAGGAAACTACCATTTCTAAAATAGAGGCAAAAACAAGACCTGTTACAGATATTGAACTTGTGATCATTGCGGATGCGTTAGGCGTAAGTATATTATGGCTATTAGGAAAAGATTGACCATAGATTGCATTCATGCGGACACGCAATGCGCCCCTACAGTCGATTTACATCCTCGTGTCAATGTACCTGTCCCCTTGACATGCGGACGCGCAATGCGCGCCTCTACAATGGATGGGACAATAAACCTGTCCCCGCGGCCCCACATTCAATCCTGCATCAAGCATCTATTACGTATAATCTACCGGCTGCACACCGTCTTGCAGTGTGAAACTGCTGCAAATATATGGTGTGCAACTATTTTATCAAAGTTATGTTTAAAGTATAATAATTATCTGCTATAATAGATTTCATTGCATTGAAACCGATAGACGGAAAATCGGCCTGCGAATCAGCCTGCAGCAAGTCCTGGACATGATTTGCAAACTGGCTGGCAAAACAAATTTTGGGCTTGACAGGATGTAGGATAGAAGGGAAAAGAACATGAACAAAACTGAACTTTTAGGCAGATGGACGAAAGAAAAGTCCGAAGAGCTTTATGGAATTCAGAACTGGGGCGCCGGATATTTTTCCATCTCCGATAAGGGTGAAGTGCTGGTAAATCCTTACAAGGACAATGATTCGGCTGCCATCAGTCTTATGGACATCATTACGGGTGTGCGTGAACGCGGCCTTGACATGCCGGTGCTGCTTCGCTTTGAGAATTTACTGGACTCGCAGATTTCCTTCCTGAACAATTCTTTCAGCGACGCCATGAAGAAGCTTGGTTACAGGGGAGAATACCGCGGCGTCTACCCCATTAAGGTAAACCAGCAGCAGCAGGTTGTGGAAGAGGTGACCAAATTCGGCCAGCGCTATCATCACGGTCTGGAGGTAGGCAGCAAAGCGGAGCTGGTAGCGGCCCTTTCCCTTATGAAGGACAAGGAGGCCTGCCTTATCTGCAACGGCTACAAGGACGAAGAATTTATTGATTTGGGCCTGTATGCCGTGAAAATGGGCTTCAAATGTTTTTTTGTCATCGAGATCCCGGGGGAGCTGGACATTATTCTTGAGCGCTCAAAGGTTCTGGGGGTCAAGCCCAATATAGGCATCCGCATCAAGCTCTCCGCAAAGGCAAGCGGACATTGGACGGAATCCGGCGGCGACCGGAGCATTTTCGGTTTGAATGTTTCCCAGCTGATCTCCATGGTGGATACGCTAAAAGAGAAAAAAATGCTGGATACGCTTAAACTGCTTCACTATCATCTCGGCTCCCAGATACCCAATATCCGGGATATCCGTTCGGCAGTACTGGAAGCGGCCCGTGTATACGCAGAGCTGGTGAAGGAAGGCGCTCCCATGGGTTATCTGGACCTTGGAGGCGGGCTGGCAGTAGATTATGACGGCTCAAATACAAATTATACCAACAGCCGGAATTATACCGTTGAAGAGTACTGTACCGACATCGTGGAAGCTGTCATGTCCATACTGGACTCCGGCAATGTGCCGCACCCGATTATTGTCACCGAGTCGGGCCGTACCACCGTTGCCTATTACTCCGTCCTGCTGTTTAACGTATTGGATGTTGAGAAATTCGAGGAGTATGACGTGCCGGACCAGATTGACGAGAATGCCTCGGAGCAGATTAAAAACCTGTATGACGTCAATAGGAACCTTAATTTGAAGAATATCCAGGAGTGCTATAATGACGCGCTGTATTACCGGGATGAAATCCGCGACATGTTCAAGCATGGAAGGATAAGCCTCCGGGAGAGATCGCTGTCGGAGAAAATCTTCTGGAATACCATAAGCCAGATCGCGAAGGAAAAGAAAAAGCTGAAGCACGCCCTGCCCGACCTGGAGGACATCGAAAGCGCCATCGCAGATATTTATTACTGCAACTTTTCGGTCTTCCAGTCAATTCCGGACAGCTGGGCCATCGACCAGCTCTTCCCCATTATGCCGGTGCACCGGTTGCTGGAATTGCCCAAGCGGAACGCCGTCATCGCGGATATAACCTGTGACTGCGACGGGAAAATCGACCGGTTCATCGACCTTCATGACGTGCGCACTACCCTGCCGCTGCATGAGATGAAAAACGGCGACAATTATTATCTGGGCATCTTTCTGGTAGGCGCTTACCAGGAAACCCTGGGCGACCTCCATAACCTGTTTGGAGATACCAATGTGGTCAGTGTGAGGATCAACGCCGATGGACATTACGACCTGGTAAAGGAAATTCACGGGGACAGCGTGGCGGATGTGCTGTCCTATGTGGAGTTCGACCCCAAGGACATGCTTGTACGTTTTCGTGAAACCGCCGAGGAGGCAATACATGACGGGCTTATCAGCGCCAGCGAACGAAGGGAAATCATGCAGGCATATGACTATGGCCTCAGGGGATATACCTATTACGAGCGTTAGTACTGCAGCGAAAACTGCCGGAGGAATCCCTGGAAATATGCATTGAAGCTTTCGCAATTATTTTCCAGGGCGCATTATGCCAATAAAGGAATGAAGTTTCTGCTGTAGTATCAGGCAATAGAATAACAGGTAGCACTTTAACAAGCCCTATGCTTGGATGCATAGGGCTTTTAGTTATTTCAGCACCCCTTACGCATTCCGGCTTTTTACAGGGTGCATGTTGACGATAATGTAAATGCATATGCCCAGCGCGATCAGCACATCGCCGATACTGAACACGTTGGATAACGGAACCCATGAGGGCAGGTAAAAAATGTCGCCCAGCCAGGGGAGGATCGTGTCGGCCGTCAATTTGGCGGAATTGTGTACAGCCTCTCCCTGGTTTATCACATCGGCAGACCGGCCCACCGACGTGTTTCTGAAGTTCTCCGGAATGGTGGGCATGTGGCCGCCGTTTAAAAAAATGACAAGGGAATTGAGAAATATTCCGGTGCCCACAATGAGGATGCCCGGATTTTTGATATTCCTTGCAACGAAGACCAGAAGGCAAAGATAGGATACGTAATGCGATACGATGATAAAAATCCGGGGCAGGGTTTCAACAAAAGGCAGATTGGAAAAAACGACAAGCTGTATTGCAAATGCAAATAACGCCAGTGCTTTCCAGTACAATGGCCTGAGAATCATATGCTTCAGCCTTCCCCTGGTAGCATAGCCCAGTATCAAACCAAGGACAACTGCATAGAGAATGAACATATAGGCTACTCCTCTTCTTCCACATATCCATAATCATTTTTCAGCACCGTTATAAAAGCTTCAACCACTTTCGGATCAAATTGCGTGCCGGCAAACAACTTCATTTCCGATACCGCGGCAGCCTGAGACAGAGCTTCTCTGTAAGGGCGGTCTGTGGTCATAGCATCGTAGCTGTCGGCAACGGACAATATTCTTGCGCCCAAGGGGATATCCAACCCGGCGATTTTGCCGGGATAGCCTGTGCCATCATAGCGCTCATGATGATGCAGCACATATTCCGCGCATTTTTTATAGGGCTTCAGGTTATTCAACAGACGGTATGCCGTCGTGGGGTGGTTTTTTACAATGTCATACTCTTCATTGGTAAGCTTGCCGTTTTTGTTCAGGATACTGTCTTCAATACCCACCTTGCCGAGATCATGCACATTTCCCGCCAATTCGATTTCACCGATGTCTTCCTGGTTCAGATCCAATTGCTCGGCGATCTTTTTGGAATATTCCGCCACGTGGACCGAGTGGAAGGAGGTATACTTGTCTCTTTCATCCAGGGTGGTTGCAAGTAGCTTCAGGGTTTCCTGGGCTTCGCGGTGAAGGCTGTAGTACCTTCGCAAAGCCTGGTCCGCCATGATTACCGGTGGAATCATAACCAATATGATATAGGGCTGGGTATGTTTGTACAATAGCGCAATAGCCATGCTGATGGGAGCCAGGCAGTAAAAATAGCTGACAACGATTAAAAAGTCATTCAGGAAAATATTAAAAAACCTTGTGCCTGTTGTCAGTGAAATTACCGCGGAGATGAAAAAGGTATTTGCCAGAAAGTAGACGGCTACGGAAACCACAACGGCAGGGAGGTCCACAATGATGTCCAGGGGCACCCCCGAAGAAAGCTTTAGCAGGTGAAATACGGTGCCTGTGATAAACAGGGATAAACCATATTGGCCGGCATTGAACAATATTCTTGACCATGGCTTTTTCGCGAGGATTTCTACAATCAGAGTAGCAAGGATGATGGTAAAGACAGCCTGTCCCGTTCCAAGAAGTATGACGGCCGAAAGCTGAACGGCAAAGGAAATCGTCATATCCATTTTTACTTTGAACATGACCCTGAAAGGCTTAAGGTCGGCAATAACTTCCAATGCGATCCAGAAGAGAATTTCGTGAATGAGCCACGAGCTTCCGGAATTCGTAGTGAAATAAAGCAAAGGAACGATGCTGAACCCTATTATGAATATGTATACATTACCCAGCTTCCTTAACAGTATCTTATTCATTCATTTAATCCTCTGTAAATTATTATAGATATATTCTATATCAACGCACAGAATCCTTCTTTGAAAATGAAGATACAGTAAATTTACAGAAAGATACTTAAAAAAAAATAGTCCGAAGACTATTTTTTTAAGGCGTTTTTTAAAACATTTTTTCTTAAGTTTACCAGCCCCACTTGAATCCGGCTATACCAGCAAGCACCAGGCACAGAAGAGTTGCAACCTGAAGAGCGACTGGAATAATCTTACTCCACTTCCTCATATACATATCCTCCTTTGCTTAAAATAATTCATTGGTCCTGCAGTTCGAAAGAATAAACTGCAAAATATGATTAATCTTTAGCTTGTCCTTTGTAAGAAATTGACTTGTCTTTCATTTCATAATATTACCACATAAGCTATGATTTTTCAATACTATTCCCAGGGAAACTCAAAAAAAGTAAATAACTCAAATTCTAGGGCTGCCCAGTGCACGCATATATTCACGGGGCGAGATCTTGTAATACTTTTTATAGACGTTGCAGAAATAAAAGGGGGAGGAAAAGCCAAGCATTTCCGATATTTGCTTCACCGTATGATTTGTGCTTTTCAGCAGTTGCTCCGCTTTTTTTATTTTAACCAGCTGCAGGAATTGGTTCGGCGGCATTTGCATGATCACCGAAAAGGATTTGAAGAGATAGGACTCGCTTATATGAAGGTGATTGATAAGGTCGGCGAGGCTTATGCAGTTGAAAACATTATTCTGGATAAAATCCAGGCTCTTCCGGACAATTTCAGCTTCGGAGGGGTGAAGGGAGGTTACGGTGCTTTCCACCGGAACAGGGCTGCGATTAAGCCTTAGTATTTCAATCATGATCTGTACCAGCAGAGATCCCACAAAAAGCATCCTTCCAGGTTTTTCGCAGCTATTTTCGTAATTGAGCAGCCGGTAGAGGGCCACCAGCTCCTCAGACATACCCGGATGCAGCTTGTTTCCGGTATTCCCAAGTACGGCGGATATGAAGGGCTTTTGCATATGAAAGGGATACAGGTCGAAATGTATCCAGTAATTTTCATGAGGGTCTAACGCCGGCGTTTGTATTTTGTGCATGGTAAACGGCGGTATCAGGACCGCATCCCCGGCAAAACATGCGTAAAGGGTATTGTCGATAGTAATATGGCTCTCTCCCCCTACGATGCAGATCAGTTCAAAATCACCTATAATCCTGTCGCCGCAAACTGCATCGGGATTGTTGGACTGATGGCCGAAGGCGTGCGGTACAAAGGTCATTTCCTTCATAAAGCCGGACAGGGCGTCTTTTTTTAAATTTTTTTCCACTTCGAGAAATGTGTAAATAGCTACCATCCATTTCATACGGTTTCTTTATGAAGTTTTCTACACATAATTATAACACAGCACGGCTCACAGCCGCAACCAAAGCGGTCGCGCCTGCACTTTTTCCTGTTTTCCATTCTATTTGACGTCGCCATGGGAGGCCGAAGCCGATCTGAACCGGCTGGGCGACATATTGCGGTGCATTTTGAATACCCGGCTGAAATAATTTATGTCATTATACCCGCACATGGCCGCAACTTCGCCTATTGTGTACTCGTGCTCCAGCAAAAGCCTTTCCGCCTTTTCGATGCGGACTCCGTTTACATATTCGCTAAGGGTCTTGCCGGTGATCTGCTTGAAAAGGCGGCAAAAATGGAAGCAGCTTAAATTTACCATACGGGAAAGGGCAGTGATGGTAAGCTCATCGGTGAAATTCTCATCAATATGGTTGAAGATTGTGCTGAATCTCTCGAGATTCCTGGCCCGCAGCCGATATTCGCTCTGGCTGAGGACTTTTGCCACATGGTTTCGCATAAGCAGCGCCAGCAGGTGGTAGATGTTGGACTTAATTTCAAGCTCAAAGCCTGTCTGCTTGGAAGTATATTCCGCCGCAATGTTGTTAATGCATCCGGCGATGCTTCGGTCATCGCTGATCTTATTTTGAAACATAATAAGGTTTTGCTCTATGGGAGTGATATATTTTGTCTCAACCGGGTCGACAATGGAGCTGTGCAAATGATCGACGCCAACGATGATGCAGATATATTCCAATTCCCCGGAAAGGTTCTCACCGCTGTGAAGTTCATTGCTGTTTATGACGACAAGATCTCCGGTTCGTGCGTAGATGGGCGCCGATCCGCAGTATACAATGGCGTTGCCCCTGGTATAGTAATGAAACTCCATGTGCTCATGCCAGTGACTGGCAAACGTCGGGCCTTTTTGGTGCAAAACAGTATGGTGGCACCGGATGGGAAAGTCTCCCTCCGACATGTTGATAAACTCATACAGATTTTTATTACTATCCTTCATAGCCTCCCCCTGAAAATATAGCAAAATAGTACTAAATATCGGCAATTCTGTCACTGCAAACAGTTGGGGATTAAAATATAATAAAGAGCATATTCTACTTTATTTTATACAATGGACGGGTGCTTGTAAATATCAAAATAGTACGAACGGTCCATAAACTATGAACAGAAACGGGGTGGCGGACTTGAGCAATTTTAAAATAGGCGTCATGGTGGATTCCTTCAGGCTTTCCCTGGAGGAGGGTATTAAAAAGGCGGCGGAAGTTGGAGCCGCGGGTATCCAGATCTATTCAACCAGCGGCGCTATGGCGCCGGAGAATTTATCTGTGCCAAGAAGAAAGGAAATCCTGGATTTAATCCGTTCAAACGGCCTTGTGGTTTCCGCTTTGTGCGGCGATCTCGGCGGCCACGGTTTTACCAGAAAAGAGGATAATGCCTGGAAAATCGAGAAGTCAAAGAGAATCATGGAGCTGGCCAGGGAGCTTGATACAAGGGTAGTGACCACACACATCGGCGTTGTCCCGGAGGATCCCGGCAATCCGAAGCGGGAAATACTCCAGGAGGCTTGCAGGACGCTTGGAGAGTATGGCGAAAGCGTCGGCGCCTGCTTTGCCATTGAGACGGGACCCGAACTTGCCTCTACGCTGGATGGTTTTCTTAAAAGCCTTGGCACAAAAGGAGTAGGCGTTAATTTTGACCCTGCCAACCTTGTCATGGTAACAGGCGACGATCCGGTAGCCGCCGTTTATACGCTAAAGGACTACATCGTCCATACCCATGCCAAGGACGGCGTAATGCTGCAGAAAACCCAACCGGAAAGGATTTATAATTTCTTTGCCGAAGGGGGCATCGAGGATATAAAGCTGGAGGAGTATTTCAGGGAAGTACCCCTGGGCGAAGGCTCCGTGGACTTCGGCAAATATCTTGACGCTTTGCGCTCCGTAGGATACAAAGGCTTTCTCACCATTGAAAGGGAAGTTGGCAGCAATCCGGAAGGAGATATAAGAAAAGCTGTGGATTTCCTGAAGAAAATAACAGCCGGCTGTTGATGTTTGAGAATGCGCATTGCGGTACGGCACGAGGATCCATCAAGCACAATTGGAGGGAGTCATCATGGATAGGAAAATCAAAATCGGTATAATAGGTACAGGCGGTATAAGCCATATGCATATGGTAGGATACACCGCACAGGAGAATGTCGAGGTAACGGCGGCGTGCGATCTGGATGAAAACAGGCTTGAAGCGTTTGGAAACAAATATGGCGTGGAGAAGCTTTATACGGATTATAATGAAATGCTCCGGAAGGAAGAACTGGACGGAGTGAGCGTATGCACATGGAACAATGCCCATGCGCCTGCAACCATCGCGGCATTGGAGGCGGGAAAGAATGTCCTTTGCGAAAAGCCGATGGCGATGAATGTAAAAGAAGCTGCAGCGATGCAGGACGCCGCTGAAAAAGCCGGGAAGCTCCTGATGATCGGCTTTGTAAAGAGGTTTATGAAAGAGACGGAAATCTGCCGGGAATTTATTGAAAAGGGACACCTGGGGGATATCTATTATGCAAAGGCCACTTATCTGAGGAGATGCGGCAACCCCGGCGGCTGGTTTGCAGATATGAAGCGTTCTGGGGGCGGGCCGCTGATCGACCTGGGAGTCCATGTCATCGACCAGGTGAGGTATCTGATGGGTAAGCCCAAAGCGGTATCCGTCTCGGCTGTCACTTTCAACAATCTTGGTCTCCGGTATGACATAAAAGGGATCGAACGTTATAAGGCAGCTGACTACAGCAACTACTGTGATGTTGAAGATATGGCTTCCGCGCTTATCCGCTTCGACAATGGGGCTGCACTGGCAGTGGAGACCAGCTTCAGCCTCAATCTCAAGGAAGATACCGGAAACCTGGAATTGTTCGGGACCCGGGCGGGGATCAAGCTGGAGCCGAAGCTGGAAATTTATTCCCAGATGGAGGATTACCTTGTTGATATCTCTCCCCGGTATCATAAAGGGGATAAGGTCTTCGACCAGATATTCACCGCTGAAACAGCCCATTTTGTCGATTGCATCGCCAATGGTACCGATTGCATAAGCCCTGTGCAGGATGGGGTGGAGTTGATGAAAATACTTGAAGCGGCCTATGCTTCGGCAAAAGCAGGAAAAGAAGTCGTAATCGGATAATGAAAGAGGTGTCTTTGTGATGAAAATAGGTGTGAGTTCATATAGCTTTAGCAGGCTGGTAAAGCAAGGAAAAATGAAGCAGTTGGATGTGATTTCAAAGGCGAAGGAAATGGGGTTTGACGTTATCGAGTTCTCAACGCTGGACTTGACGGAAAACGAGACTCCCGAAACCTTTGCGCCGCTTATCCGCCAGGAGGCTGCCAGGGTAGGGATCGAAGTGGGGAATTATACCATTGGCGCCGACTTCATCAACAACCCGTCGGGAAGCTGGGAAGCTGAAGCGGAACGTTTGAAAAGCGAGGTGCGCGCCGCTTCGCTGATGGGCGCTCCCGGCATGCGGCATGACGCTACCAGGGGCTTTCCGGCGGATTACAAGGGCGCAAGGAGCTTTGACGATGCACTGCCTTTCCTTGTCGAGGGGTGCCGGCAAGTTACCAAATATGCTGCGGGTCTTGGGATCCGGACCATGGTGGAAAATCACGGATTTTTCTGCCAGGACAGCGAACGGGTGGAGAAGCTGGTGTGCGGCGTAAATCACCCGAATTTCGGACTGCTGATCGATATGGGGAATTTCCTGTGCGCCGATGAAGACCCGGCCAAAGCGGTGGGAAGATTGCTTCCCTATGCATTTCATGTCCACGCCAAGGATTTTCATGTAAAATCAGGCATGCTGCCTGACCCGGGGACGGGCTGGTTCAAAAGCCGCGGCGGAAATTACCTGCGGGGAGCGATCATCGGGCATGGCGAAGTTCCTGTGGTACAATGCCTGGAGATTATGAAGAATGCCGAATATGGCGGAGTTCTTTCCATTGAGTTCGAAGGCATGGAGGAACCGCTGGAAGGTATCGCCATCGGCCTTACAAACCTGCGCAGGTATATAAAATGAGCAACGTAGGGGCGGCCATTGGCCGCTCTTCTTTTTTTACCTTATGCCGTCAGGTCTGTGTCTGAGACCATCCGCCCTTCGTATTCCGCAACAAACGCCAGCTTTTCCAGCATTTCTTCTTCAATGCGGATAGATATGCTTTTTACCGCCATTCGCTCATCTCCTCTAAAAAAATCGAAGTGTGCTGACGCAATTTTAGAACAAATAAATATTCTCAGTTCTCTTGACAAACAGAAATCCGCATGCTATTATAAACAGCGTTAGCTAACTTTGTTCGCGAAACAGGAGTGATAAATGCCAAAGGATAAGAGCGGAACGCTGGAAAAAATAATTCCGTGTGCGAAAAAGGAATTTTTAGATAAGGGTTTCGAACGAGCTTCCCTGCGGACGATTGCCGCCGATGCAGATATGTCCGCGGCAGGATTATATCGTCATTTTGAAAGTAAGGAAGCTATGTTCGATGCACTGGTCGCTCCCCTCGTGGATACATATCTTCGCAACTATCAGGAATCCATGCGGCGCAACTATGCGCTTCTGGATACGGAAGAAATTAAAAAGTTCTGGGTGATCTCCGAGGAGGAGGGCCTGCAATATGTAAACTTCATTTATGACCATTTTGAGGAATTCAAGCTCCTGCTAACTCGTTCGGATGGTACAAAGCACCAGAACTTTGTCCACGATGTCTCGGAGATGGAAGTCAAGGAAATGACCAGACTGATGGACGAGCTGCGAAGCAGAGGTTTTTCGGTGAAGGATATTTCGCAGGATGAGCTTCATATGCTCATAAGCGGCTATGTCACCTCTATATTTGAAGTGGTCATTCACGACTATCCACGGGAAAAGGCCATTACACATGTCAAAACGCTGATGAAATTTTTATATCCTGGTTGGATAAAGGCTTTCGGTATGGAAGGCATCGTTTAAAACTAAACGAACAAAATGAAATCCCGGGGATTCGGCCCCGAATTTTTTTATTTTAGGAGTTAGAGAACACTAACTCGAATTGTTCGCAAAAAAGGAACGGGGTGACACACTTGGAAAAAGAAAAAGCGCAAAGCCCGTTTAGAAGACTCATGGGTTTTGCATCGTACCATAAGGGAAAATATGCTGCCTCCGTGCTTCTTGCGGTTGTTGGTGTTGCCGGGGGACTGATTCCCTATGTGGGCGTGTCCCAGATTATTATTCACCTGCTGGCCGGGACAAGGAGCGATGTGGGGTTTTATCTGATGTGGTGCGGCATTTCGGGCGGAGGGCTTATCCTCAAAACCATTTGCATGAACTGGTCGACTGCCCTGTCCCATGAGGCAACATTTTCAGTCATCGCGGAGGTACGCACCAAGCTGGTTGAGAAGCTGGCTCTCGTCCCCATGGGGTATGTACTTGAAACGCCATCCGGTCAATTCAAGAACATCATTGTGGAAAAGGCGGACAGTCTGGAGACGCCGCTGGCGCATGTGTTGCCGGAAATGACCTCCAATCTTTTGATTCCGCTGGGTATTATCGTATACATGTTTATTCTGGACTGGCGTATGGCGTTGGTTTCACTTATCACACTTCCGCTTGGGTTTATCTTCTACATGATGATGATGCGAGATTATTCTGAAAAATACGCTGGCGTTATGAAGGCAGGCAAGCACATGAGCGGAACCATGGTGGAATACATAAACGGCATTGAGGTCATCAAAGCCTTCAATCAGTCTGCAAAGTCTTACGCGAAGTTCACCGATTCGGTGAAGGCTAATGTGAACGTAGTTTTGGACTGGATTCGCTCCACACAGGTGTATTCCGCCATTTCGCAGGGAGTCTGGCCAGCTGTGTTGTTGGGCGTGCTGCCTATCGGATGCCTGTTTTGCATGAACGGCTCATTGGGGGGCGGAGAATTTATCACGATTGCAATCCTGTCCCTTGGCATTTCCGCGCCAATTCTATCCGCCATGATCTATACGGATGATATCGCGAAAATCGGTGCTGTTGTAGGAGAAGTGGGACAGGTGCTGGATTTGCCAGAGCTAAACCGGCCGAAGGAAAACAAAAAGTTCGATAACCGGAATATTGTGCTTGAACATGTCTGCTTTTCCTACGGGAAAGAAGAGGTACTCTCGGATGTAAACCTGGAAATCAAGGAGGGTTCGATTACAGCCTTTGTTGGGCCGTCCGGCGGAGGAAAGTCCACCATTGCAAAGCTTATCGCCTCCTTCTGGGATATAAGCAGAGGGCGCATTACGCTGGGCGGCGTAGATGTCCAGGATATACCATTAGAACAGATTATGGACGAGATTGCCTATGTATCGCAGGACAACTATCTATTCAACGATACCATCCGTAACAATATCCGCATGGGAAAACCGGGTGTCATGGACGAGGAGGTCGAAGCGGCTGCGAAGGCGTCCGGCTGTCATGACTTTATTATAAAGCTGGAACACGGCTACGAAACCGTTGCCGGTGGAGCCGGAGGCCACCTTTCCGGTGGAGAACGGCAGCGTATTGCTATTGCACGGGCCACGCTCAAGGATGCAAGCATTATTATTTTCGACGAGGCAACCGCCTACACCGACCCGGAAAATGAGGCGGTGATTCAGGCGGCGGTATCCAAGCTCATCCTCGGCAAAACGCTGATCGTCATCGCTCACCGTCTATCCACCATTACCGATTCGGATAAAATCGTGGTCATTGAAAACGGCAGGGTTCTGGCGGAAGGAACGCATGAGGTGCTTCTGGCGGGCTGTAAACTATACCACCGTATGTTTACAGCACACATGGAAGTGCGCGATGCGTCTTGAGGGGAGGGATATCTTTGCTTGAAATGTTCAAAAAGTTCTTCCGGTTCGCGGACAGCCAGAAATCAAAATGGGTGAAAAGCATTGTTTTTACCCTGTTCAAGTCCGTTTTCACATCCATTGAGCTTCTTGCCATCGCCATCGTGCTGCGTGCGATTGCCACGGATTCCGTGACCCACACAACGGCGCTGGCCGCTCTGGGGATCATGCTGGTGAGTATCATCGGCACCATTGTGATGCGGCATTTGGCCCAAAACAGCCAGTCCTTCGGATGTTATATCATGAGTGGGGATAAGCGCATACAGATTGGTGATCGCCTGAAGCTGATGCCCATGGGGTATTTTAACAGCCACAGTCTTGGCAACATCACCGCTGCGGCGACCTCCACCATGGAGGACATTGAAAACACCGCGCCGCGTATCATCGTCAACTATCTCAACGGCCTAATCCACGGGTTTGTCATAACCCTTGCGCTGACCATCTTTGAGTGGCAGATTGGGCTGATTGCCATGGCGGGGCTGGTATTGTTTCTGCTCATTAACCTATTGCTTCACAAGCGCGCACGTAAGGCATCACAGACCAGGCAGGAGGCCCAAGCCGAGCTGGTGGACGCGGTGCTGGAATACATACAGGGCATGAGCGTTGTAAAATCCTTCGGAATCGAGGCGTCGGCCGGGCAGAAAATTCACCGGGCAATCGCCGATAGCGAGCGAAGGAACATCGGCCTTGAAAAAAAGACCATCCCTTTTATGGCCGTGCAGCAGCTTGTCTTGCGCGTTATCAGCACGATTATGATCACTTTGTCGGTAGTGCTGTACCTTTATGGATCGATGGAGCTTTCCATCTGCCTGCTGATGCTCCTTTCCGGCTTCATTGTGTTCAGCGAGCTGGAGAGCGGCGGCAGTATGTCTGCTTTCCTGCGTCTGATTGACGCCTCCATTGATCGGGTGAATGAAATACAGAAAATCCCTGTCATGGACCTTGAGGGGACACAGCAAAAACCCGGTAATATGGATATTGTTTTCAATGATGTATCCTTCTCCTATGGTGAAAAAACGATTATCGACCATATTAGCCTTACGATACCCGCAAAAACAACCACAGCGATTGTCGGGCCGTCCGGCAGCGGAAAGACCACGCTATGCAGCTTGATCGCCCGTTTCTGGGATGTGGACGAAGGCAGCATTACTTTGGGCGGTACAGATATTCGGGAATACAAGCTGGACAGCCTCCTGCAAAATATCAGCATGGTCTTTCAGCAGGTATATTTGTTCAATGATACCATCGCCAATAATATCCGGCTCGGAAAGCCGGAGGCGACGCGGGAAGAAGTCAGAGAAGCTGCAAGAAAAGCCTGCTGTCATGATTTTATAAGCCTGCTGCCCAACGGCTATGACACGGTCATCGGCGAGGGCGGCGCTACGCTCTCCGGAGGGGAAAAGCAGCGCATCTCCATTGCCCGTGCGCTTTTGAAGGATGCGCCCATCGTCATATTGGACGAGGCAACTGCGAATGTAGACCCGGAAAACGAGAATGCTCTGCAGCAGGCAATTGTGGAGCTGACCAGAGACAAGACTGTTATTATGATTGCACACCGTCTCAAAACGGTACGAAACGCCCATCAGATCATCGTGCTGGATGCAGGGAAAATCGTGCAGACAGGCACACACGAGGAGTTGCTCGCACAAAAAGGGCTCTACGCGGACTTTATTCATGTCCGCGAAAAGGCCGTGGGCTGGAAAATTGCCAGCACATAAGGCTTAACTATAATTTTTATGGAGGTTATTGGAATGAGCAAGAAAAAACTGGACGTCAAGGATTTAATCAACGTAGGTATCTTCGCCGCAATGTATTATATTTTACTGATCGTAGCTGGCTTTTTGGGATACATCCCCATCTTCTCGGTGCTGTTTCCGCTTGTGGTGGCGCTTCTTTGCGGGATTCCCTTTGTTCTCTTTTTGACCAGGGCAAAGACCTTTGGCATGATTACCATTATGGGCGTGCTTTTGGGGATTCTGAACCTGGCCTTTGGGGCAGGCTGGTATTCGGTTGTCACCGGCCTTCTCTGCGGTCTGCTTGCCGACCTGATATGCAAGGCCGGAGAATATAAGAGCTGGAAGCATATGGTTGTGTGCTTTTGCGTATTCAGCCAATGGGTGATCGGCTCGATGCTTCCCATGTGGATTATGAAAGACAGCTATTTTGCAATGGTGCGTGATATGCAGGGCGCCGCCTTTGCCGAATCGCTGGAGTCTCTGATCACCGGCTGGATGCTGGCGCTGCTTATCGTTCTGACGGCAGTCGCAGCCGTCATCGGAGCGTATCTAGGTAAAGCTGTGCTCAAAAAGCACTTTGCAAGGGCAGGAATCGCATAATGCCGCAGACGGAACCAATTAAAACATCGGAAGGCATGCAGCTTGACCCGCGAACCAAGGTATACCTTCTGCTACTCATAAATATTGTCATATTTGCTACAAATCCCAGCGGCTACCAACTGATAGCAAAAGGAGCACTGGCGGCCATACCCTTTGCGCTGCTGTGCAGTGCCGGGAAGTGGAGGCAGGGTTTTATTTACGCCGTTTTATATGTGGCAGGACAACTGGCCGAAACCTATCTTACCGAATACGCCGCCGGACTGTGGGGCCTTCTGCTGCGCTTTACCGCGCAGATGCTCAACAGGCTCGTTCCAATTGTCATCATGGCCTACTATTTAGTCAGGACGACGGAAGTTAGCGCATTTATCGCTGCAATGGAACGGATGCATGTTACGAGGAAAATCGTTATCCCGCTTGCAGTTATATTTCGCTTTTTTCCAACCATTGCGGAGGAATCCCGCGCTATCAATGACGCCATGCGCATGCGCGGCATTGGTTTTCGCGGGAGCCCGTTGGCTATGCTGGAATACCGTCTTGTTCCCCTGATGATGTCGATTGCCAAGATCGGCAACGAGCTGTCGGCTGCGGCGCTCACGAGAGGCTTGAGCATCACAGGAGAGCGCACCAACATATATATAATCGGGGTTGGTGTGCGGGATGCTGTGTTTGGCCTCTGGGCGACGGCGGCCGCAATCCTGTTTTTCATTCTGTAGAGGGAGGGATGCGCATGATTAATCTGAAGGATGTATCCTTTTCCTATGCGGGAAGTGAACGGGAGAGCGGAATAAAAAACATCAATCTGACGGTCGGCGAAGGCGAAGTGGTTCTGCTGTGCGGTGAGTCCGGCTGCGGAAAAACAACGGTGACCCGGCTGATAAATGGCCTGATACCCCATTACTATGAGGGGCAGATGAGCGGTGAGGTTCTGATCGGTGAAAAAAAGATCCATGAACTGCCACTCCAAGAGACATCACGGCTGGTGGGTTCGGTCTTTCAAAATCCTCGTTCCCAATTCTTTAACGTCAGCACTACCGGCGAAATCGTCTTTGGCTGTGAAAACATGGCGCTGACCGTTCCTGAGATTTTTGCGCGGCTTGATCAAACGGTGCGTGAGTTCAAAATCGAGAGTCTGATGGATCGGAGCATCTTTAAGCTCTCCGGCGGCGAGAAGCAGAAAATCGCCTGCGCATCCGTTGCGGCGTCCGATCCTCCGATTCTTGTGCTGGACGAGCCATCTTCCAATCTGGACACGGATGCGGTGGAGGAGCTGCGCAGACTCATGGAAATGTGGAAAAAGAAAGGCAAAACCGTTATCATTGCCGAACACCGGCTATATTATCTGCGGGAACTGATCGACCGTGTGATCTATATGAAAGACGGTATCATCGCAGGAGAATATACCGTCGAGACATTCCAATCTCTCTCTCCGGATGATCTCACGGAGATGGGACTGCGCCCGTTTTCCCTTTCCGACATCGTAAGAAAGCGCCGCACAGTGCCTGAATCAAACGAGACGATGACTCTTTCGGGGTTTTCCTATACTTACAAGCATGCCGCAGGGTCGGCACTCAACATGAAGGATTTTTCGATCCCTCGAAACGCCATTATTGCCATCGTCGGAAAAAACGGAGCGGGAAAATCCACGTTTGCCCGGTGCCTGTGCGGGTTGGAGAAAAAATTCGGCGGCACGGTGGGAAATGGGGATCAAACGCTGCGGGCAAGGCAGTTGCTGAAAAAATCTTATATGGTGATGCAGGATGTAAATCATCAGCTTTTTACCGAGAGCGTGTTGGATGAAGTGCTGCTCAGTATGGAAAACGCGGAGGAAGCATCAGCCGGACATATCCTTGATAGCCTTGATCTGCTTCCTTTAAAGGAACTGCACCCCATGTCGCTTTCCGGCGGGCAGAAGCAAAGGGTAGCGATTGCCGGAGCTGTTGCCAGCGAACGGGATATTATTATTTTTGATGAGCCGACAAGCGGCCTTGACCTATATCACATGAAAGAGGTCGCATTAAATATAGAACACCTGAAAACGCAAGGGAAAACCGTATTTTTAATTACGCACGATTTGGAGGTTGTCATGGAATGCTGTACCCATGTGTTACATTTTGAAAATGGAGAGGCAATCGGGAACTATCCCCTTAATTCTGAAGGATGCAAAAAGCTCAAATCATTCTTCGGTAATATACCTGTAAATCATATGATGCATCTGCAATAAAATTGCAGATTGAAGAAATGGGTGGTTTTGTTGTCCCAGTTCCTGCTCCTTTTGGGCTGCTTTGCTTCATCATTTGTATTGAGAAAATAGGACGCCTTTCCTGCTTCCACAAATACACGGGTGCGGTTCCCTATGCCTTTTTTGCTTTTCCTTTCACCAGCCTGCCGATAAGCAAAAGCAGGATGGGCAGGGCAAAGGCAAGAATCCAGCCCCATTCGCGGAGGATTTCCGTTTCCAGGTAGACGGTTTGAAGAAGGTTGTCAGGCAGCAGGCTCAAGGTGAAAATGACGGCGGCAAAGGGGAAAATCAGGGGCTTATGGTATGCAAGCCCAAAGGTCTTCTTAAAAAGATAGGCGATAAAATACAGGCCTACCGTTACATACATCAATCCGGCGGTAGCCCATATCAAGACGAAAACAGCCTCAAGCCGCTGAAAGAACCGCCCGAAATTTATAAGTCTTGCCAGATGATAGATGGGCAGTATTTTTTCTTCCGCACCCGGATAGGGGATTACGGCCAGGTATGCCAGCGCGGCGAGGACTAAAAACAGGGAGGACAGTCCCAGGGCTGTAAAGCCGGTGTTTTTAAGCTTCCGGTTGTTTTTCAGGAACGGCGCCAGAAGAAAAAGAAAAATCAACTCGGTGAACATTCCTGTTTTGAGCATTCCATCGACAAAAATACTACGGGCTCCCTTGCCGAAAACGGGCAGCAGGTTTGACAATTCCACAAAGGGGGCGACACCCAGAAGAATAATCAAATAGCCTGCGGCGATCACCGGCACGATGATTGCATGATACCTGGCAATTGCCTCGATTCCCAGATATGCACCGATGACCATGCATACAATGAAAAAGGTTGTAACATAGCTAATGGGGGAAGTAGTTAGTGCTACAATTTTCATATCTTCGCTGAAGGTTCGGACAATAATCGATGTAATGTATAAAAGCAGTGCAAGGATGATCGAGCCTACCGTTATCCTTCCTATCCTGCCTCCGATGTGTTCTCCTATATCCAGAAGATCCTTCCCTTCAAATGGGCGGTAGAGTTTTGCAATAACATAAAAGCCGGCAAAAGCCAGGACGCAGATATATATGGTCAGCAACCAGCCTGCATTCCCGGCTTCTTCAGCCATTTTGCGCGGGAAATTCAGAAATATCTTCACGCAAAGCATGTTGATCAATATTGTTGCGGCTTCCCACTTTCCGATGTTGATTTTTTTCTCCATAAGCACACTCTCGATTTCATTCTCTGAAAAAAAGTTTATATAGCGGCAGAAGCATTGCTGCAAACGCCAGCAGGAAAATCACGACGGCACCCGGTTTGTTTTTGGACTTCCAGGTCCATACGCCATAGCTGGCCGTATAAATAAAAATTACGATCAGAACAAGCAATGCAAGAAACACTCCGGTCGTGATCAATATTCCGGACCTCCTTCTCCGGAAGAATCCACTGCTTTTATAGAACCGGCGATAAGACCCGGTCTTCGGATTTTCAGAACGACTTCCGATTCAAAAGAGCTTTCCTTATACCGGCTTTTCCAGTTGAAAGCTTCGAATTCCTTCCAGGTAAGAAATTTTGATCTTATCCCCGCACCAAAGCCAAAGATATCCGAATGGTATACGGCGGCAGTCTTCGTCAAAAGCCGGGTCACACCTTGATTCAAAAAGCCTGTTACCGCCGCTTCCAGCTTTTTTGTGTTTTCTCCGCGTTCATAATTGATACCGCTTTGTATGGAAAGGATATCTGCTTCCAGCAACACTTTTATTTTTATTTGCGGTTTGCCGTTTACAATCTTTACTTCACTCTGCGGTTTCCGGTTTTGCCTTATGTTTAAAAGCACGAACCGGTCTTTTGCCTGGGGATCGGGAAAGGTCCAGTAGGCGGTTTTGTACTCACCGGTGACAAATAGATAATAGGCGGTTTCTTCCCCATCCAGTTCGCCGACCATTTTCTCTCCGTCAAAAACTGCCAGGCCCATGGTTTCACTCTTATCTTCGCCGAGCCTGGGGATGCCGCCGGCTTTGAAATCGCCTTCCAGAGGATATGCTCTGCCTTTCTCGGCATAGGTTGAGCCGGCGGAAGTAAGATCCTCCGTAGATTCATTTTTGTTTATATTGGTGAGAATGGCAACAGGCTGGCGGTCCTGGGAGCCCATGTAGCTGGAAAACCTACCGAACTGGGTGTTTGCAGAAAAGGAAGTGTAGCGGTAGGTGGTAAAGTTGAGATGGTAGTATTTGGACGGGTTCTTTTCAAGAACCGGTTTTACGCTGTTGATATACTCCTCTGCCGTAGTTCTTGCGACTACGATATACATGTTGGGACGGAAATCCCTTTGTCTCATAATGGCATTGACAAGGTGTTCCACACCTTTTTCAGCAAGGCTCCTGGAAAATATCAGGGCTACTGCAGTGGAGAGGTTGATTTGACGGCTGACATAGGTATTTACCATATTCAAAGCCGAGTATAACGTAGGAGCCTCAACTGTTGTTATCGTATACGGTTTTTCATCTCCGCCCCCGCCACTGTTTCCCCCGCCACTGCCGGTGATGGCGCCCGGCTTCGCAATCTGGAGGGTGACCCTGAGAAAGTTGGTTTTGCCTTCGTCAAAGCCTATCGCCACAACATAAGCCAGATCATCGATTTCCCTTTTATCGTAGCAGGCGGATAACAGTCCGCACAGGAAAAATAGCAGAAGGGCAAAAGAGGATAACCTAGCAATTCTTTTCGTCATTCTTCCTTCTCCTTTTTACCGTCCCTGTTTTTGCCGGTGGCTTTATTGTCCCAGCTTCTGCTCATTTTGGGCTGCTTTGCTTCATCCTTTGCATTGAGAAAATCAGGACGCCTTTCCTGCTTCCATATGGGCGCGCGGGTCAGGACGTCATTCATGGCGTTGGCAGTCCTGGGGCCGAAGGGAACCAGAAAAGGCACCCCGAAGGACTTGGCATCCACAAGGATCATCCCATATACGAAGAGACCTGCAGATAGGCCTAAAAACCCTGCCATTGTTCCCAGTGCAATAAAAACGAACCTCAGGATACGAAAGGCGATGGCCAGGGAAAAATTGGGTACTGCAAAGGAGCCGAGGCCGGTAACCGCCACAATGATGATCAGTATCGGGCTGACGATGTTTGCAGCGACGGCTGCCTGGCCAAGGATCAATGCGCCTATGATTCCCAGGGTCTGGCCGATTGCCCCCGGGATCCTGATCCCTGCCTCCCGTATCAGCTCAAAGGCAGCTTCCATTATCAATATTTCCACAATGGAGGGAAAGGGAACGGATTCCCTGGCCGCTTCGATTGAGAACAGGAGATCCGTAGGGATCATTTCCTGGTGGTAATTGGTTACCGCCATATAAAGGCCCGGGAGTACGAGAGATACGATTATTCCCAGAAGACGTACGAATCTCAGAAAATTTCCATAGGGAAACCTGAAATACGAATCTTCCGGCGAATGAAACAGAGCCGGCAGGGTAGCGGGCATTACCAGCACAAAAGGGCTTCCATTCATTACCACGGCTACCATGCCTTCCGACAGCAGGGAAGCTACCCTGTCCGGCCGTTCTGTGGCTATGATTTGAGGCGACGGCAAAAATGTACTGTCTTCCAGGAGCTGCTCCAGTTCACCTGAGTCTATAAGGTAGTCCAGCTTTATTTCCTTCAGTCTTCTTCTCACTTCATTCACCAGGGAGTCATTGGTAATATCCTTTATATATAGGAGAGAACAAGGGGTGTGGCTTCTTTTGCCGACGGATATATTTTCGGCAACGAGATCCTCGTCCTTGAGAATTCGCCTGACCAGTGCCGTATTTACTCGTAATTGTTCTGTGAAGCCTTCATGAGGACCTCTTATAACCATCTCGGTACTGGGCTCCGATACCCCTCTGTGCTCCCAGCCCTTGACATCGGCGGCAAAGGCCGAATCAATACCGTCGATATATATTCCACAGCCGCCGTAATTTACTTCATCGATGACGGCCTGATGCTCTTTTACCTCCTGCAACTGGTTGTGAGGAAGAATGTGGTTCCGGATGTAGTCCGCAACAGTGCTTCCGTCGTCTTTGATATCCAGGTTTGAAAGCAGCATCAATGGCTGGAGGATATCATCGTTGATAACCTTCCTGTCTGTCATCCCGTCAATGAATACCATAAAAGCCGGTATTGCCTTGCATTTCACAATGATGTCGAATTCTCTCAAAATCAAATCCCCATTGACGGGAATACTGAAGGTCTTTTTTATAAAGTCCATATTTTCTGAAATATCCTTGCTGATATCAGGCTTTTGATCCTTTTTCTTTTCTGCGTCCGGTTTTATCCGGGGTTGCACGTCTTCGCCTTTTTCCCGGGGATTCCTCCGTTGGTCGGACCCGTCGTCGGATTTATCCTTTTCATTTTCTTTCAGGACAAAGCTTTCCGACCCCTCAGGCTCGTTGAAAAACAGCAGGCGGAAGAGTAATTTTTTGAATTCGGACAAGTAATTCACTCCCTTTTGACGGTGTTAAAAGACACGTGGATTACAGACAGGTATTACAATTGCTGCCAGCTTCCCGTACGGAGTATTATTGGCAATTGCAGCGGTGAATATGCAGTGAAGGATAGTTATCCACAGCAAAACAGGCACTTTTTCCGGTTATACACAGACTTATCCACCTAATCCACAGGGGCATATCCACAAAACGGACGTTTGGAACGAGGCATTTTTCTATTTTATTTAAAGTTTCAGACATTCCTGCGAGTGCTGAGTATTAATATGCAGAAAAGTTAATTTGTTAAGCGCGGAGGGGTTTTTATGAAAAAGAGCAATTCATTTTTAGGAGTACTTTTCATCGTCATAGGCGGACTGCTGCTTTCGGCGAAATATTTACTGGGTGACAGCTTTATAAATCTGGGGCCGGACGATTTCTGGCCGATGATCATATTGCTGATCGGTGTTGCATTTGAGCTGGCATACTATGTTTCTCTGAAGGCTCCGGGATTTCTGGTTCCGGGAGGCATTCTGACAACCTACGGTCTTCTCTTCTTCTTTGAAGCGGCGACGGATTTCAGGTTTGCGGCATATACATGGCCGATATACCTTTTAGGCGTTGCAGTGGGTTTATTCCAATTGTACATGCACTCCGGAAAACCCAAGGGACTGCTTATAGCAATATCGATTATTGCAGGCGTAGCCGTACTTGCATTTATCGTCATGTTTTTCCGGATATTCCTGGGCGCGGTGGATCTCGGACTGGTAATTCCGGTAATCTTGATTGTTGTAGGCGGACTGCTGGTGCTGGGAAGGGGAAGGATAAAGAGCAGTTCATACTGAGCATTGGCAAAGACCAGGGGAACGGTTTGTGCACCTTTTATCCGCAAGAACTGTCCCCTGGTTTCAGTTTTCGTAATTGAAATCCTTTGCAAAAAAAAGTGGTTAGCCGTTGGGCTAACCATGTAAAGGGGGTCAAAATGTATTTTGTGAGGTCAGTTATAGTATTTACCCGCGGCAAGAGCTTTTATACATACTTTTTATAAATTTATAAAATTTTCTTTCAATTTAATTTTTTTCATGCGCTTCCATCCCCAAAATCCTCTGAATACCATGCATCCGTTTTCTCTTTTATTTCATCTACAATGGTTTCGATATGCTTATGGGAACAATCAATGACAATATCCGCGTAGCTTTTATACAGCGGCAGCCTCTCCCTGTAGAGGCTTTTTAGTGTCTGGCCGTCTTTTAGCGCTATACCGCGGGTTTTTATATTTTTGATGCGGCGCTCGATCAGAAAAAGTTTCAGATCCAGGTAAACAAGGATGCCCTTGCTTTTCAGATGCTCCATGGAAGCTTTGCTGTATACAACGCTGCCGCCGGTGGCTATAATATGGTTCTCCGCACGAATGCCGAAAATTATGCTTTCTTCTATTTTTATGAAGGCGTCCAGGCCGTCGTTGTTGATAATATCCTGAAGATACCTGTTTTCCTGCTGCTGAATCAAAAGGTCCGTATCGATAAAAGGCTTCTTTACAGCCTTGGCCAGAAGTACCCCAATGGTGCTCTTTCCTGCGCCGGGCATGCCGATTAAAATAATGTTGCTTTTCATAGCGTTTTTCACCTGCCGAATCAAATGCATAGTGTCTCTGTCATAGCGCCTGTTTATATATTTTATATTTGCCCATACTATCACTATAATAACAGGAAAAGATGATGGAAGTCCAATGGGAGGTAAAAATGTTTGAGAACAGCGACGACAAAACGGTAAATGCGGAAAAAGTGGATTTTGAGGCATCCCTGCAGGACATATCAAGGGAATTGAGACCTGGAGAGACCTTAATCCTGGACATAGGCAACAATTATTTCCATCAGGCGGATGAAATTTTCGACACCCTAGTACTGCAAAGGTTCGATGTGAGAAAATCCTTTAAAAACGGCAGGAATCAAGTCGTTGTCAGTAGAAAACCCGACAGGGGGTAAACACAAGGGGCTGTCTCAAAAAGCGGATTGTGCAAGGGGCAATTCCTACAAATTGGTCGGGATATGTTGGTATCTCCAATGCGTACCCCTACACTTTTCCAGATGCATGTATGCTACCCTGCGGCATGGGCATTGGTAAGAAGGATGGCATTCGATGCAGGGACTGCCATAAAACAGGCGGACCTCTAACGGTTGCTGCCGGTCATGTACTTGCGGGGAGGGACGCCATAGGTGTTTTTAAAGGACCGGATAAAATTGGAATAATCGTTAAAGCCGCATTTCGCACACACTTCGGTAACCGACAGGCCTTCTCTGAGCAGTGTTGTGGCCAGAGTAAGGCGCTTCTGGCAAATATAGCGGTGGATTGTATATCCGGTGTGCTTTTTAAATTCTCTTAAAAGATGATATTTGCTCATGTAGAATCGGGTCGACAGCTCATCCAGGGGCAAATCCTCGCACAGCTTTTCATTGATGTGGGTTATGATGCTGTTGATTTTTTCATTATAGGCAATATCCACTTCAATATCGTCTTCAAAGGTTTCCAGTACGGCCCGGTTTAAAAAAACCATAAGCTCAAGCAGATGGGCATTTCTAAGGATGGAACTTCCATAGGCGGTGCTGGAGCAGGCTCTTTCAAACCTGCCCAGAATGGATTTTACATTGGCGGACATTTCGGCGTTGGGCCGCAGGAGGTGGTAATGCCTTGAAGAATCGGCCTCAAAGCACATGGACAGGTTTGTACCCTCAATGCTGTGCTTTTGAAGATACCCGGGATTGACCCACAACACAATCCGCTGATAGGCTTCACCTGCTTCCATAACCGGTTTGTGAAGCTCATGGCTGTGAATCAGCAGGATGTCGCCCGGTTTCAGTTTGTAGGACTTGCCTTCAATGATATAGGTGACCTTACCGGAAATAAAAAAGAATACCTCATGGAAATCATGGTTATGGTATTCCACTTCAATGGCGGAATCATCCGCATAATGGAAGTATTCGAAGTCCGGCGTAACCATATATTGCCTGGCGGTAAACTCATGCTTGAGATTTTGCATCGGTCTGTCCCCATCTTTATTTTCCCTATACGAATACTACTGCATAAAAAACCTTGTTTTATCGGCAGCTTTGCACCTTCTGAAAATATCGCGGACGCTTCAACGGGATATTTCCGGAAGGATAAAATAAAATATTTCGCTATAGTACCAGCATAAAGCAATTTTTGCAATAAATCAAGCAATAATCATCAGGATTATTGTAATTCTATGCAATATAATTAATATGAAAGCGCTTACATTCAGGAGATTCAGGAGGGAATTAGGATGAATATCGAATTAAAGAAAAACTGTGCCTGGGCATTAATCGTACCTACAAGCATGGGAGTGCGCATCACGCCTGTAAATGCACAGCCTGTACATTCCAGCGACACTTTTTTCATGCAGACCACCAGCGCCGAAACGAATGTGGCCACCATTTCAGCCAGCCTTGGGCTTCCCGTAAAAGTTCTCACGACCTTCGTCAAGGACAGCCCCATTGCCGGCTTTATCAAAAGCAACCTGTCGGCAAGGCGGATGGCTTATGAAGGCAAGGATGTTCCGCAGGGCGGACCCTGGGGCTACAGGCATCAGTTCAACATTGCGGACAGCGGCTATGGCTCCCGCGGACCGAGAGTTCATAACGACCGCGCGGGCGAGGTGGGACGGACGTTAAACGTAAAAGACTTCGACCTGGAGAGGATTTTCGGTACGGAAGGCGTGCAGATCCTGCATTTGTCCGGCCTGATCGGAGCCCTGTCCCCTGAAACCGGCGTATTCTGCCTGGAGCTTGCCAGAGCTGCAAAGAAATACGGAACGAGGATCTCTTTTGACCTGAACTACCGGGCGTCCTTCTGGAAAGGCCGCGAACAGGAGCTGCACGCCATCTTTTCCGAGATTGCAGGTATTTCCGATATCCTTGTAGGCAACGAAGAGGATTTCCAGCTGTGCTTGGGCATCGAGGGGCCTGAAGCCGGAGGAAAAGACCTTGCAGCAAAAATCGAGAGCTTCAAGGGAATGATCGGAAGAGTAAAACAGGCCTATCCCAACGCTTCTGTGTTTGCAACCACACTGCGTCAGGTTATAAACGCAAACAGCCACCTTTGGGGTGCCATTATGCTTGAGGGTGAAAACTGGCAGGTAGTTGAACCCAGGGAAATCCATGTTCTTGACCGCATCGGCGGCGGAGACGGCTTTGTAGGCGGTCTGCTTTATGCGATACTGAAGGGATGGGTACCTGAAAAGTGGGTCCAATTCGGATGGGCAAGCGGAGCGCTTGCTACCACCTTCCTTACGGACTATGCGCAGCCGGCCGATGAAGAGCAGGTGTGGAGCGTCTGGGAAGGAAATGCAAGGGTAAAAAGGTAAAATAAAGGTGTGTTAAAGCTGGAATCAGCTATATTTACGAAATTTGGAGGTAATTTATGAGCAAAGCGGATATCGGATTAATCGGCCTGGCGGTGATGGGTGAAAACCTGGTAATGAACATGGAAAGCAAGGGCTTTACAGTTGCAGTTTACAACCGCACGACGGAAAAAGTGACAAACTTTGTGGAGGGCAGGGCAAAGGGGAAAAATATTCTTGGGGCTATGACGCTGCAGGAGCTTGCCGATTCACTCAAAAAGCCGAGAAAGGTCATGCTGATGGTCAAAGCCGGGCAGCCGGTGGATGACTATATCGAAACGCTACTCCCTTATCTTGAAAAGGGGGATATCATTATTGACGGCGGCAATTCACATTTTCCGGACACCACACGCCGCACAAAATACGTGGAAAGCAAAGGCTTATTGTATATAGGAACCGGAGTTTCCGGCGGTGAAGAGGGAGCGCTTAGAGGCCCCAGCATCATGCCCGGAGGGTCCCCTGCGGCATGGCCTCATGTCAAACCGATCCTTCAGGCGATATCCGCCAAGGTTGAAGACGGATCACCCTGCTGCGAATGGGTTGGTGAAAACGGAGCCGGCCATTTTGTAAAAATGGTTCACAATGGGATTGAGTACGGCGACATGCAGCTGATCTGCGAAGCATACCAGCTGATGAAGGATGTGCTGGGCATGTCGGCGGATGAAATGCATGAAGTGTTCAAGGAATGGAACAAGGGAGAGCTGGACAGCTACCTTATTGAAATTACGCGGGATATTCTCGGTTTCAAGGATACCGACGGTACGCCGCTGGTAAATAAGATCCTGGATACTGCAGGACAGAAGGGTACAGGAAAATGGACGGCCATTGCGGCGCTTGACGAAGGCATCGCCCTGACCCTGATCGGCGAAGCGGTATTTGCCCGCTGCCTGTCGGCAATAAAGGAAGAAAGAGTGGCCGCTTCAAGGGTAATTTCCGGTCCGAAGGTGAAATTTGAAGGCGATAAGAAAGCATTTATCGAGGATGTCAAGCAGGCATTGTACGCGGCAAAGATAATCTCTTACGCACAGGGCTACGCATTGATGCGGGCGGCTGCCAAAACCTACGGCTGGAATCTCAATTACGGCGGTATCGCTCTAATGTGGCGCGGCGGCTGTATCATAAGGTCGGTGTTCCTAGGCAAGATCAAAGAGGCCTTTGACAGCAATCCCGAATTAAGCAACCTGCTGCTGGATCCGTTCTTTAAGGAAAAAGTCGAAGCGTCGCAGGCAGGCTGGAGAAGAGTAGCGGCTGCGGCAATCATGAACGGTATACCCGCACCCGCAATCACAACGGCTCTCAGCTATTTTGACGGCTACAGGTCGGAGGTGCTTCCGGCAAACCTGCTGCAGGCGCAGAGGGACTACTTCGGCGCACATTCCTATGAGCGCACCGACAAACCCAGGGGAGAATTCTTCCATACCAACTGGACCGGTAAAGGCGGGTCGACAGCTTCATCCACGTATGTAGTGTGAGGGGACACACCCGCTGAGTTGAGGGTAATCCGTATAAGGAGGGAATGTCCCCTTTTGAAAAAGGAGATTTTGATAATGAAATTACCATTTGAAATTGATTTAAAGGGCAAGACGGCGGTAGTTACAGGCGGCGGCGGAATACTGTGCCGTACCTTCGCCAAAGCCCTGGCTTTGAGCGGCGCCAATGTTGCCATTCTGGACCTGTATAAAGCAAAAGCCGATGATGCGGCTGCCGAAATCAACAACAACGGAGGCAGGGCTATCGGCGTTGAAGCCAACGTGCTTGAGATTGAAAGTCTGAAAAAAGCCAGGGATGTCATCTATAACGAGTTCGGCACTTGCGATATCCTGATCAACGGCGCAGGCGGAAACCATCCCAAAGGCACTACTTCCAGGGAATATATGCTGAAGGAAGATCTGGAATCCACGGAAGGTGTGACTACGTTTTTTGACCTTGATCCCAAAGGTATTGAATTTGTATTCAATTTGAATTTCCTTGGTACCCTGCTGCCGACACAGGTATTTTCAAAAGACATGTTGGATAAGGAAGGCGCTGTCATTATCAATATTTCTTCCATGAATGCCTTCACTCCTTTGACCAAGATCCCTGCCTACAGCGGGGCAAAGGCTGCAGTATCCAACTTTACACAATGGCTTGCGGTTCACATGTCCAAGGTAGGAATCCGGGTAAATGCCATTGCTCCCGGCTTCTTCCTGACGGATCAAAACAGGTCCCTGCTGATAAATCCCGACGGCTCCTTCAGCGAGAGGGCAGGCAAGATTATCAGCCAGACTCCCATGGGACGCTTCGGCGAAAGTGAAGAGCTGCTGGGTACGCTGCTGTGGTTGGTGGACAACAAGGCTTCCGGCTTTGTCAACGGCACGGTTATACCGGTGGATGGAGGCTTTAGCGCTTATTCGGGGGTTTAAAGGAAAGGGGACACACCTCTCTCGAGCAAGAAGTATTCCTTTTGTGTTGAGGAATGTCCCCGTTTGAAAATCGGGGACAGTTCTCGGACTGAAATTGAACAACGTCACAATCCCCTCCTCATAGGAGGGGGTAACCGATTGAAAAAGCTGTCCATGGTGGGTAGCAATCCCCAACTGACGTTGTTCAAACGCCACGTATAGGCGTGGCGCACGAAGTGTAGCGCAGGGCGAATTCATTTCGCCCGCAGCGAGGGGGTATGGGGGCATGCCCCCATTGGAAA
>JAFABI010000062.1 GCA_023426125.1 Bacillota bacterium
TTTCCAATGGGGGCATGCCCCCATACCCCCTCGCTGCGGGCGAAATGAATTCGCCCTGCGCTACACTTCGTGCGCCACGCCTATACGTGGCGTTTGAACAACGTCAGTTGGGGATTGCTACCCACCACTGACAGCTTTTTCAATCGGTTACCCCCACCTATGAGGAGGGGGACTGTGACGTTGTTCAACTTCCCTTCACATGCTCATGGGAATACAGATGCTCCATACAATACTCATGATCACCTTCACAGTCCACACAATACCTGAATTCCAGATTCCTGTCATCCTTTTCGGTTCTGCCGCATATCTCGCATTTATGCACGGTATGATCCCTGGGAAACTGAACGACATAGCTCTTCTTGCGTTGATAATTCTTTCTGCCCCGCTTTAAGCCGATGAAAATATCCTTGCCGAAGAATACGAGGAAATTCAGGATGGATACAACGGCGGCAATCTTGCCGGAAAGCGGCTCGGTGAAAATGGCGTATAGAATGAAGGCCACATCCAGATATGCCAGGTATTTTACCTTGATGGGGAAGAAAAAGAACAGCAGAATCTGATAGTTGGGGAAGATATACGCAAAGGCCAGGAACAAAGAAAGATTCAGGTATACGGATGTCGCCATTCCACCCGTTATAAACACAGCCGCGGTGGTGCCGACCATCCCCAAAAGATAATATACGTTAAACCGGAAAGTACCCCATTCACGTTCCAGGCTGCTGCCTATCATATAGTAAAAATACAGGACAAATATGAGGAATATGGCTGAAGAGGAAGGCGGTATGAACAGGTAGGTGACGAGCCTCCAGACCTGGCCCTGCATCACCATCTCAGGTATTAGCACTATATTGTATAAAAACTCAGGTTCCACCTGTATCATAAAAAATACAATTGCATTCAGTCCTATGATATAATTCATCAGCCCTCTGATACCAAAGCGCTTGAATCTTTTTTCCAGTTTGTCCAGCCAGTTCACGGGCAGCCTCCTAACTCCGGCGCACGATAATTCTATTTAAATAATTGCCAACATGCGCCTGTAAAATACATACCCTGATTCTATAGAATCAGGGTATGTTCGTCAAGTAGAATATTCTCTTTCTCAGACGGCACGCCTGAGTATAGAAAAGTAGGGGCGCGCATTGCGCGTCCGCAGAATGCAATCTGTGATATCGCTATCCTTTGCATCAGAGGATAGTTCTTGTTTTCCGCACTGTTCACTATTTCCATGATTTACGCCTACTGTCACGGGCGGACGGCCAATGGCCGCCCCTACAGTATGCCTTATGGCCAAATGGCCCTCTGCATCAAATTTCCTTACGCCTATGCCCCCTGCACCAACCTTTTTCATATCACTGGCATTAAAATCCTTAAATTACGAATTGAAGTCCGCTTTGTAAAAGCCAAATTTTATGTTTGCCGGAATGCGATAAATGGAATATAATTAAGGAAAATAATCTGGATTTCAAGGGTTTTTGGAGGTTTTATGGCAAAACTTGTTTCATGGAATGTAAATGGCCTGAGGGCTTGCATGGGTAAAGGTTTTACGGATTTTTTCAATAAGGTGGACGCCGATTTTTTCTGCCTGCAGGAAACCAAGCTGCAGGACGGGCAGATCGAGCTTCCGCTGGAAGGCTATCACCAATATTGGAACCATGCGGTTAAGAAGGGCTATGCCGGTACGGCAATCTTCTCACGTATCAAGCCTTTATCCGTAAGCTACGGCATCGGAGTGGAAGAACATGATAACGAAGGACGCGTTATCACCTTGGAGATGGACGACTTTTATGCAGTAACGGTCTACACCCCCAATGCCCAGAGAGGCCTTGAAAGGCTCGGCTACAGAATGGTCTGGGAGGACGCTTTCAGAAGTTACCTGAAATTCCATGATGAAAAGAAGCCGGTCATCGTTTGCGGTGACATGAATGTAGCCCATAAGGAAATCGACATTAAAAATGCCGCCTCAAACAAGCGCAATGCAGGCTTCACCATTGAAGAGCGCACCAAGTTCACCGAGCTGCTGGAGGCCGGATTTATTGACACATACAGGTATTTCAACCCGGATAAAAAGGATGCCTATACCTGGTGGTCCTATATGTTCAACGCCAGGGAAAAGAATGTCGGCTGGCGCATAGACTACTTTTGCGTCTCCGAACGGCTGAAAGACAGGCTTGTTGCCGCAGATATCCATGCGGCCGTAATGGGCTCGGACCATTGCCCCGTAGAGCTGGTGATAGCGGATTGAAGCTTTCAACCCGTTCCGCTGTGATTCCGCAGGACAAAGGACCAAAATCGGCAGCTAGCATGGCTTGCCGGAAAATAGATTGCCAGGCTGGGTAATTCCGGCAGTCTGGCCCTTGAAGGTATCAGACATATAAAAACCTGCTTGCTGCCGCAAGGTCAGGTAAAAAAGGCTGAGCAGCGGAAAGTGGAAACAAAGTAGCCGATAGCATCGTATAATGTCATAGTACATAACGAACGGAGGCACAAAATTATGGGAATAGCTTTTAACGGAATGTTTTCGATTGTTTTCATTCTTATCATCGGCGTCATAATTTTTACTATTATAAAGGGAATCGCGCAGTGGAGCCATAACAACGCGCAGCCGGTGCTGTCCGTTACGGCAAGGGTAACGGGAAAGCGGGCCCACACAAGCCATCATAACAATATGGTGAACAATAATATGCATCATTCTACCTCAACCTCCTATTACATCACCTTTGAAGTGGAAAGCGGAGACAGGATGGAGCTGCGTGTACCTGCCCACGAGTATGGAATGCTGGCTGAGGAGGACTTTGGGAAATTGACCTTCCAGGGAACCAGGTATCTGGACTTCGAAAGGGAGCTATAGTGTTAACCTGGTTCCCTTTTAACCATTTCCTTGAATATTCTTTTGAAAGTGTGTTAGTTTAACTATGTTAAGCATTTGTTCTTCTGACAAGTATTGAATTTCCACCAATTTATCCCTGCCGATTTGTCCCTCATCTTCGCTCTCACTCCGGGAGCAAGGTCGCTTAGTACAGCTCCACATATAGCAGTAAGGAAATTTGTCTACAAACAACAAATTTCCTTTGAATCAGGTTGTTATAAACATGCCTGCTCACCGGCGAACTGAGCAAATCAGCACAGCGGCGGACAGAGGTTGATAAAAAGTTGAGAAATGCAGGATACCCTGAAGTCGGAGGTATTTTGAATGAAGCAAAAAATACTGATTGTCGATGATGAAACAGACATTGTCAATATGCTGCGGGATTATTTTGAATTGGACGGTTACGAGGTTTTAACGGCTGCAGGCGGCAAAGCTGCGGTCAGCAGCGCCGAAAAGCAGCCGGACGTCATACTGCTTGACATCAATATGCCGGATATGGACGGAATACAGGTTTGCAGCCAAATCAGGAATTTCGTCTCCTGCCCTATTTTGTTCCTCACGGCAAGGATTGAGGATAGCGACAAAATAAAAGGCTTCGCCGCAGGCGGCGACGATTATATTGTAAAACCGTTTTCCATTGACGAGCTTGGAGCAAGAGTAGCCGCGCATCTACGACGCGAGCTTCGCCGGAAAAAAGCCGCCAGGATTAAATTCGGCATCGATCTTGCCATTGACTATTCCGAACGCCTTTTATACTTCAAGGGCCAGCCGGTGAACCTTGCCAAAAAGGAATTTGACATCATCGAATTACTCTCCCGGCACGCAGGGCAGGTTTTTGACAAGGAACGCATCTACGAAAGCATCTGGGGCTTCGACAGCGATGGCGACAGTTCGGTCATCGCAGAACATATACGAAGGATACGTGCAAAATTTGCTTTGGCAGAAATGACTCCTTACATTGCTACGGTCTGGGGGGTAGGGTATAAATGGATAAAATAAAAGCCCGGCTGGTAAATCTACCGTTTAAAGCGTCATTTATCCTCTACGTGACCGCCTGCCTTATAATAGCGGCAGTCCTGTCTTCCCTGGCAGTCAATACGGCAGATAATGCAAGAAACAGGATTTATTTATCGCATGGAGATGCCGGCGTTAGTTACTACCTTACCGCAAAGAACGGTGAACGTCTGGGGAACGGAACTGTTGTTTTAACAAGTCCGGTAAAGCTATCCGACGGCGATAACCGGAAAGTCGCACTGCTGAGCTTCCTTTCAGCCATTGCGATTCCGGTTGTTTTTTCAGCCTGTATTGTCTTTGCAGCGGCCCTTTTCTACAAAAACAAGCTGAAAAGGCCTCTGTCTCTTTTGACGGAGGCTTCTGCAAAGATTGAGGCCAATGACCTGGATTTCACACTTGCATACGGCAAAAAAGACGAAATGGGCCGGCTTTGCGATTCTTTTGAAAAAATGCGCGCCGCTTTGCAGGAAAACAGCCTTGCCATGTGGCGGCAGGCGGATGAGCGAAAACGTCTCAACGCTGCATTTTCCCATGATTTGAGGACACCGCTTACGGTCCTGAGGGGACAGAGCGATATGCTGCTGAAATATGTGCCTGAAGGGAAAATATCGGCAGAAAAAATCGCTGCAATGGTGGATACGATGAAAACACACATCCTACGTCTTGAGAATTATGTTTCAACGATGAACCGCCTGCAAAAATTGGAGGATATAGAAATCCAAAAGGCCGATATCCCTGCAAAAGAATTGACGGACCGCTTGAAAAGCACCGGAGGGTTCATATGTACCGGCCTGAACCTTGAATTTGATGAAAAAGCCTTCACCCCGGACACATTGCACGTAGACCTGTTTCTCGTCATGCAGGTATATGAGAACCTTCTTTCCAATGCCATCCGTTTTGCCGGTAATAAAATCCTGGTGACGTTGTCAAGCGACAAAGCCTTTTCCATAACCGTCTCCGACGACGGACGGGGCTTTAGCGACAAGGACCTGCTGGAGGCGGCAAAACCCTTTTACCGCTCGGAAGGCAATGAAAGCGGCCAACATTTCGGTATCGGGCTGTATATTTGCAAGACGCTATGTGAAAAGCATGGCGGTTATCTCAGGCTGTTTAACAATCCCGAGGGCGGGAATGTGAAAGCGGTATTTTAGCATCAAGCTTTTTTTATCCGCATTTTTCGCTGCAGCTGTAGATAAAAAGTTGAGATTTTTGGGTTACGATACTTTCCGTAAGGTTAAAACACCACAGCGAAAGGAGTTATTCAGTTGGATGGGAATAAAATCACAATCAGACATCTAAACAAATTTTACGGAAATAAGCAGGCTTTGCATGACGTAAGTCTGGAAATAAAGCAGGGGATGTTCGGGCTGCTGGGCAGAAACGGCGCGGGAAAAACTACGCTGATGAAAACCCTTGCAACCCTGCTTCAAAAGAAAAGCGGCGAAATCACAGTGTGCGGTATCCCCATCGAGAATGCAAAGGAAATTCGCAGGATCACCGGGTATTTGCCCCAGGAATTTTCCCTGTATCCGTCCATGAGGGTCTCGGAAGCGATGGAATACATGGGCGTTCTTTCCGGAATGAGCTGCACAGAAAGGAAGCAGCGCATTGAGGTCCTGCTGGACCGGGTAAATCTTACCGGAGAAAAAAACAAAAAGGTAAGGGCGCTGTCGGGCGGCATGAAACGCAGGCTTGGCATCGCGCAGGCGCTTTTGCACAATCCTGGGGTACTGATTGTAGACGAGCCCACCGCAGGGCTTGATCCGGAGGAACGTATCCGCTTCCGCAATCTGCTGTGCGAGGTCGCAGAGGAAAGAATCGTCATTTTATCCACGCACATCGTCGGCGATATTGAGGCCACCTGTGAAGATATCGCCATTTTAAACGACGGGAGACTGCTTTATAACGGAAAGGTCGAAACCCTTTTAGAAACTGCGTCGGGTAAGGTGTTTGCAAAAATTGCGGACAGGAGGGAGCTGCCCGGGCTCAAAAAACAATACGGCATAACAAGCATGCACTCGCAAGGGAACAGGATGTATGTCCGTTTTCTGTCGGACATGCCTGTCCCGGATAGCGAAGTATGTGAACCCAATATTGAGGATGCGTATATGCTGTACCTTTACCGAAACGGAGCGTCATTAGAAAATATAGGGGGCGAAATGTAATGCTGTTTTTCCATGAGTGTAAAAAGGTTGTATTCTCCATTACGTTCCTTGTCCTTATCGCCGGAGTGCTGCTTATGACAGGCGGGCAAGGGGTGCTTGATTTCAGAGGCGAAAAAATTGAAATGCCGCAGCCGGGACAGGAGAGCTACGGGATACATACAAAGGAAGTACCTGATGTCATCATGCCTGCAGCGCTTACATCGCTTTACGCTGAATTCGGTAACAACACCTATACCGCCTACCCCATCGGCTTTTATAAAAACGTCAGACTGAACGACGCACAACAGCGTAAAATGGCCGACGTCCTCTGTGCTCTTACGGGCATTCCCGCTGAAGCGCTCATGAAAGCATACGGTGAAGCCTCAAAGGGCGGCAAGCATATCACTTTTGAAAACGGCAAAGAAATGACTGTACAAGGCGAGGGCAGCTATAAGATCACCCTCCCGGATAACGCTGCTTCAAATCGTACTGCGCTTTCGCCCGTCACTCTGAAAGCAGGAATCTCTTATGACGAATTTAAAGCATATATGCAGCAGGCCGATGACCTTATCGGCGGCGGTTCCAATTATTCCGGGACATACCTCCGAAGGTTCGGGCGTGTTCCCATTACCTATGAAGAGGCCATCGAAAGCTACAATCTGGCAAAGGAAAACGACCATTTCACCGGGGCATATGCACGCCTGTTTTCCGACTATCTGGTCATCGTGCTTTCCATTTTACCCATTTTTGTCGCAACAGCGGTCTGCTTAAAGGACAGGCGGACCCGTATGAGCGAGCTTGTCCATTCGAAAAAGGCATCTTCCGCGCGGATCATCCTGACACGGTATCTTGCAATCATCACTGCGGTTATGATTCCGTCGCTCATCCTGTCTTATCTTTCAAGCATTTCCACCTGGCGCCTCTATGACGGATTGGTACTGGACTATCTTTCTCCGCTCAAATATGACGTGGGATGGGTCTTGCCGTCTGTCATGATCAGTACGGCAATCGGCATGTTTCTGACAGAGTTGACAAATACGCCCATAGCAATATTTGTCCAGGGCTTATGGTGGTTTATCGACATAAACATGGGCGTCCAGGAAATTGACGGCGGGTACTCCCTGTTCCGGTTAGCTCCGCGCCACAACACATTGTCAGGTACGCAGACCTTTATCGACAATTTCGGTAATCTTGCCGCCAACAGGCTGCTTTTTACAGGATTCGCACTGGTCCTGGCGGCGGCTACGGTTGTTATTTACGAGCAAAAAAGGAGGGGCAGGCTGAATGGCTACGGTAAAATCAAAAAAACGCTTGCAGGTGTGGCAAATCGCAAAAATCAATCTGCGGCATAACTTTCCCGCCTCTTTTGCACTGGCGGTCTTATTGCTTATGCTCACACCCGTACTGTTCGGAACGGCAAATCTGGACAGCCAGGCGACCGCAGTTCCGCTGGAAGGCTTTGTTTCTCTGGCAGGCATCATTTTGCTTACACCTGTATTTCAGCCTGAGCAAAATCCGCAGGTTGAGGAAGTTGTTACTTCCAAGTATATAAGCAATAGCATTATTCACACCATACGCATCACCTGTTCCGTATTCGCCTTGCTATTGCTGATAAGCATATTTGTCCTCTACATGAGCCTGAACGGCTGCAAAGTAACTTTACCGCTTCTGCTGGGAACCATCGCATCCTCGGTGTTTTTAGGCTCGCTTGGAATGCTGGCTGCGGGAATCACAAACAACACTGCGGTTTCCTATATGGTGCCAGTCGTATATTATTCACTAAATTTTGCCGGTGGAAGCGGTTTTGGTAATTTCTATCTGTTTTCCATGATGCACGGTGAATATGGGCAAAAAGTGTGGTTGTTTGCATCCGGCACAGGAATGATCCTGCTTTCGGTTTTTGTGAAGCGGCTAATCGTGAAGTCCAGATAACGGCAGCTATGCTTGCGCATGCACTGGAGAAAGCCCTTTCAGGCATTCCCGGAAGGGCTTTCTCCCATCGTTCTATTCCGGGTATGTTTCATCCTTTTCCTTGAATGTCCTTTTAAAAAGCTTTTTGACAGGCCTATAGAACGCCAATAGGATAAGAAAAATAAGAAGTATTATATAGTCGGGTATCCCCTTAAAATATATCACCGCTGTGGTGTATGTAGAACTGCCTTCACTTATAACCGGACCTGGAATCGCCTGGGTTGAAACCGGACCTGAAACAGCAGCTTCTGCGCACATAACAAGGATTACTGTTAGCAGGCTTAAAATAAAATGCTTAAAAAAATTCCAGGAGCAGAAAAACCTTCTCAACGCTAACCTCCATTCAACCACTATCGCCGGCTGCATAGACAGAATGAAAAAGCATCTTTTCACGCTATCCCCCAATCCGGCTAAATCCGTCCAATTACCGAAAATGCCTGTCTTTTAGCTTCTTTTACCGTATTACTTATTTATAAACGGTAAAAACCGTCTCTGTATCATCCGTTGTGATTTCTATATCTGTGCCGTTATATTTTTTCATGGCTTCCACACTGTTCCTTACGCCTCTCCCGAGACGCTCCACATAGCCTGCGTCATACAGGAACTGGACAATCACCGGATTCCTGTGATACATTATTCCCTGCTTTATCTTGTCGATTGTAAGAGAATTGGGGATTCTTCCGGGACTTTTAAATTCAATTCTGTTTTCATATAGAACAACCGCTATGTTGCTGCCCGAAATTGTATAATCCCGGTGGGCTACGGAATTTACCAGCATTTCCCGCAACACGCCCATGGGATATTCGGTCAGGTCCTTTCTTTGAAGATCGTCATTAATCTCAAAACCGGATCTGAGCCATACCTTAAAATAGTCAAAAGCATTTTTAATATTATCAAACATATTCTCCTCAAAAAACTTATGATCCAGAACCGGATCGGACAGTTCCCTGCCCTTTATGGACATAAACCGGATCCCTGCCGCCGGTAGATACTTCTTCGGATTTTTGCCGAAAAGAAGCATGCCCGCAATTGTCGGAACTGCTTTTTCATCGTCTTCGCCTTTAACAACAAGATCGGAGTTGGAAAGCACCCTTTCCTTTTCACCGCCTGAGAAAATTTCCAGGTTTATTCCCCTGTATTGCCTGAAATAGTTTTCAATTTCGCTAAAGTCCAGATCATTCATCTTTGAGCCCGCAACCTGCGATATTTCATAATGAATGCTCCCGGAAGCCTGAAACAGCCTTAAGAGTTCCTCCCTTGAAGCTTCTCTGGACGTACTTCCATACCGGACAAAATAACAGTTTCTTCCGTTTACTCTGGTGTAGTAAGGCTTGTTGATCCCCTGATCCACTGTTACAACACTTATTTTTTTTCCGTCGATAAAAAGCTCTTCGTACCGGGGAATCACCTGGGGAAAGACTTTGTTATAAAAGATGTTCATGATTCTTTCTTCGAATGCCTTGTCTTTTATACCGGTTATTCTTCTATCGTCGCCGACTCCGAAAAGGATCGTCCCTCCCTGGAAATTGAGAAATGCGATAATCTCTTTTGCGATTGAATCATTATGAGCTTCTTCCTCTTTGAATTCAACGACCGAGCTTTCACCGTTTATTATCCATTTTTGGATTTCTTCCTTACCCGTCAACGTATTCAACTCCCAACCATCGATTGGATATGCTTTTCATAATATCTCTATTATCTGGTATTGCTCTGCCAAAATCAAGAGATTTTTCGTAAAGTACTCAGGCGGTGTTAAATTCCAGCAACCTATGATTACACTGACCGCAGGTATGCCAAGCTCTCTGGCCACAATAGCCGCATGGGACAAGGGAACAGCTACTCTACTATGGATGGAAAGGTTTTTTATAAAGTATTTTATAAGTCCCCGATAACAGTTCCATCACTTCAGTGCCATCGCCTGCGTTCTTTATAGTCATCCCCTGTGTTCCTGCCGTCAGTCCCGTTTTTTCAAACACCCGCTTTGAATATTGTTTTGGCGGATACAAAACGGCATGACAATTCACCGGTATGATAATATCAATGGAAAACAATCCCTCTTCCACCTTCCAATTGCATTCGATCCATCCGTATGGGGATTTGTGCCTGCACTTCACCCAATACAGCCCCTCTACAGGGTTTGGCCGCAGGATCGTATGCTTGAAGCCAGGTTCTTCAGGATCAGGATTGATTCCGGCCAGTCCTTTATAAAACCAGGCACTTATATCGCTGAACATGTGATGATTCCGGGAACTGTTTCCTATCCATGTTTCCCAGAGAGTGGTCGCTCCCTGGACAATCCAATACCCCCAACCCGGGTAATCGGTTTGTTCGGCAATTGCATATGCCAGATCAGCTCTTCCCAGATCATTCAGTGAATGCATGACATATTTGGCGCCAAGGATTCCGCAGTCAATATGGCGGTTTGCCTTTTCCACCTGTTCAACCAGCCTCTCAAAAACCTTCTGCTTCTCATCCTCATTTACAAGTCCTTGATACAACGCAGTAGCCATTGAGGTCTGACATTCCCCTGTTACATTCCCGGTTGTGACGTCCAGAAATTCTCTGCGGAAGGCATTTCGTATGTTATCAGCCAGTTTGGAATACATTGCTTTATCGTCCGGCTTTTCCAATATTTCCGCAATCCTTGCAGCAATTACCGCATCCGCATAGTAATACGCCGTATCAGTCACCGCCGAAGGACACGCACTATATTCGGGGCCGCTTCCTGGCGGGCACCAGTCCCCAAGCCCGAAATCAACAATATATCCGTCCGACATCGATGCCATATAATCAATATACTTTTCCATATTGCCGTACATGGTTTCAAGAATGGATTTATCGCCGCAGTAGAGATACATGTACCAGGGAATAAGAATAATGGCGCTGTCCCATGCCGGTCCGCTGCCCCAATTGTATCCCCAGCCTCCTGTCGGGACAATCCCCGGCAGTTGTCCGCTTGGCCTTTGCACATCCCGGAAATCATTCATCCATTTGGTGTATGCCGTCAACGGATTAAAGTTTAGCAGCACCTGTTCGGCAGAAAGGGAGGCATCTCCTGTCCAGGCGTTTTTTTCCCTATGGGGGCAATCTGTAGGAATACTGTGATAATTTGTAAGTGTGGACCACCGGGCACATTGCTGGATTTTATTCAGCAGCTCATCGGAGCATTCAAAGGAGCCGAAGGAATCAAGAGCAGTATGAACGACCCTTCCACTGAGATCGGCAAGAGTCGGGGTTCCCGGAAAACCTTCTACCTGCACATATTGAAAGCCATGATACGTAAAGCGAGGCTCCCAGGTTTCCAGGCCTCCACCCTTGAGAATATACTTATCCGTTTGAAATTCTCCGCTATTTACATAAATATTTATATTTGTCTGATCGATCAACCCGTCTTCCGTCAGCTTTTCAGCATATTTTAGCATAATCTCCGTACCGGACAGCCCGCTTACCGTGATTTGCGCCCACCCTGATATATTCTGACCAAAGTCATAGACCCATATCTCCGGTTTGATTTGCTTCAACCCTACAGGCTTTATTGTCCCTGTAACCTTTATTGGCGGCATCTGTGAAGATTTAAGCAATCCCCCGGGGCTTCTTGAAATCCGCGCCTTTTTCCACTCACCGTCATCATAACCCTGTCTGTTCCAGCCCGGTTTTTCAAGGCGGGCATCGTAAAATTCGCCATTTCTCAATCCGTCAAAGATTATGGGACCGGCAGATACCTTCCATCCACTGTCACTTATTACTGTTAGCTCATCTCCGCCGGCAAGGGTAATATGTACCTGTATAATCAGCTTTGGATGATGCCGCCATGGAGCCTGCCTGTAATCCCAAACCTCTGAAGTGAAGCAATTGTACCATCCGTTGCCCAGCATGACCCCTATTACATTCTCACCCAGGTCAAAAGCTTCTGTAATATCATAGGAATTGTAAAGCACGGTTTTATCATATCTGGTAAACGCAGGAGAAAGCACATCATCTCCGATTTTCATTCCGTTGATATACAGCTCATAATAACCAAGTCCGCAAACATACGCCCGGGCGGACACTACCTTTTTCTCCACAAAAAAGGTTTTCCTGAACAGCGGCACTGGCACTGCATGATCAACATCAGTCCCACCCAACGGGCTGCAAATCCATTTTGCGTTCCAGTCATGCTCATGCAAAAGCCCCATTTCAAAGAACGCCGCTTCACTCCAGTCTGTCCGGCGGCTGTACCGGTCCTTTACAGCTGCCTTCCACCAGCACTGCTGCCTTGATTCCAGAGGTTTCCCCCCATAAGGAATACCAATGGATGTATCGGAATCAACCCACCCTGTATCCCACAGGTCCGCCTTCCCCTCCATAAGCAAATCAGGCCTGCTTGCTGCCAAAATCCTGAATGCCGTCTGACATTGCCCATTATCCCCGGAAGTAAGCTCCCAGCCGAGCATTGGAATTTCTGTATCCACACCGATGGGATTTGTCACATGATTGCACTTCAAACCGCCTATTCTGATTTTGCAATTTTCATAAATGCTCTCAGCCATTCACGCATCTCCTTTCTTTATTCTTATGCAAATAGTCCCTGTATTCCTGGGGCGACATTCCGGTAATTTTTTTTATAAACCGGTTGAAATAAGTTCTCGACCTCAAGCCTATTTCTTTTGCTATCTCATTCATGCTTGAACGATTGCCTTCTAAAAGGTTTTTTGCCTTATCAAACCTGATTCTTCCCGTATAGTCATTCAATGTTTCATGCGCAGTTTTACTGTATAGCCGGGAAAGGTAGGTCGGATTATAGCCTGTGACCTCCGAAAGCTTTATAAGTGAAACATCTCCGGTAATATTATTCCGGATATATTCATTGATAAATTGCACCAAATTCAGTGAACGATTCCCCATATCCTGTACACGTAAATCCATAAACTCATTCGCAAGCCTATACAGGTAATCAATGGATTCGTTCCAGGAGTTACGGCTATCAATTTTAAAAAGACCGTCGACATCTATTTTAAACGCAGTTCTCTCCGATATTTCCCTGCCGTTTATATATGAAAGCAGCATTAACGCTACTGAATAGTATATCTCCCGGGTTATATGATCGTTTTGGTCCTTTACTTTTCTCAGGTCTTTGCAAATATCTCCAAGTCCTTCGAAGAATTTATCCCTATCGCCCTTTTCCAGATATGTCGCAAGAAGATTTAACGAATTAAGCTTCATACGGCTTTTTTTGAGTTCTGCATCAAGGCCGGCGGGATTCGCATTTACCTGCCCTTCATGAAATCTATCAGTGATAATCGCTCCTTTTTCATCCGCACCGCAATGAACAAGCATACGAAGCATATGGTAGTATTTTTCATGGAGTTGATCAAATTGTAGAAACGTGCTGCTGATAACAAAAGATAAGACCAAATTCATATTTCCAGTGCAGGATTGCTGCACAAATTCCAGCGTACCTTTCGCATAAGTGATGTAGTACTCGTATGACAGCGCCTCCTTTTGCTTCTCATTCCTTTCATCCACTTTGGGTTGTAAAAGCAGTATAATCCTTTCATCACAGTATTCCATCTGGAAACAATTGAAATACCGGTCTAAATAGTGTGCCATAATCCCTCTGACTGTACGGTTATAATCATGACGGTCAACAATGTTTGCACTTTCAGGAATACCGTCAATCTTTCCTGTAATCAATAAAAAGGGGGCTTCAACATCCATTTTGAGGTTCACTCTGCTCAATTGCCTGATGATGTCTTCCTTTTTGCAATTACCCCCGTTAAGTATACCAAGTACAAGCTCCTTCTGCACAGATCTCATTGAATCATAAAGCCTGTCCTGTGCTTCACTCAGCAGCTGAAGATCTTTCAGTTCCTTGTCCAGTTCCCGTACTGCCTTTTTTACTGTTTCAAGTATGCGGTCATCATCTTCTGTCTTGAGTACATACCCTGTGACATTACTCTGAATAGCTTCATATGCATAGTCAAACTCAGCATGGGCTGTAAGCATGATGATTTTGCATGCAGGCCAGTTTTGCCTGACTTTTTGAGCCAGCGTTATTCCGCTGATTTCCGGCATACAGATATCCGTGACCATAATGTCGATTCGGGCTCTGTTAAGCCAATTCAGCGCTTCGGGTACGGAATATGCCCGGTATGTTTCCAGCTCAATACCTGCCTGCGTTTCAATTATTTCGGATATCCAATCCACAATATACGGTTCATCATCCACAATCAGCAATCTATACATATCACCCATCCTCCCCGGCAATGATATTGATTACGACCATCAATCCCCCAAGTTCACTCCGGGATACCATAAGTCCGCTTTTTCCGCCGTATTTCAATTTTATTCTTCTATGAACATTGATAAAGCCGGTAATTTCAGCATTATACCCTTCATCCGTTATTTTTTTTCTCAAATAGTCAATATCCTCATCGCTTATACTGTTTCCATTATCCTCAATGATGATCTTCACCCCGGGACCGTTGTCATCAAAACAGACACGTATGAAACCATCCGTGCCGATATCTCTCATGCCGTGTTCAATAGCATTTTCGAGGACCGGTTGCAGTATCATGCGCGGAACTAGAATATCATTGAACCCGTCCGCCAGCAGTCCGAATTCTATTGTAAGCCGCCCGCAAAAGCGCATTGTCTGGATCTCGGTATAGTTTTTTGCATGTTCCACTTCCTTGTGGAGAAAAACTTCATCCGAAGCATTCCTGGTGATGTACTGAAAATACCTTCCCATATACATTGAAAGATTTGCAGCATTTTCACGATCTTCTTCCTTTATCATTCTGTGAAGAATGAAATAGCTGTTATACATGAAATGCGGGTTTATCTGGGCTTGAAGCTGCTTCAGTTCCATTTTCTTTGCAAGTATTTCCTGTACATACACCTTTTCTATAAGCTCATCGAGCCTTGAAACCATCTTATTGAAGCCATCATACAAGTTCATAAATTCATTGGCTGTTTTATAACGGATACTTACCTTCAAGTCTCCTTTCTCAACGTTTCGGAACGCATTCAATATTTTTTTGATAGGATTATGCACAAACTTATATGTTGAGAAAGAATAAAAGAGAAGGACCAGGACCGACAGCAGGAAAAACAACCAGAGGAAGCCCCTGTACCGGTCGGGTATTTTGAACATGCTTTGCAGAGGAATAAACTCCAATACCGATAGGTTCAAATAGTCAGAAAATTCATGGACCATGAAGTATTTCTTACTGTCTATTTCTATGGCTCCTTCCGCTTTTTCGGAATCGTCCCCTGTTTGAAGCTTTGACAAAATAGCTTTATAGTCAACGCTATTTTCTGTACCGGTTATGCATTTATCAGCAGTGTGATCAAACAACACGATATGGCTGTCGGAATATGTATTGGAAATCATCATCGAATTATCCAGAGCTTTATCTGATAATTGTATTTCTACCAGATATACAGGTTTTTTCAAATTTTTATTAACGCTCGTGAGGGGGAACGGCATTAATAGAATCGTTTTTGAGTCGTTGAAAATAACGGGGTACGGTACATCCAGCATGGAAAGCAATCGATTAAAATCATTTTCATTGAAATCCAGATATCCGCTGTTTGCAGATATTTTTTTATCCAGCCCCGGTATGTGTATTGTTACGTCATGAATGAAGCTGCTGCTGTTTTTCATAATAATCAGACGCTGCTGCACATTTGACACCATAATATAATAATCATATTCGGGAACGAACTTGTATTCATTGATAAACTGGTTCAGAATCCTGTCATTCATTATGCTGCCCTGCAACATTTTTATCCTGTATATTTCCGATTCCAGATTATTCTTCAAAAAATTCACCCGGGATAGAGCCGTGTTCTTTATTTCTGTCTTAATGGCATTTTCACCCCAGGTAAATATTAATGTTCCAAACAGATATATTGGAATCAAAATAAATAAGAAGGACAAAAAGAGTCTTGAAAATATTGAGTTGAGATAATGTTTCTTCAGCATTGTTAATTTATCCCCAATTTTTTCTAATACGCTTTCCCCATGTTATACAGACGCTTTATTACTTGCCTGTTTCAGACCATATTCCTGAAGTCCTCGATCCTGTGAAATGTCAAGTGGTTGGCATTGTGAAAACTATCCGCTCCATTGATTGCCGTACGGGAAACTGCCAGGATGTCGTTTTCATCAATTATCCAGTCAAGATACTGGAAAGCGGCTTCGGTATGGTCTTCCGGCCATCCGTTATCCTGTAAATTAATTACATCCCTAACCAGATCCCATTTCTCCAGATCATCGGAGCAGACTAAGGTTACGATGTTCCGCTGCTTTATATCGTTTAATGTCACCCTATTTACCAGAGCCCAATACTTTTGGCTTTTTTTATCCTGCTGAACTGTAAACTTTGATGAATTTCCATGGAACTTTACCGTCCTGATGAATGCGGGATAAGCTGAAGGATTACCGCTGTCTATGCGAAAGAGCGCCGTTAACCCATAATCCGGAAGATTGGCAGCCGGTATATACCTTGGAACTATTACAAGCCCGCCATCAGGCGAAACTACGACGTTGCCTTCCAGTACTGAACCCGGCCCACCAGGATTATATAGAGGAAATGGCGACACAGTCCAGTTTTTGGGTTCTGAAATGTCCGAATCTTCCGGAACAGAAGCAATACCATGAACATAGCCTTTATTTTCCCACAAATAATCGATTACAGTCCAAAGACGGCCTTTATACGGCACTACCGGCATTGGCCCCTTGTGCGGTGCTCCTTCGCCGCAGCTTTTTCCGGGCAATATTGACCTCGGCGCAGTCCAGGTTTCGCCTCCGTCATCCGAACGGCCAATAAGCAGTTCCCCATACTCGGTACTCATAGACAGCATGTATAACGCCTCTTTATGAATGAAGAGCTTTCCCCAGAAACATGGATACAAATCCGTCAGATACTCCCAGCTCGCCCCGCCGTCTTCCGACCTGTAAATTTTGCTCAGATTTTGATCGGCTCCTATGGCAAAAAGATCATGGGATGCGACAAGCCTGCCGTCACCAAGCTTTACTATGGAAGGACTTCCGATAAAATGCCCGGCAAGCCGGTATGAAGGATCGTTAGGATGCACATAATTGATTATTACCCCAGGAACTGTGCCGGTCCTGAATAATCTGGCATGGCTTTTTCCCAGGATCCTGCCTGTAGCGGGATCTTCAGCCGACACATAAACTTCATAATCAACACCATTATGAAGACGGTCGATTTCGACTCTTCCAACCGGGTCATTTCCGCATACAGTCTCCTTTATACCGGTATCTCCCCTCTTTTTATATGCAACTTTATAATATGCTTTATCATTTATTTCATTTATATCCTTGTCTGACCATTCGATCGACACGGAAGCGTCTCCAGGGATTATCCTTACAATATCGATACATCCCAGGTTAGATAAACTGTCGTCTTCCAGGGTAAGGCTTCTGCAGGACCAGGCATTCATACCGCTCATTTTTGACTTCTCCTTTTTCTTAATTTATGTTATATCATTCATCACCCTTTTACACTTCCAAGAATAATTCCTTTGGTGAAGTACTTTTGCAAGAAGGGATAAAACATAAGGATAGGCAGCATTGCGATGAAAATCTGCGCTGCCTTGCTGTTTCTCTCAGACACATTTACAAACTCGCTTATGTCCACTGATGTTGAAAGCTTCAAATTCCTTTGGACTACCACCGTCTGAAGATAGCTTTGCAACGGGTAGTGTTCAGGCCTATTCATAAAAATCAGACCATCCAGCCACGAGTTCCAATGCCCAACGCCTGAGAACAGAACAAGCGTCGCAAGCGCGGGCTTTGAAAGCGGTACATATAGCGTCCATAACGTCCTCCATGGCCCGGCTCCGTCAATCACCGCCGCCTCTTCTATCTCATTCGGCAGTTCCTTAAAAAAGTTCTGTAATAGAATGATGTTAAATACCGGTACCGCGCCGGGCAATATCAGCGCCCATATATTATCAATAAGCCCTGTATTGTATACGGTTACGTATAATGGTATAAGCCCTCCGTGAAAAAGGATGGTTATCAAAAAAAATGTCACATAGATTTCCCTCATCCTGAATTTCTTTTTGCTTTTTGAAAGAGGATATGCCGCCATCACCGTAAGCAGCATGTTTACAAATACGCCCAGCGCTACCCTCTTTAGCGCTATAATAAACGCGGTAAAGAATTTGGATTCGGACAATACAAAGGCATAGGGTTTAATCGTGAAGCCCACCGGCCAAAGCTTGACCGCACCACCCTCCACCGCCCAGTTAACACTGAGTGAGACAGCTAGGATGTGTATTATAGGGAAAATGCACGTTAACGAAACCATGATCAGGAATATGTAATTGAAAATAATAAACGCTTTTCTTGAAATAGGTAAAGTTCTTATCAATGGATACATCCCCCGTCAGAAAATTTTGTACCCTGCAAAGCGGTATGCAAGCTTGTATGATGTAATTATAAGAATGCAGGAAATAACTGATTTAAACAAGCCTGCCGTTGTTGCAATACTGAATTGCGCTCCTTCTATACCCAAACGGTAAACAAGCGTATCAATGATATCGCCACTTTGCAAAACAACAGGGCTATAGAGGTTGAATACCTGGTCAAAGCCCCCGTTTAAAATATTGCCCAGATTCAAGGTTGCAATAAGTACAATGGTCGTTATCATACCCGGTATTGTGATATGTATCGTTTGTTTCCAGCGTCCCGCTCCGTCCATTAGCGAAACCTCGTACAGAGTTGGGTCTATTCCTGCAATAGCTGCCAAATACAAAATTGTGCCCCACCCAAATTCCTTCCATATATTTGTTATGACCAAAACAAACGGAAACCATTTGTTGCTGCCCAGGAAAAAGATCGGTTCCACACCGAACAAACCCAGAAACTGGTTGACAATTCCATTGCTTGGAGAAAGAATGTCAATAATGATACCTCCCAGTAACACCCAGGATATAAAATACGGTAGGTATACGATGGTTTGAAGTGACCTTTTTACAAATGTCACGCCAACCTCATTCAGAAGAAGAGCAAATATAATAGAAACTACACTACCTGTAACAATTTTCAACGAAGCAATGAGCAACGTATTGAAAAATGCGCGGCTGAAATCAGGAGTTGTAAATACATAAATAAAATTATCCAGACCAACCCATTTGGACCTTACGAACCCTAAAGCAGGTACGTATTTTTTGAAGGCCATTACAAGTCCTCCAATAATTGGGATATAGCTGTAAATAATCAACAGCAGCACAGATGGAATAATCATTATATGGAAGGATACGTTTTTTTTAATATTCGTAGTCACACTGCAGTCTCCTCTTTGATAGTAATATGCCTGCCCATTACAGATTGATAACAAGCAGGCATTAAATTACCCGGTACTATTTGTCTTTCGAAGCCTTATACCACGCATTGGCCTCTTTGATAACATCGTCGCCGCCCATACTTCTCCATTCCGATACAACCTTGTCGAATTCATCGATAGGCGCGCCCATGATTATTTTAAGAAAGGCTTCCTTAATCTTCATATCAAGGTTAGCGCCTTTTTCAGCCATGGTAGGCGTCGGGAAGGTTTTTAACAGGTCTACCTGAATCTGGTTACTGTTTTTATATTGGTTAATGATACTGAAGGTCCCACCGATACCAAACACCAGATTATTGGCAAATTGCTTTCTATCGCCTTGAACAGCAGCCTTTATGGCCTCATATGTTCTTTTTGTTTTTGCATTTGCCGTAGTAAGCCCTGACTCGTCTCCGGATGTAAATATATCGGCAACACTAAGATGAGTCGTCAGATTATCCCACGGCCTGCTTAAAAAGTGTCCAAGCTTGTAGTTTCCGATTTCCGATACCTTATCGTCACTCAAATATTTTCCCGCAAGTTCATAGTCCGTGGAAAGCTTAATATTGAGGTTCAGGATCTTTACAGCTGCTTCAGGGTTTTTGAAGCCTTTCTTGACTACAAAATATTCAGTAGGGGTAAACGAAGCCTGGGGTTTCGCCGGATTTCCGTCTATGGACAGGACGGGGAAGGCTTTCCATTCCGCTTTCGGGTCTGCCTGGATATTATCGGTAAAGCTAACAAGGGGAGCCCAGTTTACTCCATATGCAATACCAACCTTTCCCGCCGCAACAGCCTCTCCGGCTTTCCACGGATCCTTGACCGCAAACTCCTTATCTAACAGGCCTGCCTTGTACATATCCTGAAGCTTTTGCAGCGCTGTTTTCATTTCCGGCTGGATAGTGCTGTATACCAGATTTCCTGCCCCATCATCAAGCCAGATATTCCAGTATGCATGGTAGCCGTTGAAGAACCCGCCCAAATCGCAAAATCCCGTTACCACATCCTTGTTAAGAACCAAACCGTATGTATCATTCTTACTGTTCCCATCCGGATCCTCTTTAACAAAAGCTTCAGCGATCTGTAAAAGCTCCTCCATGTTGCCTGGCTCCGGTAGTCCAACTTTCTTAAGCCAGTCCATCCTTAGAAACAGAAGGGGTGTATTGTCAGGCTGACTGCCTGTCATGGGAAGCGCCATCAGTTTTCCATCAAATGTGCAGAACTGCTTGGTAAGACCATCATCCATTTTATTGTATTCTTTATAATCCTGCGATGCATACTTGTCAAAAACATCCGCTACATCCTCGAGCATTCCATTACTTGCAAGCATGTTGAATATTTTTGCGTTCACAGCCGCCACATCGGGTATATCATTTGAGGCAATGGATACGTTCCATTTCTGTTCATATTGATCAACGGGCGGTATCCAGAGATATTTTACCTGTATCCCCAGCTGTTCTTCATAAGCCGTAATCCATACATTTTTCTCGAGAGAATCCTTTTCAGGGTCTCCCGGTATAAACTTGAAGTTCGAATTATTATACCTTGCAGCGGTTACTTCAATAGCAGGAGAGTATTTGCCAAAGGGGTCGGTCTCCTCCCCGGATGTATTTGCCGCACTACTTGCCGAATCCTGTACAACAGCCTTTGTAGAGTTTTGAGTGCTGCTACCCTTTTCCTGGGGTTTGCATGCTGAAAAAGATAAGACCAGCATACATAATCCAACGGTGACCGATGTGATTTTCACGAGCTTCCTGATTACCACTACATCATTCCTCCTTCGATAACTATAATATCAGAGGCCTCTGTAAGTATAATAGCACCCAGCCTTTGTATCTACAATTCAACTTTTTAGACTTTTGTACCTTTTCTTTACCCTCAGAGATAAAAATCCAGCAGACTCATCTCCCACATTTTTAAATCTTCCAAATCACATTTTGCATTTTGAATCATAAAACCCAACCTCCCTGTCGGAGCATCCGGTACTATAAATGTCTGTACCAGCAAATCATCGATATAAAGCTCAAACATATTTATTCTCAAAAGTAATCTGAACGAATGGTTTTTCCCGCTGTCCAACCCAGAGACAGTAGCACAGCCGGGACCTGTAATATCGACATCGTCAAACTCAATATTGTCTTTACAGCGAACAGTACGGATATATGTATGCCGGTAAAGAGGATGGCCTACTTCCATCAGTATAGCCAACCCTTCCGGTTGTTTCTGTTCGATATAAACCCCTGCCAACGCAGGACGCCAGCATCTTGCCCGTACTTCTCCCTTTTGGGGGTTCTCGGCCGCTTTTATATTTCCTTCCAGCACTATACCTTTCCTGAAATTAAGAATCTCATCCAAAAGGACAATCATATGCCTGTCTTCCAATTGATATCCTTTTGAAAGGCTTTCTGTTTTAATTTCCAATGAATCGGAATGACCGCAAAATACCGGCGTGTCCCATCCCTGTACCTGGGTGTCGTCAACGGCTGCCGTGCCACTTTTGTTATTCATAGAAAGCAATATACATTTCGAAAAATCAATATTGATACGATTACCTTTTAGCAATTCGTTCCTCATCCAGTAACCGAGGCGCAAATGCCCGTCTTTATCCAATATTGCCTTTCTTATCGGCAGGAACCACGTATTCTCAATATTATCTCCTCCGGCAGAAGATACCATATAGCAGCTTATCAGCTGTTCATTCTCTACTTTGCACCAGGCTGCGAGACCTTGTACAAACATTTTTCCAGGGATGCCGGAAAATCCGCAAAGTCTGAATGCATCAACATCAGGTTTGAATGGGCCTGTGGGGTTGTCACTTATAAAAGTGTAAATGGAATATCCGTAATTTCCGGCATACGGCGGACAGCAGCCGCCGATATAGTAATACGTGTCTCCAATTTTTTCACATCCTCCGCCTTCAAACTCCCTGCTTTGGGGGACATTACCCCATTCGATTTCAGGCGGTTCGACAGCTTGCCATTGAATGCCGTCCGACGACTGCTGCAGCCCCCATGCGCCGGTCGACTCACCGGCAGGAGTAGCTACAACGTAACCCCAATAGCCATCTTCAGGGTTCCCCGCATTTTTAGGAATCACATACATATGGTCCCATCGTCCCTTTTCATTATACCACCGGGGATCCGGATGATTATCATCAATATGTCTCCAGTGAATCAGGTCATTTGATTCGAAATACCTTAGCGTGTCATTGTCGTAAACCTCTCTGTTGCTTAAAGTCCCATGGTTCATATAAAATTTGTCGCCATGCTTGAAGATAAACATCTTCCATATGGGAGTACTGCTTTCGAGCACACATCCGTAATCCTTCCAGTGTACGCCGTCCTCCGAAACAGCGAGCCACATTCCATACGAGTCCAGGTCTCCCTCTTTTATATACATGGAAAACATGAAATATACACCATCATTCCATATTACGGACGAATCCCATATCTTTCCTTTTGCCGGTTTGTAAATCATGCTTCAGTCCCCTTCCTGACATAAGTAATTAAGTCTTTATTAAGTTTTTTAATTCGTCGGCATCCCTCTCCGGTAACCTCCATTCTCTAAAGTTCAGCCCTTTAATGCTCCCTCGGTAATACCGCTGATAAAGAATTTTTGTGCGGATATAAACATGATGACAATAGGAGCTACTGCTACAAGCATTCCCGCAAACATATGAGGCCAATGGACATGATACTGGCCCCTAAAGGAATACAATGCAACGGTAATCGTCAGTTTTGACGTCTTTTGCAGGAACAAAAACGACAAGGTAAACTCGTTCCATATCCCCAACAGGTTCAATACGATTACCGCCGCAGTTGCCGGCTTTATAAGGGGAAAGACTATGCGCCAGAAAATCCTGTATCTGCCGCATCCGTCAATAAAGGCCGCCTCTTCCAATTCCAGAGGTACATTTTTAATAAAACCGCTGTAAAAAAATATCGGAAATGATAAGAAGATCCCTCCATATATCAATACCAGTCCGAGCTCCTTATTCATGAGGCCCAACACCCTGACCTCCTTATATAGCGGTATCATAGCCAACTGGTATGGCACAATGATGCCTGAAAGGAAAAATGAATAGATGAAGCCGTACAAGGCGTTTTTTTTGCGTGCTATAGGATATGCAGCCATCGAAGCTACAACGATGATGAGGATGGTTGACAGCCCGGTAATTATAGCGCTGTTAAGCAAAGGTTCATAGAATTTCATTTTAGAAATGGCATTGATGATATTATCCAGGGTAAAACCTGAAAACATAGGAAACCCAAATGGATTATAAGCCATTTCCTCACGTGTTTTGAACGAATCCGCTATCATAATAAAAACCGGATAAAACGTAATTAAGGCAAAAAATATAAGAATGATTTCAAGAAGTAAATGATATCTCTTTATGCCGGTATTCATTTTCACGCCTCTATCTCCCTTTTCCTGAGAAATTTTGTCAGTAATTGCGATATGGTCAGTATCATCAGAAACAAAACCACCGCAATTGCCGTCCCATAGCCATATTCATTAAGGCCTGTAAAAGTTTTGGAAAAAAGCATGCTGGCAAAGGTCTCTGTTTCATAACCGGGTCCTCCGCCTGTTGTGGCATAAATCACATCAAAGGTTTTCATACCTCCGATGACAGACAGCAGAATATTTACAGTCATTGCCGGGGCAATCAATGGGATTGTGATGTGCCGGAATTTCTGGAAAGAGCTGGCGCCATCGATTACCGAAGCTTCATAATAAACTGATGATATGCTTTGTAAACCAGCTAAAAATATAACCATTGAATACCCTGCATTCTGCCAAATGATGATTACCATAATAGAACCTAACGCAATATCAGCATTTCCAAGCCAATCGTTGCACAAAAAATCTAAACCTATTTTATTAAGAAATGTGTTTAAAATCCCATCGATCGGATTATATATGTAACTCCATATGTAGCCTACAGACAGAGTGCTCATTACCGCAGGAAGAAAAAATACCGTACGTAATATGTTTCTGGTTTTGATATTTCCGTTGAGCGCTACTGCCAGCGCTAGAGCAATCGTATTCTGCAGGATTGTAACCACAATGACCAGCAAAAATGTGTTTTTCAACGCAGTATATAATACCTCGTCCTGCAGAATCCTCAAATAGTTTTGCAAACCGACAAAGTTGATGGTTTTCTCAAGTCCGTGCCAGTCAGTAAGACTGTAATAAACGCTACCCACCGAAGGGTAAATGAAAAACGTGCAAAACAGCACCAATGCAGGTATCACAAACGTAAAAAGCAAAAATTCGTCACTGAATTTCTTTCCTGACCTATATGCAATACGATGTTCCGTCAAAGCCGCCGCCGGTCTTATTTTACTCAATTGTACCCTCACTTCCTTTAATAAATTCATGTCGGTAATGTAAAGTATTACCGACACGAATCCATCAAGATATACTGTTACCTATTTCTTAACGACTTTATCCATTTCGTCGAGCATTTCATCAATGGTTACTTTTCCGGTGTATACTTCCTGAAATTTCTTTATAAACAGCTCTGTAACGCCCGCCGGCCATCCGACGTTTGCAAACTGCCATGCCTTCAGTTTTTCGAGGTATGGCACCAAGTCGTTTACAGACGGGTCAAAGTTGTTATTTACACCCTTGATTGTCGACGTAGCTTTTGCACGGTCGGTCCAAAGCTGGGCATAATCCTTGTTTGTCCATGCAGCAAGGTACTCTTTAGCTTCATCGATATATTTACCGGTTTTTGATATTGCCATGATTTGACCGAGCGACATGGTCATCCATGCTTCCTCCCCCGGCTCGTTGGCAGGGAACGGAAACATGCCCAGATCCAGCTCCGGATTTGCCGCCCTTGCCACGCTGACAGCCCAGGTTCCGGTAAAGGTCATTGCCGCATCGCCACGTGCAAACATTTCCACGCTCTGTTGGTCTCCCACACCTAAAGCATTGGGAGTAAAATAACCTTTTTTCTGGAAATCGAAGGGGATTGCAAAGGTTCTTTTCCACTCCGGCGAGTTGAATTTGACCTTACCTTCCGTCAAATCCGTATCCCAATTGGTGTTTTTGGCATACACAGCCGTCGGTGCGATTTGATAAGGAAGGAATTGGGTTACGTAGCTATCTTTGATACCATAAGCGGCAGGTGTTATGTTATTTGATTTCAATGTCTCACATACCTGGAGCATTTCAGGGTAATTCGTCGGCATCTTCAGCCCGTTATCGGCAAATATCTTCTTGTTATACAGTACTACCAGAGAAACCAGATCATACGGCACACCATATATTCTGCCGTCCACCATACTTCCTGACAGAGTACCGGGCTGGATATTTTCAATCATTGGTTCGTCGGTAATGTCAAGAATATACCCGTTTCTTACTTGTGAATTATATTCACTCCCTGCTCCGGTTGTAATAATATCCGGAGGGTCTCCGCTTAAAAGCCTTGTTTTCAGGGTATTGGAATATTGATCCGATGCAATGTTTTTTATATCCATCGTAATATTGGGATGTTCATCCTGGTATTTTTTTACGAAAACATCAAAGGCATCCGCTACATCCGGGACCCTCCAAGTTAGGTGGGTAAGTGTAACGTTTTTAGCTTCTTTGGATGTTACCTGAGGTTCTGCTTGGGTTGCCGCCGCACTGTTGTCACCGGAAGTCTGCCGGGAGTCTTTCCCTGAAGCATTGCCACATCCTGCAAACAGACTCAAGGATATCGCACAAATAACAAGAATGCTTACAATTTTTTTCATGTTTGACCCCTTTCGTTTTTGAGATTTTATATCAAAGGCGCCTATTGATATCATTTATCATCCTGATATAAATTATATCTCCTGCAAATTCTTTAATGAAGGAACAATTTTTACATCTTTCAAGGTAATTTTTTTACATTCATGTCGCAATATGATACAATCATTATACCGTCTTTACCCCATTAAACAAAGGTTGTGATTTATTTTATGAGAAGTATGGTCATCAAGCTATTGGCCAGATTCCACAATACCAGCATAAGAGTAAAGCTGATCGTCATATTCATACTTACCATCAACATTCCCATGCTTGGTATATCATATATATCCTATACAAGCTCCATGAATTTGATCCTGGGTGAAATCCAGCATTTGTTGCTCGGCTTGACCAGCCAAATCAACAACAATACGGAAGACTGGTTGAAAAAGATGGATAATCTGACTTCCCTGCTATATTCATCGGAACTCCTCGGCAAGATTATGAGCAGCGGTAAATACGAGGAAAACAGCATGAACCTGCTTGAAGACAACAGGGAATTCGACAAGCTATTTATGTATATATTCAACCAGTCGACGGAAATAGAAAGCATTTTTATATTTACAGTAAACAAAAATGTATTTTATAAATCATACGCAGGCCCGATGAAAACAAATTATACGATAGAAGATGAAACCTGGTACAGGGAAACAGTCGCAAAAAACGGCAAGATAACTTTTTACGGCCCCCATACTCCCTGGCTTTTGTCAAACAGCAAAACCAAAGTTTTCTCACTGGCAAGGGAAATCCATGACATGGACGGCAAAAGCCTGGGAGTAATATTGATTGATATCAAGCTTGATTCCATCCGACACTTGATCGAAAAAACTGTAAGTACCTACGACAGCAGATTTTTTATCATTGACGGTCACAGCAACTTAATTTATCACGACGACGGCTATTCGACAGACAGCGGACAAAACAAAAAGACGCTGAATACACTGATCGGCTCCGGGAATTATTCCGGGAAAGGAATCATTGATAACAAATGGACATACATGACTTACAGAGTTTCATCCTATTCCGGCTGGCACATCATCAGTGTTACCCCTGAAAGCTCCATAAACCAGCGTACGAATCAGCTACTGAGATTGAACGTGATCATAACGCTTATTGCGTTCATTATATTCTCCTTCCTTATTATCCTGCTATATTTGACTATATACAGGCCGATCAACCGGCTTACCGTCTCGATGAAAAAGGTGGAATCAGGCGATTTCAGTGTAAAAATAAGTGAAACGTCGAAAGACGAAATAGGTCAGCTTTGTTTTAATTTCAACAACATGGTTTATAAAATAAACAAGTTGATCGATAACGAATATAAAACGGAGATACTACGTAAGGATGCAGAATTTAAAGCACTCCAGGCTCAAATCAATCCGCATTTTCTCTACAATACGCTGCAACTGATCAGTAGTATCGCAGTCGTTAAGAAGGTGCCCGAGATTAATGAAGCATCCAAGTCATTGGGATATATGTTACGTTACAGCATAAAAACAAAAGGTGATTTTGTCCCCTTCGAGCAGGAACTTGATCATGTAAAAAGCTATATCTCCATCCAGAAAACCCGGATGGAGGATAAAGTCACTGTAAATATTACAGTCAATGATAGCGTTTTTGAATATGGGATCATGAAGCTGGTGATTCAGCCTTTCGTTGAGAATGCGTTCATTCACGGAATAGAAAAAATCAAAGGCAAGGGATTAATAGAATTATCCGTCAAACTGCATGGTGAATATATTTTGATCAAGATAAAAGATAACGGCATAGGTATGGATAAAGAAAAACTTGAATTTCTCAAGCAGTCTCTGAATAATGAGAAAGAACAACCTCAGACCGGCGGCGGAATGAATATAGGCATTCATAATGCCAATTCAAGGTTGAAACTGTTTTATGGTTCCAGGTATACTCTTACTTTAGAGAGCTGCTTGGGATCCGGAACGGAGATCTCGGTAGAGGTTCCGGCAATAAAATATTCGGACAGGTGAGATGAATGTACAGGATAATGATCGTAGATGACGAAGTCTGGGTAAAAAGAGGTTTGAAAGAGCAGATTGAATGGGATAATCTTCATGCAGAGCTCACAGGTGAAGCTTGTGACGGTGAGGAAGCATATGAGCTGGCTTTAAAATTAAGGCCTGATATAATCATTACAGACATCAAAATGCCCCACATGAACGGGATTGAGTTTATGGAACTGATCAACAGGGATATGCCTGATGTCAGAGTGATCGTCATCAGCGGATATTCGGAGTTTGAGCTTGTTCAGAAAGCTATGGTAAACAAAGCAATAAATTACATATTGAAACCAATCAATGAAAAAGATTTAAACCATTCCCTATCCATTGCCGTGAAGGAGGTTGAAAAAGCCAGGGTTGAAAAAGCGGAAAGGCAAAGCCTTAAAAAGATTTTAAACCGAAGCCTCCCCGCTCTTAAGGAAAAATACATGAATATGCTTATATCCAATATGGATATAAGCAATCATGATTTCCAGAGATATATGTCCGATTTGGAAATCAAATTCGCAAATACCGGGTTTCAGGCAGTTTCGGTAAATATCTGCAATTATCCGGATCAATCCGGCATCGGACCTGATGAAAACGGTAACGATAACCTAAGCTTTTCAATTGACAGCATTATCAGTGAATGCCGTAAGTTAAAACAAAATTTCATTTGCGCCAAAAATGCAAACAACAAGCATGAGCATGTAATATTACTCGGTCATGGCCGCATCAACGACAAGCAAGCTGTGAATGCTGAAGCGCAGAGCTTTCTGTTGGATGTTGTCAAAAATTTGAATAATTTTCTCGGCTTGATAACTTGCATTGGAGTAGGAAGATTATACGAAAATATAGAACACATCAGTGATTCATATATTGAGGCTGTTCATGCCTCCAAAAAATTAAAATCCCTGAACCTGCCCGGAATTCTGTTCTTTGATGATATGAAAAAAAGGGATATGAACGACGACATAGCACAAAAAGTTGCAGAATACATTCAAAACCATTATAATGAACCAATCACCCTGGAGTCCACCGCAGAAATATTTTATCTCAATCCTTCCTACTTCAGCAGGACATTTAAAATCAAGCTCGGGGAGAATTTTATTGATTATCTTACACGGGTAAGGATGGAAAAGGCCATCAAATTAATGCGTGATCCCAGCCTCAAAACCTATGACATCGCTGAAATGGTAGGGTACAATAATACCAATTATTTCAGTAAATTGTTTAAGAAAATTATGGGCTGCTCGCCTACTGAATACAGGGAGAAAAATAATGCGCGTCCGCCAGTGTAATGGTCACATTTCACGGTATATCAATAACCATGGAAGGATAATTTATAAAAGAGGTACATCCCATTTATCACTATAGAAAAATATGGTATAATTACAGCAAATAGAATAAATTAGCAGGAGGCCCCCATGAAACAGCGGATCACCCGAAAGGATCTTGAAACCCTCACAGAGGATCAGAAAAGAAGCCTGAATGCGTTGTGGACTCCTTCCATCTATGATGCAGCCGTTGCAAAGGTACTTAAAAATGTTGCTACCGACGAGTATGATGAATATGAGTTTGTGATAGGCGGCATATCTCTTTTTGGCGCAAGCATCTACCTGACAGATATCGTTGCCGGTAAAGCCGGGCTTCAGCTACAATCCGGGGATGACACACAAAATGAAGAGCAAGTTCCGCCGGCCGTGGACCCGGCGCTGGCGGTGAAGATAGACCCGGTCTTTGGGGAAAGCTACCCGGGCTTTGGAAACCGCGAAGACCTGGATAGAGCTTCCGAAGGCATGAGAGACGCTATGACAGATGAGGACGTGGAAGACGAGGAAGCGGCGGAAGAAAATCAGGAAGCGGATTTCCTGGAGCAAGACCTGGAGGATAACTACCAACACCCTGCCATTCTCCTGAAAGGCGACTGCACTCCCCTGCTTGGCATCGGCAATATGATTGAGATCCTGCAGAACAACAATTTCGGCAAGTTCGAGTTCTTTCTCTCAGCCAGTACCTATGAAAAAGGCTGTGAACTCGGAAAAGCGGATCCGTCCTGGGGCTATTCCTCCGAATGGAAGCCGGCGGAACTCTGCGACGTACTCTGGGATTCGGTGAAGGAACTGCTTTAAAAAGCTTTTCGTCAGCAGAAAGCCAAAATCGATCCCTGTATTTACAATGGAATACATTAAGAATCCAATATGAGCCCGAAAACAGGCAAGGTAATAAAGCAGACATCTACCCACATCCAGCGTGGATGGATGTCTACTTTCCTTATAGTTCTAATCGGCTTCTCCACCGGTTCAGTAAATGTACCTGTAGGTAATGATGCTCACAAGGACATTCTCCTGCTACGGTTTTGGTTCTGGGTTCGTCACGTTTTCGCTATTCACTAATCTATACATCGTCACTGCCGCTACGGCTCTTGTTATGTGATCCGCTTCATTGCCTGTCACAAGTTCGGATAATGAAGAACTGTCGAAATTCACATTCTTCAACTCCAGGGCTTTTTCAACCATTGCCACCGCATCCCGTCTTGAGATTTCAGAATACGGATCATGTTGGTTATCGTCCAATTCTTCTGATATTCCAAGTGCTCTCGTTAAAAAGTACGCAAAATCTGCTCTCGTAATGCTAGTAGCAGGGGAATAAGTCCTGAATCCCTTTTTATTCACGATTTCCATTTCATCCACCGAGTTTATTTGTGCTCTTGCCCAGGCATAATTGGTAAGATCCATGAACCTGTCGGGCTTAAGCGGGCTGAAATCGATGGCATTCATGGGTATGACTTCATATATCGCACATTCACCGTGCTCAAGGTGCACAGAAAGCGTTCCATTTCCCGTTATATCCGGCTTGTTTCCCACGCTATACGCAACAGCATTAAAGTCGCCTATTTTAACAGCGCCGTCATAGCTTTCCAGAGGAATTTCCGCATCCTTCGCAGCTCCTCTGTTCAGGATGACGACATTTGCTTTATTATCCTTAATGTAAATTTTCCACCACAGACCATCGTCTTTTTTGTCATTAAATAAGGGGTATTTGTTTTGCACAAAGGCATCGAATAGTTCCTCCCTGGTTTCGCCGACATATTGAACGCCGTCCCAGCAAATCCTGTCCCAAATATGCTGATACTCCGTACCATCAATGTACTTATAGTAGTCCCGCACATCATAATAGCCGATACCCTCCGCCCCTGCCATGACGGCCTGATATGCCGCATGCACGATATCAACAGAATCGGGCTCATAAGAAAGTATTTTGTAGGCCTGATTGATACAATAAACCGGTTTGTCGTATCCCACGGCCTTTTTTGCCGCCTCAACCTTTTCCGCGACATAAACCGACTCGTCGAAAAGTCCGGAGGGATACGGGTCTACCGCCAATATGTCAGCGCATTTACCCACAAGGGCATAATCATCGGTATGCTCACCGCCTTCTACCATATAGATAGGATGCACCTTATCAAGCTCATGTATAATTTTATATGAATTCTTCAGATCCTCTATGCTGCTATTGTTGCCCATTGGTTCATCCATCGCCATATATCCGAAGGTTGCAGGATGGTTGCGGACCGCTTCTACAATTTTCTTGGTCGCTGCCGCATTATCAGGGTGACCGGCAGGCTTCATATTGGTATAGAGAGCCACAAGTGCCATAAATCCGTTTTCATGCATGGTATCCAGCTTACTCAGAATCGCACTTGCCTCTGTCGTTCCCGGGAAGAATTGGATAACATTGATCCCTGCGCTTTTGCAATAGGCAAAATCCTCTGCCTGCTGTTCGACATGATAGCCGATGACAGGAAAAAAGGGCCGGCCATCTTTCATGTAAGCACCGTTTCCGCCAATGGCAGTCGGTCTGTCATACCTGTATATGGTTTCATGACCTTGTGCTATGATAGTCCCCTCTGCGTTCTTACAGGTGTATGTCGCCTTATATGCCGTTTCCTTCTGAGCGAGAAGCGATACGTCGAATCCGCAGGATGCCGATTCATTAATCGCGATGCCAGCTGCACTGTAAATCACTGTGCCGTCAGCATCCTCAATGGCAAAATCAGCGGTACTTCCGGGTGGAACCTGGTAATCAAGGGTTTTATGCAAGGTCATTTCACCTCTGTCCGTTCCCGTGTAATAGAAAAACTGATCGGTCTCAAAATTAAATTTAGGCACATCCTTTGTCATATAGCATTCTGCATTATCCCAATACAGCTCCCCTTCGGCTGCCATCAGCCTCAGAAAAAGTCTCACTGATTTAGCGCCCTTCGGCACTTTAAATGTACCTGCAACCTTTGTCCAGTTGGTGCGGTTTGGTAAGTTAATTGTCACTCCGAGGGGCATGTAGCTGGCACTATTTTGAATGTCGCTTGTATAGTACTCAATTTTAAATGCGGCGTTTCCTTTCACGACACCATTGGTCTTTAAGTAAGCAGTGACTTGATATTCCCCGCCTTCTTCAACACCGTGGATGGCTGTGGCCGCCCAGGGGAACAGCTGCGGTTCTGCTGAGAAAACCTTTATCCCCTTTCCTTCATAGCCATCATCTACCCAGGAAACATATTTGTCGTCAACTGTTCCTTCCGGCGGATTTGCAGGCTTACTGTAGGACGTCCAGCTTTCCAACGTATCAAATGTGCCGTTTTGAATCAGATCGGGAGCCCCCGGCACGGGATCCAGAATCACGATTGGATCCTCCTCCTTCACCGGTGCTTCACCCTGGATTGAAACATCGTCAAAGTATGCCTCTCCACCGCCATAAAAACGAATGGAAAATATCACCTCATTACTGGGCGCAATAAAAGTCAGACTGTGTTCCTGCCAATTATCTAAGGTTTCATTTTTTATATCCCTTCGAAAGTCTTTCCCCACTACCGGTGTAACCGTACCGTCTTTATCTCTATTCCGAAAGGCAAATGTAACTGCCGCGCCTTTTCCGTTGTCTATTCCTTTTAGATCTTTCACCTTTAAATTAAATTTCACTTTGTATTCGGTATCGGCAACAAGACCGGTCATAAGCTGAGAGAGCAGAACCATCGATTTCTCAGTCGATACCTTTAATGATTTCCCACCTCCTGCCTTTTCCTCTGAGGTAACCTGAAAATCATCCAAATAACCTGCTCCCCCCACCCAGCTGCTTGGCGCCCCATTTGCGTCTACCGCTTCAAAACCACCGTTTTGTATATACTCACTTGCGCTTTGAATGGGAACATTTTCATCTGCCGCACTGACTGAAATCCCACTAAAGCACATTACCATCAGGCAAACCACCAAGAACCACGTTACACCTTGCATCTTTCTCATAGAACTCATAAAACAATGCCTCCCTCACAATTTTTTCGTTCTTGACATTGGTGTTTGTTTCAGCTACTATGTTAATTATAGAGTAGCTGGCTCCTCCATATCTATGTAAAAAAAGCGATTTTTTCTATAATATTCTGTCGGGTGGAATGAACATATGATAAAAAGATATAACCGTTCAAAAATAACCAAGCAGATTTTCATCAAGAACATCACAACCTCTTACTACTTTGAACCCTTCGCATTTGTTTCTATTCCCCCATATTATGAGAAATACGACTTCTGGCAAATCATATACTTGCCGAAGGGCAGCGCCGACATCATCGTAGACAATGAAGTCAGAACCATCAAGGAAGGACAGGTTGTGTTCAGGGAGCCTAATAAATCCTCCTGTATTGTTTATCATCAAAATACCCCCATCAATCTTGCGATCATCAGTTTCGATTGCAGCTCCCCTACGATGAATGTTTTCAGGGACAAAATACTCACCCTGTATGGAGAAGAAGCTTCAACGCTTAGAGATTTGATTAAAACAGGTGCAAAGCTTTTCGAGCCCATCACCCTTAATAAACCTCAGAAGGGCTCACAACTCAAGGAAGATATCCACCCCATTTCACTTCAATTTGTGGGAGTTTCTCTGGAAAGATTTCTGATTATGATATATTGCAGGCTTGCCAACATTCCCTTGCTGGTAAACGAGCATGCGAAGGTCAACAGATATATAGAAGAAAGCAAGTTTGTTAAGAATATTAAACATTATCTTACAAATAATGTGGGCATGAATCCCACCATCGACGAGATTGCAGCTCATTTTAATCTCAATGCCACAACCATGATGAAGGCCTTTAAACACGAGACCGGCGACAGTATTATGAACTATTTCTGCACAATGAAAATCAATGCCGCCCAACATATGATTATATCTTCATCAATGAATTTCACACAGATTTCCGAAAGTCTGGGCTTTTCTAACGTGAACTATTTTTCAAAAATTTTCAAAAAGCGCCTCGGAATGAGTCCTACTGAATTCAGCAGATATGAAACTAAACGGCAAAATTTCGATTTAACATAGAGAAAAGAGCCTGTTCAATGAACAGGCTCTTTTCCTGAACCTTTACCATTTTTCCAGTTTGTGCGGACGCCATCTCCAACAGTGCCATTTTTCACCGCTGCCTTCCAATCCTCATCCAAACCAAGTCCGCGAAGGTCCGCAACGGTATTATTCCTTTCGGCTTCATACATCCTCCAGATTGCACGCAAGCCCTGTAAGCTGGAAGGAGCGTCGGTCAGCGGCTTTGTACCGTTGATTATACATTCAAGAAAGTGACGGGTTTCAAATTGGGTTTTTTTAGAATCGTTATCTTCGCTCATTAAAATTTCTGTCTTTGATGAGGTGTCCAGCGTTGCCAATTCCGGTTGCATCCCGGTATGCAGGTAGAGCTTTCCTTCGGTTCTGTTATATTCCAGCATCCCCTCTGTGCAGTGAATATGCAGACTCCATCCCAGACGGGTTCCCCGGGCTCCCCACGTTCCAAAATGATAGGCCAGGACATTGTTTTCAAACGCCATGATCGCATTGCTTGTACCTTCACCCTCCATCCATGGGGTGCCAAGGTGATTTCCCAGATGGACTCCTTTGATCGGCCTGCCAAGGAACCATAACAGAAGATCTATATAATGACAGCCGTGGCTGAAGAACTGTCCGCCGCCTAAGCTTTTGGCAAAAAGTCCCCAGTGATCTTCGGAATACTTTGTAAACTGCTCAGTCCATATGGACATTTGGAACACATCTCCATATACCTTGGCGTCAACCAATTCCTTCATTTTTACGACAATCGGCCAGTATCTTACCGGGTAAGCCGTCATTAGAACTCTTTGTACCTTTTCTGAGGTTTCAATGAGGGCTAGACATTCTTCCTCTGTGTTGCACAAGGGCTTTTCCATCAGTACGTGTTTTCCCGCATTCAGGAAAAACATACCGGCATCAAAATGCAGATCATGGGGCAGAGAAATAAGCACCGCATCTACATGCTCCACCATCTCCCTGTAGTCTGTCACAACCACCTTGGCCCCTGTGTTTTCAGCCGCTTTGCGAGCCCGCTCTAAAATAACGTCGCATACGGCTGTGACTTCCATTAAGTCAGCCACTTCGCTATATCCGTTTCCGTGGGACTCAGCCATAGCACCGCAGCCAATAATCCCCATACGTATTTTTTTCATAAAAAAGTCCCCCTTAAAAAGTCTGTTTGATAAAACAATTTCGTTGATGCCCAGCGTATGGAAACCATCCACATTATCCCATACGGAAGATCCGCTCCATGCCGTCCATACTGACGAGATCAATATTTTTCCATCCAGCATTTTGTGTATCTTTCCGCATTTTCTTTTGCAGCCGACTGGGGATGGCTCAATATTGAATACAATCAACGCCCAAATCCAGCAACTTCTCAGGGCCGTTTTCAATCAATCTTTCCAATTTGTGAATGACCCCTATTTTGTTATTAAACAACAACAGCTCCTCTCTTACATTCCCGTTTGTTTTTTGATTCAGAATCAGCCCTTGATACCTGAGCTTGCGACTCCTTCAACAAAATACTTTTGTGCCATTAAAAATACAATAATAACCGGCGCCATGGTAATCGCTGAAGCTGCCATTTTTACAGCCAGATTCGCCACTGCCTCGGTACTGGTATTCAATGTCAAAAGTCCCAAGCTTAAGGTATACAGATTTCTATCCTTGATGTAAATCAGCGGTTCTAAAGTATTATTCCAAGCACCTAAAAATGTAAATACGACCAGTGCGGTAATGGTAGGAGCTGACATAGGGACATAGATCTTGAACAAGATTTTTAGCGAGTGGCAGCCATCAATGAGTGCTGATTCGTAGAATGCGCCCGGGAGACTCTTAAAGTTCTGGTGCAGCAAAAAGATTCCGAAAGATCCTACCAAAACGCTCGGAATAATTAAGGGAAGGTAGGTATCCAGTGCTCCCAATTTCGTCCAAAGGATGTACTTTGGAATCAGCGTCACTTGTCCGGGCATCATCAGGGTTCCAAGCATTAAAATGAAGAAAAATTTCTTACCTTTAAAGTTAAACATTGCAAAGCCAAAGGCCACAATAGCGCATATCACCGCTACACCAATAATATTCAGTATAACAATGATAAAGCTATTCAATGTATATCGGAGAAAACTTAACTGCACCCATACCCTTCTGTAACTCTCAAAGCTGATTGGATTGGGTATTAATTCAGGCGGTATTTTTAAAACCTTATCCGGCGTTTTTAATGATGTGGAAAGCATCCATAAAAAAGGCATAAACATGATCACTGAACCTACAAATAAAAAAATGTGAATGATGCTTTTTCCTGGTAAATTCCTAATTTTCATAGTGCACCCACCTCTTTTCAAACTTCTTCTGAATTACAGTTATTACAAGAATAACCATAAATAATGCCCAAGCCATGGATGAAGCAGAGCCCATTTTACTATTTAAAAAGGCATCCCGATAAATCAGGAGATTTACAACCGCAATGTCCTCTTTCATATTAAAAACATCAAACATTGTAAGAAAAACATCAAAAGCTGCAAATGCAGAAATGGTACTTAAAATCATGACCATAAAAGTCATGGGTGAAATAATGGGGACAACAATTTTTCGGAAAATTTGTGCCTTGGATGCTCCGTCTATATGAGCGGCCTCAATTACATCCCCCGAAACATTCTGCATCCCTGCCAAAAACATGACCATCGACTGCCCCAAGCCCTTCCAAACATTCATAAAGGCTACACTTCCAATAACAACCCACCATTTATCACTATAAACCCATTGAGAAGATCCGAGGTTGAAAAATTTCAAAACCCAGTTTATAATTCCGAATTCCGGGTTGTACAAGGATTGCCACACAATGGCTCCTGCAACCCACGGCGTTACAACCGGCAGAAAGTACAAAACCCTGTAAAAAGCTTTGCCTCTGATGCTTTGATTGAGCAGGTATGCTACAACCGCCGCAAATATTGTCTGCAGGGGGACAAATACAAGTGCAAAAAAGAAGACATTCCTGAAGGACTTCCAAAAAGCCGGCTCCTTCGTCATATCCATCCAATTTTTCAGACCTACCCACACAGGTGCGTTAAATAAGTCCCATTTGGTAAAAGAAATGTATCCCGAAAAAAGTACCGGAAATATAAAAAAAATAATGCTTCCTATAATAAAAGGTGATACAAATAATAGACCCAACTTGTTATTTTCCCTCATTTACACTCCACCTTTGTTCTATAGCGGGGTGGAGTGTTTTCGTCCACCCTGTTATAAATTTTGCATTTATTTTTATCTGCCTTTGTCTACTATTTGTTTTCGTCAAGAACCTTCTGTACTTTTTCCTGGATTTCCTTCAGCCCGTCTGCCGGAGCTCTTCTTCCGTAGTATATATCAGCAAGAATTGGCTGTGCCGCTGTTCTCCACTGATTCCAGCATGCATTTTCATCCATTGTTGCCCCTGCTTCCTCAATACCTTTTGTAAATGCCATTTTATTGGCAGGTTTGAAAGCTGCGGTTTCCATCTTAGCCAGAGCAGATTTCATCAGAGGCAGTGCGCCGCCGCTCTCAGCAACGATATTCTGGGATTCTTCACTTACATAGTGTTTAATCCACAGCCATGCAGCATCCTTTGCCTCCTGCCTGGCTTTAGAAAATACGACCCAGTCATTAGAAACCATTGGAACAAATCTTTTCCCGTCAAATCCTTTGGGTATCTTGACAGCATCATAGTCCAAATCAGGGAAATTCTTGTTTAATAAAGCTTCGGCTAAAGAAAACTGTAAAAAGTACATTGCAGCCTTACCATTGCCGAACATCTGGATGTCTCCCCCTAAAGCCTTATTCACGGATTCCGTTGGAGATACCTTATATTTGTTTACTAAATCAGACCACAAAGTAACTCCCTCGAGGGTCTTCGGATCGTCGAAAGCTGCCTTTGTAAGTGTGGAATCAAGGGCTTGTCCTCCCTTTGATTTAATCCATGGGAACCAACCCTGCGTGATACCCTGTGAGGATAGAAATCCATATACCTCCGGATTTCCATCCTTGTCCTCATCCTTTGTTAACTTTTGAGCTGCATCTATTAAATCTTGATATGTCCAATCGTCTGTCGGAAATGGAATACTGGCATCTTGAAATAGCTTTTTATTGTAGACTAATGCGATCGGGTTAATTCCATGGGGCACTCCCCATACTTTTCCATCTACTTTAGCAGAAAACAATGCGTCCACATAGTCATCCTTCTTGATATCCTTCTCAATGTATGGTGCCAGATCCTCTGCTGCGCCTTTTTTCCCATAGCCGATAATAACAGCGTTCTCCTGGAACCAAACATCCGGTGCATTTCCACCTGCAATCTGTGTTGTGACCTTTGTTACAAAGTCTCCCCATGGCGCTTCATCAATGTCCAGTTTGACATGAGGATATTTCGTTTTGAAGCTATCCACAATCTTTTGACTGGTGGTTGCATATCCACCCGGAAGCCCAAGTTTCAATGTCACCTCCTTAGGAGCCTCTACCTTGTCCGGCTCTTTGGCAGTAACGGCAGTGCTTGTGCTACTGCCTGGAGTGCTGCTCGAAGAACAACCTACAAACGCAGCGGCGGTTATAAACGCCAGGAAAATTGAACCAAATCTCTTTTTCATAAAACCCTCTCCTTTAATTTTCTTGGTAGTTTCAGCTACGATATTAATTATAGAATAGCTACCGCTTTAATTTCTATGTATAAAACTCAACATTTTGGGTAACATCCTGTCGGTGCGTGGGTAAAAATATGACCGGGAGATATAACAGAATTCCGGTAGTATAATGAGGCATTTAACCATGAAAAAAACAGCTGCCGGAAAACGAACCGGCAGCCATCTTTTAATAGTTAAAATATCATCCTGTGCACTAGTCCTTTTTGCTCGATTTTGATACTTTCACCCTCGATATAGAATACTATTATTATTAGAATTATGAGATTTATTAAAGTAAAGTAGCTTATTGATTCAGTATATGGGGTGAAATCCTTGTGTGATATAGGCAAAATTATTGTTTATTTTCTATGTATCTATAAAGACTAGTAACATGGTGTTGAACCGGTCAAAGAGGTGATCAACGGTCGCTCTTTGACCGGTCTGTATTTTCCGAACCATCGGTTTAGCTTGTGTTATCACAGCCATCACCCCTGGATGGGCAACCGGTTAATACTCCACAACCACCATCTGGTGGCATTCAAACCTGTCAATACTGTACTTCAGTACATCATCCTCCTGCGTGAACCCGATATCCTTCATCTGGGGCGCCAGATATACCCTTTTGGCCTTGTATGGTATTCTCAAGGCTACAGAAGTATCATATACGGGGAGTATGTCTTCAATCACTTCAACTTTTTCACCGCGCCTTACCGGAGAAGCATACAACAGATGATTTACAAGCCTTTTATGCCCTGTTTGGTTCATAAGCGTGACAACACCCTGGGCAGGAAGGTTGGTTTCCAGTGTCTTCCCCTTTATCAGCCTGTTCAGTGCATACAGCACGCATTCCTTGAGGCAAAGGCTGCCTTTGGTGGCATAGCCGTCAAATACGTTCCAGGCTATATAGATGCCATTATTGCTTTCCACCATGCCCGGACCCGCATTGTTCCTTGAACCCGGCGTGTGCTGGTGCGAACAAAAGGTGAATACATCACGGTTGAAATAGGGATCCTCCCTGTGTCCAAGTTCGGCCCCTCCATCCAGGCTTATCTTCTGCCCCTGGGAATAAAAGATGAAAGAAGCGTCCCCCAGATTGTTCAGCTTGAAAGCAGGTTTGAAATAGTCAGGTTTGAAGGGATTTGCCTGGAGCCATTTGACGCCAAGGTTTATGGCAAATGCATCGCCCTCCGGGGTCATTCCCGATTCTCCGGATGCAAGTATTTTTCCGCCCCGGGCGAAGAAATTTTCCAGCTTGGCCTTGAGTTCAGAGTTGATCCGTACCTTGTCCGGAAGTATGATCACCTTGTATTTGCTGAAATCCTCCTCCATATCGATCACATCGAAAAGGATCTTCCCTTCCAACAGGATCCTCACAGCTCCGGCGTCACTATTAAGCGTTTCTTTGTCTGTATGGACATTCCCATGGCAGTCTGCGGCTTCCAGGGAAAACAGAGCAACATCGGCAATATTTTCAACATTTCCGCACCATTCTTCCTTTGCCTCAACCTCTTTATAAGCAGCGCCGATGAGCTCATAGGTAGCTTTATCCATCAGTCCTTCCGGGTGCAGCTGGTCTCCGATTGAGCATTTCGCGCCGTTTGCAATGTTTAAGCCTGCTTCATACCGCAATGCATTGGGATGCTTGTAGCCGCCGAACTCTCCCCAGGTCGTATGGAATTTGCCTGTCATCCCGAGAAACTCCATCCCAAGGTTCTGAACATACCTTGCAGACAGCGGGAAATGATCATACCCCCACCCGCCGGTCGGAAGGGATTCAAGCTCAAGGTGGGAATTCATAAAAGCCAGGTCCCTTCTGCCACGGCTTATGTGGCCGCCGTTATGAAAAATCCTCATTCCCGGCTTGATACGGTGGATCACCTCTTCCACTTTTTTCGTATAATTGGCATATGTCCTCTCACCGAGGGCCACTACCGCATCAGAATCTCTTGGGTCTTTTCCTCCGCTTCTAAGGGACGAAACGCAATATTGGCAGTAACACGTTCTTACTCCTACGATATCAAGAAATATTCCGTCCGCATCATAGTTCTGCACCACTTCTTCAATCTGTGCCAGCAGATAGTCCAGGTATGGGGTGTTGAAGCAGAACTGGTGATATCCCGGCACCATAAAGCCGTGGATCCAGTTGGTCCTGTCATCGATGTCGCGTATCAGCCATTCCGGATGCCTTCTTGCCATTTTTTCATCAAGGCCTGCGGAAATGTACACCGGGGTTTTAACCCCTATCTCATGCGCAGCCTCGATCATCGCCCCCAAAAGGTCAAACTTCAGCCCCGGATGTATCTCGTTGGCCTTGCTGGGATGATAAGCCCATCCGTGGTGGCACTTTGAAAAAACCGTAATGGAGTTTACATGCCCTGTCTTGAGCATTTCCTGGAATTGTTCTTTTGAAAAGCTTGCACCGATTTGGCCGATGGCCTCCGATGTGTGAAAATCCAGATGTACCTGCCTGAATGCTAATGAATCCATAGTATACCTCCTGTTTCTATTTTGGAAACGTTTCAATATTTTGTGTTTATTTTGCACCTGCCCTTGCTTTTGCCGGATCTGCAAATACTCACCGGCCTTTTACCCCCGAGCCCGTTCAAAAAGCCGGACTCCTAAAACCTTCTTGCCGAATCCCTTACGACAAAGCCGGTTTTCAATCTCACTACCGCAGGAAAGTCGTGATACTCTCCATTGATTCTTGATAAAACCAATTCTGCCGCTTTTGTCCCTATTTCCTCCATTGGCTGGGTTATTACGGACAATGCCGGTTTTACAACCTCCGACAATCCCAGATCATCAAACCCTATCAAGGACAAGTCCTCCGGTATCTTTATCCCCAGATGGTTAATCGCTTTTACAATCCCGACGGTGGTATGATAATTGCAGGCCACCACTGCAGTGGGCGGATTTGCTAGCTTCATGAGTTCTTTCAGGGATTCATAACCGGATTGTTCACCATACCCGCTGTTTCTTACCATCTGTGGGTCGATTTCCAGCGAGTAATCCGCATGGGCCCGCTGGTATCCCATAAGCCTTTCTCCGGAAGTGAAGCGGTGCGCATGTCCGTTAATCAGTCCGATTTTCCTGTGGTTATTCCCAATCAACCATTCAACGGCTTTATAGGTTGCATTGATATTGTCTGAAAGCACCTGGTCGCACTCAAAGTCATTAACCGCCATATCGATGGTCACTATAGGCATTCCATCGGCTTTTGCCTTCGAAAGGTGTGAGACGTCCTCAGAACAGGGATAAATGATCAGCCCGTCTACCAGCTTTTGCACCAGGATTTCCACCTTGTTTTTTTCCATCTCAAAGCTGCCCCACGAATCACAGAGGAAGATATTGTAACCGAATTCATAGAGCTTCTTCTCTATATTTCTTACAATTGTGGTGGAATAAATATCGGTAAAGTCAGGAATAACAATACCGATGGTTCTGGTCCGGTTTGTCTTGAGGCCTCTCGCAATGGGGTTGATTTTGAAGTCCAGCTTTTTTATGGCGTCTTCAACCTTTCTCCTGTTAGCTTCCTTCAGTCCGACACCGTTCAGGTAGCGGGAAACGGTCCCCACTGCCACCCCCGCTTCCTTTGCCACATCTTTAATGGTAGACATCCTTCACTCCTTTTTTTGAACCGATTCAATTTTTATTATAGCAGGTCTGTGGATGGTGGACAATAGTTTTTTGCAAAACCTTCAACACGGAAAATAACAAATAAATAGTCAAATTCCGAGTTGAAGCTGCAAAACGGCAAATATCTAATTAAGTGGCTGGATATAAGTGAGATCATATATGTTGCCTGTGATATCAATATCATTAATGGTATACGTGACAGAATAATCTCCCTTCCATGCCGTGATAGTCATACTGTACTGCGACTTTCGCCGTATATCATCCCAACCCACGGAGGATGGTGCCAGGGGCAGGGTATATTCCCAATGGACATGGTTAACCTGGAGGCTGGAATCGAGATTAATAGATGCCGGGAAGTATACATACCGCAGGCCGTAATCCTGGAAATAGTCATAATGGTGTCCTTCTTGATCCGTGAATTGCATCGCTTCCAGTTCGGGACTGAAACGAATGTCCACCCTGTCGGCATAGCCACTGGTGTCAACATTGATCTTGACGGTTTCCAGGCTTAAAAACCTGTGAGGCTCTATTGACATTTGCTTTCCGAAAAGATCAACTTGACCCCTCCAGTGATTCCAATAGCCGCTGATTGAAACACCGGTTATTTTAAGGCTTTCAACCCTGAATGTCACATCCCTGGTCTCAGTATTGCCGTTAGGTGTAGTTGAAGTAAACCTGGCAGTATAGCTGCCAACTGGAATGCCGGCAGGGACGGTATAATTGAGCGTCCAATTTTTAGAGGTGCCATTAAGCACACCGGCCATGCTCAGCACGGAAGTCTGATATGCCGTTCCCACGTATAATTGTACAGTTGTACTATTTGCGTATTTGGACGTAGTGGCCTTTATAACAATAGCCATGTTGGTGATGGCTTCCGCAGGCATGCCGGGAACAAGATTTATCGGAGTCCGCACAACAAAGCCTTTGTCTTTCCGCAGTTCAACGTTTTCCTCGCTCACTGCATAAAACTGTGCAGTATATGACGCATCCATTCTTGAGGAAGGAATGTTGAAGAGGGCTTCCCATATTTTCTGTGATCCTGTCTGTGATTTCAGGGATAAGACTATGTTTTGCCCGAAAACTACGGTTCTTGCGCTTGTGGCATATTGGTTGGTAGTAAGTCTCAAAGCTACATTTTCGCTTGCAGCCACAGGGGATGGAATAACCTCTGGAGCCATATCCATTCCGTTTACAACCATAATCGTATAAATCGCCGTGTCCTCGGCTCCCCAGTTGTCCTTCGCCACGACCTTGATAGTAAATACGCTTCCGTAGAATAAGCTGATGGCGTCACCCGAATTCAGAGGTATGTAATCACCGCTGTCTGCTTTGTAGCTTATCCTTGAAGTGAGATTAAAGCCGTCAGGATCCAGTGACGCGTCGGTAATTTTTAAATGGGTGCCGTCAAGATACATATGGTTGCCAAAATCAAAGATAGGTGCAGTATCATGGCTGGCTATAAACGAGAGAGCGGCAATCGGCCGTCTGTGGACGGTTATCTTATTGGTGCAGGTATTGGATGGCTTATTAAAGGAAATAAACCTTGCATCGCCATCTTTTGGGTCATCATAGGCGTTGATTTCAATTGTATATTCACCGGCGCGGTCAAGGGAATTCACCAAATCCGTTCTGATCTGATTATGATATACCGATGTACCATCCTGGGACGGCATTATGGCCTTATTTTGGATATATTTCACATTAAGGCTGGCCATGCTGTCGTTCTCTGTATCAAAGAACCCTTTCGTGGCATCACCGTTCAAGTAAGAGCCATCAAAAGACTTAAACCGTATTTCTTCGCCCACAAGACAAATCGATTTTTCCGGTCTCGCATCATAAGTGGGTGCAATATTATCGACGATGGATGTCCCCTGTACTGACACACCTAAATAATCGGCTTCGGATATAAACGCTGGTATTGTCGGCTCCTGGAAGCCTTCCCTCACGTCCAACTGAATGATATACATACCAACACCAGTGGCTACATCGACCGTGAACTCTCTGAGGTTGTCATACTGAGGTAAATAGATGCGAGTATCATTTGCATAGTTGCCATTGTTATCGGCATCATAAGTGACATAATATTTGAGGTTGTCAATATAGTCATCTGTAGAGCTTACAGTGGCTTTCACGTTAATGTTTGCAACTCCGTTGCCGTTTCTGTATGTTACCGGTGTAACCTGCAATGTTGCTGTCGGGGCAAGATCTGGATTTATGTAAAAATCTCTTGTGATCGTATTCCAATACCCGGCAGAGTCATGGAATTGTGCTGTTGCCCTCACCCCACCCGGAAGCTTATATAATGTATCAATTATCTGTCCCGTCAATGCTGTATATCTAATATCAGCTGCCCCCATACCACTTAAAGGGGTGATCGTCCAATATACGCCGCCTAACGGGTAGGCGTTATTATTCGCATAAGCAAGTTTAAGCGTAAGTTTTCTGTTTTGCTTCAAACTGCCATCTAGCTCTATGTTTCCTTCAGGCGTATGTCCGGTTGGCGGTTCCGGTACAATACCATCGCCAATGTGTATAATCATCTCAGCAATATTTGATTGTTTGTCATAGGCAGGTACCCCTGTACTATCAGCTTGAATATGCTGCACCAAATAGGTGCCATTTTGCCAGAATTGGGTCACAGGCGAACTCAGCCATTGACCGTTTTGAGGGAAATAGCCGTCTGTATAAGGCGTATGGACGTACCGCCATAATGAATATTGTGAAGGATCGAGTTCGTAGTCTGAGTAAAACGAATCGTAATTTACTATTTCGCCTTTGTCATAATAATATTCATACGATCTTTGTGCCGGTGTCGGAGCAATTGTATTGATGATGTAATCAGTAATGTTATATAAAGGATTCCACATAGACGAGTCTATCCAGTAAAGATTCCCTCCCGTACCGTAATTGAGAATTCTTTGCCCGTCCGGCAAGCTGCTGCCGTTGCCTATCATAAAAAAGTTATCGTTGTAGGTTTTAAGCAAATTAGCAGTATTGGCAATATCTGTTTCACTATTATCCTGGAAAGCCGCATCGGTAATTGAAACTGTAAAATCCCTTTTTCCATCGGCAGGTATATAGTCTCGCAATTTACGCAAAGTATTATCTACTCTTTGCTCAGTACCACCTGTACCAAGTGCAACTACAAATATATTACTATTGCATAAAGCTTGTCCCCATCTGTTAGTCCCAGTTACATATGCACCAACAAGATACAAAGTATTATCTGACCCAAAAGCACCTGAAGATAATACAACTGTATTGGCCCCAGTATAACCATCCAAGTTATAAAGAGCTTTTGTAAATTGTCCGTACTGATTTAAAAAAGCACTATCCTCTTCTCTGGATGTAGAAAACACCTGACCATCGGCAGATATAACTGCCTTATTTGCTCCCGGGCCTGCTACATACCCATACTGACTAATATCCGTCGCAACCGATAAATCGGATTTCCTTATAACCTTTATACGATAATAATCGGATACATATAAATAATCACCATATATTGAAATATCCCCTATAGACTCAAAATCTGTAAGGCGTTGTTCATGCAATGCTTTACCTGTAGTAGCATCTATTTTAACAAGATACCGTTTACTATCATTATTGAACCCTCCATAGAACATTTGCTCAGTTTCATCGAATACCTTTGGTGCCGGTTCTTTTGTCAGCCCTTGATGATTTATATTTCGCCATACCAAATTTCCATATCTATCTACTTTTAATATGTCCCTTCCAATTACTAGATAAACATTACCCGAATTATCTACCAAAATACTCTGTGCCGACCCATAATTTTGTGGCCCACTACCAATATAGGCATAAGTATGTAATGATAAATCTGCATTTAACACATATAAATAATAATCCATATTCCCAGTACCACCATTATACTGATGTAATACAGTATAAAGCCTATTGTCGCTACCAATTACAAAATTACTTATCTTTTCCAGCGGTAAATATATCGTAGTCATAAAATTCAAATTTTTATCAAAAACATCAAATGAATGTGGATTGCCATAGAAAAAAACAATTCTACCATCTAAAAAAATTACACAATCCTCCGAATAATCTTTTGTTTGCAAATTTTTTAACAAAGTACCATTCTTATCCATTAGCCGTACATTATATTTGTCAGGTACCATAAATAGAATACCACCATCTGGAGTTATACGTATACTTGTGCGAGGGCACAAGTCCTCTCCACCACTTATATCCGTAGTATAATGCCATTTAATATTGCTATTTAACACACCCTTAAACTGACTTCTACCAGTATTTTGTGAATCACCACCAGCTTGATTCCATACTGGCTTACTTGTATCCATTGTCTGAGGGATAAAATTTATTGTGGGTGTTATTTTATTGGAAAGAAGCATAGATTGCATTAAGGCAATAGAATTCTGTACCGACGCCTGCAAATCAGGCGACAAACTACCTGTAACCAGGTTTATGGTTGTCGGAATATTACTAAATAATTTAAAGTCAACCACCGGTGCAACATTAGTAACCTCCACTGTTTTGGTCGCAACGGCCTCCTTCCTGTCTGCCGCGGTAACAAATGTTTCAATGGTCGGTTGCCCGAACACTTCTTTGATTTTTACTCTTGCATCTAACTTACCTACACCTGTTTTCAAAAACCGAACCTTCTTCTGGCTGCCGTCCCCTGAAAGGTCTTGATACCCTTCAAGTAAACTTACAGCACGGTAGGTTTCGTCCGTGAAAAGGCCGTTATTATTGGTGTCTATGGCTACTTCCCAGGTTCTGGTTACATAATCCCCATCCTCGCTATAGCTGTCATCCTGCAGGAATATTTCAGCCTTGTTGGAAAGGCTTAGATTACGTAGTTCCTGCTCTTTTGCAGATATTTTTGCAATAGGGGCTTTATCCGGTACAACCGTAAAGGTGATTGTGCGCGTATCGCTATTGCCTCGGGTATCTTCCACGCTTATAGTAGCCTTGTATATTTTATCAACGTTAGTTTTTACAAGGAAGTCCATTTTATTTCCGGAAAGGGCGTTGGTTTTTATGTTTGTGCTGTCGGGAGAACTAGCATTGGTGCAGGTTACTTTCTCACCGGTAATCGTATCTTCGATAACAACCGACGTTTTGGCGCTTACCAGCGGGTAATTCGGATGTACAACCGTTCTGGAAAAGTCCAGAGTCATTTTGCGATTGCTTTTCTTTGTACCGTCCACGGATGCAATAATTGCTGGACAGCGCATAATATCAATGCCTTTTGTATCCGACATTGGATCGCCATTCCTGGGTAAAGCCCATACGGTATTTTTATAACGGCCAGGCTCCAGGTATCGGATATCGAAACCTATATCACTGTCGTAATTGCGGGTTTGAAAGATGTCGTTATCTAGGGGATACTGAGAAAAATCCTGAATTTCAAAATCGCTATTTCCTATGCCAAGGCCGGAAGCTTGTTGCGCATTGTAAGTATTGCCGTCAAACGTAAAGGTGTTTTTGTTTTTTACCGTTACCCAGTAGCCCTCATAGGCCACGTTAGGTTGCTCTATTTTTGCGGTGGCCGTGGATGCGCGCTCGTCTACCACCTGCGTGACTGCTGTAGCCGTAGCCGTCTTGTTATTGTTTAACGTAACCGTCGCACGATAGTTTATAGTTCCTATATTGCTATATTGCTGTGAAGCTGAATAACTTGAAAGGGTAACGGGCTGGTATGCTGCCCCGTTCACACTGGCCTCAAGCTTGACGGATTTGATGCTCTCTCCCGGGGGCACGATCGGAGTGACTTTAACTGTGTAGGTTTCCTTTACGTTTACCTTAACCGGCGCTGTTATAGTTAGGTCAGGCGGAAGTTTTATAGGATCTTCTCCTACCGGCGGAGTGATAACGGTAAACTGTGCCGTATCAGGATCAGAACCCCTATAATATTCCTCATTGTGGAGCGTGACCCTGCCTGTACCGACAAAGGTAACTTTTTCTTTATCCACGATTTGACCGCGGGAAAGTTTTAGGGTAAAGATTTTACTCATGGTGTTAGTGCCATTCGGAACAAGCGATACATGGATCTCTTTCCCTTTATATTCAATCTTCAAATCCCATTTCTTTATGTCTTCCCGGTTATAATATAAAATTTTGTCTATCGGATCATTATAAACAGCTTCGTCTTCGAGTTTGGCTGTTACTTTTACAGATACTTCAACGGTAGTTTCAGTTAAATCAATAGTAAAATCATTCGACACAATCTCAGTGGTTACGGTGAATTTTGTATCATCTTTTTTGCCTAGTTTGGGGATATCAAATGTCTGGTACCAGATCTTGCCGTCAGAAGCCTTATGCCACATGCGAAATGAGCCAGCTTTAAGCAGTGTAGGCATGGATTGAACGTTACCCCATTCAAAGAACTCTCCCCCACTTTTATTTGGACTCCAGCCAAGGCCATCCGGTAAAGGCAATGCCATATGATTAATAATAGCTTTTAATTTTTCGTTTCTAGAAAAAATTGTTTGCTCACATAAATCATAATTCCAAGGCCTAAATAGCCAGGTTTTTTCTGCTAATGGCTTTTGAGAATTTGCATCATTCGGAAAATGCGGATTTGACAAAGGATTCCCTTCTTTATCAAACCCTAAGTATCTGAATTCTTTTCCCACCGGTTCATTATGTATTATTTTATCAACATCAGCCTCAGTACCATATACAACTACATGGTATTTTTCATCCACCCAATATTTATCCACAAAATCTTTTCCATTCGCACTTTGATCTGGCGCAACAGACGGTATGTACAAAGGGTCGTTAAACGGTAGTGCTTTATAATGTGCAATGCCGTAACCTGATGCTCTCACAACACCAATATCAAAACTAATAGTAGATAAAAATATTACAAAAGTCAGAATCAGACTAATGTGCTTTCTCATCAATCGTCACCCTTTATTTAATCTTTAAGTTCCGTGTACATGCTAATCTGATATTTAGTAGCAGAAGTAAATACCCTAACCTCTCTACCACCAATACGCTCCCAGACGCTACCTTTATAACTTATATTATTCAATTTATTCTGAAGCTCTTTAAGTGTTTTATCATAAGCTTCCGGAAATATTTCTTTTGCCAATGCTTTGAATATTTCTTGTCCAGCAGTATTTTTTGCATCAAATAAAGTTAGAGAGTAAGGTAGATAGTCTTGTGCGCCTTTGGGTTGTTCTGTGTCAATACTATATTCTAATATTGGTACTCTTTCTAATATGTTCTTTTTCAATTCCTCTTCATCTTTAAACAGGTAAAATTGTACTACATTACTCTCTTTAGAATAATAAATGTCTGCAGGATAACCTTTGAAAATCTCCAATGCTTTCTTTATTTGCGGGATTAATTCCGGATGGCTTGTTTCCACCTTCATTTCTTTTTTTTCTTTCCATTCATAAATATATACTTCATTCTTTTCCGGCTCTTCCGGCACAACCCTCTTCGTCGCATTGATCAGCCTCACAATCATTGTCGTTGTCTCCGCCCTGGTAGCCAGGTCTGCATGCGCGAACACTCCCCCGGGCCTGCCGGTGATAATGCCTTTCACATAAGCCTTCAGCACAAAGTCTTTATATTCCGCCGGCGTCTTGCCATAGTCAGCCAGCTGGCCCGCATAGTCAGACAAGTTGCCCGGGTATTCTTCGGTCATTGTCCGGACGATCATCCTGGCCATTTCGCCCCGGGTGATGTTCTTTTCTACACTGTCAAATTCGCCGGCAACGATGTATTTGCGGTTTGTTGCCTCGGTTATATAATTATCGTACCATTTTCCTTCTACGGGCTGGCCGACATCGTTTTTCAAAGCCCGGAGCAGAATCGCCGTAAACTCTGCCCTGGTAATCTTATTTTCAGGCTTGAACGTCCCGTCCGTATAACCTTTTATTGCTCCATTTGACGTAAGATAGTCTATGTTTTCCCTGGCCCAGTGGCTGGCGGTATCGGTAAATACCGGACTAACTGCAATAACCGTTGAACCGGAAATTGCTGCAAATATAACAATAGCTGAAATGAATCTGATGATGGACTTTTTCATTAATCATAACCTCCTGAAATAAGTCGCCGATCAAACGGCACAGTTATCTGATTTTTGAACATTAGCATAATCTGCCTATAGGGTTAAACTTGAAAAGGTGGATCATTTAATTTGTAACATATAAGTAATATAATGTAAAGCTTGATATATATCCATATTTCATAATACAGGGCTATACAGTTTTTTTATACCTTTCTTCGGAGCAGGACGGGCGGACGTGGCTGCAAATGAAAGCATCATGTGGAGGAGTGGCTGCAGGCTGTTTGTCCTGGTGAAACTCGAACGCGGTACCCCAGAGGAATACCCAAAAATACTGCGGCACGGATGCCGCAGTCGCCGGTCTTTGAGCCACGGATGGCGAATGACCGGCGCCCGCGTTGGAGTGAGGCAGGACATTACAGCCTGCCCATGACGGAACCTGATGCTGGAATTTGTAGTCATGGCTGCCCATACATGAAGCCGAATACCGCCTTCTACCATAGTATTATTTATGCGGACGCGCAATGCGCGCCCCTACATTTGACGGAGGCCTGATGCTGGAATTTGCAGTCATGGCTGCCCATACACGAAGCGAAATATCGCCTTCTGCCACAGTATTATTTATGCGGACGCGCAATGCGCGCCCCTACATTTGACGGAACCTGATGCTGGAATTTGCAGTCATGGCTGCCCGTCATCCTGCAACAGAGAACCGTCACTTGTCGCAATCATAGCTGTCGTCAACATTGCAGCACAAACACATACTCAGAATTTGCAAATGCTACATGATCGCCATCCTTCAGCGGATGCTCCACATTGCCGGATATCCTGCCATCATTTACAAACGTCCCGTTTACCGAATTAAGGTCTTTCAAAAACCACGAATCATCCCTGCGGATTAGCTGTGCATGAATTTTCCCAACTGCGGTGCTTTTGCTTACAAAGTCCACCTGATCCTTCAGCCTTCCGATGATATAATCCGGCTTGTCGATGATAATGTCCTCAAGACCCGGACTGTTTTTGTTTCGAAGAATCGGGAATCCGGTTTGAATGCCCCCCAGAAGAACCGTATTGCTGGTAATGGACAGTTCGCTCCTTACCTCGGTTTTTCCCTCCGGCATCTTAAGCTCACCGGGGCTTGGATATACCCCCTCCATTTTGACATCTCCTGATTCCTTCTCCGCCCTGTCATGCATATTAAACCTCACACCTTTTAAAACATTCTTCAAAATAATGATATCCACGGCAGCAACAATTAAAATCAATGCCAGGCAGTTGGCGAAGGAATTTCCGCCCGGCAGCTTTATAAATTTCATAACCGCTAAAACCACCGCTGCAATAAGCAATTGTGATAGCAATGCCACGCCAAAAGGTCGTACAAACCTATTCTCGGGTTTTTTGACCACCTCGGTATTTTTATGCTCAAGAGCTGCAGCCACAGGTTCCTCAGCGGAATCCCCGCTGCCAGTCTCGTCTGCTTCATTGCCATAAAGCAAGCTGTCAAGCAATTTGAGAAAATCGGAGAAACTAAACGTATCATTTTTCACACAAGCAAGAATGCGCTGCAGAAAATTGTCTCCGGCCTTTTCATCGATATCGGCCAGTTGCAGTACCAGCTTAAGGATAAAATCCTTGAAAGCCTTGCAGGTATCCCCCTCCGCGTTTACCGGAACATATACCATCGCAATCTCCATGTTTTCCGGGTTAATAAAAATATAATCCGGATCCAGCAGGAAACATGCATCGGATAGCAGATATCCGGCACTATCCACGATTGTTCTTGCCATATCTGCAAGTAATGCGATAAATTCATTGCGTAAAAGCTTTCTCCGTTTTAGAAAAAAAGAAAGGGACAGCTTTGACGTTATGTTGTAATAGCAATAGGCATCGCCGTTGCTATTTTTTACATTGTACTGCGCAAGCCGGTCAATCGTGTTGCAGCCGGTCATGGAAACCTGATAATTCAGGAGCTCTTCCCACGGACCTGCTTTGATAACGAGATAACTTGCTGCGCCAATACTTTCATAGGAAAATTCAAGCCTGTCCTTTAGATTGCCGGGCATTCGGCAACCACCTCCTTTCAAAACAGAGTGAGTTATAAATAAGGCATTCCGTGCAAGGGCGGTATCAGCCGTCCGGTATCTGTCACCATAGATTGCATTATGCGGACGCGCAATGCGCGCCCCTACACTTTTTCGCCTCCAGCATGGGTATTGATACGAAAAGCAGGTGTGCCGCCCCTGCGATGTGGGCATTGGCACGAAAAGCCGATCCGGATGGATATTACGGAACGAAGCCGGGACGCATGAGCCCGGCGACCATGCGGCTCCGCCCCTTTGGCGGCGGTCAGTTGACCTGATTGTTATCCCGGATGCTGCCGCTGTCTATATCCCTTATAATCGAGTCATCGCCAAAGACGCTTTTCATAATTCCAGTAACAAAGTTGATGATGGCATCCCTGAAGATGAGAGCTATTCCCACCAGTACGGCAATGATGACTACGATCTCCACCGTGCCCAATCCATCCTCTTCCTTCAAAAAGCTTTTTACTAAACTTGCGATAAGAATCCCTCCTTTCCAAAATTTCGAATTTGCCGGTAGCAATGACCACATATGCCAGGCAAACTTGTTGTAGCAAGACTTTGTCCGCAGCTCCTATATACTCCGCAGTGCAAGGACTGCCGGAGTTCCTACAATCAGCAGTATGGCCAGGAACATAAGCATCAACGGCAGCAGCATTTTGGTGGATGCCTCCTCCCCAAGCCTTCGGGCCATGTTTTTTCTCATTTCCCAGCATTCCATGGCAAAAACCCTGAGTACCGGAACGATTTCCGCATTCCCCTTTCGCAGGTTCTGCAGGATGACCGCCACGAACCTTGTTATTTCCGGAGTCCTGCACCGCTTGGCAAAGTCTTCATATGCACTGTGTTCAGGCTTTCCTGATTTGATATCCTGGATTGCAAGACGCAGCTCCCTGTATAAAGGCGTGTTTTTTGCCGCATCCGTTGCGATCTTCTCCCATGCCCTGCTTACGGTCATGCCGGCATTGATCAACAGCATGAGCTTGCTGACAAAATCGGGAAAATCCAACCGTATGGACGCCCTTCGCATTTTCACCCGGTCAAAAAGCTCCTTGTCGGTAAAGTAAACCACACCGGCAATAAAGCATGCGGCAAACAGGGCGAACCCGGTGTCAAGCCTGGAAAAAATGCCTATAAAAGCCGCAAATAAAAGGCTTGCCAGCAAATGCACAAGTTTGTTGGCCCAATGCAGCTTCAAATGGTCGTGCGCCAGTTTGGGTTCAGTGATCTCCGTTATCGCAGACAGAAGCCTTCGGTCATACCTGGTGGAATACTTGTATCCGGTGATTTCCAGCAGGCAGAGCCCTATGGGCAGCAAGCCTTTAAACCTGAACCTGCTGTCATCCGCCGCTTTTACCATCGGGGCATACCTCCCCCTTGAAAACAGATATAGCAGCAAAGCAGCGCCTGAAACAGAAATAAAAACGATGAGCAATGCGCACCTCCAAAATAGAAAGTTTAGACCTTGATATCCATGATCTTCCGGGAAATGAACCAGGCTGCCGCAAGCAGGCCCATAGCCGCCGTCATTACAAGCCTTCCCATAGCAGTTGTAAACACAGGCTCCATGTAGTCCGCCGCACTGGCGGAAAGAAGCACAATCATTGCGATGGGTACTACATTCAGCACTTTCTGCTCAAATTTTCGCTGAGCCAGCAGCATATCGATCTCCTGCCTTATTTCGATTTTATCGTTTATAATCCCGGAGGTATTGCGTACCACTTCCACAATGTTCCCGCCTGTGCGTTTGCATATTTGAAAGACGTCGGAAAAATTCTCCACATCCTCCATCCTTGCACGTCTGGCAAAATCCGAAAGAACTGCTTCCACAGTTTCATTCATTTCAATCCTTCTTGCCATATGCTCCGCTTCAACGATTATATGTTCGTTGGCATCAGGGTAAAGCACGGTCAGGTCCCGCAAGGTTTCCCTGACCGCATTCTCAACGGATCTCCCCGCCGCCAGGGAAGAGGACAGCGAATACAGCATATCCTTGAATTGCGTGTTCAGCTCTCTTCGCCGCCTGGCAAGCAATCCCCCTTTTTTGATACGAGGGTAGACCACTGACAGGGGAACCAGCATCAGCGAAATCACATGACTTCTGTAAAAAACAAAGGCCGTTATGTAGATGAAAACCGCTGCCACTGCAAGATAAAGGGCTTTTTCGCTAAAGGTCATCGTATAGGTGCCGTAATCCGGTAAAGCCTTATTCCGTTCACTCTTTATGAATAGCTTTTTATATATCGTTTCAAGCAAGCGATTCCTCCTGTAAACTGCATTGAATTCCCGCCATCTTAAACTTGGCAGTATGAAGCATCCTGTTGCCGGTCCTGTGCAATATGCCGCTGACCTTTCCATCGGGAGTATCTCCGTTGTCACAGAACTCGAAAAGCGGGTTTAAACGGATCTGCCCCTCAAAGCACCCTGCAACCTCTGAGATGCTCAAAACGCGCCTTGACCGGTCTCTCATCCTGGACAAATGGACGAGGATGTCAATGGCGGAAGCCGTTTGCTGGCGTATTGCTTCCAGGGGAAGAGGCGCAGCACTTAAGACCATTGTCTCCAGCCTGCTCAGCATGTCTGAAGGCGAATTGGCATGGCCTGTGGATATGGAACCGTCATGCCCGGTATTCATGGCTTGAAGCATGTCCAGAGCTTCGGTGCCGCGGACCTCGCCGACGATGATCCGCTCAGGTATCAGTATAATAAAAAGATTTTCTTGTAACTAATAATTGTACATGCAACCTTGGAGACAAAAAGTAATTGCAATTGGTAGAATTCTGTTATAATATGTAAACAAAATGAATCGACGGGAGGTCTCAATATGGCGGCGTTAGGCGTAATAGGCTTTTTGGGGATACTGGTCTGCTTAGTCGTGACGATAGTTTCGGCAATCAAGAAAACCGGGAAGGTCAAAATGTGGGGAATTGGTATAGCGGTCAGTTTCATTGTTTTCCTTGTGGGTGCCATTAATTCACCCTCGGACACTGATAATACAAGCGCATCAAACAACGATGTTACGACCACGACAAAATCAGACATCACGCAATCAACAACTGCGGCCACGACAGAACCAACAACGGAAGCAGTTCCATGGATCAAACAGGGTATGTATAAGGTAGGCAGTGATCTGCCCGCAGGAGAGTATGTTATATTCAGTGATGGCGGCATGTCGTATTTCCAAGTAAGCAAAGATAGCAGCGGATCGCTGGAAGGCATCGTTACTAACGACAATTTTACCGGCACCAGATATGTAACTGTCAATGATGGACAATACATCGAATTCAGCGGATCAAAAATGCTCTCCATTGATGACGCTCCAATTCTTGAAGCCGTGGACAATAAATACCAAGAAGGTATGTACAAAGTAGGCAGGGACATAAAAGCTGGTGAGTATAAAATAGTGCCAGATGGAACTGGAAATTCATACATGGAGGTTGCCAAAGATTCATCGGGAATACTGGACAGCATTGTAACAAATGATAATTTATCCGGCGAAAAGTACATTACAATTGCGGATGGACAATATATAAAACTTAGTGGCTGCCATCTGGTGGTAAATTGATCGATGAGAACCTTCACCATCTCCTCTCTCCCCGAATGGTACGCCCTCTCCGCCAAGCTCCGCGATCGCGGGTATATTCTCTGGCAATCGCAGTACATGTGGGATATGCCAGAGGGTTATCATGCCTGGTTTTGGCTGGACGACAAAGAGCAGATCGAGGCAATAACGCACAGCGAGGAAGTGCATAGGGCTATAATAGAATATAAAGTATGAAGCCGGTGAGGCTTCTTTTTTTATGGGACGGCTGAGAAAGTATTTTATTGAAAAAAGGCCTATGCAAAATAGGACTAATAGACTATGTACGTACGTAATTAAGGTGATATAATTATATTATCGGCAGGCGGCAAAGGACGCCGGGATGGGGGGTATAAGCATGAAGACGATTGAGGATAGATTTGGAGATATAATACACAGCAAGGCCACATTATGCGAGGGCTGCGATTCCGCAGAACTAAGTAAACTTCTGGAAACGCTCAGAAGGGCGTTTTATGGTAAGGGAGAAATAGTGTATGATGCAGCACAAAATGAAATTAGACTAGATGAGACGGATATGTTTCTATCAGAAGATTTTATCATATCTGCAAGCTTTAACGAATTCAGAAAAGCAGCAAAAGAAAAATGTTATCTCCAAACATGGCATGAAACCCAGGCCACAAGTCTTTTGGGCGTTATGTTTTACAAGGAAAATGATTACAAAATCGGCTCTTGGCTGCATGAATTGGAGTATGACAAGCGTTCGGTTGACGGGAAAACCCACACGATAACAGTGATAAGAGAACATGGGTTTAATAAGTCGGAAATAAGCACCACAAATGTAGCTAAATCAATAAAGCTTTTCATCAATGGGAAATTTATAAAAGATTACGCAGACAACTATAATCAAGGAAACCTAAGGAGGTATTGATATGTACAACCTGAATGACGCAGAGTGGTACTATAACCAAAAAACAAAAGAGGCAATGCACCGGGACGACTATTTAAAACTGCTTGATAAAGAGGTAAAAGGTAACGTAAGCATAGATGCTATTATAGCCGTCCAGAGGAGGCTTGGATTTGAATTCTGCTACAGATACGAAGACGGGACTTTTAAATTAGGTGATGGAACCGTATTAAATGGTCTCGAAGAAACCGATTTAGAAAAGCTTACGCCGACAGAACAAAAGGTCGCAGACTTGGCAAAACGGGGAATGACCAATCGACAAATTGCCGAAGAGCTTAACCTGGCTGAAGGGACGATTAGAACACATATCAGTAAGATACTGATCAAACTTAAAATCAAAAGCCGAAGGGCGCTTAAATAGGGCTCCACGCGAGCCTCTTTCCTACTTCTCGGCTACCTCTCCCCTACACATCCCTGCCGCCAGGATATTCTCCCTGCTGAATACCCTATTCTGCCGTCGCCAGTAGCAATACGCTTTGATGCAGGTATCCCCTATCTCCAGGACCTTAATGTCGCGCTCTGTTATGACGCCATCCTTGGTGTATACAATTGTGACGATACTCCCCTGCTCTAGGGAGGATTTCAAAACATAATCTATCATGGCAGCCTCCTACATTTTATATAAATACCATTTGCAGGTGTCTGATTCATACCTAATCTCGTAGATCCTTTCCACTCCATTGACAATGCTCTGGCATCGGAATGTGATTATGCGATTGCCGACCAGTTTTGTATCCGCCTGCACTTGTGCGCACCCAATGGTTACTATGACTGCCCCTTTGCCGTCCTTGGGCGGTACGCGAAACCTTATTGGAGTGGGCTTGCCTTCATAGTCGAACCAGGCTATCATTTCAACAGGCCACCTCAATAGCTTCATACTGCGCCTCCGAACATTTGTTTTGTGCCGTAAGCATATTATAAGCCCGAACGCGCGTTCTTGTAAACGGTAATTTTATCCTCTGTACAAATTATTTTTAGTTGACAGTAATAAGGCTAAATGCAAATCCAGACCATTTTTGCAAAGCATTCGATCTTTGTCTTAATAATAAATTTAGCGATACACAAGCCAGGGTGATGGCAGATGGCTTTGAAAACAAAGGGTTTATTGATGCGAGTAATGGATGTATGCATTACGTACTAAGGTATAAAATGGCAAGACTTAATAACCCCGCCTGACGATGGCCTGCCGGTAACAGGCCGAAAGCTCCGAAAGGGGCTCGCGGGATACCCGTAGCCTATGTGGGATGTATGGCTCCACTTGATATAGATTGGACATTGACAAATGAATGGCAAATGTGCATATGAAAAGGGTTTTTTGACATAAAAGTAGAATAGATATAAATAAAAATAATGCGAGAACAAGGGGAGGGTGTTTGCGTTTTTATGAAGAAAAAAATTAAAAAACTACTAGAGGACAAAATCATTAAAAAATGCTTAAGCTGCAATAAATTATCATATTTTATTGAAAATGAATGTCAAAATTGTGGTTTCGTCGAAAAATTGACAATGGAAAAATAAAGCCCTGACCGAAGCCAGGGCCCGAGGAGGATTTGTTATTTGCCTGATATTTCTTCATACGCTTTCATGGCCGTGAACCAGATCACCACTGAATTGATCAACCAGATTACACAGGTTTCAACGATCTCCCTGGCGGTAGTAAATTTCCCGGTCCATACGCCTGCGAAAGTGCACAATAGGAAAGCCCAGCCGTAGACCACATACTTTGTCCGGTTGTCTGCCAGTTTGTCAAATAGCCTTTTCGTTGCCTGAGTCAGCAGGGATACCATTATCACCATCCCTGCAAAACTTAGAATGAAGTCGATGGAAACAAAATTTTCAAAGCTAAACATTTTATCACCTTATCCTTTCTTCACCAGTAAATTATATTTGTGAGCGCTCGATCTGTCTTATATACCGCCTTGCCGTCAATCCACAAGTTGGCCGATCCCCCGCTGTCCAGCCTGATAGCTCCGGTGCATCCCAGGTCGCGCATTGTTGCAGCCGCCCTATCTGCTCCGGTGTGCTCCCGTACCGCAATGATGATCTTCCCGGCCTTGTACCCGATCATGACACTATTGCAAACCCTTCCCACCTCTGCAGGGTCAAAACCTTCCTTCCGGATGTCGACCGGGTACAAGTTGATTCCCTGGCAGCAGAACTGTATTTTGTCCACGTTGGGAGCGATATCGCTATCCCATTTCAATCCGGATTCGATCCGTCCATCCTTGTATAGGATAAGCGTTCCCTTCGGGTTCCCGTGCCAGGTCCGGTACTCGTGCCTTTCGCTGAGCACCTTTCCCTCTGACATCAGCCATCCGATCGTTTGCCGGCCGGTGAAAAAGTTGGCATTGATAAAGCTGCGGACAGTCTTTGCTATATTGGCACCAGCAGAGGATACCTGCCCGGCTCTGAGCATGCTGGGGCTCATCTCCACTGTGTGGACGGTTAGAATCTCCGTCCATGTCATTTTCCCAACGATGCCGTCTACATCCTTGCCGGTAAACCCGACAGCCTTTTGATATGCCCGGGCTGCTGCGTCTGTCTTGGGGCCGAAAGCCCCGTCAGCATCTCCGCAGTTGAAGCCCATTGCATTAAGTTCCTGCTGCAGGTATTTTACCGTGTCGCCTTTACTCCCCTTCTTTACCGTTGCCGGTATTGCCCGGACCAATGTTTTTTTATACACCGCACCTTCTCCTTTCCAGAAACCTTCCCCGTCGTATGATTCGTTCATGTCGCACTGGATACCAGCCATTGTCACGCCGTTTTTATGCTGGTATACGCTTGCCTTGGGTGACAACTTACCCTTTGACCAGGCATAGGTCTGCCAGCCACAATCAATCACATCACGCCGGAAAAGCTCTTCTATAACCGCGTAAGAGCCATAGCAGCCTATTAGATAGGCAGGCTTGATTTGCTGCCTTGCTGCCAGGAAATACGCTTCAATGGCATCATAATCCTTTTGCTGTGCATCGTAGTCCACCGCAAAATATATCGCGCTGCCGACAGGCTGGTTGACTATGCCGGCCTCCGCAAGCGCAAGTTTGCCGTCAATTTGCCCTGCCTCCGCCCCGCCTCCTGCTCTGTCTGCCGTGGTTTCAAAGATGCTGAGTAGCCAGATGCCTTCTGCCGCCGTAGCTTTTATCTCTGCCGCTGTGAGCCGTTTCCAGGCATATTTCTCCGGCACAAGATATCTTGCTATAAACTCAATTCCAAGTGCCTTCAAAGCCTTTGCAAGGGCAGATGTGATCTGTACAGTACAGTCTATTCCCTTCATTTATTTCACCACCATTGCTATGTATTCTTTAAAATAATTTACGCCTATAGCTGCCATGGTTATCAAAACAGCTATGACGCACACAGACTTTATTACCCACTCAAACCATTTCGTTTGCCATGGTTTTGTGGTTTCTGCCTTTTTCCCCTTTTGCATCTCGTCAATAATATATGTGAGCTTCAGCACCGCTGCCTTTAGATCATCAATTTCCTCAGAATGCTTGTCAAGCCTTTTACATGAGTTGCCATGCCTGTCGTCGCACAGTTTTTCTGTGACATCCCCCATCTTTCCACCATCCCTTCTGTAAAAATTAAAGGAGCCTGATTATTCAGACTCCCTATTCCGGCACTTGCTGTGTCTCAATAATGTCCTGGTACTCCTGTTCCGTCAGGTACACCAGTACCTTTGCGTGTAGGTCCTCTGCCGTGATCTTACGCAGTATCCACATGTTACGATAAAACCTATAATACACAGGTGACAATATCTCCACCTCCTTACATGATCGTCGCTATGATGCTTAGCAGCTGCATTATGATGTTTTCCGCTGCATCGAGGCGCTCCGACAGCGATGGCGGCAATGGGTCAGGCTCGGGCGCATCCGTTATGTCCAGAAGAGCAAGCAACTCCACCCTGTCCTCTGCCGTGATCTCCCCCGCAGCTGCAAACCGGTCTATCTTGGCAGGCATGTCGCTGATAGGGATTTCTTTTTCAATTGCCTTTTTCAAGATTGCTTTTATGTCCATCATGTCCCCTCCAATGTAAGTAGTCTGTCTTGCATGTCAATGATCTGGGCAATGGCGTAGCGCTCAAAGTCACTCAGCTCCTTGGATGTCTGTACTGCCAACCCCTCCGTTGCCGCAGCCTTCGCCGCCAGATTCACGCCATACCGGTACCGCACCGTCGGCAGCGGCGTCGGGTTCGTCTTGTACACCACCTTGTACTCCGTCGCATCTGAGTACCCCGCCGGCAGCGTGATGGTTGTGGCCGTATTGCTGGCAGGCGTGATCGGCTCGTAGTGCAATATGCCGTCCTGAATCACCGGTTTAAGCACACGATCTACTGCGATGATAGGCTTTGTCGCATCCGGGATGGTCAGTACGCCTAAACCGGGGCGGGCGCGGAACTCGACAACACCGGTTTCAACGAGCAGCATGCCACCGGGTTCCAGATCGAGGGCTGGGATGCCGGTGAGAGATACGGAGTTGGTGCCAGCAAGTTGGTAGATTAACGTCTTTCCTACTAAGGAATTCCTAGCATCGGTAAGTGAAGTTCCTTTTACAACTCCAACGCCAATTTGACCAGTGGCTGAATTATAGGATACTATCTTTCCTATATTTGTAATGTCATTCATGCTGGCAGAATTACCTACATCGTAACCTTGCAAGGACACTGTTAAAACGGTGTTGGCAGGAATGAATCCAACAGGAACTTGAATAATGGAGTAGTCAAGATTTGTCTGAACCGTATACATCGATATTATATCGCTTGCCGCCAGCACCTTAGCCTTGCACCGATCATCCAAGTCCCAACCTTTTTCTAACGTATATCTTATCGCATCCCGCACACTTCCGACAGCAGCAAATTCTCCGGGGATGATTGCAGAGGTCGGATTATGCGATTCATAGGGTACAGCGATAACTCCAAGGCTGAGTTGTGTTGTATCTAAATAACTTGTGTTACTAATAGAAAATCTTATATACGCCGCATTGCCAGGAGCTATTTTGGGTGTATCGTAACCTGAGAAACCACTTATGAATACTTTGTTGGAATCATACCACGCACCCCATCTTGCAGTTGTTGCCCCTACTTGAATAAAATAGGATTTGCCTGGAACAACTCTTATAAAGTCTGAGGCTTTGATGGTTGAATCGAAAGTAAAGATACCAGTTGTATCGTTTATGTAACCGCTGTATATTCTGCTTTTGTCGAATAAATTCTTCCCAGGTACCGTCAACCGTATGTCACTGGAAGATTGCAGACCGTATTGAATATACTGATCTATTCCAAGATTTTTTGTCTGATCACCTTCAAACAGCATTATATCGGTTATATCTATATAAGTGCCCTCAGTATTTGCAGAATCAAGAACAAATTTTATTGCATTATCTGCCGATACATTTGCTTTTGTGGTAATTAGTACTTTTTGAACTCCCGGTGTTTTTGGCAGAACAAACGTTGTGTCCAAGAAACTTGGAGCGTTATTTGCCAATACAAAACTGGAGTTATTATTGCTATTTAACACCCTGTAGACCAATGTGTATTGCGTATTTCCCTTGATGCCCGGTATTGGTAGTGATGCTAAGTCTGTTCCTCCATTTTGAACCAAGTGTATGCTCGCTCCTTTTGTTGTTCCTGCTCCAGCTACTGTCCAATTGGCGTAGTTAACCCCATTGTTTGCCATCTGATTAACCGTATTGGCAAGCACCTCAACTTCCGGTATCCCGCCCGCATCCACCGGCACACTTGCCACTGGCCCGGTAAACTCCTGCCAGAGCGAGTCGCGTTCCTCCAGTATTTCACTGGCAGTCTTGCGCGTCAGGTTTTCGACCTGTGCCATTTGCTCGTTAAGCAGTTCTATCCCCTTCGCGTTCTGGTCTCCTTGAGAGGCCCGGTTGACCGCATGGGACTCATAGATGTCCGGATTGGTCGAATAGGTCTGCCCGTGATACACGACTTCGTAGTAGCCATCCGTCCCCACAACGATCTCCCTTGCTCCAACGGCAGGCTGAGTAAATGCAACCGGTGTGCGGGTACCGTCTACAAGGTTGATCAGCGCTACAGATTCCACATAGTTTATTGCCGGACGGTCAGCGGGGATGTACATTACACCACCCAGGGTGTTGCCGTTGAACAGGTTGCAGCCGATGTCCCAATAGACCATGCCGTTGGGGTGAGCAGTCAGGGAGCCGGAACAGGCGTTGTCATGGATGATGGGGGTGGCGAGTTGGTATTCAACCTTTGTTCCTGCTAAAGCTGTCCTTGCCTGTTCCAGCGTCGTTCCTAACGCAAAAATGAAGTCGATTCTGCCTGTGTTCGTACGATAAAACCTACCGACATTTGAAGCATTATCCCTATCGGCCAGCAATACTTCTTCCTTTCCTAAGACTCTTACGGAACCAATACTGGGCGTTCCAGCTGTTGTCCATATGTCAGGTCTAACTGGAGTCGCTGTTGGTACCGTTACTACATTAGTGAGTGTTGATACGCTCGTAAACTCTCCACTTTGCAATTCATATAAATCACTTACATTCCGTGTCCGTCTACCCGTAACCAAATCCGACACGTCACATACGCCATTTGGCAGCGACTTCAACCCGCTACTTGGCGGGATGTAGACGTGGGATGCGTCATAGGGGACGTAGGCGGTTGCGACGGTGCCTTTTTGGATTTGCAATGTGTTATAGTCATAATAAGTGATTGCACCTCCATATTGCCCTGAAAGGGTTATATTTTTAACTGTTTTTCCTGCGGTAGTTGTTAATGTTTTTAGCTGCCAGGACGTCGTAACACCACTCCCCGCCAGGGTGCTAAAGGTTCCATCGGCATAGCTGATTATAAAAAGACCACCAGATGTCCCGTTATTTTTCATATATGCCTGGATAGTGTATTGCGTAACTGGCTCGAATTTATCAAAGAATGTCTTGTTCTGTATTGCTGTGTGTCCTATTGCGACCAGACAATTCCTTCCATCAAGCGTAACTTTGTATGCATATGCCGGATTGTTTACTGTCTGAACAATATCATC
>JAFABI010000102.1 GCA_023426125.1 Bacillota bacterium
AGATACCGCGGTCGATAAGCCGGCGTAGCATAGTGTATGTCGTTGACTTCTTCCAGGTCAGCTCCTTTTCGCAGAGCTTTACCAGTTCGCCGGAGGATATGGGCTCATTATCCCACATCAGCTCGGCGAACTTTGTTTCCATGACGCCTAATTTGTAATCTTCCATGCCATCGCCTCCAAGTCTAATGGTATTAAACCCCATCATTAGTTTAATGCCATTAGACTAAAATGTCAATAGTGTGAATCTCAAAAGATTCAATAGCTATCTTCAAAGCCTTGTGGTATCTTGTGTTGCTGAAGAGGAGATGGTCTATATGAAAAAGCAAATCATTACAGGAATTTTCGTTATCGCCTGTGTCGCGCTTGGTGCCACCGTGTGGCCGCAAAGCGCTTCCTCCGATTTGAGCATAATATCTTTTCCGCCAAAAAATAAAATGCTTGGCATCGTCAGTTTTCGCACTTCATGATCGGAAAAGAATGGGACAAACAAAACGCTTTCATTTGCACTCTCCCTTCAATTATTATTCAAGAGCCATCGCTCCGCTTCATCGAAATTCACATAGGTACGAAACATATTGCCGCTGTTGCTTTCGGCAAGAAAATCCTTGAATTTGCCTCTGGCTTTATCTTTGTCAAATACAGCAACGGTTTTGATATTGTACAATGTGAATTTTTGAAGGATCGCTCCGGCGATACCGGTTCTCAACCGCAGAAACTCATCAGACAACCTTTCGCCTTGAATGAGCAAAAGATTTGTTCCATTTTCCGCACATATGGATAAAAGCGTCAAAGCATCCTGCTCCTTTTGAACGGGGAGCCCTCCACGATCTAATTTGACATATTTTTGGCCGTTCTTCTCAACAATCTTATACTCCATTTCTTTCTCATCCTCCTTAATCATAACAGTGCTTTCTGCTCTCGTTACATAATCCGCGTCATTGAACCGGTGAAGGGTCTGCCTTACTTTACTTACCCATTCCAGTTCGATTCTGTATGAATTCAAAATATTCTCATACAGCAATTCCCAGATAGCGGTTTCACGAGGTGTCCGACCGGGCATAAAGCAATCGTGCTCGGGCCATAAGTTAGGCGAATATAGATGCCCTTATTTGTTTTTCATTATGCTCATATTCTCTTTGATCAGGTTTATATCATCTCCACAGTAACATCTTCGCGTCTTTTTTCATGAAATGCCATGCGCCACTCCACATCGTCCACCGACTCAAAGTGCAATGCGGAGCAGGCTACATGGAGTTTGCCCTGGCCGCTGCCGCCGAAAATGATGGCAGTCGGACCATTTGCGCCGCCAATGATGCCGATGCAAATGCTGTTGGATGCCTGCGGCTCATTAGGATTGGTGTGCTTCTGCCGAGGTTGGTCGGAACGAACACAATCAGTGACGTTGAATGCACGATCAGGCAGATCCGGCGAGAGCGTATAGCTCATCACAGTATAATGCGTCGGGAACTCCTGATTTTGGCTGTCAATATGCTCACGGGACATTTCGTGCTGCTCATATTCCTGCACTGTCAGCGTATGCTGTGCGCCAGTGGTGGGGTGTGTAAACTCGATGCGCTCACCGGGCGCTGACACATGGAAGTGCGGTCCCGGCATAGCGACAGGCTCTTGCATCAGTGTTACGCTGAGCGTCGTGATCTGCGGTTTGCGTTTTTTCGTCCAAGGAAAAGCAGCGCGCCAGATTGCCCAACCGCAAGCAGGATCAAGGCCATAATGCCGGGTTACGCTCTTGGCCTCAAGGCCGTTGCCCTCCGGGAAGCAGGGATTCCATGACACGCCGCAGCCATGAGAGCCTGAAAGGACAGCCCCGTTCAACACAACTTTCGGATTTATATTGATGGCCAGCGGATTTTCTGCCTCGATCTGCATCCGCTGTTCATCGGTAAAGCCGCTTCCATTGTTCTCAATAGATAGATTCCACTTGTCCGTAAAGGAACGGATGCACTCAGCTGGAACCTGTACGCAAAAGTCTATGACCAAGCCTTTACTGCAGGTGTAAATCGCTGGGATATGCCAGACTTCATCCTCCCAGACAAACTGCTGATCGAGAGAAGTTTCCTTGCCGGCTCTTTCACGGCTATGATACCCCCAAAAGTTGCCGTCAAAGTAAACCTTCCATTCGGGTATCTTCGGCTCGACAGGAACCCACTCATGGTAGTCTTCCGTATATTTGATGTGACTGTAATCAAACTCGGCCTGCAGCTCTTTGATATAAGCAAAGGGCTGCTCCATAGGCGCGAGCAACAGCTTCTCCCGAATGACATCCAGCACAGTCTGCTGTTCAGCGGTTAGGGGATTGTCCCGCAGGAAGGCGTCAAACTGCGCCTGCTCCCAACAGGATGCCTGCTCCAGTGCCGCAGCATCGCCGCAAGCCAGCAGGAGCCGCAGGAAGTCCGCAAAACCTCTTGCCAGCGGATGCACATAGTTTCCCGGTGTGTTCATCGGGCTGACGGCAAATACCATCTCGCCAAAGCCACGCACGAAGCAATAGTGGATACCATCCACACCGGCCCAGCCGATCACTTTCGCACCCTTGGGCGTGCAGAAGTAGTTGCTTTCGCTCTCGCCACGCTCCAAGCCAACGTGGAAGCCGTCAATATTCAGTTTCAGATATCTTTCATAAGTGGTCGCCATCATGACCTCGCATTCTATGTATTCCCTGACTAATCGGGACTTATCGCAATGTAGGATGATATTCATACTTCGAAGTTCAATTAATATTGTGCCTCAATCTGCTTCTTTGACTTCTTATCTAATATTTCACCCGATAGTGCATTCAATATAAAGGTTTCCATTTCATCTTTTTTTAGTTCTTTTCTAATTACGAGCAGTACATTCAATATGTCGAGCAATATGGATTTACGCATTGTTTCCTTAATACCCGTAAGATTAAACGAAATAAGTCTGCCGGCTATTTTATTGTTTAAGCCCGGCTTATATGGCACTATTTTACCTAACGATTGAATGCACTGGCGAATCGTTATAGGTTTCTCATCGTTTAAGAGTTCCAGGTATTCATCAACAGTATCCTCTATCCGATTTTGCACATCCCATTTCGTATTCTCGGCAATAAGCATAAGTCCGATACTTCTTTGATACGAATTATCACTTTTGAGTTTATCCCGGAAGATATCCCAATACGGATAAACATCATCAAAGAATGCTGATCTGTTCTGCAGGAGGAGGAGTGCCTGATATCTGAAATTGTCATCTTTTAAGGACAACCAATCTACAAGCTGCGGGATATCATCTTTGGTTACGATCTTTGACGCTTCCTGCATATCGCTTTTATCGATTGACATTATACTTTCTATTGAAATCATCTTTATCCTCCTTCAAACAAACATATATTTACTAGATTTTACTATAGCATAGATGTTATGAAAATAAAAGAATGCAGTGTTTCCATCTCAAAAATACGCTATAACGGTATGGTAACGAGTAAAATAATCTCCAGATCCTACGGATTGGAAAGTGCAGGTGACTTTATGCCGGCCATATCATCGTTTAGAGGTTGGAAAAATCGCCTGTGATACGTCTTTTCCACGCTATGAATACAGGTTTTAAGAACAGGAGGGTTTCGCCATGCCGGAAGCACTTCTGGCGAAATTGATTGTTTAATGTTTGCACTTTCAAAGTATTGTCGTAATCTTCTTGCAAAAAGATGGCGTTCTTGGGGATGAAGAAACTCCCTAGTGGAGGTGACGGGAGTCGAACCCTGTCCGAAACTATATCCTCCAGCGCATCTACAGGTGTATCCTGTATTTTTACATTCCCTCCGGTGCTCGCCCACAGGCAGGCTGGCACTTTCAGTATCCTTTAATCACTTTTACGGTTCAAGGCTACCACCGCAACAGTTTCAACGTTTAACCTTCTCACGCCTTATTCTTTTAAATATCAAAAACCAAATTCTCTCTTCTCGACAAATATTTATCATTTGTAGGTAACCTTTTCCCACAGGACACACATAAAGATAAATTTTCATTTTCATCTAATATCATAGTTTCTCCTTCACATTCCGGGCAAATATAAAGTGGATACTCCCCGCCTCTACTTGCTACAGCATATTCATTTACACCCATAAAACTCCATATGTAGTCACGTGCAAACTCATTACTAAGTGCCGAGTAATTGCAGTACTCACATTTGCATATCTCCCCGATAAATGAAGCTTTTTGAAAGCATTTTGGACATTTTATCACTATTTCTCCGTTGCTTTCCTTTTGTCTTACTATTTCCTCGATTTCCTTCCAACGATAAGCTATATAGTTTTCAATATATCCAATCTTTTTGCGCACTGAGTCTAGAATTACTTTCTCTTCGTATGAAAAATGATTTTCTGATAACTCCTTTTCAATGAAGCATAAAGTCCCTTTTATAATTTTAAAGATTCTTGCTTCAATTTCTATCTTAGATTCACTGATTTTAAAGTGCTCCATCGTATTTCTTTTTTCTCTTAACCATTTTATGTTATTTACAAACTCATCTTCAAGTTTAACTTCACAATTATTTTCCAACCTTTTTAAACAAGTTATCGAATTTATGCTAACGAAATCACCCAATTGCATTTTTTGAATATTAGCTTTATCGATATCTTGAAATAATAAGCTCCAATGCACCTTTGATATTCTATATTTAAAAAGCAAGTCAACACCCGCAGATAAGTGGAGAACAACATATTTCATTGATTTAATATTCCAGCCTCTGTGAGTATTTATATTATTAGCTTCATATTCGTTTAGTAAATGATCAATCGAAGATTGGATGAAATCCAGCGCATTTTCCAATAGGTTCATCTCTAATTTTTCAATGAAAAACTTCTTTTTACTATGCAACAACTCCATATTCTACTCCTTTAAGTTACATCCGTAACCTTTGCCCATTTTGTCCCTTCATAACTACAATAACCATCCTTGCCGTACATGAAACAGTTATTTCTTTTTTTCTCAATTATTATCATATTATCAATTCTACACAAGTTTCCATTTTCCTTCTTTATCCAACAAAAAAGAGGCTTTATTCAGCCCCTAATATTTGTAAACAAAACTTCTTTTTCATCAATACTTCCTTATCTTCATCAGGCCTTCTAATACATATTGTTATTGCCCATCTCTGAGTAAATTCATCAGACATAATCCCCTATTATTTCATGTTGTCATTATCTCACTCCGCTTCTCTCAATCGCTCCACAATCGTTGATTTGTTGATAGAACGGTATAGTATTTGCGGCGTGATAAAGCAAACCGCCAAAACAACCATTATCATAATAACTACCGGGATAAACGGATAGGTAAAAGTTGCGAAACTTACTTGTTGTTGAAATAGCTTGAAAATGCCGTATGTCACCGCATTGCCTACTGATAAAACGCAAATCAGCGTTATCACGGCATATCCAAGCCCTTCGCATATCAACAGTTTTCTAATCTGCTTACGGCTCATGCCAATAGATTCAAGCGTCGCCAATTCGCGCTTGCGAACCACAATACTAACCGACATTACATTTACGAAATTGAGAATACCAATCAAAGCGATTACAAGCGCAATGCCGCCGCCGAGAACAAACAATACCATTTTTGCGCTATACAGTTCTTTCAATGATTCCATCTTTGACGTTAGCGATATTTCATAATCGTCCCCAATGATTTGCTTTAACGCAATCAGGGCGTTTTGCTCATAATCCCTTGAAACATCAAGGTTGATTTTCGATACAATCGGTTCACTAAACCATTCTCGCATTAAAGCGTTTGATATAAGCACGGTAGGCGCAAGACCGGAGCCAATGCCTTTATAATCAAAGGGAACGAAACCGCCAAGCGGTATTACAGTTTTTTGGCTGTCGGTATTATCGTTTTCGCTTCGATAAGACGGCGAAATAGTCAACTCATGGACATTTTTAAACAAGTCGGGATTGTCGGTTGCAATTAACGCAAGCTCTCCGCGTTCAAAAGCGTCAATATCAATAGGGTTATCAAGCGTGTTACTTGATTTCATAAGCATTTCACCGTCAACACCGAGAACGAAGCCGCGAAAATTCTCATAAATATCTTTCTCTGTCAAGTTGGTTACCTGCTCTTGCATAGGGTGATTGGCAATGTATTCACCAAAAGCGTCAGGCGAGTAATCAAGGCTCATTGTTTCCCATGTCGTTACGCCTAACCATTCAAATCCGGGTAAGGATTCCAGTTTTTCTATAAACGCTTTATCAAACTTTTGCGTTGGACGTGCGCTGCTTTCCAGCACAAAATCACTTTCAAATACAGATTCAATGTAGCTGGCTATGTTCATACTGAAAACCAATGTAGTAATCGTTAAAAATGTCGTTACGCCTAAAAACAGGCTAAGCAATACCACTCCTGCCCGCTTCTTGTCACGGAAAATATTGCGTAAAGCCATTTTATAAGGCTTCCCATGCGCGGATAAGCGAACCTTGCTTCGATTAACTTCCGCTCCCGCATATTTCTGTGCTTCTATGGGCGAAATACCCGCCGCTTTTTGTGCGGGCTTCATTGCGCCCAAGACAGCCGTAAGTATGGCAAATGCCACCGCGCCTAAATAGATAAACGGGGAAAAGGATACGACGGCTTCCGTAGAAACAGCCCCCAGTTGTGAAATAAAGAACGGCACAAATACAAACGAAAGCAACAAAACAAAAACTAATCCAATCGGTATGCCAATCATGCAGAGCCGCATTATCTGTCCAATGACGATTTTTTTTATTTGCTTCGGCGTTGTCCCAAGCGTTTTTAGAAGCCCATAAAAACGCACATCACGGGAAACGGATATATAAAGAACATTGTAAATCAAAAGATACCCTGTAAAAATCAGAAATATAATAACAGCGCATAAAGCAATCACGGAGCTTGCCGCTTGCCCCTCGTCAGTATCATATGTTTCTGCCGGTACTACTGGCTGATTTTCAGATAACCCCAAGTCAGTAACCAATCTATTGCAATACTCCATAACACGCGACGGATTATCGAACACCACGGTTGCCGAACCGTCTTTTTCGACGGTTTTCCCATGCTTCTGCGACAATTCCTGTGAAACCAGCATTACATCAGCCGTATTTAAAGATTTTATAAGCCCATAACTTGTAAACCATCCCGATAAATAGAAGTTCTGCGTAATCAGCGCATCGCTGTTTTCGCTGTCCGTGTAGAAAGTAAGCGGTATCTCCATGCCGACAGAGGGATTGCTAATACCCAACTTTTCAAGCAACCAACGAGAAGCCATAATTTCATTTTCTTTTTGGGGATAGCTCCCCTCAATATCTACATAAGCGGGAGTACGCAATTCTTCCCACTCCGTTTTATCAAAGTAATGCAGGGTCAGGCTGATTCTTCCCATTTCCGGCGTAGTCTTAACAAAGCCGACATTGTTGCCCGTACCGACTGTTTTCACATAATCCAAGCTGTTAAGCCGTTCAAGCTGTGAAGCGGTAGGGTGTCCGACTGCGGCCTGCGCCACAGTACCCATAAACCGTATTTGATTTATCTTTACGGATTCCAAAAGGCTCATGCCTACGCTGAACACAGACCCTAAAAGAAAGGTTGTCAGCGCAATAGCCACAATGATAAAGAAATTACGCTTTTTGTCCGTTTTCAGAGTGCGTTTTGTCAGCTTATTAACGATTGCTCTATTATCATTCTGAAACATAATCCCACCCCCTTATCCGACTATCCGACCATCTTCAAGCCTCATAATACGGTCTGCAAGCTGGGCAATCTCGTTGTTATGAGTAATCATTATAACGGTTTGGTTGAATTGGTTGCTTGTACGCTTTATAAGCCCCAAAACATCAGAGCTTGTCCGGCTGTCAAGATTGCCTGTCGGCTCGTCGGCCAACACGATTGCGGGTTTTGTTATCAGAGCGCGGGCAATAGAAACGCGCTGTTGCTGTCCTCCTGAAAGATTATTCGGCAAATTCAGGAGTTTTTCTTTCAGCCCTAACATTTCTACAACTTCATTCATAAACGCCTTGTCTACCGTGTCGCCGTCAAGTTCCACGGGCAGGACTATGTTTTCGTGTACGTTGAGGATTGGCACTAGGTTATAATTTTGGAATACGAAACCGATATTGCGACGGCGAAAAATCGTTAGTTGTTCGTCGCTCATTTTAGACAGTTCCATATCCCTCACCTTAACGCTACCAGATGTGGGCGTGTCAAGTCCGCCCATCATGTGTAACAGCGTGGACTTGCCGCTTCCCGAAGTGCCAACCACGGCAATAAACTCACCTTTCGCCACGGAAAGCGTCACGTCATCTAACGCCCTTGTGATATTCGGCTCCGTTCCGTAATATTTCTTTAAGTCAGTGACTTGTAAAATGCCTGAAATAATAATCATCCCTTTCAATTTGATAAGGCTATTGTAAAACTAAAATGTCACAGAATCCTCACAGCGGAAAATGTTTTTTGCCTAAAATCGGTCTCAATTCTCACAATTTTGTGACATTTCAAAAATACCGCTATCTGTTCGGGAGAAAAATAGAAAAAACAGAGCCTTTTCCTGTTTCCGAAGTCACTTTAATATAGCCGCCTTGCATGGTGATAATTTCGCGGGCAAGGTACAAACCTATGCCTATCCCGTCTATGTCGTGTATTTCTTCCTCACGGTAAAAGCGTTTGAATATCTCCGCTTGTCGGTTTTCTGAAATCCCTTTACCTGTGTCCGATATATCAATTTTCGTATACACCTCCCACCGGGCGACTGTTACATGGATTGTGCCGCCGCTTGCCGTATACTTCACAGCATTGTCAAGAATATTAAACAAGGCTTCCGTTGTCCATTTGTGGTCATGGCATACGGTTAAATCCTCCGGGCAATCCACACTTACATGAATGTCTTTGCTCTCGGCAGAAAGCAGGATGCCGCCCAAAGCCGCCGCAAGCGTTTCATATACAGCACATTCCTTTGGAGCTAAGGTTATAACGCCAGTTTCAAGCCGCGACATCTTTATCATGGCTTGCATTAGGAAATCCAGTTTATCAAGTTGTCCGCCCATAGCCTGTAAAAACTCTCGTTGCTTGCCCTCCGGCACATCTTGTTCCAGAAGCGTAGAGTTTACAATTTTAAGGTTTGCAATCGGCATTTTAACCTGATGTGATATATCGGAAATCAATTCCTGTAACGCCGTTTTTTCTTCCGCAACGCGGCGGTTATTCTCCCGCATGACCTCATATAACCTTGTCAGACGGTAGTTGATTCTCGCTAATAATGTTTCTTCTTCCTTTGTGTTCTTAGGCTCTACGTCACCGTTCATCATATCGTCCAGAGTGCGGCATATCACGGCTGAAAATGCCGTTAGCTTTTTACGCATAAGCAAAACAAAAACCGCGACACCAAAAGCTATAAGCATCGTAAAAATCAAGCCGCATACAAGAACAGCCAAGTTTTCAGACAATATATAAAGCGCGGCAAGCATAGCGGCGGCGGTTATCGCAATCCATACGCCCGTCACAAGGTAGATTCTTTTTAAGGTTAATTTCTCAATGTCCATTTTTCGCACCGCCAATCCACATATACCCCATGCCGTAAACTGTTTTGATATATTGCGAACCATTCGTTTCAATCTTGCCGCGAATACGGCTGATGTTGGAAGTCAAGGCGTGTTCATCTACAAAGTTTTCATCTATATCCCATAACTTTTCTAACAAGGCCTGCCTTGTCAAAACAATCTGCGGATTCTTTACAAGCACCTTTAACATACGGTATTCCATAGGCGTAAACATGATTGAATTGCCCGCAAGCGTCGCGGCCATTCCAGAAAAATCAATAAACAAATTGCCGTCGTCGTAGAAATCGCCGCCTGTCTGCTTTGTTATACGATTGAAGAGCGCGGCGACCTTTTTTTGAAATACGCTGATAGGGAAAGGTTTTGTTACATAATCGTCCGCGCCAAGCTCAAAGCCTTTTATCATATCACTTTCCATATCGTTAGCTGTCAGGAATATAATTGCCGCGTTCTCCTGCCGCGCCTTAATTTCCCGGCATAAATCAAAACCGTTGCCGTCGGGCAAATTGATGTCAAGAACAATTAAATCGTATTCCTGTTTTTCAAATAGCCCTTGCGCTGATACAACCGACAAAGCCGCGTCAACCGTATGCCCGGAAAGGGTCAGATTATAGCAAAGAGTTTTGTTGAGTAACGTATCATCTTCAACCACTAATATTTTTTTCAAATCATCACTTCCTTTCCGCTCTAATAAGCATAACAACCAAATGTCGCAGAAATCTCACAGATGTTTATTTTTTTTGTTTTCTTTATAACGTCCATCAACAGGCTTTTCTGCATCGGCAGGGATAAGCCAAAGATTCCCCTTTTTTAACGCGCCTTTTATCCGATCCGCTTCGCAGAATATGTAACCCGACGCCCGGATATGCCCCATTTTTCGCCTGTTTCCTTGACCGTTAAATAATCCATATCAACACCGCCAATCTATATGATATTACTCACCAATTATATTATACATCAATTGTGAATGTGAAGATTGCGGAACTGGACAGCCGCAAGCAGGCCCTTGTCAAAGAGATTGCGGAACTCACAGCAGACACCATATCCCCGGAACAGGTACAACAGATTTCCGGTTACTTGGATACGTGGGAAACCGTGAGCTTTGATGACAAACAGCGGGTGCTGGATTTGCTGGTTACTACCGTGGAAGCCACCAGCGATAAGATGAACATTACATGGAAAATCTGACAGGCAGAACACCACCCGTCAGACCGTTACCCTGTGTAGTCCCTTGTAAACTGTTCTTTTACGAAAGCACAACCTCAATGCTATTTCTCTCGATTTCCTCTACAGCCTTAAGTCTGACAGCCTTTTTACAGCTGTCATATTGCCAGCATCCCTCAAACTTCCCTTTTGTAATGTGTATTCCGTTTATGGTAACCACCTTAGGCTCCGTATCCGCATAAATCCATAAATCATATGCTCTTGATGACACCATTCCTTCATAATAACCACTTCTTTTATTTATATTTATTCTGATCCTACTTTCTGTGGCATTACAGGTTATGGTAGTTTTTACTACCTGGCCGTCCAGGTAATTATAAGTAATTCCATCATCCTCATAGATAGTGAATTCACTGGTACCGCACGGATATATATTAAGCCCTATTCCACTGATTTCTTTTTGCATTATATAATCCATAACCGGCCAGGTTGGAATTATTGAGCCTGCTCTGACGAATAAGGCTCCACCTTTTCCTTCAGGTATGGTGTAATCAATATCCATTATTCCTTCATAAGTATTACCGGTCCAATAATCAATCCATTTGCCTGTGGGAAGATGTACTTTATTGGAAAATGCATTAACTAAAAAGCAGTCTCCAAACATATATTGATTGTTTAACCCGTCTGATGCCTCGTCATCTGGAAACACCAGAGGCATGGCCCTCATAATCGGCATTCCTGTTTGTGCTGCAGCATGAGCCATGGAATAGATGTAGGGTATTAATTCATATCTCAACTGTGCATAAAATTTGAATATAGGGAGTAATTTATCTCCCAGCAGCCAGGGATGCCTCCAATATGCCCAACTGCAAACCTGGGACCATGGCTGTAAAAAGCCGAAGTGTATTCCTGCCGGTGTAAAAACCTCCATATCGCAGCTTGTATTCGTGTGTCCTGACATTCCATGATTGAGCAAGGATACCAACGGTTTCGGCCCTCCACCGGTATCGCCGGCCCATGTTGCACTGTACTGCTGAATTCCTGCATAACCACCTGAACTGTATATCATTGAACGGCGCCCGGTGTACTCTTTAAACCCCAGGCTCATCTGCTTGTTCAATAATAAAGGATACAGGTTGTGCATTTCTTCATCATCCATGCCGTTTCCCCATTTTCTATCTGGGTGTTCAAGAACCTGTCTTGCTCCATCCAGCTTGAATGCGGAAGCGCCCTGATCCACAAACTTCTTTAAGTGTTCAAACCATCCTTCGTTTCTTTTCGTAATATTATCGATAAAAATCTTTGTCAGCTCAAAGTTCTTATCCTGCTCAAAAGCATCTGTATTTGCAGCAATAGTATTCATTCCGGCATCTTGATCTTCTTGAGCACATTTATGACTTTGCTGTTCCTCAAAATAGCTCAGGTCATAATCACAGCAAAGCCATAAACTTAGCTTGAACCCCATATTACTGGCTGCGCCCATAAAGGTTCCATTGCCCTTCTGAACCCACTCAGGAATATAAAATTGCTTAGGATGCCATTTCTTGTTATTTGTATAATCATAATAAGTCTCCATCCATCCTGGTTCAAGACCTATAATATCACAGGGTATTCCTTCTCTCCTGAGATTTAAACAATCCTCCAGCATTTCCCGTGCATCCGCCTGCTCATTACATACAAAAGTAAGCCCATACGCATGCAGGGGTAAGAGAACCGGCTTGCCGGTTATATCTGTGTAAGAATTTAAAAGCTCAGCAAAGCCTTGCCCGACGATGAGGTAATAATCCAATTCGCCTCCGGACGCCCATATCTTCATAAGATCATTATCTGAACATCCTATATCGAACTGATGTCTCCACGTAGTATTCAAATACATGGCCCAATGCTTATTACTCATAATAAAAGGTATCGGAACATAAGAGTCAACATTCTGCACCCACATGTTTGCCTTGTATCCTCTTTTTTGAAGCCGTTCCCTCGTCTCATCTCCAAGCCCATATATCTTTTCATCTTTACCCAGATCAAAATCTATACTGAAACCTGTTTTGGCACTTAGCAATGGTCCGGCATTCCTTGTCAGAACTCGCATCTCTTTGTCATATAAGTTTACAGAACCACTATTTTTATTTATTTCGATTGAGGCTTCATCCGTTGAAATGACAAAGCTTTCAGTGTTATCTTTGACGGTGTATTCAACACCCTCCCAATCACTTTTTACTATTCCATACCTTATTAATGACGATTCCTTAGAGTCATTATTTCCATAATGTCTAACCCTGAAAACATTCTTTTTTATTATGTATACTCTTAATTTTTCCTTTGATTCTAAAATTGCATCGATATATGATTCTTTTCTATCCATCCGATAAGTCCCCCGTGTAAAATATTTAACCCTCTTAACATCTGTCAGCTCAATCTCATTTACCCTTGTCCACACCTGTGGTTTGCCAGGTTGTACCCAAGAAAAACAATTAGTTGGAGGCCGCAAAGTCATCCAACTAATTGTTTTCCAATTTAAACCTGTTTAAACCTGAATATTACTTACCTTTTGATTTTAAATATGCATCGATCTGATTCTGAAATTCACTTTTTACTTTATCAGATCCCGCTGTTTTCATCTTGGCTATAAATTCCTTATATTTAGCTTCATAGTCAGATAAAGAACCGGAGTACAACGAAACTTGATACTCCTTTTCAACTGCTGCAATCTGAGCAAGTTCATTTTTAACAGGTTCAATATTCACCTTAAAATCGATCAATGCAGACTTATCCGCAGTATCCATAGCTTTCAATGCAAACTCATTGGAACCGTCAGCATCCGTTTGTACATACCAGGCATTGAATGTGTTTCCTGTAGTCCACTTCCACAGACCATAAGGTGCATCTGATGTTGACTGGCCACTATAACCAATGGTCTCCACTCTATCTGCCGATATCTTTTTATAGTTCACGCCTTCCAGTCCATATACCAGCATATTATAAAGCTCCTTGCCTTTATCCGTATAAAGCACCTCCAGGAATTTCAGCGCTCTTTCAGGATTACTGCTCGCCTTGCCAATTGCAAGCATCGTTACAGGTTCTCCCATGTTTATGAAGTACTTGTCATAAAATGGTATTGAAACGCTTGGGTATCCCCATGCTGCAGTATCGATTTGATCCTGGTTTATTTGAGGAAAATCAGGGAAACTGTTGTAATGACCGGTAGACCATAAAATATATCCGTCTTCCTTTTTCTCATCTGCTCTTCTGTTTTGAATACTTAGAATATCTTTTCTGATAAAACCCTTTTTAAACCAATCAGCATGTGTATCAATCATCAGTTTATATTCGGGACGCTCATACATATTTACCACCTTTGGAGCCTTCTCATTACGCGCGTATTCAAATTGGCCATAAACAGCAGACATTCCTTTATTCACCAAAAACGTACCCAGGGTCTCCACACCGACACCTTTTCTTAAATCATTACCGTCTTTTGCCTTTTGTAAATAATCAGTAAGCATATCATAGATTTCTTTTGTTACGAATGGGGTGCCCAGCAAAGTTTTTTCCAGTTTCGTCCTATCACCGTATTTTTCAATCAAAGCCTTCTGGAATTTCAAGCCGACATTCGTATCAGTCATTTGCCCATAACATGGAATTGCATAAGTCTTTCCATCAACTTTGCACTTTTCCCACAGCCAATCCGGCATGGATTCTCTTAAATCCGGGGCCACGTTTTGAAGAAGGCTATCTAACTCAAGAAATGCTCCCTTCTTGACATTGGACGTATAATCATTCTTATATCCAGTCCATACTATGTCATAGTCTTCACCGGATGCTGCGATGAGCTTGAATTTTTCTTCGATCTTCGTCAAATCAATTGCATCAATTTCTACAGTTGTATTAGGTAATACCGTTTGAAGCTGCTTATTGAATTCTGCCCATACCTTTACAGAATCCTGCTGTTTTCCGGGGCCTGCATGAATCCATCTGAGCTTCACCTGTTTGCTGTCCTGCACCAAGGATGATGATCCCGCATCGGCATTATCGGACGTATTTTTGTCGATAGCCTTACTACATCCACTCATCAAAATTGCCGCAATCATACTGCATACAACCATGATCCCTAATGTCCTTTTTAACTTTGACATAAATTTTCCTCCCTTACATTTTTTGTATTTTATTAAATGCTTACAAGTAATGATGTGTAAATATCATGGTTGATATCTTGAATTTACCTAATTACCAGTATAAGCATATAATATTTTATGTAAACATTTAATTAAGTAAGTGATCCCGCTGCCGGATCCAATTCCCGGAGGAACGAAGCTTACGACGCATTTTACGTCTGGTAAGCGGGTCTCGTCGCCGAGACCAACTCCCATCAGAACGCAACGTGCGATTTTCACCGCATTACGCTCAAGCAATTATTAAGCCTCAACGCTGCCGCGTTTCAGCCGGCACAGCGTGCC
>JAFABI010000008.1 GCA_023426125.1 Bacillota bacterium
ACTAATTCCCCATTGTAAAATAACTGGTCTGTGCTTTTGTTGTAAGTGAGTCCATATTGTTCATAAGCAGCATAGATTGCCGCCTTGCTTTCCGGCGTTTCTACATATGCTGTTTCTTCTGCGAAAGAAACATTTATACTTTCCAGTCCGATTGTCTGCTCGTTATCTGCGGTGGCAGCAAGCGTAGCGCCGGTCATAATAATACCCGCCAATACTATACAAAGGATTGCAACGCCAGTTTTCTTTCGTCTTGTGTCCATGATTGAAGAAATACGATTTTTCATGCCTTTTTTACCTCCATAAAAATTAGTTGATAATACTGTTCGGAGCTTTGACCCGTTCCTCACGACGCCAATAATCGTTTCGCCATATTGCTTGCGTTGCTGAAAATCCGAACCTTGTAAAACCAGCGCGTCGCAGGAGATTTCACATTGTAGCGCCGCTGCTTTTGCCATCAAGTAGACCACCGGATTAAACCAATGGAGCGCGGTTGCCGTCAGAATCAGCGCCTTGTACCAAAGGTCATGCCGCTTAAAATGAATCAGCTCATGCTTTAGAATAAGGGATAATTCATCACCCGCAATTTTCATAGGCGGCAGTAAAATGGCAGGACGGAAAAATCCAACAAGCATGGGGCTTGTAATGCTCTGGCATACGCTTAATTTAACCTGTGTCTTAATTTCCAGTTCCGACTTTAAGCTGTCCAAAATCCCCAAGCTCTCCAAATCGGTTACAGGCTCACTCCATCGGCGCACCATTTTCATAAAACGGCCATGCTGTAGGGCATGATACAATACGACGCTTACAACGCCTAAAATCCAAATCGCCGCAAGCACCCACCATAAGGGGATTGTTGCCGGATCATTCACAATACCCCCTGTATCAGCCATAGAGGGTATGACATTCATAATTGGCTGAATAGGCGTTACAGGTATATCAGCCATCTGTGCCGGGAGAATCGACAGGTCAATCTGTGGGCGAAAGGGGAATATCCAGCCTGCCGCAATCACCAGCCAAACCATATACCGCCATTTTGCGGCATACCGTTTTGACAAAAGGGGCAGTATGGCCGCATACACAAGCGTTACCAGCGACATAGAAATAGAGCATTGAAGTAAAGCCGTTAGAAAATCCCGCATGTCAATCCCTCTTTTCTTTCAGCCACTTTTCCAGTTGATCAAGGTCGCTGGCCTTTATCTTGTTCCCGTCATACAGCGTGGCAACCAATCTGGCAAAAGAGTTCCCATGAAAACGCTCCATAAAATCGCCCGTTTCAAATTTCAGGTAGTCCTCTTTGCTGATAAGCGGAAAATAAGTACGTTCTTTGCCGTTTTTTTCAGTTCGGATAAAGCCACGTTCCACCAGCCGCAACATAAGGGAAATGACCGTCTGCGCTTTCCATTCCCTTTCATGTCCAAGCTGCTGCATAATGATATTGGTTGTGATAGGCGGCTCATTTGCCCACACCACTTTCATAATGTCAAACTCCGCGTCCGGCAATTTTTTCATTGTACCCATAATATCAACTCCTTTTAAGACAACTGCCTACAATGATATTCTACATCTGCCTTGAATGAATGTCAACCCTTTTAAGAAATGTTTTTCGGCAATTGCAGAAAAACATTTTGGTAGCGGTGCAAACTAAAATTAAACACCCTGCTTGCCGGTTAGCGCAGCCCCGGAAACAGCACGAAGAGCCGAGATGGTAAATTCCTCCATTCTTCCGGGCTTTAGTTGTAAATAATCTTATGAAAATCTTAGGAAATTCTCATGCTAAAAATCATAATTAGGGCAGCTTGCCTTGATATAATGATATAATACTAAGCTATATTGGAAAGGAGTGTTATTCCATGAATGATAAAATTCTTGTAGTCGATGACGAACACGATATTGCGGACTTGATAGAAGTCTATCTGCAAAATGAAAACTATACCGTATTTAAGTTTTATTCGGCAAAGGAAGCTCTTACTTGCGTAGAAACCACGGAGCTTGACCTTGCTATTCTGGATATTATGATGCCGGATATAAACGGTTTTTCCCTTTGCAGGAAAATCCGTGAGCAATATACTTTTCCGGTTATCATGCTGACGGCCAAAGACGAGGAAACCGATAAAATCACGGGCTTAACTTTAGGCGCTGACGATTATATCACAAAACCGTTTCGCCCTCTCGAATTGGTTGCCAGAGTAAAGGCGCAGTTGCGCCGGTACAAAAAATACAATTCTTCCAAAGAGGGAACGGATATAAGTCCGATTCTTTCCTATTCCGGTCTGGAAGTGAATACCAAAACGCGTGATTGTCTTGTCAATAAAAAGCACGTTTCCCTGACCCCCACGGAATTTTCCATACTCCGTATTTTGTTGGAGCGTCAAGGAACCATCGTAAGCGCCGAAGAATTGTTCCATGAAATATGGCAGGACGAATATTACAGCAAAAGCAATAATACAATTACGGTTCATATCCGGCATTTGCGTGAAAAAACAGGCGATACCATAGACGAGCCGAAATATATAAAAACGATATGGGGAGTGGGATATAAAATTTAACTCCATCTGTTTTTATTTGGCTGTTGCTAGAATAGTCAATGTCTTGTTATTGGGATTGCTTGCTATCCTGTTTGCATTTAATTAAGAAAATATAGAGAAACCGAGGTGAAAAAATTGATTATGAATAATCATCCAATAGAAAAGAAATTACGGCTCCGGCTATATCTAGCCTTGCTAATCTATACGCTGGCTGGTTATGGCCTGGTTGTGCTGGCTGACTATGCGTTCAGCCAGTTTTCCAACGCATTTTTTACATGGCTCTATTGGCGAATTGACGTTATCTATTTCCTGTACCTAGTGATTGGTTTTTGCTGTATCTTCTATCATTACTGGAAAAAGCCCTGGGGATATTTGCAGGAAATCATAGATGCTACCCAAACTGTGTATCAGCAAAACGATAGTACAATAGAGCTGTCCGAACCGCTTAAGGACATGGAAAAGCAAATGAACCAAATCAAAATGTCTGTCCTGTTGAGCCGGCAGGCGGTAAAAGAGGCCGAAAGCAAAAAGAACGAACTGGTAATGTATCTGGCGCACGATATTCGGACGCCGCTAACCTCTGTTATCGGCTATTTAAGTTTGCTCGATGAAGCACCAGATATGCCAATGGAACAAAAGGCAAAATATGTAGGCATTGCTCTAAAAAAAGCACAAAGGCTGGAAAAACTCATCAATGAATTTTTTGAAATTACACGATACAATACGCAGCAAATCAAGCTAACCAAAGAGAATGCGGACTTATACTATATGCTCGTACAGTTGATTGATGAATTTTATCCCGTCTTGTCCGCTAAAGGAAATTCCGCTACTCTTCATGCAGATGAAAATTTGACGGTTTATGCAGACTCCGAAAAGTTGGCCAGAGTGTTCAACAACATCCTGAAAAATGCTGTTGCATACAGCTATCCCAATACGGAAATTATGATTTCCGCAAAAGCGGACACAGATAAAATCGTTATCACATTTGAGAACCACGGGCAAACAATCCCGCCCGATCAGCTATCTGCCATTTTTGAGAAATTTAATCGTTTGGATGATGCGCGCAAATCAGATACCGGCGGGGCGGGACTTGGCCTGTCTATCGCGGAGGAAATCGTCCATTTGCATGGTGGAGAAATTTCCGTCCATAGTGAAAATGATACTGTCGCCTTTTACGTGTCACTACCACTTCTATCTTAGGAAAACGTCAATAGAATGTTAGGATTTTCTTAGGAATTTATCCGGTTCCTCTTAAAGTTTTAAACGCCCTTGTTCGGTACAATAAGTGCTGAACAAAGGGCGTTTGCTTTTGTAATTAGCAGAAAAGGAGAAATGACATGGAACTGACGATTGAACACCTTAACAAACAGTTCAAAGATAAAACCGCAGTTGATGATGTCTGCCTGAGCCTCACGCCGGGTGTCTGGGGCCTGCTTGGCGCCAACGGGGCCGGTAAAACTACGCTCATGCGGATGATTGCAGACATTATGAAACCGACCAGCGGCAAAATCCTTTTTGACGGAAAGAACATTTACGCAATGGGAGAAGAATACAGAAACCAGTTCGGCTTTTTGCCGCAGGATTTTGGCTTCTTTCGTGATTTTACTGTTAAAGATTATTTGGAGTATGTTGCCGCGCTGAAGGACGTTCCGGCAAGAACATCGAGAAAAAAGATTGACAGCCTGCTGGATACCCTCACCCTTTCCGATGTAAAAAACAAAAAAATCACCAAACTATCCGGGGGCATGCAGCGCCGGGTCGGGATTGCACAAGCCATGCTAAACGACCCCCAAATCCTGATTATGGATGAACCAACTGCTGGTCTTGACCCCGGTGAGCGGGTTCGCTTCCGCAATTTTATTTCGGAATTTTCCCATGGCCGCATTGTTCTCATTTCAACGCATATTGTATCCGACATTGAGTACATCGCCACCCAAAACGCCATTATGAAAGCAGGGAAAATCCTTGATGTCGGCACAACGGACAAATTAGTGAAACAAGTCGTGGGAAAAGTATGGACTTGCATAGTACCTGTTGACAAGCTGCCGATGTATGAAATGCAGTTGCGTGTTATCAATCAACGCAGCGAGGACAACAATCAGGTATCGATTCGCTATTTGGCCGATGAACCGAAAATCAGCAATTCCGTTATGGCTCCCCCGCGCCTGGAAGATTTGTACTTATGGCTATTCCCGCAAGAGGATAATAGCAAGGAGGGAAAATGATCATGCGTATCTATTGGTTGGAAATGAAACGTGTATTAAAATCATGCCGCGCCATGATTCTACTGCTCATTGCACTGGTAATGTCTGCGGTAATGGCCTATCTGCCCGTAACATTTGAATCTATCAACTATCCGGACGAAAACGGAAACATCGTTGAGTTAAATGGTTTTGAGGCGATTGCCTATAAAAAGACTGTGCGTTCCGTGAACAATGGTGAAGTCACTCCCAAAAAGCTCAAAGCTGCATTGGAAATCTATCAAAGCACCGTTTCACAATATGGGGGAATCAACATTGACAGCGAAGATTTTCCGTTGGATGTCTATACGGAAAAAATATCTCCCATCAGGCCGCTTTTGGGAAAATTGCCGGAAGCATTTGCCGACCCCAAAACTGGTATGGGAGCAAGTCTAATGGATATATCACCGGACGAGCTAGACCGCTTTTATGAACAAACGGTACAACACCTGAAAGATGTCATGCAATTAGAGCAAAAAGAGTATCCATCTGTTCAGGAGCAGGCATTGTCAAAATATGAAAAGGTTCAAACGCCTTTTCAGCTCTATACCGGATATTCAAGGGATGCTTTTGATTACATTGAGCTTTTCATTTTTGTACTTGTCATAATTTGTACTGCAATTGCCGCACCTACATTTTCAAATGAATATCAGACGGGTTCAGACAGTATTTTGCGCTGCACAAAGCACGGGCGTTCCCGATTGGCGATTACGAAAGTTGCAGCCGCTTTAACGATTTTTGTTATAGCTTTCACGGTGTGTATCTTTTTACATTTACTCATTTCAAACCTTGCGTTTGGCCCGGAGTGCATGAAAACGTCCATGCAGATGTTATTTTCCGTTATCAACCTGCCTGTGCTTAATCTCGGACAACTGCAAGTTGCTTTGGCAATCGGCGGATTACTTTCTTTGCTGGCAGCGGCCAGCTTCACATTGTTTCTATCGGCAAAATGCAAAGATTCGCTTACCGTCATCCTGATTGCTTTTGTATCATGTTTGCTGCCCATATTTGCATATACAGCTTTGGGTACGAACTGGATTAGCTCCATTCTGCCGGCAGCCGGAGTTGGTATGCAGAACAATCTGCTGTATCAACTGCATAATTTTAATTACCTGCATATCGGGCAAATAAGCCTTTGGACGCCTTATGTGATATTAGTGGCTGCGGCAATAGAAATCCCGGTGTTCCTTTTCCTTGCCATACGCGCCTATTGTAAACATCAAGTTGCCTGACTGAGATAGCTTTTATATTGACTTGACTTATTATGAACAACCACCCAACGGGAAATAAAAAAAACGTTGTTTCGGCGGCTGGATAGCTGTGCGCCTAAATAATCGAAACAATGCCAGGCGGCGGTTTTGAATCGAAAATCAAAGCCGCCTTTTTTCTCTGCCGAAAAAAGGAGAATGTGGAAGGTGACATTAAGTTCCTTAAATTACGCATTGAAGAAACACCAGCCTATGCCAGCCAATGGTATGTTGTCGTATCAGGAGATCATTTAGCAAACTTCCCTGTACTTTATGCTTCTGTAGGTTAAAATAATCATGAGCACTCCAAAAGCGATACACAACGGGATGAGAAGATAGGGGTATAAAACAGGGTTCCCAAAAATGTTGTATGCCTTAAAGTCAGTAAAAATGCCATAAGCCTTCACCATCTGGTAAGCACAATTACAATGCACCCCACCTAAGGCTATCATCACTAAGCACTGTCTACCTCGTATACTTTACTATTTTCAAGCAGGTGCTTTCATCCATATCATACCGGGGACATTCCCTCCTGATACGGATTACCCTAAACTCAGAGGGTGTGTCCCCATACCTCTATCTACCTATTTTATCATCCGGTGGCTCCCGTCTCTATCTATAATAACGTAACGGCAGGCAAAAAAAGTTTTATTACCGTCGTATTACAATTTTCTTAATAATAGGTAAATAGACAGGTTTTTTGAAGGATATTGTAGAATATTCAGACGGCAAGGCAAAAATTGTAGATATATCGGGAGCTGCCAATGAAGAAAATATACAGATCAGCAATATCCATACTATTCTTGTTATTTATATCGTTAGTAATCATTTCGGCGGATACGGATACAGCAAGCAACCCTGATTCCGCTACTGACACTGCAGCTGATTCCGCTGTTGTTACCGACCTCCGCGGCGTCTGGGTTTCCAGCGTCGTAAATATCGACTATCCGTCAAAGCCGTCGACGGATCCTGAAACATTAAAAAGCGAAGCGCTGGCAATCCTGGACAAAACGGCGGATATGGGGTTGAATGCCGTATTTCTTCAAGTCCGCCCTACTGCCGACGCCTTATATGCATCAAAATACTTCCCCTGGTCAAAATATCTGACGGGAGCCCAGGGCACGGCGCCCGCAAGCGGCTTCGATCCGCTGGGCTTCTGGGTGGAAGAAGCCCACAAGCGCGGCCTTGAACTGCATGCGTGGATCAACCCCTACAGGATCACCAAAAGACAAACCGGCGATCCCGCTTCAGACTTGAAATTGTTGGCCTCTTCCAACCCTGCAAGGCTGAATCCTTCCTGGGTGATCAAGTACAGCGACGGCAACCTATATTTTGATCCGGGGCTGCCCGAGGTCAGAAAGCTGGTGGTGGACGGAGCCGTGGAGCTTATAGAAAAGTATGCCGTGGATGGAATCCACCTGGACGATTATTTCTATCCGGGTACGGATTTCAAAGACTCCGCCACCTTTAAGAAGTACGGAAAGTCCTACAAAAATATAGATGACTGGCGCAGAGCCAATGTCAATACCCTTGTAAACGATCTGTCAAAGGCGATAAAAGCCGCCGGCAGAAACGTGCAGTTTGGCATCAGTCCTTTCGGCATATGGGCAAACAAAAAGTCCAACTCCCTCGGCAGCGATACCAACGGGCTGGAGTCATACAACGCCCATTATGCGGATACCTTGAAGTGGGTAAAAGACAACACGCTGGACTATATTGCCCCGCAGCTCTACTGGAATATCGGATATTCCGTTGCAGACTACAGCAAACTGCTGACCTGGTGGAAAAATGCCGTCAGCGGAACAAAGGTAGATCTGTATATCGGCCAGGCAGCCTACCGCACAGGCAATACCGATCCTTCCAGTCCCTGGTACGGCATGTCCGAGATTCCCCGGCAGCTTCAGCTGAACGAAAAAACGCCTGAAGTGAAGGGCAGCATCTTCTTCAGCTATAAATCCCTGTTTGACAATCCGTCCCTCGCATCGGCAATAAAAGCAAGCTATGAGATCCGTGACGGCAAATATTCCGGTACTCCGGTGAATATCTCACGCCCGGCGGACAATATCCGGACAAAGTTTTCCTCCTTTTACCTGAACGGTGCTTCCGATCCCAACAAGCCGTTATATCTGAACGGAACCCTGGTGGAAAACCGTTCACCGAAAGGCTATTTCGGCATTCTGGTTCCCCTTGCCAATGGCGCCAACAGCTTTACCTTTTCCCAGGAAGGCACGTATTTCAACCGGGTTATTTACCGTGACGCCGCCGCTTCAACTCCCGCAAAAATGCAAACGGCGGAAATACCTGCGGCTTCTGTTTTTCCACAGGCTCAGGAATCCAGGCAGCCGGGAGAAAAGATCACTCTTTCCTGCCAGGCCCCTTCCGGCTCCAAGGTAACCGTCAAGCTTGGGGGAAAAACCTATACGATGAAGCAATCCGGGACAGCCAATAGCAGCACCGGCATATATTCCGCAACCTTTACCTGCAGCTACACAATTCCGTCTTATACAGGGACCCCTCGCAACATTGATCTGGGGGCTCCGGTTTACACCATGAATTACAAAGGTACCGTAAAAACCAGGACAGCGCCGGCGAAAATCGGCGTAATTATGAAAGGCTCTCCCTATTATGCCAAGGTTGAAAAGGATGTAATCGATACCTATAAGGAACCCGTATCCGGAAACGGCGCCGCCTACGAGCTTTACAGCGGCATGACGGACTATGTCACCGGAATGACCGGAAGCTACGTACGGCTGGCTTCGGGCCAATGGGTCGGCAAAAGCAATGTTTCCGTCAGTACATCCTCCAGCGGGATATCCCCGTTAGTTACAAAAGCTTCCTATGAAACGGGGGTAAAATGGGATAAGCTCAATCTGGATATTTCATCACCTTCAACGGCACTTGCAGCTTTCGACGGAACCACACTCAAGCTGACCGTTTCTCCCGCCTCCAAGGCAGCATTACCAAAGCTTCCTGCAGACTCGCTAGTCTCTGAAGTTACTGTTTCCATAAAAGATAACATTGCACAATATACATTGACCTTGAAAAAGGATCAGCGTTTGGAAGGGCACTACATTGAAAAAACATCCACCGGTATAATTTTGAATATAAAGCGGCCGGTATTCGCCCAGGCAAGCTCTCAACCGCTGGCAGGCATAACGGTTATGATCGATGCCGGCCACGGAGGAGACGAGTCGGGCGCCGTGGGCCCATTGGGATTGAATTATGCGGAAAAGGCGTTCAACCTTGATACTGCTTTAAAGCTTCAGACAGAGCTGGTAAACCGCGGCGCCCAGGTTCACATGACCAGGACAGCCGACACCACCCTGTCGCTGGGAGACAGATTGTCGGCATCCAGGACCGTAAAGCCGGATATGTTCATCTCCATCCATGCCAACAGCATGGAGGACAATGTGGATATTTCAAAAATCAAAGGCCTGTCGGTCCATTACCGGGAAGCCTTTGCAAAGAAGCTCTCGGAAACCGTATTAAACAATGTTTGCAGTACTCTGGGCAGAAGCAGCAAGGGCATCCAGGTCAATAACTTTTATGTCACGCGGGGAACCTGGGCTCCGTCCATTCTCGTCGAGAGCGGCTTTGTACCCAATCCCGTCGAATTTGAGTGGCTGACTGACGAGAGCGAACAGACCCGCCTGGCAAAAAGCCTTGCGGATGCAATTGTCGAGTACTTTGGCGGGAATAGCGCAACATTTTGATTGTACATATACACAAATACACGCAAATACACGGGGACGGTTCTACTGTATGCCAACGCATACAGTAGAACCGTCCCCGTGTATTTGTAACAGCAACTCAAAACTGAATCAGGCTGTCTATGTTTACCGGCATCCCGGCGGCTATGGACTTGTTGGCCGCAACGCCCGTGAGTATTGACATGGCCCCGTCTACATGGGATGCGGCGCGGTTGAATCTGTCCTTTTCCGGCTTACCGAAAATATCATTGAGCAGTACGGGGTCGCCCCCGCCATGGCCGCCTTCCGTCGCTTCGATCTGAGCCTCCCAGGGCTCGCCGAACATGGGGAATACGGCAATGCTGGTTTTCTGAACGGAGCCTTCCACCGAAAGCGAGCCTCCCGCATTGACATAGGAGTTTTCGACAATGGCCGCCTGTATCCTGCCCTTATTGCCGTTAAAGGCCACCCTGAACCCTTCCCACGGCATATAGGCGCACAGAGAGTAGGTCATGATGGCTTTGTTCCTATACCTCACAATCACCCCCATGGTATCCTCTATGCTTATCCCATCGCTGAAGACGCTCTGGTCCCTTATGTACCCGTCATCCTTTTCAGCGTCCAGGTACAAAGCCTTCAACTGCTCGTTTTGCTCCATATGAAGGGCAAAATAGTCTTCCCTGGCGTAATCGCTCCCAAAAGCCCTGTCATAGAATTTCGTTACGCCGCGCTTTTCAGCGTTCTCACGGCCGTAAAACGCCAGCTCGCCCATGGCAAATACGGTTTTGGGCTGTGTACCCAGCCAGAAATTCACCAGGTCGAAATGGTGGGTGGCCTTGTGTACCAGGAGTCCGCCGCTGTTTCGTTTGTCCCTGTGCCAGCGTCTGAAATAGTCTGCGCCGTGCTGTGTATTCAAGAGCCACTCAAAATGCACCGAATGGATATCGCCGATGGTGCCGTCCATAATGAGCTCCCTGATTCTTGTATTGTGGGGGGCATACCGGTAGTTGAAGCTGACCCTCAGGCTCCGGCCTGTCCTTTTTACGGCGTCAATAATCTGCTGGCCTTTTTCTTCATCCACCGTCATGGGTTTTTCGGTTATAACGTCACAGCCCAGCTCCATTGCCCGGATGATGTATTTATGGTGGGTCCGGTCGATGGAGGTCACAATGATACAGTCGGGGTTTTCCCTTTGTACCATTGTTTCAAAATCTTCGGATTTATAGGTAGGTACAGGCTGCACATAATATTCCTCTGCCAGGACCCTGTTGGCATAATCCATTCTGGTCTGGTTCACATCGCAGAATGCCACCAGTTCCGAGGTTTCCTTAAACTTACCGACAATCGCTTCATAAAAAAAGCGCGCCCTTCCACCGATTCCAACCTGTGCGTATTTCTTTTTTTGCGGCATTTTTACCGACTCCTTCCGTCATTTGTATTTTTAATTTTATAGAATGACCCGACAATATTCAGCGCATATTTTGCCTATTTTATAGAAATACTGCATATCTTGTTCCAAATAAACTGGAAATATGATAAGATTAAATTTAGAAAAACAAGGACGGTGAAACCATGCGTAATGTCCAATTTCTCAGCCGCAATGAATCCCTTCTGATATCCTTTGAAAAACAGACAGGTGCTTTAAGTATGCCGGTTTACCATTTCCACGACACGTATGAGCTATACTACCTGTTTTCAGGCAAAAAATACTACTTTATCAAAGACAGGACCTATCTTGTCAGCGAAGGGAACCTGGTGTTCATCAACAGGCACGATTTGCACAGAACCATTGATGCAGGCGCTCCGGTCTGCGACAGGCTTTTAATCAATTTTAAACCCGATCTTGTATTTGCGGAGGACAGGAGCAGGCTGAACAAACTGCTTGCACCCTTCACCGGCGAAACCGGTGTCATTGTCCTTCCTTTTAAGGACCGTACCTTTGTCGAGGGATTGCTGTTAAAAATGTACGCTGAAATCAGCGACGCAGGCACAGGTTTTGAAGACATGCTGGCCTCCTATCTGATCCAGTTGCTGGTTTTCTCAGCCCGCTTTGTAGAACAAAACGCGACTGCCGCAGACACTCTCCCCAACTCGGCGCATGAAAAAACGGCCCCCATCGTGCATTATATCAATGCGCACTTTATGGAGCCGCTTACTCTGAATTCCATTTCCCGTCTTTTCTACATCAGTCCGTATTACCTGTGCAAAGTATTCAAGGAATACACCGGCTTCACCTTCATTGAGTACCTGAACAACTTAAGGGTCAAGGAAGCGCAAAAACTCTTTCAGAAGCACAAATCCTGCCGTATAACCGACGTATCGGAAAAAGTGGGGTTTGGCAGCATATCCCACTTCGGAAGGGTCTTTAAGTCCGTTACGGGAATTTCCCCTGTTAACTACAGGAAATCCTGCTGGGCCGGAAAGTCCGGCTAATCCTGTTTCCATTTTGAAATTTTGGCAAGGACTTCGTCCGCAATGTTTCTGCCGTTTAAGCGGATATGCTTGCAAACCATACACCTTCGGGCCTGAATGCAGGATTATGTTTCCGTTTATGCTCAACCGGCATTACATATATCGCATATATCAATGCCATACTCCTTTTTCGCATGTTCACGGGTAATGTATCCTTGCCCATAATCCTTCCGCACTTTCTCCGCGTCTCTTTCGCACGGATTGCCATAGCCTCCGCCTCCCCCGGAGAGTATTGTAACCTTCCATCCCTTTTTAAGGACAAGCCCATTGGTCTTTAATAGCTCATACTTCGTTTCCCCCTTCTCATCTGTTACAAAAATCACCGGTGGTTTTCCATTTTCTCCGCCCTGTACGCCCCAGGCAGGACATTTTGACCTTTCAAACCACAAATACAAAAGTGTATCGTCGGCCAAAGTTTCGTATTCCCTTATTACTCCCATACCACCCCGGTTTTTTCCGGGTCCTCCCGAGTCAGGCCTTATTTCATATCTGTTCACTTTAATCGGATAATGATGTTCAAAGACTTCAACAGGATAATTTTTGAAATCGCCATTTGTAACATTTATCAAACAATCCTGGCCGTCGCCGTTCATATATCCTCCCCAGCCCCCTACCGTCGGTTCGTCAAACAAATAAAGCTTTCCTGTTTCAGGGTGTATCCCTGAAAAATAGCAGCACATCGAATCCCCGTAATGCGCGCCGGCAACTTTTTCCGGTATGACATTTTCAAGAGCTTTAATAATTAAATCAATCAGCAAACCCAAATGAGAAAAATACCAGGAGCATGCAGCAGGCTCTTCCGCTGCAAAAATGGACGGCTTTGGCGCCGATACATGAAGTGCCCGGAATGATCCTCCCGTGACCGGGGCATAGGGCTGTACAATCATTTTATATGAAACCCGGCAGGCGGCCAGTGTCTGCGCAAAACCACAGTTTGTGCTTCCTTTAACCACATCGTTTGAGCCGGCAAGATCAATGTACATTTCTCCGTTTTTAACGGTTACTTTTACCTTTACATGGACCGGCTCTCCGGAATTACCGTCATTATCCAAAAAACCTTCGGCGGAATATTCACCTTCCCGGAATTTAGATATAACTTCTCTTTCCATCATTTCCGACTGGATAAAAATATCATGGGTGGCTCTTTTTATGCGATCCAGACCAAATTTATCAATAATTTCTTTAAACCTTTTTTCACCGGTCCTGCAGGCAGCAATCTGCGCATTCAAGTCGCCCCTGGCATTTACTGCAAAGCGGCTGTTCATGCATATCGTGTCAAACAGATCTTCTCGAATGACACCTTTGTCAATAAGCTTGAGCGGTCCCAGCCGAATACCTTCCTGGTATATTTCCGTCGAGTCCATAGGGGCTGCAGGGTCTTTTGCACCTACGTCCAGCCAGTGCGCCCTGTTTGCTGCAAATCCGGCAAGCACGCCTTTATAAAAAATAGGGGAATATACGGTCATATCGTTTAAATGCGTTCCTGTGCGGTATGAATCGTTAACAATAAATAAATCACCTTCCTTGTAATAATCCAATCCTCCGAAATATTCCGTACAAACTCTTACTGCATCGTCCAGGTTCCCCAGAAACAAGGGCACCCCGAGAGATTGCCCCAGGACTTCCAGCTTCTCATTGAAAAATGCTACCGCGCAGTCTTTCATTTCATAGATTATGGGTGTATAAGCGCTGCGGAAAAGGCTTTCCACCATTTCATCCGCCGCAGAAGTCAATACATTTCTTATAATCTCTGTTGTTACCGGGTTTTCTAAGAATTGATTGCCCTTCAAACCAACCCCTCCTTTTTACTTTATTTTGGCAATGATTATATTACGGTAGCCATCGATCCCGACGCGATAGCCAGGCGGTACAACGGTAGTACATGTAAATTCCTCGATGATTGCGGGACCGTCAAATTTTTGACCGGGTTTTAAGTTATCCCTTAAATATACTCTTGTTTCAAACTCTTTTCCGTAAAATATGGCTGTTCCCGTTTTTCTGCAGCGCGGCTTTGTATTTACAAGCTTTTCCGCTTTCTTTTCAGGGATCTGTTCCAATCTACCGATCCCCACCAACCGGATATTGACTATTTCGACTTCTCCGCCCGGGTTGCTGTGTCCGTATATTTTATAATGCTGTTCATGGAAATCCCGGCAAAGCTTATTCAAGCTATTCTCAGTTAATATGCCCGGTTCAAGTTGTACCCGGACAGTATATTCCTGACCCAGATACCTTACATCTGCTATTCTTTGATATTCACTCTGTTCTTCTCCAATATTCTGCTGCTTTAGCATAAGTAATACTTCATCCTGCATTTCATGGTATTTTTGCCGGATACTTTCAATTAAATCCTTGTTTATGGTGCTTTTTAATGTCCTTACGGCATCCTGTCTGATATCGCATTGAAGCATTCCCCATGCAGAAAATATTCCGGGCATTTCAGGAACCATGACCGTTTCTATCCCTAATTCTTCCGCTGTAAGGCACGCATGCATGGGACCCGCTCCACCAAAAGGCACCAGCACAAACTCTCTGGGGTCTATCCCCTTCCTGATGGTTAACTGCCTGATCGCCTCGGCCATTTTTGAATCGGCTATTTTGCATATTCCCTCCGCAGTCTCCTCTACAGTAAGTTTAAGCTCATCGGCGATACCCTTTACGGCCTCTGCGGCAGCATTTTTCTCCAGCACCATTTTCCCGCCTAAAAACCCCTCCGGATCTATTCTTCCCAAAACAACATTGGCATCGGTAATGGTAGGTTTTTTGCCGCCTCTGCCATAGCAGGCCGGTCCCGGTTCCGATCCTGCGCTGACGGGCCCGACTCTCAGGCCGCCCGCTTCGATCCATGCAATACTTCCGCCGCCGGCACCGATTGTATGGATGTTAATCATAGGCGTTAATACCGGAAAGCCTTCCAAATTGGTTTCCATAGATACATCCGGCTTTCCGTCTATAATCATGCTGACATCGTAGCTTGTCCCGCCCATATCCACACCAATGAAATTTCCGTATTTTACCGTTTCAGAAAAACAACTGTTTCCGACCGCACCACCTACGGGTCCGGATAATAAAGTCTGGATCGGTATTTCTTTTGCGACAGATGATGTTATTACTCCTCCGCCGGATTGCATGACATGTACGATTTCTTTGAAACCCTTCCTGCTTATCCGGTCTTCCAGCAATTTTAAATATTTTTCTACGATGGGAGCAATGTATGCATTGATTACTGTTGTACTTGTGCGCTCATATTCACGCCATTCCCTCGCTACCTTGTTCGAAAGGGAAATCGATATTTCAGGCAAGCTCTTTTGTATTATCTTTTTCATTTCAATTTCGTGAACAGGGTTGACGTAAGCATTGATCAGGCAAACGGCAACTGATTCATATCCTTTGCGCCGTATTTCCCTAACCGCCTCTGCAACGCTTTCTTCAACGAGTGCTTTTTGTACCGTGCCGTCGTATAATATTCTTTCATCAACTTCAAAAATGTCCTGACGGCTTATCAAAGGGGTGGGTTTCTTAAAAGACAAGCTATACATGTCTTTTCTGTTCCCACGTCCTATTTCATATACATCTCTAAAACCTTTTGTAGTCATAAGCGCAACCCTGGCGCCCTTTCTTTCAAGAAATGCGTTCAAGCCTGCGGTGGTCCCATGAACAAAAAAATCAATTTCACCATAATCATCAATTTTTTCACTGATGCCTTTCATAATTGCATCCGACAAATTCCGTGGAGTGGTTAATGTTTTCCCCTGCTCATACGCGCCGGTTAATTTATCATAAAAAACAAGATCCGTGAAAGTACCGCCAATATCTGCCGAGACCCGATATCTTCCCATTTTAAACCTCCCGAACATCATAAATTGATTGAAATCACACTGATTTTTTTATGCTTTCCGAGCTATGCCGTTTGTAAAATGGCTTATGCCTTGATGCCGGTCATGGCAATGCCCTCTATGAAGTATTTTTGCGCGAAAAGATAAAGCACCAGCGACGGAAATACAACAATGGCCACTGCGGCCATCATCAGATTCCACTGGGCGTTGTACGCACCGATAAACTGATTCAGCCCCAGCATCAATGTAAATTTTTTGTCGGAGGAGAGATATATCATAGGGGCAAGATAATCGTTCCAGTTGTTCAAAAACGTAAAGAGCCCCACCACAATCATAACCTGTTTGCTGAGGGGAAGGATAACGGATAGATAGATCCTGAACCTGCCGGCGCCATCTATATAAGCGGCTTCGTCCAGTTCATCCGGTATGGCGAGGAAAAACTGCCTCATAAGAAATATGTTGAACAGGCCGCCTCCGAAATACGCAGGAACAATAAGCGGCGCAAACGTATTTGTCAGTCCGAGGAAATTCCAGCCGATAAAATGCGGTATCATCATTACCGAATACGGCAGCATCAACGCCGTCAGTAAAATGCCGAAAACCTTATCCCTCCCCGGCCAATGCAGCCTTGAAAATCCATATGCGCACAGGGAGCTGGAAAGCAGCACGCCTATAATATTAAGAACCGTAATAAGCGAAGTATTTACAAAATAAAGGGCAAATGGCTGTACCGTCAGAGCATTTTTAAAATTCTCCAGTCTGATCCGGGGAGGAAGAATCTTCATTTCCGGAGAGAAGATGCTTCCGGCATCCACCACCGCTGTTCTTAACATCCAGTAAAAGGGGAAAAAGAACAAAATGGACATTATGATCAACACAGTATATATCAAAGCGTCGGTTTTTTTCGTTTTCATTTCGTTTTTCCTCCCGCTTCATAATAGACCAGATTTTTTTGGAGCTTGAAAAATACGACTGTAAAAATTGCTATGATGACAAGCAGGATTACTGCAGTTGCACTTGCGGAACCCATCTGGGAAAATGTGAAGGCTTTGATGTAAATATTGGGTACGATAAGCAAGCCGGCATTGCCGGGCTGCCCCATTATGTTCGGCCCCTGCCCCGGAGTAAGAATTGCCGTAGGGACAAAACATTGGAATGCGTTTATGACCCCGATGACCGTGTTGAAGAAAATAATCGGAGAGGACATGGGTATGATTACATACACCAGCTTGTGCCAGGCATTGCCACCATCGACATCCAATGCCTCAAACAATTGAACCGGAATATTCTGCAGACCCGCAAGGAAAATTACAATCGTGTTGCCGCAGATCCAGAGACTGAACAGGATAAAGGTTGGAATGACGGTGGTATCGGAAGTCAGCCAGCGTGATCCCGGAAGGCCAACGGCCTTTAAGAGCTGATTTACGATGCCGAAATCCGGCTGCAGCATCCACAGCCATATAGAGCACCCGGCGACAAGCGGAATGATCACGGGAAGATAAAACAATCCCCGGAAAAATGTCTTGAACTTAATCCGGCTGTTCAACAGCACCGCAATAATGAAGGAAAATACGATACTCAGGGGCACGCTGCCCAGAACATAATACAGCGTAGCCTTAATGGAAGGATAAAAGTATATGTCCTGCCCGGTAAACATATCCCTGTAGTTTTTCAGACCGACAAAATTCGTTTTTAACGAGCCGATTGAATAATCCGTCATACTTAAAAACATGGTTACAACCAGCGGCACCAGTACAAAAATAATGTAACCCAGAATGACGGGAGAGGTGTAAAGCAGCCCGAAACAAAGAGCTTTGAACATACTTTTTCTGTGTTTCCGGTATAAGGTATCAGTCGAATAATTTAAACGGGATTCCATAAAAATGACCTCTTTCGAAAGGATATTTTAAAGAAAGCCAGGCCTGAGCCTGGCTTTCGATTTTCTCATGCCTCTTACTCCACATCATACCTGCCCTTGAATTCCGGCGAGGCCGCTGTTTCCATTTCTTTCAACGCATCGGCGGCGCTCTTCTTGCCCATCCAGATCTGATCCCAACTGGAGGTAACGATTGGAACGAGCTTTGTATTGTTTTTAAGATAATATCCCGTCGTAGGGATGCCGTTTTTCAGAAGCTGGTCCATCATGGCATCCTTAAAGCCGGCGGGGTGGGCGGCGGGATTGGCATCAACCCATTTAGCCACAAGTTCGGGATCCGTATACCATTTTTTCATGATGGGCATCCACAAACCGCTGGAATAGACTTCAATTGCGCCCTCCGGGTTAGCCAGCCATTTCATCAGCTTCCAGGCCTCTTCCGGATGCCTGGTGGATCCGAATATAACTGTAGAGCCGCTCGTGCCTATTGTTATGCACTTTTTAAGCTTGGGCAGCACACCGATGTCGAAATTGACTTTGGCATTGCCAAGGTCAAGGTTGATCCACTGACCGCCTACCACCATTGCACTTAGACCCGACTGCAGGGCTATATTCATTGCCGGCAGCGATTTTGCCGCCAGCGGGGAAGGCGCGACATGGTGTACATTGATAAGATCGGCAAGCTTCTGGAGTGCATCCGCTGTCTCAGGTGAATTTAATGTAAATTTCTTTCCGTCTGCCGATGCCCATTCTCCTCCATTGGCAAATATGAAATTATTTATAGGCGCATCCCAGGTCTCGAACATGATACCGTACCGTTTGATATTATTAGGATCAAATGCCGGGTCTGAAGCATTCTTTCCGTTTTTGTCGATGGTAAGCTTCTTTGCCAGCGCCACAAAGCTATCCCAGTCCATTGCGTTTTCTGCTTTTACAGGCAGCGGATCAATTCCCTCGGATGTGAAGACATCCTTATTGTAATAAAGTCCGAAGCATTCCGCCGCCGTACTGATACCCCAGGCATTGCCGGGCGATAGCTTGAACCAGATATAGTCGAGAAAATCTTCCTTTTTCAATTCGCTGTCCTTTTCAAGCATTTCAAAAAGGTTGACAAACTTTCCTTCGTTAGCCCAGGCTTCTCCAAGATCGCTCATATAGCCGAGGTCAGGGGCGTCGTTGCCTGCCGCCATAGCCGTCATCTTCGCACTGTAATCGGTATTCGGAATCTGCATAGGCTCTATGGTGATAGAAGGATTGTTTTGCGTGAATTTTTGGCACGCGCCCTCAATAGCCTTTTTTTCATCCGGACTTCCCCAATAGGTAAAAACCAGTTTAACAGGTTCGGTTTTTTGTGTGTCTTGAGTTGAGTTCCCGGCCTCCGTCCCGGTTTTGGGGCTGCCGCTTTCACTCGTTTCTGTTTGAGGCGCGCCGCCGCACCCTGCCAGCAGGGTACTTAGCATAAGGCACACCGTCACCAACCACAACACGGCTTTTCTTCCCGTTTTCATGAAACATTCCTCCTTAGAATTTTATATTGCAGCTTTCTGCTGTATTATAAAATAATAAATCCGGAAAAAGATATTAATTATATTGTTTTATTGTACTTTCTTTGGAATTTTGCAAAAAAGCCTGCGCTTCCCCGCGCAATCACCGCATTTACTTCAGGGGCAGCCTGATGGTAACTTTTGTTCCGCATGCAGGCCTGGACTCAATCTGTATGCCGAACCCATCCCCGTATATTATTCTAATCCTTTTCAGGATATTGCTTATACCTATCGAGCCTTTTTCAGTATCCATTATCTCGGGGAGCCTTTCGGCTTCAATCCCCTTGCCGTTATCCTCGATGAGAAAGAAGCGCGTATTATTTTTTATATAGCATGTGATTTTTAGTATTCCGCCTCTTTTTATGGAGTCGAAACCGTGAACAAGCGCATTTTCAACAAACGGCTGCATAAAAAATTTGGGGACGCCGTACGGGTACAACTCCTCTTCCATATCGAAAATAACGTCGAACCGGCCCTCAAACCTCTTTGCCATGATGAATATATAGCTTTTCAAATAGTTCATATCTTCTCTGAAGGAGACGATTTCATTCCTGTTTTTTACCGTATATTTCAGCATGGTGGAAAGGCTCAGGATCATTTCGCTGATTTCATCCTGTCCGTTTTCAATGGAAATCAGGTTAATGATATTTAACGTATTGTACATGAAATGAGGGTCAAGCTGTAAATTCAGCGCTGTGATTTCCGCTTCCTTCTCTTTGATCTTGCTTTCATAATTCTCGGTGATCAGCCTTTGTATTTTTTCATTCATGTCATTGAATTTCACAATCAATTCTTTGAACTCTCTGCTGCCTTCCTCACGGATTTTCACATTGAAATCACCCTCGCCGATTTTTTTGATTGCCTGGATCAATTTCTTGATCGGCTTGCTTATCCTGTATGACAATATATAGGAGACAAGAGCGGAAATGATGATGAGTATGACCGTAACATAGAGTGAATAGGATTTGATCTGCGGAAGGATTTGCTTTGACAATTGCTCCGGCGGTATGACGATTATGGATATCCAGCCGGTAATTTTGGAGGTGTCGTAGCATAGGATCATGCTTCTACCGTCTATTTCCACGCTGTCGGTACCGGATCCCTTTTGCTTCACGTTGTCGAACCAGTTAAAAGACAGGTATTTTGCAACCTTTTCCTCATCCTGGTGTGAAATAACCTGTCCGTCCGGCGAAAGGATAAAATAATATCCTCCCTCAAAAGGTATACTTCCTGTGAAAATCTTGCGAAAAAAATCTTCTTTAAAATTCACTATCAGCACCAGATCCTCCGTACCGCCGCCGGAGACAGATTGCCCGGCTCCGCCTCCCACCAGGCCGTTAATCAGCTTGACTGCTGAAAACATATGGCGGTAATCAATGTTTACATCCTTCATATATTTTACATGAAACATCTCCGCAAAATCATAGGTTGGAATCCAACGGAGCCTGCCCTGTGCCTCTACGGCAGCATGATAGATTTCAGATTTGGTAAATTCGCCGTGGGGGATAAAGTTTTTAAAATCCGTTCCCATCTGCGTTCTGGGGCCGAAACTATGATAACCGGCGGCGAGCTGCACGGAATAAACGTCATGGGAACTTACAAAATATTTATTAATGTAGTCTGCAACTTCATTGTCCATAACCAGCAGATCGTAGTCGGATGTGGGCTTATTTCCTGAAAATATCCCGTACAGGTCCTTATCCGTTATAAGGGAGATGATCTTTTCCCGGATCTGGGCCAGCTTTGTATCAATAATTTCATTATTCTTCTTAACCACTTCGTAGGCATTTTTCCGGGCAATATCAGAAATGACCTCTTTACTTACAGAATAATATCTGATGCTGATAATACATAAGGTTACAGTTGTCAGGAGGACATAGGAAGCAAGCAGTCTGCCTCTGAGATCCATATTCCGAATTCGTGAAATAATACCGGTCATCGTCCGTTCTCCCAGCTATATAATTCAAATTTGCTTATTCATCCAAAACCTGCCGCCTTATAAGCGGGGAACTTGATGCCGTACGCTTATAAAAGCTCCGGACAACTTACCGGGCAGGCATATTTTATATGCACTACCGGTATCTCCCGCCCCTTTCGTGAACCTGCCGGTATTTCAAAGGCGACAGGCCTGTTTCACGCTTGAATACCCGGCAAAAATATGCGCAATCTGCAAAGCCGACTTTGGCAGATATTCCGGCTATACTTTCGTCGGTATTTTCCAACAGGCTTTGCGCCTTCTTTATCCTGCTCAGATACAGATATTCGGAAAAGCCTCTGCCGGTATAATTTTTAAACAGATTGCTGAAATACGAAGGATTAAAACAATACTTCTGTGCTACGGATTCCAGGGAGATAGCATTCATATAATTATTCTCGATATACTTTTTGCATTTTTCAATGATAATACCGTTCATGCTGCCGTCTCCCTTGCATTTGACCAGTTCGACCACCTCGCAAAGGATTCCGGCGATACAGTGCCGCAGCTCTTTATATTCTCCACACCCGGCAATTCCGTTTTTTGTTTTTCCAATGAGGGACTCGTACTCCTCTGCCGATATCATAGGATATACTGTCGTAAGAAGATTCAACACTACATGCGTCCAATCCTCTTTCAGCCTTCCAGGTTCGTAATAGCAGCATTTATCCATTCCGTCAAAGGCTCTGCCGGTCGTTTGAATAAGCAGGCTGGTATCCATTTGCCTGACCGCCTCCGATAGCTCGGCCTCCAGGGCGCTTAAATTCAGGGGTATGGACTCATTAGGCGGTCCGTAACCGGAGTCCGGATAATGGATGACCTTTCCAGTCCCGAGATAAAACCTTCTCTCATTGGCCATAAGGGCTTCTTTAAAGCATCCGGCAATATTATCAAAAATGTGCTCTGATTTTTCACTTACTCCAAGGGTGGCAGTCACTTCATGCTCATTCCTGATCTCGGAAATAAATGTATTGAGCTTTTTCATATTGTCATAGGATAACAAACGGGTGGATAAATTCATGCTCAATACCGTAGCCATTACGGCTGTATACCTCTCCACGCAAAAAGAGACACACTGGCCAACTGCAGTTAATGTCTCTTTCATCATATACTTCCCATGCTGTAATACTTTATGGACTTTCTCCGCATAGGTATCGGCGCTGCCGGAAAATGACCGGGATTGGGTGAAGGATGTGACAATGACAATCCCCGGCCCGTTATGTGGGAAGATTGATTCAATCTCATTCACACCTTCCCTCTCCAGGCTTCCGGTGACCCATTTGTTGAATTGATGCTCAATGTATACCGGCAGTGAGTTGTGCAATGTCTTTTGCAGATTTTCCCGGTGCCGGAGCTGCTCTTGATCTTCTTTAATGTTGTTCTCCATTTTTATTATCAGGTCTTGCAAATCCCCCTTGCCGATGGGCTTGACAAGATAATCGTTTACGCCGAAACGAATTGCCTTCTGGGCATATTCAAATTCTCCGTATCCGCTCAGGATGATTGTTTTTATTTTTAAGCCCATACCCGTAAGTTTTTCTATCAGCGCAAGCCCATCCATGTTGGGCATCTTTATATCGGTGATAAGGATATCTATCCGGTTATGGGCAATCAGTTCCAGAGCTTCACGCCCGTCTTCGGCGTATAAAACGTCATAGCCAGGTCGAAAGTGTGATATTATGTTGACCAGAGCCTTCACCTGTCTCGGTTCATCATCTACTACCAGCAACTTATACACAACAACCGTCTCCTGATAAATAATTTACATAAACAGTATTCGACAAAAAATATGTTTTTCCTTCATAAGCATGGATACGAATCAGTCCTATTGTCCGCCATTGATACCCGCCATTTATAGAGGCGGGGGACATTTTGCCGCCTCGGTATAAGTGAACTTTTTAGAAATTTTCTCAACAGGTAATGCTTCTTTGAAACTGGTCCGGGAAACCAATGATCCATGGGACTGTGATGTGAGATTCCGCGGGACTGAAACAGATTGGCTTGAATTTGGCATTGCGCTTGGAAGAGAGTTGGGGAAGAGTTGGGGACATGTCTGCAGTGTTTGACTTACTATTCTCTTTTCGTTATAAAGAGAATAGTAAGTCCTGATCGTCCGCATTATAACGACCTAAGTCAAAGGAAATTTGAGCCTCGTTATTTCCATTTTGAAATTCTGGCAAGGACTTCGTCCGCCATGTTTCTGTCGTTTACACCGGAAATGCTTGCAAACCATACACCTTCGGGCTTAAGCGTTTCAAAAACCAGAGGCAGCTCCTCAATGGAAATGCCAAGCTGTATTCCCTTGCCTGCCGCCTGTATTTTCTGATAAACCTTTATCCACCTTTCATACCCTTCCCTGCCGGCTCCCGGAACCCACTGGACGGCATTCAATTCTTTTATGGACAGAAGAGAATCCAGATGCCGGAGCGCCCCGGGACCGTCCAGATGATAGATGGACCTTTCATAAAAGCGGCACTCGTTGATGATGCCCTGTAAGAAAATATCCTCAAACATTTCATTGCTGATCATACACGAAAAGTCATTGCTGGGAACATAATACCTTCCGTCATGGATCAACGGGGTCCAGGTGGTAATCGGCATGTTTTCCGCGCGCAGCAGGTTGTAAAAATAGTCATAAGCCTGGAAAAACTCCGCTTCCGACTGCTTCAGCATTGTTTTTATCTCATCCACATGCTCGATCATGTCAACCGCCAGATTCTGAGGGTCCCTCAGCGCCGCCAGATGGTCGCCCCCGGGATGGAAGTCCGTAAGCCCTACGATGAAATTGCCTCTTCCATACTCCAGCAGCCTTCTGGTAAAATCCTCCACCGCTTTAAAGAGCCAATGGTTCATGTCCAGCTTACATTGCTCCGCATCTTTTTCCCAGTCAAGGATGCAAGGCTCGCTCCAGGTGGTATGCTCCCCGAACCTGTAACCGCAGCCGCACCATGCGCTGAACACTTCAGGCCCCAGGTTGGGCCATACGATGGGCAGAGAATCTGCGTAAAAAACTTGATTGTGCAATTCCAGATTTGCCGCTTCGGCCCGGTAATCAAAATCCAGCCATTTCTCCTGCCATGTCGCATAGTTCTTTTGCGGAACAGGCTTTGGCCGTTCCACCGGAAAACTGATATTGACAGGCGGCCGGTCCACAATCTCATTATGCCACCAGGCATCATACCGTTCCTTTGTTTTTTCGTAATCGGGTTTCAATGAAAAGCTCATCGTTATATCCTCCAAGTCGGTCAAATTCACAATGGATAACCCCATTATAAATCGACCGGCAGGGATATAAAATGGAATATAGTATAGTAAACATATAAAATACTCTACTGATCCTACAGCAAAAACTTCGGTGCGACAAGGGACGGTTCTTCTCTGTCGCAAAATGAACCAACACGACACTAAAGAACCATCCCCCTACCTACGCTGTAGTACCGGCAACGGAGCTCATCGTATGATTTCGCCCTTCATATATTCATTCCAGACATTTTCAAACCAGTTATCCTCTTCAGACACAGGCCTTACCGGCTTCCATTCCGCTTTGCAGCCATAGGATTTTCCCGACTTTTCCAGGCTGATTTCGCATAATTCCTTCATTAAGTCTCCATTGTCCGAAGAATATTTGAATTCTTCCGGAAGTCCGGGCACCGGCAGTTTTCCGGAACTATCTCCGATAAGATAGGAGCCTCTGCTCTTCCCGCCTTTCCGGATATATTCCCTGATCGACGACAGGTATACGAACTGGGTTATCAGCATATCCCTTACTCTGAATGCGTCGGGGAGCTCTATTGCACCCGGTAATTCCAGCAGGTTCCCGTTAAAAAGCTCCAGATCTTCCAGGCACTCCTTCAGAGCCCTGTCCACATTCTCCCGGCTGCGGATATGAGCGCCCGCCCTGGTCATTCTTGTTCTTAGCTTCAGGATATACTCCTGCAAATTGAAATCACCATGTTTACTGCCAACGAGGCTTTCCGCAGTTTGCACCAATGCTTCCACCTGCGGCGCAATGTGCTCCGTAAAGCTTTGTGTCAGCTGCGGCTCCTGCCCGTAATTTGCACAAATATACTGGGCAGCCCTGAGACTGCCGGCTTGCGTCGAGTTAAGGGCGCTTCCCCCCGGCCTGTAGACACCAAAGGTGCCGCTTGCTTCTCCAACCGGGAAGAAGTGTTTCACATTGCTTTCCCACCAGTGGTTGCCTGTAAGCCCACCGTTGTTATGCTGGGCGCACACGGCGATTTCAAGGTATTCCTTTGTAAGGTCAATGCCATGCTCCATATATAAATTGATGGCCGGCTGGTTCATTTTCGCCAGTCTTTCAATGGGAGTTCCAAAAAGGGCGTTGGATTTTTGCAAATACTCATGGGTTTCCTTTCCCAGCAGCCGGAAATCCATTTCCTGCGTCCCCGCCGCCCAGCCGGGATTGTGCATGAAATCCATGAAGACCCTTCGTCCTTTCAGCTGGGTTTCATTATATACCAGAATGTCGATGAGGGAGGAGCCGTAATTCTCGATCTTTCTCGGGTCAAAGGGCCACTGGTAGCCTTTCAGGAAAATAGCGTCCAGCATTCTGCCGGCCGTATCGAAATACTCGTCAAGAAATTCTTTTTCATCGCTGCCGTCGGGATTGGTGGAAACATATCTTGGAATGACCTGTTGATAGGTTCCGGAAAGGTTCCAGCGGAATTTTACCGATGCGATGCCGAATTGGGACTCGGTAAGGTTCACTCCGCGGACGCCTGCCTCAAAAGCTATTCCCGAAGCGCCCGTCTGGCTTTCCGGGTAAACCGACGCCAGGTACATGCCGGCCGGTCCGCCGGTGGCATAGACGATATTGGTGCAATTGAAAAGGGTAAATCCCATATGGGGTTTATCCAGTTCCGACATATTTAAAGCAACCAGACCGACGGCATGTGCTTCATCCTCCTGTTTTTCAGTCAGGATCCCGATGACCAGGTAACCGTCAAAGATTTGAATATTCTTTTGCCTGACCTGTATTTCCAGTTTCTCGGTCATGAACTTCGAGGTGAGAGGTCCCGCCGAGGTAGCCCGCTGTCTGGGGTCATGGTCTGTTTTGTATCCGATGTATTCACCGTAGCGGTTATGTGGAAACGGTACGCCGATTTGTACCAGCTTATAGAAGCTTGCAGCCGAAAGGGCCGCTTCCACCAGCGCGATATCGCCGTGGCGGCTTCCGCCGTCAAAAAGCGTCTTTGCCATCTCCAGAACGGAATCGGGAGCGCCGCCTGCCAGGGTAAGCTTATAGTAGGTCTGTTTGTCGGAACCGGTATTCCTGGAGGTGCCCATCCTGACGCCTTCCGTAATAATGGCAACATCCTTCTGCCCCAGTGCATACAGGCTGTCGGCGGCATTGAACCCCGCCGCGCCGCTTCCCACCACCAGGGTATTCAGACTGTATACGTCAAGTTCTAACCCTTTTATAACTGTTTTGTCCTTTTTCATATCACAGCCTCCTGATGTGGAAACCGCCGTCCACATTGATGACCTCTCCCGTTGAAAATCCCAGTTTCCCGGAGCAAAGCACCGAAACGGCATTGGCGATATCTTCCGGATATCCCCAGCGCTTTATCGGCGTCACGCCTTCGGCGATCATCCGGTCATATTTGTCCTTTACCACCGAAGTCATGTCCGTCATAATGATTCCCGGACGGATCTCGTAGACATTAATCCCCTCATTGGCCAGCCTGTCAGCAAAAAGCGTGGTAATCATGCTGACGCCCGCTTTGGAAATGCAGTACTCACTTCGCTGCGTGGAGGATGTATATGCCGACATGGAGGATATATTTACAATCACCGGCTTCATCTCTTCAAATTCCTTCATCTTTTCCAGCATGGAATTGGCGACTCTCTGCGTAAGGAAGAAGGTGCCTTTAAGATTGACTCCCAGTACAAAATCCAGACTCTCCTCCGTGGTGGCCAGCATATCCATCCTGACCTTTGGCGCCACTCCCGCATTGTTTACAAGGATATCGATTTTTCCGAAGTTTTTGACCGCTTCCTCAACGGTTTCCCTGCGGCTTTCCTCGGAGGTGATATCCCCTTTCACATACAAGACAGGCTGTCCAAAGGCACTGACCTTCTTGATGTTTTCCGCAACCTTCTCTTCATCGAACACATCCATAATCACAACTGCACAGCCTTCGGAAGCCAGCTGCGCCGCGATTGCGTTTCCTATACCCCTTGCCGCTCCAGTTATCAGAGCCGTCCTGTTTTTGCTCATATCATCAACACTCCTTTATATTTTTGCCACACACCTGGCATACTCGGGCGCATAGATACCGGCATCCCTTATAACACAGCCGGCATTTCCGCCTGCCCGTAAAATATCCGCACACTTGCTGCAGCTGATACAGCATTTCTTTTCATTCATCGCGCCCTTTTGCAGGATATCTCCGACAAATTCAGGATAGGCAAAAGCCTCTCTGCCAAACCCTATAAGGTCGGCCTTCCCATTTTCTATGCAGCCTGCCGCCAGATTGGGCGCGTAATGTCTAAGCCAGCTGAACCCCGTTCCTACGATGCGCATTCCGGGGTAAGCCTTTTTTATCTCTCCGATGCCATTTACAAGTCTTGCCACACCTTGGAGCTGATGCTCCTCCGGAATATATCCTCCCGCATCATATGGCCTGTTTACATGCGGATTGTAATACGGCGTCCCCATGGTCAGATTCAAAAGCTTCACACCTTTTTCCTGCAAAAGCCCCACCAGCCTCAACGGCTCCGAAAGGTCATACCTGCGGTAATTCTCCCGGTCAACCCCCCAGCCGTATGGAAAGGGAATCCCGTCATATATGTTGAGCCTTGAAGCCACAAGGAATCCGCTGCCAAGCCTGGACTTAATCCTGTCGACAACGTTGAGAAGAAATCTTGTACGTCCTTCAAAGCTGCCGCCATATTTTCCTTCCCTGGTATATGCGGATAAAAGCTCACAGTTGAGATAACGGTGGCAGCATTTTACATCTACCCCGTCAAAGCCTGCATCCCTAGCCAATACCGCTGCTTCCTCGAATTTCTCCTCCAGCTTTTCCAGTTCATCATCGGTAATCACCGGGTAATCCGGCTCCAAATTCAGCCTCTGGTTCAGATAAGGATTGTGATAGGCGATGACCGGCGCAGGCTTACCCTCGGGTTTGCTGAACCGTCCCGAATGCGTGAGCTGCATTACACAAAGGGACTTGCTTCCACCCTCTGATTCCCTGGCAGCAGTTTCCCTGATCATACCTACAATACTTTTAAAAGTGGAAAGATTTTCCGGATGAATCCACAGCTGCCGCGGAATCGCCCGGCCTTCCGGCACGGCGGCAACCGCTTCAAACCAGATCAAGCCGGCGCCGCTGGCGGCAAACCTCTTATATCTCCGGATGGTCAGTTCCCCCGGACTGCCGTCTCTTTCACCGTCATTGCCTTCCATGGGATGAATCGCCAGGGAATTTGGCGCTGTGAAACCGCCAATGTCAACCGATCTGCTCAAAATGCCGGTATTCTCTGAAAATGGAAGTTCCACTCCCAGCATCCTGCTTTCTTCAATAAGCTCCTCCAACCGCCTGTATGAGAACTTCTTAAACGGCATACGTTCAAACCTCCTTAACCTGAAAAGTGAGTTCGTTTCCATGCCCGGGCCAGGCAAAAAAATTGCCCCTATTTGCAATTATAAGTTAAACAGGTATTTATTTATATAGATTATTTTGTTATAATATTAGCGTTATTTGACTTTGCACTATTCTCGACAGGTAAAGGAGCTAGCATTGACAGGGATGGATGACCGACAAATTGCCTATACGGATGAAATGACCGTCCGATATGAAGAAACTTCGGATCGTTTGCGTTTAAAAAACCATTACCATAACACGTATGAGTTGATCTTCATAACGGAAGGGATATCGACCATTCGCGTTAATTCCAGGAAATACGAGGTGGGACCCGGGAGCCTTATCTTTATCAGCCACCTGGAGTCCCACGAGGTGGAAGCTTCGCAGTTTCCTTACAAACGCTATTATTTGCTGATAAAGCCGCAATTTTTTCAAAGCATCATCGACGACCGGCGTCTGGGCTCCATTTTCAAAAACCGGCCCGAGAGCTTTCAACATGTGCTTTTGCTGAAAGACGATGAAATAACGGCCATTGCTGCGCTATTTATGCAAATAAAGGAGGAACTGGATTCCGACCTGGAATTCAAAACTCCGGGAGCCGCAGCCCTGATGCAGCTGCTCTTCATCCGGCTTTTCAGAAATCATCCCGGGAGTTTCCCTCTGGCGGAGGAAACAAGACCGACCAGTGTGATCCATCAGATCCAGAAATACATTGACGAACATTATCTTGAGCCTATAACGCTAAAGTCGGTATCCGGGATCTTTTTTATGGACATGTATTACCTGTCCCGGCTTTTTAAGAAGATCTGCGGCTTTTCCTTCAAGGAATACCTGATCCTCCAGAGGCTTTCCGCCGCAAAGGAGCTGCTGGTGAACAGCGATGCAAGCATTACGCAGGTTTGCGCCGATTCAGGCTTTTGCAATGTCAATCACTTTATAAGGATATTCAAGCAAACCGAGGGCTTATCACCCTACCAATACAGGATGAGGTACCGGAAGTAACAGATACTTGCTGTATGTTGGCATGGATAATGTGCACTAACTGTCAAGGGGACAGGTCAAGGGGACAGGTACATTGACATGAGGACGTAAATCAACTGTAGGGGCGTAACTTTCAAAATACACGGGGACGGTTCTACTGTATGCTTTGGCATACAGTAGAACCGTCCCCGTGTATTTTTCCCGTGTATTCTATTCTGCACGCCTTGCATTGAAACAAAACGGGCGAACGTGGCTGCAAATGAAAGCATCATGGCGGAATGGCTGCCCGTCCGCAAACCAATGAAATCTGCGACAGAGAACCGTCCCCCTGTCGCACACTTACTTCGCATTCTTTCCATTAGGTGCAATTGTGTGCATCCTAATATATTTACTTCACTTTAATTTCAACCGGTGTTGCAAGCTTTACCGTGCGCGAGGCAGATGGTGAAAGGTAGACGGTATCAAAGGGATAATCCGTCAACGAAAACTGAACTCTGAATACCCCCGGCGTTTCTATATACTTATTCGCTTCTTCATCAAAGTAACCGGTAGCTCCCGATGACCAACTGTTATACTCATATTCATTACCCGTTTCATCATAATACTTACTCCCAAACAATTGATACGAGCTGCCTTCTTTCCGCTCCACACCGGAAAATGTCAACTGCCAGCTATTCCCTTTACGAACGGATTGCTCAAGCTTCACTCCTTCGGGCAGCTTGTCGGCTGCGCCATTTGCCAAATCAACTCTCACGCGCTCCATATCCTTGTCAAGCCAAACTGCGTCGGTGATATATAGCGTCAAACTTCGGCTTTGTGAGAAAAACGAGCTTTCCAAACGGTGCGATGCCATAAACGGTGAATCCACTGAACCTGTAGCTGTTATACCGTTACTGATTGTTCCGAAACGTTTGCCATCTTCGTTTTCCAGATAGAATGTAAGCGATTGAAGCCATGCCGTATTTCTTTTATCATCGGCAAGATTTAAACGAATATGCGTTGGATAGATTTCAACAGTAGTTGCGGTCAGGTGTTGCCCATCCAAAACAAAACTTTGATTAAGGTTTATAACCTCGCCCTTTTGTGTGAAGGTCGGGTCAAAGGTAAGAGTAAAGGTAAAAGTTGAAATAAAATCAGGTTCTCCATACTCTTCTGCCTGAGTTGAATCGGCCGGGACGGTAGCAGTTATCACATCACTTCCGTTATCATGCACCTTGCACTTAAGAACTAAACTCCCCGGCACATCTCTGTCCAAAAAGTCCACTGTAAATTGGCGCAGCTCTCCATTTTTAGCGTCAAAACCGCCTGAATAAAGGCCATAACCATCTAACGGCGTGCCGTCAGGATTATTGATGTAAGGTGTGGCATCCATGTGTGAGTAACTTTGTGATTGTAGGGAATAAAAAATGTTAAGTTGTTTTTGGTCAACGATAACATATTCTACCCGCATGGTTATACCGTTTTCGCTTTGTTCCAGTTCAATTGGCTGCACATATTCGTTCTCAACTGCGGCGCTTAGAGAGGGCGAAAATGCGACGGCGGCTGTAAGCTCACGCAGTAAAGGTATTCGGCCGCAAGCCATTGCAAAGGTTGTCGAAATATTCACCATTACAACAAAGACAATTAGAAATACCGCAATACTGCTTACCGGCGCCGTAAAGAAATGGCGTATATGTTTTGATTTTTTTGCTCTTGCCTTTGCCCGTATAACAATATGTTCAAGTGCTGGAGGGATATTGTCAAGCTCTGTCAAAAGGCTATCGTATTCTTCTTTTCGGTTCATCGATTATTCCTCCTCCGAAAGTTCCAGTTTCAACAGACCAAGCGCGCGCCGCTGCCTGGTTACGATCGTTCCTTGCGGTATTTCAAGGCTCTGTGCCGTTTCGGCAAGCGTAAAATCCGAAAAATACCGAAGGATTATGACTTCCTTTAATTCTTGTGGCAAGCGAAGTATTGCTTCTTTTAGCGGAAGCGAATGAAATTCCTCTATCGCCGTTTCGGGAAGCGTATCCAGTGACTGCTCCCGTTTTCTGTGGCGCAGCTCTTTCTTGCACTCATTTATAAGGATTCGTGTCATCCATGTTTCAAAGTATTCCGGCTGGCGCAGCTTTTTTAAAGACTTAAATCCCCGATAGATTGCTTCATCAACTGCGTCAAGTGCTATGGTTTCGCTGCCCAGATATAAAAATGCCGTACGATAAAGCCGGGTTTTTAAACGTTCTGTCCGAGCGGTAAACTCGTTAACGTCCATTCCGCTTCCGCTCCTTTCCATTGTGAACCTGCAAGCTCATAGATTAGATTCATCAGCAAGGCGTTTTGATTTATTTATATAAAATATTTATGCCTGCCAAAATCAATGTGGCAGGTATTTCAGAAAACCGGTCCCTTTTTAAATATTTTACCATATCAACGCACCAAGCTCCACTTCTGATTATTTTTTAGGGATGATATATCAATCCTGTTCTTTGGAGGAGGCCAGGAGTGCAGTGGTGGAGCCGCTGCATAACTTCTGACCAGCATCACACCTGTTTACTACTGCATTATTAATTTTGTTTTCATTTTTCGTGAACGGCTACGTCAAGAAAAACCTAAACCAGAAATTCATGTCTGTACATTGATAATTGCAGGTAAAAGCTTGTAAACGGCCTCCGTATTGGTTACAATATGAATGAAACCGATATGGAGGTCATATGATGCGGAAATACCGTGAAAACATTAAAAAAATTGCTATATTTGCCGTTGTAATCATTTCAGTGCTTGCGGGAGTCTTTTTATCTTATTGGCTGGCGTTTTTCCTTCTTCCGTTTTTAATCGCCTTTGCGCTGTCCTCCCTCATGGAGCCGCTGTTAAAGCTGATCAAAGCCAGGCTGCATATCAGCCGCAAAATAGCCGCTCCTGTGGTGCTGCTTCTGCTGTTGGGCGGTATTGTTTCTTTGCTTGTTCTGGCTGTCCACAGGCTGATCAATGAGCTAAAGGCCCTGATCGTAACCGCACCGGAATTTTTCCACACCCTTTACCTGCAAATCATTGACTGGATGGACAAAGGATCTGCACTCTTTGCATGGCTGCCAACTGAGATCACAGATAACCTGGGGAGTGTCATATCCAATATTTCCACCACAATTACCGGTTTGGGGACGTCAATCGTACGAGGTGCTTTCACAACGGCGATTTCCTTCCCTGAAGCACTTGTTTTTACCCTTATTACTATCATGGCAACCTATTTCATGTCAAGCGACCGGGAAAAAATCAGCGCGGTATTTGAGCGGCATCTGCCTGAAAGCTGGATTCACCGTATTCTGACTATAAAAAATGATATGTTTTCCGCATTGTTCGGATATTTGAGGGCAGCTCTCATTATTATGTCCATCACCTTTACGGAATTGTTCATTGGATTTAGTATCATCGGTGTAAGATATTCGCTGCTTCTTGCTTTTCTCATCGCCATCATAGATGCTCTTCCCGTCCTGGGGACCGGAGGGGTTTTGATCCCATGGGCGGTCTATTCCTTTGTTACCAATGATATTAGAATGGGGGTTTCAATCCTTGTGCTCTATGTGGTTGTATTGGTTGTCCGGCAGATTGTCGAGCCAAAGGTGGTAGGGCATCAGATCGGGGTATATCCGCTGCTGACACTGACAGCCATGTACATAGGGCTTCAAATTGTCGGTTTTGCAGGTCTTATCCTTGGCCCTATCACGTTCCTGTTGATACGCAATATCATAATCGCAATTTACAAAAACAGGCGGTTTAAGGATATCATCGGTTTTAGTTCCGAAACCGGAAAAAGCGACTCAGAGGCAGATCACCAACGTTCCGGACCGGCTGATTCGGAAATCTCATGAATTCCGGGGCATTGGTATAAAAAAGGCTGATACAGGGCGGTCATTGGCCGTAAGGCATTCAATGTAGGGGCAGCCAGGCCGTCCGCCCGTGACAGTAAGCGCAAACTATGGATTAGCGATCGGCGCGGCAGATAAAAACCGTCTCCTGGCGCAGAAATTGTATTATCACAGATTGCATCATGCGGACGCGCAATGCTCGCCCCTACGCTTCTACCTTGCTTTATAGAGCCGTACCATTTGTATTTTGGGCTTTGTTTGTCCTTATCTCAAGATAGCCGGAAAAATTGTCCACCGTTGGAGAAAAATCCAGGATCTTTGCCAGGTCTTCCAAGCTTAAATAATAGTGGCCGTCGATGTCCAGATAGGTAAGGCACTCTTCCCTGCCGTCAATGTATGTTTTAATGGCCGGCAGTCTGGCTGTAATGCCCTCAGATTTTCCTTCCACCGGCTTTTCGCTTGCAGCGGTGGGAGCTTCTTTATCAAGAGTGTCATGGATCGCACCCGTTTGGCCGGTATAAGTATGGAAGTTCAGCGTCTCATTCTTGCTGTCCCAGAAGACCTGAAATTCCTTTTGGGTTCCATTCAGCATATGAACCATGTCCTGAATTTTATAATGCCGGGTACTCCCGTCATCAAAGGCATCCAGTTTAAACCTCTTGCTATCGACAAAAATGATTTGCTCTTTCTGCGAAACGGTGATAACCTTTTCTTTTTCTTTTTCCTTTTCTTCGATGTCTATAAAATTTGCGTAATATTCATCGTATGTGAGTCCGCTGCCAAAGACAGCCGAAGCCAGCTCAATACCCAGATACCGCAGATGCCAGGGTTCATATGCATATCCTGTAATACTCTCCCTGCCTTCCTGGTATCGGATAATAAAGCCATATTTGTGTGCATTCCGGCTGTACCAGGCAAATTCCTTTGTGTTTTGCACCCAGAGATCCGTACCGATCACATCAATGGCCAGCCCCAGTTGGTGCTCGCTGTGGCCGGCACGGGCGGATACTTTATCTCTGATTTCCATTTCCGCGGCGTTGCGCTTTTTTATTTTGCTGAAATATACGGTATCCTGCGTCCGGTAGCTTCTGTATGCGGATACGGCCTTGATGTCAAGCCCCAGGCCGGCGGCATCGGCGCACATTTTCTCAAAAGCCTGCCTTGCATCAGCCCTGAGCTGAAAGTAGCCCTTGCTGAATTTTGCGCTTATTGTTTCCAGACCTTCAGGGACATAGGAAGCACTCAAAGCGTTGTATTTATTGACAAGAACATCTGTCTTGCCGGGTGCGCCCACAGTTGAAATATTCGTATAAAAATCATTGTCCAGCCCGATGTTTACATACGTTATCACATTTAGCCACGGGTCGTCCGGATGCTTTTCTTTATATTTCACGTACCTGTCTGCATTCCCGGCTTTATAGTAGTTCAAATAAGCGTACCGGGACAACTCCTGGGAATATGCCTGCCCGGCAGCTTCCGCCTTGACGGTATGCCATGGAAATAACATCATCACAAGAAGGATGCCGATAATTTTATGTTTTCGTTTTTTGTCATTCATCTTTTCACTTTATGTAATGTTTTTATAACGACCTATTTCAAAGGAAATTTGTCGGTTGTAGACAAATTTCCTTACCGCAGCGGAGTTTCAACGAGGCGGTAGATATGCTCACCGCCTGAAACCCAATTCGGTACCCGTTACCTATAGAGGTAGGGGATATTTGGGTCGCCTCGTTATAAAAATATATCATTTGTGTCGCAAATTGTCAAACTCGAAATGGCTTCTTTTTACTGTTTTACTATCCATCTCGTCGGCGTCGGGCCTTTTTCCCTGGGACCTGAATACCTCGGAAATGACAACATCGTGAATACGCAGGCCCTGTGTCAGCGCAAGGGCTGTCACGCGGTCCCCCCGGCGTATATGATGCGCCAATGTTCTTCCGCAATGATCAAATACATCCGCAGGATGTCCCCCAATGACCAGGATGCTTAAATTACTCATCATCTTTTCCTCCATATACATGTCATGATATTGTTGTTGCAGCTATCCTTTCAAAAGGGGACATTCCTCAGACGTAGTCCTTCTTCTTCGTTGAGGTGTGTCCCCGCACCTTACATCCCGCGACCCGATACTCGACGGGTGTGTCCCGTCTGGTAAGCGGGTCTCGTCGCCGAGACCAACTCCCATCAGAACGCAACGTGCGATTTTCACCGCATTACGCTCAAGCAATTATTAAGCCTCAACGCTGCCGCGTTTCAGCCGGCACAGCGTGCC
>JAFABI010000076.1 GCA_023426125.1 Bacillota bacterium
TATTGATTGCCTTAATAACATCAGTTGTAGTCTTGAAAACACAAACCTTTATATGTTTGATTATCGAAGCAAAATTTCAGATTATATCGGGGAAGCTTTTAGCATTGATTTTACTAACAAGAGGCTCCGCCTTAACGAGATAAAAAATATTTTGGCTTCCTCTAAAAAATGAAAATTATGCTATGTTTTATGGCAAACAACAAAGCCCGCAAACCGTCTAATCAAAGGTGGTTTACGGGCTATTTTCTTTTTTAGCTGTCAAACTGAGGTATACCAATTATACTCGATTTCTTTTCCGCATTCAAGGGTTTTTGGCAAATTTCCGGGGTAAACGCATGAATTTTTTATACTTGCTTGAACCAATCCCAGGATTTCCGGATCATATCCGAGGGGTCGTCGGCAAAATATTCAAAGGAAATATATCCGTCGTATCCCGACGATTTAACCGCCTTTACCAGCGGTGTAAAGTCCGCATCACCTTCATCCAGCGGCACGCATAGATGAACATCCCACTTCAGGTTTTTGAAATGATAATGAACGGTATAATCTTTAAGCGCTTCATAAGCCTCCATCATGTCAAGTCCGTCGGGGATAAAGTTGAAACCGTCGAAAATAAGCTTCAGCGCCTCGCTGTCAACAGCCTTCAATACTTTCAGCACCGCTTCCCACGCAAATTACCATCACCATGTGCCTGGTTTTCGGACTTTGTCTTCTGCTGGGATTTCTGTTGGCCTACCGTGCCAGCAGGCGCAACTACAGACAGATCAACAACATTGTGGAGCTGCTGAATGCGGCTGAACAAGGCAGGCCTCTGCCGGCTGTAACCAGCAGCCGTTCACAGGATGAATACGCCTACATTGCGGACAATCTTATAAAAACCTTCGTGGAACAAAGATATATGAAAATTGCATTGTCAGAAAAAATTTTCCGTAATAAGACGCTGGAGCTTCTGGCGCTGCAGTCCCAGATCAATCCTCATTTCCTTTTTAACACCTTGAAGACGATCTATTGGAAATCCTACAACCTTACAGACGGTCAAAACGACGTAAGCAAAATGATCGAGACCCTGTCGGATCTGCTGAACTATTCCCTGGGCCAGCCTCAGGAAATGGTACCCATCCGGACAGAGATCCATCAGACGCACAATTATCTTGAAATCCAGAAAATACGGTATCCCGACAAATTTGACGTTATATGGCAGGTCGATGACACTCTGCTGGACATCGGGATCATTAAGCTCATACTCCAACCTGTTGTTGAAAACAGCATTCACCATGGAATTATCACAAAAGAGGAAAGAAGCTGCATCAAGATAAAGCTTTCCAGGCGCAGCGGTCTGATTTGCCTTACCATTATCGATAACGGTCTCGGAATGCCGAAGGAAGTACTGGAGGAATTGCGGCGGCAACTCTCCCAAACCTTCAACCCGAAACAGGAAATTCGCCACATCGGTTTGTACAACACTGCAAAACGGGTTACAATAAACTATGGTGGCAGGGCGTCGATTACCGTACGAAGCAAATATCGCCGGGGAACTTCAGTTACAATTGCGATACCTGACAATATGCAGCAGGGCAGCTTTAAAGAAAGCACCGATACGGAACATATCAACAACACATAAAAAACCGCTTGGTTTTTTTCATTCCAAGCAGTTCTTCACTGAATATAATGCTTTTTACTGCGCTGCGATTGGAATGACATCATTCAAATCTAAAGCAAACCTATCCGGCTTGCTGCTCCTCGTTAATGATCCCGCCAAGCTGCGCTTCATATTTCTTCAAGGTATTGACAACTTCCGATTTCAACGTCTTCAATTCCTGCCGGATGTCAACCAGCTTCTCTTTTTCGATCTCGATGGTTTCTTCCAGCTTTCTCTTTTCCTCCAGAGCTTCCTCCCTTGCTTCCAGCAGCATGGATTGTGCCTGCTGCTGCGCCTTGATAAGCACGCTGGCTATTCTCTCGCGGTCTTCATTGATCTGGTCCGCTTTTCTGAAGAGCTCCTCATACTTTTGCTTGAATTCCCTGTTTTGATTCTTCAAAGCCGAGATCTCCTCGTCTTTTTCCTTTAATTTGTCGTCAAATTCCCTGAGCAGCTTTTCAATATAAGTATTGACATCCACTTTCTTGAAGCCGAAAAGTGAAGTACCAAAGCGTTTTTCTCCAGGCATTGCAATCCCCCTTCAATCGATCGGAATGACCACGCCATAAATTCCCTTTTTCAAGCAGGTTATTTCCGGCATCTGCTTTTGTTCGCAGGATCATCTTGTATTTATATATTCAATACTTTTTAAAAAAATCCTGCTTTTTTCATTAAAATTCGCTTCTTCCGGGATAAAAAAACGCATCGGTTTTTCTTACAGGTTCTTTTTAATCAAACCGGAAAATTCTTCTTTGGACCTTGCGCCGATGATTTTCTCCACCACCTGCCCGTCTTTGAACAGCATAACGGTAGGAATGCTCAATACCCTGAATTTAGCCGCAAGCTCCCCCTCTTCATCCACATTCACCTTGGCAACCGCCGCTTTGCCCGCATATTCGTCGGCAAGCTGCTCCATATACGGTGCAACCGCTCTGCACGGGCCGCACCAAGATGCCCAGAAATCCACCATTACCGGTACTTCCGAATTTAAAACCTCTTGTTCGAAATTATCCTTTGTCACTTTTATAATATTTTCACCAGCCATTACTACAACCTCCCAATTGTTTCATTTTCGCAAAATGCACAAATATAGTTTACCCGCCAACACCGTTATAAAAACATATTAATATTATATTATATTATTTTGCAAATATATTTCAACCCTTAATATCTTTTCGGACACGGCAAAATCATGAACAACATCTCCTAATTAAGAAAATCATAAGATTTTTTTAAAATACACCATTTCAGTGTAATATTTGATAAGATTTTATAAAAAGAAATGCATCCCGGCATTAAAAAGATC
>JAFABI010000012.1 GCA_023426125.1 Bacillota bacterium
CAAAAAGCTGATCCGTAAACAATATAACTACATAAAGAAAATTGCAAAAGAAGGTTTTTGGTAAAAACAGCTCCACAAAACTCATGGAGCTATTTTTATACTATACGGTAGGTGTTCCATCGCTTACCGATATCCATACCAGATTATTCGAACTGAAGGAGAAAGAAAAAAAGCCGGAGTTTTTTAATATCCAGCCATTGAATTAATACATTATGCATTGTATTCTATTTTGATAGTTATTATATTTATAAAAGTATATTAATCATATATATTCCTTTCAGAATATAATTACACCCTTCAGTAGTTAGCGAAGCTAATGCTTCATCTACCGGGTTGCCGTAGAATGTCCATTTATCTGAAATAGAATTCCAAAGCTTTTTGAGCTGTTCATTAGTCAAAGTATTATATAGTTTAGTATCAGCTTTAATAACATATATCTCTTCTATTTTCCAATAGGGTTCCGTCTTAATGATATTCTGTTCTTTTATTTCATTCGCCAAACTACTCGTTGCATCGCAAAAAATTTGTAAGGCTTCATCTCTGTTTTTAGTTCTTGCAAAAAGTTTTATGTACATTTTTTATCACTTCCTATTAATGAGTTATTTTGCCTTTGAGAGATACATTTACATGTGCTCCATCTCTACTTGCCCACCCAAGTTGTTGTTTTCCGGTATTCGACAATTGGACATCCCATTCAAAAGCTTCCCCTGTAGTCCTCGATGGACCTCTTTGCCACACATTACCGAATCTATCTATATATCACCCGTTATTAGTTCTCGGCAATTCTTGCGAAGGAGTCCATTTCTTAGGAGGAACAAATCGTATCTTACCTGTCGTAGGTAGGTCTGTAGCTTTCAATTTTGTTTTTGCACCTGTTATGCCTCCATGCCAGCAGCAAGTATATTTATCACATTGCCGGAATCTATTGCTTTATCTATTGCTATAAACATTTCTTCATGTTCAATAGTAGTAGCATCATAAAAGTTAAGGACTTCGTTGGCATATCTTGTCTGGTATTTATTAGGGTCTGTTTTTAAAAGTTCCTTATTATTTGCTTTCCAAATATCAATTTTTGACTGTACTGTTTTAGGAAGTAGCAAATATAGGTCATCAGCAAAACTATTGTCGTCTTCAGTTCCATAGTTTGCTCTTAAAGTTTCTTCGTAAGTTGGTGCGTTATTCCACCAATTTTTTATCTTTTTCCAAATACTTTTTATAGGGTCGAAGAAATTATTATTTGATGTAGATGCTAATAGGACATCTGTATAAAGGTAATTGTTTGCAGAACTAGCGATATCTCCTGTACCTTTCCTCACCATAGGGTACATAGCATCAACTGTATGATATTGATTCTGCTCCCAGAATATATCATTTTCTATCATTGACTCAGCAACACTCATGTCAACATTGTTAGCCTCTGCTACATCCCTTATTACTGGAAGATCACTTGCCTTATTGGAATTTGAAAGTCTCCCGGCAGCATCGTTATCTAAAACATTCTGAATATTTTGTTTAGCTGATTCTATCTGTAGTTGTGAAGAATTAGGGTTATTGATAATGTCAGTAAATAATTTCATTGCGTTTTCTGCAATTTCTGTAAGATAGCCTGTTGGGTCAAAATAACTGATGGGATTATTGAGACAATAGGTATACAAATTTAAGCTTAACGGATCATTCAGATCACCAGCATACGTATCCTCACTCAGGAACCTGGCTATCTTGCTGTCGTAGTACCTCGCGTTCAAGTAATACAAATCAGTCTCATTATCATACTGATAACCGGCATACCGGATGGGGTTATTCACTGTCCCGGTTTCATCAGTGATATTCCCAAACGCATCATAATAATAACTCGCCTACACCGTCCCCGCTCCATCAATCAGTGCCGTCACATCTGCGTGACCATTATACATATAAAACAACGTTTCGCTTCCGGCTTTTCTTGCCAACAGGTTCAGCCCCTGTACATTCCATGCCGTTTGATTGCCGCTGCCACCTGTCTCCAGCACCACCTTGTCGGATTCATACAAATACCGCGTCATCTGGCCGTTCACAGCCTTTTCCGTCCTCAAGCCGTCGCCGTTATACCTGTACACTATCGTCTTGTCACCTTCAATGCTCTTTGATAGCTGGTTCCAGACATCATATTCATACAATGATACATCCGTGTTTGTGGTCATACCAGCTTTCACAAGCTCAAATTTCGAAGGCGAATTGGGGTCTACGGGTTTTGTCACCGATTTTGACTTGCTGGCCATGTTTCCGTTGTTGTCATAGCTGTAGTCAACCTTTTCTGACGCTCCATCCGCCTGGGTCAGGGTAGTCGTCAGCCTGTTCTGCTCATTGTAGGTGTAGATGGTGACAACCGTACTCTCCCCTATGGTCACGGATTCAGACAGCCTGTTGCCGGCTTTGTCAAACATATACGAAGTCGTTTTCCCATCGGGTTCTGTTACGGAGTCCAGCCTGTTCAAGCCATCATAGGTATAGAAAGTAGTGCCCTTGCTGTCTACCTTCGAGGTTTGGTTATGTGCCCCGTCATAGGTATACGAATAAACATCAATGGTGCTTCCATTTGCCTTTTTATTTGTCAATGTCCGGATTAAATTGTCGCTGTAATAAGTGTATTCTTCTTTTGCACCGTTGGGGTACAGCACCGATTTTCTATTGCCATTGTCATAATATTCGTAGGTGGTGGTTTTGCTGTCTGCCGTTACCTTCCACAGTCTTCCTGCCGCATCGGTCACTTTATCCGTTACATTGCCTTTGGGGTCGATAGACCCTTCCAAAGTACATCCTGCCGGTACGCCTGTAATTATATCATAATTATAGGTGGATGTGCCAATATCAGGTACCGTTTTTGCAGTGACCCTGCCAAGCTCATCATAGGTACGGGTGGTAGTGCCTGTGCTGTCGGTCATGGTAAGCTGGTTGCCGTTATTGTCATAGGTATACGAGATTGCGGTTGTTCCAATGGACTGTGAACGTATTCTTCCATGCACATCATAGGTATGACCGGTGATCTTGCCGTTCCTGTCCGTCTTGTCTTTTAAGCTTCCATCCGCATAGTAGGTATAGCTTTCCACCTTGGCCCAAACGTACGTGTAGCTTCCCGTCTCTCCCATCCTGCCACCGTAGTCGATCTTTTTTACTACTTTATTGGCCGCATTATACTCGAACAAGGTCATATCCCCTTCGCCGTCGGTCTGCGTGAGCATGTTCCCGTTCAGGTCATAAGTATAGCCGGTCTTTTCCAATCTGGGATTGATTACGGTGATGAGCCTGTTGAACTCATCATACATATATGTTGTCGATATACCCCTTCCATCCGTCCTGGTTTGCACATTCCCTGCATCATCATATGCTTGGGCTGTGACATGGCCTTCGGCATCAATGGTCCTTACGAGCCGGTTGTTTCTGTCATAATCGAACCGGGTAAGGTTGTCCAGGGCATCATAGGATTTTACCTGCGCATTGTTGTGGTTATATTCCAACTTCTGGATGGATATATTCTTAGCATCCACCTTTTCTACCAGTCTGTTCATAGAATCATATGCATTACGGCTTGTATTCTTCCTCCAGTCGGTTACGGAGGTCTGGTTGCCGTTCTTATCATATGCATATGCAGTGGTCTGTAAAGTTCCATGCACAGTAATGGAAGAAACTACGAGCCTATTTAATTTGTCATAAGAATATTCGGTAGTGTACCCTTTGCCATCGGTCTCAAACCTCTTGTTCCCATTGACATCATATCTTACGGATGTGGTAATGGCTTCGCTGTTATCCGCTCTTTTTTGGATATGACTTAATACCCTGTCCTGGCTGTCGTATGTATAGGTATCCACCCTGCCTGTACTGTCTGCCTGCATTACAGGATTGCCTTTCGCATCGTATTGGTATGTGACAGTATTCGACGGGATGGTTTCATCCCCCGGGTATAGGGCCTTTCTTGTTTTGCCAAGGGCATTGTATTCAAATCCGGTGGTGTTTCCATTGCCGTCGGTTTCGGTTAAAAGATTGCCGGTGAAATCATAGGTGCTGGTCCGGATCGTCGAGCCGGAGGCTGACGGGCTCTTTTTTACTGTTACCGACGTGACATTTCCGGCGTCATTGTACCCGTAGATCGTGATAGCACCATTTGCATCTGTTTCCGAAGCTTTTCTTCCCAGTGCGTCGTATTCATACTTTACAGTAAATGGCAAAGCCCTGTCTTTAGATACCGGATCGATGGTTGTAACCAGTTTACCCGCCAGGTTATAGGTGTATTCGGTGCCGTAGCCGGATGCAATCTTTTCGGCGGCAGCGCTGCCTGTCCCTGCGTCATACCCACAGCCATCCAGTTCCTTGACGATGTTGCCGAGGTTGTCATACAGGACGGCCCGGGTGACATATTCCGTCCAGATGCTGCCAAACCCGTGGGCAGCCGGATTATATCGCTTTTCGTGGAATTTGTATACCGTGGTCTTCATCCTGCCCATCAGGTCATAGGTATACTCGTTTCTGTCCATTTGCGTGATGGATATTTTGAGGAGAAATTTCGGCGATTTTTCTACCTGCCATGTCATAATCGTATAAGGTCACACCTGCATCCGCATTGATTGCCTTTTTCAGAAATCCGCGGCTATCATAGAGGAAGCTTGTTGTATTAAGCCTGGCATCAGTACTTGTCAATACCTTGCCTTCCCAGTCATAGGTAGAGGATGTGACAATATCCACATTAACGCCATTTTCATTTTTCCCCGGCTGACTTGCGCTTGTGAGCCTGTCCATATTGTCGTAATTATAGGTTGTGATAACTCCATTGGGAGCTTTCATTGTTTTTGTATTTCCATTGAGGTCACAGGTATAGGATGTAGTCAATATTACATCCTGCGTATTGTCAAAACTATATCCGCCCAGATCACCGCCTTTTACATGCTGCAGTTTTTGTACTACTTTTCCAAGGTGATTAAACCGATATTCCGTTACATTTTTCTGAGTCGGAGCGGTATATATTTCTTCACAGGAAATATTTCCATCCGCATCATAACTATACCAGGTCCTTCTCCCCTCAGTATCCGTTACATTTTCCAATTTTCCGTCCGGATAATACGTATAGTTTTTTGCTGCGAAGCTTGAAGGAGTTGCAAATAGCGCGACCTTTTCACGAGATAAAGTATATTCCCTTCATTCACCTCAAACGGCGACCATTGCTCTGTCCGCTGGCCTAATCCGTTATATTTGAAATAAGTGATGCTGCCGTTTTCAGAAATGGATGTTTTTATGGTACTGTCAGGGTTATACTGGTATTTTCGCTTTGTTCCGTCCGGGTTTTGCTGTTCTACCAGTCTTCCGGCATAGTCAAATAGTGATACCGTAATTGCCTTTTCGATTGCATTCAAATATACGGTCACTGTCTTTTGAAGATATGGACTATTTGTGTTCGGTAATATCTGTACTGTATACCGGGGGATTCCTTCTCATTGTCCAGTACCATATCTATCTTATACTTCGTATTTGGCTTGAGATTTAGCGCCCTGCTCCGTATAAAGCCATATTGTCCTGCAATTACTTTTTCTACTCTCATCACTTTGTCCTCATTTTTAAGAATGAAATTACTTGATGGTGTATTATTCCACTGATCAGGAACTCCATTGCCATCGATGTCCATCTCCGGCAAATTATAAAATCGACAGGTTTGCCAGGCCGTATAGTCAACCAGTATTGATTGGAAAGTCATCTGCAAAAGTTCAGCATGCCAAACTTTTGCAGATAGTTGTCAATAAATCTTCTTAATGTACGCGATAGCTATAGTCAAAAGCTACCTCAACTGCATACCTGAAGACGATGATTCAGGAGCAGTAGCGCGAAAAATGTTTGAGAGCTGGTTTTGCCCTCCATTTTTAAGCAGCAAATTATTCAAAGTTAAAAACATTGTAAATGTACTGCGCCGCAGAAGCCCTGTTCACGTTCCCCTTTGCATTCAAATTGCCTTCCGGATCCAACGGAGTGATCCCTTTCGATACAGTAAACCCTACTGCTTCCTCAGCATAACTGCTTATATCCTTATAGTCCTTTATGTTTGATATTGAACCTGCAGTAATCTGTATCCCCTTATATGCCAGTGCTCTTACAAGAATCAGGGCCGCATCCTGTGTCGTAATCGTTTCATCAGGGGCAAATTTGTCGGCGCCAATCCCCTTGATCAATCCTGCTTTGTAAGCTGCATTTACATAAGGCGCATACCAATCTGCTTCCTTAACATCCGAAAAGACATTGTCCTTATTATTAATCTCCAATTTCAGCATTGTTACCAGAAGCTTTGAAAATTCAGCCCTTGTCAACACATTGCCGGGGGCGTACCGGTTATTTCCGACGCCGTTTATGATCCCTTTGGCTGCCATGCTTTCAATGTAAACAGCATACTTTTCAAAGCCTGCCAGGTCAATAAAAGTTATTTTATTGTCCTTTGCTATATACTGACTGAAATGGGTAGCCGAAAAAGTTACCGTCTTTGTTTCAGGGTTATATACTCCCTGCATGTTTACAAGATTACCTTTACCGTCAATATAGAAAACAGTGATATTGTCTCCTCTTTCTCCTGCTTTTAGCGTATAAGGTATGGACACGGCTACAGGTGCGGCAGGATTGTTCCATTCCTTTACAGTACCGTTTACGGTCACACTCAGGTCTATCACCGGAGAATCACCTATTTGCTCTGCTACTGAAGCCGGCAATTTGGATTTGTCGACAGTAGAAATGCTTATGCCTACCTTCTGGGCAGTCTTTACAGCAGCATCGTTAAACATATTGGAAGGCAGCGTAATACTTGCAACCACCGTATTCAAAGTGATATTTGTTTCATTTGAAGTACTTGTCAATGCCCATGAAGGTAAATAAGTAACATAACCATTTACATCTGCATCGCTAATATTGATAGTAATGTTTTTATGGCCATTTTCCGTTGTGGCACTGTTCAATATTTCTTTATAATCATCCGTAGGTATGTCAACCGTTACACTACCGGGGGAGTAAGTCGGCGAAATATTCTTTACACCGTTTACAGGTTTTCCGTCTCTACTGCCACCGCCTCCTCCGCCAAGGCCTCCACCTCCGCCACCGCCTCCTCCGTCTGACGTTGTGGAATCGGTTACGGTTATGGTTAACACTGCATTACTACCCGCGCTGAAGCAGAATGTTAATACAGTGGTTCCTACCGGCAGGCCGGCAAGATACCCTTTCTTGATAATAACAGAATTCCCCGATGAAGTATAATCAGTACCAACTGCTAAGGTATTTATACCATTTTTTATGGAGAGTACGGTATTCCCGTTCAAAATGATTGATACGGATATATCCGCTTGAGCCGAAGTTTTTAAATCGAAATTCGCTGTTGCAGGATTGATGGTGGAGTTTTGAACTGCCAGCACAGCAATGGTAAAAGAATTTGAAATCAGCCCATTTGTTGCAATAATATTCAATGTGTCGGGCTGTGCTGTACTTTGAACAGTCAGTATACCTGAACTGCTATTAATTTGTACCCCGGCCACTGATTTGTCCAATGACCAGTTAACTGTTTCGGAAGGTAGAGGTGTTCCGCTCTGATTTTTTACTACAGCAGTATATGTAAATGTATTATATCCGTTCGAGGGTATGTATAGATTGGCCGGACCGTTTATTTCAATATTATCCGGAGCATATTTGATGTAAAAATTTATATTTGATTGATTTCCTGAACCTAAATAAACCAAATTGGGATCAGGAATAGTCAGCGTACCGTTTGGAGAATAATATCCGTAATTATAACAACCCGGCACATCCGTCAATAATGAATAAGATGCATAATAACCTATTCCCGGACATTTTTCCGGAATCTCCAGGCTATAGGAGGCTTCGGTAGTTCCACTGTTTATAGCAAAATTCGCTTCTTTACACGTATATCCATTTCCATCATTATCATCATACCGTATATGAATGATACCGTTAATACCTCCTGAAGGTGCTGCCATTCCTACAGGCAACGATATCTTTCCTGTAATTCTTCTTGTTTTCAATAATGTAAAGTCTATATCCGTTATATTTCCTGAACTTACATCAATCAACGTTCCAGGCTCATTCCCGAAATCAGGCAATATACCATTTAATGTATATAGACCATAAGTAAACAATCCATCCACTACTGAATTTAAATGATATTTTACCGTATAACCTCTACCAGGTTCATTAATAGGAATATTGACGCAATAGGCAACTTCTGATTTCCCTTTTCCTATTATATAAGAGGGTATATACATAAATACATTATCTTTAAAGATTTGGACAGATACATATATATCATTGTCCCGTGCAGTCATACCCTCAGGTAGTGAGATTGTTCCGGAAATACTGTTGCCTTTTAAAATCGTCAAATCGATATTATGACAGTCCCCTGAGCTTACATCTATTACAGAAGCCGATTCTCCATATGGAACCGAACCGGAAGCTGCGTAATATCCATATTGTATATAGGTATCTATGTTATTTTTCAAAGAATAATACAGGGTATAGCCTTTACCCGGTTCATTGCTTGGTACATTGATACTGTATGAGATTGCAGTATTTCCAGCGGACATTGAAAAGTTCTTATGGTCCGAATATGTTTCACCCTTAATAAATATCTGCCCTTCAATCCCGCCGGAGGGTATGGATGCGCCGGAAGGCAAAGCTATACTGCCTGAAACCACGCGTGAACGAATTATTGTAAGCTCCATGCCTGATATGTCTCCGGAACTGACATCAAGCAAAGTAGCCTTATTATACTCATTTATAGTTACCATGCCATCTGTCGAATAGTATCCGTTTTTTATGCAGCCATTGATGTCAGAAAAAAAACAGTAAGAAATTTTATACCCTGTTCCAGGACCATTGATAGGAACAACGACATAAAAAGAAGCGGATGTCTGTCCCGCGAGTATAGTAAACATACAGCTTTCCATACCAGAAAAATCATGATTGTCGGATTTATAATCTATAAAAATATTACCATAGATGTCGCCTGAAAAAACCGGCATTCCCATAGGCATTGATATCGTACCCGTTATACTGCGCCCTGATAACAGGACAATCTCAATGTTCTCTTCATCTCCTGGGCCAACATCAATTCTGGTTGCATCCTCTCTACTATAATGCGGCAATGTTCCCGTTGAAGAATAATAACCATGATTTACAATGTCCTGAACAATGCCATTTAACGTATATTTGACAATATATCCTGTCCCGGGGTCATTTTGGGGAACATTGAAGCTGAAAGGGGCATATGTCTGACCCTCCGGTATTGTAAATTGATATATATCCTGATAAATTCCTGTTCCACCATAAAGGTCAATGCTCAACTGACCGCTGATACCACCGGAATCTGCAATCATACCTTCCGGCAGCTTAATTGTTCCGGATATTATTCCTGTGGAGAGGGTTGACCCGTAAACAACGGCCGGAACACTCTGACTACCGTCATAAACAGCTGCCATGTTTATATCATATCCCGTAGAAGAACCTCGATTTTCAAGGCTTTCCTTCGATATACCATAAGCGGAAGCAGAATTTATACTTTTATCATCGGTACTTTCTGTATAGTCTGAATTATCATTGTGTGTTCCATCCTTGATTCAAAGTGGAGCACCGAAGTATAAAAAAGAAGGAAATGAGCAGCCCGGAAATACTATTTCCGGGCTGTTTTTCGTTTACGATGGTTCAAGGGAATAGCAAACCAATGCTGTGGCCTAAGGAGCCTCCGCTATTTCCCAATAGCTATCATGGTCTTATGAAAATGTACGATTTACTTACAGCACCTTCCCCAACCGCGCTGCTACATCCGCTGCAAACCGGTCGATATGACCTTTGATAAACTCTTTGATATCCAGGCTCTTGTCCTTGATCAAAGGAGTCATATCCATTCCGTAGCTCAGCGACTGAGCCGTATCCACTCCATGGGATGCCGCGTAGGTCGCATTTGCCAGCCTTCTGCCTGCCGTAGCCAGATCATACCTTTTGCCGCCGCATATCTGCGAATCAAAAACTTCCAGCACAGCTCCAGCCAGATTTGGATGGGCGGATACATCGAAATACACCTTTTCATCGTCATTAACCCAGTCCAGGCTTCTCCAGACTTCGCAGCCGTACAGTTTTTCGGGATGAAGCTCTTCCGGCAGCTCCCTTAGCGCCGTAATAAGCTTTACTACTACACCTACATGCGTATCATGCTTGTCTGCCAGGTTATGCGTGTAGATAAATTTTGGTCTGGCGGCTGTTATCAGGGTTTTGAATTCTTCGATCACTTCCCTGCCCTTCGGATCCTTTACAGCGCCGCTGGGATAGTCCAGAAGCGCAAGAGAGCCATATTCACCTACATAAGCCGCTTTTTTCTGCTCTACCTTCCTGACCTTCTGCATATCTTCATCGGAATAGGATGCATACAGGTCGTCTCTGGGACTGCCTGCGCCGTTTGTCGTCACGACCGCGCTGAACCAGGCATCCTCTTTGCCAAAGCATTGGAGTATGCCGTCGTAGGCCATGATTTCAATATCATCCTGATGTGCGGAAAACGCCATATGGGTGGTTCTTGTGAAAGCAGCTTCCGCCGGGGTATTATCCGGTATAAAGATTTCTGCTCCGGGATTCTTTAGTTTCATATTCTTCTCCTCTTTTCTTCTTTCCTATTTTATCTCCGGCAAACTGGCAGCGGCGATGGACTGGCCTACCCTCCGGTTGGATTCGTCCGGCAGATGCAGCCTGATCTTTTCCGCCAGTTCTGGGAACTCTTTGGTCAGAACCTCCGTGGCCTTTTTCATGATCAGGTTTCCGCCTTCGCCGGAAGTCACCCTTCCAAGTATAAGAATGTGCTTAATCTCATAAAAATCTGCGTAATGCGCAATGGCATATCCCAGGTAAACGCCGATGGTCTCAAATATGGCCGCAGCGCCTTTGTCGCCTTTGTCGTGCAGCTCCTGCACCACCTTCAGTTTTTCTGCCGGAGTCATTTTTTCATCCAGAGTGATGCCTGCCAGAGGTGCCAGTTTTATGACTGCATCCTGTGAGAAGTATTTTACACCGCAGCCATAATCTCCCGCCCATTCGTCCACCATTGCTTCGGGGTGGTAATCTACGGGTACGAAGGCAAGCTCGTTCAGCCATCCGGTGATGTTGCCCTTGCCATCGATGTATCCGCCCGCTTCGCTGGTTCCCATGGCGATTCCCAGTACATTGGTGTCATTGAGGTCCATTGCACCGGCAAGCGCGGTCACATCTCCGTCGTTGGCAACCTCCAGCGGCACTCCGCCCATTTCCTTCTGTATCCGGAAGAACATGTCCTTCACCTTTGCATCGAAAAGGTCCTGGGGAACCTTGATAAACAGCGACGCCGCCATAATGCGGTTTGCTACATAAACACCGGCCGAGCTCACACCGATGGCATCGACCCTGGGCATATGCGAAGCCGCAGTCTTCATGGAAGATAGTATTCCGTCAAAATGGTATTCCGGATTCGTCTGTGTTTTGGGATGCCATACGACTTCCTCGCTATAGACGGCCTCTCCGTCAATAACAGCAGATACCTTCCTGTCGCTTCCTCCGGCGTCAAACCCTATTCTGCAGCCATCCAGATGACGGCCTACCGGCTTTGTATCTTCATATTCCTCAGGAACTTTTTCCACATCGGTTACTACGACGGTAAAGGGATTTTCATAAATTTTCTGCATAAAGCCATAATCAAAGTCCCTTAAGCCCCCTGCCGCATAAGCTTTGCGTATGTATTCGCCAATGCTTTTCGGTCCGCCGACGGTCAGCTTCCAGCCGCCCTTAACCCATAGCAGGCTTTTAACCAGCCGTTCCACGTACATGAAATTCTCTTCGTCCTTCCCTGTACCTTCAGCGAATACCTGTGTCTTATATCCCGCAACAAATCCATCGTTGCGTTCCAGAGCAATGGCCAGCTTCACGCCGCCGCCCGACTTCCCGACCTCCTCGAGAAATTTCCTGTTTGCCAGTGCCGCGGGCCGGAATTTTCCATCAAGGGATTTAACAGCAGGCTCTGGTAAATTTCCGATCAACCTCTCATTCATCGTATCTTTCCTCCATATCTATAATACATTGACTTTTAAGCAATAAGCAAGGTCTCCATGCTCCATTGCATCCCACCCGCAATAATAAGGCCCGGCATCACTTCGTCACGGTCACCTTGTGCAGGCCCCTGGGGTTGTCGGGGTTCAGTCCCCTGACCAGGGACAGCTTGCAGGCAAACATCTGGGCAACGATTACATTGAAAAACGGTGAAATAATGTCGTTGGACGTTTCGGGAATCCTGAAAGCCGTGGTTCCCATTTCCAATATATCTTTCCTGTTGGAAATAACAATGGTCTCTATATCCTGCTTCCTCATTTTCTCAATCATATCGGTTACATCCTTCAAAGAAGGCCCGTCGGGTGCAAAAATAAATGCGGGGATGTTCCGGTCCAGCATGGCGATGGGGCCGTGCTGAAAATCGGACGTGGCAAAGGCCTTAGCCCTTACATACGTAGTTTCCTGTATTTTCAACGCCGCTTCAAGGGAAATTGCATAATTGATCCCTCTGGCCAGCACAAAGCATTCGTTGATAAAACGGTATCTTTCCACTTTGCTTTCGATATCTTCAGCAACGCCAAAAACCTGGGGCAGCCTTTCGGGCAGTTGATAAATTTCCTCCTGCAGGACTGTGTTTTCAGCCCATTCCGCAGCCAGGGCAGCCAGGAGAAAGATCTGGGTGCCGAAGGTTTTTGTGGCTGCAACACTTTTTTCAATTCCGGCTTCGCAATTTAAAAAGAATTCGCATTCAAGGGCGATGTCCGATTCGGCATTGTTTGTAATGCCCACCGTCACAGCCCCGTTTTTTTTGGCGTTTCTCATCACCTCCAGGACGTCGGCTGCCCTGCCTGACTGGGAGACGCCTATAACCAGACAGTTTTCAAAATTCATGTTTCCCTGGTAAATCGTAAAAATCGAAGAAGCTGCCAAAGATACGGGGATGCCCAGCAGCAGCTCGATTACATACTTCCCGTATACCGCCGCATGATCCGAGGTACCTCTTGCTGCAAGCACCACCTGCTTCACATTTTTACTTTTTACAGCCTGGACAATCTCCTTAATCACAGGTACATTTTTAACATGGCACCTTTCAAGTGCTACCGGCTGTTCCAGGATTTCCTTCCACATCTGCGTTGACATAAATAAAACCCTCTTCTAAAATAATATTTTTTATTTGAAACATGTGAACCAAGGAGGGCGGGACAGGCTCACTGTCCCGGTTCCGCCCATCAAAATGCAGGACCGTACGCGATTTATCGCCATTGACTCATTCACGCGAGCGCGCAGTGCGCGCCCCATCCTTCGACTTCCAGCCCTGTGACCCGCATAATCAACGGCGTACGGGAATCGTTCCCTCACGCCCGATTTGCAACCCCTTAGCCCGCATTATCTCACAATTTTACAAGTGCGATAAGGGACGGTTTCTTTGTCGCAGTCCCCTGTCGCACGGTATATCGTCCCGTCAGGGAATGCTCCTCTTGATTGACTCTACTTCATTTTCACCCGTTTCCAGCGGGAACCTGATTATTCTCCGCTCAGCCGCGGAGCGCAGCAGACCCATTGCCATCTGGAAGCCTTTAAACGCATCCTCTCCATTGCACGGATGAACTTTCGTCCCATCCAGCCAGAGAGCAATGTCCCGGATATATCTTGCCCCATCGGTTTCATAATTAAAACAGCCGGGCCCTTCCTGGTAGCCATCCTCTGTGCAAGCTCTCCAGCCCGCTCCGATGATCACTTCCGCAAAACCTTTGGTGCCCTGGATGCAGAAACGCCCCTTGTGCCAGGGATATTCGCTCTCAGGGACATCCGGCGACAATGCGCCGATTTCCACGATCCCGCGGACGCCGTTTTCAAAATGGATAAATCCGCCGGCATACTCCGGTGACGGATGATTGTCCTCCAGCTTGCCGCGGCCGTCAATACTGCCGGAAACCCATACAGCTTCCGCATTGTTATTGTAGAACCTGAGATAGTCCATCACATGGGTGACCATGTGCAAATACCAACCCCAGGTATGTCCGTAAATACTCTGAATTCTGCCAAGCTTGCCGCTGTCCACGATTTTTTTTACAGCCTGATAATGATCCCCGTATTTCTGCTGATGGCTGACAACGGTCTTGACGCCCGCTGCTCTTGCCATTTCCGTCATTTCCTTCGCTTCATTGAAATTCGTAGACATGGGCTTCTCATAGGCGATTAATTTCACCTTGTGGTCAATCCCCAGCTGAAACAAGCTTTTGCGGATAGCCGGAGGCGTACAGAAGCAGAATATGTCGGGTTTGGTTTCCGCCAGCATCTTGCCGACATCGGTATATATGGCGGGATTTCCGCACTCAGCGGCGGCAGCGTTCAACCTGTCGGTATCAATGTCGCAAAGTCCGGCCAGCTGGAACCGGTCATCCTGATGGAAGAGCTTTGCGTGCATTTTGCCCCTTTTTCCCGCACCCAATACGGCAACCGTATATTTCTTTGCGCTCATAAGGCAGCCTCCTATTTCTTCCAGGATTTCAATGTGTTAATTGTATACTTCACCTGGTCTTCGGTCAATTCAGGGAACATTGGCAGGGATATGCAGGATGAAGCATTTTTCTCCGCATTGGTCAACGGACCTGCCAGCCTTGCGTCCTTACCCCACGGGAAGCCTTCCTGCTGATGGATTGCGATGGAGTAATGGGTCTTGGCGTCTATGCCGTTAGCATTAAGGTACTCAACCAATTTATTGCGGTCTGCGGGATTTTTAACTTCAATTTCATATAAGTGGTAAACATGGCGATATCCCGGGCGGGCATAAGGAAGAGTAATGAAGTCACAGTCCTTAAGCCCTTCGTCATAAATCTTCGCCAATGCTATACGCCTGTCGCTCCACTCCCCGATGTGCTTCAATTTTGCGCTGAGAATACCTGCATGCAGGTCGTCAAGGCGGCTGTTGAAGCCGAAGCTGTGGTGGTCGCGCCGGCTTGAGCCGTGGTTGCGCAGCTTGCGGACCGTGTCGTTGATGTATTTATGGTTTGTCCATATGGCGCCGCCGTCTCCGAAGGTCCCAAGATTCTTCTGGATGATGAAGCTGGTGCATACCGCGTCGGAAAGCTCGCCGATTTTGAAGCTGCCGCCGCGGGCGTCGATCCCCTGGGCATTGTCTTCAATGACAAACAGGCCGAACTCGTCCGCGATCTTGCGGATTTCATCCATGGGAGCGCATTGTCCGTAAAGATGAACCGGAACGATGGCTTTGGTCCGTTTGGTTATTGCCTTGCGTATCGCATCGGGGTCGATGCAGCGGGTAGTCTCGTCGCAATCCACCAGAACGGCGGTACAGCCGGCGACCCACATTGCCTCTGCAGTCGCAAAGAAAGTGTTGGCATTGGTGATGAGTTCGTCTCCAGGTCCGAGTCCCAGAGCCATAAAGGTCAGCCAGAGTGCGTCCGTACCGTTGCCTACGCCGATAGCATACTTCGCGCCTGCATATTCGGCCAGCTCGGCTTCAAATTTCTTCAGCATGGGCCCCTGGACAAACTGCCCGCTCATAATGACTTCCTGCATTTTTTCGTCAATTTCGCCTTTGATGTTGAGATACTGTTGTACATGTCCGTAGAATGGAACCTTCATGTCAGCCATCTGTTTACAACCTCCCAAAAGTAAAATTAGTCTATAAGTATAGATGTATATACCACTATATTTTCAGTTTACCCCTTTGCCGCCAAAAAATCAAGAATATTTTTTCAGCATCAAAAATATTCCTTCCCGAAGGTCAGAAAGAGAAGAAACGAAAATTTAAGTACTGGTGCAAATATAACTTCCCGTATAGGTTTCGGAAAACGCAGTCCATTACGGCCGTCATTTTCCGAAAAACGGGAAAGTAATATTTGCAGTACTCCTAAAAGGAGCTGTAATAGAGATCTATCTCCATCACAGCTCCTCCCTAAGGTTGGGTATTTATTCTTCTTTAACTATAGGTGCAGAAAGACCTTACCGTATCAAAAATTACAGTTGATCCCGTCGTAGGGAATATGGTAAGTTTGCTTGCGAAATAAAATGAGAAATGCTTTATACCTCTGTATTTCGAGTAAGCTGTCAAGTAATCTTCATATCGCGCATGATAATTCACATCGGATATATACCTGCTGTCTATCTCCATTTCCGCGCCGATTTGAGTTCCGGACGTTTTAGCCACGACATCGTTTCCATTTGCATCGACGATATTATTGTGTTCGACACATTTATCAACCAGGGCGATATTATTCGTCAACGATGCATCAAAGAAATAATTCGGCTGCAGGTCTGCAAAATCGAAGATATCCTTTGTGCCGAGAATATAAGCCAGCCGGGTTGCAGACTCGGCATCACTCCGGTAATACGGGATCCACAGCATTTTCTTGCCCAACCCGTGAACATAACTTGAAACCGATATCATGTTGTTGACAACGGGATTTTGAAAATCTGCAGGATTGGTAGTTACAAAAGGCGTATATCCCGATACGACCGCTTCCCTTGCATAATAAAATCCATAAACATTTTCCTCCCAATAATCAGGGCTTATATCGCTGGTAACTTTCGCTTTGACGTAGTCTACCAGTAAAGTCCTCAAAATATCATTGTATTTGTATGCAAGATTTGTACAAACAATAGGGATGGCAAACCATAATTTGGCTTGATCATTTTTCTGGTAAATTTTCTTTGCAAGCTTTAGTTGATCATCCGTATAGCTTTGCAATGTTCTTGAAACCGGTGCGTTGTTGTATGCGGTTTGAACCTCGCCTTTAATTACCGCCCTGTCGCGATTTCCACAGTAATTATATGCCGTAGAGCCTGGAACTGTTATACTGTCAATATCCGCTTGTGTTATAGCTTCCCTGAAACCAAAATTGGTGATGATGTTGTTTAGTACAAATTCATTAGAACCTACTGTTGGTGAATTCACAAGCTTTTCTATATCTTCATCGGTATATTGCTCGTATCCTTCTCCTACGTATAACAGTTTAGCAATGTTGTCATAACTTCCACATTTAACTTCAACATTCTTAGGCATTATTCCAACCTCCCTGAAATTTAGTATGCATTCGAATACCCATAGGGCTTCCGTTGACTATATTTCAGAAGCAGGCACTTTGTGTCCGCCTCTCAAATTTACCGGCTGTATCCGTATATTTTAACCTTTTCCTCCGTGCCGTTAAATAGAAAGAACTAAAAAGTATCCTGCGGCTCAATATTCATTTTTTCTTATCCCCGGATAATGATTATCCAGCCATTCTTCTCTGAATCCATTGATTCTGCCCTTCTTCTCCCCTTTTTCCTTTGGCATGAGCCACGGTTTTTTCTTATAAAATTTATTGTGAAATTTGTTTTCTATCCTGCCGTTCTTCTCGAGATTATCCATGCATGCCCGTATACAGCCTCTTGCTCCGCAAACTGCAAAATAACCGACATGATTCATTATATAATTATAGTATTCAATGATGGGTGCATCCGGTGAATCATAGGGTGTTTTTATCCATTTTGAAGTAGCCATCGGATAACACAGCCTGTAGGCCTCTTCTTCCGTTATATCGGCATTGCATGCATCAAACTCCATATTGGGAAACGTCTTTTTATGGAAGGGTGAGATTGTATTGTTAAAACCATGATGTGTCAGAGTACACCTTCCCATATCCACATCACCCCAGCTGATATCCTTGTCGCCGATTCTGACGGTAAGCTTTTTGTCAAGGGCATTGACCCCGGGAATTGCATTGCCCGGGCATTCACGTGCACACCTTCCGCAGGAATTACATATGCTGCCGGGTTCAATGATAGGATCAGGTTCAAGCTCCGCATCCGTTAAAATACTTCCAAGCCTGACTCTGGGACCGAATCTGGGATTCAGGAAGACTTTTGAATGCCCCATTTCACCTACACCTGCGCCGACACCTATCAGCCTTATATTCGTGATTATGTCTCCGGGCAGCTTTCCTTCTGCTACAGGCTCTCTTTGAGGATTTCTTTCCGGTACTGCAGGAAAATGGGGAGCCGCCTCCCATCCATGGTCTTCTATGAAACAGGATAATGCATAGGTCAGCCTCGGACGAAACAAGGTATTCAGCTTGTTATAGGAGTAGTAGGTATAATTGTGCCAGTGTGTCCCTTCCTCAATCCCCCGGTAGGAGCCTCTTGGTATACGCATTACAGTGACGATGACAGATTTGGCTTCCGGAAAGTAATTTTTTGGGTTCATCAGCGGAGGCGCGTTCTCAAAACGGTCTATCCCGGCTATGCCGACTTCATCGATGCCCAGTTCCTTTGCCTTCTGTTTTATCCTTTCAGAAGTAAGCTGCAATGTCTTCCTCTCCCCTCTAGTACTCTGTCAACTTTAAAAATGTACTATGGTGTCAAGTCTAATCCTGATTTTATAAGCATTGATCTTAATGGGTATTGTATGAAATTAGACTTGACACCCTACTAGTACTCTGTCAACTTTAAAAATATACTATGGTGTCAAGTCTAATCCTGATTTTATAAGCATTAATCTTAATGGGTATTGTATGAAACTAGACTTGACACCCTGCTAGCCGTCAATTTTTACGCTCTTTCCGTATATGTCGATTCCCCACGCTTCACGCTTCCTGAACCTGTTCTCAAATGTATTTTCTATTTTCCCGTTCTCCTCCAGGCTGCATACACAGGTTCTGTTGCAAAGTGCCGCCAGTCTGTCGGGCTTTGCCCCGGATGTAAGCCTGTTTGCCCTGGCGCCGTTTTTGCATTTTTGACACAGGGAATAATCAATCTCAGCTACCTGCATCGCCTTCCCGCAGATTTGGACATTTTTGAGTTTTTTGGTGTCTATTGCCCGAAGAGGACATACCTCTGCGCATTTCCCGCAGCCATCGCAGATTTTACCTTCAAGTATGGGGTCCGCCTCGATGGCGGCATCGGTTATGATCATCTGAAACCGCTGTCTCGGGCCATATTTTTCTGTTAAAACCTCTCCGTTCATGCCAATTTCACCTAAACCGCAGGCGATTGCAGCATATGCAAAATCAGGCGCAACATTTGGCGCAGGCTTTCCGCTGTCAACAGGCACCCCTGTACCATAGGTTTCCTCCGGATTCGGGTAAACAGGTACTGCCTCCCAGCCATTGTCTTCAATAAATCTGACTACATCGTAGCAAGCTTGTGCAACAAACTCATCATCCAGCCATCTGTATCCGAATAAATCGTAATCGCCAAAATTGCTGCCCTCTTCGGTTCCTCTCAGCGTACCTCTTGTAATCCGTCTTCCCAGCAAAATGACAGTATTTCCTTCAGGAAAAATGCTAAACGGATTATACCGCAGGTCCTGTCCAAAGAATCTGTCTTTTGAAGCAAAACCGATAAGGTCTGCTCCGTTCTTCCATGCAAAGTCCTTGACCTGTTGCTTAAACTCCAGCATACGATTGTTACCCCTCCGTTACAAAATACAATGATTGACGAATACTCCTTTGTTGATTCTCTTTATCAATTCCTTTTACTTTTTTGTATACCATTCATTCATGGCATCAATAGCTTCTTTCCCGCCTTTTGCGTTAAACTCCTGTACGTACCTGTCAAAATCGTCCAGTGATGCGGCGCCCATAGCAACCTTGGTGGTATACTCATCAACATGCTTTTTGAGATCAGCATACTTCCCGTCATATTTTTCAATCGGTGGCGCAACCAGTGTAGGCTCGGTTATAATTGCGCCTTTGCTGAATTCGGCCTGACGGTTGTATTCCGGATCAAATCCTTTGAGCTTGAGTCTTCTTGGGAAGCTATCCGCTCTTACAATCGTCTGATAACAGATTTTCCAGGTTACATTCGTCTGTTCTTCCAGGGTCTGGACGATTTTACCGTTCTCCACCTTGTAATCTACGCCTTCAATGCCGTAATCCTGAACTAATCCTGCCTTTTCAGATCCCATATAGTTTACGAATTGGGCTGCAGCCTCTTTATTCTTTGCTTTTGCAGGTATGCATGTCAATATACCGTATAATGTGGTCTGTATGGAACCCTTCATGCCATTCTTTCCTTCAGGATAAGGGATATGGTCCAGTTTGGCCTGGGGAAATTTATCGGCCAGTTTTGTTTTATTTATGGCAATCCCTATCCAGTCGCTCATCATTGCGAAAGCTCTACCTTCCAGCAATTTCTGGGAATTGTCCTTAACCAGTGCAAATTCCCGGTCGATAAGACCTTGATCATACATACCCTTTACAAATGCAAGATACTCCTTGAACTCAGGCTGGATATAGGAGAATTCAAGCTTTCCGTTTTTGACGACAGTCCTTCCCGCCACTCCGAAAGCACCCATGACAGGCTGCAATAAAACATCGCTGGACTCGATGGGTATCATATTCTTTTTTTCTTTGACCGTCTTCATCAAGGCTACATATTCATCAAGGGTTTTTGGATCCTTAAGTCCCAGTTCATCCATTATGTCTCTTCTGACAACAGTTCCGCTGCTGGCTACTTCCAACGCGCCCTCGCCAAGCATCGCAAATGCAATACTTTCCCCATTGCTCTTTACAGCATCCTGAATATCCTGCGGCGTAATGCTCAGATAGTTCGGACAGTATTTTGATATAAGCTCGTCCAGCGGCGCTATAGCACCCTGGGCAGCATACTTGAATGCATTGTCTTTGGTAAGGGTGATAAGGTCAGGGACATCGCCGCTTGAAAAAGCCATTGCGATCTTCGTATCCGCGTCTGACTTGGGGAGCATCTCCCACTGGACATTGATTCCGGTATTTTCGTTATGCGCCTTGGAAATCCTGTTGTTGTTCAGATCTTCACCATTTTTTGTTATAAGATCCACACTGTTATGATAACCATGAAGATACCTGATTGCCGGTTTTGCATCCGGTGTTTTTTGTGCCGAAGTCTCATTTGTCGTTTGTGTACCTGTAGAAGAAGCTTGCGTCCCTTCGTTTTTTGTACAGCCGGCCATCAGGCTCAACGCCATAACAGCTGCCAACGCCGTTGATACAATCCTTTTCAATGCCATCGTTAAATCCTCCTTTAAAATAACTTTATTCTATTTCCAATGGGGGCATGCCCCCATACCTCCTCGCTATGGGCGAAATGTATTCGCCCTGCGCTACACTTCGTGCGCCACGCCTAAACGTGGCGTTTGAACAACGTCAGTTGGCTGGTCGCAGGCAAGGCCTGCTGCTCGCCCATGCATCCTGGGGGGTTGCATCCCACCACTTATACTACAGCGTAAACTTCATTGATTTAATTTGGATGTTTTCGCTGTAGTACATGACAGCTTTTTCAATCGGTAACCCCTACCTAAGAGGAGGGGGACTGTGACGTTGTTCAAAAGCAATATAACTTCTGCTGCCTGTATTTCAAGGTGTGAGTTCTACCTACACCAAGAAAAGACTTAAATTCTGAAGTCAATTTGCTGCTTACTCTTTATTCCTTTACCGCGCCGATCATTACTCCCTTGACGAAATGCTTCTGCACGAAGGGGTATACAAACAATATCGGCACCATGGCAGCAATGATTGTTGCCGCCCTGATTGACTCCGGAACAACATGCGTAGCCGCTTCCCAATCGATATTAATATCAGCGCCCTGCAGATTTAAAACGAGATTCCTCAGATAGAGCTGCAGGGGCATGAGAGAAGTTTTTGAGGTAAACAGCAACGCTGAAAAAAAGCTGTTCCAGTATCCTACGGCATAAAAAAGTCCTATTGTGGCAATGGCTGCTTTGGATAACGGAAGTATGATCTTAAACAGGATTCTCAGATTTGAAGCTCCGTCGATTCTTGCCGATTCTTCCAAAGAGGGAGAAATACTATCAAAGAAATTTCTCATAAGGATCATGTTGAAAGGTGAAATCGCCGCCGGAAGAATCAGCACCCATAAATTGTCATACAAGCCCATCTGTTTGTACAAAAGATAGGTAGGAATCATGCCTCCTCCAAAAAACATTGTGATGATGTACATCAAAGAAATCAACGAATGAAAGGGCATATCCTTTTTGGTCAGGGGGTATGCTGCAAATACCGTCATCATAATACTTATAAAAGTTCCCACAACAGTAATAAAAACGGAGTTCCCGAAAGCTACCAGAAATTGATTGTTATTCAGCACATACTGGTAGGAATAAAAGTTAAACCCTACCGGCCACAGAATTACCTCCTTTGTCATTACCGCTACATCCGTACTGAAGGATTTGGAAATGATGTGCATAAAAGGTAAAAACGCGCATAACGAAACCACTGCTAATAAAGTAAGATTGAATAGGTTAAAAATTCTTTCTCCTTTTGTCTGCTTCATATATCCTCCCTCAGTACATTCCTGTCCCGCCAAGCCGCTTTACGATAGTATTTGAGACCAACAACAGTGTACAATTGACTACGGATTTGAACAAACCGGCCGCACTGGTCAAGCCGAATTGAAGAGTTACAAAGGACTGCCTGTAAACATAGGTGTCAATTACATCCGTGACATCATAAACCGGTGCGCTGTACATCATCAGAACCTGCTCCAGGTTTCCTTCCATAATGCTGCCAAGCCGCATAATAAGCAAAACAATGATTGTTGATCTGATGGATGGTATTGTAACACTCAATGTCTGCCTGAATCGGCCTGCACCGTCAATTGCAGACGCTTGATACAAGTTCTGGTCTATCGATGTTATAGAAGCGAGATATATAATCGATCCCCAGCCGGCCTCCTTCCATATATTGCTGGCTACCAATATACTCCGGATATATTTGGGGTCAGCCATAAAAAAAACAGAATCAATTCCCAGAAGCTGCAGAAAACTGTTTACAATGCCCGTACTTGGCGAAAGAAGGTCGATGAATATACCTGAAATAACTACCCATGAGAAAAAGTGAGGTATGTATGTAACCGTCTGGACGGTTCTCTTGAAAAGCTGCTGCCGGACCTCATTCAGTAATAAGGCAAGCAGGATAGGAACAGGAAACCCCCAAAACAAATGGTAAAAGCTTAAAATAAGCGTATTTCTTAAGGCAATCGGGAAATCCGACGTGTTAAAAAGCGTCCTGAAATTGCCAAAACCGATCCAGTCACTGCCCAGGATGCCTTTCATTACATTGAAATCCTTAAAGGATATAATTAAACCATACATCGGCAGGTATTTGAAAATAATTAAAAAGATTATTCCCGGCAGTGCAATCAGATAAAGGTTTCCATAGGATTTTATTCTCTTGTGCAAGGGGCTCTTAAAAGGCAGGGCTTTTTCACCGGCTCTTTTTTCTTTTTTTAAAGCTGCATCCATATAGGCAACTTCCTTCCATGTGTCATTCTCTATTCCCGCCCGACCTGTAAAAACCGTAAACTCAATTACAACTACAATGATAATATGGCACGCCGTTTTTTTCTACCCTGTAAATCTATAAAAAACAGTAGGATATATAACAGGTATTTTCCGTCTGAAACAGACAAATCCGCAATAAACAAAACGCTCCGCCTAAATCATGTTAAAGGCATACTGATTTTAAATACGGTCCAGCCCGCTTCATCCAGATAACAGTCCAATCCCCACCGGTCGCCGAAGTAAAGCTTCAGCCTCTCGTCAACATTCTTCAGGCCATATCCCTTTTCTATGATTCCATCGGCCCCTGAAATAATTGGCTTTGATCTATCCGGTTTAAGCATGCCGGCACTGTCCGACACCAGTATTTGAGCATAGTCCTCCAGTCTGGCGGTTTTGATTATAATTTCTCCGGTCTGCTCTTCTGTTTCCAGTATTCCATGAACGATCGCGTTTTCAACAAGGGGCTGAAGTGAGAGCTTTGTTATTTTAATCTCCATAATGCTTTCATCCAGCTCAAAAGTAAATTTTATCGTATCGCCCAGCCTGTATTTTTGCAGGCTGATATACAGACCGATATGCTCAAGCTCTTCTCGCAGGCTGATAATGTCCTTCCCCTTGCTCAAACTTATATTATAAAATTTACCTAGATTTGTTGCTATTTCACTGATTTCGGGCTCTTTTGCCCTTATTGCCATCCAGTTGATCTGGTCAAGTACATTGTATAGAAAGTGTGGATTTATCTGTGCTTGAAGCAGCTTTAATCTTGCTTCCTTTTTCTCAAGCTGTGCCTTGTAATTTTCAATGAAAAGCTTGCGAAGCCTATCCACCATCAGATCGAAGCTCTGATTCAGCATTCCGATTTCATCCTTCGAAGCGTAGGCAATACTCTCATTTCCCTTACCTTTCAGTTCCGACTGGATTTCCTTCATCCGATTGGACAGGCCTGTAATATTTGCGGTCATCCTGTCGGAAATAACGGCCGCACAGGTTAAAAAAAGGATAAAAAGAAAGAGGATGATGAGGATTGTAAACAGCCTGACTTTTGTAATACCTCCCGAGAGTTCGAGGGAAGGCAGGGCATAGATAAGCGACCATTCGTCATTTTCAAAGCTTTCCCTGAATATTGTATATTTGTTTCCGCCTATCCGTTTCTCTGTAATTTCATTGACTCCCGTATCCAGAACGCTATCCTTCCATTCAAAGCCTCCGCTTCCGAAGCTGGTGACAAGCTGCCCGTCCTTACCTGCAACGCCCCACATTCCCTTGCCTTCTATCCCTATCGCACCGATGGTTTCCGATAGTGTACCCTCAAGGATATCTATCCTTAGTGCGCCTACGGTTTTATATACATTATTCAAGTCCACAATAAACACGACGTACGAAAAAATTCTGTTGGGGATTTCATTTATATCTCTGATTTCATATACCCCCCACCAGCCGTTAATCTTCTTTTGCTCCATAATCGCCTTAACTGCAGGGTCATTTTCAATCTCCGAATATGGAAAAACCTTATACCTTTCCCCCGCGTAATATTTCCAGTCGGGTATATAAAGCTTGACTCCATATACATGCTGGTTCAGGCTTATTTGATATAATGCGCCGTAAATATACTCATATTCCTTAAGGTCATCGTAATTCATATTGTTTTTGCGGGCAAGCATCGATTGAATATTGCTGTTCAGATAGAACACATTCCCCAGACTCTCAATCTCCTTCAGCATTGAGCCCGTATGCATCGCGCTCTTCTTAAGGCTATTTGCAATCATATCCTCTGTCTGCTTTTTCACAAGTCCTGACGAATAGCCGTAAAAAATCATTGAGGTTATCAACAGAGGAATAATAAGCAGCAAAATATAAACCAGTAAAATCTTATTTCTAAACCGGATATCAAGAAAGCTTTTTTTAAGATTCAAAACAATCCCCGTCATTTTATTTGCCTATCCATTCTTTTCTCTAAGGCTCGGCTGAAAAATTACTTCCGCTTCTTTTATGGGGAATGGAGCGGTTAGTGGAGTTCCCCGTAAAAGATTAGCGGAAGTTATTTTTTAACGATGCCTAAATTGGGAAATCGTAAGACCGGTATACTTTTTGAACAGCTTGCCGAAATAGTCTACATCATGGTATCCGGTCCTTTCGGCTATCTCATAGACCTTCAAAACAGGGTTTCCCAGAAGCTCTATTGCTTTTTCCATTCGAACCTCGGTCAGGTATTCATTAAAGGTCTTGCCGGTTTCTTTTTTAAATAGGATACATACATAATTCGACGTTATATAAAACTCTTTCGCCAGTGTATGAATGGTTATCTCGCTGGAATAACTTTCACATATATACTTCACCATCATGGAAATGAGCTTTCCCGTGCTGTTTGCCCTAAATGTCCTAATCGTATCCGCCATTTCCGAGAATTCCTTCTTTACCCAGAGGCGGGTATCCTCCAGAGACTTGCATTGTGATAAGGCTTCCCAGAGAAATGTACCGTTTTTGAGCCGGCTGTCGGGAATTTTCAACTCCAGATATTCCTTTTCTGCAAAAACAGCCAACTCAATACATACATTTCTTACATACATCATACTCACTGCACCGGAATCCCTTATGACATTAAAAAGCTCATCAACTGCATTTTCAACATCCATTCTCCTGCCAAGGCGGACAGCCTCTATTATCCTTGTTTTCGTATCCGACATATCCGGTATTGCTTTTATATTTATTCTTTCAATATCATGAATATGAATAACGGCATCCTGTCCCAGAAAATACTTCTGTTCCAAAGCCCGCTTACTCTCAACGTAGGAGTAATGAAGCTCACACGGGGAACCGACTTCCTTTCCGATACCTACCGACGGAAAAAAGCCGGTATGCGTAAAAATATTCTGCTGGATTTTTTTCGCCAGTTCCAGCGCTCCCTTATACCCCAGTCCGGTCTTTGACGATACCACAAGGATCAACAGGAGGTCGTCCTCAATGAGAAATCTGCTGTTGAAGTCGCCGGCACTCTCCGACGGTATCCCGTCTAAAGCTGAAAGCAGTCCCATTTCCCGTGTTTCCTGGCTCCCACAGCTGAGACTTTCCGAAGCCGCCCCAATATCAAAAGCCATGACGGTAAATTTCATATTTTTGTTGAAAGGAAGCCCTAGAAATTTTATCCTGTTTTCTATATACAAATTATCGGTGATCTTTTTTCTAAGCAATGTGGAAATGAATCTCTCCTTCAACAGCGGCATACTCTCATCAAGCTTCCGCTTCAGCCCCTCCAGATGATCCCTTTGTCTTTTTTCCTGCATGCACAATCCCGATATCTTCCGCAGTACCGTCTCAAGCTCTTCTCTCTTGATCGGTTTTATAATATAGTCAATCGCATCGAGCCTGAAGGCTTCCTTAAGAAGCTGGAGATCCGAATGACCGCTGATGAAAGCAACCTTGACCTCCCGCTCCATCAGGCGGACTCTCCTGACCAGTTCAATTCCATCCATCTGCGGCATGACGACATCTGTTATAAGGATATCTACCGGATGGGTCCGAATAAATTCGAGGGCTCTTTTCCCATTTGCAGCTTCACCTGAAACTTCGATTTCATAATTGCACCAGTCGATACAATCAACCAATCCTTTTCTGATTGTAAGATCATCCTCGACAATGAGAAGCTTTAGCATAACTTCCACCTCCGGAAAATACAGTTACCAATACCACGTTATTATGCATCCCAGGCGGGAGATATGCTCACCGCCTGAAAACCAGTTCGGTACCCGCCACCTACAGAGGTGGTGGTCATTTTGGGGCCTCGTTATATCAGTTATGTCAACAGCGTAGAACTTTACCATTAAATTTTATCAGGGCTGGCCCTCTCGGGATGGTCCCTCTCTTACATTGATCCTGTGAAAAAATCAAGTATCTCCCGGGACATATGAATTTTTTCTTGCGGGAATTAAGCTCCGGCTTGCCGCATTCAGGCGGCAATAGCCGGATAACGGGTTTTTATTCTATATTTTTGTTGACATAGACCCGAACACTGTACTTATATTCGTCGGAACGGTATACCGACCGTTCATAAAAAAGCTTCAGATCCGAATCGGTATAGTTTACACCGGTAATTCTCAGCACCGGAACGCTGCTGGAAATGCCAAGCTGCTCCCTTTCGTCCTTGCTTGGCTTTGAAGATTCGATCACATTGTCGACATAGCTGACGGCAAAGGAGTATTCTTCCTTGATCAGCCTGTACATTGACGAGGTGAGGTCATACTTTTCCAATCCGGGGCAGTATCTCTCCGGCAGGAAATTCTCTTCAATCCCTACCGGTACACCGCTGGCAAGCCTTAATCTTTTAATGACATATACATCTTCTCCGGTCTTTAACCCAAGAATGTTTGCAATATCCTCTTCCATCTGTTCCTTGCTGAAATGGAGAACCTTTGTGGAGGGAACAAGCCCCTTTTTTGCCACCGATTCCGAAAAGCTCATGATGTTTCTCTGCTCTATCTTGGTCCTTGAGACAAAGGTTCCCTTCCCCTTTTCCCGGTACAGGACTCCCTCGGACACGAGCTGATTCAACGCCTGCCGCACGGTCATCCTGCTTATGTTCAGGTTTTCGCCCAAATCACGCTCCGAAGGAATCAGACTGCCGACAGGGAATTCCCCGCTTTGAATTTTCTTCAGCACAATCGTTTTCAGCTGGTAATATACCGGAATGGGACTTTTTTTATCTACATGCATATAATTCACCTTTGTCTGAATCAATATTTTAAAAATTATTATTGCAGCGAAACAAAGCTTGAATTACCGGTGTTTTTGCGCCTTCCTAAAATATTGCGGACGCTTCGACGCAGGATTTCCAAAAGGCTCATTGAAATGCTTCGCTGTAATATTATACACTTTTTCATGTATATCTGTATAGACAACTATATTACCAATTATACAAATTGTTTTTAGTATTTTATTAACGCAATCGCTTCAATCTCAACATTGACATCCTTTGGAAGCCTGGCAGCCTGTACGGCGGACCTTGCCGGCTGGTTTTCAACGAAGTACCTGGCATAAACCCCGTTCATGACTGCAAAGTCAGCCATATCCTTTAAGAATACCGTTGTTTTCACAACGCTCTCAAGGCTGGCTCCACCGGCTTCAAGCACGGCTTTCAGATTTTTCAGCACCTGCTCGGTCTGTTTTCCCGTATCACCTTCAAGGATTTCACCGGTTTCAGGATTTATGGGAATCTGCCCGGATGTAAACAGGAAATTTTCCGTCCTGACAGCCTGTGAATAAGGGCCTATGGCTTCCGGAGCATTTTTTGTCCTAATTATTTCTTTACTGCTCATGTAGAATACCTCCAGTTTCGTACAATATCATACCCAATTTACGCCATCCGCGTAATCGGCTTTATCCATTTTACCACGGATGTGATATTATTCCAACACCATCCATAGCTTTGATACCGTAAATTTTTCATGCAAAAATGTCCTATTCTCCGATAATTTTTACCAATACGCGTTTTCGGCGTTTGCCGTCAAATTCGCCGTAAAATATCTGCTCCCAGGGCCCGAAATCCAGTTTGCCGCCGGTGACCGCCACAACGACCTCCCTGCCCATGACAGTCCTCTTTAAGTGGGCGTCGGCGTTGTCTTCATAGCCGTTATGCAAATACTGGTCATAGGGCTTCTCCGGGGCCAGCTTTTCAAGAAAAACTTCGAAGTCCCTGTGCAAGCCGCTTTCATCATCGTTGATAAATACGCTGGCCGTAATGTGCATGGCATTGCACAAAAGCAGCCCTTCCTTTATCCCGCTCTCCCGCAGGCATTCCTCAACCCCCGGGGTGATATTGATGAATTCCCTTCTTTTTTTAATGTCGAACCAGAGCTCTTTCCTGTAACTTTTCACAGCGGCTATTCATCTCCTTTGTCTTAAATATTACTATTATATCCATATCGCTTCCGCTTGTCGAGCTTGAATCCTCCTCTGCGATTCGCAATTTGAAATTTTCTTTGTCATTGCTATAAAAAATCCTGATGTATAAGCACCATTGGCCGTGAAGCATACAGTGTAGGGGCGGCCATTGGCCGTCCGCCGCGACAGTAAGCAACCCAGGAATTTGCGAACGGTGTGGAATGCAAGCACAGTCCCCTGGTGCAAAATATATTGCTATCACAGATTGCATGCTGCGGACGCGCAATGCGCGCCCCTACATTTTTTACTCAGGTGTGCCACTTAATTAAAGATAATCCTATAAATTATTCTATCCTGCGGAAAAATTCATATTGAGTTCACATTGGATGTTCAAAATATGAGAATAATCAGTTTATGAAGGAGATCTGCAACATGAAAAAAAAGGTAATTATTATCGGCTCAATTGTTATAGCTGCCGCTGCAGTATTTTTTCTGGGAAGGGCCTATGTCAACGGAGCGCAAAAGAAGTCCGAAATGACCACGGCGGTGCTTGCCAAATCCGATCTTATCGATTCCGTGCTTGCATCGGGTACCGTGATAAGCAGCAATTCCAAGGATATTTATTCCACTTTACCGAATTATACCATAAAAGAGGTATCCGTCAAGGTGGGTGACAAAGTCAAGGCCGGCGACGTACTGGCTGTACTCGATACGGCTTCGCTTGAATCCGATATCAAGCAAAGCGAGCTGAATATCCGTAATGCGGAGACCACGCTTAAAAACGACGACACCGCCAACCAGTCGGGCTTGCAAAGTGCAGGGAACAACGTCGAACTGGCGGCAATCGAACTGGAAAACGCCCAGCGCAACTATGACAAGGTCAAAGGCCTCGTTGAAACCGGAGCCGGCACCCCGGATGAATTGAAACAGGCGGAAGCAGCCCTGAAAAAGGCGTCGCTTTCCTACGACAACGCACAGATTACGCTGAAGAGCAACCAGAGCAAGTCCACCTCCATTTCAAAAACCAATATCGAGATACAAAAGGTTACGCTGGAAAAATTGAAAAAAAGCCTGCGGGACGCCAAAATCACCTCCCCTGTCGACGGAACGGTAACCCTGTCCAATGCAAAGGCAGGCGAATCTTCGACAGGCCTTCTGTTCATCGTGGAGGATACCGAGAACCTCATCGTCTCCACCTCCATCGGGGAGTATGACATCAGCCTGATAAAGCTTGGACAGGAGGTTACAATAAAATCCGACAGCACCGGAGACATGGAATTTCCCGGCACCATATCAAAAATAGCGCCTGCGGCCAAAAGAGACGGCAGCGGTAATATTTCCACCTCCAATGTGCAGTATGAGACCGAGGTCGCCATGAAAAGCAATGATTCAAATATAAGAATCGGTATGAATGTACGGCTGACCATTAAATTGAATGAGAAGAAAGACGTCTTTGCCGTACCTTATGAAGCAATTGCAGCCGGCAGCGACGGGACCAAATATATCAGCGTGCTTGAAACTGCCGACCAGGAGGGCAAACAGGTGGAAACTGTAAAAAAGATCAAGGTAGAGACGGGCATGGAAACGGACATGTCTGTTGAAATCCAGGCGCCTGAGCTGACCGACGGGCTAAAGGTAATAACAAATCCCCAGAACGGCAGCGAAACAGAAAACCAGGGGGCAAACCAATGATAAAAGTAAAAAATCTTGAGAAAAAATACTTTATAGGGACCCCCAACGAGCTTCATGTACTGAACAATATCAACCTGCAAATCGATGAAGGTGAATTCGTAGCGCTGGTTGGAGCCTCCGGTTCCGGCAAATCCACCTTTATGAATATCATCGGCGCGCTGGACACGCCTACCTCGGGAGAGTATATCCTGGATAACCAGCCGGTCCATAAAATGTCGCAAAATGAGCTGTCGGACATCCGGGGCAAAAAAATCGGCTTCGTATTTCAATCCTTCAACCTGATTGCACGCTCAAACTCCCTGAAGAATGTGGAGCTTCCGATGCTGTATACCGGAATTTCCGGCCGGGAACGCAGCCGGCGGGCAAAGGAATTGCTTGAGTTGGTGGGAATGGGAGACAGGATGAACCACCAGCCCAATGAATTATCCGGAGGCCAGAAGCAAAGGGTGGCCATCGCCCGGTCCCTGGCAAACGACCCGTCCATCATTCTCGCCGACGAACCCACAGGCGCCCTTGACACAAAAACGGGCCAAATGGTCATGGATATTTTCCTTAAGGTGCACAAGGAAAAAAAGAAAACAATCCTGCTTATCACGCACAGCACGGAACTGGCGGAAATGACAGAGCGCATCATAACCATAAGCGACGGCAGCATCCTCAGTGATATGCCCGTTTCCCGCAGTTTTAGAGCCGCAGGAGAGAGGTGGTGAAGAAATGTTTTATCTCGAAAATATACGTCTGGCCTTTGAGAGCCTCCGCGCCAATAAAATGCGCGCGCTGCTTACCATGCTGGGCATAATTATCGGCATAGCATCCGTAATAGGTATAATATCCGTCGGCAACTCGCTGTCGTCAACCATTACCTCTGAGATGCAGAGCATAGGTACAAACAATATTTTGCTGCGAGTCAGAGAAAAAAGCGACGAGTATTCCGGCTCGCGAGGCGGTATGGGCAATGGCGGAGATCCCATGTCAATGCTGGGCGGAAGTGTTTCTGCCGATGACAAGGACCTTATGACGCTGGAAATGTTAAATTCACTTGAAGAGCAGTACTCAGACCAGGTGGCTGCCATAAGCATCAGCGAATCGGATGGTTCAGGCCAGGTAAAGGACGGGAGACTTTATGCCAATGTATCGGTATCCGGAGTCAATCCGGGATACCGGCAGGCAAATAATCTTGAAATGGTCAGCGGACGGTTCATTAACGACCGGGATATGGTGGGGCGTAAAAACATCTGCGTGGTTTCCGACAAGCTGGTCAAGAACATTTTTAAAGCCAATGCCAATCCGGTGGGTGAAGAAATCAAGCTTTACAAGTCGGGAGAAATAAAAACCTATACCATTGCCGGCGTATACAAATATAGTAATTCCGCCATGTTTATGATGGCTTCGACAGCTTCCGAGAAAGACATGCAAACTGCCTTGTATATACCCATTACTGTGGAAAAACAGGATAAAACCATCAAGAACTTTTCATCGGTTACAGTAATGGGCAATGCAGGGATCGATACCGAAAAATTGACCATGGACATTGACAGATTTTTTACAAAATACTACAAATCAAATCCCCGCTGGGAAGTCTCCGCCATTAATATGTCCAGCCAGATTGAGATGGCTTCCACAATGCTGTCTACCGTATCAACGGCAATCGCGGTCATTGCGGCAATCTCGCTGCTGGTCGGAGGTATAGGCGTTATGAATATCATGCTGGTGTCGGTTACCGAAAGGACCCGGGAAATCGGTACCCGCAAAGCACTTGGGGCGAAAAATTACCATATACGCATGCAATTCATATCGGAGGCAATGATCATTTCCCTTGTCGGCGGGGTTATCGGCCTTTTTACCGGGCTTTTGATGGGAGTGGTCGGCAGCTCGCTCATCGGAACGGCTGCATCCTTTTCCATACCGACGATCCTTTTGACCATCCTTTTTTCCATGGCCATCGGAGTCTTTTTCGGGTATTATCCGGCAAACAAGGCTGCAAGGCTCGACCCCATTGACGCCTTACGGTATGAATAGCAGTATTGAAGTGGTATAATCAAGCGGATGAAAGGTGGTGAGTGTTTTGGTTACTATCCTGATCGTTGACGATAACGAAAAAATAAGAAAGCTTATGGAAATCTACCTGAAACGCGAGGGATACAACGTATTGCATGCAGACAACGGGGAAAAAGCCCTGGAGGTGCTGTACGCCAATACCGCAGACCTGATCGTCGCCGATATCATGATGCCGGAGATGGACGGGTATGAACTCACGCAATCCCTTCGTGACGCCAATTACATTATACCGATCCTCATGGTCACTGCAAAGGATACCTTTCCCGACAAGAAAAAGGGCTTTGAGCTGGGCGCGGACGATTATCTGACAAAACCGGTGGACATGGAGGAGCTTGTCCTTCACGTCAAGGCCCTTCTGCGCCGGAGCAAGATATCCAGCGACAGGCAGATCACCGTCGGCAATATTGTCTTTGACTATGAAAGCCTTGAAATAAGGACTCCGGGAGAAACCATCGAACTTCCCAAAAAGGAATTTTATCTCCTTTACAAGCTGCTTTCCTATCCAAAAAAAATCTTTACCCGGCAGGAGCTGATGGATGATATCTGGGGCCTGGACAGCGAAGCCGACGAGCGTACGGTGGATGTTCATATCAAGCGCCTGAGGGAGAAATTTGCCGGTTATCCCGAATTTGAAATCACCACCATCCGGGGACTTGGCTACAAAGGGGTGCTCAAGGCTTGATAAAGATAAAGAAGATCCATTTGAAGCTGATGCTTATATTCATCGTTATATTTCTCGCAGCAAACGGGGCTTCCTATAAAATGGCTTCCCTCGACGCGGAAAAAAATCTGGCGGGCGCGTTGTCGAGTTTGATGGCTGGGATGGTCGCCGATGCAAAACAGGTCTATGAGAAGGGTGAAACATCTGTGGAGGATATTGAAAAATTACATTCCTCCGGGCTGATTGCCGTGAAGTTTTATGAAAACCGGGATGCGCTGGAAGAAAAATATTCCATTACAGATGAAGTCTTTGCCACCGCAGCCGATAAACCGGTCGTTGCTGAAGTGACAGCGAAAGTCAGACATAAACTGAAGTTTCCCATAGGCATTACAAGGTCGGGCATGGCCTATATCGTGTCGGCACCCCAGGCTCAAGACATCCTTCCGGGCTTACAAAATCTTATTATGCGAGTCAATCTTTGGTCTCTTGTTTTCGGCTCTCTGCTCATGCTTATCGCTTCAGGCTTCATCGTTAAGCCGGTCAAAAAGCTCAGCGCGGCAACGGAAAAAATCGCCAGAGGCGACTTCAGCATTCATATCGAGAGAAAAAGCGAGGATGAAATCGGACAGCTGATTGACAATTTCAATACCATGACAAAGGAACTGGGCGGAATGGAAATGCTCCGGAACGACTTTGTATCCAATATGTCCCATGAATTCAAAACGCCCCTTACCTCCATCGAAGGGTATGCAAAGCTCCTTCTGGATTGCGAAGATGCCGGGGAGCGCAGGGAGTACATTGAAATCATTACGGAGGAAACCAGAAGACTTTCCGCATTGTCCAGCAATATCCTTCTGCTCAACCGGATAGAAAACGAAAACATTGCTCCGGCCAGGAGCCCCTTCCGGCTTGACGAGCAGATACGGCAGGTGATCCTTTTTCATGAAAAGAAATGGAGCGAAAAGGAAATCGAGCTGCAGCTTGATATGGACGAAACCGTCTATGAAGGCAATGAGCAGCTTCTTTATCAGGTATGGCTCAACTTGCTGGACAATGCCGTCAAATTTTCCAAACCGGGGGGGATCATCGAAATCCTTTTGAGAAAAGCTTCCGACAAAACCGTATTCACCATCACGGATTATGGCAAAGGGATGACGGAGGAGGTCAAAAAACGAATGTTTGAAAAATTCTACTCCGGCGACAGGTCACGGACCGCTGAGGGCAACGGTCTCGGACTCTCCATTGTCAAACGGGTCATCGACATGCATAAGGGAAAAATAGAAGTCACCAGCAAACCGGAGGAATTTACGTCCATCAAAGTAATTTTGTGATTGACCTATATCCTTCTGAGCACGACCTGCTTCAGTCCGATGAGGATCAATGCAATTCCTGATGCGACAGCCGCCTTTTTTCCCCATCCGTATTTATTCAGCAAAACGCTTATGTAGTTGCCCGCCCAGAGCGCCAGAAAGCTGATCAGGGCCGACATCAAGCCCATATAGAACATGTTGAGCCCCATCATGCCTGCGCTGAACCCTCCGCCGATATTATCCAGGGATAAGGCAATGCCCAGCAGGGTGGCCTCTTTGAAATCAATTTCCTTTGACCCGTCTGCATCTGCCGCTTCGGGCTTCCGCAATATATTCAAAAGCTTCTTTTTATTTTCCGGCGGCCCGTCATTTTCCTTATCCTTTTCTTTAACGAATTGCTCCCTTATAATCCATACGCCAATCCCGGCCAGCAGCAGCATGCTTATTACAGAGGAAATGCCGGTATCGAAAAGCGAAGAAATCTGATGGCCTGCAAAGGCTGCAAGGGTGGCGATGAAAAAAGTGATTGCCGATATCCAGAGGTTTTTAACTGCGGAAATCTTTATTCCGCTGACGCTATAGGCGATTCTGACACTGATATTGTCGAGGTTGTTTGCCAGCGCGATGAGAATTGTGTACAAAAAATGCATGAAATCCGATCCTTTACCATGGTCTCTCAGATTCCAATATATGATTTGCACGGCAATTGAGTTCCAGCAGATCGACGCAAGTTGCAGCAGGAACATATTTAGGACTCGTTAAAATATAACTACCGATAATTTTTTTCGGAGAACTATGCTTGGCGCTCCATTTCCCTAAAAGAATCGGAACTAATATTTTAGCCGCTCCTTAGTCGCAAGCAGCACTGATATACCTTACAATGGTACACCTACGCATGAAAAGTGTAGGGGCGCGCATTGCGCGTCCGCAGAATACAATCCGGGTGCGAATGCCGCTGTGTGACAGGGGACGGTTCTTGCCTGTCGCAACAACCGCCGCTCCTGATTTGCACTTTCTGTCACGGGCGGACGGCCAATGGCCGCCCCTACACTGAATGCCTTACAGTCATGGTTATTCATAGCCAATAGGCGCCCCTGCATGGAATGCTTTACGGCTAACCACCGCCCCTACATCGAATCACTTTTCATACCGATTTACTTAAGTCCGCCGTTATGCTTCATAAATATAGTTGTTTAAGATAGCCTCCAGCAGCTCCTGTCTTCCCGAGGTATTTACAATGGTATTTTCCAGGGCATATTTCTCAAGCTCCTTAAACCCTGCCTTGCCGCTGACGATATCCTTCCCTATGCCGGTAGTATAGCTTTTGTATCTGTCCTCTACAAACTTGTCCAGCTTGCCGTCCTCTATTATCCTGGAGGCAACCTTGAGCCCCTTTGCGAAGGTATCCATTCCGGCTATATGCGCATGGAACAGGTCCACAGGCTCAAAGGAGCCCCTTCTCACTTTTGCGTCGAAATTCAAGCCGCCGGCAGTGAATCCGCCTGCTTTGAGGACTTCATACATTGCAAGGGCGGTATCATAGATATTGGTGGGGAATTGATCGGTATCCCAGCCCAGCAGCATGTCTCCCTGGTTTGCATCGATGCTGCCCAGCATGCCGTTTACCCTTGAAACCCTCAGCTCATGCTGGAAGGTATGGGCGGCAAGAGTGGCGTGGTTCGCTTCTATATTCAGCTTGAAGGACTTATCCAGGCCGTAGGTCTTCAAAAACCCGATGACGGTGCCTGCGTCAAAATCATACTGGTGCTTGGTAGGTTCCTTTGGCTTCGGCTCGATGAGGAACTGGCCCTTGAAGCCGATTTCCTTCGCATAATCCACCGCCATTCCGAGGAAGCGGGCAAAGTTGTCCAGTTCCAGCTTCATATCGGTATTCAGAAGGGTTTCATAGCCTTCCCTCCCGCCCCAGAAAACATAATTCTGACCGCCCAGCTCATAGGTCACTTCCATGGCTTTTTTCACCTGGGCGGCTACATATGCAAATACGTCCGCATTAGGTGAAGTGGAAGCGCCATGGACATACCTGGGATGGGAAAACGCATTCGCGGTGCCCCAGAGAAGCTTGAGGTCGCTGGATTTCAACAATTCCTTGATGAGCTTTACAATCTCGTCCAGGTTTTTATTGGTTTCCTTCAAGCTGTCGCCTTCGGGCGCAATGTCCCTGTCGTGGAAGCAGAAAAACGGGATGCCCAGCTTGGAGCAAAACTCGAAGTTCGCTTCAACCTTTACCCTGGCCAGTTCCATGGGGTCTTTTATGCTGTTCCACTCCCTTACCGCGGTTCCCGGTCCGAACATATCGGTTCCCGTCCCCTGAAAGGTATGCCAGAATGCAGCAGCAAACCTCAGGTGCTCCTTCATCGTCTTTCCGCCGATGACTTCATTCTCGTTGTAATGTTTGAAGGCCAGGGGATTGTCCGAATCCCTTCCTTCATATTTGATCCTGCCTACGTTTTTAAAATACTCCGACATGCTTCATACCTCCTGAATTTTATTTTAGATAATAACTCAACTCAAAAAACGCTCATCTTCCAAACAATACCTTCAGCGGAATGATGGCTGCGCCGAGAGCCGAGCTCTGCTCCCCTATTTCGGATGCCGTGATCTCCACCTTTGAAGCGGGATACTTCAGTGCCTTTCCTGCTACAACCGCCTTCAACTGCTCCAGTACCAGCGCCGAATACTTTACAAACTCTTTTCCGATGACCACCCTGGAAGGGTTCAGCGTATTCACCAGATTGGAAATGGCGATACCCAGATATCTGGCCGCTTCCAGCAAAATGCTCCTGGCGGTCTCATCGCCGTTTTCCGCCGCGGCAACGATGTCATCGATGCTTATCCTGTCCGTGTCCTCAATTGCATTCAGGCTGGATGCCGCCCCCTGTCTTATCAGCTTTCGCATCCTTTCCTCCATGTATTTGACGGACGCCATGGTTTCAAGGCAGCCATAATTGCCGCAGCCGCATTTCGGGCCGTTCTCGTCCACCGTAATATGCCCTACCTCGCCGGCGCTTCCTCCCGCCCCCCTGTATAGCTGCCCTCCGGTAAATATGCCCGAGCCTATGCCGGATTTGATGTTGATGCAAATAAAATTGTTTACTCCCTGGCAGGAGCCTATCCAGTTTTCGCAAATGGCCGACGCCATTGCTTCGTTTTCCACAAAAACAGGGAGCCTGTCGGCGATGGGGATATGCTTTCGCAGGTCAACCCCGCTCCAGCCGAGATTGGGCGCCAGCATGATCTTCTGCGAATCGTTCTCAATGAGCCCCGGCACTGAAACACCGATTCCAAGCAGCTTTTCCTGCTTGACGGCATTTGCCTTCAGTATTTTTCTTAAACCGTCCCCAATGATCCCGGCAGCTTCATCAACCGTCAGGTTGTCCGCCATATCCACCTGCTTTGTGCAAACCACCTTTGAGGTAATGTCAATCAAAACAATGCTCATACAGCCGACGTCAATGTCGATGCCCGCAGTATAGAAGGATCCGGGCTTGAGCTCCAGCATCACGGGCTTTCTGCCGCCTTTGGACTCGCCGGTTCCCATTTGGTGGATATAGCCTTTTTCCAGCAATTTATTGACGATAACCCCTACCGCTGTGGCTGAAAGACCTGTAAGCTGCGAAAGGTCGGCCTTGGATAGGACTTTGTTTACCCTGATGAGATCCAGGATTGTTTTTTGGTTCAGTTCCTTGAGAAAACTATTGTTCCCCGTTAAATTCCTGCGCATGCACTCACCTTTCTTTTTCGGGGCTGTTTCAAAATTCCCCGGACGCGCAATGCGCGCCCCTACACCCTGGGTGTTGCCAACAACGTGCCGGCCCGGGATGCCTGGGCGAACAGATGGACTTGGGTCATTGACAGCCCAATTTACAGGGGTTGTATGGGCAATTCCATTTTGAGCAGCCCCGTTTTACTGCAGCTTGCTCAATTGGGTGAAATTTTCTTTTAAGGCGTTGTAAAGGCTGCCATATAGCCTGTAATATCCGTTATAAACCGAATTGAGCTCCATATTTGCAGCCTGCCTGCTCTTCACGGATATGACGGCATCACAGGCTTCCGCGACACTTCCGTAAATGCCGGTGCCTACTCCGGCAAGAAGAGCCACCCCAAGGGCCGGACCTTCAGCGGAATTTATGGTTGTAATGTCGCTTCCGAAGGCGTCTGCCTGCAGCTGCCTCCAGAGAGGACTTTTGCCGCCTCCGCCCGAAGCTCTTACTTCCGTAATATTCACGCCCATTTCCTTTATGATCTCCAGGCAGTCTTTGAGGCTGTAAACCACGCCTTCCATGATTGCCCTGATGAATGCCGGCTTTTCATGCCTCGCAGAAATGCCGAAGAACACGCCTCTGGCGTTGGGGTCCAGATGAGGAGTTCTCTCCCCCATCAGATAGGGCAGATAGACGAGCCCTTCGCTGCCGGCAGCAACTTTCTCGGCTTCCCTGTCCATCAGGACATAGGGATCAATACCTATCAGTTCGGCCGTCCTCTTCTCCTCAATACAGAAATTATCCCTGTACCATTTCAATGACAGCCCTGCTCCCTGGGTGACACCCATGATGTGCCAGGTGTTGGGAACCGCATGGCAAAAGGTATGTACCCTTCCACCGGGATCTATGCTTACCCTGTCCATGTAAGCGAATACAACACCTGATGTTCCTATGGTAGACGATATGACGCCAGGCTTTACAATGCCGTTTCCCACTGCTCCGGCAGCCTGGTCCCCGGCGCCTCCCGCCACAGGAGTGCCCTCCTTGAGGCCGGTTAATTCCGCAGCCCGGCTGGAAACCTTGCCGCTGATCTCCTGGGATTCATACATCTCGGCCAGCAGTCCTTTGTCCAGTTGCAGCTTTTCCAGGACCTCACCGCTCCACTTTCTTGCCGGGATATCCATCAACTGCATGCCGCTGGCATCGGAAACCTCTGTGGCAAATTCGCCTGTCAGCATCAACCGGATATAATCCTTTGGAAGCAGGATTTTTTTGACTTTTTCAAAAATTTCAGGCTCATTGTTTCTCACCCATAGTATCTTTGAAGCAGTAAAGCCTGTAAGGGCAGGATTTGCAGTAATTGAGATCAGCCGTTCCTTCCCGACAAGGGAGGTAATCTGGCCGCATTCCTTTGCGGTCCGCTGATCGCACCAGATAATGGCTTTCCTCAATACCCTGTTGTCCTTATCCAGCAGCACGGCTCCGTGCATTTGCCCTGAAAGGCCGATGCCCTTGATGTCCGACGAGGCTACGCCACTTTTTAATATAACATTATTAATTGTGGTATAAACAGCCCTCCACCAATCCTCAGGATCCTGCTCGGCCCAGCCGGAATGGGGCTGATACATGGGATACTCGCTAAGATCGCTGGCAACAGTATTGCCCAGAGTATCGAACAATACCGTTTTTGTGCCGGATGTACCGATGTCGATGCCTAAAAGATACTGCATATCGAAAATCACCCTCCCAACAGAAACTTAATCAAGACTTTATAATATCATATTTAAAAGTGTACATGAAAATTCGTAAAAATGCAAGATATTTTCGCACATGGTGTGCATAAGAAAAAGACGACTAAAGTCATGCATCGTTGCAGTATTCCTCAAGACGCATAAATGCCGATGAATTAATGTATTTTACTGTAGTACCCGTTACTCTCTTCAAAAGATACAGGGGATCCCTCTGAAGCTATCCGACGCCTTCCGAAGCCCGTAGCCAACTCAGGCCGGATTACTGATATCCTTTACTATCCCGCTTTACAAGCAGGCGCCCAGTTCCTTCATTCTTTTTCTGACGACCCTCCCGGCAGCTTGTCCCGTTTGCACTGCGCCCACCAGTTGTAGCCGTCAATGTAGCAGAGGTCGAAAAGCATGCAGCTGCCGGACTTTTGAAAGCACATTTCCACAGCCTTTCCGAATACCTCCGGCTTCCCCTCGTACTGCTGAAGGAACAGGCTCCCCACCACCGGAACCTTGTCCAGCGTCACCTTCTTCACCATATCCCCGGAGCCCTCCACACTGTACCAATAGGCCGGTCGGCCGGCTTTCTCCGCCTCCGCGGCGGTCACCTCGGGGTAATAGAAACCGGAAAACAGGATGTCAAGGTCCTCGGCATACCCGGTGGCGGAATACTCCCCGCCCACCCACGGATACTCCTCGGGGATGTAGGAGCCGCTTGCCCAGTTGGCTCCCACATAATAGTAAATGGGGTACCAGGAGCCGGTATAGTCGCAGAAAAGGATGTTTTTCCCCGACGCCTCCACCATCCTGCGTACCTCCAGGACAAAATCCTTAATGATGCCTGCGCGAAAGGTGAGCCAGCGGCCAAACAAGGGCCCGTACTCCACTTGTAGGCCTTCCCCGCCCTCCTGCGCAGACAGCTTGAAAATGTCAAACGGCCAGTTCTCCACCCTTTTGCCCGTATATTCCTCGAACTTTTCCCTGGTATACCTGCTGAAATCGGAGCCCAGTCCTATAAATCTGGCCCGGTCCAGCACAATTCCGTCAACATCGTAATTTTGTATGATTTCCCGTATTATTTTCAGTTCATACCGCCTGACATCCTCCCTTACCGGGTTCACAAACACCTCGTGAAAATCGTCAATCGATCCCGCCGTCCTGGCATCGCCCAGCTGGGAAATCGGCTTGATCACCGGATTCCCGGACGCATCCACAGCGTACATGCTGGTCTGCCACTCGGGGTTCCGGAAGCCGGGAGAGAGATTGCTGCGGCGGTTCACCTTGCCCTCGGCAAATACGTCCACTCCGGCAAACAGCTTGATCCCCTTTTCGTGTGCCATATCCACATACAGCCCGAGATAGTCCGTTTCTCCGAAATCCCTGTCATACAGGCTGTAATGCGGTACAAAGCTGCTTTTGTATATCCCGAAGCCGGAGGTGTCCTTTACCGCAAGAATGACGCTTCCGATCCCCGCTTCCTGGCACTGGTCCAGGACCGCTCCGAAATAATCCTCGTCCAGCAGCCGTTGTTTGTTTGCTTCAATCTCTATCCATACGTAATAATTGCTGTCTGCCATGTTGACCTACCCCTATCCTTTAACTGCTCCAGCAAGCGTATTGATGAAATATTTCTGGAAGACCAGGAAAATCAATATGACCGGTATGATGGAAAGCACTGTGCCTGCGGCGACATAGCCGAACTTGTAGTTAAACATGCCCGTCAGGTATTTCAAAGCCGTTGCCAGCGGGTATTTGTCCGGATTTTGAAGCACGACGATGGGCCAGAGGAAGGCGTTCCACTTGCCGATGAAGTCAAAAATGACCAGCGTCGACACCGCCGGAAGAATATGGGGGATCATGATTTTATACCAGGTCTTGATTTCCGAGGCGCCGTCGATTTTCGCGGCGTCCACCAGTTCCCTGGGGATGCCCAGGTAGGCCTGCCTCAGCAGGATGATGCTGAAAACCGCAGCTGCCCCCGGCGCAATAACGCCCGCCAGGCTGTCAATCATTCCGAGCTTCGCGATGGTAAGGTAATTGACTACCAGGCCCGCCGCGCAGGGAAGGATCATCGTGCTGATGAGGGCGTTAAAAACAAACTTCTTCCCGTAGAACTCCATACAGGCAAGGGGATATGCGCACAAGGCGGAAAACGTAATGTCCAGCGCGATTCCCACGACGGTGATGATCACCGTATTTAAAAAGTATTTCAGATAGGGAATATAGCTCATCAATCCCGTATAGTTGTCCAGGGATATCATGGACAGGGAAAAGCTGATGTCATAGATGTTCCGCCCGGGCTTCAGGGAGGTGAAAGCCAGCCACAGGAACGGCCCTGCGCACAATATGGCTATCAGCACCAGCGCAGCATAGGTTAGAAGCCTTGAACCCGCTTTCTTTATTTTTTTGTTTGTTTTTCTTCTTTTTATGGAATCATCAACTGTTATAATAGCTCATCCCTCCTCTTTTGCCGTAGATGAACACCAGCACGCTCAATGCGGTGAGGACGATTGCCAGAAGCAGCCCCACCGCCGCGGAATACCCGAATTCAAAGTAGACGAAGGCCTTCCGGTAGGAGTACAGGTTGGTCACCAGGGTAGAATTTAAAGGCCCGCCGTCGTCGTGCAGGGCAAATACCACATCAAACACACTGACGGCCGATATGACCGAAGTCAGGCTGCAAAACCAGATATACGGCTTTAGCAGGGGAATCTTGATTTTGACAAACAGCTGGAGCTTGTGTGCTCCGTCGATTACTGCAGCCTCTTCCATATCGTCGGGAATGGACTGTAGACCTGCAAGATATAACATCATATAATATCCCAGCCCCTGCCACAATGTAATGAACATCAGGGATGGCAGGGCAAAGGCCGGGCTTCCGTTCCACAGCACCGCTTCCTTGATCAGTCCCGCGTTGAGCAGCAACGTATTTAAAACGCCCTCCGGCTTTAGTATCCAGTCCCACACCACCGTCACCGCCATGATGGAGGTGACCACCGGAACATAAAACAACACCCTGAAAAACGATATGCCGGGTATCTTCCTGTTGACAAGCACGGCCAGCAGGATCGACAGAATCTGAAGCGGCGGCACCACCAGTACGAACACTACGGAGTTCTTGATGGAAATCCAGAACTCCTCGTCGTTGACCGCCCGTATAAAGTTCGCCCAGCCGATGAATCTGGTCTCCCCGATGGCGGAGTAATCGAAGAACGCCAGCGGGAGGCTGTACACGATGGGATAAAACACAAAAACAATCAGTACCGCCAGCGCCGGAGCCATAAAGGCATAGGCAACGATTGTATTTCTGATTTTTTTCTTTTTGCTTATACCTGAATCCATTTGCAAAACCCCTTTATGCGGACAGGCAAAGCCGGAAGCCTTGCCTGTCCCTGATATATTCCCTGATCCGGGGTTGCCCCCTGTATTGTTACTGCTGCAGTTCCTGGGCGAGAATTTCGTTAACCTTCGCCTCCGCATCGTCCAGCGCTTTCTTCGGGTCGGTTTTCCCTACGACCACGGCTTCCAGCACTTTGTTGATCGCCGTAAAGACATCGGCTTCCTTGGTGAGGCCCAGGGTTACATCCGTTGTCTTGAGAATCTCGTCGGCAGCGATGGAGATGGCCTTTGTCTCCGGTATGCTCTCATCCGATTTGAAGAAGGGATCCTGTGAAGCTTTGATGGTGGATGGGAAAATCTGTACCGTTTTGGCAAAGCCCAGCTGATTGTCATCATTGGTCACAAAGGCAGCGAAGTTAACTGCTTCCTTTACATTTTTGCTCATTTTGGGGACGACGACATTCATGACCGGGTTGAGGATCACATCCGCCTTGCCGACCATGGAATACGCTACTTCTACGTTTTTGTATATGTCAGGCGCCTCGTCCTTTATCCTTTTGATGGACTGGGTGCCGGTGTTCATCATTCCGAGTTTTCCGGTATTAAAGTGCTGCAGCATTACATCCCAGGAGCCCCAACCGGTCTTGGGAATGTAGTCCTTGTCCGTTGCCGCCTTGTATTTGTTCAAAAGCTCCAGCGCCTCAGGCGTATTGAATGCCGCCTTCGTTCTGTCTTCACTGATCAGGGGGATCCCTTCCAGGAACAGGATATTCTTGAATTCATCCGGAATGTAAAGGTAAGCGCCTGTCTTTTGCTTGAAGGACTCCACCAGGCTGAGCATTTCATCAAAGGATTTTGGCGGCGTCTGTATGCCGGCTTTTGCAAACAGGTCCTTGTTGTAGATCATTACCGACGGGGCGCCGTACCATGGGAAGGCAAAGGTGCCCTTGCTGATTTTTGCCGCCTCATACAGGGTCTTTACATAGACGCTTCTCTGCTCCTCGGTGGCTTCGGTGTCCAGATCCGCCAGAATGTCCTTTCCTGCGAGGATCAGCGCCATCCCCGTGTTGAGGTTGACCACGTCGGGGCAGTTTCCCCCTGCAGCTGCCGTAATCAGCTTGTTCTGAATGGCATCATAGGGCAGGTCCGTCCATTCCACTGATACGTTGGAATGGTCTTTTTTGTAGGTTTCAAACAGTCCGTTAAAGAAATCGTCAAAGGTAGGCCGCAGGGAAATGGTCCAGAATGTAAGCTTGACAGGCCCCGCATTTGCTGTGGTCTCCGCCGCGCCGCCTGCAGCACTGGTTTCCGTGGCACCGCCCTGTGTTGTTTGTGCAGTATCCCCTGTGTTTCCGGCACTGCCGCACCCGGCGGCCGCCAGCAGAATCATCACCAGGGACATCGCAACTACTGTCAGTTTTTTGATACCGGCTTTCTTCATTATCATAGCCCTCCTTAAAATTAAGTAATTCGAATACACCCGGAAGCCCGGCGGCCTCCGGCCTATGTTTAACGGCACAGGAAAGGTTCCCGCACCAAAACATACCGATCAATGGTGAAAACTGGCGAACAATTTTGCTAGAACAATAGGAACATAAACACGACTGCTTTCTGATCACTCGTTGATCAAATCACACAAGGCTGCGTGGCCTGAAGTAAAGGTCGTTTTCAATCTCGGTACCTTATAACAGTATGATATCAAAATAATTCTTCCGTGTCTTTGTTCATGGTTGCTGGCTGATTGGTCATTTTCTGCTTATTCTTGCACATCTGCTGGTATTGTGTAGGAGAAATCCCCAGGTATTTCTTAAAGGCCTTGCTGAAGGAATGGATGGACTGGTACTGCAGCCTTGCGGCAATCCCGGTGATGCTGACGTTATCCGCCCTCAGCCATTCCACCGCTATTTCAAAGCGTCTTCTGTTGAAATACTTCTGTATGGTCAGGCCGGTCTCCCTGGAAAAGATATGCGACAGATAGGAATAGCTGTATCCCAGCTTTTCAGTCACAAGCTCCAGCTTGTCGATCTCGCAGATGTGGTTGTCGATAAAATTGACCAGCTGGTAGATGATTTGTTTGGTATTGTCCACCGTCTTTTCCGGAGAATAGTCCCTTTCCCACCGTTCGAAATAATTCCGGTAGGCCGTCACAATGATCTGGTGGAGGAAGGCCTTGATCATCACATTGGAATAGCTTTTGGCATTGATGATTTCCTGGAAGAAATTGATGAAGTAGGCTTTGATATTCAGCACATCATGCACTACGGGGCAGGTCACCTTGTCGAACATCTTCTGGATGTGGGCAAAGGGGTTTTGCTCCACATCCCCGTCATTGAAATTGAAGCCTACATAAAAAAACCGGAAAGGATCGATGATATCGGCAACGCCGTCGTGGGTCTCACCCGGCAGGTTCAGGTAGATGTCCCCTTCCTTTACGGCATGCCTGACGCCGTTTGTGTAATAGTACCCTTTTCCTGAGACAATGTAGCTGATCTCATAGCAATATTGTTTGTGGCTGCTTATGGTATAGCCGCTGTTGCAGGACAGGTCGCCGATCTGGTACAGGGATATGTGGTCGTATAATTGCGGATCCAGAAAGTATTCATTATTAAAATGGAATTTTTTATCCTCCGAGTGCTGTAGTTTTATTTCTTCATCCATGCCTCGCACCTCACTGGAAAACCTTCCGGTCAAAGGTTCCTTTCATCCGTTGCATCCCTCTTACCAAAGCCCCTGTCGTAAGAAGGCACACCTGAGTGTGAACAATGCCCCTGCCACCGAGTGGCACACCTGCGTCTGAAGAAGTGTAGGGGCGCGCTATTAGCGCGCCCGCAAATGCAATCCGGGACAAACAAGCTTCCGGACGGCCAATGCCCGCCTCTGCATTGAATGCCTTACGGCCAACATAGCCCCCTGCATCGAGTTTTTCTCATACCAATCTACCTAGAGTATACTAGCTTTATTTCGAAAACACAAGCAAGCTCATCTTCCTTCCGGGAGACAGCGTTCACCGCCCATATCGGCGATTTCCATCCAATAAAAATAACGTCCAACAGGAAGCCCTCCCGGTTTGAACGTCATTGTCAGCAAATCCTTGTCGGTACATTCTATATCGGCACACTCCACAGATCCGTCAGCCGACTGTTTTTCAGCCGTTGCCCATGGATATGTTTTTGCCTTCATCGCAGGCTATCACCTTTCTTTTACCGTCGATAAACGTGGCAACCATGACTTTGCCGTCCCACAGGTCGACAATATGCTTTATGGTCTCAAAAGCATAGTTCAGTTCCAGTTCTCTTCCGTCATACTGATGCTCAAGTATAAGGGTATTGTCCTTCTTTACCATCTCTACGACCTTTATCACAGGTATCCCTCCCAGTCCTACGGAAGAAGCGATTGTATCCCGGATCCTCTTCCAGCCTTCTTCGTCGGCGACTTCGGAGATAATGTATTCATCCTCCGCTTTTACATACTCAAACAGGTTCATTTCATCGCAAAGCTTGAAGGAAAGGTATCTTCGAATAAAGGATTCGTCCCGTTCCAGTTCCCTGACTTCAAAGATTTTCCGGGGTTCCTCCCTGTACTTTTCCCTTAATTCCTCAAAAATCCTAAACCCGATATAGTAGGGATTCAACTGGCCTTCATAAGGCCTGATTACCTGATTATGTCTTTTCAGGAATTCCATGTGGAGATTCTGCGGCAGGCCCAGCCTGTTGAGGATCGTATAGTGCCAGAAGCTTGCCCAGCCCTCGTTTATAATCTTGGTTTCCATCTGCGGGATGAAATAAAGGCTTTCTTCCCTTACAATATTGATGATGTCCCTTTCCCACTCCAGCAGCCTGCCATACTTTGAAATAAAATACAACAGGTCTTCTTCCGGCTGCAAGGGAATCTTCCTGAGATCCGGGAGGTGCTCCTCCCGTCCGGAGGCAGCTTCCAGCAGAGGATGCTCCCTGTCTTGCGTACCGCCGCTTTTCAAGAGCAGCTGCCTTCTGATCTCTTCCTCCGTTATCCTTTTTTCTCCGGGAACCCTGGCAATCTGAAATTTTAAGGCATGGGCGGCGTTGAGGATCTTCTCCGTCCTGCCGTAGGCGATCCCGGGATCGAAAATATAGCTTCTTATCCTTTCCGCGTGGTTTTTGAACATTTCAATGGTATAATCCGCCCGCGTCCCGTTTTTGAAGAGCCTGTTATTCCTGAAGAAATCATTATGTCCGTACACATGGGCAATGGTCAGGATCTGAAGGAGCAGCGTATTGTCCTTCATAAGATACGCGATGCAGGGGTCCGAATTGATGACCATTTCATAGGGCAGTCCCGACAAATTGTATTTGTTCAGTATTTTTATCCTTTCATAGGCCTTGCCGTAGCTCCAGTGGGGATAGTGGGAAGGCATGCCGATGTAAGCCTCATAGCCGATCATGTCCTCATAGCCGACGATCTCAAATTCCTGGTCATAATAGCTAAGCCCCTCTGCCCTGGCTATTTCCTCTATCCTTTCATTCCATTGCTCCAGCTCCCGTATACTGAAATCCGCCATATATCCTCCTATCCTTGTATCCCCTCATCCACTCTCCTTGTCCAGGAGCTTTTTCAGCCCCGTCAGAAGGTCTTCCTTCTTTGACAGGGTTACCACGGCAAAGTTCTTGCGCTTTATATTCTTCTGAAATTCGGTCTTTATCGTGCTATACGGCAGATAGCCGCCGGGGATGATCTCCCCGTAGCCGAACAGGTTGCAAACCTCGCAAAGCTTGCCGGCCAGCTCGATTGCCTTTCTGTTGTCTTCCGTCCAGTTGTCGCCGTCGCTGCAGTGAAAGGCGTAAATGTTCCAGCTCTCCGGATTGTACCTTTGCTCAATGATTTCCAGGGCTTTTTCATAGCCGCTGCTGATGAAGGTCCCCCCCAATTCGCCTTTATGGAAGAATTCGTTTTCATTCACCTCTTTCGCCTCGGTGGTATGGGCGACAAATACCACCTCAACGTTGGCATATTTCAGCCGGATAAACTGGTAAAGCAGAAAATAGAAGCTTCTTGCCATATACTTCCTTGTCTGGTCCATGGAGCCGGACACATCCATTATGCAGATGACAACGGCATTGAATTCCTTCTTGCGGGTCTCCTTCACCCTGTGATACCGCAGGTCGTCCTCCATAAAAGGAAAGCGGCCGGAATCCTGCACATCGGCCTCATCCTCCTGCAATTCCTCCGTATCCGGATTTTCCGGAAGCGGGTTGTTTTCCAATTCCACCCGCCGCATTGCCTGCTTCCGTTTTATTTTTTCCACCACCGAACGCTTCTTTGCCAGCCTGGGAGGAATGCCCTTCTTCTGGTAGCCCAGATTCCGGAAGCTTTTTTCCGATTCCACCTCCGACAGCTTTTTCTTGTCGATGTCTGGCAGATTCAGGTCGTCAAAAAGGTAGTTGATCAGCTCCTCGATGGTAATCTCGGTTTCGTAAATGTCTTCCCCTGCGGTATCCGCTGCGCCGCCGCTGCCGGAACCCTTGCCTTTCTCCGGGCTTTTGCCGACGACGTCTCCCCGCTTTTCGGTGCCGTCTCCCGACCCCGCACCAGGGGTATTCTTGCCGTAAACAAAGCGATATTCCTTTATCCCCTTTACGGGTATTTTGATCTTTTTGTTTTTGCTTTGTCCGATGATGCTTTCCTCGGCAATAATATTCCCGATATTCTTTTTAATGGACTCCTCCACAAGCTCCCTGTGCCTGCGCCTGTCCTCCGCCGAACGGTCCTTCCCTCCGGAATCATATTCCTTGAATATAGCCATTTGTATCAATCCTTCCACAGATTGTTGGCTGCATACTTCAATATAACGTTGCAGCAGTGGTCACAATAGCCGTTCCGTTTCATTTCTTCCACCATGGCATTGTATTTCCTGCTTTGGTCCTCATCCCTTACCTTTGCTTTTGTCACAATCCGGCTCAGCTCCTTCACGGAGGCCGTCAGCTTTTTCTCAATGGCTTCCTTCAGCGGCTCATAGCTGTTATAATCCAGCTTTCCGCCGTTGCGCAGCACAAAGAACATATATGCTGTCACATCGGCTCTGAAGCCTTTTGCCGCTGATTCGGTAATGCCGATTTGCTCTTCGATGGATCGCATGAATTTCTCATCAGGCTCCAATTCTTCTCCCGTATTGGCATCCTTGATCCTGGTTTTGTTGACAAATGCTTCCGCATGGTCCAGATAATTGTTGAACAAGCTTTCCGCCTGCTCCTTATAGCCAAGGATGAAGGCTTTTGTGACTTCCTTCTCCAGGATGCTGTTATATTCCTTCTTTATGGAATCCTGCACAAACCGCACATACCTGTTCTTTTCTTCATCGCTGACGGCCGTCTCTCTCACGGCCTTGACAATGGTTTCCATGACGGCTATGGGGTTGATGCAGTCATGGTCCGATTCCGACAAAGCCGTATCAAGGGCTTTCATGATAAACCGGGTGGATATTCCCGTCATGCCCTCCCTGGGAGCCTCATCCCTCAGTTCCAGAATATCCGTCTTCCTGGTCATTCCCTTTTCTACGATTTCCTCGCCGTTATAAATTTTCAGCTTGGTCATGGGATCTACCTTTGCCGAGGGCGTCAACCGGGTAAGAATGGCAAACATGGAGGCGGCCTCGATGGTGTGCGGAGCGATGTGGGCCTTGAACCTGCTTTTTTTGAGGATCTTTTCATAGATTTTCATCTCCTCGTTCAATTCAAGGCAATAGGGAATCTCCACCTTGACAATCCTGTCAAGAATGGCTTCGTTGGTATGGTCGGATTTGAACTTGTTCCATTCCGCCTCGTTGGAGTGGGCCAGGATCACGCCGTCAAAATAGATCATGGAACCCTTGCCGGGCGCGGGAATGGATTTTTCCTGGGTTGCGGTGATCATTGTGTGCAGGTATTCCGTTTCATTCTTGAATACCTCGATAAACTCAACAATGCCTCTGTTGCCGACGTTGAAGGCACCGTTCAGGGACAGGACCCTGGGGTCGTCTTCGGAATACAGGTCGATTTTTGAAATATCAACGCTGCCGATGAGCACGCTGGTATCCTGGTTGTTAGGGTCCACCGGCGGCACTACCCCGACTCCCTTTCTCGACCGGATGGAAAAATCCACGGTTTCTACGGGAAATTTCTCATATTCGCCGTTAAACTCATTCTTCAGCCTGTACCGGCATACAGGGCATAAATCGCCTTCGATTTTTACCCCAAGCAGCTCCTCAAATTCCTTTCTAAGGTGCTTGGGAACAAGATGGAGCGGTTCCTCCCTCATGGGGCATCCCTTAAGGGCATAGACAGGCGGAGCTTTTTCCAGGGCTCTTTTCAAGGCCTCCATCAGGGAGGATTTTCCCGAGCCCACGGGTCCTACCAGGTAAAGCACCTGTCTGGCTTCCTCTCCCGCCATTGCAGCGGAATGAAAATATCTTACCAGCTTCATGATGGTTTTGTCGATTCCAAAAAAGTCATCGGAAAAGAACCTGTATTTTTTTATGACATCATTGCCATAGATCCTTCTGAGTCTGGGGTTTTCTTCTGTCCTGATCACTTCGGCGCCCGGTCCTGTTATAAGGTTATACAGCCTTTGATGGGCCAGTATCGCCAGCTCGGGATTTTTCCTCACCATTTCGGCATATTCAAGGAACGTCCCTTCAAAATGCCCGTTGGCCCTTTCGTCCCGATCCCGGCGTATAATGCTGGATATATCTTGTACTGCCATAAAACAAGCCCCCTTCTTTTGATAAGTGATTTATGTAGTGTTCCAAGCTATTTATAGTATGATTATATTAAATTTTGCCTGTTAAAATACCTTGAAAACCTCTACTACATATTATGCTGTACTATGTGCGGCGTGAAGAAATGCAAAACAATTAACTTGAATTTATTTATGTAAACCAATTATATCACAGAGTTTTTACGAAAGCCAACATTCGTGCTATGTCAAATTCTGCATAAAAAACCTCCGGGTGAACTCCGGAGGTTTTTTTACCGTCTTTCTGTTATTTTTTGATATCAGCCAAAAACCTTGCGCATTCTGTCACAGTAATACTGTACGTTTTCCCATTTTGCATCCGGCGGTATCCTGTGATCGGGGCAGGGGATAAAGCCACCAAGAGCTACCAGGCTTTTCAGCCTTTCGATTTCCGCGTCGACTGCAGCGTAATCATAGGCAAATACTTTCTTATCCATTCCGCCTACGCCCCGGAGCTGTCGTCCATACTTCTCCCTCCAGGGCTTTATGCTGGCGTTCCAGGTGCCCACTTCAATGGGGAACATGGTATTTACGCCATTATGAATCCATGCGGGAATCAAGGCGTCAATTACACCATCGCAGTCCAGTGATACAATGTTTATACCATAGCTGTTGACCAATTCCGCTATTCTCCTGTAATGCGGCCCGACTCTTTCCTCAAATACGGCAGGCGACACCAGCGGTCCGTTTTTAAAGCAGATATCCTCCCAGAAATGGGCAAAATCAAATTTCACTCCTGCTTCCAGAACCCTCCTGGTCGTCTTGTAGCAAAGCTCTCCCACCGTGTCGATGATTTCAAAATACAAATCCTCGTCATCGGCATAAAGATAGCTGATTCCTTCGATGCCCATCCAGTTCCTGATCTGCCCGAAGAGGCTTTTGCAAAAGATGCCCAGAGGCTCCTGTCTGGTATTGGATCGGGCTGCAGCTTCCTCCATAGCCTTATCATCAAATCTGTCTTCCGTATACTGCAGCCTGGACAGATAATGTTCTTCCCAGGATTTACGGTCGACCAGAATATGCCCCACCTCCGAGGGGATCGAGATGGCGCCCCTTTTTTGCATAACGATGGCGCCGTCTTCGTTCAAAACCTTGTAGCTTCCATCCGGGAATTCCTCCAGGATTTTGGGCTCAAATGCCGGAAACAGAGAGGAAAAGCCTGAATTGTCCATAAAAGTAGTGAAATAATTAAAGTCAAACCCGAGCTTTTCCGCCAATGCAGCGTCTTTGGAATTGCCATCTCCAAGGCCGTCGATCTCCTCCTGCTTCAGATGTCCTTCCCTGCACCATTTTTCAAGCGTTTCCGTCCAATAGCCAAAATGTGCCACCGGCATACGGTCGTAAGGCTCATAGCTTAAAACTGCCTTGAGTCGTTCACGATTATTCATACCTAAACCCTCCCTGAATATTGAAATACTGCATTGTTTTATATTATAATTATAGTAAGGCTGCACAACGCAGTCATTGATGAAAGCTTGCAAAAAATATACCAATCCTGCGCTATTGATCGGCAATAAAAAAGCATTCAACGCAGAGGCGGCTATTGGCCGTCCGGCAGCCGTTTGGCATATTGCGAAGCTGTTTAACCTGGGTGGCCTTTGCGGACGCACAATGCGCGCCCCTACACTTTTCAGACACAGGAGTGCCGTTCGCGGCAAGGGAATTGTGAGGTACTTATGAAACTGCTATACAATCTGGACATATCCGAGGAGTCAAGCTCATTGAGCCATACGCCAGGCCTGGCATCCCGGCAGCTGCCTTTCTATGTGCACGGCTGCGGACATTTCCATGCAGGCGGCGGATATTATACGGAGAGAGAAGCACTGGACAACTATTTGCTGATTTTTACCGTGTCCGGCTCCGGTTATCTGAAATACAAAGAAAGGGAATACTGGCTGAAACCTGGCCAGATCTTTTTCATCGATTGCAATGAATATCAATATTACAGAACGGGAAATGCAGGAGCATGGGAGCTTCGATGGCTGCATATGAACGGTTCGGCCTGCAGGCATTATTTTGATCTGTTGAATGAAGACGCTCTTACTGTCGTAGAGCTTGCAGACGCCTCAGAAATAAGCAGGTACTTGAATGAGATCCCCTCGCTTATTTTAAAGAATGACCTGAACTCCGACCTTAAAATTTCCATGCTGCTCACCAATATCCTTACCGAGCTGGTAATCAACCGTCACAATCTGAAAAACAATAAAAGTTATGCACAGCACAGCAGTATGCTGGAAAGCGTCATTGACCATATTCAATGCCACTACAGGGAGGAAATAAAAATAAAGGATCTGCTGAAAATCTTCCATACCAGCGAATATCACTTCATGCGGCTTTTTAAAAGATATACCGGCGTCAGCGCTTACGAATACATTACCAACCATCGGATAAACAAATCAAAGCAGCTGCTTAAGGAGACAACCCTCCCCGTATTTGAGATCGCGTACAGGGTGGGGTTCAATAATGTAAATAATTATATCCGGGATTTCAAAAAGGTTGTGGGAACCACCCCTCTGAAGTTCCGGAATTACTGGGTCAGCTGAAAAACTAATATAACAGAATTACAGCCACCAATACCAGGTCGGTGGTTCCTGCATTCTCAATGGAATGGGCTGCGCCATCCCCTGTCAGTATCACATCGCCGGCTTTTACCGTCTGCCTTGTACCGTTATCATCTACCAGCCCTTCACCTTCAAGGATATAAAATATTTCCTCTTCTTCATCATGCCTGTGCAAACCTATCGAACACCCGGGCTTGATAACAAGCTTACCGAATAGCCGGCATTTTCCCTTCATTTGATCCTGCTTCAACAGATTTGTTATTTCAATTGAACCTTTGCCGCCTCTCATCTGCTCCCTGACTTCAACATCCATACTGCCTGCTCTTTGTATCATAACTGTTTCCTCCTGATCTCCACGATGATTACCGGAATGCTAGTATCCCAAAAATCCTTTATACATTTCTGGCAATTGCTATTATAATACTTTCAGAAACAGGAAATCAAGTATGGGTCCCTCAAATTCACAGCATTGTACGGTTCGCGAACTACTCTATGGAGACGCGCAATGCGCTCCCCTACAGAACTTGCAGCTCTTTTTCAAAGATCAATCCAATAATTCCAGAAGCGCCCCGGGAATCCTGTCCAGGGCCAGGATTCGATCCACTGCGCCAATAGCGGCCGCCTCTTTGGGCATTCCGTAGACCACACTGGTTTTCTCATCCTGGGCAATGGTATAGGCCCCGGCCTTCCGCATTTTAAGGAGGCCTTCCGCCCCGTCTTTTCCCATGCCGGTCAGCAAAACCCCAATGGCGTTGGAGCCCGCATATTTTGCCACCGAAACAAACAACACCTCCACGGAAGGCCGCTGGTGGTATACCAGGGGACCCTCCTTAACCTCCACATAATAGGAAGCCCCGCTCCTTTTTAAAACCATGTGGAAATTGCCCGGCGCGATCAATGCTTTCCCCGGGGCCAGCAATTCCCTGTCGGCCGCTTCCTTGACCTGCATCCTGCATATGCCGTTGAGCCTTTCGGCATAGGATTTTGTAAAATACTGCGGCATATGCTGTACAATAAGGATTGGCGGTATATCTGCCGGAAGGCGTACCAGGATATCTTTGATCGCTTCGGTTCCGCCTGTGGATGCACCGATTGCTATGATCCGGTTTGTCGTCTTTATCAATGCAGTTTTTGCAGCAGGCTCCGCTTCCCCCCGTACCGCATTTTCACTTTTGAAACGACTGATGCCTGCAACGGCTTTGATCCTGTCAGCCAGCTGAAGGCTCATGTCTTTCACCGAGTAGGACGACCCCGGTTTGGCCAGCACTTCCACCGCCCCCAGCTCCAGCGCCCGCATTGCCACCTCTCCCCCGCTTTGGGCCAGAGAGCTGACAATGATCACAGGCATGGGATGGTGCTTCATCAACCGTTCCAGAAAAGTCAGCCCGTCCATTCGCGGCATTTCAACGTCCAACAGCAGTACGTCGGGCTTCAGCTGTACAATCCTGTCTCTGGCGATAAACGGGTCGGGCGCCGCTCCCAGGACTTCGATGTCCGGATCCGCCGATAGCTCCTGCGTAAGGATTTTACGCACCAGAGCGGAATCATCTACGATTAAAACTTTTATGGCTTTTTTCATGGAAGCACCTGTTATCTTTGCATCGTATTCTTCTTTTCATTCATACAAAATATTGTGCCGGCGGCTAAACCGGCTGCTGACTGCCATCTCTCCGCTGCAGTTGTCAAAAACCACTTTTCTGCCGGCAAAGCCTCCCACATCGCAGGAAACGATGGGTATGCCATAGCTCCCGAGAATTTTTGCAGCCGTTTCATAATTATCCACACCGAGCTGCCGCCAATATTCCGAACTGGAGCTGCCTCCGGCGATATGGGCCCTGAGGTCGCACAGACGCGATTTGTTGAAGAGCATATAATTTATCATCACATGCATGGATACGTCGCCGTATCTGCAGTTACGCTCATTTTTAACCGACCGGCTGTAAATGTAATGATTCATACCGCCATATTTTTTATTGCTATCCCATAAGGCCACCGCCACGCATGAGCCCAGAATTGTATGGATTATACAGTGCTTATCGCTGATATAGACAAAACCCGGCTGAAGAAAATAACGCTCCATAATTTTCAGGCAACCTCGTTTCCGGGCCCTGCCGACTCCGTCATCCTGAACAGCGTATCAATATCAAGGATCAGCGATACCCTTCCATCGCCAAGAATTGTCGCACCCGAGATGAAATTCAGGTGCCTGAAATCACTGCCGATGGATTTGACGACGATTTCCTGTTTCCCCTCGATCGACCTCACCGGCAGGACCATGAGCTTTTTCTCATGCTCCACCACCACAACCAGATTCATCTCCCGGTTTTCGTCCTCCGTTTTTTTGCCCAAAATACGTCCGATGGGGATGATGCTTAAGACTTCATTTCTGACAAGCGCCATGGCACGCTTGCCCTTGAAGCTTATCCACTGATCCGGCTCGGGCTTTAATATCTGCTTTATGTTTATGGTAGGGATGATATATCTGCAACCGTAAATGTCAACAATGGTCCCATTGATTGTGGCCAGGTTGACAGGTATTTTCAAAATGAAGGTGCAGCCGTTTCCGGGCCGGTTTTCAATATCGATCCTCCCGCCCAGCCTGGATATTTCAGCCGACACTACATTCATGCCGACGCCCCGTCCCGAAACATTATTCACGTTTTCCTCGGTAGAAAAGCCCGGAAGGTATATCAGCTTCAGGATTTCGTCGTCTCCATACTTTCTGGAAGGGTCAATGAGGCCCCGCTCGGATGCTTTGGCAAATATTTTTTCCAAAGACAGCCCTTTTCCGTCGTCGCCCACTTCAATATAAACATTGCCCCTGCGATTGTACGCATGAATGGAGACATTGCCGGCAGCAGGCTTGGAAGCTTTCAGCCTCGTACTTTCCTCATCGATCCCGTGGGAAATGGCATTTCTTATCAAATGCATCAAAGGGTCATGGATCCTGTCCACCACATTCCTGTCAATTTCCGTATCCTCACCGGAGGTTTTGATGACTACATTTTTCCCCAGTTCTTCCGCGGTGTCGCGGCCGATGCGGTAAATCTTCTGGAAGGTCTGCTTGAGGGAAACCATGCGAAGCGACATGGTTATATCCTGAAGGTCCCTGGAAATTCTCTCCATCCTCATGATGTTGCTTAGCAATCTGCTGTCGGCCTTTGATAAATCGCTTACTTCCTGCTTGTGGAGGGATTGGGTTATCAACAGCTCACCCATCAGGTCCACCATGTTGTCCACCTTGCCGGCCGGAATTCTTATATATGCCTGGTGACTGTCCCTGCGCACATTTCCTTGAACCGTAAGCGCATTCAGAACTTCTGCGGCGCTGGTCCTATCCTCTTTCACGGCAATCTGTCCGAATTTCAAATCCGGGTAGGCCGCTTTCTGTTTTTTGACAATTTCCTCCACATCTTCCCGGTCAATACACCCCGCCTTTACCAATATCTCGCCGATCTTGTCCTCCCCGTCCGCAAGTCCGGCGGAAGGCCACAAGCTCCCATTCTCCATACCGATGATATCATTTATAATACCGTCTATGTTTTCTGCTTCTTCCTCCGCCGCCAAAGTATCAATTCTCACCTCTTCAATCCGGATATGCTTGATTTCGTTTATCCGGCCTTCCAACTCCCGCGCCAGATCCTCCCGGCACATATCCGAGGCAATATGGACCCGGATAGCGGTGCCCTCAAACTTGAAAGCGCCGTTCTTAAAGTCCTCTTCCTCCGGCTTTTCAGGGTAAGAGCACAGGATTCTGGAAACCTTTGTGAGTTCCTCAAACAGCATCCAGGCTCGAACGGACCTGAAAAAACAATCCTCCGATAATTCCACTGTCACCGTGTATACCTGCTCCCCGTTTTTGACAGCCTGGCGGAGCTTTTTCACATCCTTTTCCTGCAACGGAAAATCGCCGGCTTTTCCGCAGCTGCTTCCGTTTTCTCCGGGATTGGCGTCAGGGACGTCCTGGCCGTTGATCATCGCTTTCACTTTTGCCAGAACGGCACCGGTATCGGAATTTCCTTCCTTCCCGGTGGCAATCACATGGTTTACAAATTCCTCCAGCAGGTCGCAGGTATCATAGAACAACCTGATTATATCGGCTTTTACAGGAATCCTGCCTTCCCTGATCTCGTGCAGCAGATCTTCCATGCTGTGAATGAAGCCTGCGGTACGCTTGTATTCCATCGCCGCCGTAGAGCTTTTCATCGTATGAAAAGCCCTGAACATTTCGCTGATTGCCGAGGAATCCTCCATGTCCCTTTCCAGCAATACGATGGAATCATTTAAAACTGCAAGATATTCCCGCATATCGTCGATATAAATACCCATTAGCTCATCCATAAAATTACTGTCCTTTCTTTGCCGCCGGCTTCAATTCCTCGAATAGATGGTCGGCTGAACATAACTGAACCGGAGCGCGCTGCCCGCAATACTTTCGGAATGCCCGATAAACAACAGTCCTCCCGGGGATAGGATGCTGTAAAATTTCTCCAATAGACTCCTGCGAACCTCCGGATCGAAATAAATCATGACATTTCTGCAGAAAACCATATCAAAGGAGTTCCTGAAAGGGAAGCTTTCCATCAGGTTAAACTGCCTGAAGGTAACCAGCTTCCGAATAGCCTCCGATATCCTGTATCCCTCGCTGCATTGAACAAAATACTTTTTAAGGTAAAGGTATTCCACATTGCCTGCGGCTGAAAGGGAGTAAACCCCGGCCTGCGCTTTTGAAAGAACCCTGCTGCTTATATCCGTTGCAAGCACTTTAACATGGATATATTCGGGAAGGTGCTCCTTCAAAACCATTGCCAGGGTATATGCCTCCTCGCCGGTTGAACAGGCTGCGCTCCAGACTCTTATCTCGCCTTTTCCGGCGATGCCCGGATTCCTTTCCAGGATCCCTGGAATATTGCTTTTAATGTACTCAAAATGACTGCTTTCACGGAAGAATGAAGTCATATTCACTGTGATCTCGTCCACGAATTCCACCATCATTCTCCCGTTTCCAGCCTTGCAAAGCCGGGTGAAATATTCGTCGTAGTCGTGAACCTCATGCCGCGCCATAAGCTTGTTCAGCTTGTTTCTCAGGATTTCCCTCCTGGCCTCGTTCATGCTTATGCCATAATTTTTATAAATAAATTCACTGAATTTTGCAAAATGCTCCCTGCGAAATTTATGCATGCTTTCTCCGCCTTTTGCCCTCAGGGCTTCTTAAAAGTCCTTTAAATCGTCGTTCAGGGGGATCACTTCTTCCGGACTTACGATGAGCGTCTTTTTTACATCGTTTGCAATTTTTTCCGTTCTGGCGGAAGCTTTTACACCGGGCCTGTATTCGGCATGCTCGGCAAGGAGGGCGGAGGAGGGATGGCTTTTCTCCCCGCTGCCGGCGCTTATTCCTTTCAACGCCATGCCGTTATAGCCGTTTGCCTCATTGTTCCGCGCATTTGCGCCATTTACCAGCAAGCTCAGCTGCTGGACGATTTCCCTGAGATTCTGCGCCTGCGAGCTCAATTCCTCGGATGCCGAAGCGCTTTCCTCCGCATTGGCAGCATTCTGCTGGGTGACCTTTTCCATCTGGGAAATCGCCTTGTTTATCTGGGAAATTCCCTGGGATTGTTCCTGGCTGGCTGCAGCAATTTCATCCATGAGCTCGTTGACTTTTTTGGCCTGCACATTGATTTCCTGCAAAGATTCCCCAACCTTTTGGGCCACGCCGACGCCTTTTTCCGAAAGCTCGATGTTGCTTTCAATGATGGCGGCAGTATCCTTTGCAGCCTGGGCGCTCCTTTGGGCCAGGTTCCGGACCTCTTCGGCCACAACGGCAAAGCCCATGCCCGCATCTCCCGCCCTTGCGGCTTCCACAGCGGCATTGAGAGCCAGGATATTCGTCTGGAATGCGATGTCGTCAATGACTTTTATGATTTTGGCGATCTGGTCGCTGGATTTTTTGATCTCCGTCATGGAGCTCATCATGTCCAGCATATCCTGATTTCCTTTATCGGACGAGGTCTTGGTCTGCGCAGCCAAAAGCGCCGCTTGTTTTGTATTTTCCGAATTCTGCCTGACCATGGAAGCCGACTCCTCCAGGGTAGATGAAGTTTCCTCAATGGAGGAAGCCTGCTCCGCATTTCCTTCCGCCAGCTGCTGGCTGGTTGCGGAAAGCTGGTTGGATGCGGAAGCTACCTGCTGGGCTCCTTCCTCCAAGGAATTGACAATATGGTTCACAGGTTTTGTAATGCCTCTGGTGATGAAGTATGCGGCGATGATGCCGATAATAATTGAAGCGGTCCCAAGGGCAATGATCAATAAAAGGATGCTTTGATTCGTTCTGCTTGCATTATCGGCTTCCTGCGTATTGCTGTCATTTTGGAGTTCAACAGCCTCATCCAGCAGGCCAAGCCATTCCTGTATGCCGGCTTCGGCTTCGTTGAGCACTTTCAGGCCTTTGGCATTGTTTCCGGCCAGGGCAAACTCAATGATTTTGTTATTTTTAGGTCTCGTTTCCGCCGCGCTGTCTTTTATACGCTGCCTGAGCTCCAGCCCCGCTTCCGTCGCCTCGGTTTTGTCCAATTCCGCCGACGCCTTGTCATATGCCTCGCGCAATTGGGTAATTTGTTTCTGGAGCTCTTCCTTTTCGGACAAATCATCGGTAAGGATCATTTGCCGGACATTATTTGTCACTTTATAAATGCTGTTTGCCATGGTTTCACACAAATTCAGCTTGTAAACATTTACATCCACGATTTTTGTGAGCGTTGATTGAATATTGCTCATGCCGAAGATTACTACCACCATGATTACAATCATGAGAAAAAACACCAGGCCAAAGCCTAATCCTATGCGGGTACCGAGTTTCATTCCTTTCAACATCTACAATACCTCCTTATCGTAATTCAACCAGTTGCGCCTGTTCTTCACTATCCAGTATCTTTTCAATGTCAAGAAGCAAGATGACTTTTCCTTTTGCCTTCCCCATGCCGGTTAGAAAGGAAGTATCGACGCTGCCGCCGTATTGGGGGGGAGCTTCGATTTCACTTTTCTGGAGATTGACAACCTCGGAAACCGTATCAACAACAATCCCCATCAGCTTCCTCATGCCGTTGCAGTCAATATCTACTACAATAATACAGGTACGCTGGTTGTATGCTTCTTCCCCGAGCTCGAATTTCAGCCTCAGATCCATCACAGGGATGATTTTTCCCCTCAGGTTGATGACGCCTTTGATAAAATCCGGAGTCTTTGGAATGTTGGTAATTTCCATAATACCGATGATTTCCTTGATTTTATGGATGGGTATGCCGTATTCCTCGCTGCCCAACAAAAAAGTAAGGAATTTTCCGCCTGCAATTTCCATAAGACTTCTCCTTCCCTCTGTTTTGGATTTGCTAAACTATACACTTCCGCTATTGTTACTCTGAAACGCACATTTAGCCATGAGCATTACAGTAAAAACAGGAAGTAATATTCAGCCGCACCTTATGTGGATAAATTGTTAATTGTTTTGAGAATCACTTCCTCGCTGAAGGGTTTTACAATAAAATCCTTTGCGCCGCTGATCACCGCTTCTCTGACAAAGGGCTCCTGCCCCATTGCAGATACGATGACAACCTTCACCCCGGGATGATTCCGCTTTATCTCCTTAAGTGCCTTTATCCCATCCATTTCAGGCATTGTAATATCCATGGTTATAATATCGGGGCTTAGCTCGGCACATTTTTTAATCGCTGCAATACCGTTTTCGGCTTCCCCTATGACTTGGAATCCGTTTCTTTCCAGAATGTTTTTGAGGGAAATGCGCATGAAAGCTGCATCATCGACGATCAATACTTTGGGCATAAAAACATCACCTCCTTTTGTCTTTTCCAAATGAATTCATAAAATTGCTGAAGTAACAATATTGTAATTATGTTATATTAGTTCAAACCCTGTATACCTTATAAATTGGATTAATATAAAAATATTTTTTTTGAAATAAATGCTTTATTGAGAATATTAATGTAACATTTTTTATGATTTTTGCAGAAATACTTGCATTACGCTCCGTGATGGCTGTGACCCTAACAGCTGACCAGGAAGGATTACGGCCAAAAGCCGGAAGCCAGGCATGCGTAACTCTTTTAACCGAAAGACCCTGAATATGGATCCGTATAATTTTAAATGTATATTTAAAAAATGATATAAAAATTAAAGAAAATAAATTTTTTTGTAGAATTTTGTAAATTTATGATGTATAATAGCATAAAGGTAGATGTAACATAATTACAATATTGTTACTTCTTAAGCATTGGAAAAATTATCCTCGTTGCCATTTTTTCCAATTTTCTTCCTATTACTAGTAAATGGCAAAACCGTTTAACTATCCTTCCTGAAATGATATGTTGAAGCGTCCGCATAGTTTTGGAAGGCGCATAAATGCTGATAAAACAGGGTTTGTTACGCTATAACGCTATTGGCGTTTTCTTAAAACCGTAAATAAAAAACACCCTTGTAAACACAGGGGTGTTTTTATCACCGTATTCTTTTCCCGTCACTTTGTGGTTATTGCTACAGGGTTAATAAGAATTACCCCTGTAGCAATAAGGCTTTGAAGCGTTCGCTGTTATTTCTGTAAGGCGTACGCTATAGTACTAGTTATTTCTTCCCATACATAGGTCCGAAGTTCTCGCATGCCCTATAGTCCGCGCCTTCCTTGTCATTTGTCCCGAAAGCGCTCCAGGCGCTCGGCCTGAAAATCCTGTCTTCGCCTATGTTATGCATGCATACGGGTATCCTCAGCATGGACGCCATGGTTATGAGTTCAGCCCCGATATGTCCATAGCTGAATGCGCCATGGTTCGCCCCCCAGTTTGCCATTACCGAATATACATCCGTAAAAGCGCCTTTTCCCGTAAGTACCGGTGCAAACCAGGTAGTCGGCCAGGTGGGGTCTGTGCGGTTGTCAAGGGTGCTGCTGACGTCTTCAGGCAGCTCCACCGAATACCCTTCGGCAATTTGCAGTACTGGCCCTAGGCCTTTTATGAGGTTTATCCTCGACATGGTGACGGGCATGCCGCCTACCGTCATAAAATCCGATGAATAACCGCCCCCCCGGAAGTAGCCGACATTCGCCGGTCTCCATGAAGTAGCGTCAAGGCATTTGCCGGCTTCCTCGGGAGTTATATCCCAGTAGGGCTTCATGGCAGGCTTGCCGTCGACGGTCTGCTGGCCGCAGCCATCCAGGGCCGCCGCACCGGAATTTACAAGGTGAATGATCCCATCCTTTGCAAGGCCGGTAAGTTCCTTTCCTGTCACCCTTTTCACCGCTTCCGGGCTCCAGTAGGTCCTGACGTCTGCAAACACCTGGGCGGTATTGGTCAAAAGATGCCCAAAAAGCATGGCCGCCCCGTTCAGGCTGTCATTCTCCGTTGCAACCACAAAGGCCTCCCGGATCCCATTCCAGTCAAAGGAGGAATTCAGGATTGCTTCCATAAAGTCGCCATTGGGGAAGTGGTCCGTCCACTGCCTTTGTCCCTGGAAGCCCGACGCAATGGCATTATGGCCGTTGGCTTCCTCCTCGAAGCCCATCTCTGCAAGCCTGGGGTTTCCGATCATAAGATCCCTTGCAATCAAGGCCATCTTGACTACGGTTTTCCAGTCTTCATCCTTCTGCTTCCTGGAGCGCTGCTCCTCCGGGGTATTGTTGTCGGTGCCTTCCTTGCAGTTTTCCTTTACCCATTTCAATGCTTTTGTGAATTCTTCCTTGTCATAAATGCCTTCGTCCATCCTTCTGATAAACTCGGACATATCAACGTATTCGTTCCGCATGCCCAGATAATTCTGGAAAAAGCCGTCGTTGACGATGGATCCTGCAATTCCCATTGAAACGGAGCCCATGGACAGATAGGACTTGCCCTTCATTTCCGCGACGGCAATACCGGCTTGGGCAAAAAGGAGAAGCTTCTGCTTTACATCTTCCGGAATCTTTGTATTCCCGGAGTCCTGAACATCCCTTCCGTAAATTCCGAAAGCAGGAATACCCTTCTGGTTATGGGCGGCCAGAACTGCAGCAAGATATACGGCTCCCGGACGCTCGGTCCCGTTAAAGCCCCACACCGCTTTCGGCGTCAGCGGATCCATATCCATGGTTTCCGAACCGTAGCACCAGCAGGGAGTCACTGTCAGGGAAACTCCCACGCCCTCTCTTGCAAATTTTTCGGCGCATCTGGCCGCTTCCGCCACACCGCCGATGCAGGTATCGGCAATAACACATTCCACAGGCTGTCCATCGGAATACTTCAAATTCTCCTTGATAAGTTTTGCCGCCGCTTTGGCCATGTTCATCGTCTGGCTTTCCAGGCTTTCCCTCACGCCTCTGCGCCTGCCGTCGATGGCAGGGCGGATGCCGATCTTCGGATGCGCTCCCTGCAGTCTGTTCCCGGGTTTATTCGCCTTTACACTATTACTGCTTGCCATAATGATCACCCTCCTTGATTTTTATGCAAACGATTACATTTGCATTTTATTCGATGGAAATTCCCTCGCAGCCTGGCAGCTTTTGCTGTAATGCGGCTTCCCGGAGGAGTGGATTTCCTTATCGCCTTTACTGCCAGTTCTTAAACAGCAACTCCGCTTTCAGCCTGAAGATCATGGGGAAGGACATGTCCTCTCCATTGATTCTGGCCATAAGTATTTTCGCCGCCCTGCTTCCGATCTCAGTCATCGGCTGGCTTACCAGCACCTTGCAGTAGCCCAGGAGCGACGCAAGCTCCATATCGTCAAAGCTGGTTATGGTTACAGGGTTTTTGACCTCATTTCTGTGCTCCATCAGGTACTTTGTCGCCCCTGCATGCATATAATAGTTGGTAATAAAAACATGCACCGGAGGATTTTCTTCCTTCATCAGTTCCTCCATTTTTGCATACCCGCTTTGCACATGAAAGTCGCCATACTTCACGATATTGCTCTCAAAAGGGATGCAATAATCGTGAAGCGCTCTCCTGTAACCTTCATCCCGTTCCCTTGCAGGAGTGATTTTCAGGTCCCCGCCGATGTAGCCTATACGGCGCACCCCCTGGTGGATCAGATGCTCCATGGCCGAATAGCTTGCATTGATATTATCCACCAATACGGCATCGGTAATAAAATCGTCCACCAGCCTGTCGGCAAGGACAACCGGAATCCCCGCGTCGGAAAGCTGCTTGAAATGGGCGCCGTTATTGGATGCAGGGATAATGATGATTCCATCGATGCACTTCTGGATCAGCACCTTGATCCGCTCATTTTCCTCATCGGCCTTTTCATTGGAATTACATATGATCACATTATACCCAAACTTTCTAAGTTCATCCTCCATTCCCTTTGCCAGGGTCATATTGAAGTTGTTGGAAAGTTCCGGGCAGATAAAACCGACGGTATAGGTCCTGTTTGTTTTCAGGCTGCGGGCGATGTTGTTGACCTTGTAATCAAGCGCCGCCATGCCTTGCAGGACTTTTTCCCTTGTGGCGGCACTGATTCTGGGATCATTGTTGATGACCCGGGATACCGTTGCAGTAGAAACACCCGAATATTTTGCCACATCTTTTACCGTCACTGCCATAAAGCCCGCTCCTTCATTTTATGCACTCGATTACATCCACTATTATATATTTTTATGCGCCATTCGTAAAGACCTGATTTTAATTTTAACAGAACTCCTTCACAGACAAGTGTCAATAGCATCGTTGTTCGTCTGGCTGTATTCCTGCTATTAAGCATTTAAACAAAACAAGCCGTATTACCCAATAACAAAATAGAATTTGTTTTGCCATTGGGCAATACGGCTCTGTTTGTGACATATTATCATGCCGGCTCCAGCCGGTCTTGTCGTCTATTTAATGCCGTCTTTTGTCCGAACGTAAGTCAGCATATTTTCATTGACCTCGTTTGCTGCAATCGTTACTGCTTTCTGGGAACTGCAGCTGGTAAGCTTATGCGCGCCGTTTGTCAGCTGCCTTGCTCTTTTCCCCACAAGAATGCATAACGTATATCTGCTGTCTACCTTCTTCAGCAATGAACTAACGGATGGGTCGATCATACTATTTTATCACCCGAATCTACATGTTCTATTTTTGTTCCATACTAAACCAATGACTGGTCTTCAACAACAGGTATTTTCCTGGAAATAAGTTTCTGTATATCCTTCAGGTATACCTTCTCCTCACTGTCGCAAAACGATAATGCAGTTCCTCCCAATCCTGCCCTTCCTGTCCTTCCTATACGGTGGACATAAGTTTCAGGCATATTAGGCATGTCGAAATTAATTACATGGGACAGTTCCTGTACATCAATACCTCTTGCGGCAATATCCGTAGCAACAAGGACTCTTGTGCGTCTTAGCTTGAAATTGTTCAGTGCGACCTGCCGGGCAGTCTGGGACTTATTCCCATGTATGGCCTGGGCCGTTATCCTTGCTCTTTCCAGATCTCTCGCAACCTTGTCCGCTCCATGCTTTGTCCGCGTAAATACCAACGCGGAGTCGATCGACCTGTCTTTCAACAGTTGTATCAGCAAGGATTTCTTATCCTTCCGTTCAACAAAATACACCTTTTGGTCAATGGTGTCCACGGTGGACGAAACCGGGGTCACTTCCACCTTAACCGGATTTGTTAATATGGCATCCACCAGTTTCATAATTTCCTGAGGCATGGTTGCAGAAAACAATAGCGTTTGCCTCTTAACAGGCAGCAGGGCGATTATTTTTTTCATGTCGTGGGAAAATCCCATATCCAGCATACGGTCTGCCTCATCCAGTACAAACTGTTTTACATGATCAAGGCTGATATATTTCTGGCTTATCAGGTCAAGCAGCCTGCCCGGTGTCGCCACCAGGATATCGACTCCCGACTTTAATGCGTTTGTTTGCGGAACCTGCGATACTCCGCCAAAAATTACCGTATGCTTAAGTCCGGTATACCTTCCATATGCAGTAAGGCTTTCGCCGATCTGGATTGCCAGCTCCCGTGTCGGAGTCAATATCAACGCTTTAACCTTCCGCAGCTCTTTTTCATTTATCTTTTCATTACGAAGAATCTGCAGCAAGGGGATAGCAAAGGCGGCTGTCTTTCCTGTACCTGTTTGAGCACATCCCAGCAGATCCCGTCCTTCAAGGATGACGGGTATTGCTTGCTCCTGTATCGGCGTAGGTACGCTATATCCTTCCATTTTCACCGCCTTCAGTATGGGTGCTATCAGTTTCAAGTTCTCAAATCTCAATTTCTTTTTCTCCTTCTATGTGGCCATGCCACTGCTTTCATTATTCCTTGCCATAAATAAAAAGAACGGTTAACTCACTACAATTCATTGAGTTTCCCGCTCTATAATTCCGAAACGCTCTACTTCAATCCCGGAGTCAGGCAATTGAAAAAACAATATCATGAACCCATCATACCATACCTTGAAGAATATGACAAGGCATTGGAAATAAATAGATTCCGCTCCAGCTATTGCCTTTCCCTGCCAATCTCTTTGAACACGTCGATCCTGTCCTGCAATGCCGGGTATTTAGCCATGGTTCCTGCCGTGTACATCCCATTTTCATTATTCTCCGTGGCTGCCTTTTCATGGCCGATAAGCGCCCAGGTGGAATCAATGAGGTTATCGAATTCCTTGTTTTCCATCGCTTTGCAGATAAAAGACTGCCTCGGTGAATTGATGTCCTCGCCGCTTATCTGGAAGAATCCATGCCTGTCGCACAAGCCTTTTACCCTTTTCAACTGTTCCATGGTATTTCTGGAGGGCATATAGGTGACTCCGTTAAAGCCCAGTTGCCTTAAAAGCTCAAAAAGCTCCTCAATATAGTCATCCTCGAATTTCTGGCTCTTTTTATCGCCGGTGACAGAATCTCCGATGTCTCCCAGATAGGCGTATGCAGAAATAGCGCCAATGCTCCTTGCTAATGCGATATAATCCTTGACATCAGGGCACTCGGCGGCGGCGTCAATATAAAATGCTTCCACCAGTTCTCCTTTTAAAAGCCCAAGGAGATCATATTCATAATAGGGGTTTTCCAGGTCGAGGAGCATACTTTCAATTTTTGTGCTCACCTTAAGCCCCAGGCCGTTTTTCAGATAATCCAGTAGTCCGGGGCCTTTCCCGAATTTTTCGATGAGCTTCAGAGCAAGGGCATAAAGCAAATGTCTTTCCGTTACGCTTCCTCCTTCATTATTCCTGGAAAGCGGCCTTACATCCTTTTCAAAATCCAGTTTGGCGCCTGCACCGGCAACAAGCCCGTTAAGCTTTTCCACCATCCCCACATTCCGCTTGTTTCTTTCAAGCAAGTAAGGCTGGAAGAATTTTTTGACATCCTCTATCCTGTTGTGAGGGATGCCATGGATCGTTACATACGCAATGGTCTTCTGGTCCGGGTTGTTGAGCTTTTTTCCCGCCATTGGCGTCTTTGAGAAATCCACCCTGCATTCGGCGCCAATGGTGGTAGCCATACCGATAATCTGCCCCGCACGGATGAACTCCTCCGCTCCGCTGATGGAATCATGGTCTACAATGCCTGCCGTCGTAAGGCCGGCATTGTATGCCATCCATAAGGCTTTTGTCGGAGAATAGGGTGAAAAGGAGTATGTAGTATGGATATGATTGTTGACATGCCCGCCATTTACAGGCCGTTGGATTTCACCTGCATTCACCATATCCATCAGCTTTTGAAGGCTTTCAAGCCTGATATTCCGGTCATTGTCATTCAGTCTTTCTACCAATTTGGAATAGTTGTCGTTCATTCATGCACTTCCTCTCATCGTATTTTTTCAAAACGGAAAGAATGCGTAATAAGCATTGCAGGGTGCCTGCGGCCCTGTAGGGGCGGCCATTGGCCGTCCGCCCAGTAACTACAGGGTCATAGATTATTGGCTATCATAGATTGCATTCATGCGGACGCGCAACGCGCGCCCCTGCAATAGACAGAGCCTGATGCCGGAATTTGCAGTCACGGCGGCCCATCAACCCAGAAAGCTCACACTAGCCTTCATGGCTGATACAAGAGAACCGTCCCCTGTGTCCCTGCCGGCTTACCGCATTTCCTGGCCGCCGGTCACATTGATGGCCTGGCCCGTCATATAGCTGGCCTGGTCGGAGGCAAGGAATACAAGTACATTGGCTATATCCTCGTATTGCGTGCTCCGCTTTAAAGGCACCTGGTTCAAATATTTCTGCCGGACCTGTTCTTCCGTTATTCCCTGATTGGCTGCATATTGCTTGAAAAGGCTATTGGGGCCTTGCGTCCATAAGGGGGAATCCAGAAGGTTGCCGGGGCAGATGGCATTTACTCTGATCCCGTATTCGGCCAATTCCAGGGCGAGGCTCTGGGTAAATCCGATGCCTCCGAACTTTGCCGAAGCATAGGCAGAGTTCTTGAAAGACCCTTTTTTGCCCGATTTGCTGTTAATTTGTATGATATTTCCCTTATTCCCAGGGATCATCACTTTTGCAGCTGCCTTGGCACAGAGGAAATAGCCCACAAGGTTGACTTCCATCATTTTTCTCCACTGTTCCACCGGGAATTCCACCACCGGCTTTGCAATGAGTATGGCTGCATTTGAAACCATCAAGTCCAGCGTTCCGTACTTCTTTACGGCAGCATCCACCATTGCCTCCACCTGCTGCTCATCGCATACATCAACTTTAACGGCAATGGCATCGCTCAAGCTTTTTGCAACCTTGTCCGCCGCCTCGAAATTGATATCGGCGACAACCACCTTGCAGCCTTCCTGATCCAGCCTGCGCGCCAGAGCTTCACCCAGCCCCTGGCCTCCTCCCGTTACGATTGCCACCTGTCCGTCCAATCTTCTTATTTGGCACATATCCTATCATCCTTTTCCTTTCGTTTTTCTACAACAATGTCACGCCGGATTTCTTCGCTTCGTTTATTATGTCCTGCGGCAGGGCGGTTTCAGTCACCCATACATCGATATCCTCAAGGGTGGCGTAGGTAAAAGGCAAATTTTTGTTCACCTTTGAAGTATCCATCAGCAGTATTACTTTTTTTGCCCTCTTCACAATCTTTTTTTTCAATTCGCATTCATAAATATTGGATACGGTAAAGCCGCTGTCGATGGAGAAGCCGGAAGACGCCATAAACGCCGTATCGATATTGACGCTGTCAAGGGATAAAATAGCGTCCGGCCCTGAGGTGGAAAGTGTATTGCGGTTTACAAGGCCGCCCAGAAGCACAACAGAGGTGCGCAGCTTCTTCACCAGCTCAAGGGCTATATTGGCGCCGCTGGTGAAGATGGAATAGCTGTCGTCGTCCAAAATCTTTGCAAGGCACATCACCGTGCTTCCCGCATCGAAATAAATGGACCTGCCCTTTTCCACCGTGTCGATCGCCTTATCCGCTATTTTCAGCTTTGCCTCCACATTTTCAGCCGCTCTTCTTGAGTAGGAGTCTTCTTCTCCGTTGTTGCCCACGCTTACGGAGAGCCTTTTCAAACTGACAGCTCCCCCATGGGTGCGAATTAAGCGGCCTTCAGCCTCAAGTCCGATGAGATCCCTCCTGAGCGTCATCATGGAGACCTCGGGAAACAATTCCTTCAATTGCTGGAGCTGGACTTCACCTTTCGTGTCAAGCAGTTGAAGAATTTGCAGCTGTCTGTCGTTGTTCACAAAAACACTCCTCCCTTAAGAATCTTTGCTTTAAGTACTGGTGCGAATATAACTTCCCGTATAGGTTTCGGAAAATGCAGTCCATTGCGGCCGGGGCTGGTCACAAATGCCTTGCATTTGCTGCTCGCCTATGCAACCTACACTTTCAAAAAACGGGAAGTAATATTTGCAGTACTCCTAAAAAGACAGGCGACCCCTGGCCGCCTCTGTATTACCCAATATCACAACCCCTGCATTACACCGTTCATGAATCTTTACATCGCATGGTATTACAAGACTTCATCACTATAATACCACATTTTGCATCCCATGATGCCACGAATCTTATCCCACGCTATACTTACATTATAACACAAAGCTCTGGTATTTTTACAAGCGGGTGGATAGAATGGCACTGTAAAAAAATTATGGCATATAAATCTGTAGGGGCGGCTATTGGCCGTCCGGGATCTTTTTACCATGGATGATTCTTATGCGGACGCGCGATGCGCGCCCCTACAGATATTTTACAGCACCCGACAAAATTGCCTGTCCCGGCTTATACTCCCAGCTTGTTTATCCTTAACTGCTCATTCGCAGTGAAATTGTTCCTGGCCGCATGCCCCTTGAGAGGCATGATCTTTTCATGGATGGCGTCGATGATCCATTCGGGCTGCGGGAAGAAAGCGTCCTCCAGCTCATGGGCGGGCGTAATCCAGTTCTTTGCGCCCACGACTACCGGCGGCGCATCCAGGTCATCAAAGGCCAGCTCGCAAATGTTGCGTGCCATATCGGCCAGATGTGAGCCGCGTTCGCAGGCGTCGCTTGCAAGAAGGATCTTGCCCGTCTTCTTCACCGATTCCAGCACCTTTTCATAATTGAAGGGCACGATGCTTCTTGCGTCGATGACTTCAGCCGATACGCCGTATTTATCTTCAAGGATTTTAGCGGCATCCAGTGCTCTGTACAAAGTTGCTCCTATCGTCAATATGGTTACGTCCTTGCCTTCCTTCTTTATATCCGGCTCTCCCAGCGGAATTTCATAATAGCCTTCGGGCACGCCTCCCGTATGGAACATTTCACCGATTTCGTAAATCCTCTGGCTCTCAAAGAAAATGACAGGGTCTGTGCCCATCAAGGCCGAGTTCATCAAGCCCTTTGCATCATAGGGAGTGACAGGGAAGACAACTTTCAGCCCGGGTATGTGCGCCACGATGGAAGACCAGTCCTGCGAATGCTGTGCGCCATATTTGGAGCCCACGGAGATCCTTACCACCACCGGCATCTTCAATACGCCGGCGCTCATGGACTGCCACTTGGACAGTTGGTTGAACACTTCGTCGCCGGCCCTTCCAAGGAAATCGCAGTACATAAGCTCGACAATGGCTCTGCCGCCGCAAAGTCCGTATCCGACAGCGGTACCGACGATAGCGCCTTCGGAAATGGGTGAATTGAAAAGCCTGTGGTACGGCATTGCTTCGGTAAGTCCCCTGTACACTGCAAAAGCTCCGCCCCAATCCCTGTTCTCTTCACCATATGCAATCAATGTCGGATCAGTATAGAATTTGTCGAAAACCGCTTCGAAAATACCGTCTCTCAACTGGTAAACCCTGTTTTTGGAAACCGGCTTGCCATCCTCGTAGGCGCTTCTTACTTTCTTCTTGATCTGCTGCAATCTTGGATTTTCTTCTTTGGGAATAAGCGCATCACACGGCCTGTCTTCCATCTTTTCCACCTTCTGGTTGGAAAACATGAGATCGGCGATGGCATTGGGGTTCTTGACAATGTCCATTCTGGGAGACACCTTGTCGTCGATAGCCAGTTTGCAGGCTTTTTTAATAAGCTCCCTGGTATTTTCCAGGATCGCGTCGAATTCTTCCGCTTTTGCAACACCCGCCAGTATAAGCTTATTCCTGTATTCAACAAGGGAATCGTTTTCCATCCATGCTTCGATTTCTTCCTTGGACCTGTAGCTGGAAGCGTCCGACGGCGAGTGTCCGGTGAATCTGTACGTCAAGGTGTCAAGCAATACCGGCCCGTTCTTTTCTTCAAGAATCTTCATCTTTCTCTTCATGACGTCGATGACTGCCAGAGGATTATATCCGTCCACCCGCTCGGCATGCATCTGCTCCGGATTGATACCGGCGCCTACCCGTGCGAGCACGTTGTAGCCCATCGTCTCGCCTACGGTCTGGCCGCCCATTCCGTACTGGTTGTTGAAGAAATTAAGGATGTACGGCAGGCCGCCCTTGTATTCACCCTCCCAGAGGGTCTTGAACTGGTCCATTGCAGCAAAGCACAGGCCTTCCCAGACCGGTCCGCAGCCCATGGAGGCGTCGCCGATGTTACCGATGACGATACCTTTTTTCTTATTCACTTTTTTATAAAGGGCGGCGCCCACGGAAATGTCGCCCGAGCCGCCAACGATGGCGTTGTTGGGATAGATTCCGAAAGGAGTGAAGAAAGCGTGCATTGAGCCGCCGAGGCCCTTATGGAAGCCTGTTTCCCTTGCAAATATCTCCGCCAGGGTACCGTAGATAAGGAAATCAATTGCCAGCTCCTTCACATTGTTCTTTTTCTTCTGCTTTCCTTCCACCACCCTTAAAATTGCGCCGTCAAAGAACTTCTCCATAATTTCAAGGAGTTCCTTGTCGGCAAGCTTCTGGATTGCCGAAAGGCCTTTGGCAAGGATTTCGCCGTGACTTCTGTGGGAGCCGAAAATAAAGTCGTCCCTGTCCAGCAAATAGGCCTGCCCAACCACGGACGCCTCCTGTCCGGTGGAAAGATGCGCCGGTCCCGGATGGTTGTACTGGATTCCGTTATACTCGTTTGTCGTCTTTATGGCATTGAGCATTGTTTCAAATTCACGGATGATGCTCATATCCCTGTATATCCTGAGGAAATCCGCTTTGGAGAAATTGGCCTTTTCCTCTTCGATGGTCTTCTTGTACTGGTTTATGGGGATATCCTTGAATTTCACCTTACCGCTTTTTCTGGCCGCTTTCGGGTCAATGAAGATTGATTTTGGCATTTTAATACCTCCGCTTTTCTTTTTTTATTTTGTCGCTCTCTCTTATTCGAATTCGAATATGGCTTCGCGTATTACTTCACATACCGTAGGATGGGGGAAAACCAATTCCTTGATGTCATTCACCCTCATCTGGGTTTCGATCAGGATGCCTGCGCCATAAATAAGCTCCGATGCGTAATTGCCGATCATATGCACGCCGATGAGGCGCCGGGTGCCTTTTTCGACAAGCACCTTGCAAATGCCGTCCCCGCCTTCGTTCTCGGCTACATACCTTCCGCTGTACATCATTGACAGCTTGACCGCTTCGAATTCCATCCCCTTCTGCTTTGCCGTTTCCTCGGTCTCGCCGACACATCCGACTTCAGGGTTTGTATAGATTACAGAGGGGATGGCCTCGTACCGCATGATATCTTTTTTGCCAAGAATATTATTGATGCACACTTCGGCTTCACGGTAAGCCGTATGGGCCAGCATGGACGTTCCGTTCACATCTCCGGCCGCATATACCTCCGGAATATTTGTTTTGCCTCTGGCATCCACCTTGATGGCGCCTCTTTCCAGTTCCACCCCGATGGTTTCCAGGCCGATTCCGCCAACTACCGGCCGGCGTCCTATGCTCATCAGCACCTTCTCCGCCTCGGCAGTATAGGTCTGGCCATCGGACTCATAAATAACCGAGCCCTCTTTGACCTCCACCACCTTGCAGTTCAGCTTGAATTCCACACCTTTTTTCTTGTAATTCTTAAGCAGTATCTCGGATATCTGCCTGTCGGTGTAGCCGGCGATATGGTCCAGCATTTCAATGACCGTAACCTTGCTGCCGGCGGAATTGAAATACGACGCCATTTCAAGGCCGATTACGCCGCCGCCCACGATCACCAGCGATGCAGGGACACTCTTGATGTCAAGTATTTCTCTGTTTGTCAGGACATAGCCTTTTTCAATGCCTTCCTTTACCCCGGTGATGGGTGGTATGACCGGCATGGACCCTGTGGCAATCAATAATCTCTTACCGGTATATTTTTCATTTGCGGCTTTAACCTCATAGCCTTCCGCATTCCTGCCGGTGATTTCGCCCAGACCTTCCACTACCGTTACATTGCTGCTTTTCAATTTGGCTTTGATCCCTGAAACAAGTGTTTTAACTACTTTGTTCTTCCTGGCTATGACCGTTTCGTGGTTAAAAGTGACATTGCCAGCGGTAACTCCGTATTTCTCGCCGTGCTTGACGGAGTCATAAATCTTGGCGGAATAAAGAAGGGCTTTGGAAGGTATGCAGCCTTCGTTAAGGCAAACGCCTCCCACAAATCTCTTCTCGATAAGCAAGGTGCTCAATCCCGCATGCCCGGCTCTCTCCGCCGCCAGATACCCGGCAGGCCCTCCGCCCAATATGATCAGATCATAAATCATTTTATCGCCTCCAGTATTTTGGCCTCTATTTTGCCAGCAGTACGCTGAAATTCTCCAGGTTGGTCTTCAGTTCCTTGAGGAACCTTGCAGCCGGCGCACCGTCCAGGGCCCTATGATCAAAGGTAAGGGACAGTCCCATGGCCGGATAGTTGACATACTGGCCGTTGACCTCCTTCACCCTTTGAATGATGTTGTTAACCCCCAGGATTCCCGTCTGCGGAGGATTGATCACCGGTGTGAAGGATTCAATATCCAGTGTGCCCAGGTTTGAAATTGTAAATGTCCCGCCCTTTATGGCATCAGGGCTGATGGTTCCCTTTTGGCAGCTTTCGGCCAGCTTCTTGGCTTCCTTTGCTATCTCATTGAGGGATCTTTGGTTCGCGTTGAAAAGGGTGGGAACCATAAGCCCTCTTTCGGTATCAACGGCAATTCCCAGATGTACATTATTAAATAGCAGCATTTTATCGTCAAGATAATGAGCATTCAGGCTCTTGTGGTTGAGCAGGGTTCTGGAAACCGCATAGAGTATGATGTCGTTTATGGTAATATTTTCGATGCCCAGGCTATTTCCTGCGCTTTTCAGCTTTTTGCGGAAAGCGAGTATGTCTGTTGCGTCAAAGGATGAATTAAGCGTAAGCTGTGCTGTTGAAGACAAAGAGTGATGCATTGCTTTTGCAATAATTTTGCGGATATTGGGTAGCTTGATTTCCTCGAAGTCCGGAAGTATTGCGGCAGGGGGAGTCATTGGAGCGGGCTGGGCCGAGCCTGCGGAGGCTTCTGCAGTCAAAGGCGCATGCTTCAAATCATCGACGGTAATTCTGCCGCCGATTCCGGAGCCTTCCACTGTACCTGAATCCGGCTGCAGGTCTTTCGCTGCCGGCGTCACAAGACGTCCGCTGTCCCTCAGTGCCGCAACGTCCCTTTCAATGATTCTTCCGTTAGGCCCCGAAGGCTCTGCAAAACGCAGATCGACTCCGGTCTTTTCGGCCAGATTTCTTGCGCGGGGAGAAATTTTTATTTTTCCATCCAGGGTCTGAACGGGAGTTTCATCCAAAGCTTTCAATGCAGCATTAGACAGATTATCCAATGCGGAGGTTACTACCGATGCTTTTGCCGGCGTTGTAACATCCGCTGCTGCAGGCGCTGTTGCTGGTGCCGCAGCTGGTGCTGCAACCGGCGCAGCCTCTTGTTTTGCATTAGGGTTGAATACCGAAGCGTCCTCGCCCTCATCTCCGATGACGCATACATTCAACAGACAGGGTACGTCGTCGCCTTCCTGAAAAAAGATATCCAGCAATATTCCGCCTACCTTGGCTTCTTCATCAAAGGTAGCCTTATCCGTCTCATAAGTGAAAAGAATGTCCCCGGGCTGCACTCTGTCGCCTTTTTTCTTTGCCCATTTGGCAATGATGCAGCTTTCAACGGATTGGCCCTGACGTGGCATGATTACAGGTGTTGCCATACTAGACCTCCTGATAATAATTAGTATTTATTACAAAAATCCATGTTAGTTTGTCACTAGGAAGTGTTACAAATTAACATTACCAGGATATATTTTAACATAATGCAGGAAAAGATGTCAATGAAATAGAAAAAAATGCTCAAGGAGCATTTTTTTCAGACAATGCGATGGAATTATGGTATAATGAGAAAGAACACACCCACATGAGGTATTCCTTAAGGATCGGGCCGTGAAGCATACGTTACGGGTCTGGGAATGTCCCTTTGAGCAAGGAAAATTTGTAGAAAGCATAATACAGGTTGTGAAAAATAAATTTGGAATCGTCCTGTTAATTTTAATACTGCTCCTTCAAATAATACCTGTATGGGCCGATGGCGCTCACGGGCTCAATGACACTGTCCAAAATCCTCATGCATCGATCTACTTAAAAATCCCTCATCAAAGTCAAGCCTTGATCAACAACGAGAACCGGGCTTCTTTTTTTAATCTTAAATCCTCAAGGCTCTCAGAGTCCTTTCATCAGCAAACCTGTTATTTCGGCAATTCTCTGTTAAATCCCTATCAAGGCTATATGATTGTGGACATCCGGCATGAAAACAAGAGAACGCTGTCCAGCTATTTTTATGAAAGCAAGTACCGCATCATTGACACCCTTATCTGACAAGCACCGGTGAAAATATAACTTCCGCCATGAGTTTCTGTAACCGAACGGTCCATTGCGGTCGGGGTCAGTGGCAAATACGCTGCATTTGCGGCCTGACGCTGCAACCGAAAAACGGAAGAAATATTTTCAGTGCTCCCAACCGGATAAAGGAGGTGAATCGTTTGGACGCACTTACTATAGGTGTCATCATTCTTGGTGTCGTTATTATTGTGGGCGGGATCGTTATTTCACACATTTCCACAAAAGCTACGCTGAAAGATATAGAAAATCAGAGCAAGGAAAAAAACAAATAGTTTGAGCCGGCGGGGTCTGCAAAGCCATTTTGGTCATAAATCCGGATTGCTTTGCGGACCTCCCGGAATCATCCCGGTTTATGGCCGGACGATGACAATTTTCATATGTGAGGTGACATACAAATTGACAAAAAGAAACAAAGCGGCGAGGGCGCTGCAAAAATTTATCTTTCTTTTCCTGGGTTCGCTCCTGGCAGCATCGGGTCTTGAGTTCTTTCTGATACCCAATAATATCATTGACGGCGGAGTCGTAGGTATTTCAATTATTTCCAGCCATTTGACAAAGTTACCCCTTGGCATTTTCACCTTTGTCTTAAACCTTCCCTTTTTATTTTTCGGTTATAAGCAAATTGGAAAAACCTTTGTCGTTTCCTCCCTTTTTGCGATTACCTCCCTCTCCTTCTGGGTCTCGGTATTCCATCCGATCCCCAGCCTGACCAATGACATTCTGCTGGCAACCATCTTCGGCGGCATCATTTTGGGAGTGGGCGTCGGCCTGATCATCCGGCACGGAGGCTCCCTTGACGGAACGGAAATTGTTGCCATCGTCCTGAACAAGAAGACGGTTTTTTCCGTAGGCCAGATCGTGATGTTTTTCAATATATTTATCCTGAGCAGTGCAGGGCTTGTTTTCGGATGGGATAAGGCGATGTACTCGCTTATCGCATATTTTATCGCCTTCAAAGTGATCGATATTACCATTGAGGGCCTGGATGAGGCGAAGGCTGCCATCATCGTATCCGACTGCGGCAACGATATCGCAGCGGCAATTACCGCCAGGCTGGGAAGAGGGGTTACCTTTCTGGAGGGAAAAGGCGGGTATTCGGGAAACGGGAAAGAAATTCTTTATTCTGTTGTAACCCGTATTGAAGTGGCAAAATTAAAATCCATTATCAGCGACTTTGACGAAAGCGCTTTTGTTACGGTAATGGATGTTTCGGACACCATGGGCGGCAAGCATAAAAAGAAATCGATCCACTGATGCTGCAGTGAAAAGCGCAGCGCCAACCGGCCTTTGTCGGCCTTGCAAAAATAATTTCCAATGCCCGGATGCATTATTTTTGCAAGGATAATCCGGCGTTCTTCCAATTGTGACCTTCCATCGCCTTATCCGCCTGGTAGGAGCTTCTTACCAGCGGTGCGGAAGCCACATACCTGAAGCCTATGGCAAGGGCTTTCTCCTTATAGTCTTCAAAAACATCCGGATGCACATATTCAACCACCGGGTGGTGATCCTTCGATGGGGCCAGATACTGCCCTACGGTAAGAAAATCGCAGCCTGCCTCCCGGAGGTCCCGGAATACCTCAAGCACTTCCTGCTCATTCTCCCCAAGGCCAAGCATGATTCCCGATTTTGTATAGGTATCCTTCTTCAGTTTTTTCACATTCCGCAAAAGCTCCAGGGATCGATTGTAGACGGCCATCGGCCTCACTTCGGGGTAAAGCCGCGGCACCGTTTCCACATTGTGGTTCAAGATATCGGGGCCGGCGTCAATTACCGTTGCCAGTGCGTCATAAGAGCCTTCAAAATCCGGGATGAGCACTTCGATAACCACTTCCGGATTCAGCTCTCTTATTTTTCCGATAACGGCTGCGTAATGTCCTGCTCCTCCATCCGCCAGATCGTCCCTTGTAACCGACGTAACAACTACATGCCGCAGCTTCAGCTCCTGTACTGCTTGAGCCACATGCAGGGGTTCATTGACATCCACCCTGTCGGGATTTCCTTTATGAACGTCGCAAAAAGTGCAATTCCTGGTGCAAACCTTCCCCAGGATCATAAAGGTTGCCGTTCTTCTGCCGAAGCATTCCATGATATTGGGACAGCTGGCCTGCTCACATACGGTATGAAGGGACAGCCGTTTGAGGATCTCCTCCACCTCTTCCCGTTTTGATCCGCCGCTCACTCTTACTCTCAGCCATTCCGGCTTTCTCTGCTGCATATAAACCTCCCGGAACTATTATGATTTGTGAAACAGAATCAATTCTATAAAGCAAGTAATATGTTCAACTCATCCAGAGTAATCCGCTGCTCCTCCAGGCCAAAAACCTGTGTAAAATACCAGATTACGCGCTCATTCAGCTTATCGTAGTCCTCGGGATGTCCAAGGAGCTTTTTCAGCGAAGTTACCTCCTTGTCTGTAATACCGCATGGGTTTATCCATTTGAAATGCTCCAGGTCGGTATTTACATTGAAAGCAAAACCGTGCATCGTAACCCAGCGTTTTACAGCGATTCCTATCGCCGTTATCTTGCTGTTTCCCACCCAGACGCCCGTATATTTCTTATCGTCCACTTGAGCCGTGATGCCGTAATCGTCTTTTAACAGCCTTATGAAGATCTCCTCGATCCTTCCCACATAGTCCTTGATATCCCTGCCATAGGCATTGAGGTCCATAATAGGGTAACCTACGATCTGACCGGGGCCGTGATAAGTGACGTCGCCGCCGCGGTTCACATCAAAGATCTCCACTCCTGCGGCTTTCAATTCCTCTGTCGGCAGAAGAATGTTGGAATACTCGCCTCTTCTTCCTACGGTAAGCACCGGAGGATGTTCCACCAGAAGCAGGATATCTCCGGTTTTTCCCGCCTGCCTCAAGGCCAGAAGCTTTTCCTGTATGGCAAGGGCTTTTCCGTATTCAAGCCTGCCCAACTTTACTATCTTAATCTTCATACTTAAGCCTCTTTCATCATAACCTGCTAAATGGCTGCAGGGCAGTCGCTGCTCTGTCGGAGCAACTTCCCCGGCTGCCTTTTCGGATGCAGACATTCTGTTTAAAATATATTCATAGCCCGGCTGTCCTATGCCGGCGTGTGTTCCTTCACAATCATGCGGGGACATCCCTGCTTGAATACCTCTTGCCGAAAAAAGGAATGTCCCACATAATCAAAAAGGGGACACTCCCTGCTCAAAAGAATACTCTTGCCCGGAAGGTGTGTCCCCGCATAATCAAACGGGACATTCCTTACTCAAACGGAATACTCCTTGCTCGGAAGGTGTGTCCCCGCATAATCAAACGGGGACATTCCTTACGCAAACGGAATACCTCCTGCTCGGAAAGGTGTGTCCCCGCACCTTTAAATCGCTTTTGCGTTGGCAAGGAGATATTTTTCCGCATCTGCCGACCATAGACCGTTGTTCTTCTCAACGATATCGGCAAGCCCTGCAAACAAGGCATCCGTTTTCCCCTTTTCCTTCAAATCCGCAATTGCAGTAAGCTCCAAATCGATGTTTGTGTAGATAAGCTTTTTGCCGCCCGGTATTTTAGGCAGGTTCAACGTCGTCTCCACCACGCTGTTAAGGCCGCCGATATGGGTTATCATGGAAGAAGGATCGATCTTTCCTTTGGCCATCATATCCAGGGATTCGATCATGTCTTCGGTATTGCCGCCACTTGTGCCGACAACGTGTGTCATGGAGTAGTGGACGTTATAAAAATTAAATTCCGCTGAGAATGCCGGATTGCTCGGGCCTGCAAAGAAATTCAGACAGCCGTCGTAGCCCAGGATCCTGTCGCCCATTTCCACTACCGGCTTCACCGGAGCAAATACCATAACGTCGTTATACCCTTTTCCGCCATTCAAGGAAAACAGGTATTCTTCCGGCTTTTCTATCTTAGCCGTGTTCACATACACCAGCTTGATTCCGTTCTTTGCCGCTTCCTCCACCGTGTAGATCGACGCCGCTCTTTCCAGCCTTGCGTCGTCAATATCGGTAACCACCAGAAGTCCCGGCTTTCTTTCGCGGTGGATGGCGTAATCTATGGCACCCAGGCCCATTGGACCTACGCCCGCCAGAATCGCCATGCTTCCGCCCTCTACGATTTCCATGTCATGGACATAGCTGCCACCCCTGGTGTGATACATCGCATGGAATGTGCCAACGATGCAGGACATAGGCTCCGACAGGGAACCGTAAAAATAGGCGTCGCCTTCGTATTGGAGCAGACAGCCCCGTTCCATCACCTCATTGGGTATAACGATGTAGGTTGCGCTGCCGCCGATATAATGGTAGGAATAACCCGGCGCGGCATAAGGATTCTCCGGCTTGTTCAACGCAGGCTGAATGGAAAATTTGCTTCCGGCTTTGAATTTATCCTTCCATTTGCTCCCGACCTCAACAATTTGTCCGCAAAACTCATGGCCGATAATGATAGGATTCCTGTCGATATCCTTTGGCACCCTTTTGTGCTCGTTGCCCTGGATAGCGGCCTTGTAGGAGGACATGCAGATGCTGTCCGAAATGATGTGGGCAAGTATTTCATCGTCTTTTATTGCAGGCAGTTCAAACTCATCCAGCCTTAAATCGTTTTTTCCATATAGTCTAACCGCTTTTGTTTTCATCTTATCCCTCTTTTTCAAGTTTATTTGTCTCCGTACTTCTAGTCTAGCATAAACCGGGGAAAATGTGAAGATAAAAGTAAAAACTGAGCATAAAATGTTACATTTATTCATGATCATGTGATATTTTAACATCTTTCCAGTATGCGAACAATATCCGATCCTGCGTCGGGCAAAGTACCCAAATATCTTTGCTTATATGTTTTTTTGCCGGCAAGCCCGCCCTGGTGCCATACGCCTCCTTGTTGTTATAACGACTTAAGTCATAACCACCCGCTAAGCGGGTGGCTTGATTTCCGCCCTATAAGGGCATGGTACCAGGCGGGAGCCTTAAGGCCCTCTGAAAGGTTCGCCAGCCGCACGTTTCCTCAAACCACCGCTAAAGCGGTTACTTATGCCCTACTGCCCGCAAATGGGCCCTATTTCTTTTTTTTGTCTACCGGCTCACCCGTAAACGGGTCTACATATTCCTTTATACTTACTTGGTCTGCTACTATATCTTCTTGCATTTGATTTTTGATATACGCCTCAATCGCTTTTGATTTCGCCCTATCATATCCACATATGTTTATCTACGATATCCTTTTTCACCTCGTAACACTATTTATATTACAAGGAGGCAGCAGCTTTTTCTTCCCCATACCCTTTCGAAGCAAATGGGTAAATAATGACAACAATACAGTCAGTAATAATCCTACAATGAGTGTAATCGTGAGCACCAACATACTTTGATTGTAGTTGCTTGTATCCATGCTCAGAACATTATCCCGCAGTGCGCTAATTGTATATGTCATCGGCATATATGGATGAATTGCCTTATAAAATGAAGGGACAAGCTCCACCGACATCATACCGCCGCCAGCTGTGAGTTGCAGCAGCATGAAAATGATACTCAACAATTTGCCAAAATCCCCAAAAACAAGCACGGTGACTTGAATGATCGTTATAAATACCACACCTCCGAGTACGCAAATGCCATAGAACTGGGCAGTATTGTTAACCTGAAGGCCAAGAATATGGAGAACGGTAAAGGCAAGACACACCGCTTGTATTACTGCGAGAAGCTGAAAACGGAACAGTCCAAAATCTATCTTTATTTTTTGCGATAATTTTAACTCATCAAATTTAACCTTATCCATTGTGGTAAAGATGATAATAAACATCAGCCCGCCAAGCCATAAGCAGAGTGAAATCATAAAGGGGGCCATTGCCATCCCTGTATTTTTTGCTTCACCTATTTTCGTTATTTCCATTTTCACAGGGTTGGCCGCGAACTTGCCATAACCCTCTAATGCGGTGCTGCTGTTTTTCAGCTGCTGAATGGAACTGTCTACCGATGCCTTCATCTGTCCAATACCGGTTCTCAATTGACTGATGCCGCTCAAGACCTTTTGATCGGAAGAAAGAATTAATTGTGACTTTTCATTCAGCGTATTTGCCCCTTGCGATAGAGTATCAATGCCGGAAGAAAGTGACTCTGAGCCGCCGGATAACTGCCCAACCGCGTCGGAAAGAGCATCAGCGCCAGCTGATGCCGTCTGCATTCCCCCCGGAAGCTTTTGAATAGCCGTGTTGATCTGCTCATAGGTTTGGTTGAGTTTGTTCAGTGCCGAAGTAAGAGCAGATGCCGCTGCAGTCGGATCGGTCGTATCACTTTGGCTTCCGCTTATTGAACTGAGCGCCGAAATAATCTGTTGCATATTGGCATCTGTCATACTTTCGGGATGCTGGGCAACATATGCTTTCAGCCAGGATATTATCTCTATGCTTTGCTGCAGTCCCTTGCTGCTGGTATCTATGTAGGTATTCAACTTTGAAGAAAGCGTATTGAGTCCACTATTGTATTGACCGGAATAGTTTGAAAGGGTCTGCAAACTGTTTGTATTTTCATTTAAAGCATTGGTAAAAAGCATGGATTTTCCCAAAAGCAATTGTAAAGCGCTATTGAGTGTTTGACTGCCATTGCCTGCGCTCCCAAGACCTACGCTAATCTTATTCAGGCCGCTGTTAAACAATGACTGCCCTTGCGTAAGCGTATTCATTCCCTGGCTTAATTGTTCAGCGCCCTTATCAAGCTTGGAAAGACCGTCGCTGAGCTTCTGCAGGCTGTCCGGTAATTCCTGGAGTTTTCCTGTCAGAGAATCCACAAGGCTTTCCGTGATGCTTTCTGATACCGTATTTTCTATATTTGCGGAAAAGCTCGACATGATTGAAGAGGCAAACGTTCCCATTTTATCGTTGGATTTGAAATACAGGGTGCCTTGTGTCTTATTTGCTTCAGCCGCCGTGGAAATGCACTTTGTAAAATCATCCGGTATGACAAGCTCGGCATAATATTTTCCCTTCAAAACACCGTTGTCTGCATCTTTCTTATCGGTAAACACCCATTTTACATTCGAGTTCGACTTTAGCTTATCCACAAGCGAATTCCCAATGTTTTTGTTTTCACCGTCAATGACGGATCCTTTGTCGTTATTGACGACGGCAATAGAAATATCCGACAAGTGACTTGTCGGATCCCAATAGGCATAAAGAAAAATAAAAGCATAAAACGCGGGTATGAGTGAAATAAGTGCGGTAACGGTTATTTGCATGATCAGTTTTCTCTTCATATTAATCGACCTCCATAATAATTTTAGAATATTTATAATAAATATTTCGAAACTATAGCTAAATTATAATCTCGTCGTCTTGAAAAGTCAATAGATTCGTAATATAATAGTTGCATATTCTAAAATCATTTAAGGAGCTTGTCTATGGATGGATTTCAAAAACGAACGCTGAAAAAGAAAAAGGCCATTTTAGAAACGGCATTCGCACTGTTTAATCAATATGGTTATAAAAATGTGACAATTGCCAATATCTCAAAAGAGGCACAGGTTTCGCTGGAAACCATCTATAACTATTTTGAAAGCAAAGAGAAACTAAAAAAGGAACTCCTCAATCAGATTATAGATGATTTCTGTACCCTGACGGAAGACATTTTGAAAAGCGACATGCCGATTGAGACCAAGTTCGAAAAATTGCTTTTATCAAAGGTTGATTTTGGAAAACAGTTTTCACCCGAGTTTTTGACTGAAGAACTTCATGAGCTGAATGACCTTGATTTATTCGGCGGTGAGGCGAAAAAACAATTTTTACACGATGTTATGCTGCAGATTATCGAGCAGGGGCGAAAAGGGGAAATCATCACGGTGGATGCATCAGCTAAAGCATTAACCACTTATTTTGAAATTTTTCAATACTATATAACACATAATTTTGCTTCTGCCCTGCAACTAAGCAACAGTACCGATCTGCTGAAAGAAGTAAACTTTCTTTTCTTTAATGGACTAAAAACAAAAAAGAATTGAATTCCTCAACCACCATTATAGTTGCCATAGTAGTCACCTCCATTAGTGGATTATATAGCCTTGTGCATATCTCAAAGCCATTGATATAACTAGCTTTGATGCACATAAAATTTGTTTATCACTCAATATATGATAGGTTTTCCCCCCATAAATGTCGAATTAAGTATTTACCACAATCCAAAACTCTTCAAGAACAGGAGGAACCCCTATGCATCAACAATTAATAATGAACATTATTGACCTATTTACACCTCAATCCAAAGCTGATTTTTACACCAAAATCTTTGATAACATTGACCTCTCTGCCTTTCCCGATGAAGTTAATTCCGGCAATTCAGGTCCAGAAGGTTTTTCACGTCATGCCCTATTCAGAGCTTTTATGGTCATGAAGTGTGAGAAGTTTTCCGATATAACTCAGCTCCAGGAATACTTGTTCAACAATCAGGTTATCGCCCATACCTGCGGCTTTGACATAATGAAGAAGCTGCCTTCTTACTGGACTTACAGACGTTTCATCAAGAATACAGCTCACAAATGATTCTCCGCCCTTATGCAGTCCCAAGTTGGGGGTATGATATCCGGGATATCTATAACTTTGTTCGTGATGATCTTCATGGCCACTGTTTTATCCCTCTTAATAAAAGGGGTTCGAAGAAGGGGCGTAAAGCTCTCTCCTGCGGCAACATAATTTGCGATGCCGGTTTGGCAATGCACAAAGACGGCCGCCAATATCTTAAAAGTTATATAAAGCAAAAGTTTTGCTGCCCTTTTCGGACTTCCAAAGACAACTCATTATGTCCATGCAATCACCCGAAATACTTCAATGGTAGAAAGAACAGATGATGAGACAATCTGCGATATGCCCTTCAACCGGCCGCGATTCCTGAATGAAACCATCAAGCTTTTAAACGACGAGGACTATGGCAGGATAAAGGCCGAGGCAGGCACATCCTCCATCCTTGTCCTAAAGCTGTTCAATTTCCGGAACTGGCTTGATACGGGTCCTGCAATACGGCATCTTGAAGAAGCGTTAAATAAGGCAAATGCAAAGATTGCTACGGACAATCCGGAAAAACTCCCGGAAACGGAAAATTCATTGCGTCCGGTTTCAAGGTTGGAGTATTTTACGGAATTAAAACAGGGGTCCGGTACCACGCTTTACCTGTTCGGGTTTATCGGCTTCATATTCTTTGCCGCCTCGGGATGTGTGCTTTATTTCCGGCTGTTTAGCGAGCTGGACGGTATGAAGGACCGGTTCCGGAAGCTGTTTAACGTCGGGATCACCGGAAGGGAGATGAAAAAGCTGATCATGAAAGAGCTCAGACTAGTTTTTTACTTACCGCTGGTACTCGGCAGCCTTCTCAGCTGTTTTCTCATCTATGCGCTGTCAGGGAATGATTCGGCCGAGCCCGAACGGTTTATTGCCGGTGCGGTTGTGATCACCGGAGTGTACTTTCTCTTTCAATCCGTCTACTATTTTATTACAAAACAGAAATACTTCGAGGAGATACTGGAGCCGTACAAACAAGCTATCTAACCTTCTACCGGCACATGGGCGGACGACCACTGGCCGCCCCTACATCGAATGCGACAGGGGACGGTTCTTCTTTGTCGCACTCGATTATGCTGATGTTCGTTCACAATATGCGCTTACTATCATGGCCGCACCTATAAACGAGTTTCCAGACTGGTGGTGCGTACGCCGTGGCAATCTCCACTTTTAACCAGGATTGCATCATTGAGATAGCCGCACTCTACTGCGTTCCGTTCGCAATGACAGACGAGTTAGTATTGCCATAAAAATTTTACAGCGTCACTGATCTGTAGGGGCGCGCGCATTGCGGGTCCGCATAAATGCCATCCCACTCCAGATTTACTGCTGCTCTACATACTTCGCAAGCACCCAGCCGATTACGCCGGAAGAGGTTTTTATCTTCCACCATTCCCCTTCGTTGGTTACGATGGTTACAATATCGTCTTTGTAAGCTTTGCCCAGAATCGTCGCGTTGGTATTGGGTTCCGACCGCACATTCAATGCTGAGGAAGCCGTAACCTTACCCTTCAGAGGCTCCTTTTCAACGGAAGTCCCGCTATTGCCGCTCTGGCTGTCGCCGCCGTTATTTTTCTGATCTCCGCCGGTTTCCTGGGGCGTCTGTTCCACGCTGCTCTCCGCCTGCGGCGGGTCATTGATTTTATAAGCTCCTCTCACAAGCAGATAGCATTCTGCCGTCGCTTTGAGCCCCCGGCCGTCATCCCGCGAAGAAATAAGCAAATGATTAATGACAACCGCTGCACCCTTTACAAGATCCTTTCCTGCGGTGACATCGGCAAGATTATCCCCGTTCTGACCGGAAACAGCCGCAGCCTTGCCGGATCTTAGAATAATCTCCGTTCCGCTGCCGGGAAGCAAGGTCTGTCCTGTCTTCATGTTCAGCACGACAAAACCCTCTGAGCCGCCGGATTGCTGTTGGTTCTTTAATTCTTCCAGTTGTTGCTTCAATTGTGCAACCTCCGCAGCATTTTTCGCCATGATTTCATCCACATAGCCTTTGGAAATGAGAGGGTCCTGTTCGGAGCCGGGCTCGGCCCCGTCCGATAAAGCTGCCGCTATGTTGAAACCCACGGAAATAATCAGAAGAAGCACCAATAAAATAGAAAATCTACGTAATTTGAATTTCACAAAACACACCTCCTCTTTTGTATAAAAACCTCACAAAATCACTTTGCACATGGCCTGGACGTCAAAGCTGATTTTCTTGTTCGCATAGAATTATGGTAAAATACACCTACTAAAATTATAAACGGACAAAACCTGCTTTAGGTTACAATTTGCTTAAAATCGTGTAACATTTTTGTAACATTGGCACTTCCGCAGTTAAGGCAAAAAGAGCGGTTCCGTTGATCAGGCAAACCAACGAAACCGTCCCCTTTGCTTCTTTTCTGCGGACGCGCAATGCGCGCCCCTACAGAACACTTCTGCCATAAAAATGCTGCAATGTCTCATCCTTCAGCTTTTTTAGAAATGAGCCTTTTCACCGGTGCCATTCCCAGATAATTTTCCTGATTACTCCGGATAAATTGCGTAGCTATAATCTTCAATCAGGTCAACAACCCTGTCTGTCAGTAAAGCTTCCGCATCCTTTTCCAGGCGCCCTTCCCGGATTTTGCGGAACTGATTGGGAAAATACTGGCTGATTAACGACATGTTCAAGTCGATTGATTTCAGATTGTTCATTAAAAGCTCTATGGAACCGGCGACTTCCGGCACGGTAAGATAGTACCTGCACCTGTCGGACAAGCTGTACCTCCTTGCTATGCGTTGCTCGTCCTCCGTACCGTGGTAATATTTGTTCCAGTTGGAGGGATCCTTGAGCATTGCTGCCTCCAGCGTTTCAATAAAGCTGGAAAGCCTGACATCCCTCCTACCGCCAAGAAGCTCATTCTCCATATGATTCAGCAGGAAAAGACCTTCCCTGAGGGCATAGGTGAGCGCCGGACCAACTTTGAGTATGGCAATGCCGTCTTTAACCATTTCTTTTAAAGCGGACCGCTTTTGATAATCGGTGGAATGGCCCTCAAAAACCAACTGCGGATATTTATCCATTGCGCCGCAAAGCTGCCTTGCCGCGTTTCTGTCATAATCATGAATAACCGAGTCTCCAAATTCCACCCCCGGCTGGACAACAACGGCAATGACGTTCTCCCATGCTTCCTGGAGTCCGACGTCAATAAAAGCTTTCCGGAAAAGCTCCACCGTCTTTGCAAAATCTCCGGGATCCGTCACCTTAAGGCCTTCATCCTCCTGTACTCCGCCGGGGACGGGCACCTCGCTCCCAATTACATAGACAGGCCGCATCGCAACCGGGTCCTTCCTCATCCGCTCCGCATAAGCGGCTTCAGCCGCCAAACATAGCTTTGCTCCTCTTTGAGCAACAACAGCCGGGGACAGCGGTTCTGTAAGGCTGTCACCGCCAAGCCGCATGCTGGCATCCAGATGGATCTTCGTGAACCCGGCGGACACATACTGCATTACCAGTTCCGCCGCCTTGTCCATAGCCTCGCCGGCCGCTTCAGCCTTCCAGACCAAAGGACCCAGATGATCCCCGCCGAGAATAACCTTCTCTGCCGGAAATCCTGCCTCTCCGGCGGCCGACAGGACAAAATCCCTGAAATCGGCCGGCGTCATGCCCGTATAGCCTCCATACTGATTTACCTGGTTTGCCGTAGCTTCGACCAGTACAAATTCATTTTCTTCCAGAGCGCTTTTCATCGCTGCCTTTATCACGTACTTGTTTGCGCTGCAGATGGAACATATTCCTTTATAAACTCCGGACTTTTGCAGTCTGACGATTTCCTTCAAAGGGTGAAAAAAACTCATATCGGTTCTCCTCTTCTGCCGCTGCTTGTTTTCCCCGATTATGTACTTATTCCATGGTCTCTCACAGCGAGCCGTTGCTAATCAATTTCTTCACTTCCTCCAGCGTGGCGCACGCAGCTGCGCCGCCGATCCTGGTCACACTGATGGATCCGCAGGCGTTGCCGTAATTCATGCACTCCTCCAGCCCCATGCCGTTTAAAAACGCATAAAGGAAGCCTGCATTGAAAGAATCACCCGCTCCGGTAGTATCCACAGGCTTTAAATCATAGGTGCCCTTTCGCACCAGCGTATCGCCTCTCTTTGCCATAGCCCCCCTGGGTCCGCACTTCACGACAATGGTCCCGCAAAGCCGGGACAGCATTTCCAAAGCCTCTTCGGTATTTTCTTTTTTGCTGATGTTCAGTGCCTCTGTCTCATTTGGAAAGAAAATGTCCGTAACGCCGAGGACTTCAAAAATTCCATAATCCCAGTTCCCGGTATCATCCCAGCCGGCATCCAAAGAAGTGGTGACTCCCCTTTTCCTTGCTTCGGCAAACAGTTTTGCAATTCCCGGCCTTAATTTACTTTGCAAAAAGAAGGAGCCAATGTGGATATGGCGTGTCTGGTCCAGCAGGTGAAAGTCGATATCCTCCAGGGTCAGAGAATCGATGGAGCCCAGGTATGTTACCAGCGCTCTGTCCTTTTCCGTGCTTAAAGAGACGGTAACACCCGTTTTGATCGTATCGTCCGTTATCAGATGGTCAAGGGCTATGCCATAATCCTCCAGGCTTTTTCGGGCGGTCTCTCCGAAGCTGTCCCTCCCGGTTTTGCCGACAAAACCGGTTTTCAGGCCCAGCCGCGCTATGCCGCAGGCGCATATTGCCGTAGAGCTGCCCATGACTACATTGAAGCCCTCCGCAATGATTTCCCTTCCCGCCACCGGCATGCTTTTCATGCCCGTCAGGATTAAATCGGCATTTAACTCACCAATCGCCAGTACATCAAATTTTTTCATAGATACTTGCATGCCTCCCGCTGTGCAAAAAAACAGCACAAAAAGTAATGAAAATCATATTCACAGCTTGATCCAGGGTTCCAGTCCGTCGGGGCTGTCGGGGTTGACGCCTGTTTTTACCGCTCGATAATAGGATATCATCTGCGGGATAAAAATGAAAGGAATTCCGCGCAAAACATGTTCCATTTCATACCCTGAAGAAATATGAAGCTTCACACCGTCGATCTCCTTTACCCGGGCATCGGTATAAACCACGGTTTTGGCTCCCTTCTTTACAACCTCGGAAATAAGATCCTTTTGCTTATCGTAATCCTCTGCGGTCAAGCAGGCGATTACCAGCGTGTTCTTCTTTATCATCACCATGGGGCCGTGGCGGGAATCAAGGAGGTGATAATAGTTCGACGGCGTTTGCGCTATTTCCTGGAAGGCAAGCGCCCCTTCATTTGCCAGGCCTTGCAGCTCACCGTCCGCCAGCACCACTGCGTTATCCCAATCCATCCCGGCAACTTCCTCCAGCGCCTTCTCATACTTAGCCATATATTCATTTCCTGAGCCAATTACCTTTTCCAGGCCTGTGATTACCGCCGTATCCTCACTCAGGTACCCGATGATCTGGACCATTGCGGCATAAAGGCTGCTGACCGTCCTGGTCTGGCAAACGCTTTCATCAAAAGCCCACGGTATGCACACAGTATAATCCGAGATTTTGGAAAGCTGGGAATCTTCCACGCAGACGATACTTAAAACAGGTAGATTCATCGAAGCTTTTAAAAGCTTGACGGAATTGATCACTTCCGACGTGCTTCCGGACCTTGAAGCGACGACCAGCATTGTGCCTTCAAGGCTTTTGGAATACCTTTCGTAATGGAGCATGAGGTCTCCGGCCGGGATTGAAGACGCACATATACCCATTTTTACCTTTGCAATCCTTTCAAAGGATTGTGCCAGATAATAGCCCGAACCGCAGCCCGTAAACAGGACAGACCCTGGCTGCTTTGCCTTGAAAAACGCTTTTAGCTCTTTTTCCTGTCCTGCGATACAATCTAAAGTCTTTTTTAAGGAATCATACTGTGACTTGCATTCCTGATAAGTCAGACTCATCTTTGCCACCCCCAAAAAACAAAATTCAATATATCATCATATTGTTATAACCATTATAAATCCTTCCGCTTATAAATTCAAGCTTCCCTCAAAATAAATTCGTCAAGGACAGGCTGGCTATTGGTATATCTCCCTCCGGATATGCAGCCGTAAAAGCACTGAAAATATCCCTTCCGCTTTTCACAAATGCCGGTTGCACAGGCGGGCAGCATGTAAAGCATTTGGGGACTGCTACGGCTGCAATGGACTTCCTTTGCAGCAACCAAAGCAGAAAGCCATATTCCGCCAATGCTTACTTCAGCACGATGTTGTACTTATACCTGTCTCCTCTGATAAGACCTTCGCAATATTCGACGACCTCGCCCTTTGACCTGGTTACCCGTTCTATTTTCAATGCGGCTGAATTCTTTTTTACGCCAAGCAGCCCGGCATTTTTTTCATCGGCTACAAGCACCGCTTCAAAGGATTCCCAGGCTTCATCGGGAACGATTCCGTAAGATATCTTCAGCGTATTGTAAAGACCGTCGCTTTCAATACTTTCTCTTTCAAGTCCGGGTGCAATTGCGGTGGGAATATAGGAAGCTTCTATGGCAAAGGGTTCCTTGTCCGCTTTTCTCAGCCGATGGATGCCATAGACCTTTTCTCCTTTTTTGATTTCAAGGATTCCCGAAATTCTATCGCTGCTTTCCATTATGTTGAATTCTATGATGTTTGCTACCGGGACGGCGCCCATTTTCCTGATTTCCTCACTGAAGCTGTAAAAGCTGCCCAGTCTCTGCTCCAGCTTCGGAACGGTGACAAAGGTCCCCCGCCCCTGTTTCCTGTATAGATAGCCTTCCTTTTCCAGCTCATCCAGCGCCTGCCGGACCGTTATCCTGCTGACACGGTACAATTCGCACAACTCCCGTTCCGTTGGAATTCTGGTATTCACAGGCCACTGGTTTTCCTTTATTTTCTTTATTAGAATTTCCTTCAACTGGTAATATAGTGATACCGGCAATTTCTCGTCAAGCATCTTAACCGTCCTCCCGCCGTCATCGGAAAACCTTCCGATTTGGTTATAACTATATAATAATATAATGGGCAGAAGATGACAATAGCCATCGATAAGCATGTTCGTCATTGACATATTGTTACATATCTGTATAATTATATTTAGTTTAACTATTTTGTAAAGGAGAAGGAATGTTTCTGTTTAAAACTCTTCGATGCTTTAATTGTCAGTCGGTTATAGTCAATCTACCTGTAGAGGAACTGAAGAAGCTTCACGGGCTTTCTTTCAGATGTGAGTGTTGCAATCATTTGAACCTGTTGGAAGGACATACTTTTGTAAAGACACAGGATCAGAATACCACCAGCATTTATAGCCTTCTATAATATAATCTTTTCTGCCGGGGGAAGGGATAAGAATCCTTTCCCTCGGGTACGGAAGGCCGGATAGAGATTATGCGCCATACTTCATTGCGGCCCGGTAGAGAGCCAGAACATTCTCAACAGGCGTATCGGCCTGCATATTGTGGGCAGTGCACAAAATATACCCACCGCCCGGACCAAGGGTCTCTATCCTGTCCTTCACTTCGTTTTCCACATCCTCAACGCTGCCATAGGGCATCGTATTCTGTATATCGATCCCACCCTGGAAGCAAATATACCCGCCATAGTTCTTCTTTATTTTCCCGAAGTCCATGCCTGCGGCTTGCGGCTGCAGTGACTGCAGAATATCCAGCCCGCAATCGATAAATTCGGGAATCAATGGTTCAATGGAACCACAGGTATGGTGCATGACCTTGCTTCCATAGCGATGGGCCAGCTCAATAAACCTTTTAAACCCCGGTTTAAAAAATCTGCGCCACATTTCTCTGCTCATGATCATACTGTTCTGCGTACCGAAATCGTCCCCCATAAAAAAGATGTCTATTTTCCCGGCAGCATTCTCAAAAATTCTTTTGTTATATTCAAGATAAAACGCAACAAATCTTTCAATCATGGCCTCTACCAATCCGGGATTCAAATACAGGTCCAGCATTATCTGCTCGACCCCTCTCAGATACATTGCCGGCTTTAGCTGGGCCGTCCTGTTGAGCCTGTCTCCACCGCATATGACTGCAAACCCGTAGTACTCCTCCGCCATATCGCCGGCACACGAATAATCATACCAGTCGGCGGAAGGCCACCCTCCATAGTTTTCAATATCCTTGACATTTTCAGCCCCGGCCAGCGGATGCTCCACTACATGCTCATAGCTGCCTTTACCGGGATCGCCTTCATTGACAGGAACGTTCTTTCTTCTTACACCCCAGATATCCATTCCGGAGCCGTCTTCGAACTTCTGAAGCCGGGGGCCATTGTAGACCGTTCCCTCGATAAATCTGCAGTCGATGTTCAAATACCGGTACAGCTGTTCAATTCCATTCAGATTCAGCGCCTCCATGACTCTGCGGCTGACGGTCGCGTCAGCCCAGTAATCCAGGGGTATCCTGTCGGGCTCCTCCATTTTCAGAGCTATTTTAACTCTTTCTTTGGAATTCATAATTACATCTGTCCCTTTCATTGCGCACAAAGCGAAAAAGTTCTCTCAAAACCGCATCTCATTCAGTATTTCAGTCATGTTTTCCAGATTTTCAACGACCGATTCATACTTTCTTAAAGCAATGCAGGAGTATAGGCTGTCCAGCAGCGCAATATGCGCAATACGGGAAGAAAAGGCTTCTTTCATAAACCTGGTTTCCGGTGTGGAAGTGACCAGTTTGATATCGGACACCTCGATGATGGGACTTTTCATATAGCTTGTTATGCATAAAGTTTTCGCACCCTTGCCTCGGGCAATTTCAAGGGTTCGTACAGTATCCCTGGTCCTGCCGGTATGAGAAATCCCTACGGCTGCACAATCTGCGTCCAGCAGGCCGGCCGATATCCGCATTACATGAGGGTCGGTCGCCACATATGCCGGCAGGCCGATACGCATAAAACGGTAATAGGCGTCGGATGCCAGGCTTGCAGAGGTACCCACCCCGTAGAATTCTATTCTTTTGGCATTCAGCAATAAATCCACGGCGCTGCGCAGCCCGTCCCCGTCCAGCAGGTTGACCGATTCGGCAAGGGCACGCATGCTGGAGGCAAATACCTTGGAGGTTATTTCCAACGGTCCGTCATCCTTTGATATATCTTCCATGATAAGCTCTTCAGGTTTTTTCAGGTTTCTGGCAATATTGATTTTCAGTTGTGTAAACCCGTCATACCCAAGTCCCTGGCAGAACCGGATTATGCTGGAATCCGCCACGCCCGCCTTTTTGGCAACCTGGGCAACCGTCATATTCACTGCTGTCTCAGGCTCCTTTAAGATAAAATCCGCAATTTTTTTCTCTACATCATGCAGATCCGGATAATTGCTTTTTATAGCAACAAGGCAATTGGAATATTCCTTCATTTCATCCCTCCTAAGGTTTTTCGAACAATTCCTTCCTGTAAACCGGCTGTGTCCAGAGCATGGCGCCGTGTTCACTGATGACTTGAACCCTGATATACGGCTCATCGCCTTTCAGCCGGTATTCACCATGCTTATCCAGCTGTCTGCCAAGAATTTTACCCTCCCTGCCTATAAACAGATATTCGCATTCGGTAACGTATGTATCTTTCGCAGCCGCCGATACTCTAACCATACCGTCTGCAACCGACATTTCATTCAGAACAAGGCCCGTCGAGGCATAGAAGCTTCCTCTCAGTATTGCGTCCTTTATATCCCCGGGCTCTCCGGACGGCGTATATATCATGTTCCATGTCCTGGCCAGATCATACCACCGGTGAAAATCATCATTGGCAAAGCCCCAGACAAGCTTTCCCTGCGACAGAAGGTAATCCCATGTGTCGGTTGCCAGCCCCGAACCGGATAACCTGGAAATCACACCATTATAAATCTCTATCCCGGCATAGCCTTTTAATTTGTCTATTTTCTCCCATGGCCAATATTCCTTATAGATCCAGTTAGGATGGCACAGAATTACAAATCCCTCCTGTTCGGTGCACGAATCGATTACCTCCTGGTGGGCTCCCATAAAAACCTTTCCCACATCAATACAGAGCATGTGCAGATCCTGACTATACTCAAAGCCGTTAAATGTCACCATGCCCTGCCTGGAGGCGAGTTCAGCCGCATCCAGAAAAAAATCATGATTTGACAGGGTCAGCACGCTATAGCCTGCTTCTTTATATAAAGCGACTACATCCTCCGCCTTGTATGCCCCACAAGTGCCTTCACCTGTCCCTGCATGGGTATGGAAATTGGCTTTTAGCCACTGGCCGCCGCCTTCCTGCAAATTACCGTATGGGTTAATATACATCTCACGCAAAACTTCCTTCCATAATTAAGTGATGCTAAAATTATACAACGCTCAGGAATAAAATTCAATATGAAATATATTTTTAGGAATATTATTCTATCTCTCTCTGATAACGAATATGCCTTGACACAAAAACGCCAAGGCATATCCTTATTCCGGTGGTTAGTAACTATGAAAATTATTTTTATATGGCTTAGGACTCGCCAAAATATAACTTCCGATAATCTTTTCCGGGGAACTACGCTTGGTAGGTTGCATAGGCGAGCAGCAAGCTTTAGCTTGTGACCACCCCGCTCCATTCCCCGAAAAGAACCGGAACTAGTATTTTAGCCGATCCTTACTCCAATGCAAGGCTTCCAAAGAATTGCGGCGTGTGGAAATTCCTTATGTTCTCGTCCACCGGATTCCAGCAGCCATAATGGGGAAACGGGGTTTCATCGCCGCACTTGTAGAAATTCCCCCTCATCTTTTTCCCAGGCTTTGGTTCAAAGTCGTTATAATACTCTTTGATAAAATCAAAGGGAATGGTGTAAACGATATTCCAGAACGGTCCTTTGAACATATCATATCCGCCTTCCGGCACTGAAGACTTCACTTTGAAGACGGTGTGGTCCGCTTTTTCAAGAAGCCCCCAGTCGTTGCGGCCTGAGCCCATGCCAAGCAGCAAAACCCCGGCGGCGTTTATTTCAAAATTCAGGTACCGGCTGCCGCTCTCCGGCATGGGGTTTAAAAAAAATTCAACGCAGCTGTCCTTGTATACGGGACTGTTTCCGTCAAAATTCCTTACGGTGATCTTGTCTTCCCAGGCAGTGAAACGGACATGCAGGCCGGTGTCCGAACTGCAAACCGCCGCCTCCACCTTGGGCTTGTAGCCGTTTGTCTCCCAGAGGTAACGTTCAATGGATATTTGGGGTAAATGAATCCAGGTGTTCTCATCTACTGCCGCGTTTACTTTCCTGATTACATAGTTCTTTTCCATGGAAATCTCCTTTACGTCCTCAAGATTTTAATATCATCCCAATGGCAGGATTGCAAGGGTCATTGCCCTTCGCCCCGGCAAGGGACCGAAAGGGCTGTAAGAAACAAAGCCCCAGACCGGAAAACCTGCAATCAATATACCGGTATCAGCCCCGGATTATCGCCTGTGATGCATTGTCCTCCTGCAGGGTTAACAAGGAAAGTATTTTCTATCCCCACCATACCTACATTTTTTATTCCCTTCTTCGGTTCAAGGGCGAATACGATCCCTTCCTCCAGGGGCTCGTTGAAGCCCTCCGCAATAACAGGCAGCTCATCTACCAGCAAGCCGATGCCATGACCCAGGAACTTGACTTTACGGCTGCCAAAGCCCATAAAATTCTCAAGGAACTCTTCATCAAGCCTTTTCATAACCGTATTGTAAATATCGGCGGGAATTGCCCCCGGTTTCAGCATTTCAGCGATCTGATACTGAATATCGACGCATTTCCGGTGTGTATCCAAGACCTTCTGGGGAAGCGGTTTGCCAAACATATACGTCATGGTTTTATCGGTATGGTAGCCGTCGACGCCACAGCCGATATCGACAAAAACAAGGTCGCCTTTTGCCAGCTTTCTTTCGCGGCTGCCGATCAAAGGTACCGCCGGAGACATGCCGTAATTGCCGCCCGGCCCGTTGAAGGAGGTGGGGTAGATGGAGCTTTCGCCAAAAGCGATGTGCCCTATGCCGATTTCGGTGTCGAACATCCCGAAGCGGGCAACCCCGTGATGCCCTTCTTCCAGCATCATGGGATACATCGCTCCCGCAAGCTCCGCTTCGCTCATTCCTTCCTGGAGCAGGCCCGGCAGCCTTTCCTCCAGGATCCTCCGGTGAACCTCGCCGGCTTGCTTCATCAGCGCCAGCTCATATGGGCTTTTCACCGCTCTGACAGCTGCGATTTGCGCATCCGCCGGCTTAACGCCGCTAAAAGGGAAATACTTCTGCAGCCTTTGAAGCATGGCAAGAGGGACAATCTCGGTTTCCAGGTATACCGTATCCGGTATTTTACCGAAAAAGCCTGCTGCATCCCTATAGCTGTTCATAGGCCTGATGGTAGGGAAAAGGGACTCCTCCAGGGCGCGCTCGAAGCTTCTGCGGACAAAAAGGATGGGCTCGCCGCCCCTGGGTATCACCAGCATACCGTCCTGCATGGTTCCTGTAAAATAATACATGTTTATCTTGCTGAAAATTATAGACATTTCCCATTGGGGGTTTGCATTATCCATTCGCCGGAGGAAGTATTCCATCCGGTTTTTCAATTCGCTTGACGGAACTTTCTTAATCATACGCGGACTCCTTGTAATACAATTTAAAGCTGACTGACAATCAGCACAACTGATAAAATATTACATTACAAATCCGGATTTGACAAGTATGTTTCGGTCTCCACTTCACTTCGTAATTTGTCTTAATTTGTCATTGCGAGGGTCGCTTACAACAATCTCTGCAAACCTTAAAAGCGAGATTCCCAGGACGCATGGGCGAACAGCAGGCCAAAGCCTGCGAGCAGCCCACGTCGCTTTGCTCCTCGGAATGGCAGGATAAATTTCATATTGCGAATTGAAGCTGTCTCCATGGTATGATTCTAATTTGAATTAAGGAAGTCCGCTCCTGACCGTTGCAAAGCCAGGAGCTTTTCCGTCAAGACGCTTCATGCCGGGAATAAAAGCATATTGCAAGGATAAAGAACAGGATGGCTTCAATCCCTGCGGCCACCGGGATGATATACGGCGTCCAGACGCTTGAAGCGCCAAGCCGGAGGAAGCTGAAACCGGTCAGTTCCCAGTAGAAGCCGGTTCCAAAACCGATGCCGCCGGAGGGCAGGCAGAACTTCAGCCAGCTTTCGAGATTGCCGCCGCTTCCGGCAAACATCAAAACAGTGGGAAGCAAACAAGTGCCGGCTGCAATTACCAGTGTGGTCACCGGGTTTTTCAACCGGGTGGAAAGAAAGAGTGTAAAACAGATAGTCGCAAGAAAGCTGAGGAGCCCGGAGAGAACGGTGAGCGTATTCACCATGCCCACGGTCAGCGGGGCAAAGCAGATGGCGGAACGCACAACCTGCAGTGTGGTTTGCAGGCTGTCCCGGCCGAATGCCGTATAGGTAATGGTCAAAAAAGCTGAAATGCATACCGTAAACAATCCTGCCGTGAGCAAAACGGCAGAGAGCAGCTTTACCATGGCCAAACGCCGCCGCCCATGCTTTGTGCAGCGTAGAATATCGTCCGCCCCGCTCTGATATTCGGCAGAAAAGATCGGCGCTGCGATCACCGTGCAGATCAGAACCAGCAGGAAAATGCAAAAGGTAATGTAGTCGGAGGTATCGCTGTCCCCGACGCCATATGCATAGCTGAAAGGGGTTTTCACCTGCCCGTTTATGGCAAGCGCCTGCTGCTGCGCATCCGGCGCGCCCTTGTATTTATAGGCCATATAGTTTCGCAGGCGTACCGTGCGCTGCTGATAGAAATCGGCCGCGTCGCCGGGGGATATTTCATTATATGCCAGAGGGACGCCGGTGGACTCATCTACATACACTTCACGCACCCTGGTCAAAATCGTGCTGATGGGATATATTTTTTCGTAATATACCTCTGGCGGGATATCTTTGCCATAGGCATCGTATACTTTGTGATAGGTTTCAAAAACCGTTCTGATTTTCTCAGGCGTAAGCTGCCCCTCAATCGGCTTTGCTATTTCCCGGTTTGCCTGTATCGCATCCATGCCGGAGAGTGATGCTTCTTTGCCGTTCTCGCCCAGATAATAATAACGTGCGAAGGAAATCACCAAAAATGCCATTACGGTGGACAGCAACAGTGCCCCCGCCGACAGCAGCCATGTGGAGCGGGTTTTTGCCACCCGTTTCAGTTCCAGAGCCATCATCCGTCTCATGCAATCTCCTCCCTTGTGGCCTTCTCGTCGCGGAACAGCCAGAGATACAGGTCTTCAAGCCGCGGAGCGGCAGACTGTGAACCCGGGATATCCGGTGTTTCCGAGACATACCGTACCGACACGTTTCCCGCCTCCTCATTACGCACGTTTACAATACGGGCGCTGCGTTCATAGCGGTGAAGCTGTTCCGCAGGAATCACGCTTTGCCATACTTTGTCTGCCATCATTTTCACAAGCTCGTCCGTGGTGCCGAGGGCTACGATTTTCCCGTCCTTCATGACGGCATTGCGGGTGGCGACGTACTCCACATCAGAAACAATATGCGTTGATATAAGTACAATCCGGCGTTGTGCAAACTCCGAGATGATCTTGCGGAAGCGGATGCGTTCGCCGGGGTCAAGGCCGCTGGTGGGTTCGTCCAGAATCAAAACATCCGGGTCGTTCAAAAGTGCCTGGGCAATCCCCACCCGCCGCTGCATCCCGCCCGATAGCTTACGGATCTGCTTGTTCCTCACATCCGCAAGGGTCAGCGTATGAAGCAATTCGTCCGTCTTTTGCTTCACATCACGTTTAGGCAGCCCTTTCAACGCCGCAATGTATTGCAGATAGTCCGCCACTGTAAACTCGGGATAAAAACCAAAGGTTTGCGGAAGGTAGCCAAAAACATCCCGGTAGGCAGCACCCAACGCTTTGATGGCAATTCCGTCATATTTTACTTCGCCGGAGGTGGGCGTCAGGATACCCGCCACCATCCGCATCAAGGTGGTTTTGCCCGCGCCATTGGCGCCCAGCAGCCCCCATACGCCGGGCGTGAGCGCCAGGCTTACATCGTCAGCGGCGGTTTTATCCTTATAGCGTTTGGTCAAATGATCAATTGTAAGTTCCATTTTATCTATCACTCCAGTTTCAACGATTTTTTCTATGCTTCGGTAGGGATGCTGTAATAAAATTATGGCATATATCTGTAGGTGACTGTTGGCTGTCTGGTATTTGTTCCACAGATTCTATTTATCCGGACGCGCAATGCGCGCCTCTGCAGAACATTTTGCCAAAAAAATTTCACAGTACCCCGGGGGGAGAAAAGTCAAGGGAGCCCGCCTTTTTTAGCAGACGGTATACTTCTGCAAGCAGCGCCGGTACGCACACCGCACACAATACCCCCCATATCCCAAGCAAGGCTTGTTCATACACTTGAGGGAAAGTCCTATACAGCATAAAGAGCAGCGCAACCAAAAGAAAACAAAAGGCTGTACAGACAAAGCCCCGGTACCGGCCGTGCGCCTGCACCTGGATGAACAAGCAGCCGCAGCAAGCGACCAGGTACGGCAGCAGGAGATATGCAGCGACACTTCCTGCCTCAAGCTCCGTACCTGTCCCCACCAACAGCAAAGCAACTCCCAGCAGCAGCGTATCACTCGCGCCGACAAGGAGAATACGGGTCAGAAGAAGCCCCGGCAGCGATATCCGCGTTGCCAGTTCTACTTCCAGCATCCGGTATTTTGCCGAGCGTCCGAGAAAGGGGATGCCGGTCATGGCGATAAAGACCGCAAAGCAACAAAGCAGTAGAGGTAAATGGCGGGATACCAAACCGTAAAGACCCGCTGTCAGCGCAAAGCCAAAAAAACAGCAGGCACAGAGCAGCATAAGCCCCTGCAGCAGCCAGACCGGAGCGCCTATAAACCGTACCTGCCGCAACAGGAATGCCGGATACCGGATACGCTCCCTCTGCCGGCGGCTCCGGTATTCAATGCGTGCTGCCTCTATCGTCTGCATCCGATGTGCTTCCGATATTTGCAGGACGGGCTGGTTTTTAAGCGCAGCCTGCAATTTAGAACGCCTTTCCTTATTCATCTTTCTTTCCTCCTTGCAAAAGCTCTTTCTCGATCCGCTTTAATGCACTCCGCAGCCGGGACTGTACCGTGCGCATCGGTACGCCGGCCACCGCCGCAATTTCCCGGATTTTCAGGCCGTGGGCGAAACGCAGCAGGACGGCTTCCTGCTGCTCACCGGACAAATGGCGCAGCATTGATTCCAGGTCCTCCCGGGCTTCAACCTGTTCAAAACGGTTGCCGTATTCCGGCAAATCCTCCGGTAAACGCTCCATGACTTTTTTGCGGCTGAAATCGACGCACACATTGGCGGCAATGGTGTAAATGTAGGCTTTGAATTTGCCGCGATGGACATACCCGTCAAGGTGCCGGATGGCTTTCACAAAGGTTTCCTGTGTCGCATCTTCCGCCGTTTGCCTGTTTTGCGTATGCCAGACGCAATAACGGAGTATGGCCGCATAATAAAGCGCCACAAGCTCATCCAGGCTGTCGCTGTCTCCCTCTTTTATTTTTCGCAGCAATTCATCTTCATGTACCAAGGCTCGTCCTCCGGAAGCTTCCCTCATAATATAAAACGTTGCAGGATATCCAAAATGATTGAGCTTCATAAAAACTTTTTAGTTTAATGATATCGGACATCCATAGATAAGTACAAGGGGATGTACGCTGTCGAGAAAGAAGGAAATATAGTTTTCGCCTTGCGACAAGTGTGGTAAGATAGAATCAATAACGGTAAAGGATTTGATTTTAAAGAGATCCAAACCTCCGAAGAACGTCGCCTGGATGTGGTTGTCACCTACCTTGACAGGTGTTATGTTGCCGAACTCAAGGTATGGTATGGGGAAAAGCTCATGAGAAGGGTATCTTGCAGTTGAGTGGCTATCTGGACAGTCTCGGGCTTGATAAGGGATATTTGATCATTTACGACACCAGGCACGACGGAAAAAAGGAATGGAAGCAGGTTAGCGCAGTCATTGACGGCAAGGAGATTTATATGGTGGGTTTAGGGCATGACACCTCTCTTACACGGCGCCAAATCTGCATATGGCACACATGCCGTATGACACCGCTCTTCCGTAAGAAAGTGTAGGGGCGCGCATTGCGCGTCCGCAAATTCGATCTGTGTCAAACAGTTATCCGACGGCCAATGGCCGCCCCTACATTGTACGCCGCCTTACACAACGGCCGCCCCCACATCAGTCACTGGCACCCGTCAGGCGATGTCAAAAACGCTTCTTAGCTTCAGTGAAGCTTTAAGCTCCTCCGCCGACATGCTCCGGGACAGCCTGCTTTTATCCAGATGCACCCTCTTTTCCTCTCCGGCCGAAAGGTCAAAGTAGTTGTCTTCAAAAACGCAATCCGCATCCTTCAGTTCCAGCTCCACATGCTTTGCAAAAGCCTTCGACCTGACGGTAATGACAAATTCGCCCTCCGCCTCCGTAATATCACAGCCCAATTCAGGGTCGAGGAATTCAAAATGCTTCGGCCTGGCAAAAAGGACGGTGCCTTCGCTTACCGCCTTTCCTCCAATGGACAGCCGGAATTCCAGATAGGACTTCCTCTGCTGCTCCATTTGGGATAATATCCCGGAAAAATCCAGCTTTGCACACAGGGCTGAGCTAAGAGGCGCAACGGCACCAGTTTCCCTGCCCTCCAGCAATACCTTTGACGCATTGTCCCGGAGCTTCCAGCGGATTTCCCCCTGCACGCCCGCCATGGTCTCATTGGTGACATGAAGTTCTACATTGGTGCCTTCCTCGCAAGCCGACAGCATTACGGGAGAATAAAATTTCTTTGCAGTATAATGGAGAGCCTTCCACCTTCCGAAGCTGTCGATGCTGGCCCAGGACGCTACAGGCCAGCAGTCGTTCAGCTGCCAGTAAACCGCGCCCATGCATCTTCCCCTGTTCCTTCTCCAATGCTCAACACCGTACCGGATGGCTTCCGCCTGCAATATCTGGGAAGTATACAGCAGGGAGTCGAAATCCTTCGGGTATTTGAAATTATCCGCCAGATAGGATAAAATCCTGCCATTGGCGGCGCCATTCTTTTGATGCTGCTCCATGATCCGGGAAAACACATTCCTGTCCTCAGGTAATGTGAAGGCTTCTACGGTTTTCAGGCAAGGGAAGGATTGAAAGCCGAATTCCGAGCAAAACCGGAAATAATGGTTCCGATATTCGGTAAACGGCTTCTGGCTGTGCCATACCTCCCAATAATGCACATCGCCCATATTGTCATCATTGGGTCTGTCGAAGCTCCCTCCCGAAGAAGGCGACGACGGCCAGTACAGCGTGTTGGGATCACACTCCTGCGCCACTTCGGGCAGCAGTACTTCAAATTGTTTAATATAGTCGGTGCGCAGCTTTGGTTTCTTTTCAAAATTCCATTCCGCCCAGCCCCATTCCATTTCATTGTTTCCGCACCACAACCCCAGAGATGCGTGATGCCGCAGCCTCTTTATATTGTCCCGCGCTTCCTGTCTTATATTGTCGGCAAATTCCGGCGTCATCTCATAAACCGCACAGGCAAACATCAGGTCCTGCCAGACCAGCAAGCCATAGCGGTCGCACAAATCATAGAAATAGTCCTCGGGGTAGATGCCGCCGCCCCAGACACGGATGCAATTGAAATTGGCTTCCACACAATCCTTGATCAGCCTTTCCGTCCTTTCAGGGGAGCACCGGGAAAGGAGATTGTCCTCCGGTATGTAATCGGCGCCCATGGCAAAGATGGAACAACCGTTGACTTCAAATTCAAAGGTTTCACCCCATTGATCCTTTTCTCTTTTGACCCGAAGTCTTCTTAGCCCTATATGAAAGTCAGTATCATCCAGCAGTTCCCCACCCTCTTTCAGCTTTACCTGTACCCTATAGAGGGGCTGCTTCCCGAAGCCGTTGGGCCACCACAGTTCAGGGTTGTCTATGTCCACTGTCGTATGATTCTCAAATCCCGTCACTTTTAACGTTGCATGAAGCTCTTTCCTGTCCGGCGCTGTAATAACAGTTTCCAGGCTTAAAGCGGCAGTATCCCATTCTTCGACTCTTGCCCTTATATCCAGTGTCACTTTCCCGGCTTCATGGGCTTGAACGACATAAACATCATCAAGCCTGGCTGTATTGAAGCCTACGATGGATATATCCCTCCATATGCCACAATCGGGGATTTGCGGACCCCAATCCCATCCGAACATGTAATGAGCCTTACGTATATAGTAATAACCCGGTATGATGCCTGTCGCCTGGTAAATAGGCTGCTCCCTGTGCTTTTTCTCCATCAGCTCCAGCGGCGAGTACAGAATGATGCTTATTTTATTTGTCCCCTTGCGCAGGTATTCCTTGATATCAAATTCATAAGTCCTGTGCATGTTGTCGGTTTTGGCGACAAGACTGTCATTGATCCTTATCTCCGTCAACGTATCCAGGCCTTCACACCGCAAAAACAACCTGTCGTACGCCAGCAGATCCGGCGTAATATTGAATTCCCGTTCATATTCATAATCATAGGAGGCAATGACTTTTGCCTCATCTTCATTATCCCTGTAAAACGGATCGGCGATTTTGCCTGCATTCAGCAAATCATTAAAAACGGATCCGGGGACATTGCCCGCAATCCACCCGGTTTCATCCGTTCTTTTCATTTTCCAGCTTCCGCCCAACCCCAGATTAACCATAAGATCCCCCCGCTAAAATGTGTTTTCATGATGCCATTATAGCATTGTAAAGTCGATTTGTAAACCACAAATAATATTACTTTCATTTTTGTAATATTACTTTTTTCTTTCTTCATCCTGTGGTATAATAAAAGCGATAAACCATTTACAGGAGGTTCCAATGCCATCGGAAAAGGCCAGTATGGAAATGATCGCCAAGAAACTGGGAATATCGAAAAACACCGTTTCCCTCGCTTTCCGGGGAATGCCGGGCATAAGCGAGCAAACCCGGAGGCTCATCATGGATACCGCCAGGCAATACGGCTACGAATACAAAAAGAAAATGCCGCCGCAATCAGCAGCGGCATCCTCCGGAAACATCTGCCTGGTGCTTTCCAGGTCGCTGTTGAATAAAACCGGTTTCTACAGCCATATTCAATTCGGGATAGAAAATGAAGCAAAAAAGCACCGGCAGAATATCATTTTGCATTATTACGACAATACCGCCGTGGAATTTGAAATCCCTTTATGTATAAAAGAAGGGATGATTTCAGGGATTATCACCCTTGGCTCCATAACAAGGCATACGCTAAAGACCATCGCAGGCTTGGGATTGCCTTTTGTCGTTATCGATGAATACTATGACGATTTTAAACTGGATTATATCCTTACAGATAACGTAAACGGAGGATTTGCCGCCACGGAACACCTGATCCGCCACGGGCATAAGAGGATAGGCTTTTCAGGGGACATTCACGGTGCGTCCAGCTTTTACGACAGGTATCTCGGCTTTCTCAAGGCAATGGAGGTTCACAGTCTTCTTGTAGACACCGCTTTTCTGCTGACGGACGGATGCCTCTATCCTCTGAATGCAAACCGCTTCAAGCTGCCAGTGGATGAGCCGGGTACCCGCTCCCCTTTCCCCACCGCATTTTTTTGCTGCAATGATTCCGAGGCTTTTGCCCTCTACAGGCTGCTGGCAGCCGCGGGGTTAAAAGTCCCCGAAGACATATCGGTCATAGGCTTTGACGATGTCGAGACTTCCCGGGAAGTCTCGCCTCAGCTGACTACCATGCATGTTGAAAAGGAATCCATGGGCAGGAGAGCGGTCAAAAGGCTTCTGGATAAAATGAAGGATACCGGCGGTCTGACGGAAAAAGTCCTATTGCCCACGTACCTGGCAGAAAGGCAGTCCGTGAGGCATGTAGCAATATAAGGCGCCGTTCGATATTCTTAATAATTCCGTTCACCTTCAATCGATTTATCGCACACTATTTTTCAAAATTTCGCACGGGATCATTGTCTTATATTCTCTGCAGCGGTATAATATGATTGGAGGTGGTAGTGTGAGTTCCATCAAATATCAGGAAGGCCTTGTGGTAACCGCAACCGAATTCAAGCAGAATTTCGGTAAATATCTGGAATATACCGAACAGCAGAATGATGTGGTTATCACTAAAAACGGCAATAAAATAGCCAGGCTGACCCCCTATGTGACCGATATCGAACAGTATTTTACCGTACGTGAAAGAGCGCTGGACTACGAATACGGCGGAAAAAAGGTTTCCTATGAAGAGTTTCTGGAAATTTCCGAAAAGAGCACCCTGCGAATGGAATTGATCAACGGTGAAATCCATTTGCTGGGCTCTCCCACCGTCGGGCACCAGGAGATCCTTGGAAGACTGCACCTTATCTTCAACGAATATTTTAAAGGAAAGAAATGCAGGGTCTTTCTGGCTCCTTTCGACGTACGTTTTAAAAAGAAGGACATCAACGAACCGGATGTTATGCAGCCCGACGTTCTGGTCGCCTGTGACCTGAAGGGCAATGTCACGGAAAAAGGGCGATATATGGGCACCCCGACCCTTGTGATTGAAATACTGTCGGACAGTACGAGAAGCAAGGATATGATTGACAAATTAAACACCTACATGCTGTCGGGGGTGAAGGAATATTGGGTCATTGACACAAAACAGGAAAGCATTATGATTTATGATTTTACCGACTTTGGAATTGATACGTTCAAGGTTTTTGAAAAAGAGGCTGTTGCCCGGTCGCAGGTATTCAGCGGACTGTCGGCGGATGTAGAAAGCTTGTTTAAAGAGTTGATATATTAAAGAGTTGATATAAAGGTGTGGAGCATATGGATAAAGTGGATCGTGGGCATGGATAAAACGCATGGAGTATGGGAGGCTGCTATGGACGAAACAATTGCCGCAGGCTATCTTCAATGGCCGGCTGCCGGGGACGACCGCATAAAGGTCATGCGATGGGCTGGGGACGACCAGATCCTGCCGCACCGGCATGAGTTTATTGAGATCGTTTTTCTGGCGCAGGGTACCTGTATCCATACCTACCATGGAGAAAAGGTCAAACTGATTCCGGGAGATATTTTTATCATCACTCCCCATGAAGACCATTCCTTTGAAGTCCCCTCACAGACAGTGATATACAACTGCCTTTTTTATCCCGACGCCCTTGGGGCGGATTGGGACAGGCTAAAACTGGAGAAAGGCATCTATGACCTTCTGATCGTCGAGCCGTTTTACCGTCCTGAGGAAGGCCATCAGGACATATTGCACATGACCCCTGAGGAGATTGACGCCCTGAAGACAATTCTGGACAGTATGCTCGCCGAGCAGGAAAATAGGTCGGAAGGCTTTGAACTGATGCAAAAGGCGAATTTGATCCGTTTCCTGTGCTCCCTGGGGAGGATATGGAAAAAGCAATTCGGCACAGGGGGCAAGCTGTATTCCAACCGCAGGAACATGATGGCCGAGGCCATGGCATACATCGAAGAAAATACGAAGGAAGATATGAAAATCGAAATGCTGGCATCCAGAGCGTATTTAAGCCCCAGCTATTTCCGAAGGCTCTTCCGGGAAACCACGGGGCTTACACCCATCGAATATATCAACGGCCTGCGGATATCAAAGGCGAAACAACTGCTGGAAAGGGAAAACCTGTCCGTCACCGAAGCGGGTGAAGCAGTGGGGATCAATGACCCCAACTACTTTGCCAAAATATTCAAGTCCGTCACCGGTATGACCCCTACGGAGTATAAACGGAAGTTCAAATAGTTAACGGCCTGCCGTACAGTCAGGCATATTCCCGGTATACCTTTTTCATCCAACTTGTATAGCAAAAGAGGTTCACCAGTCACCCTACAGGTATTATCCAAATAAATACATCATAGAAAAATACTGATTTATGAGTGAATTTTTCTATGTTGCGCCTCCGGAGGTCTGATATCATAAACTTGAAGCCAGCGCTTGCAAGCGCTGCAAGAAAATATGAGAAGGTATCCGGAGGTTTCATTATGACAAACAGGGAAAGAGAAAATCTGACTTTATCCTTTGGAAAGCCTCAGGACAGGGGCTCGGTTGAAGAGACCTTCTATCCGTGGACGCTGACGGTAAAGAGATTCGAGCAGGAGGGTCTGTGGGCCGGCCTCTTCGATGGGCCGAAAGACACCGCAAAGGATCTTGCACCCGAAGAAGCCCTGCTGGAAAAATACTTGAGTGTAAAATGGAGCGAAGGTGTTTATGGGTATGAAAAGCACCTGGGCTTCGACCCTGTCCGCAGAGTCGGCTTTACGCTGCCTTTCAGGCGCCTTGAACACCAGGCCGTGAAAGATATGGATGATTGGAAGCGCTTGAAAGAACAAGGGGAGAATGAGCTTCAGAAGTATTTTACCAATGCGAATATCCAAAAAGCCTATAGCCCTTTGAAGGAAGGCCATGACAAAGGCGATTATTCCGTCAGGATGAATATCGAAGGTTTTTTCTGGACCGCAAGGGAGCTTATGGGGATTGAAGCCCATATGTTTGCATTCTATGACATGCCCGAACTAATTCATGACATCAATGAATACATCGTATCAGTATATCTTGACAAGCTGATTCAGGTGCTTGAAGTTCTTCCTGCGGACGTCGTGTATATCATGGAGGACCTGAGCGGAAAAAATGGGCCGATGCTTTCACCGGCACAATTTGACGAATTTGTGGGCAGCTATTACAAAAGGCTTATCCCCCTATTGAAGCAAAAGGGTGTAAGGCATGTGTTTGTAGACACCGACGGGGATTTTCAAAAGCTTATACCCAATTTTATATCCGCAGGCGTCGAAGGCTTCCTGCCTATGGATGTCAACGCGGGGATGGACATTGTAAAGGTGCGCAGGGAGTTCCCGAAGCTGAAATTCATCGGCGCTTATAACAAGCTTTGTATTGCCGACGGCAAGGAAGCCATTGACGCGGAGTTTGACAGAGTTCTTCCCGTCGTAAGGCAAGGAGGCTACATCCCGGGATGCGACCACCAGGTGGCTCCTTCTACGTCGCTGGAAAATTACAGGTACTATATAAGCAGGCTGAAACAGGTGATGAAACAGGCGGGAGCGGATTTATGACCTGCAATTACAATTTTTCCAAGCCCTGATGACGGCAATTAGCGGCTTCCTGGTTAATTTCATAAAGCTTCAGGCGCCAAATTAATAATTTAACTCTGGCCTGTTAGGAGATCCAGTCCTATCAGGCCATTTACCTTTTCAAGTGAAAAAGAGACTGTCCCAAAATATACGGACACGCATTGCGCGCTACCCAATACTTTTTAAACATTTCTGTAATGGCATCCTCCTCTCGTTTATTTTTACATCACCCAATTTTTTCAATCTCTACATATGTTTTATTTTCTACATCCTGTATGATACACTTAAATCAAGGCTCTCAGACTTTTATTGGCTTTAGCGCCGAAATACAAAAAACAGGAGAAACCAGTATGTTTACGTGAAATATTATACCGTGCTACCATGATGCTGAAAGGAAAATTATTAGAGATGGAGGAATGTACAAGATGGTAAGAAGATTTATTTCAGGAATGGCAGCTGTTTCATTATGTACCGCTTTATTGGCAGGCTGTGGAAGCAGCTCGCAAACACCCGGCGGTTCGTCCGTTCAAGAGTCAAGCGCCGGTACTACCGCTGCACAGCAATCAACGGAGCCGGCACAGCCTTACGGTGATACCGGCGGGCTGAAGCTTCCGGTCGTTGATAAAGAGGTAACGGTGACATGGATGGTTTCAAGCGAATTCCAGGAAGCAAATGCGAAGGATGTTATTAAGGAAATCGGAGCCAGGACCGGTGTCACCCTCAATATTCAAAGCTACCCCAATTCAAGCTATGCCGACAAGCTTCAAATCACACTGGCTTCCGGAAATCTTCCCGACATAATTTCACAGGGAAGATTGGATGAACTCAACAAGCTTGGCGCACAGGGTGCTTTTGTTGCCATCAATAAGTATGCCGACCAGCTTCCGAATTTCAAAAGCCTCTATATGGACAATGATGAAAACAACTGGGTCATGAAATCCTATTCCGATGACCAGGGAAATATCTATACCTGGCCGGTATATGGCTTAAACAGGGATGTAAACCATGGTTTTCTCTATAGAAAGGATATTTTCGACAAAAACAATATCGCTGAATGGACCAATACGGACGAGTTCTATGCTGCTTTGAAAAAACTGAAGGAGATTTATCCCGACTCAATCCCCTATGTCTCAAAAACAAAGGAACTCATCCTGAAAGATTGGGCATATGGTTGGGGAATCGGTTCCCTTCGCTCCCCCCGCATACTACGATGAGGCGGCAAAAACATGGAAACTGGCTACGATACAGCCTGAATTCAAAGCGATGATCGACTTCATGAAAAAGCTTTATAATGAAGGCTTGCTGGATCCTGAATTTATCACGGACACCCAGGCGTCCTGGACCGCCAAGCTGACTGAAAAAGAGAAGTCCTTTGTCACCTACGACTGGATCGGAAGGCTCGACATGTTCTATGAACAGGTAAAGGATACCATCCCCGAATATGATTTGCGGTATGCAAATCCTGTAGGGCCTACCGGCAACATCCGCTCGCTTTCGAAGATCATGGATTTCGGAAATGCCATTGCCAACGGCAAAAATGCTCTGGCTGCCCTGAAAATGATGGATTACCTCACAAGCCCTTCCGGCAGCGAATTAATTACAATGGGTATTAAAGACAAGCATTTTCTTTTAGGCCCGGACGGCAAGGTGCAATACCCATCCATCACCGATGTTGCAAAAGTTGAAATCACAACTCTGGAAGACCGGTTTGGCGCATGGATTCAGGGTATGTACCTGAAGGTTGACCCAAGAAGCGCATATTTCAACTATACCGAAAAAGAGCAGGATGCACAGGATAAAATTAATGCAGGGAAAAAGTATGAAGCGCTTGATCCCGTATTAAAATATACCAACGAAGAAACCTCGACCGTCGCTGAGCTTACCCAGGTGATTGAAAAAGCAGGAAATGAATTCGCAATTCAATACATCCTGGATAAAAAATATGGCGAAGCTCAATGGAACGAGTGGCTTGCAAAGGCGGAAAAGCTTGGCGCAAAGAAGCTTGAAGAAACGCATAATGCGGCGCAAAAGCGGTTTGATTCGAATTAAGACAGCATGGGGGCTGTTTCAAAATACGCGGACACGCAATCCGCTTTTTGAGACAGCCCCGCCATTTAAATAAAGCAAAAAGATAGGAGATAAAAGCCTTGAAAGCAGCATCCATAAAACCGGTATCAAAATCAAACAGGATCATGAGGCACATAATTAAAGACAGGCATCTGCTGATCATACTTCTCCCCTGCATCATTTTTTATGCCATATTCCGCTATGGGCCGATGTTTGGCATCGTAATGGCTTTTCAAAAATACGGGATATACCTGGGATTCCTCAAAAGCCCATGGGTAGGCTTCGAGAATTTTCAGAAATTTTTCGGCGGTACGGATTTTCTGCTGCTTTTCAAAAACACCTTTCTGCTGGGGCTTTACAATCTCCTGTGGACATTTCCCTTCCCGGTGATCTTTGCCATATTTTTAAACGAGGTCAGGAACGACAGATTTAAGAAAGGTATTCAAACCATAAGCTATCTGCCATCCTTTCTTTCCATCGTTATTGTTTGCAGCATGGTGATTGATTTTCTCTCTCCAAGCCACGGAATCATTAATACACTAATTTCATCCCTGGGATTTGAGAGGCAATATTTTATGATCAAGCCCGAATGGTTCAGAACCGTCTATATCAGCTCGGAAATCTGGAGTGCAACAGGCTTTGGAGCTATTATATACCTTGCTTCGCTATCTGCTATAGATCCTACATTGTATGAAGCTGGAAAAGTTGACGGCTGCAGCAGGTTCAGATCAATCTGGCATATTACGCTTCCGGGAATATTCCCGACCATTGCAACAATGTTTATCTTAAGGTCGGGAAATACGTTCCGCATAGGATTTGAAAAGGTTTTATTGCTGTATACGCCGACAACCTACAAGGTTGCCGATGTTTTCTCAACCTACGTTTACAGGAAGGGCCTGTTGGAATCCAATTACAGCTATGCTGCTGCAGTAGGTTTTTTTGAATCTCTCGTAGCATTGATCTTATTATTGATTACAAATAAAATCAGCAGGAAATTAAGCGAGCAGAGCTTGTGGTAAGCAGAGGGAGTGACGTAAATGATAAAGAAAATAACTTTGTTTGATATCCTAAATGGCTTTTTTCTGATCCTTATCAGTGCAATCATGCTTTATCCGGTGGTATACATCGTTTCAATATCCTTCAGCGATACCATCCATATTGTCCAGAACAGGATCACCTTCTATCCCAGGGGTTTTAATGTCGACGCCTATAAAATGATCCTGGCGGACCCAAGGATACCCCGCGCGTACCTGAATACAGTTTTTTACACTGCGGTGGGGACAACGGTCAATCTATTCATGACAGCAATTGCGGCATACCCACTTTCAAAAAAAGGCCTGTTCGGAAGAAAGTTTTTTTTGACTGCAATCGTCGTTACCATGTTCTTTAACGGAGGTATGATACCTTCCTACATCATTGTCCAGAAGTTAGGCCTGATTGATACCTTCTGGGCGCTTGTCATCCCCAATGCGATATGGACAATGGAGCTGCTGATCCTGAAAAGCTTTTATGAGTCAATTTCTCCAAGCTTGTATGAAGCGGCTTTTATCGATGGCGCCTCCGAATACAGGATATTGTTCAGCATTATCATCCCCACTTCAAAGGCGGCTCTGGCGTCCATCGCCCTGTTCTATTTCATGGGTCACTGGAACAGCTTTTTTTTACCGCTGATTTATTTGAATGACTCCAAAAAATTCCCCTTGCAGATTGTATTAAGGGACATGCTGATCTTTGATACCGCAAAGGAAAGCAATCTGATCGAACAGGCAAAGATGACCCCGGAAGCTATGAAGAATGCCACCATATTTCTTTCCATGGTTCCGGTGCTGGTGGTATATCCTTTTGCTCAAAAATATTTTGCAAAAGGCGTAATGCTGGGTTCGGTGAAAGGATGATTTGAAAACCCGGCGCGAGTAGTTTATAATATATGATATCATACAGGGAACGCAGTTATGGCTTTGCAGCAGAATTATAGCAAATTTGCGGAAGGTGCACTATGCCAAAGGGTATTTTCAACAAGGCTTTACTTCAAATATTTATGGTTCTGATGATTATTATCGCTGTAATGTTCGTTTCGGACTATTATATCTATAAGAATTCCATGGACGCCATGTTTGAACAGGCGGAAATGAACAACAGGCTGGTTGTCAGGGGAATTATCCAATCCTTTGAAGAAAGCTTTAAAGAAATAAACAGCATCATTTATACGGTGGGGACGCTGCCCTACCGTGTGCATGACCCGGATGGGTATAAAAATATCGATATTAAAAACGCATATCTTTTAACGCAAAATGTGCGGCAATTGATCTCTCAGGATTACATCCATGATTTTATTATTTTTTTCAGGGATTCCGACCTGGCGTTAACGTTAAGCGGTACCGAAAGCTTTACCGAGGTTTTCTCGAAAAAGTATAAAAACAGCAAATTTTCCCCTGAGTACTGGAAAAACTTTGCTGCTACAAGCCACCCCATGCAAATCATACCCTCCAACAGGTATTTTGACGGGTGGTCTTCCGGTGAAAAGGCCGAAAGGAATTTGCTTGCCATTGTCGCATCCAATCAGCTGAGCAATTCCCCGGCAAACATCGTCGTATTTGTCGACCTGGCCAGGCTCTACCGGAAAGTGAATGAAGAAAGCATGATGCAGGGCGCTTCATTGATTGTCCTGGACAAGGATAAAAATGTAATTATCAGCACCGATGAGGATTATAGCATTGAAGGCCTGGAAAGCAATTTTTTCGATTCGGGCAGCGGGGCTACCTTTCAAAAAGGCAAATACAATTACAACTGGGTAAAATCGGAATATAATTCCTTCATCTATATCAATAAAGTGCCCAACCGCTACGAGGATGTCATATCGACGGTAAAAATAAACAAGAGGATCCTGCTGGTAACCACGATTGCCGGGCTATTTATCTCCCTCATCCTCAGCATGTATATTTACAGGCCGGTGAAAAAGCTGCTGCGGCTTGTCGGAATAAAAGACGAGGAGAAAAGACAAAACCATTACAAGCACATATTCAACAGCATTGAAAAAATGCAGCTGGAGAATAAACTGATCAGCAACCGGATGGACAATGTCAAAGAAGAAGTAATGCGGAGCATTTTTTTTAAAATGATTGATGACATAACCTTTTACAAGGATATGAAAGACCAGGTGGATATTTATTTTAAAGTAATATTCTCAAGCTGGCAGTACCTTATGCTGGCCTTTGACCTTGGACAGGGCATCCCTGCACCGGAAAATCCGGAACACTACCGCCCTTTATTCCTGCCGGAGGATATCAAAACGGGGATCCAGAAATCCCTGGAGCAGATAAAAAACGTATCCGTTGTGGTTATCCATCTGGAAAACATGCAGCTCATCGCTCTTGTCGGAGTCAAGGAACCCACGAAGCGGGAAGCATTGTTAAGGGATATCAAGGCGGTCCGGGATCAGCTTCAAAGTACTCTGTTATCGGATTATCAGGTTTTGGTGGCTGTAAGCGGATACTATGCCGAAGCCCGGAGCTGCAAAGAGGCATTTGAAAATATAAAAATGTATTTTGCATACCGCTCCATTACAAATACAAAAAACACTCATCGATCTGGAGAAAAACGAATACGTCTATGATGTTCACATGCCCCTGGATTTTGATGAAAAGCTGTCCAATTATATGCTGAGCGGGAATGCGGAGGAAAGCTTCCGGCTTGTAAGGCAAGTTATAAAAACCAATGAGGAAAACAACATCAGCTACATCAAATTCCATAATATTTTAACCGGCATTTTTAACAATATGATCAACATCCTGGTTTACCTGAAGGCGGACAGAGACGAAATCTTTTACTATGAGAAGGAGTTTCGGAGTATAACAAACAACCATTGCCATCCCGCGGAAATCACCGGATTTTTCAAAGACCTGATTGAGCAGGCAACGGACAGGGTCCGCGGTGGAAATCAGAACAAATTGAATAAGGACTTTGTCCTCCGATACGTTCAGCTCCACTATGCCGAAAACCTCTACCTTGACAAAATGGCAGAGGTCTTCAACACATCCTCCAAGTATTTTTCCAACTTTTTCAAGAGAACCTTCGGAATAAACTTTGTAGATTTTTTAAACAAGGAAAGAATCCATCATGCAAAGGAGTTGCTAAAGCATTCGGAAATCCCTGTCAGCACCATCGGTCAAAAGGTAGGGTATTTAAGCTCCAGTACTTTTGCCAGCACCTTCCGGAAATATTGCGGGATCACTCCTTCCGAATACAGAAAAGAATACAGGGACGGGAAGTAAGCCATACCAGCGTCCGGTCTTTGTTTATGGCTGTAAAGCATACAGTGTAGGGCGGCCATTGGCCGTCCGGTAGCTGTTTGATGCAGATGACATTCTGTGGGAAAGGCAGACAGCCCTTTATATGCTCAAATCCCTTCTCCTGTAACATATTACCGTCATACAGGAAAAGATTGCTATGATGATTGCCGACAAAAGGATAAACACAAGCTCAAAACCGGTCTCCGACAACAGCTTCGCAGCGTCAAAATACATAAATGGTGTCAGATATTGGAGAAAATCAATGCTGCCGTTCAATTCAACGGCTTTGTACAGGATAAAATCCAGCAGCAGGATCCCGGTGGCCACAGAAGCCGCCGCCCTTGGCCTTTTGCTGGCTGCGCCGATGCCTGAGCCCACCAGCATGAAGATAAGCTGCAAAATGAACATCCCCGCCATCAGCTTTGAAATATTCCCGGTCTCATCCGTTCCTTTGCTGTAATTGCCCACCATTGCCATGGAAATCAGGCATGTCACCAGGTTTAAAACAAGAATATTGACAAAAGCAGCCGCTAATTTGGACCGGACTATCCTTCCCCGTGACACCGGCTTTGCCAGAAGGAATTCGGAGGTTTTTTCCGCTTCCTCCTTGGAAATAATCGTCGCCCCCAGTACCGACGCATGTATCACCGCCATTATGACAAGATAGAGGAAAAGCGTGCCGAAAAAACCAATGGCGGTTGTCAAATCGAATGAGCCGAAGCCAAGGATTGTCCGGAGGGATTTCGGCAATTGGGCAACCAGTTCGTTCGCCGCCTGGCCCGAGGTGGAATAACCTTGAAACTTGGCCATTCCCGACGCAACCAGCAAAATTGAACCGATACACCATAGGATCAAGGATTTTCTGTTTGCCTTCATTTCTCTGATAAAAATATTCATAATCACTTACATCCTTTCCTGTCCTTAAAAACAAAAAATTGTAAGGAGGCCGGCTTCCCTCCGGATACAGCAAAGAATCCCGGAAAAGAGACTTCCTTTTTCTCTTTGAGATCGCCACGCCGCTATTGTTCCCGGCGATGACAATTGCTTTTTTCATAAGTATTTTCCGGTTTCATTCCTCTCATACCGCGTGCACGTCCTTCCTGGAATACACCGCATAGCTTGCCGCAACAGCCGCAACGATGAACGCCGCGCCGGTTATAAGGTAAGGCGTCTCATAGGATGCATTTTTCAAAATATATACGGTATCAAAATACTTGAAAGGCGTAAGGTATCGGATTACCTTCTCTCCGAGAATGGAATCCAGCATGTTCAAGATGAAAAAGCCGAAAACTGTGCCAACCGATACCGAGATGACGGACTTTATTTTCGACACCGCCGCCGAAAGCAGGATCCCCATTGCCAGAAAGATAAGCTGAAGGAAAAATAAAGTCACCGATACCATAAAGAAAAGCTTCATGTCCAGGTCTCCGGTGTTTAAAGCCAGCATCGTCAGCAGTGCAACTGCAACCAGTATGATATTTGTAAAGACAATGGACGTAAAAGCCGCCAGCAGCTTCGATGTCAGGATCCGCACCCTGCTTACCGGCTTGGTCATCAAAAAGTCCGCCGTCCTGTCCCTGATTTCCTTTGAAAGGATGGAAGTACCGGTATTCATGGCCTGAATAGCTCCGCACAGAATGACATAAACCAGGATATACGCATAAAAGCCCAGGGGCGTAAGGAAATTCTCCATATAAATGCCAAACGCCTTCCTGAAAGCTTCGGGAAAGCCTTCCATGATCTTCATGGTGGCATTCACATCCCTGGCAAAAGCCGGGTACATGGCTAGAAAAAAGATGGTGATGGCGGCAAGGGAACCGGCCCATATAAGCGTGGACTTTCTATATGCTTTTAGTTCATGAAGAAAAATGTTCACCGCTCATTCCCCCTTCTCATAATAATGCAGGAAGATTTCCTCCAGATCCATTTCTTCTATCCAGATGTTTGCTACCTCTGTTTCCGCCAATCTTTTCAACACCAGATTAATATTACCCTTAAACAGGAAGCTGGCAATATTTCCTTTCAGCTCCAGCTCATTGACGCCTTTAATATTGAAAAATTCCTTACCGGTGCCGGCTTTCAACTCTACCTTAAACCTTTTGTAATTGTCTTCCTTCATCGTGCTGATCTTTTCCAGCTTTATTATTCTGCCTTCCTTGATGATGGCCACACGGCTGCACAAACGCTGTACTTCGCTTAATATGTGGGATGAAAGCAGGATTGCAGCGCCCTTTTTGTTCTCCTCCTGCAGCAGGTCAAAAAATTTCTGCTGCATCAGGGGATCCAGCCCGCCGGTAGGTTCGTCAAGGATGATGAGCTTCGGCTCATGCAGCAGTCCCTGCACAATCCCCACCTTCTTTTTATTGCCGTAGGACAGGTCGTCGATTCTTTTTTTCAGGTCCAGCTCCATTATTTCAGCCAATTCCCCGATCCTTTTGCTGCAGTCCTTCCTGTAAAAGCTTGCAGAATAGTTCAAAAGATCAATGACTTTCATCCTGTCATAATAGAACACTTCCGAAGGCAGGTAACCTATATCCTTTTTTATCTCCGGGCCATACCTGATGCAATCCTTTCCGAAAATCGCGGCGCTGCCGCTCGTGGGATAAATCAGCGACAGCAGCGTACGGATGGTTGTCGACTTGCCGGCGCCATTGGGACCGATAAAGCCGAATATTTCACCTTCTTCCACAGTAAAGCTGACATCGATAATCCCTCTTGACCTGCCATAATATTTCGTCAGATTTTTTATTTCTATGATGCTCACGGTGTACCCTCCCGTCTGATTTTGTTGTTCATACGCCATCATTATTTATAAAAGCTTTTTTTCAATATATCCAGGTATGGATCAAAGCCGGCGAGGATCTCATTATAATCCCGCTCCAGGTCCCTGGAATGCTTCAGCTTCACCTGTTCCTTCATGGCAAAGCCTTCCGTCGTCCAGGCGATGATTTCCATCGCTTTTCCGATATCAATCCCTTCCTTGAAGAGCGAATAATCAATATTTTTATATACTTTGCCATACCCGCTTTGAAGCAGCTCATTGTCCCTTTTTAGTATGTCAAAAAGCACCCCTGCAGGTAACTTCTACAGAGGTATTTTGTTCTTCGGACTGCAAGGTATTAAATTCGTTGGTCGAATTTGAATTACGCGTGTGCACCAAATTCCTTTAACGTTAAAATATTTTACGTGTTTTCACTTTCCTGTAGCAATGCTCCGGGAATCATCCACGCTTTCATTCCCTTCTATTTCCGTATTTTCCATTGTGAGTACCGCCGGATCGGAAGCAAGCTCCGGATAAGAATTGTTATAAATCCTTGAGTTTTTAACAGCGATTTTGCTTAGACTGAAACTAAAGAAATACCCGGCTCCAATTTTATTGTCGGTAAAATCACAAGCGTCGAAGGACAAACTGCTGTTATTTGTTGCTTCAATACCGTAGGAATATCCCTGGTTACCGGAAAAAGCACTTTTATAAAAGCCAATGTCCTTGGAATTGTTAAGGATCATGATAGCGGTATTGCAATCCCTGATCGTAGAATTCGCAAACAGCAAAGTGTTTACATTGTTCAAGGTTAAGCCATTAATGCCGCAGCCGTACAAATCAGAGTCCAGGATGCTTATATTGCCGCCCCCGTCAAAAACCAGTACCCCTCCCGCACATTCTCCCTGCTCAGGCGTATGTCCGGTTTTTATGTTCTTGATGGTGATATTGTTTGAATCCCTGAAGCTGAATACATTGGCATATCTTGGCTCGACAACTATCTCGGCCGGCGTATCCCCTTCCCCTTCCATGGTTAAGTTTTCTACCCCTTTGATTACCAACTGGTTTCCGTCAAAAACGCTTTCCCAGAATATATTATTCTCGGTATACTCCTGCTTTACTTTGGATAGGTTATATACGCCCTTTTTCAGGATGATTTTCGTATCCGAACCCATAGCCGCAACCAGTTCATCCGCACTATCTACAATTACTTGTTTGGGATCGTTGATGATGATGCTTTTGGTACTGTTATCCCATTTTACAATTTTCCCCAGGCTCTGTGCTACAAATCTGGCAGGTATGTAAGTCCTTCCGTTTTTGCTGTACCCGACCGGCGGAACATCCAGTTGGATGGGGACGTCGTTTAAATAGGCCACATTGCTGCCCTGAAACAATTTTACTTTCGTTGAATCCTTTATAATTGTTATGCTTTTCTCCGAACCATTCCAGATAATATGCTCATTGTCATTCTGTACGCCGAGATTTGTCAACAGCACCCGTAAAGGCAGCAGATTTCTACCTTTTGACGCAATGATGACATCATCAAACACAATATTCTTTCCATTGATGATTACCTTTATTTGCGGTACTTCGACAATGCCGTCGTCTGCGTAAACTGCGGCAGGAAAAACAGAAAACAAAAACAAAGCAGAAAAAATCATTGCGAAAAATTTTCGAATATGCATCGCGTTATCGCTCCCTTCCAACTATTACTATATTATAACATAATCAATACAAGATCCATGTACAAATGGTTAATTTGACGCTATAAAAGAATTATGGCACGGAAGATCCGTAAAGGCGGCCATCAGTCAACGATCTTTAATGAAACAGAACAAAATTGCACAGCCTGGATTTACACAAAGAAAAATGTCCCAAATAAGAGAACCGGCATAAAAAGTGCTGCGCCGGTTCTCTTATTTGCATATTCATCTGTTTTTACAAAGCGTGGCAGTCCCTTGCCTATTTTGTCATAAGCAATTCCATCACATACATTTCCAGGGCCTCGTAATCCCTTTCCCCCACGCATTTTTTCTGGAATTCATAATCGAATTTCTTCGCTTTCTCTTCCAGCATTTTGGCTATTTTTAAGCTGTTCTCCAGATGTCTGTAGCTGTTTTCCAGCTTCTGCGTCCTCATCGCCTTGACATCCAATCCGATGTACTCGCCGTTGGCGCCGTAGTTGTTCTCCACCAGCACCTTGATCTGATTGAAGGCCTGGCGGAGGTTTTCCACACCGAAGGCCTTGTCCTGGTCATATTTCATCCCATTCTGGTCGTTTAGGTGCACGCCCCACAGCTTGCCCATGGCCAGGCCGAAGGATATTTCATTTGCAGGGTCCAGACCGGCAAGGATAGCATGGGCCGATTCCAGCAGCCCACCCACCCTCGACGGGTCGATGGTTGCCGCCGAGACTCCCATGACATGTCCGATGGTTCCGCAGAAGCTCCTGTCAATGGGCTCGTTTGGCTTGGGTTCGATGAGTATCTTCACGTTTTTATCATATTCCAGCATCTTGTTGATTGAATCGATCAGTCTTTTTACACCTTCCACCGCACTTTTGCTTTCCGCGCACAGCGTTCCTTCCCTGGCAAGCCAGAGAACGATTTTGTCGCAGCCCAGCTCGTTGGCTATGTCAATGGACCGGTATGACCTCCACATTGCAAACTCCCTGTCCTCCTTGCTGTTGGAAGTAAAGCCGCCATCGGCCGTCCTGGGGTCCATCCACAGCCTGGGCGCAACAAATTCCGCAGCCAGGCCGTTGTTATCCAGTATCTTTTTTACGGCTTTCGCTTTTGCTTTAATCTCCGAATCCTTCAAATCGTTCATATCGGGTACTGCATCATCATCATGGAACTGGACTGCGTCGAAACCGATTGCCTTAAATCTTGCAACCTTCTTTTCAAAGGCGATGGAGCTTCTGACCTCCGGTCCGAATGCATCGGCGCCTTCGTGAACATTCCAGGGTCCTACCGAAAACTTGAATTGTGACATATTCTCTACCTCCCGTTAAATTTACACCTTCACCCACTGCCTGGCAGCATTGCTTTTCAAAATGGCTTCCGTTAGCTTGATAATATAGTGACCGTCATTAAAGGTGGCAAAGTCACATGGGTCCTTGCCCATCACCTTGCCGTCCGTGATATATTTGTAAAAGCTGTAGACATTGTTGCGCATGGCGTCATTCCAGCCTTCAGGATGTCCCGCGGCCAGATAGGTATACTGCCTTGCATCCGGCGCCATCAATTGCGGATTCCTCATCACAAGCCTGTTATCGCAGTCCCTGAAGCCCATCCACATCTGGTCGGCCATTTCCTGGTTCCAGTAAAGTGAGGCGCTTGTTCCGTTGATTTCCAGATCAAGGCGGCATTTCCTGCCCGCGCTGACCTCCGAAGCGCAGAATACGCCGTGAGCGCCGTTATCCAGCTTGACAAGCACAGCTCCCCAGTCCTCGGTCTTTATTTCCTTATCCTCGTATTCCGCATTGGCATTGGTGGAGAAGGTTTCCACCTGGCCTTTGGCTTTTTTCCGGACAGGGATGGTTGTTACCAGGTCTGCGCAGACCTCGGTTATTTTTGCACCGGTGACCGTCTGTACGGCATCCATCCAATGTGAACCGATATCGGCAATGCATCTGGACGGCCCGTTTATTTCCGGTTCGATCCTCCAGTTATAGTCCGTCTCCAAAAGCAGCCAATCCTGCAGGTAAGACCCGTGTACCAGCTTTACATCCCCTATTTCACCATTCTTCACCTTGTGCTTCATATCCTGGACCAGGGGATTCATTCTGTAATTGAAATTGATGCCGCTTACAACGCCGGGATATTCCTCAAGGAGCTTCAACATCGCCGCCGATTCCTCGCTGGACCTTGCCAACGGTTTCTCGGAGAACACATGCTTGCCGGCTTTAATAATCTTTTCATTTATTTCCTTGTGTAGATTATTGGGCGTGCAGTTGTGGACAACCTGGATATCCGGGTCGGCAAGGAATTCATCTACAGTTTTGTAGCATTTGGGTATGTAAAATTCATCCGCCTTCTTTTTGGCAAGCTCATAATTTACATCGGCCACTGCAACCAGATCGGCAAATCCGATTCTGCGTATGGCTTCAATATGGCTCACGCCAATAAAGCCCATTCCGATGATTCCGGCTTTTATTCTTGACATGGCTCTCTCCTTTCAAATAACGCCTTATCCCTTCAGATACTTCATCACATCCGCGATGGACTTTTTGTCCTCGTAGGTCGGCCAGTATTCAAGCCCGAAAAACCTGTCATAACCGCTTGCTTCCACCGCTTTCAAAATATTCCCGTAATCGCTTTCTCCATTGAAGTGCTCATGTCTCCCCGGAACTCCCGCGGAATGGAAATGTCCGATGTACGCGGCATTTTTCCTGATATTCTCGATAACATTGCCTTCCATGATCTGCATATGATACACATCGTACAGAAGCTTCACATGATCACAGCCGACGCTTTTCATAATTTCAAAGCCCACATGGGAGGAATCCAGGTAATAGCCCTTATGGTCCACCAGGGAATTCAGCGCTTCCAGGTTTAATGTAACGTCCTCTTTGACCAGGATGTCCGCCACTCTTTTCAAATTTTCAATCAAAACGTTCTTCTGGGAATCCACCTTGCACTCGATATCGCCTGAAAGGCCTATCAAGGATTTGCAGCCCATTTCCTTCGCCAGCTTTATGGATTCCTTAACATTTTCAACCACATGGGAGGCAGGAAAGTTCATCCTGTTGGTCCATGCTCCTTTTAAGCAGCAGATGGCAACCTTGATCTTGTTCTCAGCCGCAAGTCTGCCGATTTTGGATACATCCTTGCCGTCGGTGTCCCAGAACTCGATTGCGTCCAGCCCAAGTTCGGCAGCGACCTTGATGCGGTCATAAAAATCGTATTCCGTAAGTACGGGCTCAATGCATAATGAATATTTTGCCATTTATTTACCTCCTCATATTGTTTTAATCGTTACCTTAAGCTTATACCTTCTCATTTGAAGTATCAATTACCATCGGTTATAACGACCTAATTTAAAGGAAATTTGTCAGTTGCAGACAAATTTCCTTACCGCAGATGAAGCCTTTGCGTTGAAGCACAAACGGCAATCCACCGTTCATCCGCTCTTAAGCCAGTTCGGCAGCCACTTTGTTTATGCCTTTTGCAACCATGTCGCAATCCTCCGGCGTCATCTGTGAAGGTATATCCAGGTGTATGATCCTGCTGAGATATTCAAGGGTATTGGGATTCATATCCGGCGAATACTCCACAGGTTTACCCTTGTGATGCGGGCATTTCCACGGGCAGCCTTCGGAGGTAGGCGTCTTTTGTTCGATTACATGCTTCCAGTGCGCATAAATATGCCAGTCGGGAATGCCAGAATTGAAAACGCCGGCTGCATTGATTCCTTCTGCCTTGAGAGCTTCTGCAAACTTCTGTACCTTGCTGCTGTCGTCCAGGTAGAACATCAGGCAGATACCCACATCGCCTTCCGCATCGTTTACCGGTCTGACCTTTATGCCTTTGGTGTCCTTTATCTGGTCGATGATTCTCTTCTGGTTTCTCCTCATAAGGGAAAGCAGATTATCAAGCTTGCTGAACTGAGCCAGCAGTACCGCGCCTGTCAATTCGCTCATCCTGAAATTCACCCCGCAGAAAAGTTCGCCTTCGTAACGCTGTTCGGCAAATCTGTCGGGTCTCCAGCAGGCAGCCGTATCATGATAGCCCATGGCTCTGTCATAAAGCTTTTCATCGTTGGTTACTACCATGCCGCCTTCGCCTGCGGTAATGATCTTATGATACTGGAAGGAATAGCAGCCGCAATCTCCGAAGGTTCCCAGGTATTTTCCCTTGTAGGTGCCGCCAAGTGCCTGGGCGCAGTCTTCTATAACCTTAAGGTTGTGTTTTTTTGCTATCGCCATGATCCTGTCCATATCACAGGGAACTCCCCGCATATGTACGACAACCAGGGCTTTTGTGGAGGTCGTGATCTTTTTTTCGATGTCATCAGGGTCAATGGTAAGGGTTTCATCCACCTCTGCAATGACAGGGATCGCCTTTGCTCCGACGATGGATGCACAGGATGCAAAAAAGGTATAGCCGTTTACAATTACTTCATCACCCGGTCCGACCCCACAGGCCACCATGGCTGATATAAGAGCCGACGTACATGAATTTACCGCAAGGGCATATTTGGCGCCTACTTTTTCGGCAAACTTGATTTCAAACTCTCTGACTTTGGAGGGATGCTTTTCAGGGCCATAGTACCTGAAAAGGTATTTCCTGTCCAGGACTTCCATTACCTGCTTCTTTTCCTCTTCTCCTATTTCCAGTCCTCCCGGATACATAGGATAATTTTCCGTTGTTTTTGCTTTTGGCCCTCCATAGATTGCCAGCTTCTCACTCATAAGATTTTTACCTCCCTCAATTAAGGCTAAATGGTTTAATAGGTTTTAAAAGTGCAGCGATAAAAAGTACATCCAAAGGATTAAGCAAGACCATGAAACACATTACTAAAACCTTTTAGTTAATCATAGCATATCTAAAAATGACAGTCAATAAGTTAAAAACATTTTTGCCCTGGCGTTTGACTCATGACCTGGGAACACTGAAAATATTACTTGCGCTTTTTCTGCAAGTGCCAGCGCTCCAAGGCTGCATTTGCAGAAAATTTCAGCGTGAGTTATCTCTTCATCAGTGCTTGAAATGTCTAAAATCCAAGGTTACGGTAAAATTAGAAAAAGAATGCTTGAAATATGGCAAAAAAAATAGTTCTGTGTTATTATATTAGTAAAAGGTTTTATAACGACAAATGACATGGAAAGGACACAGCAAACCGAGAATGAAAAAGCTAACCATCGTAGAGATAGCCAAAATGGCTGGAGTTTCACCGGCGGCAGTTTCAATCGTCATTAACGGCAAAAAGGGGGTAAGCGACAAAACCAGGCTTAAGGTCTCCGAAATTATAGAAAAGCTTCAGTATACGCCCAACCCAAGCTCTCGAAGGCTGCTTTTCAACAAATCCAACAACATTGCCATCCTTTTCAAAAAAAGCCTTCAGCCTCTTGAGCACCTGTTTTATTCCGAATTGAACAGCGTGGTCATCAGTGAATGTGAAGCCCGTGGTTATAACCTGATTTACACCTCGGCCTCGCTGGAAAATGATACGGTAAGCCTGCCTGCCGTCATTAAGGCCCGCGACGTGGACGGAGTGATTTTCTACGGGGATGCCGACCCGCTGATTGAAAGTGCATTAAAAAAATATGACCTTCCGTATATATTGGTAGACAGCCACCTGCAGAATGAGGAGAAACTGAGTGTCCGTGCAGACTATGCCTCGGCAGCCTATACGGCAATGAAGCACTTGATAGGGCTTGGCCACAAGCAGATCGCCTTTGTCGGCAACCACTCGCTGCAAAACCATTATGCGCAAACCTTTTCAGGCTTCAAAAGGGCTATAGAGGAAAATGCTTTTACCATTCCCATGAACTGGATACAGTTTGAGGCCTACGATGAGAATGCGGCGGCAATTTGCATGAACGGAATTCTGAAGGGTCCTTTGCTTCCTACGGCGGTTTTTTGCTCGGCAGACATCTATGCCATCGGGGCCATGAGAAGCATAAAGGAGCATAACCTGAAAATCCCGCAGGATATCTCTGTTGTGGGCATTGACGACATACTTCTCTGCCAGTATGTCGAGCCGCCGCTAACTACCGCCAGGATCGATAAGAGAGAAATGGGCAGGATAGCAATTGACCTGCTGATTAAGAGAGTTGAAGATGAGAAGGTTGAAAGCAAAGTACTGACCTCCGAAGCGCTTGTAATCCGCTCCAGTACGTCGGTTCCGCGCAGCTCTTGAAAAGGGTTGTGCGCAGATTTCCCCACCTCTTTCATTGGCGCAGGCTTCAGCAGTCGGACATCTGCCCTTTTTGAATCTCAGGCATATCGCTGTTATATATGGTCCGTATCTTTTTCCTTGACTTAAATACTTGTAACTGTAATAAGGCATACATCCTTTTATCCTTCAGTTTCTGTGGGGTATACTTACAAGTAACCTTTTTGCTTTTCAGTGCACAGGTACTGGCTTATAACGGATGGTGTACCTGCCTGTGCCTTTCCCTGATCTCCTCCGGGCTTGCCGTGCCGGTAACCCCTAACTTTTTGATCGTCACATCGGCTGCCAGGTTGGCAAAGGATGCCGCTTCCCAGGGCTCCGCCCCTGCTGCGATGGCACAGGAAAAGGCTGAAAGGAACGTATCTCCGGCTCCACAGAAATCGATGGGAGGTTTTACATCATGGGAGGGAATGTGTATGGCAGTTTGTGAATCGGCGTAAACACAGCCTTTTGGCCCCATGGTCATGCATACCTTTGACTGATTGCGTTTTGCAAGGACCCTGGCCGTATCGAAGTAATCCTCAAGCTTCATAGAAGACGGTTGACCGTCCTTATATACGGCTCTTGTCCCTTCAACTTCATTGGGCTTGAGGATTGCATGCGTATAAAGGTTTATCCTGTCCCTGCTGTCTACGACGACCTTTAGACCGGCTTTCGCAAGAGACAGCAGCTTATTTCTAACCTCCTGCGTTATACAGCCATAGGGTAGCTGGTCGGAAACACATAAAACGTCAATACGGCCCGCGCATTGTTCCAATGCCTCCAACAGCTTCACTTCGTCCCCCCGGGGCAGCTCTTCGTAGTTGTTGAAATCCAATCTCGGATCTTCATACTCCACGGAGGAAATACCTTTTCTTATGGGTTTGCAATAAGCATTGGTCCCGGCGGTTTCGCTGACAACAATGCTGCCGGTATCAGTCCCCGCTTCCTGCAATTTTTTCACCAGTGCGTCCCCTCTCCAGTCACGGCCCACCACTCCCAGAACCTCTATACTTTCAGGCTGCAATGCGGCTATATTGGCGGCGGCATTCCCTCCTCCGCCCGGGGACATCCTTTCTTTTACAACAGGCAGCGGAAAGTGAGGCGTCTCCCTCGAAAGCTCGCTTTTGGTCATATCGGCCTGCCAGTAGACGTCCAGGCAAATATCCCCCAGCAGGGCAGCCTTCACTTTATTAATTTTAACAAAGATGTCCTCCAGCTTTGCACAGCTGATTCCTTGAAACACTTCCATTTTAGTCACCTATCCCCTGTGGCGCTTCCGGCAGCTTTAAGATCAACTTCCTGTATAGATTGGGTATGGTATCCTTATGATCGCCGCAGAAATGCCAGCCTTTCCCTCCTACGCTTGTCGGCCTGTTGACGATGTTTTTCCGCGGCCTGTAATAGTAGTGGGGATCGCTGTAGCCTATCTTTGACCGGTAATCGCCAAGGTCCACCAGGTCAAAATTCGCAGTCGTGATCCTAAACGTGGGATAACCGAGATTTCTGGCGATGGATAATGCTTTTAAGAATACCTCGGGGCCGATGACTCCCGAGCCGAAGTTGAGGAAAACGCCGCCATCAAGCCTCGATACCGAGTGGCACATTTTATGGAAATCCACTCCGCTGGCAGCCCCGATTGCGGCAAAATCCACAATGGGGTGCTGGTGGATGATGTCCGTCCCCAAAGCGATATGATAGGTTGCCGGAACTCCGTTCCCGTATGCCTGGTAAAGCACGCAGTCTTCCTTGTATGGAAACCTTTCGGGATTCTCCCCGATATATACGGCAAGGCTTTCACCATAGCCCAGACCTTTTTTGGCTCCGGCCTGCAAAGCTTCGTTCATCCACCGGCCGGTTTCATCCCACATCCCGAAGGAACCGTCTTCAATGGCGGTGGGCACATCCTCCGAGGTGCCTCCGTTGAAAGCCAGCTCAAAGTCGTGAATGCTTCCGGCCCCATTTCCCGAAACATGCGTTACAAGACCTCTCCTGATTAGATCAATAATGTATCTGGACATCCCGTTTTTGATTACATGGGCGCCCATGGACCAGATCACCGGCCTCCGGTTTGTCCTGGCCAGGACGATACGGTCGATAAGGCTGTCAAATTCGGCATCCCCCCAATCCTTTACAGCATCGTTGAGGCTAGCCATATTTTCGATGGTGACAAGGTTTTTTCTTTCCTTGACCGAATAGGTTTTGATATTTGAGAAATCCAGTTGTCCTTCAATCCGAATATTATGATCCTTCATCGCTATGCTCCTTCCGTGTATGTCAGCGTACCTGTCCCCTTGACATGTCCCCTTGACATATGTCAAGGGGACATGTACGCTGACATAGGACCGTTGATATCATATACCGGACGGCCAATGGCCGCCCCTGCATCGAGAGTCAGGACCGGCCGGGTAACAGCCACGCAAGGATTTCTTCAAGGTTTTCGAAGTCACCCGATATTCCATGCGCCCCTGCCTTGACAAGCCGCTTCCTCTTCGCCTCATTCATCCCGCAAAGCTTTTCCTCGTCGCTGGCCACTCCCAGGGTTATTGCGCCTACTTCCCTTCCCAGGGCAATTTCCACCTTGCCGTCCCCGATCACTGCAACCTCCAGCCCTTCCAGCTTGTTCTCCAGCACCAGCTTCCTCAATATCGCCTCCTTGGAACAATCGATCTTTCCCGGAGGGGCGCCGGCAATTTCCTTGAAATACTTCGCAAGCCCCAGGGCTTCGGCCTCCCTGACGACATCCGGTTGGTCGGTGCCGCTTGCGATATAAATATCGATCCCGTTCGCTGTCAGGGCATCCAGCAATTTTTCGCTCTCCTTGATAAGATATTCTTTAACCGTCTTCTCACCGCTTTTGATGGATGCCAGTCTACTTTCCACAGGCTCCATGAGCCTCCGGTTATATTCCGCCTTATACCACCACGGGTCCTCCGGCGCTCCCGGATTCCTGCCGTGCCGTTTGACGGCCTCCGCAAGCCAGATCATCTGATGGATTGTCTGAATTCCCACGGATTGATCAATAAATTCCCTTACCTCTTTTACCAGTTCCTCGTCAACGGGCGTTCCGCCTGCGATCATTTCCAGCATCAGGGGCTCCATGATCCCTTCCCAGCCGTGCCTCAAGGTTGAAATTGTCCCGTCAAAGTCAAATACTACGGCCTTCAATCGGGATCTTGCTTCCGACAAATGAATCAATATCTCCATATTCCATCCTCTTGATGTTTTATATGAGTTCATTATAATAGGAATCAGCTAATTTGTCAATTGATTTAACAAATTAGGCTCAAGTATACCCTGCACATCAACCTTGTTTTATGCCACAGACACAAGTGGGGACAGCTCCGCCTGCCAGTTCCTCTAGCAAGCGGGACCATCCCCGCTTATGGCACATTAAGTCTGCTTTTGGACCTACTTCCCCAGTTCCTTCACCAGGCTTTTTCTATAAGCTTCACTCTCCCAATTGCGGATGAAGTCGATCTCCTTCTCCGACATGGTCTTTAAGGGAAGCCCGCTTTTCTTTATCCCATCTACCACATAAAGGTATGCAAGGAGAGTCTCTTCAATGGTCTGGGCCTCGGAGAAATTGGTTTTGTACACGATTTCCCCTGTCTTTGAATTTATGTTGAAATAATCTGCAATGTATGCCGTCGCTTATGATATAGCCTTACCAATTTATATGTTACGTATCCATACTGCAATACTTAACTTTTATATTTAATTATATACTGTGTTTTTAGGCATTAAGGCACCCGACTTTATCAAAAAAAGACTAAATTTTTTTTCAAAATAATGAAACTTTTTGAATATTTAACAGTCTTATACTATAGAGGGTAAAATCGTCGCTCTGTATTAAAATTAGAATACCAAAAAGGAGGCGGAACAAGCGATGAAACATATTAGATCACCTGACAAACGAAAAAAGCTCTCGCATATCCCCACATCTTGACGTACCGAAGTCTTTTGATTGCGTGGATATTTAAGAGCTTATGAAGTATTTTACAACAGTGTTGGTCTCAATGCAACTGGGATTTACTGAAGCATAAAAAAATTTAAATAGCGAGGAGAATTATTATGAAAAAAACTATTACACTGCTACTTACCTTAACACTAATTATTGGAACTGTTCTCGGAACCGTTAACGTGAATGCGGACTCGTCATCAAATTTATCTTTTAAATATGTAATAACTCCAAAATCACCAGAGTGGAAGAATTTTACCCCAGTAGAATTGAAGAAGAAGTTAAATATCCCAATACAGGATGCAGAAAATATGGATACAGGCACATTATTAAACGTTATCTTGGATTATCCATTTTTAGGGGATATTTATGCATTTGATGATCCATTGAAGGGAATTGATTTTCTTGCAGTACAATTTAATGGATTAAAAGTCCTTTTGGAAAGGGAAGACCTTAAAGATAAGCTAGTGGAGGGTTACAAAGATTCAGCAAATAAAATAATGAAACTCAACGATAGTGAAAAAATCAATAATGAAGAAAGACATAAGCATAAATATAGAGAAGCGCTTTTATCCTATCCTGCAGTTTTCAATAAACTTAACAAAACAGAAAAAGATATTATCGTTTCAGATTCCAAAAAAGTAGCAGATAAGATTGATACAAATCCTATAAACGTAGAACATGCCGACAAATTTGGATCACCAGCATCACGTAAAGCAGCATTTACAGCAGCATTCAGAGCAACACTCACAGCATCACGTTCATCAATACTTACAACAATGCCTGCACTAATGCTTGCAGCGGCTGGAGACACCATAAGAACTGGATATGTCGGTACTCCAAATTTTACACTTGTAGAAGTATTTGAACGGGAAGAAATGTCTATCTCTGATAAGAACGCTTTAGATGCTTATATAACTTCAGTATACCCATATGCTATCAGACTCAGAAGCGCTTCTTATAAGTACAACTGCCATTCTTATGCATGGTATAGTACATCTGCCTCTAACACCTGGTGGATGAATAATCCTACCGCATATATGACTGATGGCAGCTATATTAAACGTACAACTGCAACAAGTGGTATGAAAGCATATTATGGTGCAGGACATACCGGAATAATATCATCCGTGAGTGGTACCAATATAACAGTAACTTCCAAATGGGGTGGTTATGGATTATATACTCATGCAGAATATTCTTGTCCGTATTATTCGGGAATCCTGAATACTTATTGGCAACTTTTTTAAAGGATAATTAATTATGAAAAAATCTCTTTTATTTTTGACGTGTTTGTCTGTATTTGCTCTAAGCATATCAGGATGCCAGAATTCATCAACCAAAAAAATTGAAAATACAACAAATATAGTCATTGGATATGGTTTTAACAGTTATGCTGCTATGATAACCGACCAGGAAGAAATAAAGCAACTTGAAGATGCTTTCAATGAGGCAGAGTTTGCTGAATCTGACTCAAGTATACAGCAGCCATATCTAATCATCACTTTTTATTGTAAGAAGGGTACAACATCATTTTATGTTGATGAAAATGATGTTATAAAATTAAAAGATGGAAGCTACAAAAAATCGAAGCAAATAAACTTTAAAAGGTTATATTTGATCTATAATGAATATTTATCTAGCAAAAAGTAATTAACGAGACTGTGCCATTAGTTAGGCGCTAATGGCACAGATCTTCTATTTATTCCATCTCTCTATATTCTTTTAATCATTAAGCTTTTTGTCCATATTCTAATCTGTAGACCTACTTTCCCAGTTCCTTCACCAGGCTTTTTCTGTAAGCCTCGCTCTCCCAATTGCGGATGAAGTCGATTTCCTTCTCCGACATGGTCTTTAAGGGGAGCCCGCTTTTCTTTATCCCATCTACCACATAAAGATATGCAAGGAGTGTTTCTTCAATGGTCTGGGCTTCGGAGGAATTGGTCTTGTATACAATTTCTCCTGTCTTTGAATTGATGTTGAGCTTTTTGTCCATGCCGTCAATGGAAATACTCCCGTTAAGGTATACCAACTGGTCGGGATAAAGCACGGTTTCATCAAAAAATCCCTCGCGGATCCTGTTGTTTTTGAAATAATCCGCAATGTATTCCGTCTTGCTTATGAATGTGTTTTCATCCACCGTAAAAAGCTCGATTGACGGAAAAGCCTCACCTATCCCAAGGTATTCCCTGATCCTGCGGTTCACTTCCGCATGAAGCTCCACGCACTTTTTCGCATCATCGGAAGATACAATGAGACCGTGGTTTTCCATAAAAATTGCGTCCGGATACTTACCCGATTCATTGGCGGCCTTTTTGACGGCCTCCGCGATTTTCAGGGAAAGGCAGAAGCCGGGGTTTATGTATGGAACCCAGGCAGTGCCGAATTCGCAGTCCTTGAATATTTTCCCTACTGTTTCCTCACCATTGGAAGTACAGCAGATCATATTGGCATAAACCGAATGGGTATGGATCACATACTTTTTCAAAAAGGAATGAAAGCCTGCTTCAACCGACGGCCTTAGCTTTTTCAGCCCTCCCATTTCAACGATGCTGCCTTTGACAAATTCGGTGCTTTCCTTTTCATAATCCCTGTCCTGACTCAAATCGACACTGTCGAAAAAACCCTTGATGTCCTTGTAATTAACTACAACATAGCCTTCACCGGGGGTGATCTGCTTCAGTTTGTAGCCTGAGGCCTTGACGGCCATCAATTCGCCGGAGAGCTTGGCAGAGGTGTTCCCTCCGCCGCCCTGGGTGAATTCAACGGGATTGCCTACCGTTTTTGAAATATATTCCAGATTCTTCAGTATCTCCTCATACATTGCAGCCATCTCCTATCTTTTTGAAAGCACATTTTTTTCATAAGCTTTTACGTCCTCCAGCCAGTCGGCCCCGGCAGGTACGCCCATATCACTGCAGAACTTATCCCACACCGCGCCGAAGGGGAGCGTTTTGAATTCCTCCATCAAAGCAAGCCTGCTGCCGTAATCACCTTTGTTTTCTTCCGCAACAATCCTGTCTGTCGGCTCCAGCAGGGCGATCATGATTGACTTGAGCGCCGCCCTTGTACCTGTAACCCATGCAGTGATCCTGTTGATGCTTCCGTCAAAAAAATCCAGCGCATAATATACTTTGTCAAAGGCATTGCATCTTTTTACCTCCTGCGCCACTGCCAGCAAGTCGTCGTTTAAAATCACCACATGGTCGCTATCCCAGCGTACCGGCCTGCTGACATGCATAAGCAGGTCGTCGGCAAAGAGCAGTACGGAGGAAATCTTGTCCGCAATGCTTTCTGTCAAATGGAAATGGCCCATATCGATGCACATGGTTACGTTATTTTTCAGGCAATAGCCCATGGAAAACTCATGGGAAGCAACGGTATAGGATTCCACACCAATTCCGAACAGCTTGCTTTCCAGCGCGTCGATCAGATATTTCTTATCATATTTTACAGAAAGTATTTCATCCAGGGATTTGACCATCTGTGCTCTGTAGCCCAGACGGTCCGCCGGAATGTCCTTAAAGCCGTCAGGCAGCCATATGTTCATGACGGAAGCCTTTCCCAGCTCTTTTCCGATGGCTGCGGCAATTTCACGGCAAACCTTTACGTGTCTCACCCAGAACTGCCTTATCTTTTCATCCTTGCTGCCCAGGGTAAACCCTGACGCCGCCATGGGATGCCCAAAGCAGGTTGGGTTGAAGTCAATTGCCACATCAAGCTTTTTTGCCCAGTCGATCCATTTGCGGAAATGCTCAACGGTCAGCTGGTCTCTCTCCACGATTTTACCGTCGGTTTCCGCATAAATTGCATGGAGGTTGACACGGTGATTTCCGGGGATCAGGCTGAAGGCTTTTTCATAATCGGCTCTCAGCTCGTCGCCGTTCCTTGCCCTTCCGGGATAATTCCCCGTACTGAGAATTCCACCGCCGGCGCCGCCGGCTGTTACTTCGAAACCGTTGACATCATCCCCCTGCCAGCAGTGCAGCGAGATGCTGCGCTCCTTCATTTTTTCCAGTACGGCGTCAGTATCGATGCCAAATGCCGCATATGCTTTCTTTGCATACGCATAGCCTTCATTTACTTTGGTATTGCTCATGTTCAAATCCTCCTGATTCTTATTCTCAACGTGTCAAAATACACGGACGCGCAATGCGCGCCCCTACCCGTGGAATATCAACATGAGTGTCAACAGGGAACAGTCCTTTTCCGGCACCCTTCTGACACTTTTTACAACGGATAGGCCATGGTAGTCATCAAGGCCATTTCAGCCTGAGTCGTATCCATCCTGCTGTACTGCACCACCACTTTTTCACTGCATTCCACCATCATCGCATAGGGCACTCCCTTAGGCACGCTGTTACCTGAAGCATCCAGGAGTTTATCCATCCTTATGTGGTTTGTTCTTTCCGCCGGGCAAATCGCGTTGAAGCCGGCCATTTTGTCCCTGTCTTCAAAGTAAAGGGTGATCTCGATCCGGGCATCCCTTTCTCCCGGGTTCAAAACGCATATAGCCTCATGGCTGGGAAAATGCCCGTTGCTGATGGTAGGGTAATATGCATCCGGTATGTACCATACCTTTGCGCCTGCTTCTGTTTTCATGCTTTCTGCCTCACTTTCCGTATCCGGAATTCTTCAACAGGGCCATATAAGCTTTTTTCGGTCCTTGAAACGGCGGTAAACAACAAAGTGCCGTCTCTCTCCGGTTCTGTCGGCTCTTCCTCTTTTTTATTTTGATGTAATGCTTAAAAACCGTTCGTAAGCAGCATCCCAGCCTGCCTTGTTTTCGGGGGAATACTCCACCGACGGGAAGGAATTCCTGACGATCAGCCTGCCCTCATTCAGGTTTTTGACCTCGCCGAGCGCCAGCAGCTGAGCCATAAGATTTCCAGTAGCCGTTGCCTCCACAGGCCCGGCGATTACCGGCCTGGAAATTGCATTCGCCGTAAACTGGGACAGCAGCGTATTTTTGCAGCCGCCTCCCACGATATGGAGCACCGGCAGGGAATAGCCAACGACTTGTTCAAGGCCTTCCACGGACTTTCTGTAGGTCATGGCCAGACTCTCCATGATGCAGCGGACAATTTGCGGCTTGGTCTCAGGAACTTTCTGGCCGGTTTTCCTGCAGTAGTCCTGGATTTTCGAAGGCATTCTGCCGGGACTGAAAAAGCTGCTGTCGTCAGGGTCTATGAAAGCAGCGAAAGCTTCGGCATTGACAGCGCCTTCCTCCAATTCGTCAAAGCTGACCGGTTCCCCTGATTTATCCCAGGTTCTCTTGCATTCCTGGTATATCCACAGCCCCATAATATTCTTAAGAAGCCTTATGGTCTTGTTGTAACCACCCTCGTTGGTATAGTTGAGCTTGAATGCATCGTCATTGATTACAGACACGGCTGATTCCACGCCCAGGAGAGACCATGTACCGCTGCTTAGATACGCGTACCTGCCTTCCACTGCAGGCACCGATACAACCGCGCTCCCCGTATCATGCTCCGCGACTGCTACGACAGGCACCTGTCCGATGCCAAGCTCTCCTGCCACACCGGAGGTAAGTTTTCCTGCAACTGTTCCCGCATCAATTATCTCAGTCAGTATATTCCGGGGAATACCCAATTTGTCCAACAGATCTCCCGCCCAGTTCCGGGTATGGGCATCAATCATTTGGGACGTACTGGCTATGGTGTATTCGCTGCTTTTTTCACCTGTAAGGAAATATCTCAGCAGATCGGGTGTAAACAGCATCGTCGAAGCCTTTTCCAGCAGCGGAGATTTGTTGAATTTCATTGAAAATAGCTGGTACAGGCTGTTGAAAACCTGAAACGCTATACCGGTCGCGGCGTATATTTCCTGCCCCGGTACGATGCGGCATGCTTCCTCTATCATGCCTTCCGTTCTGCTGTCCCTGTAATGATAGGGATTTCCCAGGAGTCCTCCCGTTGAATCCAGTAAGCCGAAATCCACTCCCCAGGTATCTATCCCGATGGAGGCTATGTCCTTGTATCCGCCGGCAGCAGTTTTCAAGATACCCTGCTTCATTTCATGAAACAATCTGAGAATATCCCAATACAGGCTACCTCCAACCATGACCGGTTCATTAGCGAATCTGTGCATTTCACTTAAGCTGAGACGTTCCCCGTCGAATTTTCCCAGCATCGCCCTCCCGCTGCTGGCGCCATAATCAAAAGCCAATAAGTTGAGCATTGTACCACCTCTTCATCTCGTATTGCTCCAATAATACCATTCTAATTAATTCTGTTCAATATTTCATTGGAATATGTTATCCTTTAATTAGGAAATGTTACAAAAGTGACTGCAGCTTTATTCTCTACAGTTATCCGCATCGCCCGGGCTCTCTGGAATGACCCGGTCTGATTTTATTTCGCAGCGGATCGGAGCCTGGCAATCTGACTTATCATGAGAGCGAAAGTGGGGGATGAATTGCATAAAACCCATTGTAAAAGAGCAAACGTTCGGTATGATATAAGTAGCATGTTGACATCGAATATATAGGGTTGCAGGGGCAAGTCCTCTCCTGCGTAAATATTCCAGGCACTAAAAGTAGCTAAGTTGCAACAGGGCATATGCGCCTGTAGACCGTCATTGGCCGCTTAGCGGTATAATGTGCAAGTACGGCCCGGTTCGGGCCTTCGGGGATGGGTGAGGTTAGGAGCTCAGAAGAATCGAGAAACCCCCACTTCTATAAGTGGGGGTAGTTCACGTAGAGACGAGACAGACTAGCTCATGCCATTCGCTGCATTCTTCACAGCTTCAAGTACCTTCAGGGACTCCAGGGATACAGTCTGATCCTCCCACATTCCTATGTTGATGGACAGCGGGACTCTCCGGGAAATTGCATCCTCTACCCATGGAATCACATGGCAAGAATCAAATACCACATTGATGGGCTGTTCAGGTCCCATAGGGCTATAGTTGTCAGGGCATAACGTTATGGGAAACATCCCATGCTGGAGCAAGCCTTTTTGCGGTCCGTCCATAAATACGCCATCGCCTCCCGCCTGCGCACTTCCATAAGCCGGCAGGCCCATATCATACTCGCCAAAAAACACGTTCTGGAATTCTGTTAATCTGCACAATCTTTCTCCCCCGGGGTTTATGGATATGATCCTGTCCGGGTTGCCTGATTTCATCGCCATGCCAATGCGTTCAAAGGGCGCGGGGTAGAATGTGTTCCCGTCATCGATAAACCAGCCGTCCAGGGAAGTTCCATAGCGGTTTCCCACTTCCGTCATGATATCGCAGAAATTATCGAAAAAGGTTGACCGGTCCCCGGTACTATCCTGTCCGAAGGATGAAGGCCAGTTTTGTTTGTCGCGCCATGTCTCCTCTTCCCCAACACCATGGTAATAATACAGTATAAACTTTATACCGTTGTTTTGGCATGCACGGGCAATCTCTCCAACCAGATCCCTTTCCGATGTAAAATCACCATGCCCCATGATACGATCCAGGGATTTTATCGGCGCCTGCATTCTGAACTGAAACCAGGTAAGCGACCATAGCACATAGGAAGCTCCGCTGGCCATTACCATGTCCATTAGCCGTTGAACGTCAAAGCTGTTGGTTGCATCCTCGATATTCTTCCGGGGTCCCGTCCGCGGATAAGCCCAGGAACCAAACTGAAACATCAATCCGTATTTGGAATTCCGAAACCAGTCCATGATAGAAGCCGTTTCATTTCTAAATTCCGCTATCCTTGCTTCGTATGCCGGCCTGTCTGATTCACGGACAAGTTCCAGTGATTTTATCATGGCGGCACCATGTGCCAAGTCTCTTTTGGCGAGCTTTAGCGTACTGGTCCCGGAAGGTATGTGAATAATGCCGATGTCCTGTTTCTCAAAAACGCCCGCGCTTCTGGTAGAAAAATCAAGCAAATGCTCCGTCCCTTCCACTGAAAGCTTTAGCGGTACAGGCACCGCAGAACCCGCCAACGCCCATACATGATAGTCCGCACCGTCAGTCAGCCGGATAGTCCATTTCATATAATCATTTTTTCCGGTTCCAAAATTGTCAATATATTCATGCCTCCAGTTGTCAATATACCTGACCGTCAACTCCGGATTGCGTTCCGATGCTGCTGCCATAAGAACCTGCAGATTATCCGACTTTGCCGTTTGATTGAAAACAACCGGATTGTCCCCTTTTTGGCTTACTGCCTTCATAGCTCCTGCCCCCATTCGTCATTCCATATTCACGTATTGATTTATATTCCTATTAATTATATAATTTTAAGTGCATTGATTATATGGCAAATATTAATCATAAATATGTGAAATCTCATATGAGGTCCCATAACAATGAACAGAAACATAAAGTTTCAAAGCAGGGATTATTTCAGACAGGGAGAATCGTTTTATATAAACCGCTTTGAAGAATATACAAAGGAAAATTATACGTACCATTCCCATGATTTTGTAGAAATCTGCTATGTTTGCTCCGGCAGCGGTTATCACATTGTTGACGGAAGAGAATACAGAGTTGTCAAAGGCGACCTTTTTATTATAAATTGCGATATATTGCATACCTTTTATAAAATCAGCCGAAACGATAACCTGATTACCTTCAACATTGTATTCAAGCCGTGTTTTTTTGACGGCATGCTGATTAACTTCAGTGACTTCAACAGCCTGACCATGTCATACCTGTTCAAGGACGTTTTCAGGGATGACCCCCTAAAGGAGGATTTGAGGCTTACAACCGAAGAACAAAAGGACATGGATCTATTGATGGAGAATATTTACAAGGAGTATAATCTTCAGTTGGATGGTTATATGAACATCATAAGAGCCTATATGGTGGAATTTATAGTAAAAATAATGCGTTATTTCAAAGCGAGAAGCATGCTTGATGAATCCGCTAATAAGAACCCTGCGGTTATAGACTCGATCATTAAATATTTAAATGAGAATTATTCGAAGAAGGTTAGTCTGAATGACGTCGCGCTGAACTCATTCTTAAGCAAGAATTATCTTTGTAAGTTTTTCAAAAAAGTAACCGGCACGACATTGCATGAATATATACAGCAAATCAGGATAAACGAAGCCTGCAAGCTGCTGGGCAATTCCGATCTGACAGTAGTGGACATCGCGTTGGCAGTCGGCTTCTCCGATTACAAATCCTTCAACAGTGTTTTCAAAAGAATGAGAGGCATGATTCCGAAGGAATACCGGAAACTCGCAGCTGTGCCCAAACGGACGAAATAAAATCACCCAAAAGATAATTTTTACCCACTTTACCATTATAAATTCCATATATTTTTGTCAACCAAACTGCTATTTTAATGGTATGGATGTGTCCCGTTTTCCTTACAGGCTATCCATATATACGGGCATCTCCGTGTACAAATAATTTTTTCTTAAGGGAGAGTAAAAAACATGTCAAAGGAAATGTGGTTCCAAAAAAGCTACCGGCGTAATCTGGTAGACATGCATATCGAAGACTGGAATGAAGAATTCCTTTCCAAATTTGAGCCGGAGGCTTATTTCGAAAACCTCAAAAGAGCCCGCATCAAATCGCCCATGCTTTATGTCCAGTCCCATGTAGGCTATTGCAACTGGCCCACAATCAGCGGGCGTATGCACAACGCATTTAAAGGAAGGGAATCGTCCATGCGGCATTTATTTGATCTGTGCCATAGCGCAGGAATGGATGTTGTTGCATACTACAGCCTTATTTTCAACAATTGGGCCCATGAAACACACCCTGACTGGCGGATGCTGGATTCCGAAGGAAATGATTCCCGCGCCAGAGGGAACCGTTACGGGCTTTGCTGTCCAAACAACAAAGGATACCGTTCTTTTGTCCTGGAGCAAATCAATGAGTTTTGCGGATACTTCGAGTTTGAAGGAGTCTTTTTTGATATGACCTTCTGGCCCATGATATGCTATTGCAACAGCTGTAAAGCCAGATGGGAGCAGGAGGCCGGCGGAGAAATGCCAAAGGTTGTCGACTGGAAGGACGACCGGTGGCTGTTGTTCCAGAGAAAAAGACAGGAATGGATGGGAGAATTCGCTGATTTTGCCACCATGGGGGTTAAGAAAATCAGACCCGGCTGCACCGTGGCGCATAATTGCTCCAATACCAACAAATGCTGGCAGCTGGGCACCGACCAGCGTATCTGCAATGCAAGCGATTATTCGGGAGGAGACATCGGCGGGAGCCAGTCATTTGCGTGCAAATTGTTTTATAATGTTTCCCTGAACCAGCCTTTTGAATATATGACTACCCGGTGTTTCCCCGGCCTGGGTGAGCATACGACGACAAAGTCTTTCGATATGCTTTACAAAAGTGTAATGCTGACTTACGCTCATCACGGCGCCGCTTTGCTCATTGACGCCATTGACCCTTGCGGTACGTTGGATGAAAGGGTATATGAGAGAGTCGGAGAAGTATTCAGCCTGGCTGAAAAATATGAACCCTACCTGGAAGGCCGCCATGCCGAAGACGTAGGAATATACTACAGCATCAGCCTGAAGGCGGATATGGATCAGAATGCTTTTCCTGTCGGTTCGGCACAGGAGGAAACAGATCGTCAGCCTCACCTGGATGCTGCAAGTGGTGCGGCAAATACCCTGCAGGAACAGCATATACCCTTTGGGATTGTCAACAGCTGGCGTCTGGAGCTGCTTGACAATTTAAGCGTATTGATCCTGCCGGATGTACCTTACATGGCGGAAAACGAGGTCAAGGCCGTTAAAAATTATGTATCCAATGGAGGAAGCCTGTATATCAGCGGACACTCGGCTCCGAATCTTGTAGAGGAGATTTTTGGAGTAACATATGAAGGCTTTACCGCCGAAAAGATTACCTACATGTCCCCAACCCTTGACGGAATGAATCTGATGCCTGAGTTTACAAAGGAATATCCGCTGACTGTCACCTCAAGCCAGGCAATACTTTCCGGAGCGGGCAAAGGCGAGGTATTGGCCACCATGACGCTTCCCTATACGATACAGCCGGCTTATCAAAGGGCTTGTTATATATCCGGTACCGACAACAAGGATTTTCGCCATGACCCTACCTATAAGTTTGCATCCATCCACTCAAATCCTCCCGGCAGGTTCACAAACAAACCCGCCTTAATGCGGACATCCTATGGGAAAGGCAAGGTTATATGGTCTGCAGCGCCTTTTGAAGCCGCAGACCGCCAGCAGCACAGTTCGATTTTCGCCGCGATTGTCCGGGAACTGGGAGGCAGTTTTTCCTTTAGCTCCAATGCGCCTGATTTTGTCGAATTGCTCCTGTTCAGGGTACCTGAAAAACGCCGGCTCCTGATAAGCCTTATAGATATCATGGAACGCTTCAAGGTTATCGAAGCAGGCAATTTCGACGTACGGGTAAAAGTGGAGTCAAAACCCCTGAGAGTCATGCTGCTTCCCGACGAGAAAGAAGTACCGTATTTGTATGACGACGGAGAAGTCCTTATACACATTGAACGGCTGGAGATTTTCAAAATGTTCGCCATCGATTATTGATATGCTTGATAGAACGTACAAAACTGTTTGTCATATCACGTCCATGCAGGGGCAGGCTGCCGTAGGCCTATCCCTGCAGCGTGCACAAACATTAAAAAGCAGCATCCTCTTCTTAAGATGCTGCTTTTCTTTTCAATAGAAAGCTATCAGAATATCTAATACTACAGCGAAACAAGCAGTAATGTATCGGCATTTATGCGCCTTCCGGAAATATCGCGAACGCTTCAACGCGCTATTTCCGGAAGGATAATTAAAATGTTTCGCTGTAGTACTAAAAATGTCCTTCGGGAAACAGTAAAAGATTCCGTCCTATGGCAGGTCGGGATTTTCCGCAAAGTGCTTGAGTAGTACAATAGGATCCGATGTTGACGGATTGTGGATGCATATGCCCTTTTTGGCCGCTTCTTCCGTCACAAAGAACTCATCGTTTGTAGCCTGTCCATATCTGATCAAGGCCGGCGTTTCAATATCCCATACGCCAAAAGTACCCCTTCCCTGCAGAACAATAAAGCCATAGGCGGCGCTATCCCTTATAGTCACGGTTCTTCCCGGCAAAACCGTAAGCCTTTTGGCGCTTACTTCCCTGCACTTGTAGCAAATCCATTCTTCCACATAGCCTTCATCCATCATGTCTTCCATCCTGGCAACCGGCCTGGGAGCCATAAACCTGTTTTGGTGAAAATCAGGATCCACATTCAATTCCCAATCGATGATGTCGATCAGATAATCGAAATTATTTATTTCTTCTTCCGGGGCATTTTTCCATAGAAGTGTTACCGGTACACAATGGCCTCCATATAATACCGACTGATACATCGCATAAACATCCGATGCAAACTGCGGCTCATAGGTACATAAGCTTCCAGGCGCATGCAATATACCCGGCGGCACGTCCCACCCCGTATCAAGCGTAAGCTTGTAGCACCTTGAAAGGTCAAGCAGCCTGTTATCACCCTTCGCAAAGTCCTCCAGGCTTTTTTTAACCTGCTCCCGGGTTGTTTCAGGATTAAAACCAAAGAAGGTAAAAGCAAATTCTCCCGGATGGTTATTCATCTGAGAAGGAAAAAAGTACATCTCGGGCTTCCCCTCCTGCCCGACTCTCGCAGCATGCTCCTTTCTGTGATGGATATGATGCGGAAGAGGCCCCAGGTTGTCAAAGAACTTGGAGAACATGGGCCATCTTTTGTATTTATTCCACAAAGCGCCGCCGATGATCTCTCCTTTAAAGAACTCAACGGCATCCCTTAAAAGTACCCGTTCTTTTCCTTCTTCATCTGCAAGGATATAGCTCAGGCCTTCATCTTCAGGTGTTCCCGGGCCATTTTCCGCATAGGTGGCGGAAGCAAACCATCTTTCATCGATCCCGCCTCGTTCCAGACCTAAAATGTAATAATCGTCAGGATGAAGCTTGATTCTTTTCCCCGGCCTGCAAAACGAACGCGGCACCCATACAGGCGCAAGCCTCAATACACCCTTGCCTGCTTCAAGAGCTTTTTCAGTGATATTTTTTATTGTCATGTCTATTTCTCCTTGTAAAATGAATCCTTCTATGGATGAACTACCACCCGGACAGCTCCCATTCACAGTTTGCCTTCGGCTGGGACGAATGCCGGATGACCAGATTGATTTCGGATTTTTGATGAACCGGAGCGGTATCGCCGTTCTTTATGCTTTTGATGAGTGACTTCATTGCCAGACATCCAAGCTGATACTTGGATATGTTGATGCTCGTCAAAGAGGGCTCTACCAAGGATGCAAAAGTTACATTGTCAAAGCCCACAATGGCAATATCCTCAGGTATTCTTAAGCCTGCCTCTTTAATGGCTTTCATTGCCCCGATAGCCTCCTGGTCGTTGGCTGCAAAAAGACCTGTAAACGTCCGGTTTTCTTTAAGCAGTTCTTTCATTTCGTTATATCCGCTTAAGGGAGAAAAATCGCCATTCCTGACCAGCTTCTCATTGAAAGGCAATCCATGTTCTTCCAACGCTTTTTTATAGCCTGCCGTCCTTCCATGTGAAAATTTAAATGCCCCATGTCCCGTAATGTGTGCTATAGACTTGCAGCCCATGTCGATAAGATGCTTTGCCGCGAGATATCCGCCATATACGTTGTCTATTGATACCGAACTGATTGCGTCTTCCGCCAATACGCTTTCCAGTGAAACAACCGGGATTTTCTTGTTTTTTACAACCTTATTTACAAGGAATTCAATATATTCCCCGTCTTTGTCCGGGTCTGCACTGGAATCGAGAATAATCCCTTCAACCCAATATTGCGTCAACATATTTACATATTTTTTTTCCTTGTTTAAATCCTGGAGCGAGTCGAAATACATAATGCTATATCCGTTAATTGCCGCAGTCTGCTCAATGCCGTTGAGCAATTGCGGAAAGAAGATACTGGTTATTTTAGGCAGAATTACTCCTATGGTGCCTGATTTCCGGTTCTTCAGACTTCGGGCAACCGGATTGGTCTGAAAATCCAATTCAATGATTGCCTTATTTATTCGGAACCTTAGTTCATCGCTTATGGTCTTATTATTATTTATAAAGCTTGAAACAGTTGATACTGATACATTTGCCAGCTTCGCAACATCTCTAATGCTTGCCATAAAATAAATTTCCCTTCGGCCGTGTTATATCCTTTAAATCATTATGTCAAATAAGTAGGTTTACTGTCAATAACATATCTGGCTGAACAAGGAATGTAATGCGACTATATAAATCGGACTACATTCCTCATCGGCGCCATTATTACTTCTTTGTACTTTTCGAGACTTCCGCCAGCTTGTCATTATGGATTTTTACCGCGGCATTAATATCACCCATTTTTTTAAGCTCGGCAAGAAAGCTGTCATACTCGCTCATGTCTCTTTTTCCTGTGATAAATTTCAAAACGTTTTCCTGCAGATAGGTCTGTACAGGATTCATGATATTATTCACCGTATCCTGCTGGTCGGTGGTCAGCCTGACAAGCTTTGCCGGGGCCCTGTCGTTGGGCAGCGGCACCGCATTGTTATACTTTGCGGTGAATTCAAAGAAGTTTATCCTGGAATCCTCACGGCTTACAAAATTGCTGCCGTCATAATAGGGGATATATCCGCTGATGGACCCACGCGGTTCCCAGCTCCCCAGGTCACAGTCCGTAGGATTGGCGGATTTACTCCCCTTTTGAAGGAGTTCCGACTTCTTGGCTTCTCTTTCCGCAATGGGCAGATTCATGATTTCCGGAACAAAAGCCTTCTTTCCGTCTGCTCCTTTCGTATATGTTACTCCTTCAATCCCCCAGTTGGTCAGATCCAGCATCTCTTCCGAGTATTGGTAATCCAGCAATTTTACGATTTCCGCGATATTTTTGCTTTTTGTGCTGATCCACCGGTTGGAGCCGAACAGGAATTCCGGACCTTCATAAAATGACCAGAACTGATAGCCTTTTTCCCCGTCAAACCCCAGGGGTATCGGTGCCGCTCCCCATTCCGCCTCCGGATAATTTGCATTGGAATAATCGGTCTGCTCCGCCAAATGCGTACCCACAACGAAGGTCTTATCCGTAAATGCCTTGGCGTTCCCCTGGACAGGCGCCATAAAGTCAGGGTCAAGCAGCCCTTCGGTATAGAGCTTCCTCACATATTCCACGGTCTTTTTGAACATTTCGGCTTTATCCGTGGGAGAGTAGAAATAGTTCGTCCCGTCAAAGAAAATCCCTTTTGTATCAAAGAATATCCCGGAATTCGGCACTTTATTCACCCAGAAAAGGTGATCCACGGCATATTGATCCTTGCCGAAAGGATAAGATTGGGGATATAGCTCTTTAAGCTTCTTTAGCAATACATACAGCTCATTTAAATCCTTTGCGGGCTTAAGCCCATGCTTCTCAAGGACGTCAAACCTGTATAAGTACTGTTGAAAGGTAGTCTCCCACGGTGAAATGCTGCCTTTTGCAAAGCCATAAACCGCGCCGTCTGTGCTCTGCATTTTCGCTCTGTTGGTTCCGTCTCCATAGTCAAGCATCGGCCCGTAATAGGGAAGATCGTATTTTGTAACATCAACCAGCAGCCCTCTTTCCCCGAGCTTCATTTCTTCCTCGAACAAACATGCATCATTGGTTATGACATCATGGGTAATACCGGATGAAATATAAACCATTTGCTTCTGCGCCGCATCCTTTTGGTCAACCCATTCGTTCACAAATTCCAGAGGCCTGCCCATATAAGCCTCACACAGCTCAAACCATTTTTTGACCCAGAGATCGGGGGCATTTTCCTTATTCATCTTTGCAAGCTTTGTTGTGGGATCGGGGTCCTGATTCCAAACCGTTATCACCAGCTTGCTTGTATCCTTGACAGTACTGCCGTCCGGGCTGCTTGTAGAATTTGAGTCAGCCCCGCTGGCTTTTGTGCCGTTTTCTTTGCCGTTTTCATCGCCGCATCCATACATAAAGCCTGCCATTATGAGAAAACAAAGCAGGAAAGAAATAAACCTTGCACCTTTGCTTTTCATTTAAAAACTCCTCCTTAAAAATACGGAATGTTTTCATTGCATCTTAAAACGACTACACTTTTCCTAGGATTTTGCAGTCATTAAAATTCAGGAGATCAGTGGAACAACTCAGCCTTTTAACGATCCGATCATAATTCCTTTGGTAAAATATTTCTGTATAAATGGATAGACAAGGTAAACAGGTACCATGGCAACCACCACTGCCGCCATTTGAATATTCTGCGGATGAACTTTAAAGTTATTCATCAGCGCCTGGGCGTCCTTGGCGGTTCCCATCTGGAAAAGGTCATCCAGAATAACGATTCTGCGAAGGATCATCTGCAGAGGATTCCTCCATTGCTGCTGAAGATAGATCAATGCATCGAACCAGCCGTTCCATACCCCCACGATCGTAAATAAGGAAAATGTCGCAAGAATTGGCTTTGACAGGGGGAGGATGATCCTGAAAAGGATTACGATATCATTTGCGCCGTCGATATGTGCGGCCTCCCTTAAGCCGTAAGGCAGCTGTTTGAAAAAAGTTCTGAAAATGATAACGTTGAATGCGCTTACGCAGCCGGGCAGAGTCATTACCAGTATTGTGTCCAGCAGCCCAAGGGATGAGATGATCGTATAAGTGGGTATCAGTCCGCCGTTAAAGAACATGGTGACGGCAAAGAATACCGTCAATGGTTTTTTAAATACAAAATCATCGTTTGCAAGCGCATACGCGACGCATGAAGTAAACAAAAGCATAAACACTGTTTTGACCACCGCATAGGTAATTGTCATCAAATAAGCTCTCCAGATTGAGATGTCGGATAAAATATATACGTAGCCGGCAATATTTATACCCCTGGGATAAAACGAGACCGTACCAAGCTCGATAAAGCCGGGCTCGCTGAAAGAAACCGAAATTACATGCGCCAGGGGATAGATCATTATTACGATGACAACAAGCATAAAAAAGTAGTTGATGGAATCAAAAATTCTGGAGCCCAGGCCGGTATTATATTTTCTATTCATAGCATTTCTCCTACCATAAACTGGTTTCTGACAGCTTTTGAGCAATTTTATTCGCTGAAAATACAAAGATAAAGGAAACGATATTGGTTACCAGGTCGACAGCAGAACCATAGCTGTATCTGTAAGAAGCAAGGCCTTCCCTATATACGTATGTACCCAAAGTATCGGCAGTTTCATAGGTCAGCGGGTTATACATCAGCAATATTTTTTGGGTATCGGAATTTAAAATGCCCCCTACCCCCAGAATGAACATAATCGTCATTGTGGGTATAATTGCCGGTAAAACTATATGGATCACCCTTTTGAACCTATTGGCGCCGTCAATATATGCAGCTTCATATAGCTCAGTATCAATATTGGTTAAAGCTGCCATATATATAATCGTCCCCATACCCAGACCTTGCCATAGGCCTGATCCGATAAACAGCGTTCTGAAGTACCCCGGCTCCTGTAAAAACATAACCGGCTGCAGGCCGACGAGTCCGATAATTTGATTAAACAACCCCTGGTGGGAACTGAAATTCCGAATGAGGCCAACCAGGATAACGGTTGAAATAAAATACGGCATATAGGATATGCTTTGAACAACCTTCTTAAATCTCGGCCGCGTGATTTCATTAAGCAGCAGCGAAAAGACCACCGCAGCAAAGAACATCCACAAAAGCCCGTAACCCCCAAGAAGCAGCGTATTTCTGGATAATCTGAGACTTGTGGCAATATTGCCGAAAAACATTGCGAACCATTTTAATCCTACCCATTTGGAGCCCCAGATGGTATCCGTAATATGAAAATCCTTGAAAGCAATGACCAAACCATACATCGGCAAATAACTAAAGACCAGGACGATTAAAAAAGCGGGCAAAGCTAATAAAATCAATAATTTTTGTTTAAAACACTTTTTTAAAAAGGAATTTTGCTTTTTGTTGACATAATTAGATATTCGGTTTTCGGAATTCTTACCTGACTTACCAAGCAATACCATATTCTAACTCCTATACCGGCGCAGCCGGAAATAAATGTTTTAACATCCATCCTACGTTAAGAAAAAATAAACGTTCGATAAAGGTATGAACAAAAAAGTTCAAACGGTAAAACAATACCTCCCTATTCACATGTTATACGGTAATGTTAATTCCATCACAGGAATGGCATGATATCAGTCCGTGTCTGCCTAGCACATCCTATGAAATTAATGCAGCGATTCCATTCAATTTCTTTTTTTTACCCAGCGAACCGTTTCGCTGTAAATGACAATTTATTTATATATCAATAATACTACTATACCCTCAATATGTCAATACACATAATTCAAAAACTTTTATTAGTGCTTTTATGGTCGTTCTATTATATTTTAATCCTGTTCACCATTTCATCGGAATATGTTATTCTTTATATAGCATGATCAAGAAGCGTTATTGTGCGAGGTCGTTCTGAAGACGTCAAAGTTTCTCTTCAGGATTCTTCCTGACCTTCGGAACGGCACCGGTTTTATTGCTTTTTGGCTCGTGCATGATGAAAGGAACAAACGTTACAATGGAAAGCTATCCTTTATTAAAGGGCAATACGCTCTTCAGGGAAAATGAACTGGTTTATATCAACCGCTCGGACGAGCTCCAGGAATATTGCAATATCGTCCACAAGCATGATTTTATTGAAATCGCCTATGTGATCTCCGGAAGCGGAATCCATATCGTAGCCGACAGACAATATGAAATCGCAAGGGGCGATCTTTTTGTCATAAACTTCGACGTCCCCCACGGTTTTTTCCCGCTGCCGGATAACAGCAGCAGCCCCATTGTCTACAACTGTGCCTTCAAGCCTGGCTTCCTTGATATTTCGCTGTTTCGGACAAGCCACTTTGAAGGCATTGCTTCCTCCTTCCTCTTTAAGTCCATCTTCCCCGGCGATTCCGCCATACACCCCGACCTGAGGCTTAGCGGCGCGGAATTTCACGAAATCGGAAACCTTTTTGAGAAGATGTATTCCGAATACAAGCAAATGAAAAAGGGCAATGTTGATATCATCCGGGCAATCCTCATCGAGCTTATTGTCAAAATCTTCAGGTATATGGAGGAAAGCAGCAGCAAAAGCTCCTATCAGAAGAATCAGGATATGATCGCCAGGGCTATCGATTACATGAAAATGAATTACAAATCGGAAATAACCTTGTCCGACCTGGCCATGCAGTCCTTCATAAGCAAGAATTATTTCAGCCGCCTGTTTAAGGAAATCACCGGAACCAACGTCAGCGACTATATTCAATACCTGCGGACGGACGAGGCCTGCACCTTATTGAAAACCACCGGCATGAAAGTAACCGATATAGCCTCGCAGGTAGGCTTTAGCGACATAAAGTTTTTTTACGAGGTATTCAAAAGAATCACCGGCAAAACTCCCGGGGAATACAGGAAAAAATGTGATTATTCTTCATACAATCGTGGTAAAATAAAGTAAATCAGTTTGTTAAAGGAGATCGCACATGAACAGGATCAAATCTATTATTGAATACGCCATGCGGATGGAAAAGGACGCAAAGGAATTTTATTCCTTCAATCTGGAACGAGTAGAAGCTCCGGAGCTCAAGAAGCTTTTCGGAGAATTGATCGAAATTGAGAAAGGCCATTACAATTTGCTGAACAGAGTCTATGAAAAAATGGACGTCACGCCTCTGCCCATCAATATTTCCTGGGTTGTAGACGATGTTTCCCGCGAAGTGAACACTTCAATCATTGCCGATAGTTCGGAATTGATCTCCGATGAGAAGAGCATCTCGGATTTGTCGGTAGTCAGGCTTGCCTGGCTCATGGAAAGCGATTTTGCCCTGTTTTATAAAAATGCCGCGGAGCAGGTAGACGAACCTGAGGCAAAAAAAGCCCTCCTGGAGCTTTCGGAATGGGAAAAGCAGCATCAGGAACTGTTCCGTATCAGATACGAGCACTTGCTGAAAAAGAGCTGGAGCGATATTTCCAGCATTATTTTCAAATAAGGAGGTAATCCATTATGTCAATCAGTACGAAGATCATGGAAAGATTCAATGAACAAATTCAAAAGGAATTTTTTTCGGAGTACCTGTATATCTCCATGGAAGCCTATTTTAAGCACATAAGCCTTGACGGCTTCGCCAATTTTTTTCATGTGCAGGCTCTTGAGGAACGGGACCATGCGATGATGTTCTTCGATTATATTCTCGAGACTGGCGGATCGGTAGAGCTGCGGCAGATCGACAAGCCCAAAAACGACTTCGCGTCGCCGCTGGAAGTCTTCCAGCTTTCCCTGGACCACGAGAAATTTGTAACAAGGTCCATTCACAGCCTGGTGGACGCCGCCCACGAGGAAAGGGACCATACGGCAAACGCCTTTCTCCAGTGGTTTATCACCGAGCAGCGCGAAGAAGAATCCAATATGGACAGGGTGTTAAACAAGCTCAAACTGGTGGAAGGCGACGGCAGGGGCCTGCTGCTGCTGGACCAGGAGCTGGCTCAAAGGGTCTATACTCCTCCGGCCAATGCAAATATACCGGGCTAAGAATTACTGGGCAGCATGTGGACGCGCAATGCGCGCCCCTACACTTGTTCATATTCGGATGTATTGCATACGGCGCAAAACATTGCCGGGAGAGAACGGTCATATCAATAGGAAATAATGTCAATAAAAAATAATGAAGGGATGTGTTTCAATGGAAGGATGCCAGAGTGGAAAAAATACCGACGCAGGACTAAAATCAATTCGGATTGAACTGGAGAATCTGGTTTGCGAAAGGTCTTATGACGATCTCCAGGTAACCCTCCCCCAGGTGGCGGGAGTAAAGGATGTGGACATTGACCGGAAGCTCAAGGCAGCATTCATAGACTATGATCCCATAAAAATAAACGAGCAGCAGATTATTGAAAAAATAAGCGAAGTAGGCTGCAAAATCCAGGAATTTTAGGCCGCGAGAGGATATGCCGCTTCAGACGGCTTTGAACCGTTTCATGGTCAGTATCGTTATTGAATAATAAGCCGGGAGGATTGAAAAATGCTCTGTTATAATGTGATGACCCTGCTTGTGAACAACCGCAGGGAAAATGCGCCCAGGCTCCAGGAAGTTTTGACGGACTCGGGGTGTATAATAAAAGTGAGGCTCGGACTGCATGAAGCAGACGGCGATTCATGTTCCAATGAGGGTTTGATTATTTTACAGCTCACAGGCAGCAAAGAAGAGATAAAAGAGCTGGAGACGAGGCTTAATCAACTGGAAGGCATCAAGGCAAAGAATATTGAGCTTTGTTCCGACTGGTGACAGAATCGTTCATACCCTTTTGACGCTATGCACAGGGGCACCCCTGCGATTAGGAGTACTGCAAATATTACTTCCCGTTTTTCTGAAAGTGTAGGTTGCATAGGCGAGCAGCAAATGCAAAGCATTTGTGACCAGCCCCGCCTGCAATGGACTGCATTTTCAGAAACTTATACGGAAAGTTATAACGACCTAATTCAAAGGAAATTTGTCGGTTGTAGACAAATTTCCTTACCGCAGCGGAGTTTCAACGAGGCTGGTCGCAAGCTAAAGCTTGCTGCTCGCCCATGCATCCCGGGCGGGAGATATGCTACGCCTGAAACCCAATTCAGTACCCGCTACCTATAGTGTTGGGGGACATTTTTGTCGCCTCGTTATATTTGCACCAGTACTTAAAACGCAGGGGTGTGCTATTACCGCCTTCGCAGAATGCAATCCATGGCTGCAAAACACCGGATGACCCATAGACGCCCCTGGATCTGCAGTATCCGATAGTCCTGTTGTGCTGTAATAAAGACACAGCTTTTGCTGCCGTCTTAATATTCCCTCATTCTTTTCCATACGTCCAGAATCATTCTGTATCTGGCAGGATTCATCCCTTTGAAAGGAATATTGCTGGTACAAAAGATGTAGCCTCCTCCGGGTTTTCCATGGGTCATGCAGTATTCGGCGCTTTCAATAACTTCTTCATCCGTTCCCGTTTGCAAAGCCGCACAGTGTACATTCCCGCACAGACATACCTTATCGCCTGCAAGCCTTTTAACTTCTTTTATATCAACACCGGCCATGGGGTCAATGGAATGCAGTCCGTGGGGCTTGCATTCGACCAACTGGTCCAGAATAGGCATTATGTTTCCGTCGGTATGCTTTATGGTATAAAGTCCATCCTTTTTCGCAGCGTCAATGATTTTATACAAGTAGGGCTGGATGTATTCCGCAAACATATCCGGGGAAATAAAGGGCCCCGAGTTGTAGCAATAATCCGCACACAGCAAAAGGCAATCGATGCCGCTCTCCTGAAGCTTTCGGTTTCTCTCGATGGCGGCCAGGGCGTTTTTTTCGGCCAACGCCTTGACTCCATCGGGATCATCCGCAATTGCATAGGCAAATTCATACATTTTATCGCCGTCAGGTATGGAAAAGGTGCCGTCCCCATGAAAGCCGATCATTACCGTATCCCCTATAAGCTGCCTCAAATACTTGAGATATATCTTCAGCTCTTCCGGCAGAGGACCTCCGGACCAGAAACCACTCGTGTCTCCCGGTCCATGCCCGGGTATAATGGAGTATTCAAGACTTGAATAAACTTTCACCGTATATTCGGCCAGCTGGTATATTCTAGCTTCTTTTTCCCGCGTATCCAGCTTTTTGAGGTTCTCCGGCATCAAATCCGCGGTGATGAATTTCCTGCCGAACATTTCCTCCTCCAACTGGAACTCCAGCTCAAACGTAGGCACCCTATCGGGTACCTTCAGGCTAAGTGCCGCAACTGCTCTTTCTTTTGGCGTCATCGTAGACATCCTCCCTATTGATTCATACGTATGAATTTTACAAATCACTTTTTATGTCCCGGAGAGCAAAGCGCGTCAATCTTTTATTGCTTTCCCGGCAGGCAGTTTGTACCGAAAGCAGGCTGCCGTCCGCCTCCCTCTTATCCTTCTTGCGTTACCCCGGTCTTCTACTTGTAGACTCCCGAACAGACATACTGGGAGCTATCTCCAGCTTCATGCAGGTACCCTCACCCGAGATTTTTTTCAAAAGGATGCTCATTGCGCTCACCGCCATCTTATATAACGGTTCATCCACCGTCGTCAATGAGGGATATAAATAAGGGGCATAAATTTCATTATCCAGGGATATTACTCCTACCTCTTCAGGGATCCGTATACCTGAACGTACAGCCGCCTTTAGCAGTATATAGCAGCCGTAGGAGCATGATACAAACCCGTCGAAGCTTTTTGACCGCAAAAGCTCTTCTGCACACGCAATGAGCCGTTCTTCTTCTTTAATCCCTGCCAGCCGGGTAACTTCGGTTAATTCCTTACCGGCTGCTTTCATAGCGGCACGGCAGCCGTCAATGCGTTCCTTTTCAGCGTATGGAAGCCTTTCAGCCTCATCCGGCATCAAATAGGCGATGTGGCCATATCCCATCTCGGCCATATGCTTGCAGGCCATATATCCGCTTTCAAGGAAGCTGACATCCACGCAGCTCACGCCAGGTATATCCCTGGCGCCTATAATGCATACATAAGGAATCCCGTTATTTTCAAGTTCCGCTATCACACCGTCGTATGACACTCCCACAAAAGACAGATACACCAGGGCATCTATCCGGTTCTGCCGGTAATAGCTTATATAATCCTTTTCGCCGGAAAGGTCTTCCTTGCCGGTACAAATCATTACCCCCAGCTGGTTTTCGGCACAGATCTCCTGAAGACCTTTAATGATGGGCGGAAAGACAAAGGAACCCGTATCCCAGACGGATAGCAGGCCAATAGCGCCGGCCTTCCGGTTTTTCATATTCCTGGCGTTCACATTTACCGTATAATTCATCTGCCTGGCAATATCAAGCACATGCGCTCTGGTCTCGGCTTTAATTTTTTTGTCCGGCACCCGGTTTAAAATCATTGACACCAGGCTCTGGGAAACACCGGCGGCCCTGGCCACATCACGGCTCGTTGTTTTTTTTTGCATAGATGTCCGCTGCTCCTGAAACAAGTAATTCATACGTATTAACCAATAGTATAGTTTGAATAAAAAAATTTGTCAAGTAGAATATGCCGGTAAAAGAAAACCTGGAAAACAAATAAGGGCCAGGTTTGAATTATCCACCGATCCCCGGATTGAGTGGATAATTCAAGCCTGACCCCTTACTGTCAAAGTCGTTTTTTACTCCTTAGGTGTCCTGGCTTTCCTTTGCCTTGTGATTTTTTTCTGGTTATTCCCGGTGCCGGATTCCTTTTTACTTGTCTGGGATTCCACCATGTTGAAATACTCCATGATCTGATTGTTGAGGGTGTTATTCGCCTCACTGTACCCCAGAATATACCCGTTGACTATACCCCTTGCAAATATCATTTCTTCACTGGAAGGAATGCGGTATTTCACTTTTTCGCCCTTCCTGTAGGAAGGCCGTTCCACCATAACCAGCTCGGACAAATTCCTGTCATACTCGGAATTGATGTTGAAGGCCCTGATACCGATTCTTTCTCTTACCGCGTAGGTATTTGTAATGCTTTCGAGTGCAACGGATTCTTCCTTGAACAAATCAGCCTTGACATTTTTCTCCATCACCGCATTGGAAGCTTCCATATCCTCTCCCAGCTTCACCAGTTCCTTCATCCATTCATAATCTTTAAATTGCAAAGCTAAATTGATTAAATCCATTCTTCTCACCACCTTTGTATTCAAACCATCAACATTTTTCGACTTTGTTTTTGATTCGATATAATACTTTTACCACCATTTAACTATGGGAAACAATGAAAGAGGAATTTAATAATTTGTACATATTTGAAAAGTGCCTGTCACAATTAAGTGAGAGGCACTTCTCGTTGTAAAAATACACGAAATACACGGGGACGGTTCTACTGTATGTCAATGCATACAGTAGAACCGTCCCCGTGTATTTGTGTAACTGTCTTCCAGGCCTATGTTTCTCCGTAAACCGATTCGATGATACTGTTGTTCAGCTTTACTACTACGTTCATGCCGATATAAAGGTCCTCGAAATCGGCAGCGGCATTGTCGACCTTCACAGCCGCATCCCTGGACAGAACATAGGTTATACTCCCCGAGGAGTTGTCCAGGGCGCTGTCAATGGATAAATGATACGTCCCTGTGAGATCAATCGCGGTTATGACTCCCCGATCTTCGGTAACGGCGGTAATCTGCCTGTCTACAACAATCTTCAGGGCTCTGTTGGTATTATCAACTGCAATTTTAACTTCATCTCCGACTCTCAGATCGTTGACTGTACCTTTTACTCCTTTAAAGTAAAATTCCGCACCATCGGCCACCTTGAAAATGGCGGTCAGTTCTTCTATCTTCACCGTTAATGTGACAGGATTTCCGCTGCCGATCGCCGCCAGTTCGCCGGTGTAGTTGGTGATGATCTTGTCATCAGGCTGACCGGCCTTGAGTATTTCTATATATTCAACGACATCGTCATCGGTTTTCAAAAGCACCTTATCGCCCTTCACAACCGTTGAATAAGCCACTCTCCCGGCATCCTTGTATACGACGACATCATCGCTTACATCAAAGGTTCTTTTTAAAACACCTACCTGAAGAACGATCCTGTCGGAGTTGATACTGTCCACCGTACCTCTGAATTCATCTGCGTCATTGTCGTTATCGACCTTGTCGTCAAGATTGCAGAACAATACCGCCATTTCGGCCCTGCTTAAGGTACCCATGGGATTGAACCTCTTGCGGTCGTCGCCATTCATGATTCCCAGCTGCTTTATCAAATAGACGTAACCTACGGAGCCCTGAGGAACAGCCGCCGCATCCACAAAAGGAAGCTCCGCCTTCATTTTGGCCTTCGCTTCATCTTCCTTCTGCAAGGCTCTGATTATGTATTTGGCAATTTCATGCCTTTTCACCGGCTCATTCGGCTTGAAATACATCAGATCCACTTCATCCAGAATGCCCAGCTCGGCTGCTTTATTAATGTACCCTACCGCCCACTGCTGAACCTGGCCGCCCTTATATTTCTTGGGGAGGTTTTCCATCTGCAGCGCTTCGTTTTCCCAGTCCATGACCCGAAGGCACATGATCAATGCCTCCAACTGGGTGACCGAACGGTTGGGCTCATATTTTCCGTTGCTGCCGCCCTTCAGCAAACCTTTCAGCTTCAGCTTGTCAATGGACTTCTGCGCCCAGGGGATCACATTCGAATCTTGAAAAAACTTTCCATAAAAATCAATTGAAACATTTTTTTCGTCGGCCTTTTTGTCATTACGGGCAAACACCGCTGTTGACGCGCCAGCCATCAGTATCACTGCAAGGATTAACGAGATCAGTTTTTTCATATCTTTCCACCTTTCAAAAATATATTTTGTGATCGATCATACTATAATATATTCGAAGGTGGATATTGTTTTTGAGGGTAATATGGATTGTAAACGATTCTTAATCTTTTTGTAATATTCTAAGACAATAACCATTAATAACATAACACAGGGACTGCTTGAAGGTATTGTCGAATGCAATGCTCATTTGTTGCATCAATAAAGATGTTTTTACAAATTCAACCAGTTTTCCACGGTCCAAACATATATGCTTTTTTAAATAGAAATCAAGTCTTTCGTGTCAAAGCACAAGGAAACTGTATAGTTTCCTTCAGGCTTTGGATATTTGACACAGGCACTTCTATTTTCAGGATTGAAGCAGAAACCCTCCTGCTGTTCTTCAAACTCGGTTCTATCCATGTATTGGGGCAGCATCCTTCCCGCTACACTGATTCTTAGGGGAGCCGAAGTCCCGCATATAACCTCCATGGCTATTTCACGGATGCTTGACCGGTAATTGCCTTCTATGATAAAGTGCAGGTCCGCATTTCCTTTTTTTGGCTGGATGGTGATGCTGGTCTTGCAATAGATGCCTTTTAAATAGTCATTGCTAGTCCCGTCGTCCTCATACAATATGAAGCAGCCTGCCTCCCAAGGCTCCATCAGAAACTCAAGTCTTCCAGGCATTTCCTTCTGGACGTTAAGTCTGGGGGCTGTCATAGGAATGATAGAGCCGCTCCTTATGAACACTGGTATTTTATCCAGGGGTGTTTTCACCCGTATGGTCTGTCCACCGATGTATTTTTCCCTCGTATCCCAGTCATACCAACTGCTTCCCTCGGGTAGGTAAACTTCTCTGGAAGCAGTGCCCTTTTCAAAAACGCCGGCAACGAGAAGGTATGATCCTACCATGAAGTCAAAGCTTTCTTCATATACCTTGAGGTCATGCTGGAATTCATATACCAAAGGCCTCATAACGGGAGTTCCCCGATCCGCAGCCTGGTACATCAGCGAATACAGGTAGGGTATTAGCCTGTACCGGAACTCCAGCGCCTTTCGGATATAAGAAGTGAAGGAAGGGTACATCCAAGGCTCGGTCATCGTATTGTCGGTATTACAGGAGTGAATGCAGAATCTCGGATAGAAGGCTGCATTCTGCACCCAACGCACCAGCAGTTCGGGATCCGGCACCGGTCCATCAAAGCCCCCTACATCAATTCCCTGGTTTGCCACTCCCGACAACCCCATTCCAAGGATGGTGGAAATATTGAATTTCAAGCTCTTCCAACTGGTATAATTGTCTCCCGCCCAGGTCTGGGCATAACGCTGGATTCCCGCAAACCCTGCCCGGCTCAGGACATAGGGCCGGATATCAGGACATTCCTCCAAGACTGCCTGGTAGGCTGTATACGCCATCAGGTTGGGCAGAAGAGGCCGTAGAGCTTCCACTTCCCTTTTTTTACCTTCATAATCGCAGACAGCGCCGGGATCGTTGATTTCGTATTCGTTGTTATCATTCCATATAGAAGTGATCCCCAGCGAAATCAGCGCCGTTTTCAGATGCTTCTTCCACAACTCCCGGGCCTTCGGATTTGTAAAATCCACAAAGGAAGCCTTTCCTCCCCAATAACGGTCTACATAGGGCTGAGTCCCGCTTCGGTTCAAGATATATGCGCCATTCTTTTGAAACTCATCATAGAGAAAATGGGCCAGCAGCATACCCGGCTTTACATTGGGCGATAGAGCCATTCCTTTTTCCTTCATACGCTTCACAAATCTGGCGGGATCTTTAAACCGTTTATCGTTCCAGTTGAAAACGTACCTTTTCCCGTCCTCTCCGGTAGTATAACCGGAAGAAATATGGAATCCATCACAGGGAATGAAATTTTTAACCGCCTTCTCGGAAAAGGACAATATAGCCTCATCCGAATCTTTATCCAGTTCGGTGTAGTACATGGTGGAGCCCATATAACCCAGGGAATACAAAGGAGGAAGCGCCGTTTTTCCGGTCAGGTCGGTATAGCTTTCCACCACATGTTCTATCGTAGGCCCATAAAGGAAGAATAGGTCGATATCCCCTCCGTCGGCGCAAAAATAGCTGTACCTCTGCCAATATCCGCTCCTCTCACAGCCCATATCGAACTCGGAACGCCATGAGTTATGATAAAACAATCCGCATCCGCAGGGTACCTGTCTTCAGTTCCAGGTATTCCCTGTTTTCCACCGTTTCCGGCATATACGGGCTGAGCCTTTTTCTCTCTCCCATAAGTAAAGGATCCAGGCGATCCTCCCATGCAGTCATTACCAAAGTATAGGAAGCTTCCTCCGGGAAGTCCTTCTCAAAGGTGCAGCGTATTCTCACCAGGTCCTCTTTCAGAAAAAGAACCATGAATTTGCCCCCATCGGTTTCAATCAGAAAAACTCCGTTATTTTGCGATATTTTAGTAATACAGTTGCTGATTTTCATCGAACTTCACTCCCACACAAATAACTCCACCCCTTCTAAATAGGACTTATACTTCTTACAAGTGAAATTGCTTTCTCCGCCTCTGCAAAGCTTTCAACGTTTAATTCGACAATGGATTTATGACTTGATAAAAATTCTAAATTATCTTGAATTTCTTCCAGCTTCGTCCGAAGTACAACTATTTTATCTTTTAAAACTACTTCATTTGATTTATATACTTCAATGGGACTCATTTGATTTGGATCATATTCAATTTCTATGAATTTTATTTTATTTATTGAAGCAATGGAGGGTAAAACATGTCTTCCCATGGGATGGGTATGCATGAATGAACAATCGTAATCATTTAATGCTTTTATAGTATAGGGTTTCCCAAATTCCTCATATATGGAAACAGCACACATGGTACTGGCATCTTCCGATAGATGTCCGATTGAATTACCAGGCATCCAGATTCCCCAGCCGCTCATCACTCCGCCATTTAAATACCCGATTATTTCAAGCTGATGCTTAAAGGTCCACTTTGCTGCTTCAGTACAAAATTCAAGAAGACGATGTACTTCATCAGGATAATCATAGAAATCAGTAAAAAGATCATTGCCTCTTAGCGCATTGGCTATATCCATGGGAGATTCTCCGCCCCTCAGCGTCACGACACAGCCTGCTTCAAGGGAGCGCTCCTTCAGGTATAGCAAGCTATCCATAAGCATTCTGAAATATTTATTTGCCGGCTCCAATGTAAGCTTATCCAAATCAGACCAGTCATTAATCACTGTATGATGGTAGCTGGTATTACCTCCAAAGGAAACCTCTCCTCCTATAAAGGAGCTGTGCTCAGCAATACCATAATAGGGCTTAATGTCCGGGATAACATCATCCTTAAGGTCTCCCCTTTGCTGCCAATATGCTTTCTTATGCTCAATACATTTGTCAAGATATTCTTTGTACTGCTTAGGGAATTCCCAATCCTCCAGCGGTTTTGCATCGGGAATCCGGATTTCTGAAATCCCAGTGATGCGAATAAGTGCTCCCTTTTTATCGCTATTCGCAAAATCGATATTCCGAGCCAAAACTTCATCAAAATCTTTTCTTAGCATATAACACCTTACACCTCGCTTCTCCTTTTTTTATTCAGCAAACCATCATTTCAGACCGGTTGTCGCGATTCCCTCTACGAAGTATTTCTGCGCAAAAGCGTAAATGAGTGCAACCGGAGTGATAGAAAGAATCGATACTGAAAAGAGCTCCCCCCAGTTAATCACAGACTGATTATCGTTAAACATACGAAGTGCCAATGCAACCGTAAACTTTACGGTGGTATTCAAATAGATCAGCTGATTCAGAAAATCATCCCAGCTCCAGATAAAGGAAAAAATCGCGATCGTAAACAACGCCGGTTTACAATTGGGCAGAATGACAGATAACAGCCGACGAGATAAGCCGCATCCGTCAACAACTGCCGCCTCTTCCAGTTCATTAGGGATCGAGCGCATAAATTGTACCATCATGTAAATGCAGAATGCGCCGGATACCTGGCAGAAAAAGGACGGGACGACCAACGGCAAATAGCTGTCTGTCCATCCGACTTTGGAGAACATAATAAACCTAGGAATCAGAAGAATTTGCGATGGGAGTATCAGCGTCGCGATCACACAGCTGAAAAACAGCTTTTTACCCCGGAAATCCATGCGTGCAAACGGGTAGGCCGCCAAAGTACAGCTGATGACAGTTCCCACCGTAGTCAGGCCGCTGATCAAAAAAGAATTGAGAAAAAAGGTTCCAAAATTGTATGGCGGAATCGCGCTCCATGCATCCACGTAGTTCTCGAAATGCCACTTGGAAGGGAAAAACTGCGTCAGGCTGAATACTTCCTCATTGGACTTGAAACTGCCAAGCAGCATCCATATGATTGGATACAGCATGAAAGCCGTGATGAGGATCAAAAAAATATTTTTAATTAACGTTAACTTATTATTCTTCTTTTTCATCAGGATATCCCCTCTGTTATTTTTCATTTTGATAATATACCCAGTACTTGGAAGACCGGAATATCAGAACGGCTATAGCAGATACAATCAGGAACAGGATCCATGACATTGCTGAAGCATATCCCATTCGCATCCGGACAAAGCCCTCCTGGAAAATATACAGAACGGTAAACAGCGTATTGTCCATTGGTCCGCCTTGCGTGATGATGTACCCTTGAGTGAATACCTGAAATGCGCCAACAAGCTGCATAATCAAGTTAAACTGTATCGTCGGAGAAAGCATCGGCAAAGTAACATGAAAAAACTGCTGCGCTTTACCTACACCGTCTACAGTAGCAGCTTCATATAAAATATTCGGTATACTTTTTAATCCGGCTATAAATACGACCATCGAGGAGCCGAACTGCCACACCGCCAATACAATTAACACCGGTAATGCGGTTTCCGGAAGACCGATCCAATTTTTTGCCGGGATTCCAAACAGCATGGCAATTGCACTTATCATTCCCGAATCACCAAATAGCTGCCGCCACATAACCGCAACCGCAACGCTGCTGCCGATTAAAGACGGAATATAGAGCGCCGTACGGAAAAATGTCGCCCCATTCCTTAAGAGCATGGCAAGGAAAAGCGCGAAAATCAATTTCAACGGAACGCCAAATATCGCATAAATAGTTGTAACGCGCAAGGATTTCAAAAATCGCTTATCTTCCGTAAACATTCTAACATAGTTATCAAAACCAATCCATTTCCCACCGACAAGATTTGCGTTGGTAAAAGACAATTGGAGAGAACTGACAAAAGGATACAGGTAAAACAATATCATACCGACGGTCCATAGCATCAGGAAAACATATGCCATTCTATATTCTCTTTTAAAACGGTTGCCGAGCTTTTTATTACGCAGCTTGAATACTTGCATGGATTTTTCTTGCCCCCTCATAAATACATGCCTGGCACATCTGCAAAAACATTGTTCCACAAATGCGCCAGGTTCTTGTATATCCAAAAATTCAGCAGCTTACTTTTTATAGGAGTCGAAAACCTTGTTGGCTTCTTCTATGTACTTTATGCCAGCTTCCTTGCTGGAGATTTTACCAAATACCGCTTCCGATACAACATTCTTAAAGGTAGTCATACGAGCCTCATCCAAGCCGAGCGGTCCCGGTAGGAATGCATGCATTGGGCTGGCGGTGATCTTGTTGATACAGTCGATGACGACCATATCATTGCGGGTCAGAAGTCCGTCTACTTTCATAACGGCTTCACGCTGCTTAACGGTCGGTAACACGCCGCGAACAGTAGTCAGGATCAATGCGGCATCTTCAGCGTTGGTGAACCAATCCAGGAATTTGAATACATCCTCCTTCACTTTTGAACCGGAATATACATTTTGAATCAAACCGGGGCGGGCGTAGTTTGCGGTTTCGCCATTCGGGCCTAGCGGGTAAGGGATCAAGCCAAGCTCGTCCGTTGTTTGAGATTGCATGGTTGCAAAAGTGCCGGTACTTTCAAGCTCCATTAAAACCTTGCCTTGTGCAACCGGCGCAGCGGTCTGAGGCTCTACTGTAAAGGACACGTCTGCGGGTAAAACACAGCCTTTAGGAAGGTTGGCAAAGTAATCGATAAATGCGGCGACATCTTCTGCCGTACAGGTGAGACCTTCATTATCATACATATAGGGTTCAGGACGGCTCAGATAGGTATATCCGAAAGCTTCCAACGCCCAGCCTGCATAGCGGGGATCCATCACACCGCAAACAGCGCCATTGGATTTCTCTGTCACTTCTTTCCAGATTGCACTTAAATCATCCCAGGTATACTTGTCCTCGGGTATTTTAATGCCGTATTTATCTGCCAAGGCCTTGTTATATACAATACCGTATGCATTTAAGGAAGTGCTCACACCATAGACTTTGCCCTCATACGAACATGCATTTACATAAGCCTCACTATGGCCTGACATATCAAATGCGTTGGTCATATCGGCCATAGCGTCTGAACTAATTAAAGAAGGATACCATTCGGTAACGCTGGTAAAAATGTCAGGAGCCGTCCCCGCCGCGATCAGCGCATATAGCTTTTCCTGATAGCCTTGATAACCCATGTATTCCGGAACAACGGTTACGCCGGGATTTTTTGTCTGATATGCTTCGATTGCCTTCAAAGTCGCTTCGTTGCGCAGCTCTGAACCCCACCACGAAAAGCGGATTTCAACTTTTTTGGAAGGGGCTGCGGAATCTGTGCTTGCCGTGGCAGCGGTTGTGGGATCTGTGCTTTTAGTGCCCGTGGTAGTCGTACACCCACCTAAGATACTTACTGCCATCAGTACAATCAGGATAAACGCGGTAATTCTTTTCATTTCACATAACCTCCTTTTTTTTTGCAATGCTTGATAATTGCGACTTGCATTTAAAATTTAACATAGTTTGCCACGAGATATCTACTGAGAAAAAACTCCAAAATCCCAGATTAGCTTACACAAATTTAATATAGCGCAACAAATCCGATGCACAAATTGACCTTCGTCATGTTATTGTGTATAATTAATCCATAGGTAAATATAGCTTACCGAATATAAGGAGCACTGGCGTTCCACTATGAATACTTTTTCATTGAAATCCATTCTGATTGTGACGCTTACGTTTGTCATCATCATCACCAGCGCTATTCAGGGTTTATATATGTATACATCCGTTTCTGCTCAGATAGCAGACAACATGACAGACATTGCATCCAGTACCGTCAAAGTATATGAGCAAAGCCTCAATCAATATCTAAATTCCCTGGTGTCATTAGCTGCATCCGTTAAGCGAAGTCCCATAATAGAAAGCGCTTTACGCAGTTCCAAGGATTTTCTTTCACAAAACACCGCCAACGAGAACGTTGCTTCCTATCTGGAGAATATCTCCTTTACCTGCGAGGGTATTACAGGTACTCTTATTTTTACAGAGGAACGCGGGCTTTACAATTATGCAAAGAGCTTTGGTTTCTATGATTTTTCATTTTTGCCGGAGGAAGCACTCAAGCAAAAAATTTTGGCGGACAGCACCTCCGGTTTTGTTCCAACATTCTCCAACACTATTGTAAAATACAATTCAGCGAAAAGTATTTTCAGTTATTATACAAAGCTATATTATGGCAACCGATATATCGGCGTTGTCTGCATCCTTGTGAACAGCAATGTTTTCAAGAATGTTGTTAAAACGAGTTTGAGCAGCGGCGAGCATCTGCTGCTCGTATCAGGCGACCAATTAATATATCCTTACGGAAACACTGCCTTGAAGGAGCTTGTAGCAAATACAACACTTGATAATGGCATTCTTGTTACCTTTGAAAACAAGACCTATCTTCTTATGCATACGATACTTACAAATGGATGGTCTATGGTAGATTTAATCCCGATGGAAAAAATCGACCGTTCCACGACCGCCCTTCTTAAGCAAATGATCCTTGGTTTTCTGCTGGCGTTTCTCCTTTACTTTGTCTGCATCTATTTTATTTCCAACATTATGGGTAAAGACCTGAGCAGTCTTACCATGAAGATGGCTACGGTCGGCATTCTTCCGCACACCAAAATGAAGCGATCCAGGATTAAGGAAATTGCAATGCTGAATCAGCAGTTCGATGATATGACTATTCGCCTGGATGAATTGATGGACACCGTAAAAGAAGAGCAGCGGGAAATTGACAGGGGACAATTGGAGCTATTGAGAGCACAGATCAACCCGCATTTCCTCTATAACACACTGGATGCCATCAACTGGATGGCACTTGAACATGGGGCTGACGATATCAGCGGTATGGTTTCCAGTCTTGCCACAATGTTCCGCTTCAGCCTGAACTTAGGCGCGGATACGACCTTGATCGCAAACGAAATCACATATTTGGAAAAATACCTTGATATTCAGAGATATCGCTATAACAATCGATTTATATTTAAAAAAAGCATTGATGAGTCCCTTCAGCAGCATCCCGTTCTCTGCATCGTACTTCAGCCTTTTGTGGAAAATGCGCTGCTTCACGGCCTGCGTAATACAAGGGATACCATTCAAATCTTGCTGACTGTTGTCCGACGTGATGACACGATCGTGTTTACGGTTGCAGACGATGGAAGCGGTTGTGATCCTATCGCTATAAATGAAACCCTTATTTTACCGCAAGCAAATACAAAAAGCTATGGTATATACAACATTCACAGGCGAATCTGTTTGCGATACGGTTCGGAGTATGGTGTTCGTTATTTGCCTGTTAATGTGGGAACTACTGTAGAAATCATAATTCCGATGGAGGAATAAGCGATGTATCGAATTCTGCTCGTTGACGATGAGGCATTTGTTTTAAACGGACTAAAAAGAGTTCTCCCCACGCTGCGCAGCGATATCGGCTGCATTGATACCGCACAGGATGGTCATGAAGCGCTTGCATTAATGGAAGAACATCCTGCGGACATTGTTTTCACCGATATCAAGATGCCTCATATGAACGGCATTGAGATGATACGGATGCTGGTTCAACGCAATTGCCAGTGCAAGATCGTGATTCTGTCCGGATATGATGATTTTAATTATGCACAGGAAGCCATCGCCAATAATATCGGCGCTTATTTGTTAAAGCCGATCGAGCCGCAGAAGCTCAAGGAAACTCTGGATAGAATCATTGGCCGGATAGAAATCGATATTTCCCACAAGCGTTATGTCAACCAACTGGAGTGCCAGCTTTCCTCTCATATGCCTATTTTGAAGGAAAACTTTCTATACGAACTCGCAAACGGTCATTACGATGAGGAAATGGCTCGTTTTGTTCACTTCCAGCATCATGAAGGGCATTTCAAAATCGTCCTGATGTCCCTGGATTCATATCATTCAAGCGCAAATTCTGAAGTTTTTCTTGAAAAGGAGATACAACTGGCATTATTGGAATTGTCTAATATCCTGCAGAGTGACATTGAAAGCTCAATTGCCAGTGTGTTCAATGTAGACTTTTTTCGCTTACGCCATCTGATATGTATGTTTTTTGAATTGAAACCGGATCAAAATAATAATCTTCTCGAAACTCGGCTTCAATCGTTTCAGCGGAATATCCAGATCCATAATGGTATTTCTGTCTCTATGGGCGTCAGCGGGACGTTTTTTCATATAGAAGACTTCTCCATATACCTGGACCAGGCTTATTCTGCGCTTAAGCGAAAAATATTCACCGGCGAGAATTCGTTGGTCTTTTATGAAAATGTCGTGCAAGTCTCTACCCAAAACGTATACGTCAACAATTCAAAACTAAAATCTAAAGTCTATCAGGCATTGAATGTACAGCAGGATGAACACATTCGGAGTCTGCTTCGTGCTGCAAAAAAAGAGCTGTGCGACATGGACCATTTCCCCCCGGAGATCATTAAAACAATATCCTTGGATCTTTTGAGCATCTTCTTAATCTTCGCCTTTGAACAGGAACTGAACACAAAGGATTTGTTGTTCAACGGACAAATTCCAAGCGAAGCTCTGCTGCGTTCAGACACCTTAGATGACATTTTTTTCATTATCGAAGAAACACATATGAAAATCCAAAATCTTTTGGAAGGGCGAAACAATAGCCAAACAATTTCAATTGTCACCGCCATAAAGGAATATGTCCAAAATCATATTTCAGAAAACATTACGCTTGAGGCCCTGTCGAATGTGGTTTATCTCACGCCAAACTATATTTGCACTTTGTTTAAACGGAAAACGGGCATGTCCTTTAAGGAATATGTTCTTCAAGCAAGGACGCAATGCGCCAGGCAGCTTCTTTCTCAAAACAAATTTAAAATCTACGAAGTAGCCTCTGCTGTCGGCTATAAAGATGTCACCTACTTCAGCAAGGTTTTTAAAAAAGAAACCGGCGTATATCCCTCTGAATACCGCCCATAAATGTCTGCACAGGTCACAGGCAGACAGATTATTTTCCATGTCCTCCAGCCTGCCGCAGATCTGTTTTATGAACTGCTCACGAAGCTCTTTACATTGGCAATCTGCATGGTCACCGCGATGAAGTAGACCTTTGGTCCTTTCGTTTATAACACGAAGGCGGAACACCCTCCAGCTTCTTAAAGCACTTGCTGAAATAGAATATATCATTAAATCCGACTTTTTGTGCAACTTCAGCTATCTGATATCCATCCCTTATAAGCTCCTTTGCTTTACTCATACGTATTTCTATAAGGTAGCCGATTGGGGTTTTTCCGGTCACTTCCCTGAAAACGGCTCCAATGTAAGACGGACTTACCTGGCAAAGATTACTGAGCTCTATCAGCGAAATCTGCTTTGAATAGTTCCCGGCCATGTAGTTTATTAGTTTTTCCACTTTACGTAGCTTATCGTAATTCATACCACTGCCGCTCTTCCAGGCTGTCAAAAGGCTCATGATCTCCATAAATACCGACCTGCACCGGATAATACTGTTTTCCCCCCTCGAAATCCATATCCTTGCAAGCTCGCCAAACAAGTCAAGGAGCCTTAATAACAGATAGTTATCACTGATTTTCTCGATTTCTCCAAAAGGCAATACGCAGTCCGCCGATTCAAACCTCCCGTCGTTGAGCTCCAGGCAGGTGAAAATAAAATCAACGGCAAAGCACTGCATTGGCTTGTCAGGAACTGTTCCGGCCCATCGCAGATCTCCCGGTTTGAAGTAAACCAGATCTCCCCTCGTACCCCTGAATTGTCTGCCGTTGCAGCTAAAAACCGCTTCCCCGCCATAAATCAGAATCAAATTATGTTTTTGGTATGTCTCTTTTGGAATTCTCCAGCCAGGAGTACAAATTCTATCCACAATGTGAGAAAAGCAGGGAAACATACTATTTACCATTTTTTCACCATTCAACTGAGAATTGCACCTTCTTTGAGTAAGATATAGTACAAATTAATTATATATTACATGGCTGTTTATATCAACTGCTGATATGCTTTTAGCATAAGCGGTATCTTCTCTAACCGATAAAAATTATAAAAGGAGTGGCCTTCCGATGTCATTTGATTTGGACATGAAAAATTTTTGGGAAACAAACAACAGGTGTTTGGATCTGAACGCAGACATTCCACGTGTTCCGGTAAGCATAAATCTTGACGGAGACTGGATATGCGATCACTTAAAGCTGAATAATGCCAAGTATTATTCCGACTTTGACTACCAGCAGGAGCAAAGGCTGCGGTGCAGTGAAATGACCCAAAAGGAAATTGCCTATACCATCTATCCTGCAGTTGACTTTGGGGTGGTAATGGATTCCTCCGTTTACGGAGGGGCCGTCAACTATGAATCCAATGCCACCCCTACCCTTCGCCCGGTCATCAACGATCCTTCTGAGATTGAAGATTTTGTTGAAAAAATGAGCAAGGTCGATGTTCTTGAACAGGGACTTATCCCAAAATACCTTGAATGGCGCCAAAAAATTAAAGCAAGATACGGAATTGAGCAAAACTACGGCGGCGGAATGAAAGGGTGCGCCACCATGCTTGGACAGCTCTGCAGTATAACCAATTTCCTCACCTGGATAGCGACGGATCCTGATGAAATACACAAGCTTGTAAAGTGCTGGCTCGAAACATCCAAACGCTATATCGCGGCAATCAGGAAAGCGACCGGATATCCCGAAAACAGGAAAGGCTTTCATTTTGCCAGTGACGTAGCCGGTATGCTTTCTCCCGGGATGTACAGAGAATTCATTATGGACTCCGAAAAAGAGTTATATGATCTCTATTCTCCTGATCCTTCGGATCCAAGATTCTACCATTCAGATTCCCACATGAAACACCATTTGGATACCCTGAGGGATATGGGGGTTAACCAGGTAAATATTGACCCGTATATCGACTCGAAGCAGATCCTTGAAAAAATGCCCGATGCCGTTGTATTTGGACAGATTCCACCACTAAAAATTCTACTTTACGGTAAACCTGAAGAGGTTATCGAGAATGCCAAAAGAGATATTGAACAGGCCGGCCCCGGTAAGCATCTGGTGCTTTGTACCGCAGGCAGTATTAACCCCGGAACAACCTTCGAAAATCTGAAGGCGCTGTGCTATGCTGTTGAAAAATACGGGTATATTTTTTCTACGTAACCACTTAATTTAGTTACCCTGCGAAATAGTCATTATAATAAGCGCTCCCCCAAAATGCTAACCGCAGCAAATATAAATCCGTGGGTATTGACATAACCCCTGTATATTCTTGAGCTTTCTTTTTATAAAGCAGTTTGAGGAGCATGTTGGCTTGGATATATAATCGTCAGGAGGCAAGCCGTATGGCTCGTCTCCGGAGCAACCTCTGAATCAAATGCTTATGTCTTACTTCAATCTTGCGGTTAAATGCCTCAATACCGGCGGTCCGTACTCAAACTCCAGTCCATAGATATTACCGCTGGCATTTTGGCCTTTCTTGAGAATCAAGGCCTGCTCGGCGCTCCTGCCCTGATGTGTCGGAATTGCGAAGCAATGTAGAAATTAAAATTATGACGCAAGGACGCAGATGGGGCCTGCTCAACTAAGGACAATGTTGTTTTTGCCGGCCTGTTTGGCTTTGTAAAGAGCCTTATCCGCGGAATCGAAAAGCTCGGCAGGGGATTGCCCGTTGTCGGGATAAGCGGAAATGCCGATGGAGATGGTGACATTTTCATCGAATCTTTCATGGAGACCCTTCACGATACCATCCTTGATCCTTTCACAGGTTTTCAGGGCGGCAAATTTTCCGGTATTGGGGAATATGATCACCAGCTCGTCCCCGCCATACCTTGCCGCAATATCATGCGCCCTTATGAGGGGTTTGATGATGGAGGCGATTTCCGTCAAAATCCTGTCGCCTTCCAGATGGCCGTGCCTGTCATTAAAGTGTTTAAAATCATCCACATCAATTACCGCCAGGGATACCGATCTGGACAGTTTGGCGCTTTCGATCAGGATATCGTCCAGGCTGCCGTAAAAATACTCGTAGTTGTAAAGGGAGGTCAGACTGTCATGAATAGCCATGGAAAAGGTATGCCGGCGAATTTTCCCCTCCAGTATTCCAACAAAGAACGCCATGGCAAGCAGATAAAAAATCCTCATCCCCGCAACTCCCGAGATGCTTCCGTTCACCGTAAGGACCGCACCCACATAAAACAGGATGCAGATCCCGGTGAGGGCAAGAGAATATTTCAAGCTGTAGAACAAAGCCATAAAAACGATGAAAAATGTATAGAAAATATAATAGGGACTTGCATCTCCTCCTGAATAAGCAATCCCCAGGGTAAGCAAAGCCAGGTCGATCACCGGCAGCAAAAGCGGAAACCTGCCGGCAAGTTTTTTTCTGGTGTTTTTAAATATCAGCAGTATGGCCGCATAGGCAAAATAGCCGTAGGCGAAGGCATTTACGACGGATAAGGGATAAGCCTCGATTAAACCGGTCTTTAATAAGACAAGAAAGAGAGTTAGGATAGCAATCGCCCTGAAAACAGGAACAAATTCGTCAAAAATATTGAACATTCCCCGGGTGATATAGTCATTTTTCCTCAAATCATCCACCTGCCTGCATCGGGCCATATCCGCGTACCATTATAGTTTATCCGCGTTTTTCATTATATCAAAAAACTTTAAATATATCCATGCCCGTCTCCGTCAGCTTATCCACTTTGCCGATAATGGAATTGATAAGTCCAAATATTTCCGAGGACATCTTTTCAGCAGCCAGACAGTATTCACGGGCTTTTGAATCCTGGTGGGCCTTTACCGCGTCCATCACCTTATCTCCCAATGCATGGAACTGCAGATGCTTTTCTCCCAGTTCCTCCCATTCGGCTTTAATGTCAGGATTGGTGAGATTCATTGCATAATAAAAATGTCCGAAAACGCACTTGGTGCCATCGGTTTGAAGGGGGTACAGTTTCATTTCGCCGGTAATTTTTTTCAAATTTGCCATCCAGTTTGCATGGGCGGTTTTGGCATTGCTCATGGTTTCAACGAATTCCCGGTTGCTGACGGCATTGGTGCTTCCATGCAGAGCATCCATCATTTCCTTGACCAGGCCCGAAAGATCATTGTCCACCGAAGAGATTTTCTTGGCCTGCTCGGCGCATTTCAGCGCATCCTCCTGAATGAACCTGGTCATGTTGCTGAGGGTCTCAGCGTCTCTGCTGGAGGCTTCCATGGCCTGATTAATTTCATTTGCCGATATTTTTATGCCTCCCATGGCTTGATTGAGTGTATGTACATCCTTTATGGTATGCTGCAGCATATCCACATTACTGTTCATTGTATCGTTTACCGAATCGATCTTAAGACTCATTTCTCTTGTAGAGAAAATGGTATTGTCCATGCTCGCTTTCCCCTCGGTAGCAGCGGTCTGGATGTTGCTTACAAATGTCTTCATACCTTCCAGGCTTTTTTTTGTATCATCTGCCAGTTTGCGTATTTCCTGCGCGACAACGGCAAACCCGCGGCCGTTTTCGCCCGCCCTTGCCGCTTCGATGGAAGCATTCAGGGCAAGCAGGTTGGTCTGCTCGGCGATGGAATTCACCCCCGCTACCAATTCACTTACCCTGCCGGCCATTTCTACCAGCTTATCGATCTGGCCCGTCATTTCTCCGGCATTATTCATCACACTTTCCTTAAGGGCATTTACCTTCTCCAGATGGACCAGGCTTTCATTGTTCCGCTGTACAAGGGTTGCGGATGCCGCGGACAATTTATCAAGGGTATCGGAAGCATCGGCAATGGTATCGTTGACCTGATTCATGCTGGCCGTCGTCTGCTGGACAATTGCCAGGTTTGACTCGCTAAGCACAGCCATTTTTTCTGCAAAATCGATCATGCCGTAAGAGATGTGGGACATATCCACATCATAACTGCTCAAGGAGGCGGCAGTCCCCAGAAGCTTCTTCGCGGCCAAGGACAGTTTCCTTTCATTATTGAACAACCGGGCAAAATTATCAAAAATCCTGTTGTGCAGACCATATTTGATCTCCGGCTTTTCTATTTCCTTTCCCATCGCTTTGCTTTCAACATATTTAAGGATGCATTCCGCCTCCTTGCATGGAGCTTTTTTAAAAATACCGGGCATTATCTTAAACCTCCTTCAATTTGCATTACGTCATAGCCTGTGGCATAGCAAATAAATAACCTGCAAACCTTACCTTTAAACAAATAATTTGTAGAAATAAGAGAAAATCCATGAAATCAACAGAGCCGCCGTCATCGTAGTCCCAATCAGCAGAAAGCTTTTTACGGCAACGGGAAAGGTATCGCATTTGGACTGAAGGGAATTAAAGAGCTTCATCCCCTTATATACCGGAAACAGCGTGATCAGGGCCGCCAGGCATAAAACAGGCAGCACCCCGGCCACCACCAGGAAAAGGATATCCGCATAGGAAGCATAGTATAAAGCGTTGAACAGGAAAATGGAATTTTTCTTACCTAAGTATACAGGTAATGTATGCCTTCCGTTTTCAATGTCATCCTCAAGGTCGCATATGTTGTTTGCCAGCATTATGTTGGCTATCCCGCAAACCAGAGGGAAAGACACAAGGAAGATGGAAAGGATGTCCGCCATCCCCATACGGAACAAAATGTCGGTCCCTTCAATTGTATAGGAGAAAATGCCGCTGTCATAAGCGTGCACGTATATCGACAGAAAGAAAATCACAAAGCCCATAAAGAAGCCGGAAAAAGCCTCGCCCAGGGGCGTCCTGGAAATCGGCAGAGGCCCGAAGGAATAGCATATCCCTATGAGAAACGACAGGGCGCCGACAGCGAGAACAACAAGGTTGGTGCGTGTCACAAGCAATATACCGGCAGCAACCGCCAGAAACAGCATGCCCAGTATGACGGCAACCACCGTCCGTTCCTGCAAATGGTATTTTTCAATACTGTTATGGATCTCGAAATTATAGCCGTGTCTTTTATTTGCCCGTTTCCAGTCGAAATAATTGTTCAGGGTCGTCGTCGTCATGTCAATAAAAAGTAAAGAACAGAAAAACAAAAGGAAATTTATCAAATCAAACCGCTGATAACGGTAGATCACGTAAACAGTACCCAGCAGCAGCGGAACCACGCTGGCCACCTTGGTCCGTATTTCAACAAGCTTCAAAAAGCTCTTTAAATTCACGGATATTACCTCCAGTGTATGTAATGCCCATATTATACCACCTTTTTTACGGAGTAATCCAATTTATTTCATCTCTGCTTCATTTGCCGGGAATTCACTCATTTTACAACTACACGCTCCCGGTACTTGCGATATAATCTTCAATCGCTTTCGCCATTGCTTCCGCACATTTTTTGAGGCCTTCCTCCTTTCCGAGAAAGGCGCTGTCTTCTGCGTTGCTCAAAAAGCCCAGTTCCACCAATACAGCCACTGCTTTCGTATTCTTCAGAACAAACAGTCCGCCGTCGGATTCATACTTTATATCCCTGTCCCTGGTATAACCCACTTCTGCCAACCGTTTGTCCATGCATAGCGCAAGCTCCTCCCCCGCTTGCTCCGGGAACCTGCACCAGACCTCAAAGCCTTTTGATTTTGGGCTCCTTTTATCAAAGTTGCAGTGTATGGATACATAAATATCGGAATTCGCCTTATTTGCGATATCGCATCTGGCGCTGAGGTCTTCCTCCTGGTTGCGCCCTTTGGCTTCATCCGTTGTCCGCGTATAGATGATTTCGTAATCGTTTTTTTCAAGAAGCTTGCCTACCTGAAGAGCCACCTTTAAATTAATCTCTTTTTCGGTAAAACCCAAAATGCTCCGGGTCCCCTCATCATGCCCTCCATGGCCGGGATCCAGGCAAATCACCATTTTCCCCTCCGGGTAGGCGCCCGGTATGACATCCTCCTGCTTTATTACAGGAATATTAGGCGTATTTGTGTTTGTACCCGTAGATCTTCCCTGGGGGATCTTGGCCAACAATATACACAGAAAAATTGCCAGGAATGCCATGATCACGTAAAATCTTTTCTTGACCCTTCTCCTTCTTCTCATCGGTATCTTATTCCTTTACCTTATTCATCCTATTTGTATAATTTTATTGATAAATACATAATACTACAAATAAACAGGAGAAAAAATTACAAATTGTTAAAAGTTAGAACCTTAATAGGCATCTTCTTCTAAATCTTCCTATGGAGCCACCCATTTCTTCAGTATTCCCTCCAGCACCTTGATGGTTACAGGTTTGGATATATAATCATCCATCCCCGCCGCCAGGCACTTTTCCCGGTCATCCTCAAAGGCATTCAAGGATTGCAACATCCACAGGCTTTTCCCGGCAGCTATACCTCAGGATGTCCAATGCTTCTACGGTATTTGCGGCATCAATGGCCATGCACCCGGATTCCTCCAGGTACTCCCTGAATATTCTTCTGTTCAGGCGGTTGCCGTCAACCACCAGTATTTTCATCCCGCTGATTCCGGCATATTGCAGTCGCTCTTTCTCCTTTCCCTTCTCCATGCCGACTGTAATGGCAAAGGTCGTTCCTTGGTTTACCCTGCTCTCTATCGTGATCCCACCGCCCATATTTTCAATAATCCTCTTGCAGATGGCAAGGCCAAGGCCTGTGCCTCCATATTTCCTTGTCGTTGAGCTATCCGCCTGGGTAAAAGGCTCAAAGAGGCTTTTTATGGTTTTCTCCGGTATGCCGATACCGGTGTCCGTTACCTTGAAAACAAGCGACGCAATATTCCCGGCTTCTCCCGTGCATTCTGCCGATAGGGTGATATCTCCATTTTCCGTAAACTTGAGGGAGTTACTCAAAAGGTTGCCGAATACCTGCCGCAGTCTTCCCGGATCGCCTTTCAACATGGACGGCATATCGGCATGGATCTCCGAATGCACCTCAATCCCCTTGCTGTATGCTCCCTAAAAATCAGAACAAGGCCCGTCAGAAAGAGTGAATACACATAGATGGAATTTATGATAAAGACGATGCCTCTTTCATATTTGTATACATGAATATTATCAATGATGCCGGTAGGATAAATATTCGACCACATGAGACCATGCCATTTATTTGTAAATGCGATCATCAGAGTCAATACCGGTATTATCCATAAAAGCTTCCTCCGCCTGTATTTCAACCACTCATACCGCTCGGAGTATTCAAAGGAAAAATACAGCCAGAATACAGGCATAGACACTATTCCCAGGTAGGACAGCTGGGTAAACAGGATCTTGCTGGTTCCTGCCGTGCTTATAACCTCAAGGGCTGCAAAAACCGTCCAGACGGTAATGGAAAGCATGAGCAAAACAAAATTGGTGTGTTCCTGCGTTCTGTTCATCCGGTACCAGATATACCATGCAAGCATCAGTGACAATGCCACGGTTATGACCGAAAGCAAAACAAACGAACTCATCCGTCTTCTCCCATGGACACCTTGCGGATTCTTTCCCTGAGTAAATCGGCTATTATGGGTTTTACAAGATAGCCCTGCACCCCCACCATTTTTGCCATTAAAACACTGTCCCGGTCAGCGTGCTCCGTAAGAATAATTACCGGAATGTTCCTGTATTTTTCCGCTGCTCTGAGCCTGCTTACAAGATCAAACCCGTTTGCGTCGTTTAAGCTTAGATCCATTAACACGATATCGGCCTTTTCGCCGTACTCCTCGATAGCGCTTAGCATGCCGAATTCGCTTCCCGCTTCCCTTACGATGTACCCGTCCTTCTCAAGGATCACCCTGACTTCCTTGCGTATCGACGGCGAATCGTCCACTACCAGCACGATGTTTTTTGTATTTGACATATTAGCATTCTCCTGAAATAAAACAGCATTCATTTATTAACGCTGTATACAATTACATTTCTATATATTTTTTTATCTCTCTAATTGCACAATCAATGGATTGTGTAAGGTTTGCAAGGCGGCTGCCGATGTCCTCGAATTTCCCCTTTCTTATATCAAAGCCCATGAGGGTTGCTTGCTCATACACCTGTCCGGCTTTAAAGCTGCCGGATATCCCCTTGACATTGTGCACCGTCTTCCCCAGCATCTCAAAGTCGTTTCCCGAAAAACAGCACAAAAGCTTTTCCTTTTCTTCAAGCATTTCATCATGGAAAACCTGGTATAATTCCTTTATAGCATCCCTGTCCAAGCCCGTTTCGGCCATAAATGCAGTATAATCGATTATTTTCTCTATTTGCAGCGCCTCCTCCAGCTTCCACCAAAAGACAAATATACAATATAATTCGACATAAAAAAATAGACTCCTGCAATGTACCGGTGTTTTTTTCGCTGGAACGCTCTTGACAAACAGCAAAAAAGGAATATATAATAATAGTTGAACAATGATTCAATTGTTTGTTTTATAGGAGGAGCGGTATGCGTGCATATACTACAGATGTTGAAAGATGCGATTGCAATACAATCCATGAAGACGTGGTCAACAAAGTCAGAGAGCATATGGCCGCCGATGAAGATCTAATGGATCTTGCCGAGCTTTTCAAGGCTTTTGGAGATTCCACCCGGGTAAAAATACTCTATGCCTTATTTAAGGCGGAAATGTGCGTTTGCGATATTGCAGTGCTTCTGGGAATGACCAAGTCTGCCATCTCCCATCAGCTCAGGATCCTTAAGCAGATGAAGCTGGTTAAACACCGCAGGGACGGCAAAATCGTCTATTATTCCCTTGACGACGAGCATGTAAAGACCATCTTCGCCCAGGGTCTGCTCCATATTTCCGAGCAATGAGCTGATTTTGTTGAGGTCGTTATAACAGCAGGTTTGGTTATCAAGCCAGCGCCCAGCCGGAAAAATTTTATACCGTTTTAGTTGATTAAGTAATCAACCGTTCAATTGTATAGCTTAAATAAAGAACATTCTATTTGAAAGGAAGAAGAAATTATGTCAACAGAAAAAAAGCAATATATCCTGGAAGGCCTGTGCTGCAGCAATTGTGCCGCAAAGATAGAGAAAGACGTCCGCACGCTGGAAGGTGTTAAAACTGCGGCAATCAACCCACAAACCTCTGTTCTCTCTATGGAATTTGACGCGGATGCCCGTCATCTGGCAGAAGAAATTACCCGCATCGCCGTTTCCCATGATGAAGATATCAAAGTGAAGGAAGCCTTGTCCTGACGGACGGGAAAAGGGTGGTCAATATGGAGACAGCAACAAGAAAAGAGTTTATTTTGGAGGGTCTGTGCTGCGGCAACTGTGCCGCAAAAATCGAGCGGGACGTCGGTAAGCTGGAGGGCGTGTCCTTCGCCTCCGTTGATTTTGTGTCAAAAACCCTTACCATGGAAATTGCGGATGATGAGAAAACAAACAGTCTTGTAGCCCAGGCCGATGCCATTGTAAAAAGCCACGAGCCTGATATTGTAATGAACGAAAGGGAATCTCAGGTTCCGGGGAAAAAAACGATTTATCTGCTGGGCCTGGGATGTGCCGACTGCGCACAGAAAATCGAAAAGGAAGTAAGTGCCCTGGAGGGCGTTAAAGCGGCAAACCTTGACTTTGTCACCCAAAAGCTTACCATCGAAGCATCGGATAAAGGGAAGCTGCCGGCCATCATAAGGCAGGCGTCCCAGATCGCCCTGGATATCGAGCCTGCCATTCGGATCTCCTATACGGACAAAAAGAATGTCCGGCAGGAGTCCTCCGACTGGAAGCAAAAGGCGCACCGGATTTTGCTATACACCGGCGCGGCAATTTTTGTAGCCGGCATGCTTTTTACTTTTTCACAGCCCCTTGAGCTTGCCCTGTTCCTCGTCAGCTATCTTCTGGTAGGCGGCGAGGTTGTCTTGCGGGCGCTTAAAAACATTTCAAAAGGGCAGGTTTTTGATGAGAATTTCCTGATGAGTGTGGCAACCATCGGAGCATTTGCCATCGGAGAATACCCGGAGGGTGTGGCCGTCATGTTGTTCTACCAGGTTGGGGAAGCGTTCCAGCGCCTCGCCGTCAACCGCTCCCGCAAGTCAATTTCCTCCCTGATGGATATCCGGCCTGACTTTGCCAATCTGAAAATCGGCGACGATCTGCGAAAGGTTACCCCGGAAGAAGTAGGCATCGGGGACTGGATTCTTGTCAAACCCGGGGAAAAAATACCGCTGGACGGCAAGGTAATAGACGGCAGGTCCACGCTGGACACTTCCGCGCTGACGGGAGAAGCCCTTCCCCGTGACGTTGAGCCCGGAAGCGATGTCTTGTCGGGTTCCATCAATAAAAACGGGGTGCTGACCATCGAAGTATCCAGGGAATTCGGCGAGTCCACCATCTCCAGAATATTGGACCTGGTGCAAAATGCCGGAAGCAAAAAAGCTCCCACCGAGAACTTCATCACAAAGTTCGCAAGGTATTATACCCCCGTCGTAGTCTTTGCCGCTCTTGTTCTGGCGGTTATCCCTCCGCTGGTCGTTCCCGGAGCCGCTTTTGCCGATTGGATCCACCGGGCTCTGGTGTTTCTGGTTGTATCCTGCCCCTGTGCCCTTGTCATCTCCATCCCCCTCAGCTTTTTCGGGGGCATCGGCGGTGCATCAAAGAACGGTATCCTGGTGAAGGGCAGCAATTACCTGGAGGCCCTCAATCAAGTGGATACCGTGGTGTTCGACAAGACCGGCACTCTGACAAAGGGCATTTTCAAGGTTACGCAGATTATCTGTGCGGACGGATGGTCGGAAGATGGCCTTCTCACTTACGCCGCTTACGCCGAAAGCTTTTCCAACCACCCGATAGCCGTTTCCATCCAAAAGGCTTACAGCCGGGAAATCGATGCGCAAAGAGTCACAGAGCAGGAGGAAATCCCCGGCCGGGGTATCCGTGTAAAGATAGACGGCAGCTATGTGCTGGCCGGGAACAGCAAGCTGATGGAAGCGGAAAACATTGCCTGGCAGCAGGCGGATGCGCCCGGAAGTATTGTTTATCTCGCAGTTGACGGAAGCTTTGCCGGATACATTGTCATTTCCGACGAGCTCAAACCGGACAGCAAGCAGGCTATCCGGGATCTGAAAGCCCTGGGCGTCAAAAACACCGCCATGCTCACCGGCGACACCAGGGCGGTGGGTGAAAAAATCGCCCGTGAGATAGGGCTTGACGCCGTTTATACCGACCTGCTCCCCCATCAAAAAGTGGAACAACTGGAACTGCTGGAGCAAAAGAAATCCTCTGCCGGCAAACTGGTATTTGTAGGCGACGGCATCAACGACGCACCCGTGCTTGCCCGGTCGGATATCGGCATCGCCATGGGCGCGCTGGGCTCCGATGCGGCCATTGAGGCTGCGGATGTCGTTCTCATGACGGATGAACCGTCAAAACTTGTGGCTGCAATCCGTATAGCCAGAAAAACAAGGGGCATCGTGTGGCAGAATATCGCATTTGCCCTGGGCGTAAAGGCGGTAATCCTGGTTTTAGGCGCCGCAGGCATTGCAACCATGTGGGAGGCCGTATTTGGTGATGTAGGAGTTACAGTCATTGCCATCTTCAATGCCATGAGAGCCATGCGGGTGATTCCGGCAAAAAAGACGGGAGCGGTAGACTTCACCGGAGAAACAACGCCATAAACAAAATGTTCTGCGAAAGAGCCGGTTTTAAGGATCATTTTCGCATCATCAAACAATGCGAACTAACTGTAAAGCAAAAAACAGGCGGACGTGGCTGCAAATGAAAGCATCCTGTGGAGGCAGAATTGTTTATGCGGACGCGCAATGCGCACCCCTGCGTTTGACCTGCTAAAGACCCACTATGATTATCTTGATAACCAATCCAAAGGTTATGACCGCACCGATTGCGATAAAAGTTCCATATATCTTTACGGCATCCAGAAAATATTACCTACGCTTTTTTTCAAATACGATGCTGTAAAAAAGTAATGGCATATAAAAAGATAGCCCTTCACCCTTTCTGTTCCATTGGACATTCTCTTCCTGGCTGGCTATCCCCTGAAGGTTCCATTCTCTTTACGGCGCAACATTCCTCCCAAACAGCGGGCTTGTTTTCTTCCCTGCCATTCTTTTTAATCAACCGATAGGCAATCAGTCCCGTGATTACCGCAATAACCGCCAGAATCCCTGCTGCTGCCGGAATGCCCAGTGCAAGCTTATCTACCGCTACCTGATAGCTTCCGATGAATCCGAATACAATGAACGCTCCTGCAGAAATCAGTTTTATGGTCCTCTCAGGGATCCTCCTGCACATAACTACACCGACAACAATCCCAATCGCATCGGCAATCAGCATGCCGGTAGTCGTTCCCATCAATATTCCGACAGGATCGGAGGGAAACCTGGTTGCAAGGGCGATGGTTGCAAGCTGGGTCTTGTCGCCAAGCTCGGCGATAAAAAACGCAATTGCTACCGTCATAATCGCACCAAACCTGCTTTTCCTGTTTTGCTCCCCTTCCAGTTTGTCTCCGCGGATTGTCCAGAGTCCGAAGAAAATAAACGATAGTGCGGCAACGCCTTGAATCCAGGTTTCAACCGAGCTGAATTTTGTAATGAAATTACCTACCGCGACTGCCAGCGCATGGTTTAGGACTGTGGCAACGAATACCCCTGTAAGAACCTTTGAAGCCTTGTACTTTGTGGCAAAAGCCATCGCCAGAAGCTGTGTTTTGTCCCCCATTTCCGCCAGTGTGACTGCACCTGCCGAAATGAGAAACGCCGTTAGAGTTGAATACATAACACCCATCCTTTCATGATCATGATTGCATGGGGCATGCGGAAGGCAAATAAAAAAGACCCTCAACATAACCCCTGTTGGATTATGTTAAAAGTCTCGTTCCCGGATATCGGTTACAAAGCCAGGTTCGGGTATGCCCTCTCCAGTATGTTGACCTTGTAATTAAAACTACTCCCTCTTAACAAAGATAATCATATTACATCCATTGTCAATTTGTCAATAGCAAACCGGTATAGATGCTATAAAAAATCCAGGATCTTTTCCATGTCCGGGTGGCTTATCCCCGCTTGCTTCAAGTCTTCAAAGGTATCAATTCATTTATTTCAA
>JAFABI010000058.1 GCA_023426125.1 Bacillota bacterium
ACATTGCCTGATTGTTTCCAACAGGTTCCCATGCTGTATCTTGAAGATCAATATTGGCTCCAAGCCGATAGTTTCCTGTCAGATCATATTTAAGGTTGTTCAGTTGCTCCTTTGTAGTAATTATATATGGATTGGAAGTAGAGCCATTTCCCCCAGTTACATCATTGGCAGGAAGCCCTTCGCTAACCCCGGAAGGTTTTTGGACGTTTTTAAAGTATGGATAGGAGGCCCCTTCATCTATTGTCCATACCGCTGAAAAATCCCACCCACTGAATGATGCCTGTGCTTTCATCCCTGATGTTAATTTTCCGACATCACTTGCATTTTTGGGTACATATCCTGAAGCTATGCCATCGTAATAACTATTTGTAACAGTCCCATATTGATAGCCAATTAGCCCTCCGGCATATTGACTCGTACAGTATATGGTACCAGCTGAATAGCAATATCTGACTGTTGCATATGAATTATCACCTACCAACCCACCTACATAACCACTAGCAGACCCTGTTACATTTCCAAGGGAAAAACAATTGGAAATAATTTCAGTAGTCCCGTGTAGTCCTCCTATGAGACCGCCTATCCTTATTCCGCCGCTGACATTTCCTGTAGCATAGCATTCAGTCAAATTTTGGCTTGTTCCAATCATATAGCCAATTAACCCGCCTACCATATCTCCACTGCTTGTTACATCTCCGGTTGAGTATGACTTGCTACACGTCGCAAAACAATACCCAATTAACCCCCCACAATACAATACTGTACTCGTATTTGTAACATTTGCTTCCGATAAGCATCTGTCGACTATACCACCTGATGCATACCCAATCATTCCACCTGTATAGCCTGAACCTGCCACTGCACTTGTTCCCTTAACAGCACAATTCTGTATAACTGTAGTTCCGGCAGTCTGCCCTGCTAGTCCCCCTGTATACTGCCTTCCTGTTACATTTATGTTACTCAAGGTTAGATTCTTTATCGTCGCATTATTCGTATACCCGAAAAATCCTACATATTCAGTTGTAGGTTTATTTATCACAAAATTAATTATTGTATACCCATTCCCATCAAACGATGTTGTAAATGGTGCCGAACTGCTCCCCACCGGTTCCCAAACAGCCCCCCCCAGATCTATATCCTTTCCCAACTTATAATGCGCGGATAAATTATCTTTGACTGTTAGCAACTTTTCAACCGTCATAATTATATATGGATCTTCCGCAGTTCCGGTACCATATGAAGTTGTAGTTACAGTAATATAATCGCTCCATTCACTATATCCTCCGGAATTCTTTGCTCTCACTCTATATTTGTGCTGAGTGTTAACTTCCAGCTTACTATGAAGATAGTCTGTTTCCAGCATATTTGAAATAACTATACCATCTGCTTCAATTTCATACTCTTCTGCTTCGTCTACTGTGTCCCATGTAACGGTTATTGACGTAAAAGTCTGAGTAGTTGTAATATTTCCCGGTATAGCAAGAACCTTTGTAGTTGCGCTGATTAGATCACTCCATAAGCCTGGCTCTCCACCAGCGTTTTTAGCTCTTACTCTATAACTATGTTGGGTATTTGAAAGTAAATTTTCGTGAATGTATGTAGTATTCGGTCCAATTTCAATTACTGAGCCATCTATTTCAATATCATAAGCTGATACTCCCTCAACAGCATTCCATGCTAATTCCACTTTTGTCGTTGTTGAATTTGCTGTAAGTCCTGAAGGTGCAGATAGAAATGTAGTAAATATTAAAGCAGCGCTCGGTTCGGATATATTACCTGCTGCATCTTTTGATTTTATACTTATGGAGTATTCTGTATCAGGAACCAAATTTACAATCATGAAATTGTTCTCATGAGTTTCTGCGAGGTATGAAGCTCCTTCATAAACTACATATCCTACTATACTTTCATTATTTATACCGGCATTCCATATTAAAATTGCAGATATGTCTGTTTTGCTGTCCAATGCTATATCGGTAGGTGGAGTCGGCGGATCCATATCACTTGATCCATTTGTTGTCGTTTCTGTAGAATCGCTGGTTTCCGGTTCGCTTGTTGTCACTTGTAGAGTGTTGCTAGAGCCCGATTCATTTTCAACAGCATCTTTTGCTTTAATGAAATATGTATAGGCTGTTGCAGGAGACAAATCAATATCTGTAAAAGTTATATCGTTCGTCGTCCCTATTTTTATAGTATCCCTATATACGTCGTATTCAAGGACACCTACATTATCTGTGGAGCTTGTCCAACTAAATTCAACTGTAGTGTCCGTAATAGACTCCACTACAAGATCTGTTGGATCAGTCGGCGGCTCTGTGTCGGACAGAATCTCTTCTGCAAAGACCTGATTAGTAAATAATTGAGCTATTCCGGAAGGTAGTACACATTGAAATAGGAAAAACATGACAACTAAAAAGATGGACAGCAATTTTCTCATAAAGAAACCTCCTACCATATTTAGTAATTAAGTGCCTATTACATTAGCAGATCAAAAAAAAATTATTCTTAAATATTCATAGAAATGACTACTATTACGTGTAAGTCTTTTAGTTCGGACCTCAGGCTTATAATGGAATTAATGCTATAATATATTATCACAATGAATTATATACAATGCTGTTATATTTTTCTTTTAATGGTATAAATATTATATATGAAAGCATAGCAAATTGTCAATATTTTTCTCAATTTGTTTTATTTACCCCGGAACAATACTGATATTTAAAATATTTACAACGAGATCCTGTTGCCCACTTGTATTCGGAAGTATAAGAATTGTTATGCATTAGTAAAGTGTAGGGATGCGCATCCGCAAATGCAATCTACGTCAAACAGCTGCCAGACGGCCACTGGCCGCCCTACATTGAATGCCTTAAGGTCAATGGCTGCCTATTGTGCTGTTATTTCACTCCTCTTTCTTAGGAGCGCTGAAAGTATTACTTCCGATTTTCCTCCGCAATTTTTTGTCACATAAGCAAACCGCAAATACAAAGCATTTGCGGCCGCCATACCCGTCCATAATGGATTGGATTTTCATTCGAAATAGATCTCTCATGGTTCTTATCTGAAAATTGCCACTAAAACAAACTCATCTGACTGCTTTCGTGCATTCCTTCCAGGCACCCGTTCTGCTGCAATATCTCGATAACAGCCTTGCTGATCTTGGCCCTCAGGCGCAAATCTTCGATGGAAAGGAACTCTCCGTCCTTCCTGGCCTCCACGATATTTCCCGCCGCAGCCAGGCCCAGCCCCTGCAAAGCGTTAAAGGGAGGCCGGATACCCTCGGGCGTGATCTGGAACTTTGCCGCCTCGGATTTGTACAGATCCACCGGCAAAAACCTTATGCCGCGTGCATACATTTCGTTGGCCACCTCAAGGATGGTCAGAACGTTTTTCTCCTTCTGGGAGATGTTATTGCCCAGCTTCTCCAGTTCCTCAATCTTGCTTCTTACCCGCTCCTTGCCGTGGGTCATAAGGTTTGCGTCAAATTCATCGGCTCGCACTGTAAAATATGTAACATAGAAGGCTTCTGGGTGATAGACCTTAAACCAGCCTATTCGCATAGCTGTCATTACATAAGCTGCCGCGTGGGCTTTGGGGAACATGTATTTTATCTTTTTACAGGACTCGATATACCATTCCGGTACGTCGTGGGCTTTCATTTCCTCTTCGTATTCGGGCTTAAGTCCTTTTCCCTTACGCACGTCTTCCATAATTTTAAAGGCGATCTTCGGCGGGAGCGCACGGTACATAAGATAGACCATGATGTTATCCCTGGTACCTATAACGTCTGAAATATTGCAGATACCGTTCCTTACAAGGTCCTGCGCATTATTGAGCCATACGTCGGTCCCGTGGGAAAGTCCGCTGATCTGCAGCAGGTCGGAAAAGGTTTTGGGCTTGGTGTCCAGCAGCATCTGCCTTACGAATTTCGTACCGAACTCCGGCAGTGCAAAGGTCCCCACTTCGCTGCTGATGTCCTCCGGCTTCACGCCTAACGGTTCAGTCGACAGAAAGAGCCCCATAACCTTTTCATCGCTGACAGGCACATCATAAACACTGATCCCTGTAAGGTCTCCCAGCATTTTGATCATCGTGGGGTCGTCATGGCCCAGAATGTCCAGCTTCAAAATCGTATCGTGCAGCGAATGGAAGTCGAAATGCGTCGTGATAATGTCCGATTGCGTATCATCGGCAGGCCTCTGGATGGGCGTAAAATCAAATACCTCATTCTCCCGGGGAATAACAATAATGCCTCCCGGATGCTGGCCGGTAGTTCTCTTTATTCCGGTGCAGCCTCTTACCAGCCTGTTTATCTCGGCGTTTGTGGTTACGATGTTTCTTTCATCCAGGTATTTTTTCACAAAGCCATAAGCTGTTTTTTCCGCTACCGATGCGATGGTACCCGCCCTGAAGACATTTCCCGAACCGAAAAGCTCTTCGGTATATTTGTGCGCTCTGGACTGGTATTCACCGGAGAAGTTCAGGTCAATATCGGGGGCTTTATCTCCGTCAAAGCCCAGGAAGGTTTCGAAAGGAATGTCGTGGCCGTCGCTTTTCATCAAAGCGCCGCATAGGGGACAGTTTTTCTTCGGCAGGTCGAAGCCTGAACCGACGGAACCGTCCGTGATGAATTCGGAATATTTGCAGCTGCCGCAGACATAATGCGGGGGTAGCGGATTTACTTCCGTAATGCCGGTCATCGTAGCGGCAAGGGAGGATCCGACAGATCCCCTTGAGCCTACAATATAGCCATCCGATATTGATTTTGCAACAAGCTTTTGCGCGGTGATGTACATAACGGCAAAGCCGTTCTTAATGATGGAATTCAGTTCTTTTGCCAGCCTGTCGGAGACGATCTGGGGCAGCGGATCGCCGTAAATCTGGCGGGCGTTCTCATAAGCCAGCCTTTCGATTTCCTCTTCGGCGCCGTCGATTTTTGGAGGATATGTACCCAGAGGGATAGGGATCACGTCCTCGATTTCCTCCGCAATTTTCTCCGTATTGGTGACAACCACCTCAAAAGCTTTCTCCTTGCCCAGATAGTCGAACTCTGCCAGCATCTCGCCTGTCGTCCGGAAATACAAGGGCGCCTGATTGTCTGCATCGGAATAGCCCTGGCCTCCCATAAGGATCCTTCGAAAAGCCTCGTCCCTGGGATCCATGAAATGGACGTCACAGGTGGCAACCACCGGCTTTTTCATTTTTTCGGCCAGCTCAATTATTTTCCGGTTTATATCTTTTAATTCGCTTACTCCGGAAACCTTTCCGTTGTTTATCAGAAACTGGTTGTTCCCCAGAGGCTGAATTTCAAGGTAATCGTAAATCCTGGCGATCTTCTGGATCTCCTCCGGATTTTTCTGGTCCAGGATGGCTCTGTAAACCTCGCCCGCTTCGCAGGCGCTGCCGAGGATAAGCCCCTCGCGGTATTTCATCAGCAGGGCTTTGGGAACTCTGGGCCTTTTATAATAATAATTCAAATGGGATTCGGATACGATCTTGTAGAGGTTCTTAAGGCCGGTATTATTCTTCACCAGAAGGATCGCATGATAGGATTCGGCCTTGGTGAAATCGAACTTTCCGTTGACTGCCTGATGTATGTCGCCGACATTCTCCACGCCTTTGCCTTTTAAAATATCCGCGCACTTGATAAATATGCGTGCAGTGGCCTCCGCGTCATGGACCGCCCGGTGGTGGTTTTCCAGCTTGACGCCCAGATGCTTTGCCACCAGGTTCAGCTTGTATTTTCCCAGGTCCGGAAACAGGCTGCGTGACAGCTGTAAGGTATCAATGACCGCATTGCCGAATCTTTTTCCCATTTTTTTCGCGTTGTATTTGATAAAGCCGGTGTCAAAGGAAGCATTGTGGGCAATGACAGGCAATTCGCCCGCAAAGTGCATAAAAGCGCTCAATGCCCGTTCAATGTCAGGCGCTTCCGCCACCATTTCATCCGTTATGCCGGTTAGCTTTGTTATAAATTCAGGGATATGGATGCCCGGATTTACAAATGTATTAAAAGAATCGACAACTTCTCCGCCTTTGATTTTTACAGCGCCGATTTCCGTTAGTTTGTCCTTCTCAGCTTCCAGTCCGGTGGTTTCTATGTCAAATACCACGAATTCACCATCTACGGGATGGCTTTCCGTCTCCGCTCCGGCGGAATAGACGATAGGGAGTTCATCATCCAGGAGATAGCATTCTACGCCGTAGAGGATCTTGATTTTGTTTTTCTTCCCGGCTTTGTATGCATCGGGGTATGCCTGAAGCACGCCATGGTCCGTAATGGCAATTGCCTTATGCCCCCAGTCTGCCGCTCTCTTGACCAGCGCATCCACAGGGGTGACCGCATCCATGGAACTCATCTGGGTATGCAGGTGAAGCTCCACTCTCTTTATTTCCGCCGTGTCCAGCTTGATTAGCTTTTCTATTTCGATAATATCCGTCGCCAGGATCACAAGCTCCCTGGCATACTTGTCAAACTGGGCTTCTCCGCGGACGCGGAAGCTCAGCCCGTCTTTGATCTGCTCCTGCCTCAGTTCGATATCGTCCTTTTGTATAAAGAACTTTATTGTAAGGGAGCTGTTATAGTCCGTGATGTCAAAGGAGCATAAAAACCGCTCCCCTCTTATTTCCCGGAAGACGATATTGGAAATATCCCCACTGACTGCCACCCTGCCGGAGTCCTGCGTAACCTCGCTCATTTTCATTATACTGTCGTTGAAGTTTTTACCCAGGATAATGTCAACGATTCCGGTAGTCTGATCGGATTCCTTCCTCCTCTGTTTTTTCGCCGGACCGTTTTCGGTATAGACCGGCGCCATTCTCAATACTCTGGCTTCTTCCGCTTCTTTTTGCTGGAAATAGTCGGCCCTGCCGTTATCATCAAGGGCAAAGTCGATAAAGCTCACATTTGTTTTCTGTGAAATCGCGTTATTTATAAGCTCTTCAAGTATCCTGTCACAGGAATGCGACTTGAGAATCATTGCTCCTTTGGTCTTGAGACGGATCGTCAGATGGGTTCCGTCCAGTTCCCACTGGCAGCCGGTAAGGATCCCGCGGCTTAATGCAACTTTCCTGTTGACGGTATAAAGAAGGCTTTCCCAATACTCCTTCAGCAGCTGCTCAAGGGTAATGTCCATTTCAAATTTGACTTTAATATTAATGGTATCTACGGAAAAACTATTGCACAGGGACTGTTCCGCCTCTGCTATTACAGCCGCCGGTATCATCCTGGCGGAGGCAATGGAAAGATCCATGCGCCTTGATTTCGTGAATACGCCAATATTTACGATTTTGACATCCTTAAAATAGGTAAGGGCTTCTCCTTTTAATCCGGTTTCACTGAAAATCTCAAGAAAACCACTTGTTTTTACAGCAGCATCACTCATTTGTACATTTACCCCGTTTCAAAAGGGGACATTTCCCAGACCCCTGACTTTTTTTGCTTCTTTTGGGGGTGTATCCCCTCGTCTTTCAAAAGGGGAATTCCCTAGACCCGTGAGGAACACCTCTTGCTCGATCCCGTGGCTCCTTCTCCTTGTGGGGTGTGTCCCCTCGTCTTTCAAAAGGGGACATTCCCTAGCCCCGTGAGGAATACCTCTTGCCCGGTCCCGTGGCTCCTTCTTCTTGTGGGGTGTGTCCCCTCTCCTTTAAAGTTTTTCTATCTCCGCCAGCAGTTCTTCAACGATCCTGTCCTGAGGGATCTTGCGTATAATCTCGCCTTTTCTGAAAAGCAAGGCTTCTCCATCGCCGCCGGCAATGCCTATATCCGCTTCTCTCGCTTCTCCCGGCCCATTGACCGCGCAACCCATGACTGCGACTTTTATATCTTTTTTCATATCTTTCAGCTTTTGGTCAAGAAGCTCTGCGATATTCACCAGATCAATGCGGCATCTCCCGCAGGTCGGGCATGAAACCAGCTCGATACCGCCCTTTTTGATGTCCAGGGCTTTCAGTATTTCGCGTCCGACTTTTACTTCTTCCACGGGATCGCCGGTCAGGGATACCCGCAGGGTGTCGCCGATGCCCTCAGACAGCAAACAGCCAAGGGCTACCGATGATTTTACAGTGCCCCGGAAAAGTGTTCCGGCCTCTGTCACTCCGATATGCAAAGGGTACCGGGATTTTTGCGACATCAGCCGATAGGCGGCAATGGTTTGCGTCACGCCGGATGCCTTTATGGAAAAAGCAATGTCTTCAAATCCAAGGTCCTCTAAAATCTCTGCATGGCCCAGCGCGCTTTCCACCATGCCTTCAGGTGTTACTCCGCCATATTTCGCCAATATGCGCTTTTCTACGGAGCCTGAATTGACGCCGATCCGTATGGGAATTCCCCGCGCTCTGGCGGCATCCACCACTTTGGCCACTCTGTCGCGGCTTCCGATATTCCCGGGATTCAGACGGATTTTATCCACACCGTTTTTTATGCATTCAAGGGCAAGACGGTAGTCAAAATGAATGTCGGCTACCACCGGTATCGCCGCTGCTTCTTTTATGGCTTTTACCGCACCCGCAGCCTCATTGTCAGGCACTGCGACCCTGACGATGTCGCAGCCGGCTTCCTCCAGACGCCTGATCTGGCTTATGGTTGCGGCCGCATCCCGCGTATCGGTATTAGTCATTGACTGCACCGTTATCGGCGCGTCTCCGCCGATGAATACATTGCCGACACGGATTTTACGCGTTGGCCTTCTATCGATAAAGCTATCCATTGATCAACCTCATGATATCGTTAAATGCAGCATAGACGGCGATCAGAATAATCAGTACGAAGCCCACCATTGAAATGAAAGCTTCCCTTTCAGGCTTCAACGGCTTTCTTCGGATTGCTTCTATGCCAATCAATAAGATCCTGTTTCCATCCAGCATGGGGAAGGGGATCAGGTTTGTGGCCCCTATGGCAATGCTCATCAGGCCGGTGGTCTGCATCAGGTAAATCAGCTTGGCCATCAGGTTCGGGCCCTGCTGCACCACAGTTCCTATGGTGGAAACCATACCGATGGGCCCCATCATCTGATTGAGCTCCACCTGGCCGGTAACCAGCCAGACAATGCTGTAAGCCACACTTCTAACAATAGAATAGGAGAATACCACCGATTCCCTGAAAGAATCCCACAGGTTCCCTGTTTTAGCGTTAAACTCCAAGCCCAGGATATACTGCTCGGGTAATTTGTCTTCCTTCGGTATAAGGCTTACCGTGACTTCATTGTTATTTCTCAAAGCCGTTATGCTTACTTCCTGCTTCCCGCTATTTTCCAGATAGGAGACAAGTGCCTCTCTGTCGGGCACTTCCTTGTCATTTATTCGAATAATCCTGTCTCCGGCCAATAAGCCGACTTTTTCCGCGGGATACCCCGGGGTGATGGATTGTATCACATTTGAATCCACGCCGGTATTGGCGTTAAAGCCTACGCCGATCCTATATACCGTGCTTTCCGGTACAATTTCGGGAACCATGGAGGTTTTGTGTTTTACATTATCCCTTACATATTCAATATCCACCGGCTTCCCTTTGGATACATAAAGGAACTGGCTTACATCCAGGGGCAGATAAACGCTTTTGCCTCCATAACCGGTAATTTTATCTCCTTCCGCCAAACCTGCCCGGGTAGCAGGCGAATCCTGATCGATTCTGGATATCTCGGTTGTTAAAAAGCCCTGCCATGAAAACACAACCGTCAGGAGTATTGCCGCAAGAATCAGGTTGGCCAGAGGTCCGCCGAAAGCAGTAAGCGCCCGGGCATACCGCGGCTTGTTGTTAAACGCGCGCTCGCTCGTGGATTCACCCTCTTCGCCTTCCATTTTGACATAGGCCATGATGGGGAAAAGCCTGATGGAGTACATGGTTTCACCCCGCTGTATGCTCCACAGCTTCGGCCCGACAAAAAGGGAAAACTCTTCAACTTTTATGCCAAACTTCTTGGCTGCCAGGAAATGTCCCAGCTCATGGACAATGACTATCACATTAAAGGCAACAAATGCCAGAATATAATTCATACCAAACCTCCAACCATCTTTCTTGCCCATCTATCTGTTTCTATTATATCATCAAGACCGGGCTTTGTATTCACAGAATGTTTTTGCATCACCCTTTCCACGACCCGGGGGATATCCAAAAATCCGATCCCGCCTGCGAGAAAAAGCCCGACAACCGCTTCATTCGCGGCATTCATGGCGGCCGGCATGGTTCCGCCCGCTTTCAAGGCCTCAAATGCAAGACCCAGGCACGGAAATGCTTCCATATCCGGTTCTTCAAAGGTTAAGGCGCCGCATTTGAGGAAATCAAGACGGGAAAAATCATTTTCCGCCCTTTCAGGAAATGTAAGCGCCAGCTGGATGGGAATCCGCATATCCGGCGAGCCCAGCTGGGCCATGATGGAGCCGTCGATATATTCCACCATGGAATGGATGATGCTTTGAGGATGCACAACTGTCTTTATTTTATCCGGCTCCACGTTAAAAAGCCACCTGGCTTCGATTACTTCCAGGCCTTTGTTCATAAGGGTCGCCGAATCAATGGTAATTTTGCTGCCCATTTTCCAGTTTGGATGCTTCAAGGCATCTGCCGCCGTCACATGTTCAAGGCTTTTTTTGCTCCTCCCCCGGAAGGGTCCGCCTGAAGCTGTCAATATCAGCTGTTTCACATCCTGATGCCTGTTTCCGTTGAGGCACTGGTAAATGGCCGAATGCTCGCTGTCTACCGGAAATATTGCCGCATGATTCCGTTGTGCCTCTTCCATAACGATGGAACCGGCAGTTACAAGGGTCTCCTTGTTGGCCAGTGCAATATTCTTATGATTTTTTATCGCCTCAAGCGTCGGCACGAGACCGGCAATACCTACAATGGAGGTAACGACCGTATCTGCTTCCGGCATTGCGGCTACTTTTTTCACGCCTTCAATTCCATAAAGTATTTCAATTTCCGGTCTGTCCAGTTTTTCTCTTAATTCGGCCGCCAGCTCCCTTGTTCCAACCGATAGTACGCGGGGCTTGAATTCCCTCGCCTGTTTTTCCAGCAGCTCTATATTAGAATGGGCCGACAAGCCTGATACCCTGATCCCCAGATTCTTTGCCACATCAAGGGTCTGGACACCGATGGATCCTGTTGAGCCAAGTATTGCAATGTTTTTTGCCATGTTTTTCTCCTATTCAAACGGGAACGTATCTCAGCTTAGAAAAGAATACCTCCTGCCCGCCCCCGTGACTCTTTCTTCTTGCAGGGGTGTCCCCTCAGCTTTTTCATCCAATTGCCAGACACAGGCTTAAGTAAAAATAAACAACGGGAGCGACAAAAAGAATACTGTCAAACCTGTCCAGCACTCCGCCATGCCCCGGCATCAGACGGCCGTAATCCTTAATGCCCACATGCCTTTTGATCGCCGATGCGGACCAGTCTCCTGCCTGCGAAATGATTCCGCAGAGCAAGCCCAGGGCTATGTAGTGATAAAAGGGTATTCCGCCGGGATCATATATGCCCCGGGTATTCAAAAAGGCTCCCAACGCCGTCATTACGGCCACACAGCCCAAAACCCCGCCGATTGAGCCTTCAAGGCTTTTTTTGGGACTGACGACAGGCAGTATTTTTGTCCGGCCGAAGGCGACTCCCGAAAAATACGCAAAGGTATCCGTCGCCCATGCCCCTGCGAATACCAGCCAGATATACAAATCACCTCTTTCCCCCATGTACCTTACCAGTGTGATGAAGGAAAATAAAAATATTACATAAACAATACCCAGGATAGTAACTGCAGTATCGGCCACCTTGTATTTTTCAAATTTAAATATCAAAACGCAAAAAACAGCCAGAATAACGAGAAACATAACCAGGGACAGCCCTTTGAAAGGCTCAAGGGAAAAGCTTAAGCCGCTTGCATTGATTCTGTCTTTAAAGCATAAATACAGCAGCGGCAGACAGGAAAGATAGCCGATGGGCTTAATGGGCTTGTAGCCGCCGCTTTCCATGGCTCCGTAAAATTCATGGATCCCGATGAGTGCCAGAACAAATACGGCCGCACCCAGGGCTTCCCTTCCCAGAAACATGATGAGCACCAGAAGTATCAAGGCTGCAATTGAACTGATGATACGCGTCCTCATTTGCCAACGCCCCCATACCTTCGGTTTCTTTTTTGGTACACCTCAATGGCTTCCAGAAGATCCTTCCTGGAAAAGTCCGGCCATAAAATGTCGGAATACCAGAACTCGGCATAGGATGACTGCCACAGGAGGAAATTGCTCAATCTGTTTTCTCCGCTGGGCCTTATGACCAGATCAGGGTCGGGTATTCCTGCCGTATAGAGATAGTTGGCTACCAATAGCTCGTTTATAGCGTCAATGGTAAGCCCGCCTCTTTTTACCTCTACAGCGATGCGTCTTACCATCTCCACGATTTCACTTCTGCTGCCATAGTTCAGAGCGATCACAAGGGTCAGTCCGTTATTTTTTTTTGTGCTTTCCGTTACCCTCACGATCTCCCTTTTTATTTCTTCCGTAAGGCCGTTGGAATCCCCGATGACTTTGATTTTTACATTTTTACCGGCGATCTCCTTATCCGCATTTTTCAGAAACTCCAGCAGCAGCGACATCAGCGTATCCACTTCATCCTTCGGCCTTGACCAGTTTTCAGTGGAGAAAGCATATACGGTTAAATATTTAATTCCTATTTCATCACTGTATCGCACAATTTTCTTTAAGTTATTTGCTCCTTCACGGTGCCCTGCGCTCCGCGGCAGTCCTCTCCGCGATGCCCAACGGCCGTTGCCGTCCATAAATATTGCAATATGTACAGGCAGGGAATTATTATCGATTTTTTCTGCTTTACTGCTTTTTCTGAAAAAAAACATCCATTCCTCCAGAGCCTTATTTTTTACTCTCCTCTATTATATAGAACATAATTCTGAAAAACAAGAAAATTTGCCCCACCCTTATTCAAGCGTTAAGGCAAATTATCCAGTTACCCTTCAAAAGGGACATTCCTAAGCTTATTAGTAAAACTCCACGTATATTCGTTACCAGATAAGTTTGACAAAAGCGGGACATGGCGATGGCAATCTTCAATCCGACGACTCAAGATTGCATACGATCAATTGCCGCACTTCAGTGCCAGCTGCTTTTTGTCTGACAACTCTTGATTGGGGCCGGTACTCTTCACCGGCTTTTCTTGGCGCCGTAGTCAGCTTGACCTCAACTTCGCCGACGCCTTCCTCTTTAAAAATCCGAAGCGCCTCTTCCAGTGTAAAGCCGGTAACATCTTTCATAAATGGCTTATGTCCCTCCACTGTGTGCCCACATTCATGTTTCATAAAACGGACATTCCCTCTTATCAAACGGGGACATTCCTCAACGCAAAAGGAATACCCCTTGCTTGAGAGAGGTGTGTCCCCTCTCCTCTAAACCTCCAGGATTTCCTTATCCTTCAGCTCAATCAGTTTGTCGATATCGGCTATGTATTTGTCCGTGAGCTTCTGAATATCCGTTTCGGCATCCTTGAGGTCGTCTTCGGTCATTTCGCCGCTTTTCTTCTGCACCTTGAAATGCTCGATGGCATCTCTCCTTATGGACCTGATTGCAACTTTGGAGTCTTCGCCGTACTTTTTGACCGCTTTGGTCAATTCCTTTCTTCTTTCCTCCGTTAAAACGGGGAATACGAGGCGGATGACTTTTCCGTCGTTGTTGGGATTGATCCCTATATCGGACTTCTGAATGGCCTTTTCAATATCTTTGAGTATTTTTGATTCCCAGGGCTGGATTACAATTACACGGGCCTCGGGAACCGTTATGCTTCCCAACTGATTTATCGGAGTAGGGGCTCCATAATAATCGACGGATATCCTGTCCAATATGGAAGGATTCGCCCTGCCAGCCCTGAGCCCCGCAAGTTCTTCCTTCAAAACGTGGATTGCCTTGTTCATTTTGTCCTCGATCGCTTTGTAAGCTTCCTTTGCCATAACTTCTACCTCCCTTATTTTAGTTTATCATTGTCCCGGTATGCTGTCCAGTTACAACCTTTAAAATGTTTTCACTGTCATCCAGCTTGAATACGATAATGGGGATATTGTTGTCCATACATAGGGAAAGCGCCGTTGAATCCATTACTCCCAATCTTTTGTTCAAGGCATCGATATACGAGATGCTCTCATATCTCACGGCATTAGGATTTGTCAGCGGGTCGCTGTCATATACTCCGTCCACCGTCTTGGCCATAAGAATAACTTCTGCATCGATTTCCGCCGCTCTCAACGCAGCCGTAGTATCGGTTGAAAAATAGGGATTTCCGGTACCGCAGGCAAATATCACTATCCTTTTCTTTTCCAGGTGCCTGATTGCCTTTCTTCTTATATACGGCTCGGCAATCTGTCTCATTTCAATCGCCGTCTGTACCCTGGTCTGAATTCCCCTGGCCTCAAGCGCATCCTGTAGTGCAAGAGAATTTATAACCGTTGCCAGCATCCCCATATGGTCCGCAGTCGTCCTATCCATTCCCTTGCCGCTGCGGCCCCTCCAGAAGTTCCCTCCGCCGACCACAATGGAAATCTCAATTCCCATGTTGTATGCATCGCGTATCCTGTCGGAAATTCTCCCCAGCGTACTTGCGTCGATCCCGGACCTTTGCGTTCCGGCAAGCGCTTCCCCGCTGAGCTTTAACAATACCCTTTTGTACTTTGGCGTAGCCATTGAAACCGTACCCCCGTCATCTTATAATTTTCTACACGGAAATAAAAATTCCTGCTAGAATTGATAAGCTGCAGAAAAGATTTTATTTCATAAAAAAGGGAACATACATGATCAAATATGTTCCCCCGTTTTATCAACCGCCAATCTGTTTCATTACCTCATCTGCGAAGTTTTCTTCTTTCTTTGCAAGTCCTTCGCCTCTTTCAAATCTTACAAACCTTCGAATGCTGATATTTTCACCAATGGCGGCAATTTTTTCCGTCGTAAGCTGCTTGATGGTCTTGTCCGGATCCTTGATCCAGCCCTGCTCCAGAAGGCAGAATTCCTTGTAGAATTTTTCAATTCTTCCCTCCACCATCTTTTCAATGATCTTTTCCGGCTTGCCTTCATTGCGGGCCTGCGCCTTCAATATTTCCTTTTCCTTTTCAAGGATGTCGGCAGGAACTTCTTCCTTCCTGACATACTCGGGTTTCGCCGCGGCTATCTGCATTGCTATATCCTTGACAAAAGTTTTAAATTCCTCGTTTGCTGCCGCAAAGTCGGTTTCAATATTGACTTCTACAAGGACGCCGATTCTGCCGTTGCCATGTATGTATGAATCCACAAGACCCTCGGCTGCGATTCTGCCGGCTTTCTTGGCCGCAGCGGCAAGTCCTTTTTCCCTTAAATATTCAATCGCCTTGTCCATATTTCCATTGGTCTCTGTCAGGGCTTTCTTGCAGTCCATCATCCCGGCCCCGGTTCTCTCGCGAAGCTGTTTTACCAATTCAGCAGTAATCATACAAATTCCTCCAAACGATCATTAATCATAGTATTTACATAAATATTCAAAAAAATCCGGTCCCGGTATGCCCAAGACCGGATTATTCTCTTTTTTGGGTTTAGGCCTCGGCCATTGCCACATTGTCTGTGGACATATCGCCTGTTTCATTGATTTTGGCGACTTCATCCGCATTATTCTCTTCCGCCATCTGTTCGCCCTGCCTGCCTTCAAGTATGGCATCGGCCACCTTTGCCGCTATGAGCTTGACGGCTCTTATTGCATCGTCATTGCCCGGAATTACGTAATCCACTTCATCCGGATCACAGTTGGTGTCAACGATGGCAACGACAGGAATACCAAGCTTCCTGGCTTCAAGAATCGCGATTCTTTCCTTCCTTGGGTCAACAACAAACAAGGCCCCGGGAACTCTCTTCATATTCTTAATTCCGCCAAGATACTTCGTAAGCTTTTCCATTTCGCCTTTGAGCTTGATAACTTCTTTCTTGGGAAGAACTTCAAACAGTCCGTTCTGCTCCATATTTTCCAGCTGATTCAGCCTGTCGATCCTCTTGCGGATTGTTTTGAAATTGGTAAGCATTCCGCCCAGCCATCTTGCGTTTACAAAGAACTGGCCGCTTCTCTCCGCTTCTTCCTTGATCGAATCCTGGGCCTGCTTTTTGGTTCCTACGAAAAGTACGTCTTCGCCGTTCATGGCGACTTCCCTGATAAAGAAATAGGCCTCTTCGACTTTCTTTACGGTTTTCTGCAGGTCGATGATATAGATACCGTTTCTTTCCGTAAAGATGTATTCGGCCATTTTGGGATTCCATCTCCTGGTCTGATGACCGAAATGGACGCCTGCTTCCAGCAGCTGCTTCATTGAAATAACTGACATGATCTAACCCTCCTAAAGTTTTACACCGCCACCGGCTTCATCCTGTGCAAGCCACCCAGGTTGCATGGGCGAGCAGCAAGCAAAGCTTGCGACCAGCCCATTGGGCACTTCCTTGCAAGTCGTCCGGTGTGAGTATTTTAATCGTATTGTAGTATAACACAGGACATCTTTTTTTACAAGAAAAATTTATGGTTAAGATAGCATTTATGCGGAAGCGCAATGCGCGCCCCTACGGAACCAAAATTTTACAGCCTCTGGTACTAAGTCACGGCTGATTCCTGATCCATTTTACTTTTCCTGTCGCTCTTGCCGTAATAATTGTTTCAAGAAGCAATTTGTTGTCATTTCTCACTTCCTTCTGCACAGGATCATTTTTACTGTAATCACTCTGGATATCCACATCGTTTCTTTGAACTTCAACAAAGGTTTCTACCGCATCCGCCCCCCGCTCGCCGGCAATCCTGCAGGCAGCCGCTTCCGCATGTTTTTTCGCCCAGGCCAGCGCCTCTTCATAGGTCAGGAATTCCCTCTTTTCAATAGAGGAATAACAATAATATCCGGTTATGCCGATAACAGCCACCATCCGCGGGCGGATAAGGACAGTCTCCTCCACGGATACATTGCCGGTTATTGCGCCGACGGCATTGGCCACACCCGCATTTTCAGGGATCACATAGTCCGCATTCAGACACCTTGCAACATCGGGAAGGAAGATGTGTATCGGAGCCCCTATGCCTATCAGCTTTGCTCTGGTTGAAAAGGAAAAATGCATAAAATCTTTTTTTACGCTGCCGTTTGTGCTCCTGCTTTTATGAAAGCCGGCCACCAGCAGGTCCTTCAGCTGCTTTGAAAGCCCGTCCCTGACAAACTGACTGTTATCCTTTTCCAGAAGCAGCTTTACAATACTTAAATAAAGTTTTTCCTTCACACCCTCATAGACATTCCTCTTTAGCTCTTCCAGGCTGATATCCAGCTGGTGCGCCATTATTTCAGCGCCAAAACATGCCGCTTCCCTGCTCCATCCGCAAAAATCTCCCGAAAGGTGCATGATATCCGTCGGAGTCAAGCCGCACCGCATGATTATGCCCAGTCTTTCAATGCGCGACGTCTCGTTTTCATAGATGGAGGCGCCGGTTTCTTCGGCCAGATCAACAATGCTTCTGGGGCCGTTTTTCAGCGCCCTTACCATCTTTCTTTCCTTTTCAGTATAAAACGGGTCTTCCGAGACATCCTTTATCAAATAAAAAAACTCGCACAGAGAAATTGTATGCTTTTTGTTTGCTTCATGGATGGCCTGTATCTCCCGCAGAACCTCCGGCCATCTGGAAACCAGCCAGGACAAAGGCGCAGCCCTCACCGGTCCGAGGTCCAGCTTTCCTTCCGCCGTGTGGCGTATCAGGCTGTCTCCTCCAAGCCCCAGAGTATTGATGGCGATGGATTTTATTCCTGTCTTCCACTTGCCGACAATGGCGCCTTCCGGCGTCAACTCCGGCCTTCCGTCCTCGACCACTGCCAGGTCGCTGGTGGTCCCGCCCATATCGATGATAATGCAGTCCTTTTCGCCGGTGAGCCAGACACCTCCGGCCACACTGGCAGCCGGTCCGGAAATCATTGTTTCCACAGGCTTCTGGCGTGCATATTCCTCCGACATGAGGCTGCCGTCTCCTCTTACGATGACAAGAGGAGCCCTTATCCCCTTGCTGGCAATGCTTGCTTTCACCGCGCTGATAAACTCGTTGACCAGCGGGATCAGCTGTGCATTCAGCAGCGCGCTGGCCGCCCTTTTTAAGGAATTTACCTCTCCCGTGAGCTCATGGCCGCAAATGGTCAGCTTGCCTGTGCTATCGGTAACAAATCCCTTGATCCGCTTTTCAAATTCCGGGTTTTTTATACCCCAAAGTTCTACAACGGCATAGGCGTCGGTGCTGCTGTCGCATTCAGCCAGCCGGCTTTCCAGATAGCGCCAGTCCGGTTCGCTGACTGCCTCTCCCTGCTGATTGTGGCCCCCCTGCAGAAAAATGATCTCCGACGCATCCGGCAGTCCGTATTCCCTGCCGTACCTCCCCACGATATCGCTGTCACAACCTATCATGATAAGCCTTGCACGGCTTCCCCTGCCTTCAACACACGCATTTGTCGCCAGGGTAGTGGAAAGCGACACCAGTTCCACCTTCTCAAGCAAGTCCCCGGGGAGAAGTTCCAGAACGGCATTTATACCCGTTTCAAGGTTTTCCTTCACTGTCACCGATTTTGCTGTTGCCACCAGGACAAGATTCTCAAGATCATACACCACAGCGTCGGTATAAGTACCGCCCGTATCAATGCCAAGTCCGTATTTCATCCTTTCACCTCTCCGGATGATGGGGTTTCAACATCCATTATCCTGTTGTCGTTGGAAGCTATGATCTTCTGCCCCGGCTCCACCACAAGAAAGTCCCCGCTGTTCCATCTGCCGTTCAGGAAGTCCGTCATAAGCCGATGATCGCCCTTCAGCTCGTCATATTGCCAATTAAGCCACCGGGCGCATTCCTTTGTATATTCCTTATATTGTGTTGAATCGCCAAATCCAAGGTCAACATACGCCGCATTGGAATATTCCCTGAACCATCCCTGGTCCATCTCCATCAGGTATTGTGCATTGTCTTCGCCATACCTTTCAAGATATTCGTTGTAAGCGGCTTCATACCTGGCTTTTCCCGGCTGCGTCCCGGTATCTATCCAGCCCGGAGAATACCAGTAGGTTCCCGGATGGCTGTCGAAATACTCCCTATACTTCTCCTTTGAGCCCAGAAGAAACGTTATGCAGTCATGACCTTTCATAACCACCAGCCTGGTTTTCCCGGCTGTGATTCCAACGATACCGTTGCTGCATAAGCCATAGCCTATCAGAATCGTGTCGTAATCTTCGTCATCCACCGCGTCGATTGCCGCCTGAAGCTCTTTCCTCAGCAGGTCCGGCGTACAGTGGAGACCTTGTTTCAGGAACCGGAAGTTAAATACATTCTCCGAAAGGGAAGCAAAATGGCACAATTCCCTCCAGAGGACATGACAGCTTATAATGCAGTATTTTTTTGCACCGTTCATAGCTACCTCTCGTAAAGCAGGGGACTGCAGGCAGTCTCACCCGACTTGTGCAACCATATTTTTTCTATAAACATTATAATACCGGAATCCTGTTGAGTCATTAGACATATCTGTCAAAAATACGAATATTTTATTATTGAATCGTAATGTACTACAGTGAAAAAAACATTATTCATCGGCATTTATGCGCCTTGAAGAAATATCGCGAACGCTTCAGCGCGCTATTTCTTCAAGGATAAAATAAGATTTTTTGCTGTAGTAATAGGTGGAAAACCCATGAAAATAAATCCGGAAAGTGATCTGAAAAGGGCTCTTGTTATCCTGGCCGTAACTGCGGCCGTAATTGCCGTGACCTTTGTCGTTTTGAAGCTGGCTGTTTTGTTTGCTCCGTTTTTGATCGCATTTGTATTATCTACCCTCATGGAGCCTGTCATCGTATTCGCGGGAAAAAGGCTCCGTCTGGGAAGAAAGGCGGCTGTCCCGCTGGTCCTGGTGCTGATGGTTTCCATCCCGGGATATTTGTCAATAGCTTTGCTCTCCAGATTGCTCTATGAGGTAAAAAGCCTGGTATATGTGCTACCTTCCATGCTTTCAGGCTTGTATATCCAATTGAGAAATTTGATCGACTCGGTGTCGGCCATGCACGAATGGCCGCCGGAGCTGACAGGCAGCCTGGAAAACCTTTTTTCCAGCCTTTCCTCCACCCTGTCAAGGCTTGCCGATACATTGTTCAAAGGCGCCTATGCAACGGCGGTTTCCCTGCCGGAAGCCCTGATCTTCCTTTTAATAACCGTCATCGCCACCTTTTTTATGTCAAGCGACAGAGAGCTTATCCTCGGATATTTTCGCAAACAGCTTCCGGACCGGTGGGTCAAAAAAATACGCTCCGTCAGGAACGACATGTTTTCAGCGCTTTTAGGCTATTTAAAAGCGGCAATGATCATCATGTCCATCACTTTTTTTGAATTGTTTCTTGGTCTGTCCATCATGCATATCGGGTATGCACTGCTCCTTGCAGTGATCATTGCCGTCATCGATGCTTTGCCCATCGTCGGCACCGGCAGCATCCTGGTGCCCTGGGCGCTTTTCTGCTATGTTTCCGGGAATTACCGGCTGGGAACATCGATTTTGATATTGTACCTGGTTACCTTCATTGTCAGGCAGCTGATCGAGCCAAAAATACTGGGCAAGCAGATAGGAGTACATCCTCTGCTGGCTCTGGCATCCATGTATATCGGGCTCAAGCTCGCCGGATTCGTCGGACTTATCCTGGGTCCTCCCGTTTTTCTGCTTATCAAGAGCATACTGAACGGGCTGCAAAAACCCAGGGGAAACCGCTGAACAAAAACCGTTTTTAAAAGACATTATATGATGGGCAGCTTGCTAAGCTCAGCCTTGTGCAACCGCCATCCCGGAAAAAAAGCATCCAGCAACGAGTAAAAATGCTTATTGTGGTACCTTTCCAATAAGTGGACCATTTCATGGACTACGACATACTCGAGGCAACCGGGCGGCCGTTTTGCCAGCTCCAGATTTAGCCAGATGCGGCCGGCTTTACGGTTGCAGGTCCCCCACCGGGTCTTCATTTTCTTGATGCCGAAATCCTTTACTTTCACCTGCATCCTGCTTTCCCATTTGACAATGAGCCCGGGGATCATCTTTTTAAGCTGAGTCCGGTACCATGCATCCAATACCCTTTGCCTTTGATCCGCCGGGGTGCCGGGACGTATCCTGAGGATCATGGTATCCTGTGTAAGCACGACCCCGGGAGCGGCATCCGCTTCAACAACTTGCAGGGAATAAGGATTTCCGCAGAAATAGTGCGTTTCTTTATCGGTAAATTCCCCGGGAAGCTCTCTTACCCGGTTTCTAAGCTTTGACTGCTGCTTTTTTATCCAGCCGAGCTTTGACAGCGCAAAAGCGCGTATCTCCTCCAGATTCACCCGCCGCGGTGCGGAAATGCAAACCCTGCCGTCCGGCGGGTATACTCTCAGGTTGATATTTTTTATATTCTTTTTTTCAACGTCAATGACGATATCTCCCAGCTGCAATTGTCCCATAGGTATACTTTCCCAGCAAACGGCTGTTTTTCAGTTCCGACATAGAATAAATATTTCTATAGCCGTCATTGAATATCCTGCTTTGATTCAAATCTTTTTATCAAGCAATCGCCGCGCCGCTATCGCTCCTCGTGAGGACAACCGCACTTGTCATAAAATAGTTTCCAAATTCATTCCTTCTTCAAAGCGCCGGTTTGACCTTCATGATTTCAGAACCTTCCTCCGGCAGAGAGGAAAAGCATATCCCTTCCTCCATAAATGACTTTCCTGATCTGGTAATCCGGTATTCGCAATCTTCAAACAAAATGTCGTACATGCGCTTTTCTTCCAGCCCTTGCAGATAAATGGCACGCTGGGGTTCGCCGCCTTTGAGACGGAACACAAACACATAGCTGCTCCCGTCTTCCGCCTTATACTGGTATGCCTGCCACCGGTCGCCTTTCCCCCCGCGCAGCGCCTGGCCTGTCAACCGGTACATTTCTCCTTCCAGTATATATTTCTTTGAAAAGCTTTTGAAAAATCCGATATAATATTTCAAGCGTTCCAGCCACTCCGGCTTCCAGTTTTTAAACCTGTAAGCAAAGCCGCAGGTGGAAAGCAGCGTCGCCCGTATATAAAAATCCAGCTTTGCCGGTGAAATGTCTTCTGTAATCGGATTAAAAATCCCGTTATGGTCGCTGATGCATTCCGACTGCGTAAACTGGTAGCAGAGTGCGGGATGGATAAAGGATGCTGCGCCCCACAGGCATTGAAAATGATTATCGGCATAATCATGATCGGACATATAGGCATAGTGGGCATGGGACAAAATCCCAAGATCCGTGCGCATCCCGCCGCTGCCACAGTTCTCAATCACCAGCCGGGGGTACTTTTCATGGACTTCCTGTAAAAACCGGTAGTAACCCATATAATGCCAATAAAGCCCGTCGCCCTCTCCATGTCCATGGCCGGTACTGTTGCATCCAAGCCCGGGCGAAACATTAAAGTCAAACTTGATCCACAAAGCGCGATAACGCGTGACCAGTTTATCAATCACTTTCATGGCCCAGCTGCGTGTTTCGGGATTTGCCATGCAAAGGTAACCAAGGGATGCTCCGTCCCGCCGTGCAACCATTTGCGGCATTGTCTGGTGAAGCTTCGCTATTGTGCCGATCCCTTCGATTTCACACCATATTCCAAACATAATGCCGGATTCGGCGACTGCTTCTCCAAGCCGGGCAAGTCCGGACGGAAAATCGGAAATGTTCTCCACATCCCAGTCGCCCCGCTTGCCATACCAGTTTACCGTTTCTTCCGGCATTCCGAACCAGCCGGCGTCCAGAACAAAATTTGTCATTCCGAGGTTTGCCGCATGCCTTGCGTTTTCAATACAAACCTCCTCATTAATGAACCGGTCTTCATAGGACCACCAGGTATTATAAACCACCGGAAGCGCCGCAAGCTCTCCGGCACGGACCACGCTGCCGTTCTCAATAAAATATCTGCGGAGCCTCCTGCTGGCCTCGTCAAGATTGCTATCCGAAAAGGAAAGGTAAACAGGCGCTCCGGCAAAGGACTTCCCCGGCCCCAGGTCTGTAAAAAAACCCTGGTTGTGAATCCCCATCACGAGTGTAAATACATTATGGCTGTTTTTCAAGTCGCAATTCCAGTTTCCCGACCATGCCAGAGACATGCAAAAACAGCCGGACTCGCTTTCAAGCCCGATCCAGGGGGAATATTCCTCCGATGAACGCCCTTTCAGCGTACCGATTCCAAATTGCTCCGGAATGGGGATATCATGCGGCACAAATTCTTTGCCCCAGCTTGAGCTGAAGTAGTGGAGTATCCCCCTGCATGGCGTTGTACGGAAGCCGATACTCACTTTGCTTACCTTGACCGGCTTTTTAGAACCGTTTTGAATCTCCAGCCAGCATTTGGAGGTATGAAGTGCATCGTCCTTTTCTTCATGGATTACTGCGGACACATCCTCTGAAAGCGGCGCTTCATATGTACTGCAACATAGCTTTCCCCTGGACCGGGATTCTTTTTGGACGGCAGAACCCGTATATTCCTTTTCATCGATTGAGATTATATAGTATAGCTCCATTCCTTATCCTCCATGTTTTTTCGCTATAGTAAACGTTATAGTTATCCCTTAAGTGCACCGGACGCCATACCGGACACCAGATATTTCTGTCCCAGCATATAAATAATGATGATCGGAAGAATATTTACCAGCATCGCGGCACAGACAAGATTCCAGGAACTGACGTATTTACTGAAGTAATTGTACATCATCATGACCATCCCCCACTTGCGGGAGGAATTGAGAAAGTACAGCGGAACGATAAAATCGTTCCAGCAGTTCAGAATATTCAGAACAACCGCAGTGGACGTAACCGGCTTGAGCAGTGGAAAAATGACATTGAAAAATATTCTTAAACCGCTGCAGCCGTCAATCAGCGCCGCTTCGTCCAGGGATACCGGCGTGCTCGCAATAAACCCATAATAAAGGAAAACCGTAAAGGGTGTAAACTGCGCAGTGTACAACAGGACCGCGCCTGTATAAGTATTGATGATCTGGAAAAACTGAAGCACCCTCACCGTCATAATATAGTTTACAGGTACCACCAGCCCGATTAAAATGATGATATAGACAACACGGTTAAAGCGGCTGCGGTTCCTTGAAAGCGCAAACGCAGCCATTGAAGAAAGCAGAAGGGCCAGCCCGGTTGACATCACGCTGAGAAAAGCACTGTTGAAAAATGACCTTAAAAGCTTCCTGTCCGAAAGAATATGAAGGAAGTTCTCCCAATGGACAGAGCCCGGCAGCTTCAGGCTCATCACCGAGGATTCGTTAACACTTTTCACGGAGTTTAAAAGAATCATCGCCAATGGCACAATGACAAGCAAAGCCAGTATCCATAATATAACCGAAAAAGCCAGCCTGACAGGTAATTCCCGTTTTCGCACAACTAATCCCCCCCTGTGGACGCAAACTTTTTAATTATGCCGACCGAAATCACGATTAAAAGCGCAAACATCAATGTGCTGTATGCAGTCCCATATCCATAGTTCCCGATAGAGAACTCATTGAGGATTACGATCTCAACCACCTCGGAGGCTCTACCCGGCCCGCCGTTGGTGAGCGTATAGATGACGTCGAATACCTTTAAACCGGAGATTATATTTAAAAGCATGTTAATTACGACAGCGGGCATGATAAACGGCAGCGTAACCTTTATGAATTTATACCAAGAATTTCCCCCATCCATGTCACACGCTTCATATAGCTCTGTCGGAACTGTCTGCAGCCCGGCCAGAAAGATTACCATGTTAAACCCGGAAGCTTTCCAAACCTCGACTGCAACGCACGACCACATCACAAGCCCCGGCTCGATAATCCACCCGCGGGAAAGCGCTCCAAGCCCGATCATTTGCAAAAACTGGTTCAGTACGCCCGTATCCACTTTATAAATCTGCTGGAACACCAGGCCGACAATAACATTGGAAATTACAATCGGCAGAAAAAACATCATCCGGAGGGTATTTCTGCCGTATAGGCTCCGGTTAAGCGCAAGTGCCAGCAAAAGACCAAAAAGGCCCTTCAACAGCGACGATATCACCGCGAAAAAAAATGTGTTTGCAAAGGGCATCAGAGTAAACGCCTTTGTAAAAATCTTTTTATAATTATCCAAACCGATCCATTTGATGTGATCATTCATTGAATTCCAGTTGGTAAATGAGAAAAAAGTACCCAGGATGCCAGGCAGCAAAAATAATGTGAAAAATACAAGAAATGCAGGTATCCAAAACCATTTGCTATAGATTTTTCCGTAATTCATGAGGTATCCTCCCCGACCGTACAGGACACTTGCCGGATTCATGAGAATCCGGCAAGTGTCGTTTCCTGCTCCGGGCAATGTTTACTTTGTCGTGTCGAACATCTTCTGACGATATTCATCAATCGATTCCAGAACTTCCTTTGCAGTCTTACCGCCCAGCATCAATTCCTGTATGCTTTGCCCTGCCGCCTGATCGCTCCAGTATAGAATTGACGATGTCAGATCCTCTCCCGAACCGCCTTTGGCATTTGCTACAAAGGTTTGGCCGCCTTCTGTCGGCCTTGCCTCAACCTCTTTAAACGAAGGATTGGGCTGCAGAGCCGGGTTGTTATCATAGTAAAGCTTCAGGTTATCCGGCTTGGCAAGGAAATTTAAGAACTGCTTTACCTCAGACAGGTTTTTTGAATCTTTGTAGGCGACCCTCATAATTGCACTGGCACTGGGTGAATACATATTATTGCCCGCAAAGGGGATCGGATACATTTTCCAGGTATCTGCCTTGCTGTCGGGATATTTTTCAAACAGCTCCGTCTGCCATGATTCATAGGCGACAAATCCGGCACAGCTTCCGTTGGCTAATGCTTCATAAGCGGAATCCCAGGAGTTGGAAAGGTTGTTTTGCCCGAAATATCCCGCGTCATACGCTTTTTTCATATCCTCAAGATAGGAGACCAGGACAGGTAAATCAGCCAGCTTTACTTTATTGCTGTTTAAATCCGCATAAAGGTCGCCATCATAGTTTTTACCCGCAAGGGGGCCGCATTGGCTGAAAATAGCCGCCCAATGCCACAGCTCCTTACCGGTTTCATATACGGGTGTAATCCCATTTTTAAGAAGTGTATTGCACACGGCAGCAAATTCCTCATACGTCGTTGGGACGGCTAGTCCGTATTTTGCATAAATCTCCGGGTTATACAGAATTGCGTACCCATCGACGCACCACGTCATAAACCCGACCGTCTTTCCGTCAATCTGCGTAATTTTTTTCGCGTAGTCGGCATAACGGCTCACCCATTCCTCGCCGGACAGATCTGCAAAATACTTCTCCGGCTTGTAAGTCTGAGCGCCCACCCCCGAACCAACCATAAAAATGTCCGGCACTTCCCCGGTGCTCAGTTTGGTCTGCAGAACATTGGAATATTGATCGTCGGGGCTTATCTGGAAGTCAATCTTTATGCCCGTTTCCTCCTCAAATTTCTGATTCAGTTGGTCGTCTACCGTGCTGTTCCGGTTGACCCAGGTCCTGGATGCCGCGTAGGTCAATGTAACGTCCGATTTCACCGGAGCGCTTTCACTGCCCGTCGTTTTCACTTCCGTCGAAGCGCAGGCAATCAGGCTGCCGGCTGCCAGCAACCCGGCAATCAATAAACAAGCAATTTCTTTTACCTTCATCGTACACCTCCAAATTCATTTTGTTTGTGCCGCACATCCTTTATTCATTATAGTCAATGCAAAACAAAAACAAAATGCATATTCCGCCCGTATTTCGGTGGATAATACTGAACATTGCAAACCCAAAAATTAAATGCTATACTTTTTATTGACATAATTCGCGTAAAAAGGTGGGATCCCTTTTGAAACAATTCCAGTCTATCCGTTTTCAGCTATTTGTATGCTATGCGGGCATCATTACGATTACAATCATCGGCCTTGCCGCATTTTTTTATTTTTATACTGCGGATATCCTGGAGGAAAAAGCATCCCAATCCCTGCAGGCTTTGGCATCCAATATCATTATTTCCCTTGATTCCGAATTCCGGCAGATGGACGAGGAAGCAAACCGTGTCATTTCCTCGGCTCCAATAAAAAGCATCTTTTATAACCCTGATTTTTCCAGTAACAACGACACCAAAAACCGTTCCACTCTTTTTAACCTCCTTTTCACTGTAACCGGTTCCACCATGAACTACCAGATCAACCTTTTTGGGAATAACGGGCGTCTGGTGCAATACGGAAGGACCTTCGACATTGTCCGGCAGGATGCGGAAAAGATATTCCCTGCAAAATGGTTCGAGCAGTGCCTTAAGCTTGAAGGTACCCGTCATATCTCTTCCATCCATTTGAACCATGCAGGCTATGAGGTCATCTCCGTTTCACGGGCCTTTAATGAGTACTTTGGCGCGTCCTATGACAGCATTGTCGAGGTGCAGCAATATTACCGCGTTTTTAAGAATATGATCCTGAGCGCATTAAACGAAGCAGACTCAGTAAAGCCTTATGTATATAACAACTACGGCGATTTGATTTATCCGGTGGCTTCCGGGGATGGCAAAGCCCGGTACAATTATTTTACCATGCTTGATAATACTGACGCGCTCACAGGAACCTTGCCCATTTTGCATGGCAACGCCAGGGAAATCGCAGCTTTCTCAAAATCCAAAACAAACGGATGGGTTGTCGTCGTCTGCGAATCAGAACAAAAGCTCCTTCAATCGGTCATCGTATTCCGCAACAGCATACTCGCCATCGGCGTCGTTGTCGTACTGATCACGCTGGTCATCACCTTTGTGATTGCACGCCAGCTTACAATCCCCATAAAAAAAATCCGGGATTCCATTACGCGGCTCAACCTGAAGGCCCTGCACAAGGAAAGCGTTCTTGGAGAGACGCCGTCCTCCAATGAACTGGAGCTGTTATACGAATCCTATTCGGAAATGGTCAGCCGCCTGCAGGCCTCCCTTGACGATATTGTGTCCATCCGTTCCCACGAGATCCAGGCAAGGATGCTGGCTCTCCAGTCGCAGATGAACCCGCATTTTATCTACAACACCATTACCATCATCAGTATCCTGGCCGACAACAACCATCAGCCGGAAATCGTCCGGATGTGCGAAAGCCTTTCCGGGATGCTCCGCTACATTGTCAAGGATAGCCCCCAGCCGGTAACCGTCGCAGTGGAACTGGAATACATGGACCGTTACCTGACATTAATGAAATACCGTTACCCCGAACAGTTCGAGGTGTCTGTCGAAATCCCGGAGCCTCTTCTCAATGTTCCTATACCCAAGCTGGTTATCCAGCCGATTATAGAAAACTGCTTTAAATACGCTTTTGACATATATCCTCCCTGGAGCATCCGAATCCTGGGTGAGATTTCAGAAGACAAATGGCAAATTACCATATCGGATAATGGCAAGGGATTTGACGAAGGCGTTCTGGAATGGATTCAAAGCAGGCTGAGGGAAGAGTCCTTTCAATTTCCGCAGGAAGCCGGGGAAAAAACAGGCTTGTTGAATATATTTTTCCGGTTGAAAATACTTTACCGGAAAGATGCGGTTTTTAAAATTATCAATAACCCGTCGGGAGGATCCACGATAGCCATTGGCGGCTTGGTACAAGTTGAAATAGCACCTGAAAAACAGAATCATTGTTCCGGAGGCATGGATTAATGTTTAAAAATGAAGTATGCCGCGTAATGGTTGTCGAAGATGAAATGATTATCTTAGACCACCTTATTTCTAAAATCAGGGCTCTGCCATTCCCCTTTGAAGTGTCCATGTCCGCATACAATGGGAAAGACGCCCTGGCGCTGATAGAGGAATCGCCCCCCGATATACTGTTTACCGATGTAAAGATGCCTGTAATGTCCGGTATTCAGCTCATAGAAGAGGTTCATAACCGTTATCCCCAAATACTGTCGGTCATTATAAGCGGCTATGAGGAGTTTGAATATGCCCGTCAGGCAATACGTTTCGGCGTAGTCGATTACCTCTTGAAGCCTGTCAATGAAGAAAAGCTTTATGATGTAGCCCGGAGGCTCTATTCCGTCATGCAGGAAAGGAAGCGGAATGAAGCCCTGCAAGCCATAAGCAAAGCCCTGTCCGGTCAGCTTCCGGAGGATGAGGCTGCGGCAGACGGGCGTTTATCCGTTTGTCTGGTCAAATTCGGCAACCTGTGCGCCCCTCAATACGAGGAATTATGCAGGGAAGCCGTTCACCGGTTCAGGAATGGACTGCAGCTGGAGGAATGGCTGCGGAATTATTACCATGTTTCAAGCGGCTGGTGGCTGATCGACGGAAAAGATCCCGGCTACCGCATACTTATCGTTCCGGAACCTCATATTTTACCTCCAAAGGAGATGTTCCTGAACCTTATTTCCTGTCACTCCAAAGATAAGCAAGACGCGCTTGCGGTCAACCTTTGCGAGTTTCCCTCCCCCGTCACTCCGGTTCAGCTGCGTACTGCTGTTCAAGCCTTATATGACACAATCCAACAAAGGCTGGTCCCCTGTATCTCCGGTTACCATATTGCAGATACCGGTTCTCTATGGCAGGACCCAATACCGGATTTTTCCGAAGGTCTCAGAGGATACCTGAAACCCGGCCAGTATTCCCATTTAAAGGAATATCTCCTGCAGTTGCTTGCGGCGTGGAAAACCGGCAAAACACCTCAGATACGTCTGCTGAAATATGTCGATGCCTTATCTGACTTTTTTACGCGGCATAACGCCGGCTCTTTCAGCGCAGGCCAGCTTCCTGCCCATTTTCAGGCGCTTTTGACGGAATGCCGTTCTGCGGATGAGCTGTACCGGCGGTTGTTCATGCTGTTGGAGGAGCATGTTCTGACACCTCTGCTGGAAGGTCAAAGCAGTGCGGAGGTTTACCAAAAGATAAGGAAATATATCGAGCTTAACTACCCGTCTGCCATTACGATGGAATCCCTGTCGGAAATATTCCATTTAAGCCCTTCCTATTTGTCCCGTGTTTTTAAAAAATACGGCAAAAAGTCCCCGATAAAATACCTGATCGAAATACGTATGCATAAAGCAGGAAAAATCATTGACACCTATACCGACATGGACCTAAAAACAGTCGCCGAACTGGTCGGCTATACAGACCAGCATTATTTCAGCCGGTACTTCCGGCAGTTTTATAAAATGTCCCCGACAGAATATAAATTAAAAGCAACATGCCTCTCCAACTAGCGGAAGGCCTCCATGCGGTTGCTTGCTTCGTACCCGAATGGAGGCCTCCGTCTATAGATTGTTGATTTCCTTGCAATAGTGACAGGCTACGAAATGATCCGGTTTCACCTCATCAAATGAAGGGGTCTGCTCAAAACACTTGTCTTTTGCGTATTCGCAGCGGACGGCAAAACGGCAGCCCGGCTTGGGGTTGACCGGAGAAGATATCTCGCCTTTAAGGAGCTTACGCTCCTTTTTTCCCCCGACCTTGGGAATGGGCACTGCCGCGAGCAGCGCCTTTGTATACGGATGCAGCCGCTCCAGAAACATTTCCTGGGAACTTGCCATTTCAACCATATTGCCCATATACATCACAAGGATGAAGTCCGATACATGCTTTACAACCGCCAGATTATGGGTAATGAACAGGTAGGTCAGCCCCCGCTCCTCCTGCAGGTCCTGCATAAGGTTCAATATCTGCGCCTGTATGGAAACATCCAGTGCGGAAACCGGCTCATCGCATACGATGAATTTGGGATTCAGAGAAAGCGCCCGGGCTACGCCGATACGCTGCCTGCGGCCCCCGTCCAGCTCATGGGGATAGGAGCCGGCATACCTTTTCGCCAGGCCTACGGTTTCCATAAGCCGGCTGACCTCCTGATTCAGCCGGGCTCTATTTTCATATTTATGATAAATTTTCAGCGGCTCCGCAATAATTTCGCTGACAGACATGCGCGGATCCAGCGAAGAGAAAGGATCCTGGAAAATCATCTGCATATCCTGACGTATGGCCTTTAGCTGTTTGGCATTCTGGATGTTGATGTCTCTTCCTTCAAAGAAAATCCGGCCGTCGGTGCGTTCCAGCAAGTGGATGGCTGTCCTTCCCAGCGTTGATTTGCCGCACCCCGACTCGCCGACGACACCGAGGGTCTTTCCCTGTTCAACTTTGAAGGATACATCGTCAACCGCATGAAGATAGCCTTTCGGTGTTTTGAAGTATTTTTTTAGATTTTTTACCTCGATTAGTGTACTCATAACCCCTCCGTCAATTTCCGCATTTTAGGCATTTAACCAGATGGCCGGGCTCTATCTCGACAGCCGGAATTTTCCCGCGACGGCACACATCGGTGGCCTTCGGGCACCTTGGGGCAAAGTAGCAGCCATCCGGCAAATTGCTCGGGTCTGACATCATACCCTGGATAGGCTTGAGCCGATGGACACTTTCGTCGAAATTCGGAATTGACTGAAACAGTCCGATGGTATAGGGATGCTTCGTATTGTTGTAAATATGCTCCAGCGTCCCGTATTCAACAATTTCACCGGCGTACATGATGGCAGCCTTCTGGCACACCTCGGTGACAACGCCAAGGTCATGGGTGATGAGCAAAAGGGAGGTGTCCATTTCTTTTTGGAGCTTTTGTATCAGGTTGAGCACTTGTGCCTGAATGGTTACATCCAATGCCGTAGTCGGTTCGTCTGCAATCAGCAAAGCAGGGTGGCAGGCTAGCGCAATGGCGATAACGATACGCTGTTTCATGCCGCCGGAAAACTGATGGGGATAATCCGCAAACCGCTCGGCGGAAATACCTACCTTCTCCATAATCTCCATAGCCTTCACGCTGGCCTGGGCTTTGGAGATTTTTTCATGAAGACGGATGCCTTCGGCAATTTGCTCTCCCACGCCGAAGACCGGATTCAGTGCGGTCATGGGATCCTGAAAAATCATTGATATCTTGTTGCCGCGGATCTTTTTCATCGCCTGATTATTCAGCCTGTTCAAATTATCTCCGTCAAACAGGATATTTCCTGAGATGATTTTTCCGGGCGGATTCGGTATGATCTGCATAATGCTGTAGGCGGTTGTGGTTTTCCCGGCACCGGTTTCACCGACAAGGCCAAGGGCTTCACCCTTCCCGATCTTCAATGAGATGCCGTTTACAGCTCTTACGACAGTTTTACCGGTAATATAATGTACTACCAGATTCTCTATATCCAGCAAAGGCTTGTTGTTTTCCTGCATATATTGGCACCTCCCTATTTTTTAAGTCTTGGATCCATTGCGTCACGCAATCCGTCACCGAGGATATTGAAGGAAAATACGGTAATCATGATCATCAACCCCGGGAATGTAACTACATGCCAGTATTGCCGGATCAGCGCGCGGCCGGAGGACAGCATGGAACCCCATTCGGGAGTGGGCGGCATGATGCCCAGACCAATGAAGCTCAGACCTGCGGCGGCAGTTATTGCGGCGCCGATGCTCATTGTCGCCTGGACAATGATGGGCGCCAGACAATTGGGAAGGATATGCCGGAAAATAATATAAATATTGCCTGCTCCGACGGATCTGGCTGCTTCAATAAACTCCTGCCCCTTTATGGACATGATGGAAGCCCGTACCAGACGGGCATAATTCGGTATCGTACCGATACCGACTGCAATCATGACATTGCTAAGGCCTGAGCCCAGCATGGCCGCAATGGATATGGCCAGCATCATGCTGGGGATTGCCTGGATAATGTCGATGAACCGCATGAATGCATTATCGATCACATTGCCGTAATACCCGGCGATACATCCGATCATTGTACCTGCAAGGCATGAAAACGTAACGGAAACGGCGGCAACCAGAATGGACGGCCTTGCCCCATAGATGATGCGGCTCAGGATATCCCTGCCGTATTCGTCGGTGCCTAAAGGGAACCCCGGGCCGGGAAGGAGGAGTTTTCTTTTCAGGTCCTGGTCATCCGGGCCATAGGGTGCAATCAGTTCTGCGAAGACGGCACAAAGGATAAGGATCAAAATGATAAACAAGCAGATAATCGCCGGCTTGTTCTTTAAAAAGCGCTCCCGTACATCCTTGAACTGGCTTTTCTTTTTGCCGAATTTTTCGTTTGTGTCTACCGCGCCATCAACAATTATATTAAGCTTGTTCACCTGTTGTCCCCCCTTTAACGATAATCTCCTTTTTTCCCTTTGGCCGCAGATATTGGGAGCGAATCCTGGGATCGGCATAGGAATATAAAATATCGACGACCAAGTTGACCACCGACATGGCAAGGGCAACCAGAAGTACGCCGCCCTGGACCACCGGGAAATTTCTTTGTTTAATCGCATCCACCATCAGCTTTCCAAGGCCCGGAACGGAAAACACCGTTTCGGCCAGGACAGCGCCTCCCAAAAGGCGGCTGACAGTGAGGCCGACAGCAGTAATCACAGGTATAAGCGCATTTTTCAGCGCGTGCTTGAAAACGATGGCAGACTCGCCAAGCCCCTTTGAGCGGGCTGTTCTGATATAGTCCTGGCGTATGACCTCCAGCATGCTGGAGCGAGTCATACGGGTCAGCTGCGCTATGCCGACACAAGAAAGCGTGATTGTGGGAAGGATCCAGCTGGCGATGGTACTGAAGCCGGAAGGCGGCACCCATCGCAGATTTACTGCAAATACGATGATAAGCATCATCCCCAGCCAGAAGTTCGGCATGGAAACGCCCACCAGCGCAAGCGCGGTAGTGATTTTATCAATAATCGAATATTGCCTGGTTGCCGAAATGATCCCGAATATTATGCCAAGAATGGCGGCCAAAAGAGAAGAAAGAACCGCGAGTTTTAACGTGGTAGGGAAATAGTTCATTAATTCTTTCGTTACCGAAAGCCTGGTTGAGTAAGATATGCCCAAATCTCCCCTGGTAACCAGGTTTTTAATATAGTTGCCGTATTGCATGAAAAACGGATCGTTAAGATGCAGCTCTTCACGCAGGAGTTCTCTTTGCTCTACCGTGGCGGAATCCCCCAGGATCATATCCGCGACGTCTCCGGGGGTAAAGTAAAGCATAGTAAAAATAATAAATGTTACACCTAACAGGACCGGTATCATTATGAGCAGGCGCCGGACTACAAATTTTATCATGTTTATCCTCCCATTTGGAACTGCTTGGTTTTACGGCGATCTCCCTCCGGCTGGAAAGAACCGGCGGGAGATTGCGTTGGAATAGATCAGTTTTCGTAAACAATGACGTTCTTGACGCCAGACTCTATGAGAGGATGCGGTATAAAGCCGTCCACATTGTTACTTACGGCTACAAGCGTATCTTTTACCAATAGCGGGAAGCTTATGGTGTTATTCCAGATATAGTCGGATATTTCATGATATTTCGCGGCCCTTGCCTGCTCGTCGTAGATCTGCTTTGCTTCGGATATCATCTTGTCGAGATTGGCGTCATTTGAGTTTATTTTATCCTTAAATGCGGAATCATAGATGACCAGGGTATTGTCGGCGGAGGCCATGTTGCCTGTGCGGATACCGGTCTGAAGCTTGCCGCCCTGCGCCAGATAAGGAGCGATTTCGGCGGTGGTGATGTTGGTGGTGACGCCAATCTGCTTCCACATGCTCTGCACGGCTTCTGAAATGGAGATCATTTCCTGGACGGGCTGACAGAGGTATTCAAGGGTAAGGCCATCCGGATAGCCGGCTTCCGCCAGCAGTTGTTTGGCTTTGGCAACGTCATAGCCCTTGTCGGTGTATTCCCTGGAATAGACATTTTTCTTTGGCAAAACGCCGTTCATTGGGCTGGCGGTGTCTCCGTAAAGAGCTTTTGTCAATGTTTCCTTATCGATAGCATAGGCAAGCGCTTCTCTCAGCTTCTGGTTCTTGTCCCCGCCGACCACATCGTCCTGCATGTTGAAGGTGATGGTATAATAGCTGTAACCGGGCGTTGAAATCAGTTTCATATTATCGGCCGCTTCAACCGTAGTTACATCGGACGGCAATATGGAATACGCCATATCGGCCGCCCCGGTCTCTACCTCGATGACACGTCCGGCGCTTTCAGCGATGATCTTATATACCAGGTTTTTGGTCTTTGCCTTTTCGCCGAAGTAATCGTCGAATCTTTCCAGCTTTATCTCCGCGCCTGAGACCCAGTTTACAAATTTATAGGGGCCTGTGCCGACAGGAGCGCGGGCATATGCCTCGCGGCCCATTTTTTCCATGGCGCTCTTACAGATGATGGTGCCGCGCTGGGTGGCCAGTAGTTCGAGGAAGCTGGCAAAGGGATATTTAAGAGCCACGTCGATGGTCAGTTCGTCTACAACCTTTGTATTTTCAATGTCCAGCGGTGCATAGTGGCTGACGCACGCCGGCTCCTGGGAGGCAAGCTCGAAGGTGTAGCGCACATCCTCCGCGGTAAACTTTTCACCGTTGTGAAAGAGGATATCCTTTTTCAGATGGAAACGCCAGGTCAGGTCGTTGGGGCGTTCCCAGCTCTCAGCCAGGTCGGGGACAATGTTGCCGTCGGTGTCCTGCACGACCAGATGGCTAAAAATATCATGGCACATAATCGTGGTGTTATACTTGATGGTCTGCTGGGGAAGAAGCGTTGGAGGTTCGGCATCGATTGCAATCGTCAGCGTATCCTTTGTCTTGCGGTCCGAAGCTGCATCATTGCCGGAGGCGCCGGTGCCGCCGGTTACACCCGTCCTTTCGCTGTCGCCGGTTGACGGGTTGCCGGAACAACCTGCCATTGATATTGCCAATGCCAACACCAGTACAAAAACTGTAATCCTTGCCCATCTTGTGGTTCCCTTCATAGATGATCCCTCTTTCCTCACTTTTTTTATTTTTTGGATAGTACTGCAGCGAAAAATTTTATCCGTTTCCCCTACAAAGAAGGCGCCTCCCAGCTTCCGCGCAATAATACAATTGTAGCACAGAACGAATAAAAAAAATAATGGGATATTTTAATTTACAATATCAAGGTTTGCGCTATTTTGCGGAATTGCAGCCATGTAAATCAAAATAATCGCATGGGTTTAAAACAAGCTTTGAACGGGAATTCCCTTATCCCCTTCCATACCTTCGTTCATCGATGCGGGTTGGACACCAGGTAATCAACCTCCTGCACATAATGCTCAAACCACACGTAGTGAAGATTTTTGCCGGGCCTGGTCAGGAGCGAGTGGTCAAGCCCCGCAGGGACATAACTGAAATCGCCGGCCTTCTGGTCAATGCTTTCACCATCTACAGTAAGCGTCATCTCGGTGTCGCCGTAAGGGACGTTCCATTGGGCAACAGCCGGATGCCCGACCTCGGAAGTGCCTTCGACGGTGCCCTCTCTTTGCCCGTTTGCCTCGGCTACGCCCATGAGCACGCGGCAGAGCCGTTTGGTCGGAATGACCGACCAACTCCTGGTATTGGCGGTCTTACAGCTCTGGCAGTATTCGACACAGTCCGACAGCGGACAGAAAAACGGCACTGCCAGATGGAAAGCCTCATAACGTTCCAGGTCGTGAACCGTTTGTTCCACTGCAAACATTGTGTAAACCATATCGGTTGCAGCGTGGATTGAGAAAACGGATGCCGGATCGGCCACATAAAAGGACACCTCGTTAACGGCATAAGCCCGGTCCGGAGTGATGATGGCCCCCTTGCCGTCGGTCAGACAGAGAATCTGCAGGGTCCGGGGACAGATTTCAGGTTTGACGGTATGACCGGCCTTGAGTGCGCAGCGGAAGGCATGGACACCTCCTTTATACGAACCGGCCAACATTTCTGTCTGGGCAAAACCATTTTTAAACTCCAGTACAATTTCTTCCTTGTTTACATGTGCAATCGCCATAAAAATTCCTCCCTCTATTTTTAGTTAGTGTAAATTATTGCCAAACCCATAAAGCCCTTAAAGCCCAAGGAAGCCTGAAGACCCGGCTGCAGCTAATATCTTCCGTATTTCTGGACTGCATACATAGCGACACGGACACTGGTCAGCCTTGTGCCGAAATTGACCGATCCGGCTGCGTCGATGTTTAACCCGCGGGTTCCGAGCGCTTTTGCCATTTCACAGTCCCGCCTGACCTCTGCGATAATCTGTTCTTCATTGTTGGTTAAAAGCGTCATGGGATGAAGGCAGCCGTCTATACGGGTATGCGGCATATATTCCCTGATCTGGTCCAGCAGTACTGTGGGACCGAAATTCACTCCCATGAAATCCAGTCTTGCAAGAACCGGCAAAAGGTGGCCCATGGCAGAGTCGGAATGCTGATACCTGCAGTCAGCCGTCGGGTCAGGGCAGGTGTATTCAAATACACGTTTCAGAACAGGATATGCGTATTCCTCGTATAATTCCGCAGTCAGCATGCAGCAGTTATCGTCATTGAAGCGGTACCCCCAATGCTTCGACTTCATCTTTTCCTCGCCGGCCTCCTGCTCCATGATCTTCACATACCCCATCAGTACATCGGAAATGGAATCGAAGAAACGGTGGGTGAGTTCCGGCTGATCGTACATTAAATAGATGAGGTTTTCGATTCCGTAAATAGACATGGCAAGAGTCACCGGTCCGCGTACACGTCTGCCATACCAGTATGGGTCGGGAGTATCTCCCGTCTGTTCATAGATGCGCCTTTTTTCACTGTCCCAGTCAGCGGGCAGGATAAAGCTGCGAAGCTCCGTCCGTTCCACGTTGTCAAGCATTTTCTCCAGCTGGCCCGGAGTCTTTATATCGCTTTCCAGCCAGTATATGCCGTTTTTATAGACATAGCGGCCGCCGAACACTTCGCCGTGCAGCCTTACCGCAGGGAGTTTCTGATGGGGCTTCGGATATTCCTCGCTTAAAATCCGTTTCCCAATAATTCTTTCCGCCTTATCGTTGTAGCGGCAGCAGTACTCCCGCATCAGCTCCGGCGGATTGTCCCCCCAGGGAGCACCCGGTACGTCAAGCTCGGAAAACACACACTCCGGCAGGACATTCAGCCCGAATGCGACCTGCGGTGCGCCTTCATAAAAGCAGTTGTTCCGATGAGCCAGTTCATCATCCTTCCAGAACTGCTCAACATCAAGATCATACGTCTCATCACTCATTTGCCAGCCTCCTCCGATACTGTTTACTTTCATAAAAATATGATATATTATTTAGGAGTACTGCAAATATTACTTCCCGTTTTTCTGAAAGTGACGGCCGCAATGGACTGCATTTTCAGAAACTTATACGGGAAGTTATATTTGCACCAGTACTTAGTATACTGTTTTCTTTACACCACTTGGAAAGGGATGTCCTATGAATCTGGAAGATATTGAAATCTTTCTTTCGACTGCCCGAACAAAAAACATTTCCAAAACGGCAACCGATATGTATATGTCTCAATCCACCATCAGCCACCGGCTGATCACACTTGAAAAAGAGCTTGGCATCACGCTGTTTAACAGGAGCAAGGGCAAACGGATCATGGAGCTGACCCAGCAGGGAAACGATTTTATCAGTGTCGCCGAACAATGGATCGTCCTATGGAACGAAACCCAACGCATCCGTGACCGCAACAACCGGGTCAGCTTTTCCATCGGCGCCGTAGCGAGCCTTAGTCAGCATTTGTTTATGCCTGTTTATAAGCGTTTGCAGGTACACAATGAACCCTCTGTCGATTTGAGTATAAAATCCGTCACCTCGAGCTCTCTTTATGCCTCCATCGAGAATTATGAATTTGATATCGGCTTTGCCGTAATGTCCTCCTTTCATAATAGCATTTCAAGCCGCGCCATTTTCAGTGAAAACATGGTGCTTGTCCGATTTGGCGGAGGGCAACCCGGGCAGCCGTATTTTGGCGAGGACGTCAATCCTTTGGACCTAAACCCGGATCATGAGGTGTTTCTTAATTTCCACCCCAATTATACCCACTGGCGCAACTGCACGTGGGAGCATGTCCCTAACCCCAGAATCGCCGCGAATGATACCAACATTGTGATCCCTTTCCTGCAGCAGCCTGATGCGTGGGTTATCATGGCAATGTCGGTGGCATTGTCTTTTGCCGGGCAACTGCCGCTGACCATTAACCGGTTGAAAAACCCGCCGCCGGACCGCATTTGCTACATGCTGACCCACCGTCTTTCAAGGCCCAGCAAGCAGAAAGTGTATTCCCTGTTTTCGGGATATCTTGACGAATTTATGAAGGAAGCCCAGAAAAAAGGGATCCTTACCATCCTGCCGGAATGAAAGCTGCCCGGGGATCTTAATTTGTCAATGTTCCTGGAATGTATCAACAGCATTCCTCTGCGATATGGCCATTGGCCGTCCGATAGCTGTTTGACCCGGATTGCATTTGCAGACGTGCAATACGCGCCCCTACATTTTTTCAGGCGTATGCGTGCCACTCGGCGGCATGGGCACAGTTAACTCCTGCGATTTTCAGGAAGACGCGGATCTGCTTTTTCTGCACTTCTCCGTTGCTTCTTTGTCCAGCGTGAGGATACCGTCCGCATTTCTTGCAATTGCTACGCCGTAATCCTCCAGTGCCTTTTCTGCCGAGACATATCCGTCCAGCACATCGTCCAGGACCTTTTCGGCAGGACGTTCCAGCGGATTGCCGTAACCTCCGGCGCCCGGGGTCAGCGCTACAAGGATTTCACCTTTCTTCATCAAATTGCCGGTGCTCTTGGATGGCATCCGTGTTTCCACACCGCCATACCTGCGGTAGAATGCGCCCATTGCGCCATCCAGCCCGCCGTCCAACCCGTAGGGGGCATATTTTTGACGGTCGCCGGTGGCTTTGCAGGAGATGCTGTCACGCATGATTTCAAATTCACGGTGAATGCCAAGTCCGCCGCGGAACTTGCCGGCGCCGCCCGAATCGCAACGAAGGCCGTATTTCTTGATGGCAATGATGGGGAACTCGGTTTCCATTGCCTCAATAGGCATATTGGAGGTATTGGTCATATGAACCTGCACGGCGCTGAGTCCGTCGGCATGACGGCTGGCGCCGGAGCCCCCTGCGATGGCTTCGTGGCAGATAATCGAGCTTCCCGGATGGTCGGGGTCGTCACAGGTGAATACCGTAGTCTGGCAGGTGCTGTTGCAGCCGGCCAGGACACGGTCTTTCGTTACAACCGCCAATGCGCCGAAAATCACGTCCGGCAATCTCTGGGCCGAATTGATGGTAAGCCCGAGCGGCGCGGGATCCACGGGGTTGACCAGGGAGCCCCTGGGGCTGACTACGCTGAATACGCGGAAAATACCATAGTTTGCGGGAATATCCGTGCCGAACAATACCTTGAGGGAATAATAGCAGCAAGCAAGCAGGGTATTGTAGGAAATGTTGAGCGGCGACTTGATCTGTTTGCATGTACGGGAGAAATCAAATTTTATGGAATCCCCCTCAACCTGGATGTCCACGCTGACCTGCAACGGTTCCGGATGGTTTTCACCGCCGTCGTCGATATAATCCGTATAGGAATAAGTACCGTCGGGCACTTCGGCAATCGCAGCGCGAAGACGCCGCTCCGAATAGTTTTTTAATTCATTCATGCAGGAGATTAAATTTTCACCATACTTGGCGTAGGCTTCCCTCATCCTGCGGGCTCCCACATGATTGGAGGATATTTGTGCCGTCAGGTCGCCCAGGCGTTCGGTACGCGTACGTGTATTGCCGAGAAGCAGCTGCATTACGCCGTCCTCGATTTTCCCTTCACGCAGGATGCGGATGACCGGTATGCGGACGCCCTCCTGGAATATGCTGTTTGCGTAGCTGGAAGTGCTGCCGGGCACCATGCCTCCGATATCCGAATGGTGCGCCATATTGACAATCCAGCCGATGATGCGGCCGTCGCCGAATACCGGCTCGGCAACGACAATATCCGGCAAATGGTTGCCGCCGCCGTTGTACGGGTCGTTTCCGATAAACATATCTCCGGGCAGGATACTTTCAACAGGGTATTTATTGTAAATATAGGGTATGAAAGTAAGGAATGCGTTCAGATGCATCGGCAGATAATCCGCCTGTGCCACCAGTTCGCCGTCCGGCCCCAGAACTGCGGAGGATACGTCGCGCCGCTCCTTGATGTTGGTGGAATAGGCGCTTTTAATGATGGAAAGGCAGGTCTCCTCTGCGATGGATAACATCAGGTTGCCTACGATTTCCACCGTTACCGGATCTGCTTTGTATTTGCTTTGCTGCATACTGCTCTCATGATCATATATTGCGTGCAGATTGCGGAAAGCGTCGGTTTTTACATTCCAATGCGGAGGGATGACGGTAGTCGTATCCATTTGCTCGACGATCATCGGACCGTGTGCCGTACAGCCGGGTACGAAGGAATCGCGGTTGTAAACAGGCGTGTCAATGTACTCCTTTTCTCCGCAAAAAAGCACTTTCCGGAATTCCACCGGCTCAGGCAGCGATGCGTCCGGATCCTCCGGTTTAGGCTTCAGGTCGGGTTTTTCGATCTCTCCGACGGCAGACACCCGGTAATTGACAAACTGCACGTTAAAAGACTTATTGCTGTAGCCGTAATTTTTCTCATGGGCTGCGTGAAAATCGTCCAGCGCCTTTGCCAGCGACTCCTCCGTCACCCCGGAGTCGGACAGCATAATGTTAATCTCATAATTCTGGCGTTCATAACGGGCGTCCGCGGAGAGGATAAAGCTGCGTTTCACACCGACAATGCCCTCTTTATCCAGCAATGCTCCGCCCTCTTTGATCATCTCTTCGAAAATGCTATTGACGGCAGGCAGGTTTTCAGGTTTGGCAAGCATGATGTTGGAACGGCTGAGATCGAATTTGGTATCCGCCATCAACAGTCCCAGCGAGCACAGCGTACCGGGAGCCAATGGGATGAGCACTTCGCGGATGCCGATTTCCTCTGCTACCTCACAGGCATGGAGCGGGCCGGCACCGCCAAATGCCATCAGCACGAATTCACGCACATCGTAGCCGCGTTCGACTGAAACTACGCGGATTGCGCGTATCATATTCGAATTGACCACCGATAGGATGCCGGTGGCTGCTTCCTTCATATCAAGTGCGGATTTATCATATATTTCCTGTCTTATTGCCTGCTCCGCAAGGTCAAGGTGTACGTCCATCCGCCCGCCCAATATCTTCTTTTGGTTCAATTTGCCCAGAAAAATATTGGCGTCAGTGACCGTCGGACAGGTGCCGCCCCGGTTGTAGCAGGCAGGTCCGGGAAGCGCGCCTGCGCTGTGGGGCCCCACCTTCAGTGCACCGCCCTCATCGATATGGGCAATGCTGCCGCCGCCGGCGCCAATGGTAATGATGTCGATCATCGGGATCCGGGCCGGATGCCCTTCGATGAGACGCTCGTTTGAAAGCTGTGGCTCACCTTCGCTGATAAGGCTTATATCCGCACTTGTGCCGCCCATGTCAAACGTGATTATATTCCTGATGCCGCAAAGGCTGCCCATGTAAGCTGCGCCCACAACGCCGGCAGAAGGGCCTGAAACGGCTGTTTTGATAGGGCAGTCAACGGTTTCGGAAATGGAGATGATGCTTCCGTTTGATTGGGTTACATAGGGCTTTACCGTAATCCCGATATCTTTCACCGATTGCTCAAAGTTGCGCACATAGGTTTTCATGACCGAACCAAGGTAAGCGTTAAGAACGGTGGTGCTCATACGGGAATACTCACGGAATTCATGCACCAGCTCATGTGAGGCGGACACATAGGCCTCGGGATAATACTCCCGGACCAGTTCTTTCATACGTTTTTCATGCGCAGGGTTTATGAAGGAAAACAAAGTACATATTGCGATAGACTCTACCTTATGCTTCTTAAGATATTCCACTGCTCTGCGTACCGCCTCCTCGTCCAGCGGTATTTTTACACTGCCGTCGTACAGAATGCGCTCCGGCACCTCGCATTTAAGCCCGTGGGGCAGGATGCTCTGCGCCTTCGGCCGGAGCAGGTCATATAGGTTAGGCCGCTTCTGCCAGCCGATCTCAAGCATGTCCTTGAAACCTTCGGTCGTGATGAGGCCTACACGGGACCCCTTTTTTTCTATTAAGGCATTTGTAGCAACCGTTGTGCCGTGCGCCAGGTACGATATTTCTTCCGGACCGATGTCCAACAGCTGCATCACTTTAACGATACCTTCCACGATGGCGCGTGAAGGATCACCCGGTGTGGAGCTGAGCTTGTAGTTGAAGATCCTTTCTGTTTCGGTATCAAATACCGACAAATCGGTAAAGGTACCGCCAACATCTACGCCAAACATATAACTCATAGCAATTCACCTTTCTATGGATACGACATTGTAGAATAGAAATACGGCATTGTATTTTTCATGCTTTCATGCGGAAAACGTTTTAGCCGTCAAAGCCATTTTGCTTCAGCCACGACACATTTTTGAGCGTTGCGCCGTCCGGATCCGTCAAGTACCGTTTATCATTGATCTCAAAGGATAAACATCCGCGATACCCGTGCTGCCGGATCTGTTTCAGGTAATCCGTCATCGGAAAGGTCCCGTCACCCAGCGCCACATGCATGCCGGGACCGTCGGTAAAGTGGACGTGCGCCAGATTCTCCCCCAGGTTGGCAAAATAGGAGGCAACGCTCTCACCCATAAAGTTCATTACGCCGATATCCATCATGCTCCCTAAATACGGCGAGCCCACCTCTGCAATCATTTTTGCCGCCTGTTCGCTGGTATTTATGACGTTGGAAGTGGTGGGCGTAAGCGGTTCAATCATCAACAGAATATTGTGCGCCTGTGCATGCTCACCCAGCTCTTTCAGCGCTTCACGGCACAGGTGCCACCGTGCCTCATGCGGGTGATTCTGATAACCGAAGCCCGGAGAGATCAACATTTTTGCCGCGCCCAGTTTTTCAGCAGTCTCTATGCTCTTTTTCGCCATCCGGATACTGCGGCTGCGGGCTGTTTTTTCATCGATGGATATGCTGACCGGATACGCCCCCTGTGCAGGCGTATAGCTCACAATCGTAAGCCCCCGCTGACGGCAACCGGCGGCTACGCGTCCGATCAATTCCTCGTCCACATCTTCTATGTAGAAATGAGGTAATGTGCCAAACAATTCAATATTTGTAATTCCAAAGCGTTTTGCCGAATCAAGAAAATATTCGATAGGATACCTGACATAATGGCAATTCATTATCGCATATGAACAGCCAGCTGCCTCAGGACTGTGAAGTACATTTTCCAAGAGCCTCTCCCTCCTGCTATACCGTTTTTTGAATTTTTTTCGAAAGCTTTATATAAAAGCCAGATGCAGGTTCTCCAGATTTCCGGTTATCCGGATAGATGCGGTTTTTGTGTGACAGATAAATTGTAGCATGGATAGTTTAAAATGAAAAATACCAAATTTTAATTTATATTATCTATGTTTGCACTATTTATTGATCATATAATCTCAATTTGCAAAAAACCTCTGCCGCTCAGGGCAGAGGTTTTTTGATCCTACTGGCAGGTATCCGGGCTTTAGCTCCCTGCCTCAGCTTTTTTATTTTTTACGCTTCAAACATTTTCTTCAAATCCACAAGCTCCACATTGCCCATTTTCTTGGCAGTTTTTTCCAACTCCTTAGTAAAACATGATTTTGAAAATAGCATGTAATACTTACTTTTATATTGCCTGAAAAGCTCGCCCTTTTCCATCAGCTCATTTAAGACGCTGATACCGGCAGGCTCATTTCTCCACTTACATTCTCCACAAATGGCATTTTCATCATCAACAGCCAGGATATCAATCTCCTCTTGCCGCTTTTTATCCGGGTTATTCCCCCACCACCTGCCTATTCTCCCGAATACAAAGGGTAATGCCAGTTTTGCATTTTCCCTCATAAGATATTGAACACACATCTGTTCAAAGATTTGTCCCATATAATTCGGAAGCTGTGGAGCAATAGCTTTATCATATACAATGTCTGACAATCCTGTAGCTATACTGCTCATATTACCTGGAATAAACCTGTACCAGAAGCGGAACATCTGATCATCCAGCAGGTAAATGCTTTTCCGTCCTTCCTCTTCTGTAAGAGGCTTATCTTTTTTTATAATGCCCAGGGCCATAAGCGCAGAAATATATTTCGCACATTTATTGCTCTCAAGACCGTTTTTGGTGGCAATCTCATTCAGTTTTGAGGCTCCGTTGGCAATGGCCGCAATAATCCCGTTGTAGGTGGCAGGCTCCCTTAGTTCCTGTTTTAACAGATTTACAGGCTCCTCAAATAAATGTCCTGACTCGCTTAAGAATAACTCCTTTATATTCTCCTTCAAGCTCATATTCAGTCTGATTCTGGCCAGGTATTCCGGAACTCCACCTGTAACTCCATAGAGTATGGCTTGCTCCTCAGAACTGAATCCGTTAAGCATCTGAGCGGATTCATAATAGGTAAAAGGCTTGATTTTGAACTGAGCGCTCCTTCTCCCGTATAAAGGGCTTTTGTATCCCAATACCTGATACTCCATGAAGCTCATGGATGAACCGCAAAGAATTAAAAAGAGCTTGCTGTCCTTCAACTTCATATCGATATGCGCTTGTATAATAGATGAAATTGATCTGTTGCTCTGAGCAAGATAGGGATACTCGTCGATAACCAGTACTATTCTTTCTTTGCAGGATATATTATAAATGTATTCAAAGGCCTTTTCCCAATTGGAAAAGTAAACATTTCCCTGGGACTCCTTTGAAGTCACAGCAAAAACATCTGTGCTGAAATTTTCAATATTAATAATATCATTTGCCTCACGGGCAACAAAATAAACTGCCTTTTTGCCTTTGCAGAATTCTTTGATAAGCGTAGTCTTGCCTACTCTTCGTCTGCCGTATATAACTGCAAACTCAAATTGATCGCTTTCATACATCATATTTAATTTTTTTAATTCCTGCTGCCTGCCGACAAACATCGATAATCACCTCTCATTTTACAAACTCGTAAGTTTGCAACTTATAAGCAGATGATATCATAATACTTATGAAAATTCAAGTTTGCTCTTAATATTACCCATTAACTGAATCATGGCATAGGGATGTTACCGGTGTTATGACGTAAATACTGCATTTCAATAGATTGATATTACAGGAAAAAACACAATGGTTGCAATCCAGCAGAAATCCTTAGCAAAAAACCCCTGCCGCTCAGGGCAGAGGTTTTTTGATCCTACTGGCAGGTATCGGGCTTTAGCTCCCTGCTCAGCTTTTTTATTGCCTTTTTTTCTATCCTTGATACATAAGAACGTGATATCCCCAGCATTCCTGCTATCTCCCGCTGTGTTTTGCTGGTTCCGTTGAGCAGACCGTATCGGAGCTCCAAAACAGTTTTTTCACGTTTTTTTAATACTGCCTTCATTTTATTATAAAGGCGTTTAACCTGCATTTTTAGTTCAACCTCTTCAATTACCGATTCGGACTCATTCCCGATTACGTCGATTAATGTGATTTCATTTCCTTCCCTGTCAACCCCGATGGGATCATGCAGAGAAACTTCGCTTTGAATTTTCTTGGTAGATCGGATTTGCATAAGTATCTCGTTTTCAATGCAGCGTGCGGCATAAGTGGCAAGCCTCGTTCCTTTCGACTGGTCAAAGGTAGTGATTGCCTTGATCAGTCCGATGGTCCCGATGGAAATAAGGTCGTCACAGTCATTGCCGAAAGTACTGTATTTCTTGACAATGTGGGCTACCAGCCTGAGGTTTCTCTCGATGAGTGTATTTCTTGCGTCATCGCTGCCGTTTTTGTACAATTCTATAAATTTCGTTTCTTCTTCTGCGGATAAGGGTTGAGGGAACGAGTTGGTATTTGAAACATAGCCGAAAAGGAAAAAAATGCTGCTTAAAACTTCATTTACCGCTGTGATAAGGAATGGCAGCAAAAAAGGCACCCCCTGAAAATCGGATACCTTATCAGTATATGTTCCGTTGATAAAAAAAGTACTGCTTTATAAAAAAATATTTTTTAATTTTTTACCCTGTAGAATGTCGGCGGAACACCCTCCATTTTTCGAAAGGCTCTGGAAAAGGAATTGATACAGCTAAAGCCAAGTATTTCCGATATTTCGGTAATGGAAGCATTGGAAAACTGAATCAGCTTTTTTGCTTTTTCCATTCGCATCATCTGGTGGTAATGGACCGGTGAGATGGAGAAAACCTTGTTGAAAAGCCTGATCAGATGATATTTGCTTATATTGAACATCCGGGAAAGATCGTCCAGCGAGATCTCCCTGTCGGTATGGCAATTCAGATACTCCTTCACCCGCATAAGCTCATCCATGTTGTTGTATGCCAGAGGATTCTCATTCCAGTAATTCTCGCGCAGCAAATAGGTCCAAAGGCGCAGGAAAAGTCCTTTAAGCGATAATTCGTAATAGGGCGATTTTGCTTCGAATTCCTTGATGATGTCAAACAGCATTTCTTCAAAAAGCTTGATATTCCGGAGGACGATTTTGTTTGGCAGCTGCATCCCCGGTTCCTTCGTCATATCCCTGCGGAATTTCTTTTGATCTTTTTGTTCAATCTCCGTCAGCTTTTTAAAGGATACTTTGACGTCCAGGCTATCTTGCCTGTAATTCAAATCAAAATGCAAGTGCGGCTGCCTGAAGCGCGAAGCTCCCATTACGGTAATGGAATGCTTTTCCTTCGGCTTGAACAGGAAGACGTCGCCGGGTCTGCCGTCGTAGCTTTTATCTTCAACGGTGATCAGTACCTCTCCCTCCATGATGTAGAGCAGTTCATAATCAAAAATCACTCTTTCGGCTAAAGTCCACGGGGCTTCGATGATGCTGTCCATGGCTACGCGAATATAGGGTGAAAGGTAATTTATATCCATGTGGTGATACCTTCCTTTAAAAAGCGGTGATAAAACGATTATATAACCTTCTTTTCTTTTGAGCAATATATGTTATATTATTTTAAATTCATGCTAGATACATTGTTGCTTAATGAAGCTAAAATATGAAATATAGGTTAAAAACAAAGGAGGCGTTAGCATGTCTGAATTCAACGGACTTGGCATGGGGCTTGGAAATCTGTCACGATTGTCAAAAGCAAAAAGCAGGTCCATCAGCGCGGAAAATTTTACGGGAGAAAAGGGCAAGGCTGCCATGGCGACGGATGGAACCGGTGCGAATTGTGCCATAGAACTGGGGCAAGGGTGGAAGGTATCTCCCAGCATATCGGTAAAGCCCGGTGAGATCTTCACTCTGGCAGATATCAATGGGCCCGGAGCCATCCAGAGCATCTGGACCACCTGCAGTCTGGACAGGCTGTTTATCTTAAGGATATACTGGGACGACCAGGAGCATCCGTCTGTGGAATGCCCGCTACCCGACTTTTTTGCACTTCCGTGGTCGGTATTTTCGCAGATCAATTCCATTCCCGTTGCAGTGAATCCGAAGGGCGGGATGAACTGCTTCTGGGAAATGCCATTCAGAAAACGCTGCAGGATTACTCTCGAGAATACTCACTCCGATGACAGCAAAACCTGTTATTACCAGATAAACTATACTTTAACGGATGTGCCCGACGACGCGGCTTATTTCCACGCGCAATTCCGCCGTGTCAATCCCCTTCCCTGCAAGGAAGTCTATACGATATTGGACGGCGTTAAAGGCCGCGGGCATTATGTAGGCACCTCCATGGGCTGGGGTATAAACAACAACGGCTGGTGGGGAGAAGGCGAAATCAAGTTCTATATGGACGGAGACAAAGAGTTTCCTACAATATGCGGCACAGGTACGGAAGACTATTTTGGCGGAGCATGGAACTGGGATGTGGATGGCAAATATACCACTTACAGCACCCCTTACCTTGGAATGCACCAGGTGCTGCAGCCCGACGGAACCTATAAGTCCCAGCACAGGCATTCCATGTACCGCTGGCATGTCATGGACCCCATCCGGTTTGACGAGGACCTGAAAGTCACCATTCAGGCTTTGGGCTGGAAAAGCAAGGGACGTTACCTGCCGGGCCGGCATGATATATGTTCCGTTGCTTACTGGTACCAGGAACTGCCGACACTAAAGTTTCCTGCACTCCCCCCGGCAGATGAACTTGAAATCATATAAGGCGGAATTAATACCCCTTTTTCATGATTTCTTCGGCAATTTCGGCAAAGATGGGGGCAGCTACCCTGCCTCCATACTGCCCGTTCTCTACAAGAACTGCAATGGAGTATCTGGGCTCCTTTCGTGGGAAATACCCTGCGAACCATGCATGTACCACATCCTTGTTCCCGGTCTCGGCGCTTCCGGTTTTGCCGGCTGCTCCTCCGTACAAGTCCAGTCTGGCAGCCGTCCCGGTTCCGAAGTCCGTCACTGCTTCCATCAGCTGTTTTATCGTATCCGCCGTTTCCTTTTTAACAATCCTGCGTCCTTCCTTGATCTTCAGGTCATTAATTTTATTCCCGTCCCTGTCGATAATTGAATCGATGATATTTACCCTGTTTTTTATGCCGCCATTGGCTATTGTAGCTGCAATGTCAGCAGCCTGGAGCGGTGTAGCCATCATCACTCCCTGGCCTATCGACAGATTTGCTATATCGCCCTGGCTGTAATAACTATCGGCGGAAGGCAGGTTTCCTTTTGCCTCTCCGATTCCCTGGCCGTATATGCCCGTATATTGGCCCAGTCCAAACTTTCCAGCCGTCGTTACAAGCTCTTTGTAGCCTGTCTCCATCCCCATGGTAATGAAGTAGGAATTGCAGGAAACTGCAAAGGCTGCTTCCAGGTCCAACTGGCCATGTCCATTTGCAGACGAGCACTTGAAAATGTTGTTTCCAGCTTTGACTGAGCCTGTGCAGAAGAAATCGTTATTAACCGTACCGCCGTTTTCCAGGAATGCCGCAATATCAATAATTTTAAAAACCGAACCAAGGTTGTAGGCCGCAATGGCACGGTTAAAAAGCTCGTTTCCGGGGCTGTGGAGGTACTCTTCCACCGAATTCTGGTTGAAATCGGGCTTGCTGGCAATGGCGGCAATATCGCCTGTGTTGACCTCCTCCACTACAACGGCGCCTGTCACATTGTTCTTGAGCATGACATCTTCAACGATTCTCTGGATATGATAATCGAGGGTCAGTTTAACATCCAGCAAGCCTGCATCCGCAGACTCTTTGGTAATTCTATAGCCCAAACCTTCCACAAGGTTTCTGCCTGCATCCGTTATGACTTCTATTGAGCTTGAATTATTATCCTGCAATGCGTCCTCGAATAATTTCTCCGCGCCGGCCTGTCCTATCTCATCGCTTTTGTTCAGATAGCCTACGATATGCCTGGCAATGGAACCGGAATCGTACCTTTTCAGCGAATGGATCACAGACACCCCGTTTATGTCCAGAGCCAGCAGGTTTTCTTTCCTGGCTTCATCGATTTCCACCAGCACCGGCCGGGTCTTGTTCCGGATCTCTTTCTTCAATGTATCCAAATCCAACCGCAGGATATCGCATATTGTCTCCAGCAGGTCGTCATTTCCGGAAAAATAGAGAGGCTGCAGCACAGCTGTATATTTTCGGGTTCTGTTTGTAAAAGAGATACCGTTTCTATCTACAATGTTGCCCCTGGGTTTCTCAATGCTGGAGCTGGCGGTTCTCTGGGCGGAAGCTGCCCGTGACAGGCTGTCCGCCTCAAAGAGCTGCAAAAACAGTACTCTTAGCGCCAGTATTAGAAATAGTACGGTAAATGAGTAAAGAATAATGGTGACTCTTTTTTTTCGCATAACAAAAACCTCGCTGTTGGCAACTAAACAGGGTATTGACGCTATCAGCCCCATACCCTGCTAACACGTAGTATTGCCACCGTCAAGGTTTTACTATACTTTTACAGATAATTTTCTCATAAAGGGCGCATTGCTCGTCGGCATAAATGCGACCGATGACAACACAATGCCATGCACCCGAGGATGGTTCTTGTTGTACTGTTCACCAGTCCATGGTTTGGCTTACTGCCACGGGCGGACGGCCAATGACCACCCTACACCGTATGCTTTGCGGTGAAACAGCCCTTTACATCGGATGCCTTATGCCAATGGACGCCCATACATCAGGCTTTTTCATAACAACGCTCATGCCGCTTGCCTATCCGGCGCCCTTGCGCCTTAACATGGTGAAGGGTACCACCTCCCGGTCCATCGGCATGTATACTGTCATCTGCGGATGCGGGGCAACTTCAATGTACTCTCCATCGGCATTTTGCATGCTTTTAATGCGCTGCGTGTAATAGGGTCCTTCAGGTTTGACTACTTCGATCTCTTCACCTGTGAACATCCTGTTCCTCTGCTCGATTGTTGCAATTCCCGTCCCTTTGTCATAAGCCGTGACCATACCGACAAAATCATAATCACGGATATACGAGCTGGTGTGATATATCTGGTCGTCCCCTGACGGCCTGTCAAAATAAAATCCGGAAGTGAATTCCCTATGGCTTGCTTTTGATATTTCTTCAAGCCACGCCGGATTTGTGCGGTAAGGGGTAGTTTTGTCGTAATAAGCATCAATTGCTTCCCTATATGCCTTAACCACTGTGGCAACATAATAGGAGCTCTTCATGCGGCCTTCTATTTTAAGGCTTGTAACTCCGGAAGATATTACTTCCGGGATATGCTCAACCATGCACAAATCCTTCGAATTGTATATGAACGTACCTCTCTCATTCTCATATACAGGCATGTATTCTCCAGGCCGCTTCTCCTCCACCAGATAATACTTCCACCTGCAGGGATGCGCACAGCAGCCCCGGTTTGAATCCCGTCCCGCCATGTAATTGCTCAAAAGGCATCTGCCGGAATAGGAGATGCACATGGAACCGTGTACAAATATCTCCAGCTGCAGGTCAGAAGGAGTCAAAGCCTTGATTTCACCGATTTCCTTCAAGGAAAGCTCTCTGGCCAGTATGATCCGCTTTACCCTATGCTCATGCCAGAAAGCGGCGCTTCTCCAATTGGTATTGTTTGCCTGGGTGCTTACGTGGATTTCCATTCCCGGCGCGGTTTCCCGGACAATTGAAAAAACTCCCGGATCGGATAATATGACCGCATCGGCCCCCATACTTTCTATAAGCTTCACATACTCCTCCATACCATGCAAATCTTCATTGTGTGGTATGATGTTCATCGTAATGTATGCTTTTTTTCCTCTGGAATGCGCAAAATCTATCCCCTGGCGCATCTCATCCATGGTGAAATTCTCGGCATATGCCCTCAGTCCGAATTCTTCTCCACCCATATATATGGCATCCGCACCATAGATTACCGCCATTTTCAATTTTTCCAGGCTGCCTGCCGGAGCAAGCAGCTCAACTTTGCCGTCGTTCATTTAAAAATATCCCTTCCCCGTTACCGCTTATATGCCAGCGCCACGCCGTCGCCCATGGGGATGATGCTGGTATCCAGTTCCTCATCCGCGCAAAGCGTGTCGAGGAAATCCCTCATCCTTTTAACAATGGTCTTTTTCCTTCTTACAACCAGCTCATCACTGGCGATCATGCCTTTATACAGCACATTGTCGGCAACCAGCAGGCCACCGGTCCCGAGCATCCGTTTGCATTCCGGCAGAAACTCCGGATACTGGCCCTTGGCGGCATCGAGAAAAATCATGTCATATTGCCTGTCAAGGCATTTCAAGACCTCAAGGGCATCGCCCTCAATAATATGAATGCTGTTTTCCAATCCAGCTTTCCTGATATTTTCCATGGCCCTCTCAATCATAGGCCCATACCTTTCCAGAGTGTCGATCCTTCCACCGGGAGCAAGTACGCCGGACAGCAGTATGGCGGAATAGCCGATTGCCGTTCCCACCTCGAGAATCCGGAACGGTTTCAGCAGTCTCCCCATCACGACAAGCAGGGCGGCAACCTCAGGATGTACGATCGGCACATGGTTATCACGGGCATAGGCTTCCAGTTCTTCTAAGATGCCGGTACCTGGCTTGATGGTATTCCGTATGTAATTATTTATATAATCATAGTTAATCATACAATCAATTTCCAAAAAAACGTGAGGTTTTTTGGTCCTCACGTTTTTTTCTATCTAAGTCCTATCTAAGTCCGTATTTACTGATTGCAGCTTGATGCTCCTTGTATGTTTCTGAAAAAGCGTGGCTTCCGTCTCCTTTTGCTACGAAGTACAGAAAATCCGTATCTTCGGGATACAGGGCAGCACTAATTGCCGCTTCGCCAGGATTGCAGATAGGCCCCGGAGGCAGCCCTTCATGCATATAGGTGTTATACGGGTCCTGCAACTGCAGGTCTGCATCCAGAAGCCTTTCCTTAACGGCTCCGGTGGTCTTCAGAAGAATATACTGTATGGTGGCACACGATTGCAGCTTCCTCAGGGTCTTATCCTTGCTGGCCATCCTGTTGTAAAAAACACCCGAGATAATCCCCCTGTCGTCGGGATCTTTTGCTTCCCTTTCAATAATGGACGCCAGTATGATTATTTTATCCATCGTCATGCCATTTATTGTCTTTAGCTTTTCAGCATATTCCGTTTTAAATTTTCGTTTGAAATTGTCCAGCATCCGGACAATAATTTCCCGTTCGGTCACATTCATATCAAACTCGTAGGTATCGGGGAACAAATAGCCTTCCAGCTTGTTATCCCTTTCCGGGAGGTTTTTCAGGAAATCGTAATCAAACGTCTCGGTATTTGCCACTGTAATAAATTTTTTCTTGTCTGTAATGATGTTTTTACTGTACAAGATATCCACGACCTGGCTGAAGGTTTTCCCTTCGGGAATGGTTACCTGCCGGCTGGCAGGTTTGGTGGTCAGCACCCGCATCATTTCGTCATAGCTAAGGGATTTGCTTACAATATGCGTGCCTGACTGGTACATGCCGTCATACCCGTTGAATTTTGAAAGTATTTTAAAGATATTTACATCCTTGATCAGTCCCTGCTCTTTCAACAAACCGGCAATCGTCGTCGTATTGGCCCCTTTGGGAATCACAAACTTCACTTCATCCTGCGGTGCGATAATGATCTCCGATTTACTATCGCCGGACAAATAGTTGTCCATTACATAGGTGTACGAAATATAGCCGCATACCACTGTCAGCACAACAATGAATAAAAAAATCAGAAGCCTGACGGCAGTCTTCTTTTTCTTTCTGGGTTTTGTCTTTCGCACGGGCTGTCTTTTTGTGTTGTTCATTGATATAAAGTCACCACCTAAATATACATCTACAGCTTGCTCTTCGCTTTTGCTCGCTGCTCCGAATCAAGAATCCTTTTTCTCAGCCTGATGGATTTTGGCGTAATCTCCACCAGTTCGTCGTCCGCAATGAACTCCAGCGCCTGTTCAAGACTCAGGACCCTTATGGGAGTCAGCCTCAAAGCTTCGTCGGAGCCTGAAGCCCGCATGTTAGTGACATGCTTTTTCTTGCAGACATTTACTACAATATCCTCATTACGGGCATTCTCTCCTACCACCATGCCTTCGTATACCCTGGTCCCCGGACTTATGAAAAGAGAACCCCTCTCCTGGGCATTGTACAAACCGTAGGTAACAGCTTCTCCGTCCTCCCATGCAACCAGTGAGCCTCTTTGCCTGCTGGAAATATCCCCTTTGTACGGTTCATGCCCATGGAATATATGATTCATTATACCATTTCCCTTGGTGTCCGTCAAAAATTCCGACCGGTAACCAATAAGGCCTCTGGCGGGAATCTTGAATTCCAGCCGCATATATCCTTCGGTGGCGGAATGCATATTGATCATTTCCGCCTTCCTGACACCCAGCTTTTCCATCACCACGCCCATAAACTCTTCCGGTACGTCGATCATCAGCATTTCAATAGGTTCATAGACAAGCGCGTCTATTTCCTTAAAAATGACCTTCGGCTTTGAAACCTGAAATTCATAGCCCTGCCGTCTCATGGTCTCAATAAGGATGGACAGATGCAGCTCCCCTCTTCCCGATACTTTAAAGGAATCGGGTGATTCGGTTTCCTCCACCCTTAAGCTTACATTGGTCTCCAGTTCCTTGAACAGCCTGTCCCTTAAATGCCGGGATGTGACATAGGTGCCTTCCCGGCCTGCAAATGGGCTGTTGTTGACACTGAAGGTCATATTGATGGTCGGTTCGTCAATGTTCACAAAGGGGAGCGGGTCCGGGCTTTCAGCATCGCAAATGGTTTCGCCTATATTGATATCTCCAACCCCGGATACTGCAACAATATCGCCAAGAGCGGCATCTTCTGCCTCCACCCGCTTAAGTCCTTCAAACTTATATAGCCTGCTTACTTTCACATTCGCCAGCGTGCCTTCCTTTTTACATACCACCGCCTGCTGCCCCAGTTTTATCTGTCCCCGGTCGATTTTCCCTATGGCGATCCTTCCCACATATCCGTCATAATCGATATTTGACACCAGTAGCTGCAAAGGCTCATCAAAACTGCCATGGGGTGTGGGAACCTTTTCTATGATAGTTTTCAGCAGCGGCTCAAGATCCTGTCGCTCATCCTCCAGGTTGATAATGGCAAAGCCTTCCCTGGAAGAAGCGTATACTACCGGAAATTCCAACTGGTCGTCATCGGCGCCCAGCTCTATGAATAACTCAAGAACCTCATCCACCACTTCAACCGGCCTTGCCTCTGGCCTATCAATCTTATTTACCACCACGATGGGCTTTAAATTTAACTGCAGCGCCTTGCGCAAAACGAAACGCGTCTGGGGCATGGGCCCTTCAAATGCGTCCACCAGCAGCAATACCCCATCCACCATCTTAAGAACACGCTCTACTTCTCCTCCAAAGTCGGCATGCCCCGGCGTATCTACAATATTGATCTTTATACCTTTATAATTGACGGCGGTATTTTTTGCAAGAATGGTAATTCCGCGTTCCCTTTCCAGATCATTGGAATCCATTACCCGCTCCTGCACCTGCTCGTTTTCCCTGAAAATACCGCTTTGTCTTAACATTCCGTCAACAAGTGTCGTTTTTCCGTGGTCAACGTGTGCGATAATTGCTATATTTCTTATATCTTCCCTTGCTTTTTTCACTGTAAACCCTTTCCCCTTCTTCGATATCTTTCAAACAAAGACATTCCTTTGCTATGTAGCCCAGCCGTCTGTTCAGAAAGGCGTGTCCCTTTACCTTTCAAAAAGGGACATTCCTTTACTACGTAGCCCAGCTGCCTGTTCAGAAAGGTGTGTCCCTTACCTTAAACAGATGCCGCATCCTGCGGCAACAAGTTAAATTCTAAAGTATCGTGCAAATAATGTCAATCCAATCTTACGCAAACTTCAATTCAAAGCATGGCGAAAATACTCGTGATCAAGCCAGCTCCACTACGGTGACGCCTGCTTCGCCTTCGCCATACGTACCCAATCTGAAGGATTTGACATGCCCGTTTGTTTTCAGGAATTGATGCACTCCGCTTCGTAAAGCACCCGTCCCCTTTCCGTGGATGACCATCACTTCAGCAAGCCCTGCTATACCGGCGTCATCAAGAAATTTATCCAGTATTTCAATTGCCTCATCCACGTTGGTTCCTCTTATATCCACCTGGGTGGATATGGTCATGGACTTGGAAACGCCTATTCTTCCTGTTCCAACCCTATGGGTTTCCGATGGCTGCTCATTTATAAGCTTCAAGTTCGTCACATGGACATTTACTTTCATTATGCCGGCCTGAACCACCGCTTCACCATCCTTGTCGGGAGGCGTCACAACCGTGCCTTTTTTGTTCAGGTTGACAATATGTACGCTATCACCCGGTTTCAGGTTCTCAGGCGGTTTAAGGTAACCCTGCCTGGGAAGGATGGCTTCCGTCATGGACTCCTCTACTTTGTTTATCTTTGTACGCAGCCTGCTTCTTACTTCTTCAGCCGCTTTATTTCTTATGGCCGCCTCCTGTTCTTCGGCAGCTTTCCTCATTTCCTGAAGCATTTCGTCCACTTCCTGTTTAGTGGAATGAAGCAGCCTCCTGGCCTCTTCCCTGGCTTCTCTCAAAAGCCTCTCCTTCTGCTCCCCGATCCTGCGCCTCTGTTCCTCCAGTTCCTTTTTGAGCCCCTCGATTTCACGCCGGTAGCTCTCGGCTTTCAGCCTTTCCTTTTCCGTTTCGCTTCTGTTCTTCTCGATGGACAGAAGGATGTCTTCAAACTGGATCTCCTCCTGGGAGAGGAATTCTCTGGCTCTTTCCAGGATGTCCTCCGGTAATCCCAGCCTTTTGGAAATGGCAAAAGCATTGCTCTTGCCAGGAACGCCTATTAAAAGGTTGTACGTGGGCTTGAGGGTTTCTACATCAAATTCGCAACAGGCATTTTCCACGCCCTCCGTCGTAAGAGCATATACCTTTAATTCACTGTAATGGGTGGTTGCTACGGTTTTTGCCCCCAGCCGGTGAAGCTTTTCCAGAATCGACATTGCCAGCGCAGCGCCTTCGGTAGGATCCGTGCCCGCTCCCAGCTCATCAAACATGACAAGGGATTTGCTGCCGGCGTTGGCAAGAATCTTAACAATATTTGTCATATGGGAGGAAAAAGTACTTAAGCTCTGCTCAATGCTCTGTTCGTCCCCAATGTCGGCAAAAACTTCCTCAAACACGCTCATTTCAGTACCTTCCGCAGCAGGAACATGAAGCCCGGCCTGTACCATCAAGGTAAACAGGCCGACGGTTTTCAACGTAACGGTTTTTCCTCCCGTATTCGGCCCGGTGATGACTACGGTGCTGAACTTATCTCCGATGTTGAAATTGATCGGCACAACGGTTTTCTTATCCAGCAGCGGATGCCGGCCTTTTTTGATCAGTATCCTCCGGTCGTTGTTAAGCTTCGGGCAGACACAATTATGGTCAAGGCTCAGTTTTGCCTTGGCAAAGATAAAATCCAGCCTGGCCATGATGGACATGTTTGCTTTCAATTCGCCGGAAATGCTTCCCACGTCCGCCGAAAGCTCCGCCAGAATACGTTCTATCTCAAGCTGCTCCTTTATTTTAAGTTGCTTTATGCTGTTATTGGCTTCCACCACCGCCATAGGCTCTATAAAGATTGTAGCGCCGCTTGCGGAAGAATCATGGACCAGTCCCGGCACTTCGCTCCGGTGTTCCTGCTTCACCGGCACAACATACCTGTCGCCTCGAAGGGTTACAATGGATTCCTGCATGAATTTCTGGTATTTGGAGGACCTGACCATATCGCTGAGCCTGTCTTTGATGGAGTTCTGCTGCTCCTTTATCTGGCGGCGTATGGTGGACAGTGCCGGACTTGCACTGTCGGAAATCTCATCCTCGCCTACGATGGCATTGTTTATTTTATCTTCAATTCTTTTATTGATTTCCAACGCATCAATCAGCTCTTTTACAATATTATCCCCTTCTTCGCCTCTGGTGTCGGCGCTGCCGGAATAGTTCTTAAGATTTCTTGACGCGCGGAGGGTATCCGACACCCGAAGAAGCTCTCCCGCCGGCAGCATGGAGCCCATATCCGCTCTTTTCAAGCTTCCCCTTATATCATGGATGCCGCCCATGGGAGGGCTGCCCCTGCGCACAATAAAGCCTGCCGCATCGCTTGTTTCCTTCAGCAGGCCCAGAATCACGCCATACTCCGTTTCCGGAGTCATTTCTCCGGCTAATTCCTTGCCCAGCTCCGAAGCTGACAGTTCGACGATCCTGTTTACAATTTTATCGAATTCCAGTATTCTTAAAGCTTTCCCATCCATTTTCCAATACTCCGTTTTCAAACGAACCTCTACGATCTTGTGTCGGCTCTTTCTTTATATAATATACTCGTTTTTCAAGCATTTTACAATGAGAAGCAAAAAAAGCGCCTGATTCCCAGGCGCTTCCTTACAACTTCATAAATTTATGCTTCAGCGTCGTTGGTCAGCTTCAGCTTGTCGAAAATGTAGAACAGGAGGCTTAAGAGCATCCCAACCACCGTTGCGAGGGCCATACCTTTCAGCGGCACTGTTTTAATGGTAATGGAAATTCCACTGAGGCCGACGATGAATACGATTGCCGTCAGGATCAAATTCCTGGATTTACTGTAATCCACCTTGGCTTCAACAAGCATCCTGATACCGGAGGCCGCTATTACGCCGAATAGCAGAATGGTGATACCGCCCATTACGGGTCCCGGTATGCTGGAAATAACTCCCGAAAGCTTGCCTATGAAAGCAAGAATGATGGAAATTACAGCGGCTCCGCCAATTACCCATACGCTGTAAACTCTTGTAATTGCCATAACACCCATATTTTCTCCATAAGTGGTTGTCGGACAGGAACCGGTAAAGCCTGATAAGGCGGTTGAGATACCGTCGCCCAACAATGACCTGTGAAGTCCCGGATCCTTAATAAGGTCTCTGCCAACGATATTTCCGGTGACAAACAAATGTCCTATATGCTCTGAAATAACCACAAGCGCAGCCGGCGCGATAATGAGCATTGCATTGAATTCAAATGTGGGGAATACGAGCTGAGGGAATACAAGCCAATCTTTTTTGTTGATGATTTCGTAATCGACATATCCCATGGCAGCCGAAAGGGCGTAACCTGCGACTACGGCAAACAATACCGGAATAACAGCCATGAAACCTCTAAAGAGCAGCGAACCCAGCACAACGATCGCTAATGTGACAAGAGCGATAATAACACCCTTTGAATCAAACGCGCCTGTTTTGGGGTCCGGCAGCAATCCTGCATTGGTTGCCGCAGTACTTGCCAGTTCAAGGCCGATCAAAGCTACGATGGGACCCATGGTTGCCGGAGGAAGGACAACATCCAGCCATTTGGTGCCGACAGCTCCGATAATCAGCGCCGTAACGATGAAGATCACCCCACACAGGATGAATCCGCCCAGAGCTTTGGAGAAATTGGCTTTAACATCGGTGGAACTGGCGATCACTGCGAAGGCCGGAGAAAGAAAAGCAAAACTCGAGCCAAGGAACGCAGGGGCTTTCCCTTTGCAGAGAAATAAGTAAATCAATGTGCCTATACCGTTTAACAATAAAACCAGACCAGGGTCTATCACTTGCATCGTCGGGTCGCCTGAAACCCTCTGGGCTTCCCCGTTAAATAGTAATGGCACCAGCACCGACGCCCCGAACATCGCAAAAAGATGTTGGAAGCTGAGCGGCAGGCCTTGAAGGATCGGAACCTTCTCTTCTACCTGGATGATCTTCCTTTGCATACAAATTTTCCCCCTCGAAAACTAATTTATGCGAAAACAGGTATATTCCTGTTTTGACATCACCCTTGACTTTCTGGCATATAAAATCACGTGGGCCATGATCCCACCGGATTTAAGGGAAATTTGTCCCGGCAGAAGGCCATAAAAAAACTTCCTACCGCAAGCAGTAAGAAGCCCGACTCCAATCATCGCAGCAAAAAACCTTTACTAGCCTCACGGGACTAATTTAAAAGCTCTGGCAAGTTTATCCTCAAATCGTTTCTAAGTATATCACAAAGAATTTTTACCGTCTATTGCTGTAGCGAAAAATTTTCTTTTACCTTGAAGAAATAGCGGATTAAAGCGCGATATTTCTTCAGGGCGCATAAATACCGGTGAATTAATGATTTTTTCGCTGTAGTGCCATAAAAAATTCCGACAAAATCTGTAAGGTAGAAAACAAAAATAGAAACCAAATCTTTCTTGTCATAATCGCTATTTTTTAAGAAACAATATTTACTGAGGAGGTGATAATTAATGGCAAACAACAACAATAACAGCACCACATCATTCGAAAAGATGAAGTATGAAATAGCCAATCAGGTAGGAGTTAACCTGAAGCAGGGCTATAACGGAGATCTGGCATCCAGAGATGCTGGCAAGATCGGTGGTAATATAGTAAAGAAGGTTTTTGAATCTTATACGGGAAACAACTACAATAAGTAAAAGCACTGAGTGATGTAGCATGAAATAAACAAAAACAGCAAGGGGCATGTCCCGCTTGCTGTTTTTGTTTTCAGCTCATACCAGCCTTATTTCAACACCTTTTTCCTTTATAAATTCGATTTCCTCCCGGTTTGCATTTTGATTTGTTACAAGGACATCCGCCTGGTCAACCGAATCGATATAAGCAAAGCTTGTCCTGCCGATTTTTGAATAGTCTGTAGCCACGATGGTTTTATTCGCCCTGGCCAGCATTTGACGGTTGACCTCCACTTCAAAATAGTGGTAGGTAGTAATTCCCTCTTCCGCGCTCACTCCGTCGACAGATAGAATCAGCTTGTCCGCCTTATACCTCTTTAACTGGTTGACGGTATCGTCCCCATAGGCAAACTGGTATTGGGGATTGAAATTTCCTCCCAGCAAAATCACCTGGATATTGTTCATGTGCCCTGATTCCTGTGCAATAGCCAGCGAGTTGGTGACAATGGTGAGATTCTTTACGTGTTTCAATTCCTGAAGAACAAACAGCGTCGTCGTTCCCGAATTGATCATAACCGTGTCCCCATTGGAAATCAATGAGGCGCATGCAACAGCGATTTTCTTTTTTTCCGCCTCGTTTGTTTTCATTCTGTCCAGCAGGGGCATGTTGTAATAGAACTTATGCATGCTGGTGGCGCCGCCGTGAATCCTCTCCAGCAAACCTTCCTCTTCCAGCTGTGAAAGATCGTTCCTGATGGTCACCTCGGAAATGCCGAAAAGCTTGCTAAGTTCGATTACTTTAACCTTGCCTTCCCTGTTGAGACGCTCGAGGATTTTTTTCCTTCTGTTGTCGATATCCAGCTCGGCTCTATTCACGTCATCCATAAACCATACCTCTTTTTTCCTATGCTCATTATAAATTCTAGGATACCAGGGCATCGTTGTCAACCAGTATTGCACCGAAAACCATATATTTTCAAGGCAAATCCCCGTACCTTGCAGAAATAGCCGCAAAGACTTTCACGCACTATTCCTGCAAAATATAGGGACACTCAGACACAGGGACGGTTCCTAGTCTTTGCCCCGACAGTCTCTGCTGCTGTCAACCCGGTACCGCCATCATCCCAGCGATATCCAGGAGCTCTTTTCATCCGACTCATATGCCTTTTCCATCACATACTGTATATAGGCGCCTTCCTTGAAGGAAGGACTTGCCTGGCGGTTTTCATGCACACAGGACAGGAAATTGTAGAGGCTGTGTACATGGGACCGGACCCATCCGATGGAGAATTTGGAGCTGGGAAAATCCCCACCCGGCTTTCTGAACCGCTGGACACATTCGATCCTCGTATAGCCTTTTACTCCTCCCAGAGGAGCTTCAGGCAGAGTGTTGTCATAGAACTCCAGCCAGTTGGGATCCATCAGGTTGAACCGGATTGCTCCCTTGTCCCCGTGAATTTCAAACCTCAGTTCGTCATTGGTGCCGGTTGCTACCTTGGAAGCTTCAATTGTACCGGTCCCGCCGTTTTTCATCTGCAATACCATGAAGGCTACGTCATCCGCCTCGATGGCAATCAGATTGCCGTTCTTGTCCGGCCTTTGCGGGTAAATTATATCGGTTTTTGCAAAAACCGAGGCATACTCGCCCAGGAGATAATAGATGATGTCCAGTACATGGGAGCCCAGGTCGAACAATACCCCTCCGCCGCCGAATTTCTTATCCTGCTTCCACCCGATGGGTTTTTTTGGATCCACCGATCCGGAGTGCAGGTAGCAAGCGCGGAAAGACATGATCTTTCCGATTTTCCCTTCGTCAATTAGTTCCTTTGCCCGCATGGTCGCCGGGAAAAAACGGTATTGCAGGGCCATCTGTGTAATAACATTGTATTTACCCAGGACTTCGGTGATTTCCCTGGTTTCTTCGAAGCTTGTAGCCAGCGGCTTGTCGCAATATACATGCTTGCCGCTTTTTATCGCTTCCAGGACCGCCTGTTTGTGATAGATGTTGGGTGTGCAGATATCAACAATGTCGATGTCCTGCCGTTTTAATATATCTTCCGGGTTACTGACGGCGAATTCAAAATCCAGGGTTTCCCTGGCCTTTTCGGCGACTTCCGGCACCGCATCGCATACGCCTGCAAGCTTGATTTTAAAGGGCAGGTTGCCATAGTAAAGCGGAATGGTTTTATATCCGTAGGTATGGGTTTTGCCCATGAATCCAAAGCCTATTATTCCGATTCTTAATTCTTTCATATACTCTCCTTAAGGAGCACTGAAAATATTCCTTCCGCTTTTTCTGCAAATGTCGGTTGCATAGGCGAGCAGCAAATGCAAAGCATTTATGGCAAGCCCGGCCGCAATGAATGCATTTGCAGAAACTTACAGCGGAAGTTATATTTACACCAGTGCTTAATTTAATTCTCTGCTTAATACCCGAACTGCTTCTCTACTTCCGCTACTGCTTCTTCAATGATGTCCAGTCCCTTGAGTGCAAGATCGTCATCCATGATTATCGGCGGAGACAGCCTGAGTATGTGGCCTGCAGGCACCCAGGCGAGACCTTTGGCAAAGGCTTTCTGGTATACCAGCTTTCCTGCTTCGTCAAACTGCTCTTTGGAGTCTCTGTCCTTGACCAGCTCCATGGCCAAAAGGCAGCCTTTCCCCCTTACATCGCCAATGATCTTGTGGTCTTCCTTCATCTTATTCATTCTTTTCAGGAAAAGCTCACCCAGGTGGGTAGACCTTTCGCAAAGGTTCTCATCCTCTATGACCTCGATGGAAGCCAGCGCAGCCGCACAAGCCATGGGATTCCCTCCGTAGCTTGAGGATGCGGATATTTTCTCAATGGCATCCTTGTACTTGTCGCTGACACACATGGCTGTGACCGGGAAGCCGTTGCCAAAGCCTTTACCCAGCGTCGTAATATCCGGCGTGGTATCCCAGTGCTCCATTGCAAACATTTTACCGGTTCTTCCCATGCAGGTAAGCACTTCATCCGCCATTAAGAGCATTCCGTACTTATCACACAGCTTCCTCAGCCTGGGCATGAACTCGTCCGGGGGAACCACGGAGCCGCCCCAGCCCTGGATGGGCTCCAGAATTACCGCAGCCATCTGGCCCGAGGTTTCATTTTTAATCACACTCTCCAGGTAATCTACGCAATAGCAATTGCATTCGGGATGCTTCATTTTAAACGGACATCGGTAGCAATTGGGCCTGGGTGCAAGGAAGAAGCCCGGAGCCCTCATTCCCTGGCTTTTGTCTACGATGGCGCAGCTGACTGCTCCCATGGTTTTCCCATGGAAGTCCCGCCAGAAGGATAGGAATTCGAATTTGCCGGATGCCGCCCTGGCACAGCGGAGTCCTGCTTCCACGGCTGTTGTGCCCGAATCGTAAAGCTGAATGCCGTTCAGGTCGCCCATGGTTATAGATGCCAGCTTTTCAAGAAGTTTCATTTTGATTTCGGTTGTAAAATCATGGCAGTTCATCAGCTGTTTCGCGTATTTTGCCACTTCCTCGCTTATCTTCGGATGGCAGTGGCCAAGGCCCGTCACATAAATACCGGATGAGAAATCAATAAAGGTGTTGCCGTCTACATCGGTTAAGGTACAGCCCTTCCCCGATTCGAAAACTACAGGAAAGAGAGTGACCTGGCTGGAGTAGCCTTTCATGTATTTGGCTGCTCTGCCGTGATACTCGCGGGATTTGGGACCGGGAAGCTCCGTTTTGATCAACGGCAATGCGTTTGCGTCCACCCTGGCCCAATTTTTATCGTACATAATACTTCCCCCTAACAAATATTTTTTTACTTGCCTCTTACGATTTTGTATCATTAATCTTATGATAACATAATAATATTCTTTCGTTTGGTTGTCAATACATTATTGTTTTATTATGTTTGTGTTTTGCATTAATCTAACCTGCCTTAAAGTCCCGCTAAACTAAGCACTGGTGGTTATGCTTTGAAAATTTCGCAGCGTCTTATGCCTTCTGTGTCCTCTGGAAAAATAAAATGTTTGTGATATAATGGTATTTATTTTGATCAAGAGGGTACGAAAATGCAAAAAATTGCCTTTCGGCAAAGAAACAATAAAATACTCAGCATTGCTCCCACAAGGATCATTGTATTGAGCTTTGCAGTTCTGATACTGGCAGGAGCTCTTTTGCTGTCACTCCCTGGGGCATCCAGAGACGGCAGGAGCATAGGACTTCTCAATGCGCTTTTCACGGCAACCTCCGCTTCCTGCGTTACAGGGCTTGTTGTTGTAGACACCTATAACCATTGGACCCTGATGGGCCAGCTGGTGATATTAGCCTTAATCCAGGCCGGCGGGTTGGGCATTGTAACCCTGGCTTCCTTTTTCTCGGTGCTCCTTGGCAGAAAAATGAGCTTAAAGGGGATGGTCCTGGCCCAGGAATCAATTAATCATTTCAGCTTCGAGGGAATTCGAAGGCTGGTAAAATACATCATCGTCTTCACCCTCGGCGCCGAATTTCTCGGTGCTTTGCTGCTGTCCCTGAGCTTTGTGCCTGAATTTGGTGCAAAAGGCATCTATCTGGGTTTTTTCCACTCCATATCCGCTTTTTGCAATGCAGGCTTTGACCTTATGAGCATCCATGGCAAGGGTGAATTTGCAAGTTTGCTCGATTATAACAACAACCCGCTGGTGCTTTATACAATCGCGTTCCTGATTGTAACAGGGGGGCTTGGCTTTTTTGTATGGAAGGACTTGTTTGATTTGCCGAAAAACAGAAGCCTTTTTCTGCACACAAAGGTAGTGCTGGTCATAACCTCCATTTTAATCGTGTCCGGGGCAATCCTGTTTTATATCTTCGAATCAGGCAATCCTGCAACCATGGGCCAGCTGAACCTCTTCGGAAAAATCAATGCCGCCCTATTCCATTCCATCACCCCGAGAACGGCAGGCTACAATTCCCTGCCCATCGATGACATGAAGGAAATATCAAAATTCACCACCATCATCCTTATGTTTATCGGCGCGGCTCCAGGCTCAACCGCAGGCGGTATCAAGGTAACCACCTTCGGCATTATCCTCTTTGCCGTAATATCGCAAATCCGGGGTTCCAGCGAAACCATCATTTTTAAACGCAGGGTAGCCCCGATCATCGTGGTCAAAGCAATGGCTATTGCCATTTTGAGCATTGCAGTTGTATTTATTGTAACAACAATCATACTGGCTGTTGAACGTAAACCTTTCCTGGATGTGCTTTACGAAACTGCTTCTGCCTTCGGCACTGTAGGCTTAAGCACAGGCATCACCCCTTCGTTGCATCCGGTAAGCAAGCTGCTGCTGATACTTACCATGTTTCTTGGAAGAGTAGGGCCTGTCACCTTTGCCATCGCTCTTTCCCTTAGGGCGAATAGCAAAAAGGAAACATCCGCAACTTATCCCGAAGGAAAGATCGTTGTCGGTTAGAAGTCCATTGTATACTATCAGGAGGGTCATCCATGCAGACCATTGCATTTAAGAATAAAAATAACAAAATACATGATTTATCGCCTGCAAGAGTGATAATTCTAAGTTTCGGGATCCTTATCCTTTCCGGAACCCTTTTGCTTTTGCTGCCCTCCGCTTCGCGGGAAGGCAAAAGCGTCGGCATTGTAGATGCTCTTTTTACCGCGACTTCGGCTTCGTGTGTTACCGGACTTTTTGTAGTAGATACCTATAACCACTGGTCACTGTTTGGGCAGCTGGTAATCCTTTCGCTGATACAGGTCGGCGGGATCGGCATACTGACCCTCACTTCCTTTTTCTCCGTTCTCCTTGGCAGGAAAATGAGCCTGAGGGGTATGATGCTTGCCCAGGAATCCATTAACTATTTCAGCATTGACGGCGTTTTCAAATTAATAAGATATATCGTAATTATCACGGTGAGTATTGAACTGGTCGGTACAGCCGTATTGTCAACGGCTTTTGTCCCTCAATTCGGCGCAAAAGGCCTGTATCTGGCCTTATTTCATGCAATCTCGGGATTCTGCAATGCTGGCTTCGACCTCATGGGCGTTCTCGGGAAAGGAGATTTTGTAAGCCTTACGCACTTCAACACCAATCCTCTGTTCTTATACACAATGTCTGTACTCATTGCCGTCGGAAGTGTAGGGTTTCTTGTCTGGAAGGACCTTATTGAATTCCATAAGACAAAAAGCTTGTTCCTTCATACAAAGGTGGTATTGGTAATAACGGCATACCTTATTGCCGCCGGAGCAATTCTGTATTTCCTTTTTGAATATAGCAACCCGGCAACAATGGGCAAACTAAGCCTTCCGGATAAAATCAATTCCTCCGTTTTTCAATCGATCGCCTTGCGGACAGCCGGTTTTAATTCCATTCCCATTGATGACATGAACGAAATATCCAAGTTCACAACCATCCTGCTGATGTTCATCGGCGCTGCTCCCGGCTCGACTGCCGGCGGCATAAAGGTCACTACCTTCGGCATTATCCTGTTTGCGGCCATTTCCCAGATCAAAGGCTCGGAGGAAACCATCATATTCAAACGGAGGGTAGCTCCGACCATCGTAGTAAAGGCAATGGCAATCACACTCATGAGTGCTGCGGTTGTTTTCATCATGACAACCATATTGCTTGCCATTGAAGACATGGATTTCCTCAACATTCTTTTTGAGGTAACCTCCGCTTTCGGTACGGTCGGTATTTCTACCGGAATAACGCCTTCTCTGCATTTTTCCAGCAAGATCCTTCTCGTGCTTACAATGTTCCTTGGCAAGGTCGGCCCTATTTCTTTCGCCATTGCCCTTACCCTTAAAATGAGCAAGAAGGATACGGATATGACCTATCCCGAAGGAAAGATCGTCGTAGGTTAAGGAGCACCAGGGCTTCGCAAGCTTATAACGAGGCGACAAAAATATCCCCCACCTCCTCCAAGGTAAAGGGACACACCTCTATAAGCAGCGGGGCTCTGGGGATGAGGAATGTCCCTTTTAGGCGGGTACCGAATTGGGTTTCAGGCGGTGAGCATATCTCCCGCCTGGGATGCATAGGTGAGCAGCAAGCTTTAGCTTGCGGCCAGTCTCGTTGAAACTCCGCTTAGGTCGTTATAAGAAATATTTTTTCAGTTCCTGCTGGTCTTCCTGCGAAGAAACAGCGATAATATAATCCCCTGCCTTAAGTACGGTAAATCCGTTGGGAATAATGATTTCCTCATCCCGGATTACCGAAATGAGAATGCAGTCCCTGGGAATGTCAAGCTCCTTAAGGCTTTTGTTGCAAACCTGGCAACTTGGATTTATCAATATCTCGCTCAGGACAATTTTTCCGTTTTTCAGCTTCATGAGGGTTTTCATACCGGAATAATCAACTTCCTGCTCGATGAGATCCGCGATAATCGAAGTGCTGCTTACAGCGATGTCAACTCCCAGCTTCTCAAAAACCTGAATGTTTTTTGGGTTGTTGACCCTCGCGATGGTCCGTCTGACGCCGAAATTTCTTTTGGCCAGCTGGCATGCAATCAGATTGTCCTCGTCTCTGCCGGTAACGGCTATGAAAATATCCGCTTTTGAAGTATCCATCTCCGTCAATATGTCGATGGTCGTGCCATCCCCGTGGCATACCGGTATATTCAATTCATTTGCAACTTTTTCACACATTTCTTTTACAGGTTCGATTACGATAACCTTGTGCCGGTATGCAAGGAGCGTTTTCGCAAGGTAAAAACCCACTTTTCCGCCGCCAACTATGATTATAAACATAAAATCCATCCTCCACTCTTAATGAGCCTTGTATACCAGTATCAGCACATCACCCTTGCTTAGCTTATAACCCGGGTTGGCAAAAACGAACTTGTTATTGTGCAATATTCCAAAAATCATGGACCCTTCCTTGATTCTCAAGGAACCAAGCTTTTTTCCCTCGTGGTCCTTTTCTATATCTTCCCGTATAAACGTAAAAGAATCTCCCCCTACGGTATGATGGGAAACTCCTTCCTCTCCCAGCACTTTGGAACGTATGACGTCAACGGTAAGGTTGGTGGGACAGATGGTGTCCAGGCCGAACTCATGGAAAACATGCTCGCGCTCGGGGTTGTAGATCCTCGCAATGACGCGCGGCACCTTAAAGATCTCTTTTGCCACCTGGCAAGCCATTATATTGATATTATCATCCGGAGTCACTGCCGCAAGGGCATCGGCAGTTTCAATCCCTGCCTGCTTCAGAATATCCTGATCAATGGGCACCCCTGTAACGGTAATTCCGTTGAAGCCCGGCTTCAGCATCTTAAAGGCTTCCCTGTCGCTGTCCACGATGACGACATCATGACCGTCGGCGGCGAGGACATGTGCCAGCGAAGCTCCCACTTTTCCGCAACCGATGATAATAATATTCATAAAAAGTCACTTCCAATCCGTAAAGCATGTGTAAATATAAGAGTCGGATCTCCTGGCGTATCCATGCCTGAACCAGGAAAACCAATAAAATTTATTATATCATGATTGAAAGCTTTGTATAGACCCAAATGAATAACTGCCGGGCAAGTATGAAAAAATAATCGAAGCACACTTTATGGAAAGGATGTAACCCATGCTTGTGGTTTTTATAAGGGCACTTGTTTTGTATATTGTTGTCATCATCTCCATGCGGATCATGGGCAAGCGGCAGATCGGCCAGCTTCAGCCCTTTGAACTTGCGATTGCCATTATGATTTCCGAATTGGCGGCGGTTCCGATGCAAGATACCGGTATTCCGCTGATCAACGGGATCATACCCATTCTCACACTTTTAATCGCTCAGCTGGTGGTGTCTTTCCTGTCTCTGAAAAGCCTCCGCGCCAGAGGATTGATCTGCGGCAAGCCCAGCATACTGATTGAGAACGGAAGGATTCTTGAAGATGAGCTCCGCAAGGAGATGTATACCCTGAATGACCTGTTGGAGCAGATGCGGATAAAAAATATAACGGACATAACGGATGTAGAATTTGCCATCCTTGAGACCAACGGACAATTGAGCATCATTCCCAAATCCCAGAAACGCCCGGTCACGCCTGCGGACCTGAAGCTTTCCACCGAATATGAAGGCCTGTCGCTGGACCTTATCATTGACGGAAGGCTGATTGATAAAAACCTGAAAAAAGCAAATCTGGATACCGACTGGCTGTATGGCGAGCTGGCAAAGTCAGGAATAAATGCTGTAAAGGATGTCCTGTTCGCCTGCCTCGATTCCAGGGGAAATCTATTTTGCCAGAAGAAGAGCAAAATCAGTTGAAGGGAGCGTGGGATTCAAGTGAACCAAACCTTTAAGGTTTTTCTATCGGTTTTCATCCTGGCGGCAATGATCGTAGGAATCAGCTGCGTTTCGCAGAGAATATTGTATGTGACCTCTTCCGAACTGGAAAAGGACCTGGTCCGGGTAGAAGACAGCACAGTCTCAAATGACTGGGATACGGCTGCGGCAAGCCTGGAAAAAGTCCGGGAAAAGTGGTCGGGGATCAAGGGAACCTGGGCCATACTGATTGACCATATGGAGATAGACAATATAGACATCACCCTTGCGCGGGTAGAGCAGTATATTTTGTGCAAGGATACTTCCTCCGCCCTTGCGGAAGCCTCCGCCCTTATGAAATACGTCAGGCATATCCCAAGGAAAGAGGCTTTGAATCTTGAGAATATCTTTTAAGGGCGCAAGGCGACCACCCGGGCGCGCAAGCAGAAAATGTTTTTTGCTTGCCTCAGCGCCCGGCTTTTATCTTATTGGAAGCCTGTGGAAATCAGATAGCCGATGAACCCGGCGTAAAAAATGCCGCCCAGGATCAACGGAACCGGGTTCAAGCTTTGCTTCAGCTTCAGCCACAGGAAAACCACCAGGGATGACAGTATCGCCATCAGGGCGCTGACAATGGCTTTCATATCCAACTGCCAGTGGGTTGCCAATATGCCGATGGATACGGGAATACAGCTCTGGAATACCATTGCACCTGTTATATTGCCTAAAGCCAGCGTGTCTTTTCTCTTGCTTATCCAGATGATGCTGTTAAACTTCTCCGGAAGCTCCGTTGCCACAGGCGTTATGATAAGAGACAGCGCCAGGGCGGAAATGCCGAATATTTCGGCCGTGCTTTCAATGCTCCCGACAAATATCTCCGCTCCGAAAATAATGCCTGTAAGTGCCAGGGCAATCTGTAGGACGATGAACGCCAGCTCAGGTTTAAACTTCAGGAGCCTGGACAAATAGAGATCTTCAATCTCGCAGTCCGTACATACATCATTCTTTACCGTAAGTACTATGTAATAAATATAATAGCCAATCAGGAACATGGCTACGAGGTATTTTACCAGCAGAATATCGACAAAGCTCGCCGCTACCCCGATGGAGTAAATAATGATGAAAAAGCCTATATCCCTGGCGAGAATTTTTTCATTTACATGCATCGCAAGGCCTGACTTGCGCCTTTTCCAGAATACCAGCACGCTCATGCCCGTAAGAAAAAAGGCCAGGGTGCTCAACATGAAAGGCGCGCCGATGATTGCTCCTATCCCGATGTCAACATTATTTTCCGAACCTTTGGTAAACAGAATTGCTATGATGGGAATCATTGTCTCGGGAAGGCATGTCCCCACGGCGGAAAAAATGCTTCCGACTACCCCATCCCCGAATTTCAGCTTTTTTCCCAGCCATTCGATGCCGTTCGTGAACAATTCACAGCTTAAAAGTATAATTCCAAGACTTACTAACAACTTTACAATGTCAAACCACATATAAACCGCCATTCCTTCGCTGTTCCACAGCACAAAATAATTATTGGACTCCGCCCTTACAGTATTTTACTTTGTTTCGTCAGGGAAAGTTTTACATACTTATTCATTTTACTATACCGATTCGCATTATTCAATGCAAAAGAGACCTCAAACCTTGCTTTTTTCTTTTTCCTCACCAAAGGAGGTCCTTTGCCTCACGGCTTCGTACATCATTATGCCGGCGGCGACAGAAGCATTGAGGGATTCAGCCCTTCCGGGCATTGGAATCCTTACCAGCAGATCGGCAAGGGATTTTAAATCCTCACCGACGCCTTCTGCCTCGCTGCCGATTACGATTGCAGCACCCGATCCCATATTCGCCTGAAATATACTGGCTTTGCCTTCAAGATGGGTCACATACAGGCTGATCCCATTCTCTTTGAGGTATTTGACCGTTTCCGTGATATCGCTTGCCTGATAAACAGGCATATGGAAAACAGATCCCATGGTAGAGCGTAAAACCTTGGGATTGTACGGATCCACGCAGCCTTTCGACAAGATGACTCCCGAAAAGCCGGCGGCATCTGCCGTCCTGATCATTGTGCCCAGATTCCCGGGATCGCGTATGGAATCCAGGATAAGATACAGCCCGTTTTTGTCCAAATCCCGCTTTAGCTCATGCCTCCGTATTCTCATGATTGCCAGGATCCCCTGGGGAGTTTCCGTATCGGTGATCTCCTTAAAAAGCTTTTGAGTCAAAAGATACGTTTTGAGCTTCAAGGCTTCGATTTGACTCAAAATACCTGTATTCCGAAGATCAGCGGCAAATTCTTCCGAAACCGCTATTTCCGCAATGTCTGCCCTTTCCTTTAAAGCCTCCTCCACGATCCTGAGGCCTTCAACATAATACAACCCTTTTTCTTCCCTGTCCCTGCGGTTCTTTAACGACTTGACCGCCTTGACCGCCGGATTCTGGCTGCTGGATATCAGTATCATAAAATCACCACGAAAAATTTATCATAAATAAATAAAGGGCCTCTCGGGCCCCTTATCGTTTTTACTATTTCTTTATTATGTTTACCAGCTGTGCGAAGCCCACCGCATCATTTACAGCCATATCTGCAAGCACTTTCCTGTTGAGGGCGATGCCCGCTTTTTTAAGTCCGTTCATGAACTTGCTGTAGCTGAGTCCGTTGATTCTTGCGGCAGCATTGATCCTGGAAATCCACAGAGATCTGAAATCCCTCTTTTTGGCCTTTCTATCCCTGTATGCATAGGAAAGAGACTTCATAACCGCTTGATTCGCTATTCTGAACAACTTGCTCTTTCCACCGAAATAGCCTTTGGCAAGTTTAAGAATTTTTTTATGCCTTGCACGGGTTCTTAACGCGCCTTTAACTCTTGACATGGTAACCTTCCTCCTTAATTACTTATATGGCACAAGCATTTTTATTGTTGCTTCATTGGCTGATGAAGCATACGCGCCGAGCCTGTGTTGTTTTTTGGCTTTCCTTGCCTTGGATATAAGCCTGTGGCTTCTGAAAGCATGATTCATCTTAACCTTGCCTGTGGCGGTTATTCTAAATCTCTTTTTAGATGCGCTGTGTGTTTTGATCTTTGGCATTTTACTCTCCTCCTTATTAATGTTAAGGGATACACCGGAAAGGCAGAAACCGGAAACCAGATATCGGGTACCTGCTTTAGAACTCATTCCCATGATCATTTGCGTACAAGTACCAACTTTTTAAGTTTGTTCTCTGTTTTCCAATCTTGTTCCCGCTGTTTCGGAGTATCTCCTTTTGATAAGCTTATTGCTGCTTGGGGTTGAGTATCATGATCATACTCTTGCCTTCAAGCTTGGGTCTTCTTTCTACAATTCCCACTTCTGCTACCGCTTCTGCAAATTTCTTCAAAACTGCTTCTCCCAGTGAGGTGTAATTCATTTCTCTGCCCCTGAATCTTACGCTGACTTTCACTTTGTCACCGTCTTGCAGGAATTTATAAGCGTTCTTGGCCTTGAAGGAAAAATCGTGTTCTTCGATATTGGGCTTTATCCATACTTCCTTGATGCTTATGATCTTCTGGTTCTTTCTCGCTTCCTTTTCCTTCTTTGCCTGCTCAAACATATACTTGCCGTAGTCCATGATCCTGCAAACCGGCGGGGCTGCCTGAGGAGCGATTTTAACAAGGTCCAGATTCTTGGAGTTCGCCAGCTTCTGGGCGTCCTTGGCAGAAATTACGCCGAGCATGGAGCCGTCGGCATCGATGACACGTACTTCCTTGTCTCTGATATCCTCATTAATCATCAATTCATTTCTACTTATAACCAAACACCTCCGAGTTATTTTTCGTTCGATTCCATTTGCAAAATGAGCAAAATAAAAAGCGGATCGAAGAAAATCAATCCACCGGATAGCTAGGTATTTTACAACAAAAACCTTTACTATTTACCTTACCGGACCTGTCCGTAAGGTGAGAAGCGGATGACTTCTTCTTTGTTTTGCCTATTTATCATAACAAAAAGCAGGTCTGATGTCAAGCTTCAAGAATTGAGTTTGGTCAATAAAGTTTTAAAAAAATATATCGTACCAATTACTATAAAGATCACAAGAAACTGTATAACAGATGGGCCAAGCCGGCTCTCCATCGCAGCCCCTGGACGGCAATGCAGTTCATATGGGAGGAATCAATGAACCTGAAGTGGGAATTGGTAAGTGACGACATATCAGGCAAATCAGAAAAGCATTCAATTTGCCGCCCTCGTGTTTCTTTTTTCAATTCGTCCGGAAAGGGAAACATTAGCCGCCCTCCCCGGGTGGGCCAAAGTATGTCCCTGTAGAAATAGTTTACATGGTAACGTGCGCTGTTTTACACTTTATAAGCTTTATCAGGTCATCAGGAGCCAACCCGACCTGATGTCCGATCTTTCCGGCACTTAGGATGATGTTGTCCAATAAATCACAGGAGCTGTCCAGTACAGTCGGATATTCCTTTTTCATTCCTATCGGCGAACATCCTCCACGGATATACCCGGTCACTTTATTGATATCCGTAACCTTTATCATCTCTACGGCTTTTTCACCTACCGCCTTTGCTGCCGCTTTCAAATCAAGCTCAGCCGCAACCGGAATTATGAAAACATAGTACCCCCTGCTTGTTCCCTGCGTTACAAGCGTCTTGTAAACATACTCGACCGGCTGGCCTATTTTGTTCGCAACTGAGACTCCATCAATCAAGCCATCTTTGTTGTCATATGAAAATGAAGAATAAGGAATACCCGCCTTATCAAGAATCCGCATGGTATTCGTTTTGAGCTTATCCAAATCCATCCCTCGTTTCGTTCTTCGTCAAATAAATTCATACCAGTCATTGCCCCTTTGCATCAAGGGCAAGCCTTAAGCCGCCGGCTTAAAAAAAGGGCAGCTTCTATTCCCACCCTATCGCCTCCATAATATCCTGCGGGCAGAGCAAGATCAATCCGCATGGATAGTTTCGGTAGATACATCCACCAGCACCGCCCTGCCGTCATTTTCAACAAAATTTACAACGCTTGACAGCATACTGTCCGCATGGCCTGCATTGTTTGAAATACAGGCGATTCCTATGACCGCATTTTTCCATTTATCATTGAGCTCCACCTCGGCAGCGGATATGTTAAACCGCGATTTCAGCCTCTCGATAATGCTCTTTACAATGTGGCGTTTCTCTTTTAATGAAAAGGCCTCGTCCAGCATCAGGACGATTTTGCATACGCCTATCACCATGTTTATCACCTGTACAAACAGAATTCCGTATAGTTTTGTAAACCGCATATTCCTTCCGGAATCATTATACCGGAAAAAGGAGGCGGTGAATACTGCCGGGACAAAACTTTTCATTAAATGTATTTACCGGGAATGAAAAATGTTATACTGTTAAAGAATTAATAAAAGAGTTATGATTACATGGAATCTGGTTTTTGCTTTTTTGAAGATTTAAGCTTAAGGAGTGTTGAAATTGCCTTTTGACGGTATTGTGGCAAAATGCGTGGTGGAAGAATTATCGAAGGTGCTTGCCGGCGGCAGGATCGAGAAGGTTTTTCAGCCTGAGGCAGATGAGATATTTATTAATATACGGGCCTGGAATACAAATTACAAGCTTCTTTTGAGCGCCAGCGCCAATTATCCCAGGATTCATCTGACGGACGGATCGAAGGAAAATCCGGCTGCGCCGCCCGTATTCTGCATGCTGCTGAGGAAGCACCTTTCGGGAGGTAAAATCCTGGCCTTTGAGTTTCATGACTACGAAAGGATCATCGGGATGCAGGTAGAGTCAGCAAACGAACTGGGCGATGTATCCGTAAAGAAGCTGATTATAGAGATCATGGGGCGCTACAGCAATATTATCCTTGTAAACAGCGAAGACAAAATCATTGATGCAATCAAGCATATTGACAGTGATATCAGCAGAGTACGCGAGGTTATGCCTGCAAGGCCCTATGTTTTTCCTCCCGCCCAGGACAAGACCAGCCCGGATATTCTCAAGCCTGACGAATTGGTAAACAGCTGCCTTTCCGCACAGATTCCGCTGGAGAAACATCTTTTGAACAGCATCAAAGGCTTTAGCCCCCTTCTGTGCAGGGAGATATGCCACCGGGCGGCTATAGACGGCAAAACTCCTGCAGCAGCCCTGGACGACCTGCAACAGTCAAAGCTGAGGCTTGCTATTGCAGGAGTTGTCAAAGATATATCGGATTGCAGGTTCAAGCCCTGTATAATTTTCGAAGATGAAGCCATGGAAAAACCGTTTGACTTCCATTGCATGGGCCTATACCAGTACCGCCATGTCAAAGGCCTGGAATCCATGAGCAAGGTGCTGGATGATTTCTATGCCGCCCGGGACCGCTCCGAAAGACTGAAGCAAAAGAAGTCCGATGTGCTGAAGGTATTGAATACCTCTATGGACCGCTGCAATAAAAAACTGGCAATTCAGCAGGAAACCATGCGCGACGTTTCCGACAGGGAAAAGCTGAAGCTTTTCGGAGAGTTGATCACAGCCAACATTTATTGCATCCCGGCCAATACAAAATCTGTTTCGTTGTTGAATTATTACTCTGAAAACGGCGAGTATGTCGATATCCCTCTGGACGAAAACCTTCTGCCGCAGGAAAATGCCCAGAGGTATTTCAAAAAATATGCCAAGGCCAAAAACACCTGGATGTATACCGGCAGACAGCTGGAAGAAACACAAAAGGAGCTGGATTACCTGGAAAGCGTCCTCCATCTTCTGGAAAACTGCAATACACCGGCAGAAACCGACGAAGTACGGCAGGAACTTGCAGACCAGGGATATATGGTACTGAAAAAGAAGACAGGCTTTAAAAAGCAGGCCAGGCTCTCCGAGCCCATGAGCTATAAGTCCTCTGACGGGCTGGATATTCTGGTGGGAAAGAACAACAGGCAGAATGATTACCTGACGCTGAAGCTGGCTTCCTCCAATGACATCTGGCTTCATACCAAAAACATCCCCGGCTCCCACGTGATTATCCGGAAATTGCAAAACGACATTCCCGAGAGTACACTGAAGGAAGCGGCTCTACTGGCGGCGTGGCACAGCAAGGCAAAAATGTCGTCCAATGTCCCGGTGGATTTTACCGCGGTCAGAAATGTAAAAAAACCGTCCGGCGCCAAACCGGGCATGGTCATTTATGAGAATTACAGGACAATAAACGTTACACCGGATGAAGAAGATATAAAAAGAATCCGGAAATGACCCGGGAAAATTGTACATATAAATCATAGGGGATGGGTTCCAGCGATCAGGCTGATCACTGGAACCCATCCCCTATGATTATATCCCTAATTCCTAATCCACATGGAAGACTTCCTCCATACCGCCCCACCATTCATCCGCGGAAGCCGAGTCGACGGGCTGCTGGCACGGCTTGCATACCGCCCACCATTCCTGGGTCAGCGGATCTGCCGCCATTTTTTCCATATCCGCGTCAAAATCGGAACCCACATATTCAAAATAGGCAAAAAGATATCCATCCCTGAAGAAGATGGAATAGTTCCTCATGTTGCATTTGCTTATCATATCAAGTACGCCCGGCCATACGGCGGCATGGAGCTTTTTGTACTCCTCCAGCTTCTCAGGTTTTACCTTGATCACCTGTCCGAATCGTTTCATATCGAGCCTCCTTTTTACCAATAAAGTAATTCCGAAAACGCAAGTCCTATTCCAATATAGCACACCTTAAGGTACACCTGAGGATGAAAAAAGCCGGACGACGTTAGATTTTTATGGCACAAATGTTCCGTGGGGCGTGCATTGCGCGTCCGTATAAATAGAATCTGTGGTAACACTTGCCGCCGTTTCTTACCCCAGTTCCTTGAGATCCCTTTGAATCCTCTCCATATCCAGAGGATAGTTGCCATATTCCCTGAGAATATCCAATGCCAGCATATAGCTTTCAGGCTCCACGTCGCTGCTGACGGAATGGTCCGAATGGAATATCCAGCCCCCGCCCTGTGCCGCCTGCAATTTATAAAGCACCTGTTTCTTAATTTCCCGGGGATCGCCTGATTCAAGGACTCTTACATCCACATTCCCGACGAAAGCCAACCTTCCTCCGAATTGCTCCTTGAGCTTTACAACATCCAGATCGGCTTTAACCTCCAGCGGATTGTATCCATCGAGGCCTATCTCGACAAAATCTTCGTATACCGGAGTGGCATTTCCACAGCCGTGGTATACTACCATGAGCCCGTGAGAATGGCACAAGTCGATCAATGCTTTGACATGGGGCTTGAAAATTTCTCTCCAGACCTTGGGATTAAACAGCATCCCGTTCCGATAGGCGATGTCCCCCCAGATATACATGCCCGAAAGCCTGCCCTTGCCCTCTTTTATCTGCGCTTTAGCAAAATTCAGCAGAAAGTCGCCGATACGGTCCACAAAGGCTTTGTATGCTTCAGGCTCCTCCATCATCCAATAGAGGGAGTTTTCCGTACCTACGATCCTCCACAGGTATTCATACACCTCACATACCGAACCAAAAATGGCAAAATCGTCCTTATAGGCGTCCACCCTGTCATTCCAGGCAGGTATGTTCCGGTTTAAGGCGTCGCCGACTCCGTTCAGCTGGTCATCTCCCGCACTGTAAAATCTTCTGGCGTCTCCCGGATCGTCAAATTCAAACCTTTCCATTTCTTCGGGCGAATTTACCGAAAAGCTTTCAAAATGGGGCATGGGAGCTGTGCCGGATCTTTTGACCACCGCTTCAAAGCCGGTTTTTAATACGATATCTTCACCCTTTTGCTCAATGATCTCAAAGGGCTTGATATGCGGGTCCATGTTTGGGGTAATGATGATATAGTCCAGATCCGCATGCCTGTAAATATCGAATTCATTCCCCCACTTTTTTTTGCACTTTAAATTAAATCCTGTCCAGAAATTATCACCGGCTGCCACACGGTCTCCCTCTTTATGCGATAGAACGGCCTGCAGCCTTTTTATTTTTTCCTGCGCCTTTCCCATAAAATATCCCCTCCGGATATCCTTCCATATTTATTCTACAATAAAATATTCTGCGAGAATGTCTCAAAAAACGGATACAATCACAGAAAGCCCTGTGATTGTATCCGTATCATCCTGATCTCTTACCACTGAGCAGGCATATACTGGTCAACATCCTCTTTGGTTATGATATGCTTCGGCAAATAGGTTACCGGATCAATCTTTTCACCGGCAAAGAACAATGCTGCCGTTCTTATGGCCGCCGCTCCGTCCCCTTCGGTGGTCTGATAGGTTATGGCATATGCATCTCCGGCTTTTACCGCGTCCATACCGGTTTTGCTGTTACCTGCCGCAACTACGACGATGTCCTGCCTGTTGGCTTTTTTGAGGGCATCGACAATACCGATCAGCTGCGCCGAGTCATCCGCAGCGATAATTCCCTTTAATTCGGTTCCATACTTGGTTATCCAGTCGGATACCAGCTGGGTAACCTTGGCTGCGTCAAATCCGGGAGCCTGCCTGTCAAGAAGCTTCATTTTCGGGGCTACCTTGGCAAGCTGGGAGATGGGACCGTCGGTCCTTGCAAAGAAGGGCGATCCTCCGGGTGAGTGGGAAATACATGCATATCCCCCTTCGTAATTCAATTTCTTTGCAAACTCATCCGTCAGCATCCTGAACTGTCCCCAGTCGTCGGGACCGGACCAGCCGATGGTATATTTCATGGCTTCATCTACCGACAAGGTATTGGTAGCCACCAGAGGTATCCCTGAGTCATAAATCTTTTTAAACTGCTGAACTGCCGCTTTTGCATCAATAGGGATCAATGCGATGGCGTCCGGCTTTTCATTGATTGCCTGGTCGATCATCTGGTTCTGGACATTGAGATCCCAGTTGGGCGATACGGTCTTAAGCGTAATGCCGTATGCTTCGGCAGCCAGTTTTGCGCCGTTGATATAGGCTGTCGTCCAGGGATGGTCGCCGTGGACGATCATCGTTACCTTTTTGCCCTTCGCACCGTCTCCCGGTGATTTGGGCATCGCCTCTTTCACCGTTGTCCAGCCTGCATATTCCATATCCCACCAGTGGAGCGGGTCTATTTCCGGTAATGAATTGGGGTCTGCCGGTCTTTCGGGAATTTCCTTTTTCTCGCCGATAACAAGCAAGGGCTGTCCGTCGGAGCCTTTTATTTTGGAAAGGTCTACCGCCAGCGTCTCTGCAGCTCCACCGCCTGCCGCGGCAGTTGTGGTACCGGCAGGTTTTGTCGTCTCAGTTGGTTTGCCGGTCCCCCCGCATCCGGCAAGGATCAATCCTACCATACATACGGTCAACAGAATTCCTAAGAATTTTTTCATACTTTTTCATACCCTCCTGATTTTAATTGAAATCGGATAACTTCATGGGTTTTATACGTTGCTTCAAATTCCTGCGTAAGTAACTTTCCCCCCTCCTTCCTTCAACGTGTTCAACGAGCTTTTAGAAAAGATTGTCTTTTCTTCACTGCCTGATCTATTTCAGCGTTTCTTGTGAAGACACATTTTTCAGGAGCCCGGGCCTCAGACCCTTTATCTTGTCCTGCTTATACAGGACATAAGCCTCATACAGGACCACGATGGACAAAACGGCTCCGCTGGCCAGAATCTGAACCTCATACCCTGCACCGAAGCAGTTCAGGCCGTTGGACAGCATCGTCAGCAGCAGTACCGCAACGGCGCTTTTAGAGATGCTTCCTTTTCCGCCTGCCATGGAGGTCCCACCGATAATGGTAGCCGCTATAACGATCATCAGGGGGCTGACACCCTTTTCTCCCATATTGGGTACGGCGGAGCTGATGCTGATGGCAAACAGCACGCCGCTGATTGCCGCGGTAAGGCCGGACATGATAAAGCCGCTTATAAGATAGTTGTCCGTCTTAAGTCCGGCGAGCCATGCGGTGTTCCTGTTTCCTCCCACCACAAAAAACCCTTTTCCGTATCTGGTTCTTATTAACATTATTTCAAAAATTGCGATTAGTATTACGGCAATAATTACCCGGGGAGGAAGCAGCGGTATGACCGGCTTTTCCAGCCATTCTCCGAAGGAGAAATCCGATATGTTCAAGGAGCCTCCCCTGGTGTACATATACGTCAAGCCTTGAAGGATCGTCATGGTTCCCAGGGTGACAATGAAGGAATTAATTTTTGCCTTTGCTACCAGCAGACCGTTGATCAAGCCGACAACCGCGCCTGAAAGCACCCCGATCAGGATTGCCAGGGGCCAGCCCACCTGAGGCTGAAAACCTATTACAAACACGGCTGCAAGGTTTATCACTGTCGCTATGGATAGATCCAGCTGTCCGGATATCATCACCACTGTAAATCCAATGGCGGCTATCGCACCAAGCACCGATCCCCGCAGGATGTTGGTGAAATTGAAAACGGTAAAGAAGTTTGGCGCCGCCAGGGACATAAACAGAAAAACAAAGATCAGCAGCAAATAGATTCTGTTGGAATCCAGAAAGTCCTGTACGTTAAATTTCCCATTCGTTTTACGCATCGTCTCTCCCCAGCTTTCTTAATGATCTCGCATGGATACCCACCACTAAAATAAAGATGATTCCCCGGATCATGCTTTGCGAAAAGGTATCGATGGAAAAATCCCCGATATGGAACAGCGTCATAATGTTATTCAGCAGTCCCAGTGTGAAAACTCCCCCGATCACCCCTATAATGCTGCCGCGTCCGCCGGCAAGGGTCATTCCGCCGATAACGATGGCGGTTACGGCTAAAAAGTCATACCCTGCGCCGTTGTAATAGGCGCCTACCTTTGACAGGGAAGCAAGGAAGATCCCGCCGATGGAGGAGGTCAGGGCCGACATCATAAATGCCGCGCCGACAGTCCTGCTGACATTGACGCCCGTCATTTTTGCGACTTCAATGGAGGAGCCCACCAGCTTCAACTGCTGTCCGAATTTTGTTTTTGTCAATATGAACTGACAGAGGATTGCCAGGCATATCATTACAAAAACCACCAGAGGTACCCCTTTGACGACATCCATCCTTATAAGGTTTATAAATATGTCCACCGCCGGATTGCCTTTCCCTTCCACGTCGGGATAGATCTGCCGTCCGCTGTACACCCACCGGACATATCCGCTGATGATGAAGGAAAATGCCAGCGTCCATATGATGGGGTTCGCTTTCAGCTTGCCTACCACAAAAGCGTTTACAAGGCCAATGACAAGGCCCACTGCGATTCCGGAAAGTATGCTGACAAACATTCCGTATTTTAATGTAGCCACGGAGATGATTCCCGAGTAAGCCATGATTACCGGGACCGACATATCGGCAAAATGTCCGCTGTAGGTTACAAAGGACACCCCCACTGCAACGATCCCCAGAAGAGCCACAGCGGAGATGATGTTGGAAAAATTCGTCAATGTTAGGAACTTATCGGAGATCAGCGCTCCGACGACAATCAAAACCGCAATCAGGAAAAATACGCCCATTTTGCTCATTACCAGGCTGGAAGCTCCTAAATTGATGCTGCGTTTATCCTGATTCGTACTGTGCTTATCCTGCTTCACCGCCGTATTATCTTCCTGCATTTACATGCACCCCCTCGCCGTTTGCCGCAAGCAAAGCTGATTCTTCGTTGAATTCTCCTTCTTTCATCTCCCCGATGAAATAGCCCCGCCGTATTACCATCAAGCGGTTGGACAGTCCCGTCAGCTCGGGAAGGTCGGAAGAGATGAGGATTACCGCATTTCCCCTGTCCGCAAGCTTTTCAATGGCTTTGTGAATGATCATTTTGGCACCGATATCCACGCCGCGGGTAGGCTCATCGATAATGAACACCTTCGGTTCCGTCGCCAGCCATTTGGCCATCAGCACCTTCTGCTGGTTCCCTCCCGAAAGGTTGTTGACCATTCTTGACGGGTCGGGAGGATAAATCTGCAGCTCCCTGATGGTCTCCTGAAGGATTTTCTCTCCCCGCTTGGCCGAATAGACCAGATTTTTCGTATGCCTGGGTATAAGCGCCGACAGGGCATTTTCCCTCATGGAGATCCTTAGGGCCAGCCCCTGGGTCTTTCGGTTTTCCGTCAGGTATGCTATCCCATGTTTTAGCGCACCGCTCATACTTTTATATTTTACCTTTTTGCCTTCTACAAAAATTCCGCCCTCATCAATTGGATCCACGCCTGCCAGAGCACGGGCAAGCTCACTTCTGCCGGAACCTGCCAGTCCGCATACGCCCAGTATTTCACCCCGCCTTACCTGGAGGGAGACATCACGGAAGAAGCCGTACCTGCTTAAGCTTTCGACCCGGAACATTTCTTCGCCGTAATTTGCTTTTCTGTCGCCGTAAAATTCTTTGACGCTCTTTCCCACCATAAGCTCGATCAGCTTCTCGGTATTGACTTCTTCCTTCCCGTAGGTGCCTACTTTTTTCCCGTCGCGCATGACGGTTATTCTGTCCGCGACCCGGAATATCTCCGGAAGGTGGTGTGAGATGTAGATGATGGCAAGACCTTGTCTTTTCAGCCGTTCAATAATATCAAAAAGCCTTTCCACTTCTTCCCTTGAAAGGGCGGATGTCGGCTCATCCATAACCAGGATGCAGGGATTGTTCCCCAGCGCCTTTGCTATTTCCACCAATTGTGCCTCATGCTGGCTTATTTCCTTTACCTTGGTCATGGGGTGCAGGTACGACAGTCCCACTTTGCCCAGCCTTTCCGCCGTCATCTCCACCATTGCCTTTTTATCCAGCAAAAAACCCTTTGTCGGCAGAATCCCCACCAGTACGTTTTCTGCGATGGAAAGAGGCATGGCCAGACTCAATTCCTGATAGATCATCTCAATTCCGTTGGCTTTTGCAATGGAAGGAGAAGCCAGCTTGACTTCCTTTCCGTTTACCCGGATCTCACCTGTATAATCGTCGAAGGAACCGGCGATCATTTTCATCAGCGTGGATTTCCCGGCCCCGTTTTCTCCGATCAGCGCATGTACTTCCCCTGCGTATACTTCAAAATCCACATTATCGACTGCAAGAGTTCCGGGGAACCTCTTGCTGACCTTCTCCATCGAGAGGGCAACACCTATATCTCCCACACACTACACCATCCTTCCCAAACCATATTTTTTAACCTCGTCAAACATGGCTACAATGTTCCGTGCCGGTATCTCAGGCAATATATAGTCATGGGACGCTGCCGCTATATATTTGTAATCGGACCCGAAGATGTCAATGATCCTCCGGGTTTCCTTCCTTACTTCCTCTTCGCTGGCGTAGGCCAGAATTTCATTTTCATCGATGCCTCCAAAGAAAACGATGTCGCTTCCATACTTCTTTTTCAAAGCTTCCGGGTCCATGTTGGTCGCTGTGACCTGAATGGGATTGATGGCGTCAAGCCCGATTTCAATCAGGTCAGGTATGACCTCATGAATGTCTCCGCAGGAATGCAGCCCGGCCACTGCACCGTGTTTGTGCGCCAGGTCGATGAATTTTTTCAGATACGGCTTATAGAATTTCCTCCAGAGATTGGGGGAAGTCAGCAAGCCCCGCTGGGACCCGAAGTCGTTGCCCATGAAGTAAAAGTCGATGAGCCCGGGGTTTGCTTCAAAGCTCCTTTGGTTCATCTCATAATAGAAATTAAAGCATTGCTCAATAATGGCCTCGCACAATTCAGGGCTTTCATACATTTCCACGAAAAACCGTTCCATGCCCATCAGTTCGGTAGAATCGTGGAAAAAAGGCGCCCAGGTGGCTCCGATGAGACAGTAGCCTTCCGCCTTCTTAAGGTCTTCCGCAGGTATTTTTGCATCCCAGTCGTCGGGTTTTGGCCAGCAATGGTTTTCTATTTCTTTTACGGTCTGAACGTCTTTCAGCGGATGGGACAAAGCCTGCCCCCAATGATAGCCGCCGCGCCTTATTCCCCATTCGCTGTCGGCTGTTCCGTCATCATATACCCTGAAAGGTTTCCCGATGTATTGGGGCCGTATGGTCTTATAATCGATGCCGATAATCTCATAGAGGGCCTCATCTTCGGAGCCGGCGCCTACAAATTCCATGATGTTTTTCGTAGTTTCCGGCGCGCCTCCGTACCACATTGGAAAGCGGTCCGGCCTTTTTCCTTTAAACGGGGCAAGTCCTCTTTCTTTTGAATTCATTTCGTACCTCCGGGATCATTATTGCCATTCTGACGTTAATCATTGCACTTTCCGACATTACAGTGCAAGTTTCCATTATCTTACGGAAACAAGCCATTGAAGCATTCACGATTATTTCTGCAAGGCGCATAAATGCCCATATTTTAATGCTATTTGCGCTACAGTACTAATGATAATCATTGCGCCCCTGGTTAGTAATAGAATTTTTTTATCAAAAAGGTTAATTTTTTTATCACTTGCTCTGAAGCTGCCATCAAACTCTTGCCCGAAATTTGCCTTCGCTGTAGAATAATAATTGAACATGGAAGAATACTTCAATTAAGATGTATGGCACACCGAGTATGAAAAAGTGTAGGGGCGCGCATTGCGCGTCCGCACAAAGCAGTACATGGTAACAACTATCGGACGGCCAATGGCCGCCCTTACATACGGTCATGGAGGTATACAGGTTGTATAAGATTTTGATTGTCGATGACGAAGAACTGGTGAGAAAAGCCATTGTTTCCAAACTGGACTGGGCCGGTATAGGTTTTGGCGAGGTGGAGCAGGCCGAAGATGGAGAACAGGCGCTGGAAATCGCCCTTAAATTCAAACCGGATATTGTCCTTACCGATATACGCATGCCCTTCATGGATGGCCTTGAACTGGCGGAATGCTTAAAAACCCAGCTGCCGCAGACAAAAGTGATCATCCTCACCGGTCATGATGAATTTGAATATGCGCAGGACGCGATTAAAGCCGGCGTCATGGATTATATCCTGAAACCTGTTCACGCCGCCGCGCTCAGGGAGCTGATGGAAAAAGCCAGGTCGATCCTGGATAACGAGCATGAGGAAAAGGAAAAGCTCTATAAGCTGAAAATCCAGCTGCACCAGAGCCTCCCCCTGCTGAAGGACAAATTCCTGATTTCCCTTGTGAATAATTCCTTTCAGGAAAAGGAGCTGGAAAAAAAGCTGGAATATCTGGAAATACGGTTCTCCTGGGAATCCTTCATTGTCTGCGTTTCCGAAATAGACAACCTGAATGTGCTGGCCGAAAGCAGCAGCGCGGAAGATACCGAGCTTTTGATGTTTTCCTTTCTTAATATCGCCTCCGAATTGTTGGGAAGCTCCGGCATGGTATTCAACGATTTCAACAACCGGCAGATTGTTCTGTATAATTTCCCTCCTGTTGCGGAGCATTCCGACCTGAACAGGCTTTACACTATTCTTGAGGAAATCAGGAACAACCTGGCAAAGTACTTCAATATTACCGTCACCACAGGAATCGGGAGAGAAGTGGGAAGTCTGAAGGATATCCACAGGTCTTACCAGGATGCGCTTCATGTACTGGATTATAAGATAATAATGGGAAAAAACAGGATATACGACATCAGGGATCTGGGTTACAGGAAATCGGAAATGTTTTATCCGATCGACGGTATCAATGAGCTGCTTTCGAAAATAAAGCTGGAAGGCATTGAAGAGGTCACCCAATGTACCGAAGGGTTTTTCAACGAACTGATGGAGAAAAAGAACATCAGCCCAGATAATATTATAATCATCCTCTCGGAGCTGATCAACGGAGCCCAGAAAATCATCATGGAAATGAAGGATGAATCAAAAGAGCAGGCAGCCATCGACTTCGGAATTTATGAAGAAATCGGAAAATATGAAACGCTGGAGGAAATGAAGGCTGTGGTGGTCCATTATCTTTCCGGAATAAGCAAGGCAATCCACGCGGCCAGGAACAGCAGAAATCTTCAAATCATCAACAAAGCCAAGCAATATATCGACAACAGCTACAAGCAGGACGACCTGTCCCTTAATCAGGTTGCCGCGCTGGTTTCGGTAAGCCCGGGGTACTTGAGCATCCTGTTCCGGAAGGAAACCAACCAGACCTTCATCGAGTACCTCACCATGGTAAGAATGGAAAAAGCCAAAGGGCTTTTGAAGACCTCCAGTCTGAAATCCTATGAGGTGGCCTATAATGTGGGCTTCAGCGATCCGCATTATTTCAGCCTCAGCTTTAAGAAGTACACCGGCGTCACCCCGTCCGATTACAAAGCCGGAGGATAGCGGTCAATGGCCGCCAGTATTGCAGGCGGTTTTCCAGCCTGCCCTTCCCGGAAAGGGTTGCTGTACGGAGTTCAGGATAGATCTTTGGGAAAGCGGAAAGGAAAAAGGATATGAAAAGACTTTTAGACAGGCTGAATTTTCTGAAGCATGCAAGCATACAATCGAAGATCATCATTTCCTTTTCCGTGTTGATTGTCATTACGCTGGCCATCATAGGCTTTGCCGCTGTTTTCAAGTATAGCCAGACCCTGCAAAAAAGCACTACCGAATACAACAGCCAGATCCTGGATCAGGTGATAAAGAACATCAATTTTTATATCAATGAGATGGACAGCGTATCCGCCATCTCCAATTACAACTACTATATCCAGAAATATCTTAAAAGTCCGCCCTCTTCTGCCGATGTGGAGCGTTTCAAGGACGCCAACCGGATAACCGAACTCCTTGACAATATTATCAATACCCGTCAGGATATCGTTTCCATTTTCATCTTCGGCAATAACAATTCCATCATCAGCAATAACATGAATTCCGGAGTCAACAGGAGTTATAACTTTGCCAAACAGACCTGGTACAAGGCTGCGCTGGAGAACAACGGCAAACCGGTAGTTGTCAGCCCGCACAAGCAAAGCTATGTGCTCAACAGCAACAAAATGGTGATATCCTTGAGCCGCAGCATCAACATATACGACCAGAGCGACCAGTTGGGCGTTATCCTTATCGATCTGAACCTTAAAGTGCTGGATGACATCTGCCGCAACGTCAAGCTGGGAAACAGCGGATACATCTTTATTGTAGACAGCGAAGGTGATGTGGTGTACCATCCCGATTATAGCTACATGCAAAGGGCTGCGGACGACATGTATATAAAGAATGTATTTAAGGCAGATGACAGTCTGATACCCGACGTTCTGGAAACGGACGGCGGCAGCTTCATTAAAAAGGTGGATTCCGGGCAGATGCATGTGACCTATAAGAAATTCGAGCCGGCAGGCTGGACCATCGTAGGGGTGACGCCATATAAATCCATGATGTATGAAATCTACCGCATAAGGAGCTTCATCCTGATTATCGGACTTCTGGGGCTTCTTGGCGCCTTTCTTATGTCCTACCTTATTTCCTCGATGATATCGAAGCCTGTCACCCGGCTGCAGCAGCTAATGAAACAGGCGGAGGGCGGAAATCTTGATGTTTCCATACACTTTGACAGCAGGGATGAAATCGGCAGTCTCAGCAAAAGCTTCAACAATATGATTAACAAGATCAAGGACCTGATGCACCAGGTTGTGGTGGAGCAGGAGGATAAAAGAAAAACGGAGCTTAGAGCGCTTCAGGCCCAAATAAATCCGCATTTCCTCTACAACACGCTGGACTCCATTATCTGGATGGCGGAGATGAACAAGGATGAGGTCGTAATCATGGCCGACGCGCTGGCAAAGCTCTTCAGGCTGAGCTTAAGCAGAGGTGCGGAAATTATCCCCGTCGAGCAGGAAGTGGAGCATGTCAGAAATTATCTGATCATCCAGAGCATGCGGTATTCGGATAAGTTTGATTATGAGATCAAGGTGGATGCCGATATTATGAAGCACAGCACCTTAAAGCTGCTATTGCAGCCGCTGGTGGAAAACTCCATTTATCACGGAATAAAAAACAAAAGGCAGAAAGGACATATTGAAATCAAGGGCAGGAAAGCCGATGACAAAATACTGCTTGAGGTCATCGACGACGGTATTGGCATGGAACAGGCAAAGTGTGAAGAAATATTGAGGCACCGCAGTGGCGGAAATTCCCGCAAGGGCTTTAACGGCGTAGGCGTTAAAAACGTCAACGACCGGATAAAGCTTTATTACGGCGACGAATACGGGCTGAAATACATCAGCAGCCCGGGGGTGGGTACTACGGTTGAGATATGGCTTCCGATATTATAATGAGAGGGGACACACCCGCTGAGCTGTGGGTCGCGGGATAAAAGGAGGGAATGTCCCCTTTTGAAGAAGCAAGGGGACACACCCGCTTAAGCTGCGGGTCGCGGGAAAAAGGAAGGAATGTCCCCTTTTGAAATTTGAAAAAGGTATCGGGAATGAATATGAGTTTTTGAATTCATTCATCGGTTGAAAGGAGGTATATGCATCGGATGAAATTGAAAATATTAATCCCTGCCGCATTAATCCTTGTAATTCTGGCTATCAGCCAGTTGATTGCAAATAACGACGAAGCTGTAAAAAATGGAAATGAACCTGCCCAGCCCGCGGAAAGGAAGTATAAGACCATTGCAATTGTCGTCCACGACATGCGCCACATGTTTATGGCCAGTGTGGCGGGAATGATACGGGAAAAGGCCCGGGAGAACGAGAACATAAGGATTCTCCTGTATGATTCCGAAAGCAGCAACGACAAGCAGACTGCGCAATTAAATGAACTGATCGGAAAAAAAGTAGACGGAATCATATTGAATCCTACGGATAAGGCGGAGGTCAACCCTGCGGTAGAAAAAGTCAAAAAGGCCGGCATACCTTTGATTACGGTCAATATGAATACAACCAGCAATGCGGTGGACTGCTATATAGGTTCGGATTCCATACGGGTGGGCGAGCTGCAGGGAACATACGTGGCCGAAGAGCTGAAAGGCGTGGGAAATCTGGTGGTCCTGGCAGGCAAGGCGGGGCATGATGCCACGGAAGACAGGCTCGAAGGTTTGAGGAATATTATCGGCAAGTACCCGGGAATGCACATCGTCAGAGTGGAATATGGAAATTGGGACAGGAGCAAGGGGGCTGAAATAATGGAAAACATCCTTCAGGAAGAAGCCAGAATAGACGCCGTGATCTCCCAAAACGATGAAATGCTGCTTGGCGCCCTACAAATGCTGGAACGCTATCACCTGAAGCCGGTGACCGTCGGGGTGGACGGTATTCCGGAAGCCCTGGAGGCCATGATGGAAGGCAGGATCGGCGCTACGGTCTATCAAAACAATAAAGCACAGGCTGCAGCAGCCTTTGACATCATGTCCAGGCTGTTTAACAACGAGAAGGTGGAAAAGGTAAAATGGATTCCCCTGGAGCTTGTCACTCCGGAGACGATTGACAATTATATAATATCGGATAGAATGAAGCCATGAGAAAGGAAAGTATGCAACATATGAAACGAAAACTGTCAACTGCTGCCGTCCTTGTCCTGCTGATTACAGCTTTGTCCGCATGGTTTGCAGGCTGCAGCGGCAATAGCGGCTTAAGTGACAACCTGCAGGATAAAAAAGGGGCGCTGGCAGGTATTACCATAAACTGCGCCTTCATCGGCGGCGGAGACTATGAAAAGCTTTACGACCAGCTGCCTGAGTTTGCAAAAACCACCGGAGCGACTGTCAGAATCGTATATAAGGGAAATGGTTTTGACATCGATAAAAAGCTGATCATGGACTTTACTGCCAATACGGTGGATTATGACGTGATGTGGAATCATACCAGCTTTTTTTCACAATACATCCCATACCTTGAGCCCCTGGACCCCTACTTTAGTCCCGATGAGCTTAACGATTTCCTGCCCAGGCTTTTGAATGCCTGCAAACGTGACGGAATGTTGTGGATGATCCCGAGGCATGCGGACATAAGCAGCCTCCATTACCGGACCGATTTGTTCAACGACCCGAAGGAAAAGACGGCTTTCAAAGAGCAATACGGCAAGGAATTGAAAGTTCCGGAGACCTGGGAGGAATTCGTGGAGGTGGCCGAATTCTTTACCCGGGGCACCTCCCTTTATGGAACGCAGTTTGCAGGCAAGGAAGAGGCTCTGACCGGCAGATTTTATGAGCTCCTTCTTTCCAATGGCGGAGAATTTCTGGGTACGGAGGGCAAAGCCGCCTTTAACAGCGAGGCAGGCGTCAAGGCTATATCCATGCTCCGGGAGCTTTATGCTTCGGGTTCAATGCCCAAGGGGATGGTGAATTACCTGTGGGACGATCTGGCCAGCAATTTTGCCAACGGCAATATCGCAATCTATCCCGAATGGTACGGATGGTACTCCCGTTTTCAGAATCCCGAATATTCAAAGGTCGCGGGGAAATTTGACGTTGCGCGCCAGCCCGCTGGTCCCGGCGGTATACATGGCGGTTGGGGCGGCGTGCATGCGTTTTCCATACCGAAAGCCGCCAAAAACAAGGAAGCTGCCGCGGTTTTGATCAAATTCCTCACAAGCCCGGAAAGTGAGTACAAAGAAGGTAAGCTCGGCTACCTGGTAGCCAGAACCTCCATCTGGGATAAAATGATAAAAGAATCCGAAAGATCCAATGTCCCCCTGGATAAAAAAAGGCTGGAACTGGCAAAGCTCCAGCTTTCAGAGGATTTTCAAACGCCTCCCCTGATTGCCCAATGGATCAGTTCCTCCAATATTCTGTTTCCAAGGCTCCAATCGGTAATCCTGGGAGAAATCGAACCAAAGACCGCATTGGATGAAGCTGCGGCTGAAATAAACAAACTGCTGGAATCCAGTACAGGCGGTTAACGCTTAGCACTGGCGAAAATATAACTTCCGATGCTCCTTAATTGACATACTAATAAACAGTGAGGATAACCTTGAGGAAACCCAAAATCAGATTTGCCGAACCGGAAGAAAAACGAATCGCAAGGATATTTACAGCGCCGGCAGTAATCATCGTATTACTGGTACTGGCTGTGCCGATGCTGTTCTCATTTTTCATCAGCTTCACAAACTATTCCATGCTTAAAACCGACAGGCTGATGTTCATTGGCTTCCAAAATTATATGGAATTGTTTAAGGACAGGGTTTTCATGGAGGCCCTGCAAAGAACCGCTGTCTATATCCTTTCAGCTTTGGGGATTGAGCTTGCAGCCGGTATGGGTATAGCCATCCTGATTTCCAGATATGTTAAGCCGCAGGGCGTTTTTCGCACCCTGATGACCATACCGATGATGTTTGCGCCGGTACAGGTGGGTTTCCTGTTTAAGTGGATCTTTAACGATCAAACCGGACTTGTCAACAATCTCCTCTATTCCATCACGGGCAGGGACATGAACATTGCATGGCTTGTGGAGCCCGGCTTTGGTTTTCTTTCCATCCTCGCCGCAGAAATATGGATGAGCACCCCCTTCATGGTCTTGATCCTTCTCGCAGGCCTGCTTTCCCTGTCCAGGGAGCCCTTTGAAGCTGCAAAAGTCGATGGCGCCAGCTTCCGGCAGCAGTTCCGGTTCATTACCCTCCCGCTGATGGAGCGGTATATCTGCATTGCGCTTATGATCCGCTTCATGGATATTGCCAGAACGTATGATATCATCCGCATCATGACCGATGGCGGCCCCGCCAACAGGACGGAAATGCTCTGGACCTATGTCTACAGGCTCGGAATAACCTCCAACAGGTTTTCATTGGGAAGCGCCATGTCCTTTATCGCAGTGGGACTGGCTTATGTATTGATTATAAGTATGTTCAGATACATGAACAGAGCAGGGGGTGATCGGGAATGAGAGCCCGGAACGGCAAAATGAAAAAAATAATGACGGACATTTTTCTGTGTTTAATAACGGCGGTTTTTATCCTGCCCGCCGTCTGGATCGTCCTGACCGCATTAAGGCCTGCCGCTGAAATAAACTCCAGCCCACCCGTCTGGATTCCGCAGAGCCTGAGCCTGGACAAGATTGCAAAATTGTTCGGCGCTTTTCATCAGGAATCCACCGTCCCTTTCAGCATTTATCTCTATAACTCAATCGTCACGGCACTGGCAGGCTCCACCGCAGCGATTGCCGTGGGAACCCTTGCCGGCTATGCCTTTGCCCGCTTCAAACAAAAGGGCTTAAAACAAATCTTCCTGGGCTTGATGCTGATCCGGGCAATCCCCGGCATCGCCCTTGGCCTCCCTTTATTTGCCATCTTTGCAAAGCTCAAGATTTTGGACAATACTTTCAGTCTCGCCCTTGTATATTCGGCCCTCGGCATCCCCTTCATCGCCTGGCTCATGTCGGGTTATTTCAAGGATATCCCCGAGGAACTGGACCATTCCGCGCAAATCGACGGCTGCAGCCGCCTTAAAACCCTGCTGTATATCGATATACCGCTGGCCTGGCCCGGCCTGGCCGCCGGATGGACCTTCATTTTCCTTGCCTGCTGGAATGAATTCCAGATTGCCAGCGTTCTTACCAGAACGACGGCATCAAAGACCTTCCCGGTCGGCCTGTTCGATTTTGCCAACGAATTCACGCTGGACTGGAGCGGGGTAGCTGCTGTGTCCCTGGTAATGCTGGTTCCTGCGATTATTTTTGTTTCACTTACGCAGCGGAATCTTGTGATGGAGCTGACCCTTGGCTCTATCAAGGGCTAGAGCTTCGAAAGCAGAAACCTGCATGTTGCTACTGCTGTGAAAAGACGAAGTAATATCCGGGAAATGCATTATGCATCCGTACCCTCCATCGTTTAATGGATTGCACAAGGCAGCATGCAGGTATATAATAGTACCAATCCGTTTATAGACAAAATATATTTGAGGGAAGGCCATTGAAGAAGTTCAAAGAAATAATCAAACTCTCGGTACACGACCTGATTGATTTTTCGCTTTTGTCCGGAGACCTGGGCACCGGTTTCTTTTCGGCATCCAGGGCTGTTGAAGGCACCCGGGGACATCAGGCTGTCCGCAAGGCAATCCTTTCGACCTTGCCGGAAGACACCTCCTACAGCGCCGAAGTGCCGGTAACATTCATTGCGGAGGGCAAACATACCATTCTTGAGATATCCGGCAGGATTGACGGCGTTATAGAAAGCCCCTCCGGTACGGTCATTCATGAGATCAAAACAACGCAAATCCACCCCGATCTTATAGAGATTGATCACAATCCCCACCATTGGTCACAGGCGAAGTGTTATGCCTACATGTATTCTTTCCGGCATAAGCTGAACCGGCTTGAGATCAAGCTTACCTATTACTGCCTCGAAAACCGGACGGGAAAATCCTTTACGGAAGAATATGATTTTAACCGGCTTGAAGAGTTTTTCCTTCCCCTTTCGGAGAGCTTTCTGGAATGGCAGGATATTTTGAATGAGTGGCGGGATTTGCGGGACAACTCCATTGGTAAGCTTTCTTTTCCCTATCCTTTTTTCAGAAAAGAGCAGGGGAAATTCATGGACAGCGTAAGTAATTGCATACGGACAGGCAGTCTGTTATTTGCCCAGGCCCCCACAGGCACAGGCAAGACGATAGCGGCGCTTTATCCTGCTGTCAAGTCCCTTGGCGAGGGGTCTGTTTCAAGGATTTTTTATCTGACGGCCAAGACCACCACCCGGGCGATCGCTGAAAAAGCCCTGAATGACATGAGGCAAAAAGGGCTTCGGCTAAAATCCGTGACAATCACCGCAAAGGAAAAAATCTGTTTCAACGACGTCTTCAGTTGTGATGCCGCTTCCTGCAAATATGCCGTCAATTATTACGGCAAGGTGAAAAATGCGGTAAAAGATGCGTTTGTGTATGAAAGACTTGATGGGAATCTTATTGGGAATATCGCTGTCAGGCACGAGGTCTGTCCCTTTGAGCTGTCATTGGACCTGTCTCTGTGGTGCGATGCAATCATCTGTGATTATAATTATCTCTTCGACCCCAGGGTCTACCTCAAACGGTTCTTTATGAACCGGAAAGGCGACTATTGCTTCCTCGTTGACGAGGCTCACAACCTTGTGGACCGGGCCCGGGACATGTACTCGGCAGAGATAGGAAAAAGGCAGGTGCTGGAGCTGAAGCGCGCTGCCAAGGCCGAACTGCCTGAACTGTATGTTTATGTCGAAGAATTGTACAGGCACCTGCTTCAGATTTCCAAAGAACTTGACAACGGAAATGAAGAAACAGGGCATACACAAATCCAGGTCAGGAAGGAGCCTCCGCTGGAATTGGGAAAGCTGGCCTCCAGGCTGACGGAATACGCTGAAAAGCTCCTTTCAAAAGGACTTCCCGTTACCTTTGGAGAACAATTTCTTGAAATCTATTTCACGCTGGTAAGCTTTACAAAGCTATTGGAATTCTATGACGACCGTTATGTGACCTACTATGAGAAAACCTCAAGGGACCTGAAAATAAAGCTTTTCTGCCTTGACCCCTCCAGACTCCTGAAGGAGGCCATGAACAAGGGCAAGGCGTCCATCCTGTTTTCAGCCACATTATCGCCGGTGGAATACTTTGCAAGGATGCTGGGAGGGGATGAAACCGCCGGAACCATCGTTCTTCCTTCCCCCTTTCTGAAGGAGAACCTCTGCGTTTTTATTGACGATACTGTAACCACCCGGTATAAGAGCCGGTATTTAACCTATGACACTATCGCCGAAAGCATTTTGGCGGCCGTAAGCTGCAAGACGGGAAATTACATGGTATTCTTTCCCTCCTTTGAATATTTGCGCGAGGTCTATTTCAGGTTTCAAGGCATTCAGACCGGTATCCGGACCCTGTATCAGACACCCGGCATGTCGGAAGCGGCAAGACAGGAATTCCTGGATGAATTCGAATACCCGGGAGAGACAAGCCTGGTGGGCTTCGCTGTTTTGGGGGGCGTTTTCGGCGAAGGCATCGACCTGGCCGGCGACCGCTTGTCGGGTGCCATCATTGTTGGCGTGGGACTGCCGCTCCTCAGCAACGAAAAAAACATCATCCGGCAATATTTTGACGAGCAGGCCTGCTGCGGCTTTGAATATGCATACCTTTACCCCGGAATGAACAGAGTGCTTCAGGCTGCCGGGCGGGTGATCCGCTCCGAAACCGACCGGGGCGTGATTGTTTTGCTGGATGAAAGATACGCCAACCATGCCTACAGGGATCTGCTTCCACCGGAATGGTCCCCTGTGCTGCGAGCCAGCGACGGCTGCAAGCTGGAAGAAGTGCTGCAGGACTTCTGGTCCGAAGGCTGATGGAGGCGCCTGCGCCAGGGGCACTGGTACGAAAGGCATTCCGCATAGATAGCGGCCGTTGGCGCAAGGCATTCGGTGTAGGGGCGGCCATTGGCCGTCCAATAGCTATATGTCGTAGATTGCATTTTACATTCCCCTTTGTGCCCGCATGTACGGCAGCGCTCCCCCCTGTAAGTCCCGTTTCTTCCATAGACCCTTAATTCTCCGAAGGCGGATACTTTTACAGGATTCTGGCCTATAAACCAGTTGATTATATCAAAATGATGGGTGGATTTGTGTACGAGAAGTCCCCCGCTTTTTTCCATATACCTGTTCCAGCGTCTGAAGTAGCTTGCTCCGTGTCCCATGACCGCCACATTCCGGTCAAGCATCCATTCCATGTGAACATTATAAACTTCGCCAATTTGCCCCGACAGCATGATTTCTTTGATTTTTGTCACAAAAGGCACAAAACGGTAGTTGAATGTAACCGTTACCTTTTTTCCCGTTCTCCGTTCCGCCTCCAGGATTGCTCCTACCTTTTCCGCATCGATGGTCATAGGCTTTTCGGTTATTACGTCGCAGCCGGCTTCCAGTGCCTTGATAATATATTCGTGATGGTAGGCGTCTACCGTCGTCACAATCACAATATCAGGCTTCTCCGCATCCAGCATCCTGTCAAAATCATCATAGGGCTTTGCACTTTTTGAATACCTGCAATGCGCAAGCACTCTGCCGGGATTTATATCAAATATCCCTGTCAGTTCAACCTCAGGACACCAGCCGCTGCCGATCCTTTTTGTAAACATAACCAGCGCCCGGCTGCTTGCACCCGCAATAATACATCTTTTTTTCACAATTTTCACGATTCCTTTCCCCCTGGAAGATAAATTTACAACGGTATATAAATGTATACTGCCGTTCCCCAGCCATGTTTGCTGTTGATTTTAATCTTGCAGCCGTCTCCATAGGTAAGCCTGAGCCTTTTTACGGTATTCATCAGCCCGATGCCGTCAAAATCCCCGGTCTCATATTCAAGCTTTCTTCTTATTTCCTCCAGCGCTTCCCTTTTCAGTCCTATGCCACTGTCCACAACCGCAATTCTTATCCTGCCCTGCCATTTTGCCACTTTAATCTTTATGATGGATTTGCCGTTCTTTTCCTTCACTCCGTGATAAATCGAATTTTCTACCAGCGGCTGCAGGATGAGCTTGATTACCTTTTCCTCCTTCAGTGGCTCTTCACAGTCCCACACGACTTCAAACTTATCCCTATACCTGATTTTTTGAATATCAAGATAGCTGGAAGTCATATCGATTTCCTCCCGCAGGGATACGATTTTTTCCGGGTCGCTTAAGGAATAATCCAGAATATCGGAAAGGCTGTCGATCATTTTGCACACTTCATTGGGCTGGTTTGTCATGCTGAAGCTTTTCCAGTAAATAATTTTCAGGGTATTGAAAAGGAAATGGGGATTGATTTGCGACTGCAGGGCGGTCAGCTCCATGGTCTTAAGCCTGTACCTTCTTTCTGAAAGCTGTATTTTCAAATAACTTTGTTCAATAAAGGTTTTAAGGATATTGCTCATGATGTAGCCGTACTCATCCTTGACCCTTGACGGGAGAGGCAGCAGAGGCTGTCCTTTTTCCACGCGGTCGATAATACCTATGATATTTTCAAGATGCCTGTAATTTCTTTTTGTCAAAAAGTAGATGATTACCATGCCCAGACACAGGGAAAGCAATACAAGCAGACCGGTCAGTGTGGTGAGTTTTATCGGTATCTGGTAAAGCTGGTCCGTTGGCACGATGGAAATATATTGCCATCCGAATTTTTCAGACTGCAGGCTGTTGAGCGCATACATACGGTTGTTTACCGTAAGGGTGGCCGATGCCTGTTTATTGCCCGCGATACGCTTCAGATCCTCTGAATTGAATTCCTCCGAATAGTGATGGGTGAATACCGGAATTCCCTGCTCGTCCAGTACCAGAATGCTCTCCCTGGGAGAAATCCACAAGCTGTTCAGCCGATTTTCAAAGTAGCCGGTGTATATATTAAGCACAATTACCCCGTCTGTCCCTGCCTTACCTGTTGTGTGGAGCTTTTTATATACCGTTGTGATATTTGTGGGCTTTTTTTCAAACGCATACTGCTTTATGGCCCTGGTCTCGGTCCAGACCTCCTTTGTCCCGCTATAATTGATAAAGCTGTCGTACCATTCCCTGTCATAAAAATCCCCAAGGCTTACGAGACCTTCCGTTGTTGTGAAAAAGCGATCTTCAGGGTTTTCATAATAGATATAGATAGAATGAATGTAAGGCTTTGCATTTACGGAAGACGCGATAAAATTGTTCGTCAGCTGGAACAGTCTATAATCCTCCAGGGATATTTCCCCGCCCTTTGTTACCCGTTTCATATTCACGGTAATCTGCGGATTTGCACTGAAGATGAGGTTTATTGCATCCATTTCACTGAACATCAGCTCAACATTGTCTCTCGTCTGTTTTAATAAATTCGAAACATTCTTGTTGATGTCGGTCTTGATATACTGTTCGGTAATCGTTATGGACAGAGCCCCAAGAATCACCAGAGGCACAAGCAAAGGGAGTATAAATATTGTCAGGTTCTTTATGAAATATCTCTTTTTCATAAGCTCCGCCACCTTTTCGCCGGCAATTTTCAGACGTTGAAACGACAAACCGGCTATTCCTCACTCTCGCCTTTGAATTCCCTGGGGCTTTTGCCATAGTAATTTCTGAAGGCTCTTGTAAAGCTTCTTGAATTCTCATACCCCAGCTCGTCGCTTACCTGATAGGTCCTGAACCGGATGTCCTTCAATAGCTCCGCCGCCTTTTTCATTTTAACATCCAGGATATAGCCGTGAAAATGCTTTCCCGTTTTAAGCTTGAAAAATCTGCTCAGGTAATTGGGGTTTAAGTGCACGATCCGGGCGGCCTCATCCAGGGAAGCCTCCCTGTAATTCTCTTCGATGTAAGCTTTTACCCTGTCGATGATCTTTTTATTATAATCATATCCTCTGGAAAGTGCTTCCGCATTATTTTCAACAAGGTTGTCCCTTTCTCTTCTTTCCTCATCCAGATGATTCCTCAGCTTTGTGAAAGCGTCGATCAGCTCTTCATACTTTGCAGATTTTACAATATATCGGTTAACGCCGTATTCCACAGCCTGGCAGGCGTATTCAAATTCCCTGTAGCCGCTTAGGAATACGATCCTGGGTTTCAATTTTTGTTTCTCAACCTCTTTTGCAAACTCAATGCCCGACATCACAGGCATTTTAATATCGCAAAGCACCACATCCACAGGGTTTTCAGACAAAAATCCCAAAGCCTCCAGGCCGTTTTCCGCTTCTCCCGCCACTTCAAAGCCCATGTCCTTCCATGGCAGATAGTGGATAAGCCCGTTTCTGATTTCATATTCGTCGTCTACAATCAAAACCCTGTACAATGTGATTTCACCCCTTTAGGCCTGAAGTCGCTATGCCCTGTACAAAATACTTCTGTGAAAAGAAAAACACCAATACGCAAGGAACGATAGTCACTACCGACATGGCCATTATCTGGTTCCAGTTTATATCTCCTGACTGACCGTCGATAGACATCCTTAGCCCCAGAGCAAGTGTATAGTTGCGTACGCTGCTTATATAAATCAAGACATTGAAGAAATCATTCCACGCGCTTATAAGGTGAAAAATACCGATGGAAAACAGTGCGGGTTTGCAAAGGGGCAAAAGGATCTTCCAGAGGATGAGGAAAGAACTGCAGCCGTCGATTACCGCGGATTCATCCAGTTCCCTGGGAAGACCCCTGAGAAACTGAACCATGAGGAAGATGTAAAAAGGGCTCCCCGCAAAAGCCGCCGGTACGATAAAAGGCAGATAGGTATCCAGCCAGTCAAGATTTCTGAACAGGAGATATTTGGGAATGATCACCACCGACGCAGGCAGCATCAGCGTAGAAAGCATCACGGTGAACAACAGCTTCTTCATGGGAAATTTAAATCGTGCAAAGCCGTAGGCAACCAGTGTGGTAGACACCAGGATCAGCACCAGCGAGGGAATTACAATTTTAAAGGTATTCAGGAAAAATTCGCTGAAGGAATACCTGCCTACGCCGTTCCAGCCTTTTATATACGGCTCGATAGTAAATTGCCGGGGCAGAAGGCCCAGGGATGAAAAGATTTCATTGTTCGACTTGAAGGAAGAAAAAAACAGCCACAGCAGAGGATAAACCATTAAAATACCCATAAGGCAAAGGAAAACATGCGCCAGGACCTTTTTTATGCTTTTTTCCATTAGAAATCCCCCCCGTCCTCATAATGTATCCATAATGGCGATGATTTAAACACCAGCAGCGTAAATGCCATGATGATCAGAAAAAGCACCCAGGAAAGCGCAGACGCGTATCCCATCTTAAAGAAGCCGAACCCGTTCTGATACAGGAGCAGTCCGTAGAGATAAGTAGATTTCAACGGACCTCCGTTTGTGATCACGAAGGCAGGGGTAAAAGCCTGGAAGGCGCTGATGATTTGCATCACCAGATTGAAAAATATCAACGGCGTAAGGATCGGAACCGTAATAATAAAAAAGCGCCTGGGCACAGATGCCCCGTCTACCTTTGCAGCCTCGTATAGCTCTAAAGGAATTTGTTTTAACCCCGCAAGAAATATCACCATCGAAGAACCGAATTGCCAGATCCCCAGCAAGCTGACAGTATACAGTGCAATGCCGGGGTTACCCAGCCAATCCACCGGACGGATTGAAAAATATCCCAGCAGCTTGTTGATCAGCCCGTCATGCATGAATAACGTGCGCCACATGATTGAAACAGCTACGCTCCCCCCCAGGATGGAAGGCAGATAGTATACCGTCCTGTAAAAATTTATTCCCCGGATGCTTTGATTCAGTATAAGGGCGATTGCCAGGGCAAAAATTATTTTTGCAGGCACTTCGATCCCTACATAGGTTAGTGTTACTTTCAAAGAGTTTGCAAAATCAGGGTCTTTGGTAAAAATGTTTATATAATTCTGTAATCCTACAAACGACGGCTCTTTCAGCATGCTGTAATTCGTAAAGGAATAATAAAGCGAAGCAAAGAAAGGGTAAAGTTCAAATGCCAGGAATCCGATCAGCCATGGCAGTATATAGAGTAAACCGGTATACTTTTTTTTCATACCAGGCATTTTATATGCAATCAACTTTGTCATTGTAATCATCCAATCTGTTGTTTATGAATAAACCGGGGACAACGCGGTATGTCCCCGGTTTACTGCCATACCTTGAAACGCTTTATCCTTTCTGGCCTTTCAGCTCTGCCAGCTTGTCGTTATACTGTTTCACCAGCTTTTCAGCCGCCTGGGCAGGAGCCGTCTTACCAAAATCCACTTCTTTGACGATATCGCTGACAATGGCAAGCAGCTCGCTATTGGTAGAAATCAGATTGGGAAAGCTTGCGGGATTTTCATATCCGAGTTCTACAGCTTTTGCCACGTTGGGATTGATTTTATTATTCTCAATCAGCAGCTTCCGGGCGTTTTCCGTTGGAGGTATGCTTCTTACGGTGCCAAGCGTCAGAGCCGCATCCTTGTCATTATAGAAAAAGTTCAGGAACCTGACGGCTTCGTTTACGTTTGAAGACTTTTTGTTGACCACCATATACTGTGGCGGGAATACGCTTATTCCGCTGTTCTTTGCACCACTCATCACAGGTACTTTGGCAACTCCCAGGTTTGTGGAGGTAGCCTTCTGGAAGCCCTCGATGTTTGAAGCCCATGTAAGGTAAACTCCAAATTCTCCGTTTGCCCACTTGGGATTCTGTGTATCCACCTTGAAGGCTGCTCTTTCCTGTGCGGGCTGGATAACTCCGTTGTCTACAAGCTTTTTAAGGTAGTCTAAAGCTTCTTCGACATCTTCCTTTGTAAATCCGACGGTATAATCATCCCTAACCCATTGCTCGCCTGTCTTCTGGAATACATACATTTGTATTATCTCATACATGTATTCTGCGCCTGTGAACATGAAATAAAAATTACTGTCTTCCTTATGCAGCCTTGTACCGGTTTCAAGAATTTTATCCCAGTCCCAGACCGTATCTTCGGAAATTCCCTTGGAGGCAAACAAATCTTTGTTGTAAAGCGTCGTCTTTGCTCCCGAGCCTGTGGGCAGGCAAATCAGCTTGCCGTTATAGGTGCAGGTTTCCAGAAGCTTTTCGTCAAATGCGTTCAAATCGATAATCTTGTCGCTTATGGTTCGGAAGTCTACAAAGAAATCACCCTGGTTGATAAATTCCGGTACCATGTTGGTCCCCACCTGGATGATGTCCGGTGCGGTGCCGCCTGCCAGCTGGGTCACCAGCTTCTGGTAATAACCGTCAAAAGCAGCGTATTCGCCCTCGATTTTTATGTTCGGATACTTCTTCGCATAGAGGTCTATTGTGTCCAATGTGGCCTGGTGCCGGGCATCGGTACCCCACCAGAGAAACCTAAGATTGACTTCTTCTGTAGTTACTTCATCAGCGTTGTCTGCTGTAGTTGTCGCAGCGGTTGTTCCGGCAGCCGTAGTAGCTTCTGTGCTTCCCTGGGCTTCATTCCCGGCTCCGCACGCGGCAAACGACAATAGCAGCAATGACAAAATGCATACATAACTTACAATACGTACTAAATTTTTCAACTTTACGCCTCCTGTTTATTATTTAGGTACCTATGCAGTTATTATACATGTTGATTTTATTCTTATAAATCACATGCTTTGATATTAGGTAACGGATTTTAGTCAAATCCCTCTTGCTTAAGCCTCGTTATAACAAGCGCAGGAGCTCACGAAAATCAGATATCTTCCCCGTCACTTCAGGATACTTTCCATAACGGTCCAGAAAGATGGGCTTCATCCCTAATTCAGCCGGTGTTACCAGATCATTGACATAATCGTCTCCCACAAATACCGCCTCTTCCACCCTGGCGCCCAGTCTGTCCAGCGCTGCCATATAGATGGCGGGGTGCGGCTTTCGGAAGCCTTCTGTGATGGATGTGACAACAACATTAAAATACCGGGATACTCCGTTTATCTCCAGCAGTTCCTCAATACCGCCCCTGACCATAAAATTCGATACGATCCCAAGCCTGTATTCTTTCGCCAGCTCCGGAAGCACGGCCAGCACATCCTCTCTTACATAACAGGTCGCCTTATAATTCTGCCAGTAATTGCGGTTCAAGCACTGGGCGGTATTTTCAAGCCTGGAAGCCGGCAAGTCCGGAAAACTGAGACGGACAAGATGCAAAAAACGCTCGGACATTTCATATTCCTGGTTCTCATGGAGCCTGGCCGAAAGATCGCTTCGCGCAAGGAGATAATACCGGAAAAACTCATCAAAGTCCTCCCACAGCTCCTCGACCCCCGAGCCGTCAAATCCCCAGGAGGCGTAATCCCGTAAATCAGGCAGCCGATGCAGATCAACGACGGTTTCCATGCAGTCAAACAGGATGTATTTTATCTTCTCCATATACTCACCATTAACGCTCATACAGTATTTCTGATGCTGTAAATTTCTATGGCCACCACATAATTTTTTACGGCATCGTATTTCCATAAGGTATTGTCCCTGCCTTTTGAATGTATTATAATGTATCGTGTCCGGTAAATCAACAAAAAGCGGAATAAGTGCGCCGAAAACAACAAACATTAATAGGAAATATCAGCCGGGGAGGAAACAGCTTGGGAACGGTAAAGGATTTTAAAAATATAACCAACTGGGAAGAACTATTTGACATGACAAACGAGTATTTAACCTTCCTTGTGGAGCAGGACATGGTGACGCACGACATGATCATAAAAACCACCCATGGCATTTTGAAAAACGCCGGCTACAATTATGCCCTGGATGATGTCGAAAAGGAATATTACAATTGCTATTAAAAATATCGAGATAAACCAAGCGTGGCTCAGTCAGGCTTGCTTTACACGAAGCACTGAATTATATTCCTTGAAATACCGTGTTGACAAACGCTTGAAAAGATATTATCATGGTAAGGTACAAAATCGAAAGTCCGGGTGTGGTAATCCTCCACCCGCTTTCAGACAAATTCCGTTTGACGGAAAGTCCATATCCTGCCGGTGTGGCTCAGAGGTAGAGCAGTTCATTCGTAATGAACGGGTCGTGAGTTCGATTCTCACCACCGGCTCCAATGAAATAAAATCCTTGAAACTAGAGTGTTTCAAGGATTTTTGCGTACATTCGTAACAAATGATTTTGAAAAGATGTATGTTTCATAATCTTAATGTTTTGTTTGAGAAAGGGCTCCATGGCATTCAAGTGGTCTCTTGACGTAAATAAATTATAGTGAGAAAAACGAAAAAATTTTTGTTCTGATGCCGCTTTTAATTGGAATTACTCGGGATCCATGGTAAAATAAAACAATAATTTATGCGAAACACGGGCGGTGATGGATGATAATGGATAAAAAGCAATTGACGGAACAAGAAATCCGAACTCGCTACATAACCCCGGCGATCGTGAAGGCAGACTGGATGGCGTCACAAATTCGTGAAGAATATGCAATAACACAAGGCCGCATCATTGCCAGAGGCGGTACATTTAAGCGTGATAAGGCAAAATATGCTGATTATGTGTTGTTTTATAAGCCGCACATTCCCCTTGCTGTTGTGGAAGCAAAAGATAATAACCACGCTGTCTCAGATGGGATGCAACAAGCGTTGGAATATGCTGAGATGCTAAAGATTCCTTTTGTATTTACATCGAACGGAGACGGATTTACATTCTATAACCGTATGATTTCCGAGGGAGACAAAGAACAATTCGTCCCTCTGGACGCCAGCCGTGGTTAACTTTAGGGTGGATGGTGGAGCTTGTGAAGGAAGGCAAAAGATTAATATTAAAGAAGCTGAGACATTAGTTGCCTTACTAATGGCACGCTTAGAACAGAATGATTATCTGACATTTGGCGTGATTTCACTCTTAGGTAATGAGCAATCAGAAAAAATACAGCAAATTATATTAAATTGTAAAAAAATTTTACAAAGTACTTGACATATTTGGCTTACGGTTGTAAGGTAAATATATTAGACTTACAATTGTAAGGGAGGGCTTTTATGAATGAGTCATTGCCACAAATCACTGATTCTGAATGGGTAATCATGAGGGTGCTTTGGGAGAGATCGCCTTTGCTAAACAGGGAAATCATAAAGAACGTTGGTGAAAGGAGCAAATGGAATAATAAAACGATTGATACTTTACTAAGAAGGTTGGTTGATAAAGGTGCTGTGGGATACAATCTCATCAACTCAAAAGTGAGAGAATACTACCCTTTGATCACTCATGAAGAGTGTGAAAAGGCAGAAAGTGAAACATTCCTGAAAAAAGTATATGACGGGTCGGTAAGTATGCTGATAGCAGGGCTTATAAAGCATCAGAAGGTTTCAAAGGAAGAGTTGGAAAAGCTCAGGAAATTGATTGACTTTGACAAGGAAAGGTAAGGAAAGGCGTATGCTGGTAAGTGTTTTTTCCGAGGTTTTACTAATTTCCATCATGGCTTCGGTGCTTATACTGCTGATCCTATTGGTGAAGACTGTTTTCAAGGAAAAACTGTCAGCCGGATGGCACTATTATATATGGCTTTTGCTGCTGCTCAGACTTGCAATTCCCTATACGCCGGAGTTTTCCTTGAATTTGAATGGCTTTGCTCCGGCAGTTCAGGATACTGTTGGGATTCAAGCTGAGAATAGTACGAATGACCGTAAAGACAATAACCTTGATTTTAGAATAGATGACAAAACAGCCACAAAAAGTACAGGATATAATGCAAATAATAATCTGACAACCGCTGAAAAAAATAAAACAACCGAAAAACTTGAGAATAATGAAAGTGAAAATAGTAAATTATTGTCCTTTGTTATTGCATCCGCAAGCAAAATATGGCTTCTTGGCATCATCTTTTTTATATTTTACTTTCTGATTATTAATCGTATAATGAGCCGCAGAATTCACAAATCGAGCAAATCAGAAGAAAACGGCAGTATTGAGGTTATTTTTGATTACTGTAAAAAACTCCTGAATATTAAAAAGGATATCCCAATCCTATATCAAAAACATATAAAGACGCCTGCGGTTTATGGCATTATAAACCCCAAAATACTTATACCCGCAGATATATTCGAACAACTTGGCCCGGAAGAAATCAAATATGTTTTTTTACATGAACTATGCCATTTCAGGCATAAGGATACGGTAATCGGTTTAATAAAAATGTTGCTATGCGTCCCCCATTGGTTTAATCCGCTGGTTTGGCATGCATTCAAAAAAATGAAGGAAGACAGGGAACCGGTGTGTGATGAAATTGTACTATCCAGTATAAAGCCTGATGAACGTAGGAATTATGCAGAAACTCTTATCAAAACCATAAAGTACTATTCAGAAAATCATACACTTTATAATACGGCAAGCATGAGTCAAGGGAATATTAATAATATAAAGTGGAGGCTTAAATTGATAAATATTTTAAAAAAGCGCTCTGTTATTTTTGGAATTGTTATTTCTTTAGCAACAATAACGATAGGTACGGCTGGTGTTTTATTTATAAACAACCATTTGAGTTTTGCTTTACCTGCAAATGCATCCGAGTTATATACTCCAGGCACGGCTGATGAAGTATCTGATACGGCCATAAAAGATGAACCTGCGGGAAGAGGTAAAATTCTCGATCGAAATGGAATGGAGCTTGCTGTCAGTATTCCGGCTGACATTATTGCACTGAATCCGACAGAAATTAAAGCTACGGGCCAGGATACCGATTCAATCGCTGAAGCTTTGGCCAATTATTTATCACTGGGAAAAATAGAGATGTTGGAAAAGTTAAAATCTACAAGTAGCTATGAAATCGTCAAGAGAAAAGTGGATAAGGATACAGGCAGTAAAATCAAGGAGTGGGTAGAAAATAACAGCATAAAGGGTGTAATCATTGATGAAGATTCCAAAAGAGTATATCCAAATGGAAATCTGGCCGCCAATGTTATAGGCTTCACAGGGGAGGATGCGCAAGGGCTTGCCGGAATTGAATTATCGATGGAGGAGTATTTGAAGCCGGAGGGCACCGAGGTAACTGTAGATGGAAACAAAAAGCTTGAGGGCGGTTCAAATGTGATGCTTACGATAGACCTGAAAATACAACGCATTGTTGAAAATACCTTGGATAAAGCAATCAACGATTACAAGGTTATAAACGGTGCGACTGCTTTAATTATGGATCCTAAAAGCGGAGAAATTCTTGCCATGGCATCAAAATCGAATTCTGACCCGAATGCGCCCTATTCGCCGGATAACGTATCCGATACGTTTCAGCCGGGCTCTGTTTTTAAGCCAATAACAGCCGCCATGGCTCTTGAGGAAGGCATTATCAGTCCTGACAGCAAAGTGAATGATTCTCCTGTTTCGATAAACGGTTCGGCAATACATTGCTGGAGAACGGGAAGATTGCACGGAGAAGACTCCTTTGAAGAAGCGGTATATAATTCCTGTGATCCTGTATTTGTCAGATTAGCCCAGAACCTCGGTACCGATAAGTACTATTCCTATGTTAAAGATTTCGGATTCTATGACAAAACAGGTCTGGAGCTTCCCGGCGAAGCACAGGGTAATATCAGTGAAAACCCTGCCGAACTCGATATGGCAATGGCTTCAATAGGACAAAAATTCCAGGTTACGCCACTGCAGCTTGCCTCGGCCTATAGTGCCATAGCAAACGGCGGCAACCTGATGAAACCACAAATCATAAAGAAATTAACCGGCTTTTATGATAATGATGAAACAATTATGGATCCCCGGCAAATAAGAAATGTAATATCCAAGGGAACTGCCGACAGCATGAAGGCAATGCTGGAAGGTTCAGTATCAAAGGGCACCGCAGCAAATGCATATGCCGAGGGCTACAAAATAGCAGGCTGTGTAGGTACAAGCGAAAAATCAACAGGTAAATATATTGCCTCTTTTGCAGGATTTGCACCGGCAAATGAGCCGGAAATTGTTTGTATAATAATTCTGGATGAACCTACAATAGCATCACAGTTGGCAGGAGCAACAGCTGCCCCTGTTGCAGGAGAAGTAATAAAGGAAGTTTTGGATTATATGTCCGAAGGGAAAAAGTGATTTTTAGAGTCATTCAGCCCGGGCGGATCAGCTTAAAATCGCGTGGCGCTCAATCCTCCGATATGTTGATTAATCTGATCTTATCCTACCTTACCAACAATCACGGGTCGTGAGTTCGATTCTCACCACCGGCTCCAGGTTTTTTACTCCAAGAAGCTGGTATCACTGCATTCCACAGCTTCTTTTATTTTTAAATTGAAACTAATTATGTTAACTCATTTATTGTATTTTTGCATAAAATATCATCTAAAAACTCATAATAAACGGTTATAGTGCCATCGTGAAATTTGATATAAAAACAGCAGGTTGAGGATAAGCTCATTATCCGTATAATGCTTGAGATGAGCAATAATTATGACAGCCGGAACGAAACGGAAAAAAGCGGATAAAAAGAGTGTAAAATTTTATGGTTTTATTTGAAGCAGATATAATGCCCCTTAATAAGAAGATCCCATGAAAGGGGCATTATATCTGCAAGTATTTTACCTTTGCCTGATCCAAACGGTCATTTCTCCGGGTTTCCTATTGCACCACATGCAATAGGGCACGGCTTTTATGCTTGTTTCCTTCTCTGTATTTACCGCTGGACGGTAAAGCTCATCCGACCAGCCTTTATCATCTATCCTAATTGCCGTTGTTCTTATTGCAACAGCTCCGTTTGGAAGGCTGCTGTCTTTTTCGTATACAAGACTACAGTCCAGTGGAATTGATATGGCCGACAGGTTATTTCCGTTGTCAACCTCCTCAAGACAGTATACCAGCGGTCCCCTTGTGATGGCGACCTTTCCCGCGTCGGCCCGGACTTTGGGATTGGCCTGGATTAATTCCGCCGGCATATCCATTGATAATTCAACTGTATCTCCGTCATTCCAAATCCTCCTGATTTTAGCATATCCCTTTGAGATATCCACACCGGTTTCCAAAACCTTTCCGTTCACCGCAAGCTTGTAATTCCTGCACCAGGCCGGTATCCTCAATGCCAGTGTAAATTCCTTTTCACCGAAGTTTGTGGCTTTCAGCCTTACATTCCCATCCCACGGATAGTTTGTTTCCTGAGAAAGTGTAACTAAAGTGCCGTCAAGATCAAATTCTGCCTTTCCGCCTATATAAAGATGCGTATATATGGAGTTTTTGCCTGCCGTATATATATACTGGCTCAACGACATAAGCAATCTTGCAATATTCGGCGGGCAACAGGAGCAGCTGAACCATTTCTGCCGAACAGGCTTGATATGCTCCATTGCCGGATTCTTCTCGCACGACTCCGGAAGTACCTCCAAAGGATTTACATAGAAAAAGCTCTTCCCGTCCAACGCCATTCCGCTCAAAACATTATTGTACAGCGCTCTTTCCATCACGTCGCCGTATTCGCCCTTTGCCTCGATTTTCAGCATCCTGTGGGCAAACATCACCAGGCCCACCGAGGCGCATGATTCTGCATATACCGTATCATTGGGAAGATTAAAATCAAAGGTGAATGCCTCTCCGAAAGCCGCAGATCCTATGCCACCCGTAATGTACATCCTTTTTTTGACAACATTGTTCCATAGATCGCGGCATGTATCAAGAAGCTCTGCATCCCCCGTTTCACCCGCAATGTCCGCCATAGCCGAATACATGTAAACAGCCCTTACAGCATGGCCTTCCGCTGTTTTCTGTTCCCTCACCGGAAGGTGGGTCTGCATGTATTCCCTTTTAAACTTGCTGAATCCTGGCCAAAATTCCAGGATATCTCTTTTTTCCCTCTCAAGCCTGAAATAATAAGGTTCCTTACCTCTTTCGTCTATAAAGTATCTGCTCAGGCTCAAATAGCGCTCATTGCCTGTAATCCTGTAAAGCTTCACCAAGGCAAGCTCTATTTCCTGATGGCCGCAATACCCCTTCATCTTCCCGGGCTCAGGCCCAAAAACTGAATCTATATAATTGGCAAGCCGGCATACAACATCAAGCAGCTTCCTTTTCCCGGTGGCGCTGAAGTATGCCACACCCGCCTCTATCATATGTCCTGCACAATACAGCTCGTGGCATTCCTCAAGGTTTGTCCAGCGCTTT
>JAFABI010000081.1 GCA_023426125.1 Bacillota bacterium
GCTCGGGCACGGCCTCCTTGCCCACAGGCATGTATGTAAAGAACCAGCAGAACTTTGCGCCCCATTCGATCATCTGGTCGAAGTATTCCTCGGAGCCGATCATATCCACATTCCTGTTCGTGTAGCAACAGGAGACACCGAATGGCAGCCGCTTGGCTTTGAGAATTGCCATCGCCTGCTTGACCTTTTTGAAGGTGCCCGCGCCCCGGCGGAAGTCGGTGTCCTCTTCAAAGCCTTCCACGCTGATGGAGGGAATGAAGTTCTTCACGCGCAGCATCTCGTCCGCAAAAGCTTCGTCGATCAGCGTGCCATTTGTGAAGGCGGCAAACTGACAGTCGGGATGCTCCTCGCAAAGACGGATAATGTCTGCTTTTCGAACTAAAGGCTCACCGCCTGTGTACAGATAGAAATAAGCCCCCAACTCTTTGCCCTGCCGGATGATGCTGTCAAGCGTCTCGTAGGACATGTTCAGCTTGTTGCCGTACTCGGCCGCCCAGCAGCCGGTGCAGTGCAGATTACAGGCGGAAGTGGGGTCAATCAGGAGCGCCCATGGGATATTGCAGCCCAGTTCCTTAGCTTTGGCTTCCTGCTTTGGATAACCAAATAAGCTGGCGTTTAGGACAAAATTACGGAATACGATCTTTAAAACTTCGTTGTCAATATCTCTCCAGAGACCCATAATGTATTGATGCCAGTTGGTCTCCGGGTTTTCCAGCACTTCGTGGAAGATTTTGCTCTGGCTGGCGAAGTCTTTGCCCCAGGGGGAATGATCAATCAAAGATAGCAGCTTTGGTAGATTCTTCTCCGGATTGCCTGACACATAGCTCATTGCCTTATTTAAAACAAAGGCCTCCATTTTTTCTTTTACGTTCATAATGAACCCCCATTCTTGCGTTATAGGATGAGTTTAACAGCCAAACATCAATAAAACCTCAACGGAGAGGCGAATTTCCGTTGAGGTTCCATTGATATTCGTGGTAAACCAGCAGTTGGGGAGGCGATTGCTTTGCGAAAGTCATTACATCAGATTACGTAAAAGAAGATACAGAAATAATGCAGGATGCTGCCGGTCAGGACAAAAAGATGGAAAACCGAGTGCATATAATGAATATTTTTAAGCTTGGAATAGACCAGCGCACCGACTGTATAGCAGATGCCGCCTGCAAGCAGTAGTGCAAAACCGCCGATACCGAGTGCAAGGTAGGTCTGTTTTGCGACAAATAAAATACTCCAGCCCATGGCAAGATAGCATAACATTGAAAAGATGCGGTATCTCTTCAAGTCAATGGCGTTTAGAATGATGCCGAGTACCGCAGCAGCCCATATTACGCCGAATATAACCCAGCCGAGTACCGGGTTCTGCTCCCGGAGCGCACAGAGAGAAATCGGTGTGTATGTTCCTGCAATCAGAAGGAAAATTGCGCAGTGGTCGATGACCTGAAACACTTTTTTGGCCGCCAGCTTCGGACTCAGTCCGTGGTAAATGCTGGACATCGTATATAAAATAATCATGGCTGCGCCGTAAATCGCGCTTGCCACCACTCCATAAGAATTCTGGCGAACTGCGGAGAAAACCACGCAAAGCGTCAAGGCAGTAACGCCGAAAGCGCCCCCGACGATATGGCTTGTCATATTGAATATTTCTTCGCCTCTTGTGTAAGCCGGAAGTGTCCTGTCAATCAGCTTTATCCTGTGCATCGCAAAACTTCCTTTTTAATATTTTCCGTTCAAGCTCAACGCTCTGTTCCCAAAAAAAACAGTGCAAGAGTTCCGGGACCGGAATGTGTACCGATCACCGGCCCAATATAGTTGATCAGAATATTTTTCACGCCTATTTCGTCCTTGATTATCTGCGCAAGATATTCGGCATCCTCCATGCAATCGCCGTGGCTGATAAAAACCGTTTGATCCTGCGGGTCGGCGGCCAATAACTTCATCTTTTCCGCGAGACTTTTGATAGACGACTTACGCCCCCTGGCGATGCCTGTTTTCGTCAGGCACCCGTTATTATCTATATGTAAAACCGGCTTGATGCCCAGGGTACTGCCGACTGCCGCGGTCGTCTTTGAAACGCGGCCCCCTCGGTGCAAATAGTTCAGGTCATCCACCGTAAACCAGTGACAAAGACGCAACTTTGTTTCCTCAACATAGTCTGCCACTTCATCTATTGTTTTGCCGCTGTCCGCCTGCTGGGAAGCCAAGTAGACCAGCAGTCCCTGTCCTAAAGACGCGCTTAACGTGTCGATTGTCCGGAGCTTTCGTTCGGGATACTTCACAGCGAGCTCCGAGGCGGCAACAGCACCCACATTATAGGTACCGCTGAGTGCAGATGAAAATCCCAGGTATAGCACGTCTTTTCCGCGCAGCAGACTTTCCTCCATAAGCGCTAAAAATTGAGAAACGTTGGCTGCCGATGTGACTGCGCTTTTTCCGGCATGTAACAAAGCATAATATGTTTGAAAATCAATCTCTCTTCCGTCCAGATAATTCACATATGTCTTGCCTTCAACTGAAACAGAAAGAGGGACCACTGAAATTCCCAGATCTTTCGCTGTTGCTGCGGGGAGATCGCAAGAGGAATCCGTTATAATATCAAAATCTTTCATTCAATGCTTACCTTTCACAATTCATGTACAAAAAACACGCCCAATGCTCCTGGGCCGCAGTGAGACGACACCGCACACCCAGCTCTTATAACATTTATCTCGTCAAAAGGGGCGCACTTACGAATGTGTCTTTTTAAAGAGTCTATCTCGTTGTCACTGAGTTCGCTGGAATGCGCAATAAAGCAAATATTTCTTTGAACCTTTTCGCTGCTCAGACGGTCAAGGATGTACTGCACATATACGCGATGGATGGAACCGCGATATTTTTTGCAAACCCGCAGGCAGCCATCCCGCATTTCAAGACAAGGCCTAAGCTTCAGCAGATTGGCGCCCATTGCTGTTACCCCTGAACACCGTCCGCCTTTCCACATAAATTCCAGGGTATCGAGAACAAAGCTCGAATTGATTCTTTGCGTAAAATCCTCCAATTCGGCCGCAATTTTATGCGCTTCCAGCCCGGCGTCTCTCAGCCTGCATCCTTCTATCGCTGCCAGTGCTTCGCCGGCACTCAGATGGCGGCTGTCAACAATATACACGTCCTCCATTTCTGAAGCTGCGACACAGGCGTTTTGATATGTACTCGATATGTTTGCGCTGATACTGATATGTACGACCGCAAAGCCCGCTTCTGCAAATTCCCGGAAAAACTCGCTATAGCTCATCGGGCTGATCGCGGCGGTCTTGGGCAGCATTTTTTTCTCATGGTAGCACGCATAAATATCATCCGGTTGAAAATCTATGCCGTCCTGAAAGCTCTGTTCTCCCACGACGATAGTCAAAGGAATCGTTATAATCTGATATTTTTCCAATAACACCGCGGACAGATCGCATGCGCTGTCCGCGGTAATGATAACAGGCTTGGTCATATTGTTTTTCTCCCAATACCACAACGATCACAACTTCCTAAATCGTTGTTCAACTTCTCTTCAATTGCAGCTCTGACGCAGCCGCTCAACTCTTTCGTGCCGGAAGGCACCACGGTATCCTTGTCAATAACATCAAGAATATCAAGGACGACGCATGTTGGCTTAAATGGAATATTCCTGCCGATTTGCTCTGTGTTCCGTGTGGACATTACCACAACAGGTGTTTTTGCTTTTTGTGCAACCATAAATGCGCCCCGATTAAATTCCAGCAGTTCTCCTGTTTTGCTTCTGGTGCCTTCGGGATAAATGCCAATGCAAAGTCCCTGGTTCTTAATGAAATCAATCGCTTTGCTAAGCGTTTTCATCGCTTTTATCGGATTTTCTCTGTCAATAGCCAAAAAACCGACGCGGTGAATAAATCGTCCGGCAATTGGAATTTTAAATATTTCGGGTTTGGATACAAAAGACAGAGGAAATTTTTTAAGTGCCGTAATCGTAACTATAGGATCAAAATTGGAACGATGATTGCTGACAAGAACAAAAGGCTCTTTAGGTAATTTTTCCAGTCCATGAACCTCCGTGCGAATACGCAGCAGATGAAGCAGCCAATCAAGGGTGACCGTCACGATAGTTCGACAGAAAGGACTGTCTTTTTCGAATGGTTTTTTAGTGCTTAAGAATAACGACGCGACGTATAGAAATGCAAGATAAAAGATATTGACGGCAATAAAAAAGCCGAGTACCAACAGCGGCGCAATCCAATAGGATAGTGAGCTATATACAAGATACAGCACAAAGGTATCTATCAAGGCCCACAGAATAAAAAAATAGTATAGCAAAGACAACCCTCCTTCCATTGTAAAGTTATGCTACTTCCGCTCGTTCTTGACAACAGGCTTACCATAGCTTTCTGTGACGGTGCGACTGACAGATTGGCTGATTAATAGTGAGACTTAGCACAATACTTTTTTCTTTTGACTGCAACACCGATTATACCGGTTGCCGCTGCAACGACGATGATTGCAGCGACAAAAACTTTCGTGCTCATATTGATTTCCTCCTTTTTAATAACAGACTCATATGTGGTCCAGACCCGTCCAATTGCTTGCGCTGCTCAGATTAAACGGCTATTACAATACCTATTTAAAACAAAGGCCCTTATTTTTTCACATTCATAATGTGTCACGCCGAAAAGCTTTAGTTCTGAAACCTCTTGGGGGCTTCCACATATCGTTTGATTTTTTGCGTTGTGGTTTTGGCAAATTCCGTTTCCTGGATTGTGAATTGCCTGATATGCTTATAAAATGGCATGTCCTTGTTGGTATTCCTGATAACTTCACGAATTATTTTCATAAGCTCTTCTTTAGAAGCACTTACTAATTTGAATTTTTCTCGAATAGCCTCCAAATCAGGCAATATTTGTGCGCAAACAAAGCATTCACCGGAGACCTGTTCACATTCGCCATATACAAGAGATTCCTGTACAAATGGGCTGCGGTTTATATAGCTTTCTACTTCCTCCGGGAATATTTTTTTGCCGTTTTTCGTTACGATGACATTCTTTAATCTTCCAGTAATATAAAGGAATCCTTTCCTGCCCAGGTAGCCAAGATCACCGGTATGGAACCAACCGTCACGGATGCTGTTTTTTGTGGCCGCATCGTTTCGATAATATCCCAGCATCACATTGTCACCCTTCACCGCAATTTCTCCTATTCCCTTGGAATCAGGATTGAAGATTTTTATTTGTACCCCAGGAATCGGCAACCCGCCCGCACTATCTACAAAGCTTTTGTCCCGGTTGCCTGCCACCAGGGGAGCACATTCAGTCAGTCCATACCCCTGGAGCACCTGAATCCCCATTTTTCTGAAGCATCTGGACACCTCCGGCCTGATAGCGGCTGCGCCTGTAATAATCAGCCGCAGTCTACCGCCAAAGTTTTCATGGACGGATTTAAAGACCTTTTTGCGGATATCGATTTTTAACACTCTGTACAATAGGTCTGTAAAAAAAAGCGCCGCTCTGAATTTTATCCTCATCAGCTTCTTTTTGCCAACCTTGTCCCAGATTTTTCTGTACATGTTTTCCAGTATAAGAGGGACTGTCACCATGAACGTGGGTTTTACCTCTCTCAGATTTCTTGGAATATGCTTTAATCCATCGTTAAAAGCTATCGTTCCGCCATTGTAAAGCATGGCCAAGAAGCCGAGAGTACACTCATACGTATGGTGTATGGGCAGAATGGACAGAGATACATCCTCGCTCTTAATTTGTACAGTAGAACACACAGAGGTGATATTGGTGCAGATATTGCGATGGGAAAGCATAACACCCTTAGCCAGATCTGTGGTACCTGATGTAAAAATCAGTGCGCTCATAGTATCAGGGTTTACTTCCATCAACGAGTAATCATTTTCTCCTGCTTTTAACAATTCCCTTCCGTTTTCAAGCAAACGCCGGAAGGATAACAAACCTTCGCTATCCTGTTCCGAATCCATATCTACAAAGTACCGGATAGAGGAAATGCTTCCAACAAGCTTTTTCATTTGATCTCTGCACTTGCCCGAAAAGATTATTGCATTTGCCTCGCAACGATTTAAAAGATTTACTACCTCTTCAGAAGGCAGTTCTTTGTCCAATGGCACTACGGTCCCTACGCCGTTTATTACCGACAAGTAGGTCACACACCATTCATATCTATTTTCTCCGAGAATCGCTATCAAGCCGTTGCTTAATCCCAGCTTCAGCAAAGCGGTGCCTAAAGCTTCTATATCATTGCTAAACCGGCTGTAGCTAATTTCTCTATATCGGTTATCGCCTTCCCTGATCAAAAAAGCGCTTTTATCTCCATACATTATGCAGCTCTGGGTCAGCATGTCTTTCAGATCTTGTATTTCTCTTACGGAATACAAATTTTCTGATGCCATCAATTTCACTCCTTTCCAAACCGATATGTATTCTCTGTTACTAATCCTTCGATTTGGGCTCTATGTTCAGCGCCTTTTCATCAACACTGTCCTTTGCTGTCTGCCGACTCTTTATATTCACACGGCAACGCTTCGTTCCTGAATTCCACAGCCGGCGCAATGCCCGGCGCATTTCCAAAGCTCGTCCGCCGTATGCTCCCAAGCCTCGGCGGCATTTCTGCACTTTGCTGAGAGCTCATGCACGTCCTCCGGATTCTGCAGGTCGGTGGAATGGGCGCCGGAGCTCTCCACCATGCCCACCAGAGCGTCGGGATTGTCCAGCAGCGGGCAGGGGCGCAAGTGATTTTCATTGAACGGCTGCCCGTCATGGTAGGCCATGAACA
>JAFABI010000002.1 GCA_023426125.1 Bacillota bacterium
GGTAGCAATCCCCAACTGACGTTGTTCAAACGCCACGTATAGGCGTGGCGCACGAAGTGTAGCGCAGGGCGAATTCATTTCGCCCGCAGCGAGGGGGTATGGGGGCATGCCCCCATTGGAAATTGAACAAGGAGCCGTCCCTTTTTTCAATGATGCTGTTATCACCTGATGAAATATGATAAAGTAATAGGGGACGGTTCTTTTTTACTGCACGAACCCACGGACAGCAGTGGGCAGGCGCCCCTGCGATGCCGCCGAATATTACATTGTATTGCAGTATCAGGAGGATATATGAAAGAAATAGTACTACGTTCAAGTTGTGATTCAGGAATCGGCGACGATGAGCTTTATAAAGCCCTTGAACAGTCTGCTGCACACCTGGCGGGCAAAGCGAAGAAAATTCTGCTGCTGCCCCCTGATATTACCAGATATCATTCGGGTGCAGGCAAAATCACCGCAATGTATTATAAGATGCTGAAGGATACCTGCGCAATCGACATCATGCCTGCCCTTGGAACCCATGAACCCATGAGCCGCGAAGAATGTACCGCATTTTTCGGAAGTGAGGTTCCTTTTGAACGGATCATACCCCATAATTGGCGTACGGATGTAGTGAAACTGGGTGTAGTGCCGGGAGAGTATGTCAGCGAAATATCCGAAGGACTGGTATGTGATCCGGTGGACGTCGAGGTAAACAAGCGGCTGCTGGACATCAGCTATGACCTCATTATTTCCATAGGCCAGGTGGTGCCTCACGAGGTGGTCGGGATGGCCAATTACAGCAAGAACATATTCGTAGGCTGCGGCGGAAGCAGCATGATAAACAGCTCCCACATGCTCGGCGCTTTTTATGGCATGGAACGCGTAATGGGAAGGGACCACTCCCCGGTACGCAAAGTCTTTGATTATGCGGAAGAACATTTTTTAAAGAATATTCCCCTCATGTACGTTTTGACCGTAACCACGCAAGTGCAGGGAAAGGTTGCTATCCACGGATTGTTTGCAGGGAGGGCGCGCCGGTTGTTTGAGGAAGCTGTGAAGCTCAGCCAGGAAAAAAACCTGACCTTTGTGGACAAACCGTTAAAGAAGGTGGTTGTTTATCTTGACGGGCATGAGTTTAAGAGCACCTGGCTTGGGAACAAGGCGGTTTACCGGACGCGGATGGCGTTGGCCGACGGCGGGGAACTGATTATTCTGGCGCCGGGTGTCAAAAAATTCGGAGAAGACGACGGCAATGACCTTTTGATCCGGAAATACGGGTACGTGGGCAGGGAAAATGTACTGGAACTGGTCAAGAAGAATCAGGATCTCTGCTGCAACCTGTCGGTAGCCGCGCACCTCATCCACGGGTCTTCCGACGGAAGGTTTTCCATCACTTATGCGGTTGAAAAACTGTCCCGTGAAGAAGTGGAAGGAGCCAGCTTCAACTATATGCCTCTTGCCGAGGCATTAAAAAAATATGATCCGGAAAAGCTCAAGGATGGCTTTAACACACTGGAGAACGGTGAGGAAATCTTCTATATAAGCAACCCCGCCGTGGGCTTGTGGGCCGATAGAAGCAAGTTTTAAGGGACGCGACAAGGGGACGGGGTTGTTGATACACGAGTGTATCAACAACCCCGTCCCCTTGTCATGGAATAGTACTAAAAAGCATTAAAATTTACTATACTTTAATTCCAAGCCAATAGTACGATAAGCTTATATCAGCGGACAAGTCCAATGAATACTGCTTTTGGGTGTAATTGTCCTGCTGATTTGTTATGTGTCATCAGGCGTGCCTTGTGACGGCAGGGCTTAAAAATTAATAGCTGCGGAGTTATGGAACCGGGTGGGATTCCCGGACGGATCGGCCACTGTGAATGTAGAGCGCTTTTCATTCATGTCATTGGCATAATAGCTGAGAAGACAGAAGAGTCGCAATGATACTGAGTCAGGATACTTACTCCGTGGGGTGAATGCCTCCTGAATAGGGCGCGGAAAATTTGTTTTGGAGAAAACCGGCAAAACGTTTATGTTTTGTCGGTTTTTTTTGTGTGAAGGGGGGGATGAAACTCATCATGGGAGGCCGCGGCCTCCGTGCCGTTTGGCATTAAATGAACGCTAAACGGTGAAAAAACTATTTTGGAGGATAAAAGATATGCAAACCAAGCGGTTTTCAAAACGATTACTTTCAATCCTGCTGACATTGGGCATGCTGCTGGGCATGCTGCCCGCGGCGGCACTTGCTGCCGAAGAAGGGGCACATGCCGTGCTCTCCGGCTTGACGGTGAAAACAGCGGACGGCACGCAGGATGCCGGTATCATCACAGCCGGGACAAGCTATCAGGTGCAGGTATCCATTACAAGCACCGGTACATATGAAATCTCACCGGCCGTAACACTTTACGAGGTATGCGGTGAAACCGGGATTCCCGTCGGCACGGCACAGCCGGAAAACCCGCTGACAGAGGAGTCGCCCACGGCGGTGCTGAGCTATATGTGGACGCCGGAGGCGGCGGGTGCAGTTTCCCTGAAGGCCGTCGCAACGATTCCCGACGGAGCTTCCGGAACGACAACGCTTTTTGATACCACAAGCCCGTCGGCCTACGAGGTAGCCGCCGCAGACCCGCCACTCCTTATGGCGACTGCCGCAGGGGATACGGCCTTTACACTGACGGTGAAATCCAATCTGGACGACGCCGGGGCTACATTCAATACCCCTGAAATGACTGTGAATGAGGCAGTCTACACCAGAGACTGGAAGGCCGGGGCTACCATTTCCCAAACGCTCTATTTGAAAAGCTATAAAACCACCGAGTACACCTTCAAAGGCTGGAGCATCAACGGCGCGGCGCCAGTGAAAACAGGCGGCCCGGAGCTGTTCACCCAATACGGCGTGATACCTGACGAAGACAGCTCATCCGGCATCATCGACACGACGGCTGCTGCCCGCCCCTTTGCCGGGGGAACAGTCAGGATCAACAACAGCACAGTGGCGGACACGTTTGAGGATGTCACACTGACTGCAATATTCGAGCGGCGCGCGTCTGAGGCCACACTGCTTGTGCCGCAGAACACAAGCGCCACGGTCTGGAAGGGCCAGACCGTCAACGTCGGCGTAACCCTTGATGCCGACATTACCCCCACCATAGCATTGAGCTGCACATCAGCCAACAGCGGTGTAGCCACGGCGACGGGAGGAGCAAACGAAGATGGCAGCCGGTATATTGCCATCACGGGAGCCAACGCCGGGATGACGAACATTACCCCGAAAATCGGTACGGCCATTACGGGAGCGGCGGTCACCGTCAATGTCCTGGATATGACGCTGGACAAAAGCACATTGTACATGGGGTATATGGGGCCTGGCGGTACAAAAGAGCTTAACCTCACGCTCAGCCATGACTCATCCGTTGCCGCGCCGGCTGTGACCTGGATCTCCTCGGACACAGATGTCCTCACAGTCGCTGCGGCCGACCCTGTGGCAGGGACGGGCAGCACCACGCAGACAGCGACGCTGACGGGGAAAAAGGCCGGTACGGCGACAGTCACGGCTGCGGCCGAGGGCAAATCCGTCGAATGCACTGTCACGGTCAGTGAAGTTACAAATATTACCGTCCCTGCCGCGTTGGACGTGAATAAGAGCGCCGGGACGGCAAGCCTGAAGGCAACACTGGAGGGCGTTGGCACTACGCCTGTGACCTGGTTCTCCGACAATACCGCCGTTGCCTCCGTGTCGGACACCACGGGGAACGTAAATACGCTGACGCTGAACCACGGCGGCACCGCAGTCGTCACCGCCACGGCCGTGACGACTGACGGGCTGAAAACAGTCTCCTGTACCGTGAACGTGACCAGCGGCGAGGCCGGCGAAAGCATTTCCATCACCGCCGCTTTTCGCAACAATGACGGCTTGGGATTAAGAAAGCAGAGAGACGTGCGGACGGTGCCCAAGGGCCTGGCCGTCAGCAAGGGCAAAGACATCGCCTCCGGAGGTCTGACAAAGTACGCGGACAAGGCGACTCTTTTCGACGCGGTCTTCTCGCTGGTTAAGGAACCGGGCCTTGAGATAGGGCTTAATTCTTCGGGCGAACTCAAATTCCCGGGGGACAATGATTGGCACATCGCCCGCGGTGTCCTTCTGAACGGCGTACCGGTCAATTACAGCAAAATGGATTATGTACTGCTTGAGCCGGGCGACGACGTCGTGCTCTATTTAATCAGTACGGACATTGACTCCAAGCTTTTCAAATACGCCTGGTTCGCGGACGACACGGGGAAAATGGTCTACGGGAACCGCGAAGTCGAAAAAGGGGACAGCCTGAAGCTCTTTGTAAGGGGCGCAGGACTGGATAACACGGCCCCGCATCCGGCCGGCAGCCCATTGGCGGACACTAATCTCTACTACTATGACGAAAAAGCGACGAGCGGCAATTTAACGCCGCTTACGGGCGAACAGGCCAAAACAGGCGCGGACGGCTCGGTTACACTGACCTTTGACAAGGCCGGCGCATACACCATTGCCGCCGCGCAAGGAAACCTTTTGATCCCGGTACCGACAGTGACCGTCCTGGTGAAGGACGGGGCCTCCGCCGATTTGGCGACGCTCAGAAGCGGCAGCATCAAGGCTCAGCCGGCCTTTGCCGACCGGAGTGATTCCCCCGTGTATTTAGTCAGGGGTACCAGCGTTCAGGGCAGTGTCGCGTCGGGGGCCACCGTCAAAATTAACGGACAGACGGTGACGGTGGACGAAATGGGCGCCTTTTCCGGCTCGGAACGCACAAACGAAGACATATTAACATGCAACAAAGGCTACTTTATTGATGTGATCGAGGTCACCTCGGCAGACCAAAAGACGACAAAAACACATACGGCGATCCTGTATGGCGGAAACTTTGCCCAGGAAGCAACGTATCTGGTTGTGGACCGCCTGGCGGACGCCGGCGGAAACTCGCTGCCCATAGGCCCCGAATACTCCCTGGAGAAAACAAAGCTTCTCAGGGAAGGGGAAGTGAATGTGCCGTCTTTAAACAATCTGATTGACGGAGTCATTGTCGTCAACAGCCTGACGTCCGCCCGTCTGCGCGGGACCCGAAGCGACAAGCTGCCCCCCCTGCAGGCCGCGCGTATCCGTGAGGTTAACAGCGACGGGACCTTCGGTGATTATCAGGAGGCGGTGGTCGACATCGATTCGGCGACGTATACGACGGAGTTGTTAGCTTTCGACCCCGGATACAACGTGTATCTCTGCGAATGCAAGGTTGCCGGCTATGAAGGCTGGATTGAGCAGGGCATTGTCGTCGTCTACCGCGAAAAGACGGCCGCGGCCTCCAAGGACGTCGTCCTGACGCCCGCCGACATCACCGTGACGGACGGCTTCGGGTCGGTGATTACCGCAGCGGACACCGGCGTAATGAAGCCCGGTGTTAACAAATACAAAATCGTCGCGCCGGTCTGGAACGTCACGGTGCCCGCCGGGAACGACACGGTTTCGCAGACAGAGGCCAGGATCAAGCTGCTGCGGACGCCTCCGGGGAGTACGGTCACAGTCGCGAAGGAAGACATCGCGAGTTCGGGAAACCTTTTGATACCTGACGGTGACAGTGTATATACCATGCCGCTCGTACCCGTGCTGAAAGCCTCAGATTTGTACGCCGAGAGCAAGGTGACCGTCTATATCAAGGTCACCGCGGAAAACGGCCTCAGCCAGATGTACTATCAACTCACCATCACACGGGAGCCCAGGGCGCCGACAGTCAAGATAGCTTCCCTGCTGTATCAGCTTATCAGCGCACAGCCGAAGGATTCCTCCGGAAGGTCCATCGATTTGGGAGTCGGCACCTATGCCTTCGCGCTCAGAATGGCCCGCACCATTGCATATGCCATGCCATACCCAGGAACCGGCAATATGCAGGACGTTGACTTCTCGGCGGAAGGCGCAAGCAAAGAGCTCTATCTCACCTACCGCGCCCCGGACAGCAACCCGTTACAAGCGCAGATTGCAAGTATCCAGCTTGACCTCCTGCCGCTGTGCCTGCGTGCGGGCGCGACCGTGACGTGCAAGACGGTCACGGACAACGGTACGGAGACCGCCGTCCCGGTCAGGCTGGAAACCGTACAAATCTATGAAAACGGCGTAGGAAAATACATTCCGACGCGCTATGTGGCTGTTGTGCCGCACACCGGCGGGTTCAAGGAAACAGCAGCTCCCAACGCGGGCGAATATACGAAGATTGTCGTGACCGTCCATTCGCCGGCGAACATCGAAAAGACCGAGACGTACTATATCTTCAAGGTGCCGAAGATCGCGCCCAGCTCGGTCGACATCAGCGACATCGCGGTCAAATACGCGAAAAGGGAAGATATCACCGGCAGAACGTTGTATAAGCACAATACAAATTTCACTGAAGAAACGAGCTTCGACAAAACGGTAACCGACTATGACCTGCGGGTCGATTATAACTGCGAGTACCTTTACATCACCCCGGAGCTGGGCTCGCCGGATATCCTCCCCTCCTTCACGCTCAACGGCAAGGAGTATCAGCTGACCGATTCCCTCATGCTCAACGGAGCGGACGGCGCCGTGCGCCTTGCGGAGGGTGTGAACACGCTGGCCATGACCTATAAGCTCCAAAACAATTCAACTGGTGCCAGCGAGAAGGTATATACCCTGCATATCACCCGCACCCCCAACTGCAACGCGAAGATGACCTTCAGCGACAATGTGGGTGTAATCGCCAAATCCGACAGGGAGAGCATCAACGCAAAGAAAATCGGCTATGCCGAGGACCAAACCGCGTTTGACCTGACAGTCACAGCCGACAGCGCCGCGCGCACTGTCGTCATCACGCAGGGCGGCACGGAGAAGGCTTCCGGGACGGGCACAGCGGCCGCAAAGGGTCTGAGCCTTTTTTCGGGGGTGACCGTCGCCGTGATGGATACGGCCAGCGGCACCGTGAACACCTACACCATATCGCCATACGCTTATTTACCGGATGCACCCACGTCCACTTACGCCATTGCGCCGTCGCCGGGCCAGTTTGTCAATACATCCTGGATCGGGTTCGATAACGTCCGCATCCGGGGCAGCATCGGACAGCCGACCGAGGGCAACGCCGGAGGCTCGGGCGGTGTTTCCCTCGGTACCTTTGGCGGCTACCTGACCTATTTTTACAAGGATGCCGTACAAAACAGCAAAAACAACAAGTATGGGGCTGACTTCTTTATCGGCGGCAATGCCTTTAAAGGCAACAACGAGCCGGCGGGCGTCATGGTGGCGCAGGACAAGGACGGAGACGGCAAGCCGGATCAGGATACAAACGGCAATGAGCTCTGGTATGAGCTGGCCGGCAGTCTGTACTATGACGACAGCACCATCCATAACTACCGGATCACATACACAAATCCCAACCCCAGTCTTATGCCCTATATATCGCGGAACATCCCGTATACGGACAACCAGGGCAATTCCGGCTTTGCGGCGGCAAACGTCTTCCATGGCCAACCCTACTGGGCCGACGACGATGTCTATGCTTATTCCAGTTACCCGGGTTATGACGCGGCAAACTTTAACAGCACTGCCATGACCTTCACGGGCAGTCTGCTGGACGCCGTCAAGCTTGGCGGGCGCAATATCCCGGTGCGCTTTGGTTATGCCGACTGTGCTCCCGGCTATAACAGCATCGCCTCTGAGAGCGGGAACCCGTACAGGGAGAGCCATAACTTCTTCGATATCGATTGGGCGGTGGACGGCAACGGCATCCCCGTCCGCCTCGACAGCGTGAGCTTCATCAAAATATACTCCAGCACCCTCTATGACATGGACTCCACCGGCGAGCTCTCGCCCGAAATCATGGGCACCGGGCGACTGGACAAGATTGGCGCGGCGGACGTCGGACGGACGCTGAAGCCTATGAACATCACGCTGCAGGCCGGCGGCTTCGACGATATCGTGCTCACCGACAAGGATCTGCCGGAGTCTGGCGGCGTCCTGGATGTCAATGTAGGCGGCCGCGCGTTTGTGCAGACGGTTGTGACAAGCGACCCTGCGGACGCTATGTTTGTCAACAATGACCGTGTCACATCGGGTGCGCCGGGGGCTGCCTTCCTCAGTGTGACAAAGGACAAGGAGCGCCTCATCCGCGTTATCGTACAGCGCGGTGAGATGGAAGCCTACAGTGTTCTTTTGCGCCTGTCCGGCACGGCGACGGCGGCCAATACCGCGCTCACCGACATTACCGTCCGGAGGAACGGCGTCAGGGTCGACGGTCTTTCCCGGACCGGCGTGTACAGTTATGTCATGAGCGTCCCCGCCAATTACGGCATCCTTCAGATCGTCCCGAAGGTGAAGAGCGGAGCTGCCGTCACAGTGAACGGCAGCAGTCTTAACAAAGACGGCTACGTGGATGTGATGTTGGGCGAGGCCGGGACAGATACAAAGGTTACTCTCGTCACTACCTACGCGGGCGACGAGGAGACGACGATTCTGACCATCACACGGGAGAAGGCCCCGGACACCGGCAGTCAAACAGGCACGGTGACCATTGACGTAGAGAAATTCACTCTCGGCCAGGGTTTCCTCGTGGAGCCTGCGCAGGTGACCTTCAACAAGGGTGATACCGCCGCCGATGTGACAAAGGTGCTTCTGACGCAGCTATACGGCAGCAAGGGCTACATCAGCAATGACAGCGACTACGGCTTCTACCTGGCGGACATTTACGACCCGGGCAGGGGAGCGCTGAACATTCCGTCTTTCATTACGACCGCGCTCAAGGATGCCGGCGTCGGGTTGGATCCCACCGACATCGACCCGGATTATCTTGGGGAGTTTGATTACACCCGTACCAGCGGCTGGATGATCACAGTGAACAACCTCTTTATCCCGGTGAGCGCCGGTGCCTGGGAGTTGAACGACGGCGACGTGATCCGCTGGCAGTTCACCCTGTACGGCCTGGGCGCGGATGTGGGCAACTCCAGCCCCGACAGCGACTACGGCGGGAAGAATAGCATTATCCCCAGGACCAATAAGGACGAGATTGTTTTCCGCCTTGCCAGGATCAACGGCATGAGCAGCAAGAACGAGCTGCTCAAGGCCGGAAGCAACCAAAAAAAATATGATGACGCCATAGCAGTCCTAGAGAATCTGCTGAGCACACAGGCGGAAACCGAAGCGGCACTCACAGCGCTGCGAAACCTGGAGAGCATCGGCACACCAACGGCGCCTGCAGCGGATTCCAGCCTGGTGATCGTCCCCAAGGTCACGGCGAAGGATGGGGTGGCGGCGGCATCCATCAGCGCAGCGGACATGAACAAGGCCATTGATGACGCCAAGAAGAATGGACGCGGTGTCATCGTCATCGCGCCGGAAATCAACGGAAACGCGGCAAAAACCACCGTTGAACTGCCGAAGTCCTCGCTGTCCGCCATGACCGCGGATACCAATGCCGACTTGAAGATCGTGACGCCGGCGGGCAGTGTGACGATTCCCAGGGATATACTTACGTCCATCGTCTCCCAGGCTGCGGGGTCAACCGTCACCATGGCTGTCGAGGCCGTGGAGGCAAAAGCCCTGACCGCCGAGCAGCAGAAGCTGGTGGGTGACAGCGCGGTATTCGACATCTCCATCACAAGTGACGGAAAGAATATTTCCGAATTTGGCGGCAAGAGCATCACCATCTCCCTGCCTTATACGCTGAAGCCCGGTGAGAATCCCGAAGGGGTCACCGTCTGGTACTTAAATGACCAGGGCGGGCTGGAGAAGATGACTTGCACGTACGATGCGCAAACCGGCCTTGCCGCCTTCAACACGACGCATCTTTCCAAATATGCGGTCGGTTACTCGGCGGAGGTTGCATGGATAAATCCCTTCACCGACGTAAAGGACGGCGACTGGTTCTTTGGAGCGGTGAAGTATGTCGTGCGGAAGGAGCTGTTCAACGGCACCTCAACGGCGACCTTCGGCCCGAGGGACAGCATGACCCGGGCCATGCTGGTGACGGTGCTCCACCGGCTGGAGGGCAAGCCTGCAGTCACGGCGGCAAATGGGTTCACCGATGTGAAGTCCGGCCAGTGGTACACGGAAGCCGTCCTCTGGGCCGACGCCAACGGCATCGTCACCGGGTACGGCAACGGGCTGTTCGGCACGGACGACCCCATCACCCGTGAGCAAATGGCGGCGATCCTGTACCGCTACGCAAGCCTCAAAAAGTATGACACCTCCGGGGCAAACGACCTGGCGGCTTACACCGACGCCGGCGGCATCACCTCCTACGCGCTGAGCGCCATGAAGTGGGCCAACGCCGAAGGCCTCATCACAGGGAGTACAACGACCACCCTCACACCGACTGGCACCGCTAGCCGCGCCGAGGTCGCGACGATCCTTATGCGGTTTGCGGAAAATGTAGTAAAATAGCAAAGGAAATGGCCCGGAAACAAAGGTAAAGAGCCGGAGCAGGCAGATATGCGTGCTCCGGCTCTTTGCCTTTGTTTGTGCAGTTCTGCAGAGGTTAAAGCGTTGTATTCTTGCATATTCCAATGAACGCAATAGCAACACCACACGCAATTGCATAAGAAAACCTGAACCTGGCCTTGTCATTTTTATCGCTGAAATCGGTATAAGGCTGCAGGGAACAGGTCAAAAAACAGGTTTTCAAATAGCACGCAAGATAACTTCCTCTTGCCCTGAAGCTTTTATTGGTCAGCATTATGCTGCATGCAATAATGCCGCCGGCGATAAAGGAATAAGCCATTGCATACAGGACAAACCTGACGCCGGCGATAGCGCCGATAGCGCAAAACAGCTTTATATCCCCTGCTCCAAGCATTCTAAGGGCAAAGAAGATCAGCAGCAGGGGAATGGGCAAAGCGGCAGCCAGCAAAGAGCCTGCCAATCCGGAAAGTCCGCTGGCAATGGAATTTGTCAAAAATCCGGCCGTCAGAAAAATGACGATAATTGCGTTTTTTATCTTGTATGTTCTTATATCGCTGATTAATGCCATCACAATCAGCAAAAAAAGCTGTGTGTACTGAAGCAAAGACCGCAACCTCCTGTAAATACTTGCGACAGTGGATGGTTCTTGCCTGTCGCGCTGTTCGCCATGCAAAGGTTATGCTTACTGTCACGGGCGGATGGTTAATGGCTGCCCCTACATTGACGCCTGGCTGCCAATAATCATATATAATGTAATTAAATGTAATCATAACCAAATTTATGCGATTTGTAAAGTCACAGATGAAATTCGGGTTTGTTGTGTATCTTCTGTTAATCAATAGCCTTTTTTTGACGATATAATCTTTATATTGTATCCTTATGCCTGCATGCGTGGGGCGGGCGGTACAAAATTTATATGTTTTAATAGCATAGCGCTAAATAAAAGGCTGCGTGCTTATGATAAAATAGAAGTGTCGGGGGTCAATTTGATGAAACGTTTGAAAAGAATCCTTTCCTTAATACTTGCACTGTTGCTTGTATACGGACTTTTTCCCGGACTGTCGGTAAATGCGGCGCCTGCAACAGCTGTGAATATTCTTGTCGACAATTACCAGGCCGGCAGGCTTGATTTTCACTGGGACAATTTTTCCGGTGTCCGGTCGGTGGTGATCTCATACCATACGCCTGATGCTTCCGATAATGCCGTGCCAAATAGCCAGACATTGAACCAAAGCACAAATTCTACTTTCATCTCCGGTTTGAAGTTGGACTACATATACGACATACGAGTGAAATTATACAGTCAGCAAGATGGAAACGGTGAATTACTGGGAGAAGGACTTCTTTATTATCTGCCCGGGATTAGTTTTTATGTTGAGACAGTCACACCGACTCCCGCATATACGGATATAACCGGCGGCGGTCGAGAATCGGGGGACAAACCTGAGCTGAAGCTCAGATGGAAAGAGCCAAAAATAAATACTACCAACGGATTTGTTTATATGACCCATGACAATTCAGGGGCGTATACCGCTGCAAACCTGGCTTTTATGCAGACGCAGCTCAACAATATCTATACAAATAAACTCAGGGTGATCGATTCATTAAATTACAGGATAAACATTGCCTCAGACCATGGAAAATTGGACGGAACTTCATCCCAGGCTTCAATCCTTATAAACGGCGATGGCACCGGTACATACAAGGCCAATGTGTCCAACATTCCTGCCACCTGTGTGGTAAGCAGAAATAATACGGATGGGTATTATAGTTTTAACCTGGTGGGAAGAAAAGACAATACAGTTCAGGCGCCCGATGTTAATCCCGGGGATGATCGGCTTCCGGATAATGAAATACTTCCAGGCACGGTTTACTTTATGAATATTAAGCCCGTATTCCCCGAGGCAGCCAAAAGTCCGGTAACGGTGAGCAGCAGGGATGATTATTATGGAAGCATGCCCATGGGAGCGATGGATTATGCCTACACCCCTATAAGATTTCAACTAAGCAAGGACAATGCAAACAACATATTTATCAAGATATATAAAATCAATCAGGGCAGTCTGGACCTGCCCACATTGTATTACCATTTGCAGGTCAGTGACGATCCTTCCATACCTGGTGACTGGACGGATATAAAGCGAATGGAAGATTCGTATTTCAGCGAGGGTGATTTTGCCATTACGATGATTTCCGGCGTAAACCCAAACAACGATATCTATTATAAAATTGTAGTAAAATCCGATGGCGTCGATGACAGGCTGGAATCTCTCGGCATGCCCTATATGCTCTCGGTTGATACAAGTAAACCGCCGGTGCCGCTGAACATCGAAGTTATTAACAGGGAGCTCCATGTAGGAACGGTAACTAATCCGTCCGGGGTAAATGTCCAGGTGAAGTCAACGGACGTTACTTTATCCTGGGACAAACCGGCCAACTGGAATGACGTAAAAGACGATCTTGTATTCCACTTTATGCTCAGCACCAGCCAGTCGGATTTGACAACGGAAGTACCTTTATATGTTAGCGGGTTGTATGGCGACACGAATAAATATGAGAACAGGATTTGGAAAAGCTATATACCCAAATTCAGGCTTGAAAAATTTGTCGATGCGCGATCGGAAAATATTAAGGAGGAAGGCAACAGGCTTTCCACCACCATAGGGGCCTTTGACCTGTTCAAGGCCGATAAATGGGAGACTGTCGGTACATCGGTTTACAGTCTGCCTAACGAGCCGGACAAGTATCCGACATTCCTTGCGCCCAATACGGTATACTATTTCAAGATGTATACGACAAAAGCGGAAAATGCAGGCTCGGTAATATCTTCGGAAATGTCCGACCAGTCGCTTATCGGCAGTTTCACTACTTTAAACGGAGTAGAGCTTGATGTGCCGCTACCTGCAAACCTGAGGGCCGAAACGAACGGCAAGAATACCGAAATAACGCCGCCGGTCAATTACATCGAATTGGTATTCGACAAAGTCGTCAACCTGGATTGGAGAAACTATACCAGCGATTTCAATCTTACCGAATATAATTACTCTATCTATTATGATATTTATATGAATTCCAGGACAGATACACCCTTTACCCTGATCGGCACCACGGAAGAACAGGAAGCGGACGTTCTATTTACGGGTGCGGACGACCCGGCCAGTACTTCCATTAAGGCAAGAATCTCCCAATTTACGGATTATTATGATAACGTAATCGAGAGATTCGGATACAATCTGCTGCCGAATACCACCTATTATTTTACCGTTAAGACAAGACTTGTCATTCAAAGCAAAACCAACCCCAACGATAGGGTGGAAAAGCCCTCGGCCAGTACGGCCATCCTTCCGGTGACAACCATTGTCCTTGTTACGAATCCTCCGGACGATAACGACCGTAAGCCGCTTACCCCCACCGATTTCACCATTGCGACCGACAGAGACGGCAATCAGCTGCTGACCGGAAACAGTGTGACTTTCACCTGGGAAAGGAAGGAATCCGACGTTGTCTATGAGCTTATCCGGACAACGAAGAGAGTGGGCCCTACAGACCCGCTTTCTACCTACGAAAATGATCCTGAATACACCAGCTTCCTGGATGCTTATGATCTTCCCAGCGACGGCATTGCAAACAAAAAAGTCTATCTTAACCCCGATCCGGATGCCGATCCGGCGGTAGGTCCTGAAGGAGATTTCAGCTACGACAAGGATACCGGGATGTGTACCTATACCGTAGACTTGCAGTTGTTCCCTAACAGGCTGTATTACTTCAGCCTGAAGGCCGTAAGGCTGAACACTCAAAAGGTATCGGTTGCGGAGAGCGCCTGGGTGTCCATACCTGTTACCACTTCTCTGATTGAAGCTCCGGCGGAGCTGGTTGCAATAACCGATGCACAATTGGGGTTTTTCTGGGTGGACGGCACTCAGGGCATGACAGCCGAGGATTACAGGATATATGTGAGAGGCCCCGGAGATTCCGCTTATAAACTGATTACACGTTCGGGATCATCCGTCGTGAAGGACAGGGATGGAAGGACCTACTACGGAAGAGTAACCAACCTGAAAGTTAATTCCTACTACGATATCAGGGTTTTCAAAGGTGCAGGCAATGAGACCCTGGTCTATGAGAAAAAAGGGATGAAAACCAGGGATGGTTATCACGAACTGGAAGTAAGATGGAAGGGACTTGCCGTTAATAATTATTCGTATTATGAGATAGCCATTCGGGCGGAGGATGCTCCGGAATATACTATATTGACAACATCGGATCTTGAGTGGTATACGGATAAGAACGGAGCCTCGCTTCCATATTATACGGAGGAAACGTCCCAGACCGCCGGCAACGATTCTATGTTTTTCAACGCAAAAATAAAGTCAGCCCTGGTAACGCTTCCTGGCGGTCTTCAGACCCATCAGGCGCTCAAATCCAATACCAAATACTACATTAAAGTGAGAGCGGTGCGGATTGACGCTGCGGATTCGGCGCTTGTATCCTATTCCAAGTATATCGGGCCGGTAGAGGCCAGAACGGAATTCAACCAGGACGATTATGACGATGACGACAAGGATAATGAGAACGAGGCTGATTTCCTCGAAAAAATCGAACAATTGGAAAAGGGCTATTACTGGCGGGTGGACATAGGCAACAGTGAGGCTGCGCAAATCCTGCTGAAGAGTGAAAGGGTTGTCAATGCCATCAATAATTTAACGGAAGCTTCCTTTACCCTTGACATGTCCGAGCTGTCGCTAAATATAGGCAAGGACGTAATTCTTGTCCCCTTAAACGTTATAAAGGCATTGAATGCCAGAAACAAAAGCTTGATTATAAAAACCAACGGAGCGGAGTATATTTTGCGTCCCAGGTCCCTTGACACCGCTGAAAATCAGCAAATAAGCGACCTGCTGGGACGCACTGCCGTAAAGGATTTGTATATGCAGCTTGTGATTGCTCGGATGGACACTTCACCTTCATCGCTGCCGGCCGGAAATGAGCGGATATCGGCGGTAAACGACCTTGAGATCCAGGCCGTAGGCTCCTCCAAAACAGATGCGGAGCTGAAAAACCTTTTTTATGACAAACTGTATAATAAGGAAAGCGGACTGGTGGGCGATAAACTGGATATGCTGCTGAACGCTTACATGGGCAGCGGATCCGGTGCCTCCAGGACAGCGGATCAGTATATGGCAAAGCTCATTGAAATGATTGAAAAAGAGCTTTCGGAATACATAAACTCAACATTGGAATCGGTGAAATTGAGAACTTCGGTACAAACGATCACCCAGCTGGGAACACCGGTTTCCGCCACACTTTCCTTCAATGGCAGCCGCCAGGGCTTGAAAAACCCCTATGTGCTTTATGACGGAACCGATGCCTGGCAGAAGCTAAGCACAAATGTGGTGCAAGCCCCTTCAAGCCTCACCTTTAATGTGCTGAAAACAGGAAAGTATGTTGTCCTGCTTGCGCAGAGCGGGATTGCGGATGTCCCGGATAGCCATTGGGCAAAGGGGGATATCGGCAAATTGACTTCCAGATACGATCTGAGTGATGTTTTTACCGGGGTTAACACCGCATTTGCACCGGAAGACCTTGTGACGGGAAAAGAAATCATCCTGCTCTATGAAAAAGTAACGGGCAGAACCGATGGAAATGCCGGACTGGATATAAAGCAAAAGTCAGCCAGGCTGGGACTGGATGCCATCATAAACCCCAATGCCGTTTTGAAGAATGTCAAGCGGCAGGAAACAGCGGCGGTACTCATTAAGCTGTTTGCAGTGAAGAAAGGCGTCAGTGAAACGGCTTTGAAGCCCGGCAGGACGATTATGCTGAAGGATGAAGCCAATGTCGGCGATAGTTATTATCGTCCGGTGATACTTGCCGTGGATCTGAAGTTTATGGAGACCGACACCGGTAACAATTTCAAGCCCCTTGCATCTGTGACACGGGCTGAGGTTGTTTCCGCATTCGTCAGGCTGCTGGAGATGACGGGGGATCTGTAAAGGAGAGGGGACGCACCCGCTGAGTTAAGGGTAATCCGTAAAAGGAGGGAATATTCCCTTTTAAAAACGAAGAATAGAAGTGGAGTACTTTCATGAAAAAACTAAAATGCATTATATGCTTCAGTTTACTACTTACAATCCTATTTCAGCTTACAGGCCTGGAATATGTCCTGGCTGCTCCGAATCCGGTGCAGCCGGCGCCTGAGAAGCTAAGGATCGAAGCTCCGGACGACGCGCCGGATGAGCCGCCCATAGGCTATAATGAATTTTATGATCACTATGCGGATTTCAAAAGCGATCCTCAGAAGCCGCCTGTAAATCCTCCTGCTGCGGCAAGCGTTTACCTGAATTATTACCTTCAGGAGGTAAATAAGCCGTATAAACCGGCCAAACCGACCGTATTGAAGGAAGGCAACGTTCCGGCCCGCATGGTTGGAGGCACTGAGGACAATTCTCTCAGGATGACGAACCTTACATCCGGAACCATTTACTACGCCTATTCCAAAGCTTTTTATACCTATACCCTTGATAATACTACCTATACAAGTCCTGAGTCTCCTGCTTCCAATACAGTGAAGTTCCTGACCGATATTTCCATCAGCGCCATGTCTTTCGGTCCCAACCAGATAAAGATTGAATGGGACGACGTCTGGAATTCGGGCAGGCGGATAGACTACAAGCTTTATGTTTCGGAAAACAAGACCTTTGCCAATACGCCTCCCATCTATATCGGACAGGAGCAAATGGGACAAAACGGGCCTGTCACAGTCAATCAATCCACCGGCAAGCTGGAATACATCCATACGGTCAGGGATCCGGGAAGGGTTTACTACATCAAAATCGTACCGGATGTTAATGAGCCGGGGCTTAAAAGATCGGCTGAGAGCCCTACAGTCGCAGTGAGCAGTTATATACTCGCTAAGACTACCAGGATGTCCACTACCGACTTCGGGACCGTATGGAAGCTGGAATGGAGTCCGGTGGTTACCGGATTGGGCGATAGTACCATTAAGGTTTCCTACCAGATTTACAAAGGGACCTCCGATACCGGTTCTCTTGAGCAATATGTGGCAACGGTGGATGATACGGTGTTTTTCTTTACACTGCCGCCTGACGAAAAGAGCAGTTATTATATTATCAAAGCTGTGGTAACCAGAAACGGGGAGGACGTGTATCCCGGCATCAGGATCCAATCGGAAAAAATTTATGTGAAGGAATCCGAAGTGCCTGCCAATCCGGCCACCCCTGAGATTGTCGACGAGTTTAAAAATGCAGGGATAACCGTCATCAGCTATGTATATGAATTGAAGCCCAACAGCGCGACGATTCTCTGGAGAGCGCCCAAGAAGGGTACTGGTGCCGTAGACACCGATGTGGTGTACGACATCTGGTTGATCAGCGATCCCAACAGCCTTGACGATCCTCCGGCCGGTATGAAGATAGCATCGGACCTGAGAATGACGGAAAGTAATTATGTCATGAGCGGCACAACCTTATTAGGCTACAAATATGTTGTCAATAATCTGACGCCCAACAGCACCTATTATTTTAAAATTGTCGCAAAAAAAACCTTCCTGGAATTTGAGGATAATGTGCTTGTCAATAAAGTATATACCTCGCTGCCGGCGTTAAAAATCATCATAACACCGGCGGATGGCCCTATCGACCAGCCGGTGGCGCCAGGCCGCCCGCCCGTCGCGATAAAAAAGGTAAACGGAAAGGATGCGATTACCGGGACTACCGCAACCATTCAATTGAAAAACAAATGGTATGAGTATTTTGAAGAAAATACGGGCGGACGTGGAAGATGGGTGTATAAGACGCGGGTACAGCTTGAAGAAATAAGCCCGGGCATTGTAGCAAAAATCGAAAGCGGAAGCCTATCCCAGAAGGAAAGCCTCCAGTTCCGGAAGGTGGTATATGACAACGGGATCACCTTTGACGTGGGATGTGTGGAATATACCCCTGATTTTGATTATGATGATATTGACGGGCTGCCTACCAATAAAATCATTGGTTTTCCTTCCACGCCCAACGATCCCAATGAAACAATCAACAATTCCTCTGATCCCCATGCAATTATGGACGGGCAAAGGCATAATGTGGACATAACCGTCAGCGACCTGGATCCTAACGCAACGTATGTCATCTGGGTCAGGGCCGTCCGAAGAAGCCAGGATTTGCTTTCCGGACCGTCCGACGCGTTGATTATAACTACCGTGCCGGAGATCGAGCAGCCCCTGGAAAAACCCACGGTTCCCGTGTTCAACTTCTTCGAGCCCGGAGACAATTACGTGGACCTGGGATGGAACATTGTGCCGGGATATAAATATTACCTGAAATATGCCACCAAAGATGATATAAGCACTGCAAACGAGAGTATCGAGATATTGCCGGAAGAGCTCGAGAACGTATCCTTTTACAGGGTATTGGAACTGGACCCCGGAACAATCTACTATTTCTGGATACAGGCGGAGGCTTCCAATTCGTCCGGTGAGACCATCCGGTCCGAATGGAGCGATTCCCTCATCGTTAAAACGCTGCCGCAAATCGCTCCTTCCACGCCCAAGGGCTTTGGCGTGAAAGGGACGGAGGATGCAATCACAAAGAACAGCATCACGTATGAGTGGATCGCTGAGGATGGAATGGAGTATATCCTTGAAATCGCCAGTGATATAAACTATGGGGATGCCAAGGAATATACCACGGATAAATCCGAATACAAGGTTGAGGGTTTAAGGTCCAATTTTCGCTATTATGCCAGGCTGTATGCCTATGATCCGGAAAAAGAGCTCAGGTCCCTGCCAACGCAAAGCATTATCGTCCGTACCAAAAGCAGCAGCGATGAGTTTGACTCCGATCAGGATGCGGAGGATGTTATCAGCGGCGACTTTATCGTCAAGGAGCCTTATGCCCTGGATCATATCTGGAAGATAAGGATCACCGGCGTGAATGCGGATAGATTCATTGAGCATATAAGAAGCGACAATATTCTGGACTATAATATCGATTTGAGTAAACCGCCGGAGGGTACCCAAAGGATTTCCCTGGTAATATCGGCAAGGGTTTTTGCGGCATTGACAAACCTCAAGGAAAATCTGATCGTAACGACGGAAAGGCTTCAAATTATTATAAGGCCGGGTGTGTTTCCCGATACGACCGTTGATATTGTGTTGTCAAAACCTGTGGATTATGTATATGAAATAGGTATTGTGCTCAATAGCACCTCCAGCGGAACGAATACCACAAATCTGACATTTAAAACGCCGGTCACCGGACTTGAAATCAGCAGGATCGACAGCGGAATCTCAATTCCGTATGAGAAGATGGTAAGGCCGTTGAAGCTGGTCTATCAATATAGCTCCTCCGACTGGTACAAAGAAGGCACAACCGCCGGGTATGTGCTTTCCGGTAATTCCAGCGGCTGGCAGAAGAACAATTCTACGGCTGTATATAATGCTGACAGCCGGACGGGAAGGCTCAGTTTTGAATCCGTTAATACGGGACGTCTGGCTGTTGCTGAAGCGGGGAAGGATTTATATGACGATATATCCACCCATTGGGCCAGGAATGCCATCGCAAATGTAGCTTCGGCGCACAAGCTCAAATTTGTCAGCGGCAGAAAGTTTGAGCCGGAAAAATACATCACCAACGCGGACGCAGCAAGATTCATGCTGGACATGCTAGATTACAGTTACGGCGGGGATTATATGAGCATTGCAGTGAAGTCAGGCTTGATAACATCGGCGGATTCTACACAGCCTGAAGCGCAAAGCACCAGAGAAAACATCATCGCAATGGCAATAAGGCTCTATGAGTTAAAAGCTTCGGAAAAGGCGGTTTCCACAAGGAACGATACCGGTGTATTCAAGGATATCGGACAGGTAAGCGCATCGCTGCTGCCAAAAATAAAATTTGCGGCGGAGAACGGCATTATCATCTCCAGATTCAACGATACCCTTGGTCCCAAAGATCCTGTAACAAGGGCTGAGACAGCCGCATTGCTTGAAAAGCTGCTGCGATACACCGGCGAGCTGTAGTTAACATAAAAATTAAATTATTGGAAACAGATAGGGTTGAAAAAAGAAATTCAGCGTAGGGGCGGCCACTGGCCGTCGGGTATTTGATACCAAAAATTGCATTTATGCGGACGTGCAATGCGTACCTGCAGTTTTTCATACCCTAGTACTGCTCTATAACTGGGCATTAAGTAATATTTTAGTGCTTCTGATACTACAGCGGAAAATTTTATTATCCTTGAAGAATAGCGCGTTGAAACCTTCGTGATCTTTCTTCAAGACGCATAAATGCCGATGAATTAGCGCTTTTTTTGTTATAGTACCAGTGATTATTTTTATAGAAATTTATCGAATGATAATTGTGTAAAATCATTTAAAAAAATGCTGTACAGCCAGTTATAATGCAGGTTTTAAAATATTGCATGTATATCCCCCTTTTAAAGCGGCAATAATTTTATTGGTGATTTTCATCCGTGAAATTGTGCCGAGGTTAAAGATACTGAAAAGGGGGGCGAAGCAATGAAATCAATACGTTTTTTAGTGATTTTTCCACTGATTTTTGTAGTAACCGCAGTGATAATGATCAGGCAATTTACCGGAATCTCGCCTGAATCTACCCTTTTAAAGGCTTTTACCGATACGGGGGCTGAAATTGCCAGCACGGAAATGACTTTTAGCGGAAGTTTTACCCGTCCGCCGGAAGCTGCAGACGGACTTGAAAGGTTTTACCTTGGAATTTCCGAAGCCTTGGGCGCAAACCAGCCAATAAAGCCGGAAAAAATCGATAATGAGAATTTTGAAGGAATCCGGCTGGAGAATTCAAATGGAACGCACAGCAATTATACAATTCAGGCAGTAAAAAGCAAAAAAGGAACGGATGCCGGCAGATATTATGTAACCTTATATATCGTAGACACCTCGGCAGTTCCGGAGCTTTCGGATATTAAATCCAGAGTTACCGGAATATTCATCGAATTTGGCATCCCGGCGGGAATAAATACCTGCTTTACCGGAAGTTATCCGGGCCGGCTGGAAAACAGCAAAATAAATGAAATTTGCACCGGGATCTTTAAGAGAACCGGAGCGCGTAAAGTGGACGGGATAAGAGAAAACAACCTGGTAAGTGTTTCGGCTTATTCAAAGTCGATGAAGGAATCGGTGGTGGTTGCAGGCAAAAATATAAATTTGAATTTTGCGGCAAGGTATAATTCCTATGAAAATAAGACCTATATCTGGCTTGCAACGCCTTTAATCACGACCGAATACTAGAGATAAAGGCATTCGTCCTAAACTGGAAATGCGGAAGGTACAGAAGAATAAATCAAAGGGGAGAAAAGCGTGGCAAGATTTATTATTACCGAAAGTGTGCCTTTAAAGGGAAAGGTAAGAGTCAGCGGAGCCAAAAATTCCGTACTGCCTATCATTGCTGCATCCTTGTTTGCGGATGGAGAAAGTGTAATCGAGGAGATTCCATACCTCAATGATGTCAAGATCATGTGCGAATTGGTGGAATCACTGGGTGCGGGCATTGAACTGTGTGAAAACAATACAAGACTGAAAATCGTATGCGGTAATATTACCAACACGACCGCCCCCTATGAACTGGTAAACAAGCTGAGAGCATCTTTTCTGGTAATGGGGCCTCTTCTGGCAAAGATGGGCAAGGCCAGGATTTCCCTCCCGGGTGGATGCGCAATAGGCACAAGGCCCGTAGACCTTCATTTGAAAGGCTTTATGGCAATGGGTGCAAATATCACCCAGGGCCATGGATATATTGAAGCAACAGTGAAGGGAAGGCTGAAAGGCAGTAAAATCTATCTTGACTTTCCAAGCGTGGGAGCGACGGAAAACCTCATGATGGCAGCAGCAATTGCAGAAGGGCACACCATTATAGAAAATGCAGCGATCGAGCCGGAAATCGTGGATCTGGCTACATACCTGACAACCATGGGCGCCGACATCAAAGGCGCAGGGACCGATACTATAAAAATCAGCGGAGTAAGCTGCCTGAAGGCTGCCAACCATGCCATCATACCCGACAGAATCGAAGCGGGAACGTTTATGGCTGCGGCAGCAATTACAGGCGGAGATGTTACTGTGGAAAACGTCGTCCCCGATCATATGAAACCCATAAGCGCCAAGCTCAGGGAAGCCGGCGTGGAGATTTCGGAAGAGTTGACCTCTATCCGTATCAAAGGGGGCGAGCTGAAGGCAACGGATATCAAAACTCATCCCTATCCCGGTTTCCCGACCGACATGCAGTCCCAGATGACTTCCTTGATGAGCAGGGCTCAGGGCACCAGCATGATCATTGAAACCATTTTTGAAAACCGGTTTATGCATGTGAGCGAATTGAAGCGCATGGGAGCCAATATAAAAATCGAGGGACGCAGCGCAATCATCGAAGGAAGCCGCAAGCTTACCGGCGCGCAGGTGAAGGCTACCGATCTCAGAGCCGGAGCCTCATTGATCATCGCAGGGCTCGCCGCGGAGGGCGTGACGGAAATCACCGATATTGAACACATCGACAGGGGCTACATGAACATTGATACGAAATTGTCGGCCCTGGGAGCAAAAATTATCCGGACGGCAGATTGATTTCCGGCTGCAAGGTATACACAAAATGGAAAGAATGCGCAACAATCATTGTAGGACACCCGCGGTCCTGTAGGGGCGGCCATTGGCCGTCCTTCCATAAGTTGCAGGGACTTATGATTCAATTATCATCCATTGTGAATCCAAGAATCGTCCCCTGTCACAGACTGCATGCAAGCAGACGCGCAATGCGCGCCTCTACAGTTGATTTACACCCCTTATGTCAATGTACCTGTCCCCTTGACATTGTTCCCCCTTGACATGTCCTCTTGACAGTTAGTTCACATAATCCAAAAGTATGAATCCCGGGAAAGGGATTCATACTTTTTTTTTGCATGAATATATTTATAAAAATATCCTTTGTGATATTTTTTGTTTGTTCCTGCGTCACATTATTTTAACTGGGGGGTCCGATGAAGAAACTGTTGTTTTACGCCGGGGTCATGATTGCGGTTGTAATATTGCTTCCCCTGCTGATTGTAAAGGGATGCGGTTACACGGCGGAGGAGCCGTCCGAAGTGCCGGATGTGCTGACGGACGAAAAAATCCTTGTATATGATCACTTAAGTAAAACAGTAAAAAACATGGATATGGAGGAATACCTGAAAGGGGTCGTAGCGGCTGAAATGCCTGCGGATTTCGATCTGGAAGCGCTGAAAGCCCAGGCGGTAGCGGCAAGAACCTTTGCTTACGGCAGAAAAATACACGAATTTGTATCCAAAGCAGGAGTTCATGACGATGCGGATATTTGCACCGATTCTACCCATTGCCAGGCCTGGAAGAGCAAGGAGGCCAAAATGAAGGAGTGGGGCGTTTTCAATTCCACCAGGAACTGGAATAAAATATCCCAGGCCGTTAATGAGACCAGAGGCCTGATCATCACCTACGATGGAAAAGTCATAAACGCTTTATTCCATGCCAGCAGCGGAGGCAAAACGGAAAACAGCGAAGACGTATGGGAAGGTGTGCCGGTGCCTTATCTGAGAAGTGTGGAAAGCAACGGCGAAGACGCTGCAAAAGACTTCAAAGTGGTTGTGACCAAGAAAATCGATGACTTTGTTGATAAAATAAAAAATCAATATCCGGAGGGAAACCTCAGCAGCAAAAACGTACCCGGAAGCATAAAAATCTTGGAATATTCCGTGGGAGGAAGAGTAAAAACGCTTAAAATCGGAGATATTACCATGAAGGGGACGGATTTGAGAACACTGTTGGGGCTCCGTTCCACCAACTTCAAAATTGAAAAAGCCGGTACGGATTCCGTCAAAATCACCACACTGGGATATGGACACGGTGTGGGCATGAGCCAATGGGGAGCAAATTATCTTGCCAAAAGAGGCGGTACCTTCGAGGAAATACTCGAGTATTACTATACCGGGGTACAAATCATAAGCATCAAAGATTATGCCGGTCCCATCCTAAATTGAGCACAGAGCTCTCAAGGAGTATCAGCGCTAAAAATTTCACCTGATATGTATATTGTTGCCATATGCGGAAACAATACTATATGGAGGTGGAATTTGTGAATATGAAAAAACTCTTTCCTGAAGAAAAAGGACGGAAAAAGAGAATAATGGATTTATTGGACAAAAAAGGCTTTTATATTGTCCTGCTGCTTTGCATTGCGATAGTAGGCGGTACTGCAGTCTATGTAACGACTCGAAACGCTACTTCGGATTTGAATGATTATGATGCTCAAAATATCATACCGGAGGATTTGGACGAGGATTCGGCAGCGAATGCGGGTGCAGAGCTGAATGCCAGGGAGCCCATCGATACCGCGGCTGCAATCGATCAGAACGTGGCGCTGAACGATATGGCCAAAGCAACACCGAAGCCAACGGATAAGGAAGTAAAACCGACGGCGACTCTCAAGCCGGCTACGGACAAAGGTGGCACCCAGCCCGCCAAAAGCATAGGAACGGCTGCAAAATCTGTCAACGCGTCCGGTTCTGCGGCGGACAAGCCGAATTTTATCAGGCCGGTCTTTGGAGAGGTAACCTTCGAATATGCAAAGGACAAACTGGTTTACTCAAGGACGCTTGAGGAATGGCGCACCCATGAGGGAGTAGATCTTGCCGCGGACAGGGGAACACCCGTCAAGGCGGTTGCAGATGGCGTGGTAAGTGAAATTAAAAACGACCCCCGCTTTGGAGTTGTAGTTATCATTGACCATAGCAACGGAGTGAAAACAGTATATTCCAACCTGGCATCGGATGATATGGTTACTTCAAATCAGAAGGTCAAGCAGAGCGACATCATTGGAAGCGTAGGCAATACCGCGATCTTTGAGTCGGCAGAACAGTCGCACCTGCACTTTGAGGTCCTGGTGGACAATGTGTCGGTGGACCCGGTTGCCTATTTGCCTCAGGAGCAGGAAGAAAAGGATTAGAGTGGGTAGCGCACCGGCAAAGTGCATCCTTGCAGATAAACTACGAGTTTATATTACAAATAGATAGGTGAAAAGGGCAGGTATCTATAAACAGGTACCTGTCTTTCTGTTTTACCTTTTAACATACTAATGCACGTGCCGCAGAGTGGCAAACCTGAGGATGCATGCATAGAGGTGCGTATTGCGCGTCTGCAGGAGGCATGCTGTGGGAATAAATAAATACCTGCGGCTGCTGCTCCCCCTTTCATTATACAGATACCGGGAAGGTCTCCAGGGCATTAATTTAAAATCGCCGACTGCTTTTTTAATTTCTTCTAGTATTTAAATCATAACAAATACCGGAAAGGCATATATATACTGTAGTGACGATTCCACCGACGGTAAAATCCAGCACTGCTGGAATAGAAAATTTTGGCATTTCTCCACAGCATGACTTATAAAGGGGGTATACGTAGTTGAAAGGATATATCGAAGAGAGGGCAGTAGAGCTGGCCAACTATATCATTGAGAGGAAAACTACCGTCAGGGCGGCAGCTAAAAAATACGGTATTTCGAAAAGCACTGTACATATGGTTGTAGCAATCGGGAATGGAATAGCGGGTTTGTTATCAGGATTAGTAAAGCGGCTTAGAATGGCTAAAGATAGGGACATTTTAAGAAGAAGCTCCGTCGGTATAGGGGGTGGGCTTCTGTGAAAGGATATATAGAGGATAGAGTCTTAGAGCTTGCCGAATATTTAATAAGCAATAAGTCAACGGTTAGAGAGACCGCTAAAAAGTATGGTATATCGAAGTCCACAGTGCACAAGGATATAGCAGAAAGACTGACAAACATCAATCCGGCAATTGCAGCACAGGCCAAAGAAATTATGGATTTGAACAAGGCGGAAAGACATATCAGAGGCGGAAATGCCACAAAGCAAAAGTATTCTTTAGCAAAAATCGAAGATTGATCGTAATGAATCAATAAAAGCTCTGCTCAAAAGTCGCAGCGTAATGGCTGCAGCTTTGCCGGCAGGGCTTTTTTTCATTGATAAAAAACAAAATTATTGGAAATAGAAAAAAAGTCAAGATTCGTTCCTTTTACGACAAAAAAGGGTCAGTAAACATGAATTTATATAAAATAAGAACAATTTTTACACAAAACGACAAATTATTTTAAAAAAGTATGTACAAAAAACAAGATTTATTGTAAAATGTCTTTATATTCCATGTAAAATTTTACAGTAAAGTTTACAAAAAATTTACAAATTTGTAAGGACGGAAAGGTGAATCATGAAAAAGAATCTTAAAAAGGCAATTGCGATAGCCTTGGCGGTATTGCTGAATCTTTTGGCAGTATCTCCGGCATTCGCGCAAGGTGCCACCGACATCAAAGGACATTGGGCGGAAAAGCAGTTTACCCAATGGATGGAAAAAGGGCTTATCAAAGGATATACCGACGGAACGGCAAAGCCCAACAGTTACATAACCAGAGCTGAGTTTATAGCACTGGTAAACAGAGTGTTCGGTTTTACAAAAACATCAACGATTGATTTTACCGATGTGAAAGCTTCAGACTGGTATGCAGAGGATATAGCAAAAGCCAAGGCTGCAGGCTACATCGTTGGCGAAAATGGCTCTGTAAACCCGGAAGACCGGATCACAAGGCAGGAAGCTGCCGTAATACTCGGCAGAGTCCTTAAACTGACCCAGAATGAAAACAATGCTGCACATTTTACCGATGCCGGTTCCATCGGGTCATGGAGTAAGGGCTATGTAGGCACGGTATCTGAAAAGGGATATTTTATCGGCTACTCTGACGGTAAATTCGGACCGGGCGAGAGCACTACAAGAGCAGAGGCGATCACAATTCTCTCAAGGGCGGCGGGCGAATTATACGATAAGGCCGGTGTTTATGGAGAGGATAAAAACGCCGGTTCAATACAGGGAAACGTTACAATAAGCAAACCTGGCGTTACACTTAAAAACACTGTTATAAACGGAGACCTGTACCTTACAGAGGGTATAGGAGATGGCGCCGTAACGCTTGACAATGTAACTGTAAAAGGTACTACAACCGTCAGCGGCGGCGGTGAACACAGCATAATCTTGTTGAATTCCATACTGGGCAGGGTAGTTATCCAGGTGCCTGACAATAGCAAGGTAAGATTGGTCGCACAGGGAAGCACAAACATTTCAGTGGTAGACGCAAGGTCTGCTGCAAAGCTTGAGGAGGAAAACATTACCGGAAACGGTTTCCAGGAAGTAATAATGGAAATACCTGAGGGCTATACGGCTGAACTGGCAGGCAGCTTTGAGGCGGTTACCATTGAGAACCCGAATACTCGCGTGATGCTGTTGAACGGAACGATTCAAAAGGTAAACGTGGAAAATAGAGCCCAGGGAGCAAGTATAGACATTTCTGCCCAGGCAACAGTTAAAGCGATCACTGTGAATGCAGAAAACGTATCTACAACTGGAAAAGGGATAATTGAAAGCGCAGAGATTAACGGAAATAATGCCAGCCTTGAGCAGAAGCCTGCTTCAGTCAAGGTTGCTGACGGTGTGGCGGGTACAAAGGTGGCAAATTCCACTCAACCCCCGACTGTACCTAATGGCGGTAACGGAGGCGGCGGAGGAGGAGGCGGCGGCGGTAACAACGGCGGCGGCAATACTCCGGAACAGGTAACAGCCCCAGCAGCTTCACCGGTATCCGGAGAAGTAAAGAGCGGGACTGTAATAGTTTTAAGCACTGCTACAGCTGGAGCGGAGGTATATTATACCCTGGATGGCAGTACACCAACCAGTGCCAGTACCAGATATACAACTCCAATTGCTATAACTGCGGCAACCACAATAAAGGCCATAGCTATAAAAACAGGCATGAGCAACAGTGACATAAAGACGTTCAGCTATACGATAGCGATCGTACCTTCGGGTGTTGTTTCGAACCTCGTTTTCAAAGATACGGATGCGGATACGGGAGAAATCGGAGGTGATATTTCCTGGAATCAACCTTCGGATAAAACAGGGATTGAAGGGTATCACATCTATTTGCTTAATAGTGAACATGCCAAGCTGGGTACAGTTCCTTTTGCCACGGTAACAGGTTCAAACAGCACATCCTTCAGTGTACCCGGGAACACTTCGGCAGTTGGAGCAGTTTATCTTGCAGTTTATTCCTTTAATGCGGTTGGAGATTGTGAAACCGGATGCGAGATTGAGATTATTGATTATAAAATTGATTATAAAACAGTTGCCAAACCCGAAGCTTTGGTTATAACACCCGGTGACTTGCTTATCGGAAGTGAAATAGCCCTCAGCAGTGCAACGGAAGGGGCAGAGATTTACTATACTACCGATGATACAGATCCGTCCTATGAAATTCTGGAAGGCGGGGCAGTAAACTCCAGCGGGACAGTTTATACCGATCCTATTAAAATAACGCAGGAAGTAACAAAGATAAAAGCCATCGCTGTCAAAGCCAATATGAAAAACAGTGATGTGGCAAGTTTCACCTACACGATTGGAAGAGTTGAAAAACCGGTTGCATCAATAGTGTCCGGTCAGATCCCTTACGGAACAAAGCTGTCACTTAGTTCGAAAACAGCCGGAGCGAAGATCTATTACACTTTGAATGGCGGGACACCGGATACGGGCAGTTCACTGTACACCGGAGAATTGACGATAACCTCCGATGCCAAAATACAGGCAATCGCTGTTAAAGCTGGAATGTCCAGCAGTGAGGTGAGCGTTTTCGAGTATACGGTAGTCAAGCAGCAGGTCGCAGCGCCTACGGTATCACCGGTGCCCGGAACTGTGAAGAACGGGACTGAAATAACCCTGGGTACTGCGACAGCAGGAGCGGATATATACTATACCTTGGATGGAAAAGATCCTCTGACGGCTGGTATCAAATATACGACTCCCATAATAATCACCGGAACAAACGGACAAACAATCACCCTAAAAGCCGTGGCTGTCAAGGAAGATGTGAACAGCAGTATAAGCACTTTTAACTATACCATAGCTGTTCAACCGGCAGGAATAGTTACAGATCTTGCATTTACCGATACGGATGAGGATGCGGGAGAGATCGGAGGAAGCATTACCTGGACGAAGCCTGCGGATACCGCCGGAATTGACGGATATCGCATCTATTTGCTGGACAGCGGACATACCAGGATTGGAACGGCTCCTGTTGCAACGGTAACAGGCCCAAGCAGCACATCCTGCAATTTGCCAGAGAATACATCGGCTGCAGGAGCAGCTTATATTGCAGTATATTCCTATAATACTGTTGCCGGAGAATGTTCTTCCGGATGCGAAGCAGAGATTGTTGACAATGCCCTGGAGGCAGCAGAGCCTGTGGCAGAGGTCAAAACACCTGGAGATTTGCTTATTGGAAGCGAAATAGCTCTCAGCACGGCAACGGCTGGGGCAGACATTTATTATACGACCAACGGAGCAGAGCCTTCCTACCGGATTCTCGACGGCGGTGTTGTAGCCCTCACCGGGACACGCTATACGGAACCGATTAAAATTGATAAAGAAACAATGACGATCAAAGCGATCGCTGTCAAAGCCGGTATGAAAAACAGCAAGGTCGCAAGTTTTACCTATTCAATAGCCAAGGTTGCCGCACCGCAGGCATCGGCACTCCCTGGAAAGGTAATGGACGGAACGGGAGTGGCGTTAAGCTCGGCAACAAGCGGGGCGACGATCTATTACACCTTGGATGGCACTTTGCCGACTACCTCCAGCACGGTATACACGAAAGAAATAGTTATAAAGGCTGCCACAACAATTAAGGCAATTGCGGTAAAAGCAGGAATGGCAAACAGCGAGGTCGTAAGCTTCAGCTACCAGCCAGGTGTCCAAGTGCCTGCTGCATCAGTCATACCCGGTACAGTCACTTATGGAACGCAAGTGGAATTGAGCTGTGCAACAGCCGGGGCGGCCATCTACTACACAACTGACGGCAGCGAGCCGACCACAGATAGTTCAGTGTATAGCGGCGTATTGACGTTGACGAAGGATACCACGATAAGGGCGATTGCTGTTAAGGCCGGAATGCTTAACAGCGACGAAGGAGTATTTGCATATACGGTAAGCAAGCTGCAGGTTGCAACACCCACAGCGTCACCGGCTGCAGGCCCGATAGGTTTTATGGAGATTGTAAGGCTTGCTACTGCAACCCCGGGAGCAGAAATCTTCTACACGCTGGATGGAACAGTACCGACAAGAAGCAGCAGTCCATACCTCGAAGAATTCCAGATTAAAGGTCCGACAACAATCAGGGCAATAGCTGTAAAAGAGAATATGGGAGACAGTGCAATAGCAACCTTCGATTATACTCCGGCACCGACTGAAATACAATATACCATTCATAATACGCCTCTCTCGGATGGTTATGGTGCCAGAATTTATGTTGACAAGGATTGTGTCAATACCGGCCATATCGGAGTATCGTTTAATGACGGAACCATTGACAAGACTGTGGTGGTACTTGTTAACAAAGGTAAAACAAGAGCACAGATCGTGACGCTGATAAAAGACGCGCTGTTAAACGACGCAGCGATAAAAAAAGCGCATGCCATCAATGCATATAATTCCAGTGATATTTTAGTAAACATCAAAAGAACCGATGGGAAACAAGATCCGGTAACTGTCAGTGTGGCTGATATAGTTTACAATGAAGCTCCGACGGCAAATGTTGCATCAGGCCTTGTAAAGAAGGGTACGTTGCTTGAACTCAGTGCAAGAATAAGCGATTCGTTCATATACTATTCGCTGGACGGAAGAGATCCTATCACTTTTGGCTCCAAATATACAACCCCGATAAGCTTGACAGCCAACGTAACGGTAAAAGCCGTCGCAATAAATTACCTCCTCCTCAACAGCAGCATCAGCACTTTCGAATATACTATAATGGAGAAGGTAGCAGCGCCGACAGCTTCCAGGCCTGAAGGTGCTATTCCGACAGGATCATCAGTTGAACTCAGCACGACTACACCCGGAGCTGCCATATACTTCACAACTGACGGAACAAGCCCATCAACACAGAGTACGAAATATCAGGGGCCGTTCATGGTGAATAATAATACAACAATAAAGGCGATCGCTGTCAAGTCGGGGATGGAGGACAGCAGCATCAGTACCTTCGCCTATACAGTTAAGCCGCAGGTGGCTGCGCCTGTCACAAACCGGACACCCGGAGCGATAATAAAAGATACACAAGTCACACTAAGCACCAGCACCACAGATGCAAAGATATACTATACGACCAACGGAGAGACACCTACGACGGAAAGCACTGAGTTCACGGCAGGGATAGTCATAAGCGACTCTGTGACGATAAAAGCAATTGCCGTAAAGGCCGGAATGCTTAACAGCGAGGTTAGCACTTTTGCATATACGATCATACCTAAGGCAAAAATGCCTACAGCTTCTACGGAGCCTGAGGAAGTAGCTCCCGGGATCGTACTGTTCGGGACCAAGGTTAGGCTTGCTTCTGAAGATCAAGGTGTTGAAATACATTACACCAAGGATGAACACACTTTGCCTACTTCGCCTGAAGGACACCTCTATGGAGGGCCTATAACGATCAATGATAATATGATCATCAGAGCAGTTGCTACCAAGGCCAATATGGAACCCAGTTCAGAGGCCAGGTTTGAGTATACGGTAAAGCTTAATAAGCCGACGACGCAGGGGGCTGTAGGACCTATACTGGCAGGCAGCGACATAAGCATTGTTAGTCCTGATAGATTGGGGCTTACTGGAGTAGTGATCTATTATACCACAAATGGTACCATTCCGACTGCTGCTACCGGTATAAAATATACAGATTTGATAGAGATTAATGAGCCTACTACAATAATGGCTGTAGCTACACGCCCGGGCATGGTTGACAGTGAGGTCAGTACGTTTGAGTATACAATAATCCCCCAGGTTGAAAAGCCTGCGGCATCTTTGGATGTAAGGGATCCTGTAGGGGTTGGTTATACTGTGGCCCTCAGCACCGGAACAGAAGGAGCAGAGATTTACTATACGCTGGACGGTTCACTCCCGATGTATGAAGTAGTAGATGGAACACCTGAAATCCATGGCATAAAGTACACCGGACCGATCACGGTAACGGAGGACATGCCGGTAATATGGAATGGAGATTATCCGCCGGTGGCAAGTGGTGGAAAAGTAATATTTATCAGGGCAATTGCAGTGTACCCAGGATTGCATAACAGCTACCCAGGGAATTTCGTTTACAAATTCAGCGAGCCCGTTGCCGCACCCACCGTCGATAACCCCGGTCCTCAGGTGGAAAAGGACACGGTTATAACGCTCAGTTGTATAGAACCCACCGCAACGATATACTATAAACTTGATGGAGATAGTCTGTGGACAGAGTACACCGCTCCTATTACAATAAGTGCTAACACTACGCTTAAAGCGATAGCTGTAAAATCCGGCATGCTTGATAGCCAGGAGCTGGTTATAAATTATACGGTCGAGTAAGCAAAAAAAGTTATAACGAGGCTCAAAAATGTCCCCCACCTTGTAGGTGGCGGGTGCCGAATTGGGTTTCAGGCGGTGAGCATATTTATCGCCTCGTTGAAACTCCGCTGCGGTAAGGAAATTTGTCTACAAACGACAAATATCCTTTGAATTAGGTCGTTATAAAAGGTACATTAAGAGGCTGTCAAACAGCCTCTTTTTTTTACCCATTTTGAGCCACTGGAATAACGGAGATTGCCGTCCTGTAGTATAGATTCTTTTAACCGGATCGAAAAATCTTCAAAAAATTAGAAGAATGTCAATCGCAGCAGCAAAAAAAGGACAAGTATCAGCAGCAACATGTGAGAATACCATGCTGTCCAATTTCATATTGTTAAGTACTGGTGCAAATATAACTTCCCTTATAGGTTTCGGAAAATGCAGTCCATTGCGGCCGGGGCTGGTCGCAGGCTTTTGCCTGCTGCTCGCCTATGCAACCTACATTTTCCGAAAAACGGGAAGTAATATTTGCAGTACTCCTAAACGGGGGGCGATAGCATGTTGAGGCTCAAACCTGTTTTCCACCTGCATAATGATAAAATAAGCAGTCAGATAAGAAAAAGCATTACGGATAAGTATGTAGAGCAAATAGGAAAGTGCGTTTTAACGGATATCACAGAACCTGGAAGCAGGCTGGGATTGAAGGATAAGGGAGAAGGGGAGATTGGGAAGGTGTGTTGACCTTCTCAAAAATGTCCGATATCATCCGCCCACGAAAATGGACTGGAGGTTTTACAATGGCTAAAAAAGCAGCCTGCTATTGTAGGGTATCCACCAAGAAAGAAGAACAGCTGCAGTCAATGGAAATGCAAAAGCAGTTCTTCACCGAATACTGCAAGGACAAAAATGGATATGAGCTCTATGAGATTTATGCCGATGAAGGCATCAGCGGGAAATCACTGAAGAACCGAAAAGCATTTGACGAAATGATAAGGTACGCGAGGAGCGGATGCTTCGATGTCATACTGGTAAAGGATTTCAGCCGTTTTGCACGCAATACGGTGGATTTGCTGACCATCGTACGCATGCTCAAGGGAATTGGTATTGAGGTGCAGTTTGTCAATTACAATATGACCAGCATGGGAGATTCCGAGCTGGTACTTACCATGATGGGAGCTATTGCCCAGGAGGAATCTGCAGCATTATCAAAAAAACTCAAGCTCTCTAAAAATATCACTGCGGAGAACGGCCGGGTGCCAAACTTTGTATTCGGTTATGACCGGATAGACAAGTATACCCTTATATCCAATGAGTACGAAGCCGGCTGGGTAAGAAAAATATTCGAAATGTATGTTCATGAGGGAATTGGCACGGCAAAAATCGCCGAACAACTGAATAGCAATAACGTAAAGACAAAAAAGAATGTGTTGAAGGGATGGACACAGCACGTAATATCCTGCATGCTGCGAAATGAGCTGTATATCGGAAAGGTTATCAATAAAAGAAGCGAGATTACCGACTTTCAATCCGGGAAACGGAAAGAACTCAGCCGTGAAAACTGGGTCATTGTCAAAAAACCGGAGTTCAGGATTATTGACGATGAACTGTTTGACAGGGCTCAAAAGTTGCTGGCTTCCAGAAAGGATAGCTTTCATCTGGATAAAAAGAGGCCAAGCAGCAAGTATCCATTGAGCAATCTCCTTGTTTGCGCCAACGACGGGTATTCTTTCAGACGATGCAGCAGGCAATACAGCGGGAACAGCAAAGTTTATACATGGTGGACCTGCGCCTATAGGAATGCCAAAGGGGCAGCCAGCTGCAGCAACGATATCAGAGTAGATGAAGGACAGATGCACAATGCTATCCTTGGTTTTTTCCAGAATACCGGCAGGAACAAAGAGGATATAGCAAAGAAGGTCAGGGATTATGTGAACAGAGAACTAAAAAGGCGGTATGAGCATAATTATAATCGTAAGGAGCTTTTGTCCGAGTTAAGGGCGCTTGAAATGGAAAAAAGTCGTCTTATCAAAGGATATACCAAAGGTATAATCAGCGAGGACGACTTTGAAGAGTATATGAGACCCATTAACAGCAAATTTAATGAAGTAAATACGACTCTTGACTTTTATGCAAAGGATAAAAATAGCGGAATCCACATCGAGAAGTCTGTAGTTAACTTTATAAACAGGATAGAGGCCAATGCGGATAACCTGTTAAGCAATGCCTTCTTAAAAACAATCTTTGAAAAATTTTTGGTTCATGCGGATGGCAAGATCACAGCCGCTTTGAAAATTGATTATGACTCAGGCATGTCAATGGATATTCCCTTTGGTGAAATGGTTGAAGATGATTCGGAAATTACCGTTCCGGAATACAACAACCGTACATAAGGACGTGACCGAAAGATTGATCCGGGTAAAACCTGAACTGGCAGACAATGTGAAAAAGGTACTTGATGAAAACAAAGCCGAAAGGCATATCAGAGGCGGTGAAGCAACCAAAGCCAAATACCAGGGCGGCAATTCGAAAGCAGGCTAAAGGTGTTGCTATAAATAAATATACTTGCCGGAAATCGTGAGGACGGTACTTGCAATGGTTGGCGGACATTGAAGGTGCCGTTCTTTTGGTATCGTTAAAAAATAACTACCGTTAATCTTTTACGGGGAACTCCACTAACCAGGCTGCATGGGCGAGCAGCATACGCAGTATGCGACCAGCCTGCTCCATTCCCCATAAAAGAAGCGGAAGTAATTTTTCGACCGAACCTTAGCAGGCGGCATTGCGCGGCAATCGCCAAAAGTCCTATGAGGCCCGATACCCCCGGGACTTTTTTTATGGGCCGACAAATATGTTGCAATATTGTAATTATATGATAATATTATTTTATGAAAACTTAGTACATTGCAAGGTTGGGAGTGTACTGGCAAAGGGGTGTTTTTTTTGGGCTTGGGACAGGATATCGGCATAGACCTCGGTACGGCCTCCGTACTGGTCTACATAAAGGGAAAAGGAATCGTACTACGCGAACCGTCGGTTGTGGCAATTGACAAAAACACCAACAAGCTGCTTGCGGTAGGTGAAGAGGCAAGGCGCATGCTGGGCCGGACACCCGGCAACATTATCGCCATAAGGCCGCTCAGGGAAGGCGTCATATCCGATTACGACATAACGGAAAGAATGCTTAAGTATTTTATCAATAAGGTTTTCGGCAACAAGGTTTTCAGGCTTTTCAAGCCCAGGATCATGGTTTGCGTGCCCAGCGGAGTTACCGAGGTGGAAAGGCGCGCGGTTATCGATGCTGCCATGCAGGCAGGAGCACGGAAGACGTACCTTATCGAAGAACCCATCGCCGCCGCCATCGGAGCAGGAATAGATATTTCAAAAGCCTGCGGGAGCATGGTGGTAGACATCGGCGGAGGCACTACGGACATCGCAGTCATATCCCTGGGAGGTACGGTGGTTTCCTCCTCTCTGAAGGTCGCCGGAGATAAATTTGATGAAGCTATTGTCAGGTTTATGCGTAAAAAACACAATATAATGATCGGTGAGAGAACGGCGGAAGAACTGAAAATCAATATAGGAACCGTATATCCCAGGGTTCAGGAGGTGTCCATGGATGTAAGGGGCAGAAACCTGATTTCCGGACTTCCCAAGACCATTACGGTTAGCTCCACGGAGATCATGGAAGCTCTGGAGGAACCCATTTCCAGCGTAATCGAAGCGGTGCACGCGGTACTGGAAAGGACCCCGCCGGAGCTGGCCGCCGATATAAGCGACAGAGGAATCGTACTTACCGGAGGAGGCAGTCTGATTTACGGCCTGGACAAACTGCTCCAGGAGAAAACGGGGATCAACGTGATTATTGCGGATGAAGCTATCTCCTGTGTAGCCCTCGGAACCGGAGAAGCTCTCAACAATATCGAAGCAATCGAGCAAAGCGCCATAGCGGAAAGCAGATATAAGAAATAGGTTAAGAAAAACTTCGAATCTACCGATATACTGTTTTGTATATCACAAGTTTTAAAAGGAGATTCTATGGTTCGGGGTATTTACACTTCCGGGTGGAGCATGCTGGCAATTGAAAGAAAAATGGATGTAGTAACCAACAACATGGCCAATGTCAACACGAATGCCTATAAAAAAGACACTGTGGTGTTTCAGGCTTTTCCGGATATGCTGACGCATCGGATCAATGATACAAAAGGCAAGCTCAGTTCCAACGGTTATGTGGGAAATATGCAGCTTGGCTTTGATGTAGGCGAAGTATATACCTATTACGATCAGGGACAGCTTCAGAAAACGGATAACCGGCTGGACATGGCAATAAGGGATTCCGCTTCTGCGTTTTTCACTGTGTCAGGAATGGATGGCGAGGGAAATGAGAAGGAATACTACACGCGGGACGGCGCTTTTGCCATAGGGTCGGACAATCTGCTGATTACAAAGGAAGGTTACACGGTGCAGGGCGTCAACGGCCCCATACAATTAAACGGCGATTCATTTTCCATCATGCCGGACGGCACCATCCTTCAGGACGGTGAAGCCGTGGACAGGCTTCTCATCAAAGAGTTCACCAATACAGGGACCCTTCGCAAATTCGGCAGCGGCCTTGTGGAAAAAACGGATCAAACTGAAGAGGCTGCATTCAACGGAACGGTTCAACAGGGGTACCTGGAGCTTTCAAATGTCAATATAATCAAAGAAATGGTGGACATGATTACGGTAACACGTGCTTATGAAGCCAATCAAAAAGCTTTGCAGGCACAGGACGGAACACTTGAAAAAGCAGTAAACGAACTAGGAGCAACAAGATAAGGAAAGGGGCCCCCTCTCCTTGGATCAAATAAAGAAAGCACCAACCGTTAAAGTATAGTAAGGGCAGACTACCTTATCGACCAGGGAGTCGGGGAATGTCCCCTTTTATTTGGAGGAATCGGCTTATGATGAGAGCATTGTGGACGGCGGCATCGGGAATGGTTGCGCAGCAGTTCAATGTTGATGTGATTTCCAACAATCTATCCAATGTAAACACCACCAGCTATAAGAAAGAGCGGGTAGAATTCAAGGATTTGCTTTATCAGACCATGGAGCGGGCGTACATGCTGGAGGACCAGGGCAAGCCGGTAAACCTGCAGGTAGGCTACGGCGTTATGCCGGTGGCCACGGTAAAGGATTTTGATACGGGGAACTTTGAGCAGACGGAAAATCCATTGGATCTGGCAATTGACGGCGAGGGGTTTTTTATGGTCCTGGGACCTACGGGGAATATCCAGTATACCAGGGATGGATCCTTCAAGATCAGTATTACCGATGCAGGCAACATGATCACCACCTCCGACGGCTTTCCGCTTCTTGATGACACAGGCAGCGAAATATACGTAGACGATGTTTCCAAGCTGATCATATCTTCCTTCGGCGAGTTGAGCTATACCGACGAAGAGGGAGTGGTGATCCCGCTGGGACAGACCATCGGCATCGTCAAATTTCCTAATAAATATGCCCTTGAAAGCATTGGCAGAAACCTGTATTCCGAAAACTCGGCCTCCGGTTTTGCCGTGAATGATGCGGATACGGGGGACAGAAGCACCATTTTTCAGGGCTTTCTTGAGGCCTCCAACGTGCAGACGGTGGAGGAAATGGTAAAGCTGATTGTTGCGCAGCGAGCCTATGAAATGAATTCCAAGGCGATACAATCGGCGGATGAGATGATGGGCATGGCGAATAACCTGAAGCGATAATAAGGGCATAGAAGGCTTTAAAGGCTGAAAGGGGCAGGTAATGATGGAAATCAATAACATTGGCAGGGTATTGAAGAACCTGACGCCGGACTCCGCATCGGCGCCTCTTCAGGAAGCTCAGGACAAGAGCTTCGAAGAGAAGCTGAAAGCAGCCATGGAAAAAAATGACGACGCGGAATTGAAAGACGCTTGTAAACAATTTGAAGGAATAATGCTGGATATACTCTACAAACAGATGAAGGCCACTGTCATCCGGTCTGACCTGATAGAGGCCGATCCCGGCAGGGAAATATACGAATCCATGCTGGATGAAAGCATGATGGAAAATGCTTCCCGGATAAGCTCCTTCGGCCTGGCGGACTCCCTGTACAAGCAGCTGAGCAGGCAGTCGGCTTTAAGCGCCCAGCAGGTCAGGGAAAAGCAAGCGGAAGGTGTTAAGCCGGTTGAAGAAGAAAAAGCCTCAGAGGGAGTCGAACCGGTTGATAAATAAGGGAGGAACAGCGGCTATTTATGTTATACTTGCTGTAATCATTATGTCCTTGCTATTTTTATATGCGGGGCATTTTTTATTTTCTGAAAACAAACCGGATGCAGTGGAAAGTACAAGTTCGGATTCGGACAAGCCGGCGCCGGCAGAACCGCCGCCGGTGGAATACATCCATCTTTCCGAAACCATTAACGGCAACAGGCAGGAGATCCATATCCTTGAAGCGGATGTTTCCCATCCTGACATTATGATTTCACCCGTACTATCGCAGGACTTGATTTACGGATTTGAGAATCTAAGCGACATGGCTGCCAGAAAACATGCATATGCAGCTGTAAACGGCGGTTTCTTCACTCAGTTCGGCCTGCCTTCGGGCATGGTTGTCATTGACGGCAGCCTTGTCACTGTTTCGAAAGGCAAGTTTCCGGTTTTTGTCGTATCCGGCGGAAAAGCTGCATTAAAAGAAATAGAAAGCAAATTATGGCTGGAGGGGCAATCGGGCAAGCTGGAAATTCATCAACTGAACAGGCCCGCCCGGGAGGGAGAAGCGGTTGCCTATACGCCCATATACGGTACAATGAACAGGGCGGAAGCAGAAAATATCACCATTACAATTAAAAAGGGCGTCATTACAGGCATCGACATTTTCACAGATGCGGTTGAAATCCCACAGGATGGGATGCTGGTCAGCCTGTTTGGATCCGTGTACTCGAAAACCGATGATCTGCCCTTTAAAGCCGGAGATGCCGTTAAGCTGGTACATGAACCGCAGATGGCTCCGGACACGCAGGCTTATGAATGCGGCAGCTGGATTTTAAAGGATGGCAGCGTCGTAATCGGGGATAAGGACGAATGGGTAGGTGTCCTGACAAACCAGGATCCGCGGACGGCCGTAGGAATCAAAAGAAACGGCAACGTGGTGTTTATCGTAGTTGACGGCAGACAGCCGGGCTACAGCAGCGGTATGACGGGAAGGGAGTTGGGCGGATTTCTTGCGGACTATGGCGTGGTGAATGCTGCAATGTTGGACGGCGGAGCTTCCTCCGAGATGATTCTTAACGGCGTAATCGCCAACAAGCCCTCTTTTAAAGGAGAGGAGCGTCCTCTTGCAGGCGGCCTTCTGATAATCAGGAACCAGCAGTGATGTACGCAGTGATACAGGGGGACGGTTCTAGTGTATTCGCGCGAATACACTAGAACCGTCCCCCTGTATCACGCAAGTATTTTTTGGAACTTTATTTCCTTTCGGGAGGTCTAATAAATCAGTTATATAATAAAAGTGCGAGGTGTAGTTTATGAAAAAGAAATTATCCCTTATGGTGGCGCTGGTGTTCGTATTTACGATGGCTTTGCCGCTGCAGGCCTTTGGCGCGGGCGTGGATGCAGGCCTTGAGAATGCCATCAAAATTGCAAAAAGCCTTTTTGAAATACCGGAAGATTACAGGTTTGAATCCGGTATAAACAGCGAGGGCGGCAAAAATGTTTTTTCCCTAAACTGGAGAAGCGCCGGCAGCGACGATAGCTACATCATGGTGAGAATCGACGACAAAGGCATGGTTTTAAGCTATGAAAGCTACAAGCCTTCCGGCAAGGCACAGTCGGGAAAGCTTCCCAAAATCAGCAGGCAGGAAGCCAGATTGAAGGCCGATGCCTTCATAAAGAAGGTAACCCCGGAGATTGTTGATGAAATAAAGTACGAAGAAAATAACCAGAACAATCTTATGGATTCTACATACTATTTTAATTATTATCGGATCGCCAACAACATCCCATTTTATAATAACAGGGTAAGCGTATACGTCAACCGGGAGACCGGAGAGGTACAGACCTTTTATGCCACATGGACGGACGGCCTGGTATTTCCGGAGCCCGGCAAGCATATAACCATGGATCAGGCCAGGGACGCCTACAAAAGAAATCTCGGCCTGGAGTTGATCTATAAGTACTCCTATACAAATGCCGACGATAAGCTAAGGATCTATCCGGTTTATACGCCCAGGTATGAAAATGACATTTACGCCATAGAGGCGTTTACCGGTGAAAAAATAAAAGTCGGCTACGGCTATTATGGGCCTTATAACGGCAGTGCCTCCAATGAAAAGCAAATGCTTATGGATGCCGTAAGGGGCGCCGGCGGCAAGGTAACACTGAGTCCGGAGGAAATAAAAGCGGTACAGGAGGCTTCAGGGCTGAAGACGGCAGAGGAAGCAGAGAAGATTTCCAGAGCCGCAAAGTTCCTTGAATTGACCGACGCGTTTAAATTGAGCAACTACAGTCTGAACCCCAGCTGGCCTGTGAAGACGGATTATGTATGGAATCTGAGATTTAATAAAGCAGAGACCGAGGCTGCCGGATCAGAATATGCAAACGTCAGTATCGATGCCAAAACCGGTATGATTTTAAGCTTCTATCGAAGCACACCCTACCGGGAGGACGCCGCTGCAAAATACGGCCTAGAAGAAGCCAAAGCAGTTGTTGACTCCTTTGTCAAGGCAAACTATCCTGAGCTTTACGCCCAGGTTGCTTATGATACCGATTATGAAGAAAATGCAATAAGCAGTCAGGGGACCGAGGCGCCCCGCAGCTTCAGCTTCAAATATGACAGGCTGGTGAACGGCGTTGCTTTCCCGGAGAACGGGATAACGGCAGAGTATGATGCTGTCAACGGGAAGATGACCTCCTTTGCCATTAGCTGGTTTAACACGGATTTCCCCGGCGTTGCCAATGTAATTGCCCCGGATGCGGCATATGAAAAGCTGTTTGCGGATATTGGCCTTGAATTGCAGTATAAAGCCGACAATACCCGCGACAGTGCCAGGAAGATCGCTATCCCTTCCTCCGTTGAAATACCTGAAATTAAACTTGTTTATTCATTAAAACCCGACAAGCCGCTTTTCATCGATGCCGGCAATGGTACGGTCCTTGATAATAATGGGAATCCGTACAAGGAAGTAAAACCTGTTTCCTATACCGACATAAAGGGGTCCTTTGCAGAAAAGCAGATCATGGTGCTGGCTGAGAACGGAGTATATCTTGACGGTACGGAATTCAAGCCTAAAGCGGAAATTACCCAAAAGGATTTCTTCATCCTTCTTTCCAGGACCTTGAATTACTATGGGACAATTATTACGGCCAACAGCTCCCAGAAGGACATTGACGAGCTGTATGCTTTCCTTGAAAAGGAAGGAATCGTAAAGGCCGGAGATGCTGCTCCTTCCGCTGCGGTAACAAGAGAGGATGCGGTAAAATTCCTCATCAGGGCTTTGAAATTTGACCGGGTGGCAGATATCAAGGACATATTTGTAAAAAGTTTTAAAGACCAGAGTGAAATAAATTCAAGCCTTTCGGGGTATGTTGCCATTGCGGCCGGATTAAATATTGTCACGGGAGATAACGGCTATTTTTCTCCCAAGGAAAAGTTGACCAGGGAAGCGGCGGCCGTAATGATATACAATTACCTTCAGGTGTGACCCGCCCCCCACGGACTTGTTCCCCTGGCCATTTCGGACAGGGGACGGTTCTTTGTCCGGGCGGCAAAAGATCGCGCGATCGCGTCCCTGCTTTTTCAGAGGCAGGTGTGACACCGTGCGGCATAGAATTGGAATGAAAGAGGGAGCGGTCAATCCGCCCCCACTTTTTTTATTGCATCGTTGACAATGCCGGTAACCTCCTGTACATCATTGATAAAATCGCTCCAGTATTGTGGTAAATCAAGGATTAAGAAGGATTTTTTCCGATCGTGGCGAATATTATTATATGAGGTGGGTAAAATGTTAATCGATACAACCAAAACCATCGCGTATAAATGTTCTTCATGCGGCAGCTTTGAATTTTATACTATATCGGTGTTTTCTTTATTGCATAAGAAGGAGAATAATTATTCCTGCAGGTGTAAAAAATCCTGTATGACTATAAAACAGGAAGGTGAAAACGGATTTCTCATAAAGACTCCATGCATTGGCTGTGGTAATGAACATATATTTTTTATCGGCAAAAAAGAGATGATTTTTAATCAATTAAACGTATTCAACTGTCCTGAGACGGGGATGCAGCAATGTTTTCTGGGAAATGACCTGCTGGTCCGCAAAAAGGTAGACAGTCTGGAAGCGGAACTGGACGAGCTGATGGACATGTTCGGGTACGACAGTTATTTTAAAAACACACAGGTTATGCTGGATTCACTGAATAAAATACATGACATTGCAGCTCAGGGAAGTCTTTTTTGCCAGTGCGGAAGCGGAGATATAGAGCTTGTCCTGCTGTCGGACAGAATCCTTCTCAAATGCTCCAGGTGTAGTTCGAGTAAAATGGTGCGGGCTGCTTCAAATGAAGATTTGAAGGACTTAATGCAAATGTATGGCATTCTTATTACCTCGGATGATTTTGACTATGAAAAAAAGAAGGCAGAGAAATATTTTACCTGATGCCGGACGCAGGCAGGGACATTTCCCTGCCGGTTCCACCGGCAGGCGGAATGTCTAAACGGCGCAAAAGCGCCATTTTGAAAAATTCCAGCGAAGTAACAATTGACAAAGATGATTGAAAGTGTTATAATGCTTTGGGTAGTATTCACGAAGCATTCTTTTGTTTTGATTCCCTTAATTTAAAGTAGAGGTTTCATAGGTTCTTCGTATTTGGTTGTATTCTGTTTTACTTTGTATCCGGGTAAAGCAAAATTTTTCGAATCAGACTTCGGAACTGTGGAAAGTACTGTTAACTGAATGAATTTCCATTAAAATGGTAATAAATACTATATGCTAGTAAGGCGGTGGATTATGGAAGAAATTAATCTTGGAAGTAAGTCTTTGGAGGATTTGCGGTATATAGCCAAGATGATGGGTATTAAAAATACATCAAGGAGCCGGAAAGAAGAACTGATTGAGGTAATATTGAAATCCGGGAACTCCGGCGAGAATTATGAGGATGCACAGGAAACAGCGCCAAAGGCTGAGGATGCCAATGCTGAAGCGCCTGTTCCCAGGTCCAGGCGCGGTAGAAAATCGGAAAAAACGGAGGCTGCCGGTGAGAAAATTGAGGAGCCGGTAGAGACACCGCAGGCAGAGCCGGAACAGCAAATAAATGACGCTATGCCTCCCAAAAAAAGAGGCCGCAAAAGCCGTGCTGCGGAAACTGACACCGTTAATGCCGTGCAGGAAAGCAAGCCGGCGGATGCCGTTTTGCCGGAAGCGGAGGAGACAAAGCCTGAAGAGCCGGTGAAGTCGGTGGAAGAAGCGGAAGTTAAAAAGGCACCCGAAGAGGAAGCCGTAGTATTGAGAAAATCCAGGAGGGGCAGACCGAGCAAGGCAAGTCCCGTACAGGAAATAAAGCCGGTGGAGCCGGAACCTGCGCAGCCTCCGGTTCAGGAAAAGGTTGAGGTAAAGGCTGAAGAAAAGGTCCCGGAAAGAGAAATCACAAGACCGGTTAGAGAATATCATCAACCAAGGGAATACAGGCAGCAAAGAACATATCAGCAGCCAAGAGAATATCATCAATCCAGGGAGTACCAGCAACCAAGAGAATATCAGCAGCAAAGAGAATACCAGCCAAGAGAATACCAACAGCCGAGGGAATACCAGCAGCCAAGAGAATATCAACAGATCAAGGAAGAAACTTTGCCTTCCCAGCAAAAAATTGAGACGGAAGATTCCGGCAAGCCTGAAGAAAAAACTTATCAAAAGCCTTATGAGCAAAGAAAAGAAAGCTGGGGAGCGTCTCAGGACGGCAGACCCTATCAACAGCAGAACGGCACTGAAAAGATAGAAAGCGACGATCCGGTGGAGGGTGTGCTGGAAGTATTGCCCGACGGGTATGGCTTCCTTCGGAGTGAAAATTTCCTCTCCGGTCCTAAAGACGTTTATGTGTCTCCATCACAGATCAGACGTTTTGGCCTGAAGACTGGCGATAAGGTGAGAGGCAAGGGACGGATCCCGAAAGAGGGTGAGAAGTTCCAGGCGCTGCTCTATGTTCAGACGGTCAATGGCGATACGCCGGATGTGGCATCAAAAAGAGTTCCGTTTGAATATCTTACACCCATTTACCCTGAAAAAAGGATCACCCTGGAAACCACTCCAAGAGAGCTTTCGACAAGGCTGATAGACATTTTCGCCCCCATTGGCAAAGGACAGAGGGGTATGATTGTTTCTCCCCCGAAGGCCGGTAAAACAATACTGCTTAAAAAAATTGCAAATGCAATTACGGCAAACAACCCGGAGATTGAGCTGATTGTCCTCCTGATTGATGAGAGGCCGGAAGAAGTAACCGACATGCAGCGCTCCATCAAGGGAGATATTGTGTATTCCACCTTTGACAAGGTGCCGGAGCATCATGTAAAGGTCGCGGAAATCGTGCTGGAAAGAGCGCAAAGGCTGGTTGAGCAAAAAAAGGATGTTGTAGTGCTTCTTGACAGCATAACCAGGCTGGCAAGGGCATATAACCAGACAATACCTCCGACAGGCAGGACCCTTACAGGCGGTCTGGATCCGGGCGCGCTCCACAGTCCGAAGAGATTTTTCGGATCAGCCAGAAACATTGAATTCGGAGGAAGCCTCACCATTATAGCGACTGCCCTGATTGAAACAGGCAGCAGGATGGACGACGTCATCTTCGAAGAATTCAAAGGTACCGGCAACATGGAAATTCACCTTGACAGGAAACTCTCCGAAAAGAGAATATTCCCTGCAATTGATATAAACAAGTCAGGCACCAGAAGGGAAGAACTGCTCCTCAGCCAGAAGGAACTGGAAAGCATCTGGGCGATAAGAAAAGCCATGAGCAGTATGGGTACTTCGGAAGTAACGGAAATGATCCTGAGCAAAATGATGCAGACCAGGACCAATGACGATTTTGTCAGCAGCATAAACGTAGCCTTTATGGACAAGTAGCTTCCGGCAAAATAATGCTTGCTTACGGCAGCATGCTGTGTTACAATAAATTTTGCTGGCAAAATGGCATAGAACTATTTTGCAAAAGAGCGAAGGAAGGTGAAAGACAATGAAGGAAAATATTCATCCCAAATATGCGGAAGCGGTCGTGAAATGTGCATGCGGCGAAACATTTACCACAGGTTCCACGAAAAAGAATCTGCATGTTGAAATATGCTCCAAGTGCCATCCCTTTTTCACCGGCAAACAGAAGCTGGTAGATACGGGCGGACGCGTAGAGAAATTTAAGAAGAAATTCGGTATCGTTGACGATCGTTAGTACGGATACTGAGAAAGAGTATTTGAAAAAACCGTATAAAAATGTTACACTAAAGGCTGAACATGTTTCAGCCTTTAGTTTTTGTGAGGCGTTCCGCCACGGCGGAATTGCCTGGAATGCAGTGGCCCGATGCCATGAAATCCGGGATAGGGCTTAATGAGGAGAAAAGGATGAAGAAAACAACGATAGGCGGTCAGGCATTGTTGGAAGGCGTTCTGATGATGGGGCCTGAAAACATAGCCATTGCAGTCAGAAAACCCGACGGGGAGATTATTCTGGACAAAAAGCCTCTTCCGGGGAAAAGCCTTTTGACAAAAATTCCGGTCCTGCGGGGAGCTTTTCTGTTAATACGCCAGATGATCATAGGCATCAAGGCGCTGATGTATTCGGCTGAATTTGTGGAACTGGAAGACGGGGAGGAAGTCAAGCCTTCAAAAGTCGACGCCTTTATTGAAAGGCTCTTTGGCGACAAGCTGAAGGATGCGGTGGTTTATTTCTCTTTAATCGTGGCCCTGGCCTTCAGTATTGGCGTGTTTGTCCTGCTGCCTAATATTATTGCCGGCTTTTTTGGTATTGACAAGGAAACAAGCGGCGGTGTTTTCCTCTACAATATTCTCGAGGGCTTTATAAGGATACTGCTGTTTTTCGGATATATTTACCTGGCGTCAATGATGAAGGACATAAAGCGGGTATGGCAATATCATGGAGCCGAGCATAAAACGATCCACTGCTATGAAAACGACGATGAGCTTACAGTGGACAATGTCCGGAAATACTCCACAAAGCATCCCCGATGCGGGACCTCTTTTATGTTCCTGGTATTGGTAGTTAGTATCGTTGTGTTTTCCTTTCTCGGCCTTCACCACTGGATAATAAATTTGTTGCTCAGAATAATATTCATACCGCTGGTTGCGGGCATTTCCTACGAAATACTGAAGTTTGCAGGGCGCCACAGTGACTGGCCGGTAATGAAGATCGTCAATGCCCCCGGAATGCTGTTTCAGCTTTTTACCACAAAGGAGCCGGATGACAGCCAGATGGAAGTGGCCATTGAAGCCTTTAAAAATGTATTGGTAAAGGACAGGAACGCGGATAATTGGTGATAAGAAATGCGTGCTTCCGGGAGACAAATCGGATGAAGGTAAGCGAAGCCCTGAGGAAGGGCATTGGGATCTTGAATGCTGCAAAAATAGAGGCCCCGACGGTTGATGCCGGGGTCATGCTTTGTCATGTCCTGGAATGCGATAGAACCTGGCTTTATTCCCATCCGGAGGGAGAATTGGACGAACCTACGCTGGAAAAATATTCTTTTCTTTTATCCAAACGGTGTGCAGGAATGCCGGTGCAGTATATAACCGGCAAACAGGAATTTATGGGGCTGGACTTTCAAGTCAATCAAAGCGTGCTTATTCCCAGGCCGGATACCGAAATCCTTGTTGAAGCGGTGATCGCGCTGGGAAAAAGGAAAAAGCGGCCTTTGAAGATATTGGAAATCGGCACGGGTTCAGGCTGTATAGCTGTCAGCATTGCATATTATTTGAAGAACTCCTTTATCATGGCGGCGGATATTTCGGAAAAAGCTCTGGAAGTGGCCAGGATGAATGCATTAAAGCACCATGTATCCGGAAGGATTGAATATATCCGGAGCAATCTGTTTGGCAGAATTGAAATGTACGGATTTGATGTTATCCTGTCAAATCCCCCCTATGCGCGGCGCAGTGAAATACCCGGACTTCAAAGGGAGGTCAGGGATTTTGAGCCCGGATTGGCCCTGGACGGCGGTGAGGACGGACTTGACTTCTATAAGGCCATTATAAAAAAGGCTCCTTCCTATTTGAACGTGCAGGGATACCTGGCATTTGAGGTAGGAATACATCAGGCAGGAGATGTAGCAAGGCTCATGCAGGAAGGATTCGGGGATATTGCTGTAAAAAAGGATCTGGCGGGAATTGAAAGGGTTGTTGTGGGAAAAACAGGACGAGCCGGTACCTCGATAAGCAGTCCGGTTTTTTGATTATTGTATACAAAGTTCAGATTACAATTCCTGTAAAGCAGTCTATTGCTGGAATGAAAGTTCATCGCCAAAATAGGAAATCCGGAATCATAGAAAATTACAATAAAACAAAAGATAATACAATGTAAACGGATTTATTAGCTGTTTTTATACCGTTTTATCATTTGACTTATTACCTGGTGATAACTATAATATTTGTGGTCAGTATATCATACTGCGGCGTTAATTTCATTTTTACAGACCTTGCAGAAATAACCGCAAAAGCTTTAACGCATTGTTTCTCCGGGGATAATTAGGTAATTGACGCTGTAGCAATGAATTAAAAGCGGTTTTGGGCAATGACGCCCAAATGGCAGCTTTTTTTGATGTTTGGGAACATTATATCCTGCCGGTGGAGCAAAGATGAAAAGCTTGCTGCTCCGGTTATTATAACCGTTTATTTTAATTTTGAAAGGGGCAGAATTTGTGGAAACATATATTTTACTGGCGGTTTTGATATTGCTACCCGCTGTCAGCGCCGTTTTATGCCAGGTTACCGGCAAAAAAACCGCCAGAGTGATCATCGTGGCAATTACTTCCGTCCTGTTGATCGTCACTGCAATCGACCTTGTTGTGAGAATGTCGGGTGAAGGCGGGAAAATCGTGCTCAATGCGGAAGAGCTTCACCTGGATATCGGATGGATTATTGAGCTCCTAGATTTTGCCCTGTTGATTTATATTATTTATATCGGCTTCTCTCTGAAAAAGTTGATTATCTCACTTTTAGCCGCGGTACAGCTGATCCCGATGGCTATTTTCGAGATTTTCGGAACGGTGAAGGAACCGGAAAACATATTTGTCATCGATTATCTCTCGCTGATCATGATTCTTCTCGTATCAATCATAGGGCCTATGATCGTGGTCTTTGCACTGGGGTACATGAAAGAGCACGAGCTGCATCAGCATCTTAAGAAATCAAGGCAGCCCAGGTTCTTCATGGTGATGTTCCTTTTCCTTGGCGCCATGAACGCCCTTGTGATGGCAAATGATCTGCTGTGGATGTACTTCTTCTGGGAGGTTACGACCTTGTGCTCCTTCCTGTTGATTTCCCATGATAAAACGGAAGAATCCATTAAAAATGCCGTCAGGGCTTTGTGGATAAATATGCTGGGCGGAGTCGCCTTTGCAGTGGGAATCATACTGATTTACAATGCGGTGGGCACGGTGGCGGTGGACGAAATTGTAAGGCTCAAACCCGACGCAGCCTTTGCAGGCTTACTTCCTGTAGGCCTGGGCATGCTTTGCCTGGCAGGTTTTACAAAATCTGCCCAATACCCCTTCCAGAGCTGGCTTCTGGGAGCGATGGTCGCCCCCACGCCGGTTTCCGCACTGCTGCATTCCAGTACAATGGTTAAAGCAGGAGTATACCTGGTTGTCAGGATGGCGCCAGCTTTCAGCGGAACGCTGCTGGGCAAGGTAGTTGCCGTTGTCGGCGGCTTTACGTTCCTGGCAGGGTCTGTGATGGCAATAAGCCAGCGGAATGCCAAGCGTGTTCTGGCATATTCCACGATTGCCAACCTGGGCTTGATTGTTTGCTGTGCCGGAATCGGCACGACTGTCGCCCTGGGTGCGGCTATCATGCTTATCATTTTCCATGCGGTATCCAAAGGACTCCTGTTCCTGTGTGTGGGAACCATCGAGCATGGCATCGGCAGCAGGGATATTGAAGATATGCAGGGCTTGATGAAAAAAATGCCTTTTACTACGGTAATAACGGTAGCGGGTATGATATCAATGCTTTTGCCTCCCTTCGGTGTATTGATGACCAAATGGCTGGCTATTGAAGCTGCAGTCCATTTACCGATAGTTCTGATCTTACTTATCATGGGAAGTGCATTTACGGTATTCTTCTGGGCAAAATGGATCGGAATCATCCTGACGATGTCCTTCAAACCCAAATACTATGTTGAAAAGCTTTCCTTTGCGGTCAAAGGAACTCTGGCAGGATTACTTGCCATCGTGCTGGCGGCAAGCATATTTATTACGCCGCTGTTTAATGGGCTTATAGCCCCACAGCTTGCTTCGTATGGGTTTGCTGATGCTTCCCAGCTGTCGGGACAGGCGGGCGGCATATGGATCGGAGGCGGCGGAGGGAATCCCTTGATGGGCGGTTTTGCAACAATACCTTTCTTCCTGATCCTGTTTGCGGTGATTCTTACAATCCCGTATTTTCTCCGTATGACCAAGCCCGAGAGGATTAAACCGCCTTATGTAGGCGGAGAGCTTGCCAATGACGACATCAGGGGTATTGAATTCATAGGACCCGGCGATAAGCTGGAAAGCGTAGTGGTCCATAATTATTATTTTTCCGGAGTCCTGGGTGAAAAGAACCTGACCCTATGGACCAACATTATTGCAGGAGCGATCATACTTGTCATGTTTGGGGTGGTGATTTAAATGAGTGTATTCTTAACTGTGGTAACAATTTTGGCAACGCTTATAGCAGCCCCAATTCTGGGTGGATTGCTCAGCGGTCTTGACAGGATCATTTCCGCGCGTATGCAGAACAGGTTTGGACCGCCCCTGTTTCAGCCGTTTTATGATTTTTTCAAGCTATTCGGCAAAGAAAGGATCACCGTCAATCAGACGCAAATGGTTTATGTGCTGGGGAATCTGATTTTTATGGTAACAGCGCTGGTGATGCTGGTACTGAAGCAGGACCTGCTGATGCTGATTTTTATCCTGGCATTCTCCAATATATCTCTCATTATCGGCGCCACCAGTGTCCGTTCCCCATACAGCAAGATAGGGGCACAGAGAGAAATAATTCAAATGCTGGCATACGAGCCTGTTTTACTTCTGATGGTTGTTGGGATATATTTAATAACCAAGAGTTTTATGATCCAAAGCATATTTGATTATTCGAAGCCTTTGCTTTACAGCTTGCCGCTGGTATTTTTCGCGTTCCTGTATGTTTTAACCATAAAGCTCCGGAAATCGCCCTTTGATTTTTCCACATCGCACCATGGCCACCAGGAGCTGGTGAAGGGCCTTACGACTGAATTTTCAGGGCCTCAGCTGGCTATAATAGAATTGACTCACTGGTATGAACTCGTATTGCTCATGGGGCTGATCACGCTGTTTTTCGCACAACCGCTGTGGGTGGGCATACTGATCGCTCTGGGAAGCTACTTCCTGGAGCTTGTGATAGACAACATTAGCGCCAGAATGACCTGGAGATGGATGATCAAGGCCACATGGCTCGTAGGCATTGGAGCCGCCTTGACCAATATCATCTGGCTCTATATGAAGCATATATGAAGCATATTTGGCAGCATATTTGAAAGAGGGTAAATCAATGGGAATTATAAGCAAGTCGAGAAAAAGATCGCCGTGGATAGTGCATTTCGATTGCAACAGCTGCAACGGCTGTGACATAGAAACGCTGGCATGCCTTACGCCGCTCTATGATGTGGAGCGCTTTGGCATCGTCAATGTGGGAAATCCGAAGCACGCCGACATCCTGGTAGTTACAGGGTCTGTAAACAACCGGAACGTACGTGTTCTGAAAAACATTTACAGCCAGATACCGGATCCCAAAGCTGTAGTGGCCGTAGGTGCCTGCGCCTGTTCGGGTGGTATCTTCAAGGAATGCTACAATGTTATTGGGGGCATCGATAAGGTAATTCCGGTAGATGTATACGTACCGGGCTGCTGCCCAAGGCCGGAGGCAATCATCGACGGGATCGTGGCGGCAGTGGGCAAATTCGATGAGAAAGCGGAAAATATGAAAGCCCATCCCGGCGGAAATGGCAATGGAAACGGCGCCATACATGCCAATGCAATGGAAACCGGTAACGGCAGCAGCGATGCTCATGCCGGACAGGATGGAGGAAATATATGATAGAGAATATTTATGAGCTGCCTGTGGACCACCTTCTTAGCCAGACACAAGAGATGCGGTATGACGATTACAGATTTGTGACGGCTACCTGCGTTGACAATGGCGATGACAGCTTTGACGTCATTTACCATTTTGACAAGGATCTGGAATTGGTAAACTACAGGATCAAGGTGCCAAAGGATCAGGAAATCCCCAGTGTTTCCAAGATATATTTCTGTGCAGGCCTGGTGGAAAATGAGATGAAGGAGCTTTTCGGGCTGAAGGTAACAAATATCGTCATCGATTATGGCGGCCATTTGTTGCTTTCCGACGGCGCTCCCGAGAATCCCATGGCAAGACAGCAGATCACCATTGTACAAAAGGGAGGAAAGGAAAATGCCTAAAACAGTGATACCCTTCGGGCCGCAGCATCCGGTACTTCCCGAGCCCCTTCACCTGAAGCTGGTCATGCAGGACGAAAAAATCGTCGAAGCCATTCCCGCCATAGGCTATGTCCACAGGGGACTGGAAAAGCTCACGGAGTTGAAGGAATTTACCCAGAACGTATATGTCGTGGAAAGAATATGCGGTATATGCAGCTGTATGCATGCGCTGGCCTATTGCCAGGGGATAGAAAGCCTTATGAACATCCAGGTGCCCGACCGTGCAAGATACTTGAGAGTAATCTGGGCGGAGCTGCACAGGATGCACAGCCATCTGTTGTGGGCGGGACTTCTTGCAGACGCCTTCGGCTTTGAAAGCCTTTTCATGCAACTGTGGAGAAACAGGGAAAAGGTAATGGATATCATGGAGGAAACTGCAGGAAGCAGGGTCATCATCTCCGTTAACACCATTGGCGGTACACGGCGGGATATTTCCAAGGAAATGCTGATGAAAATCAAAGTTACACTGGATGAAATAGAGCAGGATATGAAACAGCTGGAGAATGTATTCCTGAATGATTATACCGTGAAGCACAGGCTGGTGGGAGTAGGAGTTTTGTCAAAGGAAAATGCTTATAAGCTTGGCGCCGCAGGCCCAATGGCCAGAGCCAGCGGTATCGGGCAGGACTTGAGGACCACGGGTTATGCGGCATACGGTGAACTGGAATTTGAACCGGTAGTGTTTGAGGATGGAGATTGCTATGCCAGAACCGCGGTAAGAATGAATGAAATATACCAGTCCATCAGCTTGATCGAGCAGGCCATCGACAAGCTTCCGGCAGGGGAGACCAGCGTTCCTTTCAAAGGCAATCCCTCCGGTGAAGTGATTTCAAGAGTGGAGCAGCCGAGAGGAGAAGTTTTGTATTACCTCAGAGCCAACGGCACGAAGAATCTTGAACGTATGAGGGTCAGGACGCCTACCTTTGCAAATATACCCGCGCTGCTCCAGATGCTGCCGGGAAGCGAGCTGGCCAATGTCCCGGTTCTGATACTGACAATCGATCCGTGCATCAGCTGCACCGAAAGGTGAGGAGGAGATTTTATGTTTGATATGCTTGGCAATATTTTTAAGAACCTTGTATCCAAACCCGCTACCAGAATGTATCCCAGGGAAAAACGGGAGACTTTCAAGGACGTGCGGGGACAGATTGGAATCGATATAGATAAATGCATATTCTGCGGTATCTGCAGCAAGAAATGCCCCGCCAATGCCCTGGAGGTGAACAGGGGTGAAAAATCCTGGGAAATTGACCATTTCAACTGCATCATCTGCGGCGTATGCGAGGAGGTCTGCCCTAAAAAGTGCATAAGCACCGAGGTCAGCTATCATCCTTGCGCCTACACCAAAGCCAGATCCAAATCGGTACAGCAGCCCAAGCCTGCGGAGACGACGGATCCCGTCAGCCGGAATTGATGGTGTTGTAGGAAATGCATGAATACGCTGTAACGAAAAACATCGTTGACATAGCGGTGGCTGAGGCAAAAGCGGCCAATGCCGGAAGGGTTGTGGAGATAAGCCTGGTGATCGGCGATTTGTCCAGCATCATTGACGAATCCGTCAGCATGTATTTTGAAATCATCAGCAAGGACACGATGGCCGAAGGAGCGAAACTGTCCTTTAAGAGAAAGCCTGCGGTTTTTCATTGCAGCAGGTGCGGAAAGAATTACAATAAACCGGCTAAGGGCTTTGAATGCCCGGAATGCGGAAGCCTGGGGACGCTGACGGGGGCAGGCAGGGAATTCTATATTGAAAGTCTTGAAGTGGAGTGAACTGATTATGGAAATCAAGATCATGAAAAATATAATGAATGCCAACGAGAATCTGGCCGCTGGAAACAGGGCCTTTTTTCAAACCAACGGAATTATGGCTGTCAATGTGATGGCCTCCCCCGGTGCGGGCAAAACCAGCGTTATTGCAAAGCTGATTGAAGCATTGCGTGAGGAGAAAGGCTGCGGCGTAATCGAAGGAGACATTGCATCCTGCATTGACGCCGAGCTTTTTGACAGGATGGGAGTACCGGTAGTCCAGATCAATACCGGCGGCAGTTGCCATCTTGACGCCAATATAATCGGAGAAGCCGTAAAAGACAATAAAGCTTTCGAAAACACAATTCTTTTCATAGAAAATGTGGGCAATTTGATCTGCCCGTCGGTATTTGACCTGGGTGAACAGCTGAAAATGGTCATAGCCAGTGTTCCGGAGGGCCATGACAAGCCGTACAAATACCTGTCGATGTTTGAGGCGGCCGACATTATCGTCCTTAACAAAATGGACCTTCTCCCGTTTGTAGACTTTGACCTGGATAAGTTTTACAGCGGCATTCGTGCGATAAATACCAGGGCGGAGGTTTTTGAGGTTTCCTGTAAAACGGGAGACGGCTTTGACCGCCTTATCCAAAGGTTCAGGAGGAAATAGTCCTTTCTTTTTATATGCACACCTTTCCATGATACTGTAAGATTTTTTATTGTAAAAGTGACCTGAAACTTTACAGTATCCCTTTCTATAGAAATTATTTACATAATTCTAATTATGCTGTATAATAGGCTTGGTAATTTTGCGGTACCAGTGGCTGAATACAGAGATTATTGGTGGTGTTGTGAGTGGATTTTTCCCGGATTGGATTCATTATATTTAACATAATAACACCTTCGATTCCTGAACAGATTTTCTACATCTATTTTACCCTGTACTTATTAGGGAAGAGCGAAGAAACCAGGCTGAAACCGGCGAATATCCTCAAGATATGCATCGTTTCCGCGGCTATTGCCACGTTATCCGTTCTGCTGCGCACCTATTTTCCCGTTCTCGCCGGGAGTGGATTCCTGATGATTATAGGCCTGATTGTAACCTGGGGCTCCCTTGTTTTTGCATATAAAATCTCCGTAATAAAAGAAATCTTAAGGGCATTTGTTTGCATGATCCTCAGCTTCATCGTCGTTACAATTTTTCAGACAATTTATGTACCTTTGCTTCTATACGGGACGAATACAGGAATCCAGGCATTGTCCCAGCCGGGTGTCACTCCTTTTCTATGGTCGCTGCCGGAATTGGCGATGATTTTTTCGGTGATCGCCATACTGGCAGTCCGGAAGAATACCAATACAAGGGTCAGGTTTCTTATGATTTTAAGCCGCAACAAGGTTGTTCTGGCCATTTCCATAGCCCTTCTCCTGTTCAATGTCATATTTCTTGCAGTGATGATAAAGCTTATCTGCTTCGACAAAATATTATTGGATATCAATTTTATAAATCAGCTGCTGATCATCGTCACGGTCGTAATATTTCCCATTTTAAATGTATCCCTGCTGATGATAGCCCTGTACAGCAATTACTACAGGGAAACGATGAGGCTTCTTCTTTCCAGGGACCGCATAAATACTCTGGTAAATATTCTTGGAGTGTATGCGGAAGAAAAGAACTATGATAAAATAGACAGTATCGTTAATGACCTTTACAAGCAGGTGCATTATATTTAGCACTGGCGGAAATATAACTTCCGATAATCTTTTCCGGGGAACTACACTTAGCGCTCCATTCCCCAGAAAAGAATCGGAAGTAATATTTCCGGTGCTCCTTAGTACTACAGAGAAACAAACATTAATTCAGTGGCATTTATACTCCCTGCAGAAATAGAGCGAACGCTTCAACGCGTTATTTCCGTAGGGATAAAATTAAATGTTTTGCTTGGTATCAGGACAGAAAAAGAGAAAGGAGAATAAAGTTTATGAAGAAATTATTATCTTTCGTAGCAGCAGGTTTGTTTGCTATAGCTGCGCTTACAGCGACACCAGCTTCATGGATCATACTTATTCATCAACCTAAAGCTCCAAAATGCCTTCTTAAATGAGAAAGAGCCTTAAAAAGGCTCTTTCTTTATAATCATAAACCTATCCAACATATTCGTTTAAGCCCGCACATACATATATATCAAACGAATAATGTTTCAACATTATTCGCTTCGATTACATCTGTTAAAACGCAAAAGCTAATTTTGCATAAGTATTTACTTTTTGCGCTTTTTATCAGGTAAGGTACTTTGCCGGAATACAGAACTTTTCGGTCTGCCTTATGCCTTTTGTTTCCGGCACGTATATGGGAGTGGTGATTTTGAAAAGGGTTTTCGGGATGCTTTTTATTCTTGCAATAGGCTGTTACCTTGCTGTCTATCTGACTTTCCTCAGCATTCCCGCAGAAGAGGTGTTCAGTGATGTGATGCCCGGCACTCCGGTGGGCATGTACAACGCTTTTGAAGACAGCCTCTATGATTTCATTTGCAGCAATCTGACCGGCAAGGAAGGAGAAATCCTGACGAATCTCAAAAGTTACAATAAAAACGGGGAAACCCTTTCCGAATCCCTGGGCCTCATGATGAATTACTGCACGCTTTCCAACAACCGTCAGCAATACGACAGGCAGTTTAAATTCCTCCAGGACCGCCTGCTGACGGACAAAAAGCTTATCAGGTGGCGCGCCGGAGGCGGCAGCGTAAATTGCAATGCTTCCATTGACGACCTCAGGATCGTCCGAGCGTTGCTTGACGGCTATGACCTGTGGGGCAGCAAGGAATACTACAATATGGCAGGCTATCTTCAGGAGAGCGTTTTCAAATACCAGGTGAAAGACCGGGGCTTATATGAGCTGTATGACTGGAAAATCGAAAAAACCAGGAACACCTCTCCCTTATGCTACCTTGATCTTTATACCATGGACAGAATGAGCGAATTCAACCCGGAATGGCTGGGGGTAGAAGAAAAGGCGCTGTCAATCCTGGCCGGAGGGAGAATCAGCAGCAAATCTCCGTTTTTCTATAAATACTACAATTATGATACCGGAAGCTATCGCTATGACGAGGAGTACTATAAAAAGAAAGGAATATGCCTGACCTATACCCTTTATACTGTTCTGCATCTGGCGGAAGTGAATGAGGAAACCGGCTACTTTACAGAATGGCTCAAAAATGAGATGGAAAAGGGAAAACTATATGCATGGTATGATCCCCTTACCTTAAAGCCTGCCGGTACGCTTGAAAGCACGGCGGTTTATGCCCTGGCCGCTATTTATGCTAAAAAAACGGGTGAAAAGGAATTAAGCGTAAAGCTGGTGGACCATATGCTGAAGTTTATGGTATCCAATAGAAAATCAGCCTATTATGCGGGGTTTGGCGACCCGGAAATGAAGTACTTTCATTCCTTTGACAACCTGACGGCATTGTGGGCTTTAGCTGCTTCAGAGGAGTGATGGATTCCGCCCTTTTATTTGACTTCCAGCAGGGCCATGGTCACGTCGTCCAGTATCTTTTCCGTATCGTCAACACCTGCAAATTCGCATGCCGCAGCAAAAATTGCGTTTAGCGTCCCCACCGGGTCCCGTTTGTTGGCGAGAAGAAGATTGAGAAGCCTGTCTTCCCCAAATTGTTCGTTTTCCGAATTCCTCATCTCCATGATACCGTCGGTGTATAGAAACAGCCTGTCGCCGGAATTGAGATGCGCAAAGCCGTCCTTATACCCGGGACTTTCCACCCAGCGGCTGATCGGAATACCCGGATGCCTTAGCAATTCAAAGGGGTTGCCGCGGGACGATCGGAAAATCACAGGACAGGCGTTATGGCCCGCATTGGAATAGACCATGGTCTTTTCTTTCAGGTTTATGATCGCATAAAATACCGTGATATAAAGATCATCCCCGAAATTGCTGTTGTTAAAGTCCCAGAAGAGCTCGTTCAGCGCTTCGGCAGGCGACATCAGTTTTTTATTCAGTGTGGAACGTAAGAATACGGTAAGCATGGAGGCCGAAACTCCATGGCCCGATACATCGGCAACATAAAGCCCGAGATGATTTTCGCCGATTTTGAAAATGTCAAGGAAGTCGCCCCCAAGAGCTTCACAGGAGTTATAAATATAGGAAAAAGCGACCCGGTCTTCGGGAAAATTTTTCGGAAGCATGCTGCATTGAAGCCGCCTTGCCATACGGAGGTCGTCGCGCAGTACTGCGTTCTGCCGGAGTATTTCCTCCTGCAGCTGTTTCATTTGCGTAGCGTCCCGAAGCACTTCAACAACTGCGATGATCTCGCCTTCCTCATTTTTTACAGGGGAACTCATCACGGAAAATGTCCTGTTGCCGATACGTTCTTCCTTTTCATGGGGATTGCCGTAAAAAACCGCTTTCCTGGAAATACAGTTTTCGCAGGGCTCGGACCTTCCGATGACATGATAGCATTTGGAACCTATTTTTGCACCCTTCAGGCCATCCGTCATCGCCTTGTTCATAAAGATCACATTGTCATCCTTGTCCAGTACGCGTACCCAGTCAAACATTCCGTCGATAATATCTTCTATAAAGCGCTTGTTGTTGCTTATTGATTCCATAAGTATACCCCCAGCTAATTGTATCAAATCCAAAGGTAACGGGCAATATACTAAAAACTGTAATAAAATGCATATTCGAGGCAATAATATAGTATAAAAACAGTTGCAGGAGAAGCATATGTTCCTGAAAACGGCAGCCAGGCAGCAATACATAAGTGTTTACAGCATTTCGGCTTTTAAGAATTTCACCGATGAATTATACGATTTAATCGTAAAAGGCTTGAAAAACGGCTATAAGTCCATAAATTTCGTATGTATAGGAACGGACAGATCGACGGGCGACAGCCTCGGTCCCTTGATCGGCTACAAGATAAACAACATAAGGTATGCCAATGTATATGTCCATGGCGACCTGGACAATCCGGTCCATGCAAAAAACCTGGACGAGGTGATGAAGGCAATTGCAGCAAAGCATCCCAAGCCTTTTATTGTAGCAATAGACGCATGCCTGGGCAAAATGGACCATGTAGGCTATATTACCATCGGAGAGGGGTCCATCAGGCCGGGCTCGGGTGTAAACAAGGATCTGGCCCCCGTTGGGGATATTTTTGTCACCGGTATCGTCAATTTCGGCGGTTTCATGGATTTTCTCGTGCTTCAGAATACGCGCCTCAACCTGGTAATGCGGATGGCCGACCTTGTATCCGCAGGAATAAGGTATGTCCTGTGGAAGCTCAGGGAGGAATGCGCTGCTCTCGCAACAAAATGAAAAAAGTCCCTCCCGAATTTATCAGACATTTTCCGGTTTTCGCGTTATAATAGGATAGAAGCTGCAAAAATGATTTGCATGGTTTGGGAGGATTATTATGAACAATAAAACAAATCGGATTATCGGAATTGTATTTGTCATTGTAGGAGCTTTATTTCTTTTAAAGAATCTGGATATAATGAAGCCGTTCTTTGACATATTTGATCTGGGCTATATCATCTCACGGTTCTGGCCGTCTTTGTTCCTGCTTTTTCCTTCGTTTTTATTCCACTATGGGTTTTTCAACGGAAGGAGAAAGGATCCGGGCCTGCTGGTACCAGGAGGGATACTGCTTGTGCTTGGCGTGACCTTTCAGATCAACATGCTGTTCGGCATGTGGGACGTAACCTGGCCGCTAAACATATTTGCCGTCGCTTTCGGCTTGTTTGAATTATATTACTTCGGCAACAGGGAAAAAGGCTTGCTGATACCCATCTTCATTCTGGGCGGACTGTCGTTTATCTTCTTTACTTCTTTTTCCCTCAGGGTGCTTTTGGGTTATAGCGCCAGCAAGGTAGCCATACCGCTGCTTTTGATTGCGATTGGGCTATATGTTGTTTTTAGCGGTAAAAGGAATAGAAATGTTTGAGGATACTCTAAAGTTATTGTCTGCAGGGGGCGCGCGTTGCGCGTCCGCCTGTGGGTATATGCCATAATTCTTTTATAGCATCCTTTTTTGAGAATACTGTTTGCAAATCCAAAGAGAGGGTAATATAATAGTCAGTGTCAGAGAATATTTGCGAATGGCATATTAAAATAATGAATGGAGTTGATTAACAATGGATAAGTATGTTTGCAGTGCCTGCGGTTATGTTTATGACCCTGCCCTCGGAGATCCGGACAGCGGTATAGCGCCGGGAACGGCCTTTGAAAGCTTGCCCGATGATTGGGCTTGTCCCGTATGCGGCGTCGGAAAGGACATGTTTGAGAAGGAATAATCTTTGATAAATTCTATCTTTAACAAATTATATCTATTGCATTATAAACACTTTGTTGGTATAATCTATAGTATTATACATGTACTAAGATCGAAACTTGTGGAACAATGGCGTTCTCAAACAGGGTTTGCCTGGTTGAGGCGCTTTTTTATTTGCCATTTATTTTCTATTTACTGAGAGGAGTGTTTTTATGCCAGGGTATACCAAGGAAGATATATTACGTATTGCGAAAGAACAGGATGTTAAATTCATCCGGCTTCAATTCACGGATATTTTCGGCACACTGAAAAATGTAGCGATTACATCGGAGCAGCTTGAAAAAGCGCTGGACAATAAGTGCATGTTTGACGGCTCATCCATCGAGGGCTTCGTCAGGATTGAAGAATCGGACATGTACCTGCGCCCGGACGTCAATTCTTTTGTGATTTTTCCCTGGAGGCCCCAGACCGGTAAAGTCGCACGTCTGATCTGCGATGTTTACAATCCTGACGGTACGGCCTTTGACGGCGACCCCAGGTATGTTCTAAAGAAGGTATTAAAAAAAGCGGTGGACATGGGGTTTGAAACTTTCAACGTAGGTCCGGAGTGTGAGTTCTTCCTGTTCCTTACGGATAATGAAGGGAACCCTACCACCGTCACGCATGATAATGGCGGGTATTTTGACCTGGGGCCGGTGGATCTGGGCGAAAATGCCAGAAGGGATATGTGCCTTGCCCTGGAGGAGATGGGCTTTGAAATTGAAGCGTCCCATCACGAGGTTGCGCCGGGACAGCATGAAATTGATTTCAAATACAATGACGCTCTTACGGCAGCCGACGCGATCCTGACCTTCAAGCTGGTTGTCAAGACAATAGCCCAGAGGCACGGGCTGCATGCCACTTTCATGCCCAAACCGATTTTCGGGATCAATGGGTCCGGGATGCACACCAACACCTCGCTTTTTAGGAACGGAAAAAATGCCTTCTACGATGAGAAGGATTCCTTGCAGTTAAGCCAGGAAGCTTACTGGTTCATCGGCGGGCTGATGAAGCATATGCGGTCGATTGCCGCCATTACAAATCCGCTGATCAATTCCTACAAAAGGCTGGTCCCCGGATACGAAGCGCCTGTATATATCGCCTGGTCGGCGAGAAACAGAAGCCCCCTTATCCGAATACCGGCTGCGAGAGGTTCCGCCACAAGGGTGGAGCTCAGATGCCCGGATCCTTCCTGCAATCCCTATCTTACCCTGGCGGTAATACTTGCGGCAGGATTGGACGGCATAGAAAACAGGGTGCAGCCCCCGGCGCCGTCCAATAAGAATATTTTCCAGATGACCCCGGAAGAACGGATCAAGGACGGTATAGATTCTTTGCCGGGTAGCCTTGAAGAAGCCATCAAGGAGCTGTCAGGCAGTGAATTTGCCAGAGGTGTACTGGGAAATCACATATTTGAGAAATATATCGAAGCCAAAAACCAGGAATGCAGTGCATACAAGACCAGAATAAGCAAGTGGGAGATTGACTCCTATCTGATGAAATATTAACAGGCAAATGACAGGCAAATGATAAAAACAGGGGCAGCAACGATGCAGCCGGACCTTTGGTTCGGCTGCTTTTTATTATGGTATGTAATGGAGTGGTTAAAATGGATTCGGCAAGAATATTGATTGCGCTGAGCAGTGATTTGTCCAACACGAAAATGAGAACTATTCTTGTAGAAGCCGGTTTCATCGTCATTGATCAGGCTACCGACGGACATGAATGTCTCAGGAAAATCAGGTCCTGCATACCTGATCTGGCCATACTCGAAATAAACCTGGCCTTGATGAATGGCTATGAAATTGCAAAAGTGGCTCTGGAGGATGATCTTTGCGACATTGTTGTCATCGCTTCCGCAGAGCAGGATGGAATACTTGCTTCACTAAAAAAATATACCAATTTTGTAGCTTTGACCAAACCGGTAAACAGGGCTGTACTGCTTAATGCCTTGGAGCTTATGACGAAGAACAGAAAAAAGATCAAAGAGCTGGAGAAAGAGGTCAATGAACTTAAGTACACCCTGGATACCCGCAAAGAGGTGGAAAAGGCAAAGGGCTTGCTTATGAAACATCTGGGCCTATCTGAGAAAGATGCGTTCAAAAGGATTCAGAAACAAAGCATGGACCGGGGAATACCAATGAAGGAAATAGCAAAGGCGATCATTCTGACGTATGAAATTTAAAGGTAAGGGGACACACCCGCTGAGTCACGGGTATACAGGGTGCAGGGACACACCCGCTGAGTAACGGGTCACGGGATATAAGGAGGGAATTGTCCCTGTTTGAAGGGCGAGGGGAACAGGAGGGAAGTCGTTTTGGCAAGAAGACCTTTGATTGGCATTACTCCCGGGTATATGGATGAGAAGAACAGGATGTTTATTTCCAGAGGTTATGTTGAAGGAGTGAATAAAGCCGGAGGCCTGGCGGTGCTGTTACCGCTGTCCGTTGATGAAGCTGTGTTGAAGGCCGCAATGGAGAACTGTGACGGCTTTTTATTGTCCGGAGGGCCGGACATTGACGCCAAATACTATGGAGAGCCGAATTACCGCTTTAATGGCGGGATTAATCCGGCAAGAGACAGAATGGAAGTGTACATCGCCGAACGAGCCGTTGCTGAAGGAAAGCCTGTGCTTGGAATATGCAGAGGTATTCAGGTACTGAATGTGGCGCTTGGAGGGAGTCTGTACCAGGATATCCATTCACAGATAAAAGACAGGGATTTGCTGAAGCATTCCCAGGAAGCTCCGGAATGGTATCCCATCCATGACGTTTCGGTGGCAAAAGCTTCAAAGCTCTGGGCTTGTTACGGAAAAGAGACACTTGAGGTAAACTCTTTCCACCACCAGGCGGTAAAACTGCCTGGAACAGGACTGAAACCTGTGTCCTGGACCGTTGACGGGATTATTGAAGCCATTGAACATGAAGATCACCCTTTTGCCGTGGGCGTGCAGTGGCACCCTGAATTGATGTGGCAGGAAGATGCCGGGGTTTTGAAGCTGTTTGAGGCCTTTGTAAGCGCGGCCGTGTGACGGTATTCCCTGGCTCATGGGCTGCCCGCTACCCATACGTCCTCAACCGTCCAAATTAGTGGACAAAGGGCCAATTCGCTTTGGTGCCATGGCTATTTTACCGTTTTTGTGCTAAAATGGCATCAGGCGATATCGAACGGATAATGTTTCAACATTGTTCGCTTCGATTACATTGGTTAATAACGCAAAATAAGCATTTCCTTTTTGCGTTTATTTATAGTTGAAGGAGTATGATGCACATGGCAGACAGGTTCGCCGTCGGCGATATCGTAGAATTCAGAAAAGAGCACCCCTGCGGCAGCAAGCAGTGGGAGGTGACCAGGACCGGCGCCGACTTCAGGGTGAAATGCCTTGGCTGTCAGCACCAGGTAATGCTGCCGCGCCCCAAGTTTGAAAAGAGCGTCAAAAAAATTATCAAATCAAATCTAATCCAGGAATAAAGGGGCTGTCTTAAAAAAACGCATACAGTAGAACCGTCCCCGTGTATTTCGTGTATTTGTGAAATGCACGCCTTGCACAGCAGAGCTTTTTGAGATAGACCCATCTTTCCGTTCCGTTTAAATACCTGCATTCTTTTTTGCTATTAAGAGATACTAGTAGCAGAAAGGAAGAGTAAAATGTTCGAACAAAAGGGAAGAAGCAGATTTATAAAAGTATTTACGGCAGTTTTTGTGGTTGCAGTGGCAATCGGGGCATTTATTTTTTACCGGTCGCTGGCTGACAACCCCGATAAAAGCCGGAATAATCAACTATCCAATACAAAGCAGCAAATGCAGGCACCGCAAACGACGATAGCGCCGCAGGCTACAACGCTGCCGCAGGCGGAACTTCCGGGTCTGGGAGCAATTACAGGGATCCCTGTAGCCCAATCCGTCGCAAAATCAGCCACCCAGGGTGTTGTGGGAATTATGGTTGAAAGAGTTGAAACAGGAAAGATCTTCAGCGGTAATGACGGCACTCAGGTTGGCATGGGCTCGGGAGTTATTGTCAGCTCCGACGGGTATATACTTACAAATCACCATGTCGCCGGCGGTAAAAGCAAGAGGATCGTCGTATCGCTGGCCGACGGCAGAAATGTCGATGGGGAAACCGTGTGGTCGGATCCCGTCCTTGATCTGGCTGTGGTCAAAATCAATCTAACCGGCCTTCCGACGTTGAAGCTGGGGGATGCGGAACAGCTCCAGGTAGGGGAGCCGGCGGTAGCCATCGGCAATCCGCTGGGGCTTGAATTTCAAAGAACCGTTACCTCGGGAATCATAAGCGCTCTCAACAGGACCATCAGTATAGAGACCGAACAGGGCACCAATTATATGGAAGACCTAATACAGACCGACGCCAGCATCAATCCGGGCAACAGCGGCGGTCCGCTTCTCAATTCCAAAGGCGAAGTCGTGGGAATAAACACGATAAAAGTTACCAGTGCCGAGGCCATAGGCTTTGCAATCCCTATTAACGTAGCCAAGCCCATTGTAAGCCGCCTGATGAATACAGGCCAGTTTACCGAAGCCTATATGGGGTTGTTTGCGTATGACAAGTCCGTTATACCCTATATCGATGGAAACCTGAAGATTGATCAGGGCGTATATGTAGCCCATATTGATGAAAATGGTCCCGCATATAAGGCAGGTCTGCGTTTAGGCTGCATCATAAGGCAGATCGACGGTCAGGACATCAACAGTATGATGCAGTTAAGAACCGTTCTGTTTTCCAAATCTCCGGGAGAGACCATCAATGTAACACACCTCATGCATGGAACGAACCAATGGGTAACTGCCCCGATTACGCTTGCGTCAAAAGAAAAAGATGGCCTTATTACCAGGTAGGTATAATAATTGAAGGTATTGGCAAAAATTAACCTGAAAGGTGAAATCCACCGGATATACCATAAGCAAATTTATACTCTGATAAAATACGCTTTCGGCAGGAGGGACAGGTATGACCAATACCGGAAAAAACGCAGCAGACTTTGAAAAAACCATAAAGGAATATCTCAGGCAGGGGAAATGCAAATTGACCAACGATCTGGCGGGAACGAGAGAAGCCATAAGGCTGATCGCAGATGATAAAATAAAGGATTTCATGATCGCCATGGACAAGGGCCTGAATAAGGATGAACGGGGCTTTTTAAGCTCTCTTATCGTGGCGGGAATGTATCAGTCCTTTTGTTATGGGTATGGTATTGGCAAAATCGAAGGCCATACCAGCAGCAGAGTTTTTCTGTAGAAGGAAACCTGCGCCGGAGGATCGAATAGAGTAAAAAAGGCCCGGGAAAAAAGCAATAAAGATTAAAAATTTTCTTGACACCGTATCTTTACGCTGGTAAAATATTATACAATTATTCGTTTATATCGAACGAACAATGCTTTCGTATTATTTGTTCGAGTATACCTATAACAGCCAGCGCAATGAAGGAATAAAGATACGCGGATTTGCCGAAAGAGAGCCGGTGTTTGGTGTGAACCGGCGCATGAAACGTATGGATAACTCATTCCGGAGCTTCAATACCGAACAATTAAAGGGAAATTCCTCAACGCGGAAAAAGCTTGCGGATAAAAAGAGAGATGACCTTTAAGCTTTGTAAAGTATTGACGATGACTTCGTTACAGTCTAAGTACAATAGTACTACGAGGACGTGTCCATAAAACATGTCAAAGTAGGGTGGTACCACGATTATTAACCTTCGTCCCTGCAGGAATAGACTGCATGCGGCGGAGGTTTTTTATTCTAAGGATCGGCTAAAATATTAGTTCCGATTCTTTTCTGGGGAATGGAGCGGGCTGGTCGCAAGCTAAAGCTTGCTGCTCGCCTATGCAACCTACCAAGCGTAGTTCCCCGGAAAAGATTATCGGAAGTTATATTTTTGGCGAGTCCTAAAAGGAGGCAGCCATGAAAATAACCGGTGCACAGGCAATGATAAAATCGCTTGAACAGGAAAATGTAAAAATAATCTTCGGATATCCCGGCGCAGCTATTTCTCCGTTTTATGACGCACTTCTGGGCTCCTCCGTAAAGCATGTCCTTACCCGGCATGAGCAAGGCGCTGCCCACGCGGCCAGCGGATATGCGCGGGTCACGGGAAAAACGGGAGTCTGTATAGCCACCTCGGGTCCCGGTGCCACAAATCTGATTACAGGTATTGCGACAGCATATATGGATTCCATTCCCGTTGTAGCTATCACCGGACAGGTCTCTTCCGAGCTCATCGGAAGGGATGTTTTTCAGGAAGCCGACATTACGGGAGCAACGGCGCCGTTCTGCAAGCACAATTATCTGGTGAAGAATGTGGCGGACCTGCCCAGGATCATAAAGGAAGCATTCCATATTGCATCGACGGGGCGCCCCGGACCGGTCGTTATCGATGTGCCCGTTGATGTCCAGAACAGGCTGCTGGAATTCAAATATCCCGAAAGCGTGGAGATTAAAGGCTATAAACCCACCTACAAAGGCCATGCCATGCAGATAAAAAAAGTGGCGGAGGCGGTTTCTTCGGCAAGAATGCCGGTGATATGCGCCGGCGGAGGCATAATCAACGCAGGGGCGTCGGAAGCTTTGCTAAAACTGGTTGAAAAATGCCGTATTCCCGTAACAACCACGTTAATGGGTATTGGCTCCATCCCTTCAAGTCATGAGCTGTATTTCGGCATGCTGGGCACCCACGGCAGTTATGCAGCCAACCATGCGGTGCATAATGCGGACCTTTTGATCATTATCGGAGCCAGAGTAGGCGACAGGGCGATGGGAACGGCCGGAAAAATCGCACAGAAGGCAAAAATTGTCCATATGGACATAGACCCTGCAGAAATCGGGAAGAACATCGATGTTTCCATTCCTGTCGTAGGAGATGCGAGGCTGATCCTTGAAGACTTGCTGAAAGCGGTAAAGGCCGGAGGAAACGAAGCCTGGATAGAGACCCTGAAAAAACAGCAGCAGATGCACTCAAAAAGCAATTGGGACGAAGACGATACCGCCTTCGTTAATCCCAAATACGTGATATCCCAGCTGTCCAGGTATATTGATGAAAAAGCGGTAGTCACTACGGAGGTAGGGCAGAATCAGATATGGACGGCAAATCATTTGAATGTAAGAACACCTGGGACCTTTATCTCCTCAGGGGGCTTGGGCACAATGGGTTACGGTCTTCCTGCGGCGGTGGGGGCCGGGCTGGGAAAGCCGGATGTGGCGGTTATCGCCATTGCCGGTGACGGGAGCTTCCAGATGTCCATGCAGGAGCTTGGAACCATCAAGCAGGAGAGACTTGGAACAAAGATGATTGTTTTCAACAATTCCAGGCTGGGCATGGTTCATGAAATACAGAAAAACAAGTATGCGGGCCGGTATTCCCAGGTATTCATGGAGCACAATCCGGATTTTGTGAAGCTTGTCGGCGCTTATGGCTTTAAAGGGGAACGGATTACCGGAAATAAAGAGGTGACCGGGGCGCTGAAGAGGATGCTTTCAGAAGAGGGACCATACCTGCTGGAGTGCATTGTCAGGCCCGATGAGCCTACATTGTAAAGAGGGAGCTTGTTTAACATAAAAGCTAACTAAAAAGCTAAGCTTTTTGAGAATAATAGTACAAATACAGATGTCATTGAAAGGGGAATTATTTATGGCGAAGCATACGTTATCGGTATTGGTCGAAAATCATGCCGGTGTACTATCGAGAGTTGCAGGCTTGTTCAGCAGAAGAGGCTTCAATATTGACAGCCTTGCCGTGGGAATTACCGAGAATCCGGAGATATCCAGGATGACGATTGTAGTCGATGGCGACGATTATACGGTAGAACAGGTAAGCAAGCAGTTAAACAAGCTTATCGACGTTATCAAGATCAAGCAATTGGACAGATCGGAGTCGGTAAGCAGGGAGCTGGCACTGATAAAAGTGGCCGCCAATGCTTCCGCCAGATCGGAGATCATTCAGATCGTAGAAATCTTCAGGGCCAAAATCGTTGATGTGTCAAAATCCACCTTGACGATTGAAATATCCGGCAGCTCGGACAAGGTAGCCGCCCTCGAGGATATGCTCAAGCAGTTCGGCATCAAGGAAATCGTAAGAACGGGGACCATTGCCATCGAGAGAGGCAATCGATTTATAAAGGTTACCAATAATGATGAGGAGTGAAAGAAAAAATGGCAAAAATGTATTATGACAGTGATTGCAATCTTGGTCTGCTCAAGGGTAAAACCGTAGCGATAATAGGTTATGGAAGTCAGGGCCATGCTCATGCACAGAACCTCCAGGACAGTGGAATCAGTGTTGTCGTAGGGCTGACGCCAACCTCCGACAAGAGGCAGCAGGCTGCCAATGACGGGCTGAAGGTGCTGGACACTTTCGATGCCGCCAAAGCCGCAGACATTATAATGATTCTTACCCCCGACCAGACCCAGGCGGCGGTATATGAGCAAAGTATCCTGCCAAACCTCAAAGACGGCAATGTACTTATGTTCGCCCACGGTTTCAATATACACTTCAACCAGATCGTACCCCCGAAATTTGTGGACGTAATCATGGTTGCGCCCAAGGGGCCGGGGCATACGGTAAGAAGCCAGTATAAGGAAGGCAAAGGTGTTCCTTCCCTGATCGCCGTCCATCAGAATGCATCGGGCAAGGCAAAGGACTATGCATTGGCTTATGCGGCAGGAATCGGGGCCGGAAGGGCGGGGATTCTTGAAACCACCTTCAGGGAGGAAACCGAGACCGACCTGTTCGGTGAACAGGCAGTGCTCTGCGGTGGAGTAACCGAACTGATGAAGGCTGGCTTTGAGACTCTGGTCAATGCGGGCTATCAGCCGGAATCCGCTTACTTTGAGTGCGTACACGAGATGAAACTGATCGTCGACCTGATCAACCAGGGCGGTTTCGCCTACATGCGGTATTCCATCAGTGATACGGCAGAATACGGTGATTATAAGATAGGCAAACGGATCATCACTGACGAGACGAGAAAAGAAATGAAAAAAGTACTTTCGGAAATCCAGAACGGCACCTTTGCTTCCCATTGGATATCGGAAAACAAATCAGGCGGCAGGGCCGAATTTCTTGCCATGAGAAGGTGCGAATCGGAGCACCAGCTGGAAAAGGTAGGCGCCGAGCTGAGAAAGATGATGAGCTGGCTGAAAAAGTAGTTACGAAAGAGACAATATACTATATATAAAAACGGCGGGGCAGGCCAAAGAGCCTGCTTCAGCCGGATAAAACAGGCCTTCCGCCTGTGCGGGGAGCCGATGAAATCCGATGGGGCAAAAATGCCCCGGGGATTATGATTTTTTATGAATAGATTATGAAGATGAGATTGATTCAAGGAATGAAGGAGGGTTAACCTAACCATGTCTACGCAAATAAGAATATTTGATACCACATTAAGAGACGGTGAACAAACACCCGGAGTAAATTTAAACATACAGGAGAAGCTGGAAATCGCAAAACAGCTGGTAAAGCTGGGAGTTGACGTGATCGAGGCAGGATTTGCCGTTTCCTCCCCGGGGGATTTCATGGCTGTAAAAACCGTCGCCGAGAACGTCAAGGGCGTCACCATCGCATCGTTAAGCCGCGCGGTGGAAAAAGACATCGACAGAGCCTGGGAAGCCCTCCAGAATGCCGATAGCCCGCGTATCCATACCTTTATTGCCACCTCGGACATTCATATGAAATACAAGCTCAGGATGTCGGAAGAGGAAGTATTGCAAAGAGCCGCCGCCATGGTGAAATATGCGAAAAAATACTGCGGCGACGTGGAATTTTCAGCGGAAGACGCCAGCAGGACCAGGCCGGAGTTTTTGTACAGAGTGCTGGATGCGGTTATCAACGCGGGCGCGACGGTTGTCAATATACCGGATACCGTAGGCTACGCCTCCCCGGAGGAATTCGGCTGCTTTATCAAGGGAATCAGGGAAAACGTGACGAATATCGGAAAAGTGGATATAAGCGTGCATTGCCATAATGACCTGGGCCTGGCGGTGGCAAATTCGCTGGCGGCCATGAGGAACGGGGCCACCCAGCTGGAATGTACCATCAACGGCCTTGGCGAAAGGGCGGGGAATGCCTCCCTGGAAGAGATAATCATGGGGATTGAGACAAGGAAGGACTACTACGGTCCCATTACCCACAACATTGACACAAAACAGATTTCCAGAACCAGCAAGCTGATAGGGAAACTGACGGGCGTGAATGTACAGCCCCATAAAGCCATTGTAGGGATCAACGCTTTTGCGCATGAATCGGGGATACACCAGCATGGGGTGCTTGCGGAGAGGAGCACCTATGAAATCATGACGCCGGAATCCATCGGCCTGGCACAAAACAGGATGGTACTTGGAAAGCTTTCGGGGAAACATGCTTTTGAGGACAGGTTGAAGGAGCTTGGCTATAATCTGTCGGCAGAGGATGTGGCAAAGGCCTTTGAGCAGTTCAAAGATCTGGCCGATAAGAAAAAAACCGTACTGGATAAGGATATTGAAGCCCTTGTGGAAGAAAAGGTATCAGAGGTTGAAGAAATATACCAGTTGGACAGCTTCCAAATCAATAGCGGGAACAAGGTAATTGCAACAGCCACGGTCAGCCTCATCAGAAACGGAAAGCCTGTCACGGAGGCAGCGACAGGAGACGGTCCCGTGAATGCGGCCTTCAATGCCATCGAAAGGACGGTGGGCTTCGGACTTGAGCTCCAGGATTACAGCTTAAAAGGAGTTACCGAAGGCGCCGACGCACTTGGAGAAGCCACCGTCAGAGTAGCAAAGGACGGCAGGATTTTTGTGGGCAGAGGGGTCAGCACCGATATTATAGAAGCCAGTGTCAAGGCATATTTGAATGCAATCAACAGAGTGCTCAGCGAAACGGAGAAAAGTGAAGCCAAAGGAAGGGATAGCCTATGAAGCAGGTGGTCATCTATGATTCCACGCTAAGAGACGGAGCCCAGGCGCAAGGCATTTCCTACACTGTGGAAGACAAGCTGAAAATTGTCGACCGCCTTGACCGGCTCGGGGTATCCTATATTGAAGCGGGCAATCCGGGTTCCAATCCGAAGGATCTCGAGTTTTTCGAGAGAGCGAAAAAAATCGATTATAAAAACGCCAGGCTGATTGCTTTCGGCAGTACCCGCAGAGTGAACATGGCGGTTGAAGAGGACGCCAACGTTGCATCCCTCCTTACGGCAGGCACGCCGGCGGTGGCAATTTTCGGAAAGTCCTGGGATTTTCAGGTGACCGAAATCCTGAAAACCACCCTGGAAGAAAACCTGGATATGATTTATGACACCATTCGATTTTTTACCGACAGAGGGATTGAGGTCGTATACGATGCCGAGCATTTTTTTGACGGCTATGCCGCCAATCCGGATTATGCGGTTAAATCCCTCAGGGCAGCTGCGGATGCAGGAGCTTCAAGCCTTTGCCTTTGCGACACCAAAGGCGGCTTCCTGCCTCTGGATATTTATCATGTAACGGAAAAAATGGTAAAGCTTTTTCCGGTCCCCATCGGCATCCACTGCCACAATGACAATGGCATGGCCGTTGCAGGCTCGGTTGCGGCGGTCCAGGCGGGAGCGGCACAGGTGCAGGGAACCATCAACGGTCTTGGCGAAAGGTGCGGAAATGCCAACCTCTGCTCCATTGTACCGACGCTGCAGCTGAAGATGGGCTTTCGCTGCATCCCTGAAACCAGCATGAATGAATTGACGGAAACGGCAAGAGCCTTCAGCGAGATCGCCAATGTTGTGTTTGACGAACGCTCTCCCTATGTCGGTAAGACCGCTTTTGCACATAAGGCGGGAATGCATGCGGATGCCGTATACAAAAACACTTCCGCCTACGAGCTGGTTGACCCTGAAGCGGTGGGAAATGAAAGGGTTTTCCTCATGTCCGAGGTTGCCGGCAGAAGCGCTATCCTGAAGCTGATAAACAAGGTCGAGCCGTCCGTGACCAGGGATTCACCGGAGACAAAGCTTATTTTGAAAAAGCTGAAGGAAATGGAATATGAAGGCTATCAATATGAAGGCGCCGAAGGCTCCTTTGAGCTGATCGTAAGAAAAATCCTGGGCAAATACCATCCCTTTTTTGAGCTGGGGGAATTTAAGGTGATTGTAAATGAACCTTCGGCCAATGTAGTAAACTCCACAGCCATGATTAAAATCAAAGTAGATGATCAGGAGGAAATTACTGCGGCAGAAGGCGACGGACCCGTCAATGCCCTTGATAACGCAGTAAGAAAGGCACTGGTAAGGTTTTATCCCGAAATAAACGAGATGAAGCTGACGGACTTCAAGGTCAGAGTGCTGGACTCGGCTTCGGCAACTGCTGCAAAGGTCAGAGTGCTGATTGAGTCCACGGACGGGGAGGAATTCTGGACGACCATCGGCGTCTCCACCGACATCATTGAAGCCAGCTGGAAGGCGCTGGTGGATTCCATCGAATATAAGTTGAGTAAATAAAAGAGGAATAGTATAATAAGCGTAAGGAATTTTCCTTACGCTTGTTTATTTGGCATAGGAAAAGCTGATGCAGGGCAGTCATTGGCGTAAGGTAAATAGATGTACGGGGCCATCTGGCAATGAAGCATACAATGTAGGGGTGGCCATTGGCCGTCCGCCCGTGACAGCAAGCGCAACCACGGCGTGGCGAACGGTGCGACAGGTATATGAGACCATTTGGCCGTGAAGCATACAATGTAGGGGCGGCCATTGGCCGTCCACTCGTGACAGTAAGTGCGACCAGGGAATGGCGAACAGTGCGACAGATATATGAGGCCATTTGGCAATGAAGCATACAGTGTAAGGGCGGCCATTGGCCGTCCGCTTGTGATAGTAAGTGCAACCAGGGAATGGCGAATAGTGCGACAGGCAAGAACCGTCCCATGTCACACGGTTTTAATGATGGGAGATATGAAAATTGATACTTAACGGGAAGCTTTATTTTGAAGGAAAAATTGTAAAGGAAATGAATACGGATGCTCCGGAAGAAGGCTTATCCTTCAGGGACAAGCTGGAGAAATGCCTGCTGGACTTGTGCGGCGGATTGGACATCCCTGTGCCGCTGTGGCTCAAAAAAAATACCAGGGAGCTGGCTGTTTTCCGCAGGACGTTTTTCACCAGGGAGCAGTTTATGGAGAAGGTCTGGTTTGATAAATTTGAGATAAAGCTTGGCTGAAGCTGTGGATGGGAATGTAGTCCGGTACAGGGAACCTGATCAGTATTGATTGGTATTTTTACGAGGTAAAAGTATGAATTTTTTCAGCAAATTGCGTATACGGTATCAATTGTTAATACTGGCTGTGTCAACGGTATTCATCATGATTGCCATATTCTCGCTGTACTATTCGGAAAACGCTTCGATTATAATGAAAAAAAATACCGAGTACACGGCTGAAACCATATCGCAGATCAGGCAAAATGTCACAAAATACTGTGAAGGAGTAAGCAGGCTTGTGACAAGCATGTCCTATACGATTTTGGTGCAGGACTGTATGCTGGAGACCGATACCTTTAAAAAATACCAGCTGGGCGAGCAAACAATGGACCTATTGAGCAAGACACAAAAGGTTATCGGTGACGGAGTGATTGATATTGTTATCCTCGGAGTCAACGGCAACATCTATACGCTCAATGGAAATGCCGATTTTGTGAATCAGATGAAAGATGTGTTCGATGACAAAAACAGTGCTTATTTTACCGAAGTTAAGGAACTGACCTACAATGGAAACGAATATAAATGCTTCCTGGTGGGTATGCAGGTTATTTCGGTAGACAAAAACTATGACGGGATTGGCGAAAAGATAGGGTATTTGTGCGCGATCATCAATTCGGATGCCGTAAGTCCGGATATCGGGGAGAAATCCGGTACGGACTTTAACAAATTTTATCTTATCGACAGGCAAAATAAAGTGTTTGCCAGCAATGACACGCATATAGAAAACGGCAGTAATCTGGAATTAATCAGTAATCTGGAGGATTCCAAGGCCGGCGCGTATATTAAAAATATACAAGGAGAGGACAGCTTGCTCCAGGTAGACGATTTGCCCGACCTGGGAGGAAAAATTGTAAGCGTCGTCCCGGAAAAGGAACTGTTTAAAGAGCTCACCGTGGTCAGGCGGCAGGCATTGCTCTGGCTTGCGCTTGCAATCCTGTTTCTTTCCATTCCTTTTTCCATTATCACCAATAACATTCTGCACCCTTTGAAAAAGTTCATGCGTTTTATCAACCATGTAAAAGCAGGAAATCTGAAAAGCCTGAAAAACCGGCTGCAGCTGGAAGGCTCGATGGAAATGTCCGTGATGTCCCGGGAATTCAACAGCATGCTGGATGAAATCGATCACCTGACGCTCCGGCTCGTTGACACCAACACGATGCTGTACCAATCCGAGCTTGAAAAGAAGCAGTCCGAGCTCGCATTCCTCCAAAGCCAGATCAACCCGCATTTCCTGTACAATACGCTGGAATCCATCAAAGGGATTGCGGCAGTCAGAGGAGTAAACGAGATCAGGGATATGACGAAAGCGTTGAGCCAAATTTTCCGGTATAGCATAAAAGGAATGGAAGAAGTATATGTGAAAGAGGAGGTTGACATTGTCAGCTCCTATATCCAGATACAACAAATACGTTTTGGAAACAGGTTTGACGTGGAGTATGATTTTACAGAGAAAGCATTGGAATGCAAAATGCCCAAAATGATACTGCAGCCGGTGGTTGAAAATGCCATATATCATGGCCTGGAGCCGATGCTGGAAAAAGGCGGGCTGCGTATTTCGGGTAGGGTTGCGGAAGATAATCTTTTCATATCGGTTACCGATGACGGCGTCGGTATTGGGGAAGAAGAATTGGCAAAACTGAAGCTTGATCTGGGAAGGAAAATCGTCGGGAACGTCCTGCCGGGAAATGTCGGGATCGGAATTGTGAATGTGAATAACCGCTTGAAGCTGAAATACGGGGAAGAATACGGCATTACCGTTGAAAGCGGGCTGGGGAAGGGAACCGAAATAATCCTCAAAATTCCTTCGGGAGGCAGAGACCATGTATAAGATACTGCTGGCGGATGATGAACCCTGGGTGGTGGAAAGCTTAAAAGCAAGCATTAACTGGGAGGAACACGGATATAAAGTAATCGGTATGGCATATAACGGTCTTGAAGCATTCAACAGGATCGAGGAGCTGAAACCCGACCTGGTTTTTACCGATATCCGCATGCCCGGTTTAAATGGCCTGGAGCTGATAAAAAGGGTGAAGGAATCGGGATTGCCTGTGCAGTTCATCGTAGCAAGCGGATATGCGGAGTTTGCATACGCCCAGAAGGCAATGAACTTCGGCGCCATCGGCTATTGTTTGAAACCCTTTGATGAAGCTGAAATCGTCAGCTGCCTGAATAAAGCGAAACAGGTAATGGAGAGCAAGACATTGGCCGTAGATACGGAGCTTGCCTCGCTATTGGGAGATGGTGGAAGCACCGGGGATGAAAGGTTAAAAAGCCTGTTGCAAAATTCCGGTATCGACATGGAAAAAAACGGGGGACTTGTCCTCGTATCCATAGGAAAAAGAAAAATAGGTTTCAAGGAAGGTGTAAAATACCTGCCGGTTAGGACGGGTACGGAAAAATGGGTTTATCTGCTGAGCGGAGAGAGGGCCGGAGAAGTTAAAAATTATTTGGGCAGGGAGCTGAAGGAATCGGTTAAAGCCATTGGGATAAGCAGGGAGATAAGGGACGTAGCCCGGCTCAGGAGCTCCATTGAAGAGGCAAGCTCCGCCGCATATTCCTTTTTCGTGACAGGCAGGAGCAAGGTTTATGAATTCCGGGATTCGGATACGGCGGAACTGAAAGAAGCCTTAAAGCAGCTGGAAGAAGCAGTAAGGGCCAGGGACCTGTCTTCCGTCGCTGCATGCTTCAGCGTATTTGAAGAATTATTCCAAAGCGGCGCATACTCAATCAAACACGCACATTACAGTTATAATATGGCTATGTCATTTATCTACAGGTATGTCGATACACCGGATGATACTTTTATAGACAATTATGAACAGCTTCCCTATCTATTCCATAATGCCAGCGAGATGCTGCGCTACCTGTGCGAAACGGTTCAAAACCAGGTAAACGCAAAACAGGACGACATTGCGGAGGAAATTGGGAATCAGACGATGAAGGAAATACTGAAATATGTCAATTTGAATTTCAACAAGGAAATATCCGTTCAAAGCATATCCCGGAAGTTCTTCGTAAATCCCAACTATATCAGCCAGCTGTTCAAAAGGGAAGTGGGTCTGAACTACACCGAATATCTGACAAAGATACGGATGGACTTTGCCTGCAACCTGCTGAAGGAATCCAGGCTTTCCATCCAGGAAATCAGTGAAAAAACGGGGTATCACGACTATTTCTATTTTACGCGTATTTTTAAAAAATCCGTCGGCAAGACGCCAAGTGAATACAGGAACGAAGGCAGAAACGGATAGGCGGTAAATACTTCACTTATTAAGCAATATATTTTTCTTAGCGTTTCTATGTACTTTTCTTAGATTTCCCGCCGGTTTTACGGTCAAGATCAAAAAGCAGGATGATTTTTCAACGAAAACATTAGAAATATCCATATTGATTGTGCAGGCCCCCATCTATAATGAAAATACAAGAAGATATCTTCGGCTGCTACTTAAACATTCACCGGTGTTTATTTCACCTATTCCACAAACTATGCATACAAGGGGGATTTAGAATGAAAAGAAAACGGAGTATAGCATTTATCGCAATGAGCATTGCACTGCTTCTGGTATTGGCGGCATGCGGTTCCTCCCAGGAAGCACCGTCCGGGCAAACAGAAAGCTCATCCGCGCAAACGTCATCCGCACAAGCAACATCCCAACAGACAACACCGGCACTTTCCGGCACGGTAACCTTCTGGTCCATGTGGAGTGAGACGGAGCCGCAGGCAGAAGTAATCAAATCCGCAGTAAATGAGTTTAAAGCTGCAAATCCCGGTGTAACAGTGGACGTACAATGGAACGGAAGAGATATCCGGAAAACGCTCAAAGCCGCTCTGGATTCCGGACAAAGCATTGATATTTACGAGAGCGACCCCAGCTGGCTCAGTAAAAATCTTGGTTTGAACTATGCGTTAAAGCTGGACGATTATTATGGAAAGTCATACGCGGCTACCGAGGGAAAAGCATTTAAAGATACCCTGGTGCCGGTGCTTGTGAATTGGATTTCCGCCCTTTCACCGGATCAGGGGCTCTATTATGTACCAAACCAGGCATTTGCAGTATGCATGTTCTACGATAAAGACCTGTTCCAGAAGGCAGGGATCGATAAAGCGCCGCAGACATGGGACGATCTGCTTGCGGCCTGTGAAAAGCTAAAAGCCCTGGGGGTAGCTCCAATAACCGTAGACGACGCATATTATGAATTGCTTATGGGGCAGTATCTTGGCAGCTTGAAAGGCGATGCATGGGTGTCGCAGCTTATGCAGGACAAAACCGGCGAAATGTGGAAGGACCCGGCAATCGCCCAGTTTGCCAAAGCCTTCGAAGACCTGTATCAAAAAGGATATATGTCGGAAAATGCCGCAAGCAATAAATATCCCGCAGGTCAGCAGGAGCTGGCCCTGGGAAAAGCCGGCATGTACTTTAACGGCACATGGCTGCCCAATGAGTTGACCGGCACGACCGGTCCGGACTTCAAATGGGGTGAATTTGCATTCCCCAACCTTCCCAATGCGGTGGAGAACAATACGGCACTGGAGTTTGGGTCCCAGGCCTATGCAATAAGCAATAACACAAAAAATGGGGATGCGGCCTTTGAACTCGTCACCTATATTGTCAACAAGAAGACACAGGGCGAGTTTTCCGCAAAGGCGGGGAGCATGCCTGTAACAGTGGATACCGAATGGCCTGCCGCACTTGCCGATGTCAATCCGATTTTTGCAAGCGCCGCAAAATACCAGGCATGGGCTTGCAATCTCGGCGACGGGGGAGATTTTACACCCATTGCCCTTGAGGAATTCAGCAAACTGATTTCAGGTAAGGTTTCATCCGATGGGTTCATAACCAACATGGCGACGAAAGCGAAGAGATAATCCAGGAAGCAAAGAGGAGAGGACTGTCTCAAAATACACGGACGCGCAGTGCGCGCCCCTACACAGCAGGGAACGGACATGCGCCGGCTGAATTTGTAGGAATTGCCCATTGGGCAATCCGCGTTTGAGACAGTCCATCTTCTACATTATAACGACCTAATTCAAAAGGAAATTTTTCGGTTATAAAAAAATTTCCTTACCGCATATCCGCTGAAACATCCGGGGAGGGATTCTGTGAAGCCGAGAAGAACATTTATCGTTGTATTTCTTACACCGGCCCTATTATCATTTTTACTATTCTTTTTTTATCCGTTAATACGGACGGTTGTCATGAGCTTTTACACTGCAAAAGGAGTCGCCGACAGCCCGGAGCTGTGGAAATACACCGGGCTTGACAATTATATCGGTCTTTTTAACAGCCTGCTTTTCCGCGAGTCCCTGGGCAATATATTCCGAATATGGTTTATCGGAGGGGCTGTTACCCTGTTTTTTGCAATGCTGTTTGCGGTGATTCTTTCCTCCGGAATCCGCTTCAAAACATTTTGGCGGTCGTTAATCTATCTCCCCAACGTGATTTCAGCCGTAGCCCTGTCAATGATGTGGACCCAATTTGTTTTCAGCAACCAGGATTTCGGACTTTTGAAAAGCGTTTTTCGAACGCTTGGCCTGCATGTATTGGAAGAAATCCAGTGGACGGGGCCCGAATATATCTTTACGAGCATGCTTATCGCATACTGTTTTGGGTCTGTAGGTTATTTTATGTTAATCCTGCTGGCTGGCATAGAGAGGATACCGGGTGAGTACTACGAGGCTTCAAAGCTGGAGGGGGCAGGCACGTTCACCCAGTTTTTCCGCATAACCCTGCCGCTGATACGCGATGTTTTCAGGACATGCATTGTTTTGTGGAGTATTGCGGCCTTGAACTTTTTTGTCTGGGCTCAAATGTTTTCTCCAAATCCCGACCCCAATACAATCACACCGGTTTATTATCTGTTCAGTGTGGTTTTTGGCTCCAACATGGGAACGGATACCAATTTTATCAATGTAGGGGCAGGTGCGGCGGTAGGGGTAATTCTTACAGTGATGGTTATTATTGTATACGGTGCGGTAAACCTGTTAATCCCTGAAGAAAAGCTGGAGTACTAGTGCCGGAAACACCGTACCGTTCTGGAAACGGTTGGGATAGCCCAATATACGCCGTTTCCGGCAGCTGTTGAGAAATTGATTTTATGAAAGGCACAGGGAGGAACACGTCGATATGAAGAATTCAACAAAACATCCGAAGAAAGAATTGCGGCTTATCCCTGCATATTTTTTGCTGGCGGTATGGCTGGCTTTCAGTCTGGTTACCATCGGCTGGATTTTTGCCGCATCCTTCAGCACAACGCGTGAGATTTTTACAAATACCCTTTTTCAAAGCGGCATTCATCTGGAAAATTATTGGAAAGCGCTGGTCAACCATAATGTTGCCAGATATTTTCTTAACAGCGCAATTTATACATGTGCTGCAAGCATAGGGATCATCCTTGTATCGGCTCCGGCGGCATATGTGCTCGGCCGTTTTGTATTCAGAGGAAGGAAAATACTGGTTAATACATTCCTGGTTACCATGTCCATACCGGCGGTCATGATCGTCATTCCACTGTTTGCGGTTATGACAAGCCTGAAGCTGACGGGTTCAATGCTTGCCTTGATCATATTATACATTGTATCCAATGTTCCTTTTACCGTATTCTTTCTGACCGGCTTTTTTGCAACCTTGCCCAAGGAGCTTGAAGACTCTGCCCTGATCGACGGGTGTTCTCCGTATAAAGCATTCTGGCGCATCATATTGCCGTTGGCCCAACCGGGCATTATTACCGTAGGGATCTTCAACTTCATGACGGTATGGAACGAATATTTTATGGCTTTGGTGTTTGCAAACAAAACACAGCTCAGGACGCTTGGCGTGGGACTTCAAGCCATTGTCCAGTCAATGCGCTATGTGGGGGACTGGGCGGGACTTTTTGCAGCCGTCGTCATTGTATTTTTGCCCACCTTTATCCTTTATATTATTTTGTCGGAAAGGGTGATTGCCGGGATAACCGGCGGGGCTGTAAAGGGATGATAGGGGCAGCGATACTCCGGGGACCGTATTATATCAGCATCCCTGCTTGTCTGTCATTGCGAGCGTAATGCAATGGGCGTGGTAATCTCAAGGATGCAATCCTGGTTAAAAGGATGCTGTAAAATGTTATGGCAATAGTACTCTGTAGGGGCGCGCATTGCGCGTCCGCATGAATGTAATCTATGGACATAAATACCATGTAGCCCTCCAGTGATTCTTGATACCTTGGTCGGACGGCCAATGGCCGCCCCTACATCAGGTTTCCACACTGGTGATGTGTGTACATGTGACAAATTGTGTGTAATGCAATGGAGCACGGCACGGTAATCTCAAGGATGCAATCCTGGTTAAAAGCTGAATGTGAGAAATATCCGAAAACTGTGGTATACTGTATAAGAGAAGCACTACAGGGAAAAAGCAGAGGAGGTGAAAATCCATGAAAGCTATCCGACGGTTGCCGGCATTCATGCTCGCCTTGAGCTGTATTTTTGTCATACTCGCGGGCTGCAGCGGCAATAACGGCGGACAGGCTCGACAGGAGACGGTTTTGCCTTCCAACGGTACGGTGCAAAAATCTGCGGCGGAGGATTTGTTTGAAGAGCAGGTGACCATTAAATATGCCTCCTGGGATATTGAAAAGTATATGGCAACAGCCTCTTCAGATGCCGTATTCCAGGCGATAGCAAAGAAGTTGAATGTGGTGATAACGCCTATCGGCTTGACATATGATGATTATACACCAAAAATACAGATGTGGGCTGCGTCGGACGACTTGCCGGACGTATTCTCCATTGATGCGGCAGGGACGCAATTCTACCGGAAATGGATAAAAAAGAAGGTAATCAAAGCGCTTCCGGAGGATCTCAGCGTATACCCGAACCTGCAAAAGTATCTTGAGACACCTGACATCAAGGAGTTGACGGAAGAAGGGAAATATTACTGCATACCGCGCAGAAATTATCCATCCCTGGATTACAATGCGGTGGACAGGCTGGTGGAATACAGGTGGGACCTGGCTCAAAAAGCCGGGATAACAAAAGAACCCGGGACATGGGACGAATTCAAGGCAATGCTCAGGGCGATCGTTGAGATGGACCCGGAAGGCAAAGAAATTGCCGGATTTTCCTGTGTCAATGTAAAGCAGATCGGAGGGTTCTTCTGGTTATTCAGCAATCCTGCGGCTACAAGCGACGGGAGCGGGACGGACTACAAGTGGATAAAAGAAGACGGAAGATTTATCCCCGCGGTTTTTTCAAAGAATTCGCTGCCGTCTCTCTTGAATATGAGGGATATGGAGTATCAGGGACTCATTGAAAAGGATATGCCCTTGACAAAGGGTGACCAGGGCTATGACAAGTTCGTGGCAGGAAAGACCGCAGCCCTTCTCCACGGGGGCGGATATATGACCACGACCCAGGAGATCATCATCGACCGGTGGAAAAAAATAAATCCCGGTAAAAATTACAATGAATGTGTAAAACCGCTAAAACCCTTGAAGGGTGTTGACGGCAATGCTTACCATGCCACCTTTAAAACCTTTTGGTCGGAATCCTATTTTAATGCCGCCCTGGATGACAAAAAAATGGACCGGATTATGCGGCTGTATGATTATCTTTTATCGGATGAGGGCCATGACTATCTCAGGTATGGAATCAAGGGGACAGATTACGAAAAAAATGGAGACAACTATACGGTATTGCTGGACCCAAAAACTTCAATCACCGATAAATATGCGGCAATGCTTACATTCAAGGAGATGGCGGAATGGGATCTGGGCTTCCCCTACGACAATCTGGACGCCCCCGTGTTCGATCCTGCAGTAAGGCAAACTGCCGTGGACTACATGAAATATATCAAGGATAACACCAGGATGCCCCAATTCGATATAAGGTTGACCTATCTGTCAACACCTGCAAAAGATAAATTCACCGTCATGGACTATGAAGATTTATTGAAAGTCATGCTCTCAAAAGAGCCTGTGGACAAAGTATGGGAAGACATACTAAACGCGTACAGGGCTAAAGGACTGGACACTGTTATCGATGAGGTCAACAGGAAAGCAAAAGAAATGGGGATCGGTTAGTTTGGGATAAAGCCTGAGTTGGGGCTGTGAATGGAAATATATACATGATGAGGGCGGCAGATGCATAATTATTAACAGGCATCTGTTTTTTTGCCGGAGGTTTTTTATTGAACTGGAAGTTTATCGGTGTCATGTTCTTAGTTGCTTTATCAATTTTGTCCATATTTCAAATCGTCCTGGAGCACACTTTTGCGTCTGAATATGGGAATGCCGCCGCCGTGTCAAAAAGCACGGGATATTGCATCTATGTTGAGGTAGAGGACAAGATGCTGTATTTGCTGCAGGACGGGAAATGCATAAAGGAATACCTCATTGTATCGGGGAAATGGGGTCTGCCGTCCCCGCTGGGCATGTGGAAGATTGTCGAAAAAGCCAATTGGGGCGAAGGCTTCGGCGGCAGCTGGATGGGATTTGATGTGCCATGGGGCAAATACGGCATCCACGGCTCGCTGCCTGGAGATGCGATGGGGGTGGCTGAAAGCCAGGGATGCATCAGGATGAAAAATGACGAGGTCGCCGAATTATATGACATCGTGCCTTACGGAACACCTGTTATTGTTGTGAACGGCAGCCTCGGGCCTTTCGGACAGGGTTTTGCGCAGATATATCCGGGCGACCGGGGTGCGGATGTATATGCCATTCAGGAAAGGCTGAAGGAACTGGGCTTTTTCTATGGCTGGGTCAGCGGTATTTACGATGATGATTTGAGAAGCGCCCTGCACCGGTTCCAGAGGGCTGAGAATCTTCCGGTGGCAAACACCATCACGAAACAGGCATGGGAGACCATGGGCTTCCGGGAGTTTCAGTGAGAGCTCGTATTGCGGTTAACCGATTGCCTCGACCAGTAACTTTGGCATAAAGACTGTCTCCATTTAAGCATCGATGCTCCGGAATTATTGAATTGCTTTTCATGGAATTTTTTTCAAAGGGAATACCGCAACCTCACAGGCAGGATAAAACTTATAAACGGCAAGGGCGGTAATAATTGATTTAAACGGTTTAAACCGGTCCATGAGTAAAGGCATGGCATCTTTGTTTTCCTCCGGAGTATTATGCATAATTGTGGCATGCGGCACCCACTCTCCGGAGGATGGTGTATAAAACCATCCTATCTTCCCATGGTTTTCTTCCAGGCGCGAATGATACCGCTTATGAAATGCCAGTAATTCTTCTGTTACTCTTGGAGCCAGAAATACTGCCTGATTAATAAAGGAGCCTATATGATTGAAGTATATCGGAAGTTGGCATTCATTCCTGCAAAAGGTATCAACCCATGCTAGCAGCATTTCATCGGTTAGGCCTTCGTATGCGGCAAAGGTTATATGAGGAGGTGAACTATCCGATTTAACCTTGCTTTCCAGATTCTTTTCCGAAAGTTGGTTCCAGTGCTCATGAAATATTTTCTGTGTATTTTCATCAAAAAGGCCAATCACAGCATGAAATCCGAAATCATCCATTTGAATTCCCTCATAAATTATTGACGTTGTTTATCCATTCCGATACAGGTTCTTTGACAGCATCCGGCGTAATGACACTTCCCATACGGGTTGTTAATGAGAAGCAGCCGGCTGCTTTGCCACCACGTTTTTCAATCCTCTTTGTGATTGAATCGATCACTTTTTGAGGGACCTTGTCATCTGCTTTTGTAAGAAATAAATACACCATTTTGTCCTTCAATTGCGCCTTGTTTATGAAAGCGTTTATTGCAGGCGTGCTATGGGACGCCCACACCTGGGATCCAAGGAAAATATTGTCATACTCTTTCAAAGTAAAATCCATTGGTTTCAACTTGCTTTTCATTCCCGTCAATGCCGAGAATGCCGCTCCCATAAATCCTATTCCGGTCGTGCGTTTTTTACCTTCTTCAATCCTTTTGAGATCTCCGCCGACCAGCTTGTGAACTTCCTTTGCAACGACTTCCGTGTTACCCGTCCAGGAATAATATGCCACTAGATTTTTCATCTGCCAGACTCCTAAAATGTTTTGCATTTATTGTTATCCCATACAGCTTAATTATACAGCGTCCAAGAGGACTGTAAATTTAGCTGCCCTGATGTACATTGTAGCACAGGAGAAGAGCTTATAGAAGAGTTTACCAAACAAATAGGAGTTGAAGCTTGACTTATGGGTTTACAGTATGTACCATATGCTTATTGGCACTACACGTAAACAACCAAATTATCCTTGCCGAAATAGCGCCTTGAAGCTTTAGCGATATTTCTGCAAGGCGCATACATGCCGAGATATTAATGAAGTTTGCGCTGTAGTATTGGGCGATATTTTTTATTAAAAGATTTATGGAGGGAACAAAAATGATTCAAAAAATCCGCTTGCTTCATTTGAATTTTGCCTTTCGGCGATGGATAATACGCATATAGAGACATTGGCACGCTGTCACGGCACAGCGCTGAAAAAGCGTATTACCGACACTGCTTTTCACCGTGCCACCGGAATTACGCCAACGGTTTCGGTCAATAGAGAAACGGAGAACGACATTGTAAGCTGGCTTTGGCAGAAATATAATATCTAGCTGTTTATTGATAATTTGCCCAAAGAAAGATATAATAGCCAATGTATAGGAGTTGAAGATATGGTTATTGATAGCAGAGGAAGGCTATTTGGGAAAATTAATATTGTAGACGTGGCGATTGTTATCGTAATTCTTTTTGTATTTTTATTTTTCCTGACTAACTTTACCAATAGAGATAGTTCGCCAACAGCGACTGAAACAATCCGGGTAACCTTTACTACCGCAGACGATATTCCCGACATTTTTTCAAATGCCATTCAAAAAGGGGCTGCGGTCAGAGTTCAAAAGAGTGACTTCGTCTTTGGCAAGGTTACGGAGGTATCCATTACGGATGCGGTTTTTCATGGAGTGAGCTCGGAGGGAAAGTGGGTCGCTTCACCAAAGCCAAAGTATAAGTCCGCTACATTTACCGTCGAGGGCAAAGGGAGCTATGCAAACAACCAGGCTGTCCTGGGAGAGGCGCAGCTGTATCAGGGCAGATCTATTGCCCTGGTTACGGGCATGACTACCTTCTATGCAAAAGTTGTCGGCATAGAGAAACAATAATATTCCCGAAGGAGTAGACCATGTTGCCAAATAGTAAGAAAAAGGGATTTAAGAGATTTAACGCCGCAGATTTCGTTATTTTGTTTGTGGTGCTTGCTATAATTGCCGGTATAATCTACAAATTTGACAGCGAACGATCCAATTCCGTGCTGAGGTCACAGGACATGATCCGCATTTCCTTTTATATCGAAAGCATCAAGGACGCTCAAGTGTTCCGAACGGGCGATACTGTAAAGGACAAGGACACCAATGCGGTTTTCGGAGAAATATCCCGGGTTGTTCTTGGTGATTCGGTAGATTACGGAGTCAATTCCGACGGAATATGCATTGTATCACCAAAGCCTTTTTATAATTCCGTAACCATCGTTGTGGAAGGGAAAGGCAATTATTCCGATACGGGAGTTTTCTATAACAATGCGGTATATTACCTGAATAACACTTTACCGGGGTTCACGGCAGGACAGACGCCTGCGTTAGTCGCAAGAATTATTGGAATCGAAAAATTGTAACGAGACGACAAAAATATCCCCCACCTTTATTAAGGAGAAGGGACACACCTCTGCAAGCAGAGGGGCTCTGGGGATGAGGAATGTCCCTTTTTGAATAGGCGGGTACCGAATTGGGTTTCAGGCGGTGAGTATATCTCCCGCCCCGGATGCATGGGCGAGCAGCAAGCTTTAGCTTGCGACCAGCCTCGTTGAAACTCCGCTGCGGTAAGGAAATTTGTCTACAACCGACAAATTTCCTTTGAATTAGGTCGTTATAAGGAGAAGCTAATTGCATACGATTCTTTCAGACAGCTGGTTTTTAAGAACTGCAGCAAGACTGTACAACTGGATACGAGGCATAGGGAAGGATAGCTTTTTTATGCATATGGCCGGCAGTATTCTTAAATTTGCCGGACGGTCCCTGAATTCAAGCGCATTTGTGCAAATCATCTCAAGGAAAGGCTATCTGTCCGGCGCCTGGGAAAGTTGTCTCATAAAAAGCATCCTTGCAGGACTGTTGACGCTGCCTGAAAAAATATGCCGGAGGATATATGGCAAAATCGAAGGCCATTTTCGGGAAAGCATTGCCTACAAAGCCTTGCGTATGGTGGTAAACAATCTTCATATACTAACGGCGGCCATGCTTTTTGTCTCACTGGCGGCGCCTTTTACATGGAATAACCTTTATGCCGCCGTTGCGCTGGTTATCCTTACGTTTCTGCTGTTTCTCAAACCCGCGATTACAGGGGAGGCAGGCATAAATACGGGAATAATCAGCTTCTATCTTGCGGTGTTTGCATTGGCTGTTACTGCGGCCCAGGTTTTTTCAACATCGCCGGGAGACAGCCTGAGATTTTTTATATTCTATGCCGATGGCTTTATGCTGCTCCTGCTTATAGGCTCCATCAGAACAACTGCTCAATTGCGGAGTGTTATCGAAATCGTACTTTTCGGGATTACCGTTACCGGGCTGTTGGGCATATGGGCAGCCATGACAGGGGTTCCTGTAAATCCGTCGCTAACCGACACTGCGGCAAATCCGGATATGCCGGGAAGGGTATACGCAACCATAAAAAATACCAATGATTATGCAGAATCGCTCATTGTCCTGCTGCCCTTCTATTTAGCCGTAGTGCTGTACTCAGGATCCTGGAAGAAAAAGCTTTTATTCATTGCATTGGCGGTTCCTTCCTTTGTGGCGCTGATGCTGACCTATGCAAGGACATCCTGGATAGGCTTTGCCTTCGGGATCCTGATATTCGTATTCTTTGCCGGCAGGAGATTTCTGCTTCCTGTTGTCCTGCTGGGCCTGCTCAGCATACCGCTGATGCCTCAAAGCATCGTAAACAGGGTTGCTACCATTGTGACAGGAGATTCTTCCATCGAATACAGATTCAAAATACTCCGAACAGTACTTCCGGTGTTAAAGGATTATTGGCTAACCGGGATAGGCCTGGGTACGGATGTTTTCCGGGAGGTAATTGCCAAATACCCTCTTTACACCGATGGCAATATACCGCCCCATAGCCATAATATAGTGTTGCATGTATGGATAGAAAGCGGGATTATCGGTATTCTTTCTTTTCTTGGCTGGATCCTGCACCTGTTTAAAACCGGAATAAGAAATTTAAGGGAGCAAACGGATAAGACCTTAAAATACGTGACGATTGCTTCCATCTCTTCCATAGCCGGCGCGATTGCAGCAGGCATGGCGGAATACATCTGGCACGAACACAGGGTCATGCTGCTCTTCTGGACAGTGTCAGGTATTCTGATAAGCGCCATACTGCAGGGAAGAAAGGTTGAAGGGGTTCAAGCATAAATCAATCATGTCATCGCGAGGGTCGCTTCCGGCGATCTCATCACCATTCCATGAGATGGCTTCGTCGTTGCGCTCCCTTACAATTTGTCACGTGCGGGCGCACCATGTGGAAACTCGTTTGCAGGGGCGGTCATTGGCCGTCCGGCAGCTGTTTGACGTAGACTGCATTTGCGGACGCGCAATGCGCGCCCCTACAGGATAGGAGTTTCACAGCAATGACAGGTATTGATAACTCCGGCTTATCCCGCCTGCTTCAACGTGGGAAAATAATTCCCCGGAGATACATACTCCTTGCTCATACTATCCGCAACTGCCTTATAGGTAACATTCCCTTTAAACGTATTCAGGCCCAGGAGCAGCGAGGGATTTTCGGCCAATGCTTTCTCCGGCCCCTTGTTTGCCAGCTCCAGAAGATATGGAAGTGTGACCCCGGCCAATGCGAAAGTGGAGGTCCTGGGGACGGCTCCCGGCATATTGGCCACCGAGTAATGGATGACGCCATGCTTTTCGTAGCTGGGGCGGTCATGGGTGGTGACCCTGTCCACCGTCTCGATGGAGCCGCCCTGGTCAATTGCCACGTCTACGATGGCAGATCCTTTTTTCATGGTTTTTACCATTTCTTCCGATATGGTCCTGGGCGCTTTTGCGCCGGTAATCAATACGGCTCCCACCAGGAGATCGGCCTTTTTAACCATTTCAGCGGCACTGTATTCATTGTATATCAAGGTATTGATCCTGCCTGAAAACACATCATCCAGATAAGAGAGCCTGTTTTTGTTCACATCCATGACAGTAACCCTTGCTCCCATGCCGACAGCCATTTTTGCAGCGTTGGTCCCAACGACTCCGCCGCCGATGATCAACACCTCCGCCGGCAGTACTCCGGGCACTCCACCCAGGAGAATCCCCGACCCTCCGTTGTATTTCTGCAGCATTGCAGCGCCCACCTGGATGGACATACGGCCTGCGACCTCGCTCATTGGCGCCAGCAGCGGCAGAGCGCCGTTGGCTGTTTGAATGGTTTCATAAGCGATCCCCGCCACCTTGCTGTTGAGAAGCGCCTCTGTCAGAGACGGGTTGGGCGCCAGGTGAAGGTAGGTAAAAAGGGTTTGATTTTCCTTAAATAAGGTATACTCGCTTTCCAGAGGCTCCTTCACCTTTGCGATGATATCGGCGCCGTCGTAGATATCGGTGTTTTTATCAAGCAGTGCGGCTCCGGCGGCTGCGTATTCACTGTCTTCTATGCCGCTGCCCGCCCCGGCATTTTTTTCTACAAGCACCTTATGGCCTGCCTTTACAAGAGCATGAACGCCTGCTGGCGTCAGTGCCACCCGGTTTTCATTGTTTTTGATTTCCTTTGGGACCCCAATAACCATATTAAATTCTCCCTCGCTAACTTTCATTAAAATTATGTATGCCTTTCTATATACCTTTTATAGCAGCAGCATTCCAGTCAGTCGTCATACCCATTCCGGAGCATTACTCCGGATACTCCGGGGACGGTTCTCAACTTGTAGCATGCCATCGAAGGCTATCCCGGGAACTTACCGGGACTTATTGCATTGAAAAATTTGCTCTCTGATTTTCCGGAAATGCCGGCCGGCAACGGACTGCATTTCCGGACCTATGCGGAAAGTGAGAATTTCACTGGTCCTTGGCGGCGCAGGAGAAAAAACCTCCCATGAACCGCTTATTCCGGAGAAACTGAATAATTGTTCTTTACGGTGGATAGAACTACGATAGTTCGGGTCTTCTGGACACCCTGCAGGCTTTTTATCCTGTTCAGCAAGGCTTCCAGCGTAGCTGTATTTTCCGTAATGATTTTCAGCGAGTAGTCAAAATCTCCGGCGAGGTAATGGCATTCCAGGATCTCTTCCTCACCGTTGACAAATTCCACAAATTTGTCGGTAAACTTCGGCCTTTCCAAACTGACAAACATGATGGCCGTAAGATCCTTTCTTAAATGTGCCGGGTCGACAATCGCGGTATATTGCAGGATAATGCCCGACGCTTCCAGCTTTTTAAGCCTTTCGCTTACTGCCGGAACGGAGAGATTGACTTCGTTGCCAATCTCCGATGCCGTAATGCGGGCATTTTTTTGCAGCAGTTTTACAATTCGAATGTCCAGACTGTCCATAGGTTAACCTCTTCCGGAAGATTTTCCATAATTTAATTTTACAATAAAACGGTAATAATTTAAACATTTCGTTTGAATTCCAAAACAAATTTAACCGAAAAAGTGGAAATAGTTAAAATAATTAATAATAAAGGGGATATATAGCCGGCCGGAATTTAATAATTTAAGTACTGGCGAGTGGATAAAAGAGTACTGGGATCTAAAATCGGCAACCTATCCTCAAAACGGGTACGGCAGATTATTGAAGGTATCCGGCTAGTGCTTTCACAAAGGGAATAAAAAGGCTGCTTCTTATGGTGAGGAAAGACATAAGCTGTCTAAAAAAAATTTAGAACCCCCCAAGCGGAGGGTTTGGGCCTTTTCAAGCATATTGGCGGAAAATAGGGAATACGGCATGCAAAAAGCCTCAAGAGATAGTTTGCCAGGCCGTATTCTTCTTTTGAACTTCCTTGAACATTGCCAGCAGCTGCTGTCCGGTGATGCATTCGATCACATTTTTGTGGCAAAACAGCCTGGTGCTGTGCTTGAATTCCCCCAGGGTAATCAGCATTCCCCTGTAGATTGAATTTGACCGCATGCATTTTTCCAGCTTCATTGCGGCTTCACAGTCTACTTCATGGCTCAATGCCCGCCTCCAGATTTCAACAAACTTTCTATTGTCAAGGAGCAGGCCATTTCCTTCTTCTCCGCATTTATCCGTTATTTTTACAACGTAGCCTTTTCTTTTAAACACTTCCGCAGTGACATGGATAAAAACGTTAAAGGGGATATACTGCAGGTCTTCGATGGTATTTATGTTTTCCAGAAGCCTGTTGACCTTAATTTTAAAATATATGCTATAAATGATCACCAATGACCAGTATACGGTCATTGCAAAAAAAAGCAGCAGCAAATATGCAAAAAGCATTCTAATCACCCGTATTTATTTTACTTCCTAAATACGAATAAATACTTCCTTGATTTATTTACCATATTTCTATTATATAGAATATAGTTTCAAAATCCAACTACCGCTAAAATTTTCCGCAAACGCAGTCTTGGAGCGCCAGTATTTGCAGAAAAAGCGGAAGTAATATTTTCAGCGCTTCTAAAGGACAACCGGAATTTTATTGCCCAGTTCCATTGAGTTTTCCCTGACTTCACAATCGTAAGCCAATATTTCAACGCCATTTTGGGACGCCTCCATCAATGCCCTGCTAAACTCCGGATCCATTAACCTGTTTGGCGTGAAATAATTTACGCCCTTCATTTGTATCAGGAAGAATATGCATCCTTTAAAGCCTGCCTTCACAGCCTCCGTCATTTCCCATACATGCCGGGCGCCCCTTACGGTGGGCGCATCGGGAAACAATGCCGCGCCGCCGGTTTCAAGGGTCACTCCTTTTACCTCGATAAACCCTTTGTTCGAGCTGTCTTCATAATAGATATCAAACCGTGAGCTGCCGAAGGTAACTTCCCGCTTCAGGTGCGTAACCGGGCCAAATTCCTCGATCCTGGCTCCTTTTAGCGCTTCTGCCACTGCCAGGTTCGGCGCCTGCGAGTCAATGTTGATTAACACATCGCCTTTATATACGGCGATGAGGGAGTAGGGAGTTTTTCTTCCGGGGCTCCTGCCCTGTTCCAGCAGGACGGTTGCTCCCGGCCTCAGTATTTCCCTGCACCTGCCGGTGTTTTTTACATGGACCGTCGTATCGACGCCATCCAGCAGGACATGTGCGACAAATCGGTTGGGCCTGCTGACAAATACAGCTTTCTTCAGGTTCTCGTAGGTCATAAGTAGCCTTTCCCGGGTAAAGAATAAATGGTATGATCTCATCTTGTTTCATAAATCATAAAATGTCAAGATAATTAGCTGAAAATTATAGTAATCATAGTTAAAGAAAAGTTATGATTTTGAGATTGTAGAAAATGTATAATCTTTCTATACTTAATATGATATAATACCGGTAAACACGACATAAATCTTTGCATGTTGATGGGGGTATTCTAGTGCTTAATCTATTTAAAAGCAGATCACTTCTTTACAAATTATTTGCTTCTTATTTTATTATTTTTGTCATTCCCCTTGCAATAATGGCTTCTATGTTGTATAAAACCTCTGTCATTGACTTGATAAAGGAAATTGAAAACTCAAACCTGCACAAATTGACCCAGTTAAAAGACACCCTTGATATAAGGATGCAGGAACTGGAATACATAGCCTTGAAAATAAGCCTGGATCCTTATCTGACGCCTACGAGGATGTCAAGAAATGAATACAACATGATGGAAGGGATCGATAAAATCGGAATTTATAAAGCAAATAATGCGTTTATCAATGAGTTGTATGTTTATTACAGAAACCTGGACAGTATATTTTCGCAATACGGAGTCATTTCCACCGGAGTTTTCGCCGAGAGAATCCACGCTGTACGAAATGAAAAGACAGAGAATGAAACGCTGTATTATGATATCAGAACAATCGATGCCCCGACGATCGGGAATATGAAAGCAGCGTATATTCAGATGGGCAATAACGATGTTGTAACGTATTATTACCCCGTTTCTTATATCAACGGCAAGCCTGAGGTGGTTGTTGCTTTTACAATTAAAAGGCCGGTATTCGACAAAATGATACAGGATTTTCTTGGCGAGCTGCCGGGGAATGTATTTGTTTTGGACAGGGACAAGAACCTGATTGTGTCTGCAGCGAGTGATGATAACGAATATTTCCGGGGCGTTCCCGCAATGCTGGAAGAACGTGGTTCACCCGGCATTTATAGTATCAGAGACGGCAATAAGGAGCTTTCCCTGATAAAGGTTGATTCCGACTACAACGGATGGAATTATGCCGTCACGCTGGAGACGTCCCGGTTATTTGAAAAAGCTGTATACATGAGGACGTTAATACTGCAGATAGCTTTATCTTTGCTGGCTTTCGGCGTTTTTATCATGATTTTGTTTGCAAGGACAAATTATAAACCGATAAACCGGTTATCAAGGTATGTCGGATTGCAATGGCCTCAGTCGGACAAACCCGGGCGTATGAATGAAATTGACCGGATAATGGAAGCGGTTACTACAGCCGTAGAGCAGAATAAAGATTTAAAGGATCAGATCGATTTTCAGCTGCCTTTGCTGGAGGAACAGGTGTTGACCAAGCTGCTGAAGGGCGAAATCAATAATGAGAAGCTGATGCTGCGCGTGATAGACTCCCTTCACATAAAATTGGCAGGGCCTTATTATGTAGTGCTGGTAATAGGCAGATATCATACCGGCGACAGCGCGATATCAGGAAAATACAAAAACGAAGTGCTTTCGTTCATTAGCGGCCATTACGGCAAAGAGGGGATCATGTATCCGGTTGAATTGCTGCATACCGATGACATTGCTTTAATCGTGAACATGGAGGAATCAAACTGTACCAGGGAAAATATGGGGCGATTTATCAAAAAAATCATGCAGGCTGTCGAGCAGAGAAGCAGTAGGGAGATTATCATAGGCGTGGGAAAAATCTGCGAAAACATAACACAGATTAACCGCTCTTTTGTTGAAGCGATGGCCGCCATTGAAAACAATCCGGCCCGCAGGAGTTCAAAAATTCTATACTTTGAAGATATCACCGTCCTGAAACAGCAGCAATGGTATCCGGCAGAGAGCCAGCTCTGCTTTATACAAGGCTTGAAACAGGGCGATTTATCCGTCGCAATGGAAGCGCTTCAGAATATGACCGGTCATATGGCTGAAAAGAAAGAAGCTTTCCGGATGCTTGACGATATATGCTTTGATACGATAAACCTGATTATTAAGGCGCTTAGCGAGATAAATATCCACGAGTTTGACGAGGATGTTGAGAAAATCAAGGAATTCACATCCCTTGGAGACTTCGGCAAAAGACTTGAAATACTTGCGTTTAAAATATGCAATTACATAGAGGAAGGAAAGAGGATGAGCTCCAATCGTTTCTACAATCAAATCGTCGAATACATCAATTCGGAATTTGACGATGCCGGCCTGAGTCTGGAAGCCATTTCAGACAAATTTAATATTTCCGTTTATTATTTGAGCAGGGTTTTCAAGGAGAAAATGGGGCTCAATTATACCGAATATATAACAAAGCTGAGAATGGAAAAAGCACGGGAGCTTTTGAAAAACACCGATATTACGTTGAAAGCCCTGGTAACAAGTCTGGGTTACACGGATCTGCCGTGCTTCATGCGGAAATTTAAAAAGATTGAAGGAATAACACCGGGCGAGTACAGAAGAATTCACAGCAAAAAAGACCAGGACAAAAAAAGCAAACCGCAGCAAAGCGGCCCAATAAGCAAAGAAAGCAAACCTCAACAAAAATGACAAATTTACAAATAACACTGCTATGTTAACATGTTATTTGTCAAATCGTTTTCTGTTGAGGGGGTAAATATTTGCTGCACAATATGGTAAAAGACAATCACCGGTTAAAAAGGATAACCAAAAACTACGAATTATATCTTTTTATCCTACCGGGCCTGGTCTACTTCATTTTATTTTGTTACGTCCCCATGTACGGAGTGCAGATAGCATTCAAGGATTATAATGTCGTAAGAGGTATATGGGGGAGCCCCTGGGTCGGTTTATTGAATCTGAATTATTTCTTTAAATCCTATTTTTTCTGGAACACCATCGGAAATACGCTGACCATTACGCTTTATTCCCTGGCGGTAGGTTTCCCGATCCCTATTTTATTGGCTTTAATGCTCAATGAAGTGAGCGGCAGGCGCTTTAAGAAAACAGTCCAAACAGTGACCTATGCCCCATACTTTATCTCCACGGTAGTGATGGTAGGTATGATCATCGCCCTTCTGTCGCCCACTACAGGGATTGTAAATAAACTGGTCAATGTGTTGGGGATGGAATCCGTTTCCTTTTTGACCAGGAATGAACTTTTTAGCAGTGTTTATGTATGGACAGGCGTATGGCAGTATTCCGGATGGGGATCGATTATATATATCGCCGCACTAGCCGGAATTGATCCACAGTTGCATGAATCAGCGGTAATAGACGGGGCCACACGGCTGCAACGGATCAGGCATATCAATATACCGGGGATCCTTCCTACGATTGTAATAATGCTTATATTGAATACAGGGAATTTGATGAACGTTGGCTTTGAGAAGGTGTTCCTGATGCAAAACCCTCTTAATTTGGGGGCGTCGGAGGTAATATCGACGTATGTTTACAAGGTAGGGCTGCAAAGTGCCCAGTATAGTTTTTCATCAGCGGTAGGCCTATTTAATTCGGTTATCAATTTTATTCTGCTTGTCTCGGTCAACAGCCTGATCAAGCGTATAAATGAAACAAGCCTTTGGTGAAGGGGAGGAATCGTGATGAGTGGCATAAGGGAAAGGGGAGCCGACAGGATCTTCAATCTGGTAAATAATACCGTATTGGTATTTATTCTGGCTATCGTGCTATATCCGCTTATATATGTGCTAAGTGCGTCAATCAGTAATCCTGATATGGTAATTACGGGCAAAATGTGGCTTTTTCCCACAGGGATACAATTTGACGGATATAGAAGGGTTTTTCAGGACAATGACATATGGAGCGGATATAAAAACACTGTAATCTATACCGTAATGGGCACCCTGGTCAGTTTATTCGTGACGCTTACAACCGCTTATCCTTTATCAAGAAAGGATTTTGTCGGCAGAAATTTCTTTACCCTGCTATTTACTTTTACAATGTTTTTCAGCGGAGGGCTCATTCCCACCTATTTGCTGGTAAAAGACCTGGGGATGAGGAACACCGTTTGGGTTATGGTATTACTGGGATCTGTTTCCATGTATTATGTAATAATAGCAAGGACCTTTTTCCAGAACAATATACCGTTGGAGCTGCAGGAAGCTTCCTATATGGACGGGTGCTCAAATACAAGATTATTCCTATCGATTATTCTCCCGTTATCCGCTCCCATCATTGCAGTGCTGTCGTTGTTTTACGGAGTAATTCAATGGAACGGCTATTTCACTGCAATGATCTATTTGTCGGATAGAAAAATGTTCCCATTGCAGTTGATATTAAGAGAAATACTTGTACAAAATCAAATGAGCCTTGAAATGATAAAGACAGGCGAACAGTTTGAAATCATGGATAGACAGGCGAAAACAGCAGAACTGATAAAATATGTTGTAATAATCGTATCAAGCCTGCCGATGCTGCTGATGTACCCCTTCCTGCAAAGATATTTCATCAAAGGGATGATGGTTGGAGCGTTGAAAGGCTAGTTACGACACGATGTCGTGCAGATAAATGTTCGAAAGGCTTGATACGACTATGTTTCAAGTATACAACGAACCTCTTATTCCGTCAAGCGTAACGCCGATGACCTCATCGTCACAGGTAAGAGCAAGGAACTTTTAGAACAGGAGGTTTTGCCGAAGATAAGGAAATTTATGGACGAGAGGGGATTGACGCTGTCCGAAGAAAAGACATTGATAACTCACGTTAAAGATGGATTCGATTTTCTGGGGCAGAACACAAGAAAGTATAAAGGAAAAGTACTGACGAAGCCGGCCAAAAAGAATGTTCAAAGCTTCATGGATGGAATAAGGGAAACAATTGCGAATAATCCAACCTTGAAGCAAGAACAGCTTATTGGGATGTTAAACCCTAAAATACGGGGGTGGGCGAATTACCACAGACACATAGTATCTAAAGAAACCTTTTCGTATATCGACTTCCAGATATACAAGGCGCTATGGAGATGGTGCAAGCGCAGGCACCCGAAGAAGGGCAAATGGTGGATAAGTACTAAATACTTTCAAGATATCGGAGCAAGACATTGGGTATTTGCAGCTAAGAATCAGAAAGGTGAAACAGTGCAACTGATAAGAGCCGCAGATACAAAGATAATACGCCATACGAAGATAAGGCGGGGGGCAAACCCGTACAATTCAGAATGGCGGGCCTACTTCGAAGAGCGGGAAGGCGAGATAATGTTTGAAGGAATGTCAGGAAGAAAGGCGCTTAAAAAGATGTGGAGTAAACAAAAGGGTTGCTGTACCTTATGTGGGGATGAAATCAACAAGGCAAGCGGATGGAAGCTACACATTATCGATGGAAACAAAAAGGAAATAGTACATCCCGAATGCCACAGCAAGATTCATCCTGAACTGTTAAACAGCGTCGGTTGAGACGCGGCAGCGTCAAGACTCTAAATTGCTTGAGCGGAGTACGGTGAAAGTCGTATGCTCCGTTCTTAGGGGGGCGACCCTCGGCGACGAGGGAGCCTACCCGGTTTCGCGACCGGCGGTTGTACGGATAACGTTGGAAAGGCCTGATATGACCATGCTTCAAGTATACGGCGACCGACGCCCGACTTGAGGACGTGCAGGACAGGGGGTGTCAATGCAGGTATTCCGGCATTCGCAGGACAGGAGGTGTTTATTATAATTCAAAGCAGCAAAGCATAATTACCCGGTGGTTATGAGCATTTTAAAGTCAAAATTTGTCTATGGGAGGAATTTGTAAATGAAAAGGTTTGTAATAACACTTGTATGCCTGGCCCTTACAGCAGGGGTATTATCAGGCTGCGGACAGACTGGCACGGGCGGCGCTTCTACAGCCGGGACTACTGCTGTGGCATCAGTTGCGACAACAGCTGCCGCTGTTCTGGAATACATGAATGTGACAGGGTACCCGATCACGAAAGACAAACTGGTGTACAAGGCCATGGGCCAGATGAATCCGGTACAGGGCCCGTGGGGAGAAACTTCGGTAATAAAAAAGATGGAGCAAATCACAAACATAAGCTTTGAGTGGGATACGCCGCTCAGCAACGTGTATGTTGAAAAAAAGAACCTCACCCTGGCCAGCGGCGACTTCCCGGATATATTCATCGGCAATGCTTTAACCATGAGTGATGAAGAAACTTACGGCGTGCAGCAAAAAATATTTATTCCCCTGGAAGACTTAATCGAAAAATATATGCCCAACCTTAAAAAGAGGATGCAGGAAAATTCAAATATTAAAAAAGCAATAACCGCAACAGACGGCCATATTTATGCACTGCCGTATGTTGTCCGTACCAGGACCGTAGCGGGAAACATTTTATATATCGATATGGACTGGCTGAAAAATGCCGGCTTACAAAAACCTGCCACGGTGGATGAACTATATACCGCTTTGAAGGCATTCAAGGAAAGTGATCCGAATAAAAACGGCAAACCCGATGAGATTCCCATGTCGTCGGTAAAGGGCAAGGACTTTTACGGGAATGATTCCCTGATGCCGATATACGACGGTACAATATTAAATGCTTTCAGCGGCCAGGCAGGAGGCGCCAATTTTGACATAAAGGACGGCAGGGTAATATTCAATCCTGTCCAGGCATCCTACAAAGAATATTTGTCATATATGAACAAGGTATATAAGGAAGGCCTGCTGGATAACGAAATGTTTACCCAGGAACCTGCAAACATGTATGCAAAAGGCAAGGAAGGAAGAGTGGGAGTAATGACGGCATCGCTTTCAGTGATGGTAAATGCCGATAAACATAATACCTATGAGCTTCTGCCTCCGCTGACTTCTTCCATGAATGATAAAAAGGTTACAACCGATTGGCCCGGGGTAATCACAAGCTGCTTTGCAATAACGAACAAGTGCGAATATCCTGAAGCCATCATGCGATGGGTAGATATGCTCTATGCGAACACGGATGAAAATGTCGAAGGGATTTGCGGATTGTCAATGTGGATTGGGATTGATAATGAGGACTATACTTATACTGATTCGACAATGACCAGGTTTACTCAGAAATCCAAGGATCCGAACCTTGCACCGTCCGCGTATATTGCCAAGCATGTTAGCCCGGGTGCTGCCTCCGGCTTCCCAAGCTGGGTTGTGAGTGATGCGGTGCCGGATGGGAATCCGCTGCTGCTGATAAAGGCGGATGAATCAACAAAGCATTATTTTCCCTATATGGCACCCATCTACCCCAATACTGTCCGTTTAAGCGAGAAGGACAACCAGCGCGCAACATTCCTGTGGAATGATATAAACTCTTATGTCAATCAAATGACGGCGAAGTTTGTTATTGGTGAAGAGCCCATAAGCAATTTCGACAGCTTTGTGAACAATCTGAAAGCCATGAGTCTGGACGAACTCACGGAGATTAAGCAGAAAGCTTATGAAAAATGGGTGAGCGCGGAGTAAATAAATAAAATAGGATCTTAATCGGACAAGGACTGATGATTATCTCAGTCCTTGTCTGGCAATGACAGAGAATACCTGTCCTTAAATCATAAAGAAGAGGTGTAAGCTTATGCGTTGTTTGAAGGCAGGAGTCGTAGGGCTGGGCAGCATTAGCCAAAGATTCATTCTTCCCAACCTTGATCAATGGGAGGACGTTCAAATTGAAGCAATTTGTGATGTAGAGGAATACAATATCAAAATAAACAGCGCGAGATACGGGATAAAAAACTGTTTTTTCAACGTTGAGGACATGCTGGAGTCGGTAAAGCCTGATGTGGTTTTTATAGCCGTACCCCCTCAATATACCTTTGATGTTGCAAGAAAGGTATTGGAGGAGGGTATTCCGGTATATATTGAAAAACCCCCCGGAATAACTTATAAGGAAAGCCTGGCGTTAAAAAATATGGCTTTGAATTCCAATACACCCTGCATGGTGGCTTTTAACCGGAGATTCATGCCCATGGTCGGCGAAATCAAAAAGCTTTTGCAGGACCTTCCGCCTATATGGCAGGTTTCCATGGAGTTTAACAAATATGAGCCGCTGGATTTTATTAAAAGGTTTAATACTACGCCGTTAACTGCGACGGTAATTCACGGCCTGGATCTATTGCGCTGTATGGCAGGTGACATAGAAGTTGTCCAGAGCCTTCAAAGGAGCGACGACTCCCATTTCCCCAATGGGTACCTCGGCTTGCTGAAGTTTAAAAACGGCGCATACGGCACGTTGAATTGCCATTGGCTGGCTGGAGGAAGGGTCGAACGATATTCCTTCCATGGCCATGGTTATTCAATTTATTTGTCGCCGCCGGATGAATGCTTATTCTACAGGGATGATTCCTGCCGTAAAATTGAAATGCCCGGTGAGACGCTGGGGGGGATCGGGGCTGGAGAGCTGCACGGCTTTTCCATGGGCTTTGCCGGAGAAATACGGCATTTTCTGGATGCGGTACTATTGAACAAGCCTATAGAGTCGGACATCGTCAGTGCGGTCGAAACAATGAGATTTGTTGATTGGCTTTCAAATAACAACCGGATATAGTTTGACAGGCAGCAATGCGCAAGGATGATCCGTTGGCTTCACTATCGTATGGGATTAGCACGAAAAGGAGATGAATCGGTTTATGAAGAGAAGATTTATAAAAATGGTATCCTTACTCAATATTGTAACCGTGATGGTAACGATGTTCATCGTTTTTCCGAAGGCTGTATTTGCCGCCGGGAATTACAGCATAATTGATAATTTTCCAACAAGCGTCCTGACAAATTGGTCGGGCAATCCAGGCATAACCAATCTGGAGGCATCGACTACAGCATATGAAGGCTCGTATGGCATGTCTGCCAGTTTTATCATTGACAGTACCCATACACTTTCATATGCCGGAAAGACATTGTTAAATCTCGACGGAAGTTCATTTAACGGACTTCAATACCGGATAAACGGACCAGGGGTAAATGCCGAATTTAAAGTAAAGGTTATTACGGCTTCAGGGGCGGAGTGGTCATCCGTTGCTGCGGCGTTCGGGAGGAATAACTGGAAAAGAATTTTCATCCAATGGGCGGATTTCAGAAAAACCTCCGACGGTTCCTATGATGTTGCAACGCCTTCGGATATGGCCTCTATAACGGAAATCCGTTTTGAGGTTAACAGACCCAGGGGAGAAATGTCTCCTGCAATAGAAGGTACTTTTTACCTGGACGACATCAAGCTTATGGACAATAGGACCGATGATTTTGAAAACGGCATATCAGATTGGTCTGGCGATACATATTCCACAGTTGCGGGTGAAACCGGCACAGGTAATTATTATCCGGGCATCGGCAATTACAGTGAAGGCGTACAATCCATGAAACTGGCCTATGATTTCGGTTCTCAGCCGGATGGCACAAAATCAACTGTTACAAAGGCCTTTTCCGGTACATTGGATGTCCGGGAATTTAACGGTATCTCAATGTGGATTAAGGGTGATAATTCAGGGAATAAACTATCTGCAGCCTTCCATACCGCAAACGGAGACGATACATATGAGACAAGAGCTGTCGCAATTGATTTTTCCGGTTGGAAGCAGGTATTCTTTTTCTGGGGGCAGTTTTATAAGGATGCATATATTGTACCGGCAAGCGCCGACAAAGCAGACATAGACAGGGTCATGATCAACATAACCAGGCAGGGGGCGGTTGCTTCATCCGATATCTATGTGGATTCTGTTGTGTTTACGCACAGGACGGACCTGTTTTCAAATTTGAATCTGAATTTTCCGGGGCTCGGCAGTGTGAAAGCCCAGGTAGACCTGTGCGACTATGATTCGGCAAAGACGCAATTGTTGAATTATATGCAGGATACAAGGGTTAAGCCGTCATACTTCTTCAACTGGGATGATAAAACAACCATCATGAATAATTTTAATTCAAGCTATCCTTATGAAATCGATAGCATGATAGACAAGGCAGACCTGGCGAAGGATTATGATTTTACCTTTGAAGGGGATCACAGGCAGCTGGACCCGGATGGGGACAACGATATCGACTGGTACCAGGGCAATGTGGTTTTTACCAGCTATTTGTCGCGCATGGGGTGGTGGCTGGATTCTGGCAAAAGCTACTGGGACAGTTATCTGGCTACACCGGATGAATCCTATGCTGCGGAGTTTACAGCAAATTTACGAGACTTTGTGAGGGATTCGCAGCCTCCCGTATTGAATGCCGGAGTAAATAATACCAGTACGCCCAATAATCCTCAGAACTATTATCTGGCAAACGGGAACCTCTGGTATCCGCTGGTGGTAGGTATCAGGCTGGATAACTGGACGGCGGCATATGAATTTTTTTCGAAATCCTCGAGCTTTACAGCGGAGGATAATTACTTGTTCATGCAATCCCTGCTGGAACAGGCCGAGTTTATTTACGATTATGAAGAAGGGCCCCACAGCGGGAACCATCAACTGATTGAATGCTATGGGCTGTATGTGGTTTCCCTCATGTTCCCGGAATATTCCGGCGCAACGCTTTGGAAGACCTTTGCCAAGGATATTTTAATCAACTTTATGGATACATATGTCATGGATGACGGCTTTGAAGATGAAATGACCTTCGGCTATCACGAATGGACCCTTGACCAAATGTACAAAGCGAAAGCATTAGGGGATTTGAGCTCCGATTCTTTTCCGCCGGAGTATACGGCAAAACTTGAAAAAATGTTTGAAGTGTTGATGAAAATGATGGATTCAAAGGGGTACATCCCGCCGATAAGCGACAGCGCTCCGTATTACAGGCGCAATTACTTATCCCTGGGAGCAGCGCTTTTCAACCGGGGCGACTTCAAGTACCTGAGCGATAGTAAGATCAATTCTACTCATTTTTGGACTACGCCTACCTCAGAAATAAATAATCTTGGCAATGTCACGGCAGAGGAACCTGATTTCCTTTCAGTAAAATTGGATGATACGAAATATTACTATATGAGGAATCAATGGTTTGACGGCGGAAACAGCCTGATATTTGACGGTGCTTCCTACGGCACGCACTTTCATGCGGATGCAATGAATATTATTGCAGCTTCCGATGGAGATCCGCTTATTGTAGATCCGGGAAAAGGCAATTATAGCGATTTTGATTACTACCCCAGCTTCTTTGTGTATAATACGCATAATTCCATTCAAACGGACGGCTTGAGAAATCCGGTATATGCAGCTCCTGTAGAAAGAGCCTGGGAAACCGGGGCAGAGTACGATTTTGTTGATGCCGAAGTGGATTATAGTGCTGTCGGACCTACGCCCGCACCGTATGAGTTGAGGAGAAAAATATATTGGGCGAAGCCTGACTACTGGATCATGAATGATCTGATAACCCCGGCGGACTCCAATTCCCATACCTATGAGCAGGAATTCCATCTGGCTCCGTCCGCCCTATCCATAAACAGTGCAACGAAAGCGGTCGAGGTAAATGACTTCATCGATAATTTCGAAGAGGCTTCGCTTGCTGTTTACAGCAAAGCAGGCAATTGCACCATAACAAATGTAAATACCGACAAGTATGAAGGCTTAAGGAGCCTGCAGGTCGATTATGATTTAAATTCAGGGTGGTATACCTGGTTCAGAAAGAACTACCATTATAACGCTCAGTTTACGGAAGGAATAACTTTTTGGATCAAAGGCAATTCCACTTCCAATATCGTAAAACCCTTTATTTTGACTTCATCCGGCAACTGGGTGGTATCACAGCCCATAAGCCTTAATTATTCGGGGTGGAAAGAGTTCTATATACCCTGGAGGCTGTTCTGTAAAGAAACGGATACGGCTTTTTATATGTCCCCTGATAATGCTGCAAATATTACGGCAATCGATTTTCATATCTACGGAAGCGGCACCGGAACCGTATATTTTGATAAAGTGAGATTCTATCACGGGTATGCTATCAGTAACTTTGAATCGACACCCATCAACAATTTTGAGGACGGAAGCCTTGCAAATTGGGCTGCGCGCACGGGTACGGTCGCCATAGATGCCGTCAATTACCTCAAAGGCGCGAAAAGCATGAAGTTCACCTGTAATTTCAGCAATTCCACGATCGATTATGCAAGGAAAACGCAGACTTACGACGCATCGAAGCTGGGAGGCTTCATGGTGGCGGTCAAAGGGACCGAGTCAGCGTTGACATTGCAGCTGTTTGCGGGGACCGGAGCGGTAAACTGGAGGTCATCCAAAACCTATTCGCTGAATTATGCAGGATGGAGGGTATTCTATTTTCCGTGGAGGGTAATGGCCAGGGAAACGGACAGTACGATTGCAATGACAAATACCGACGCAAGGAATATTACTTTTGTTGAAGCACGGATATTTAAGGGGTCTACAATAGATTTGAGTCCGGTGGTATATCTAGACGATATAGCGTTTTTTGACAGTTTCCAGGAAAAAGATACGACCGAAACGGGGATAGAGACCTGGACGCCGGCAACCGGCAATATGTCGCTCAGCCTTGACGCAAGCAATAAATACGAAGGGAATTACTCCATGAAATTAACTTATGCCATGGGTTCCGGTGAAACTGAAGCCGGAGCTGCCAAAACCGGGACATACTATGCTACCAATGATTTGTACGGGGGAATTTCCTTAAGGCTGAAGGGAAACGGGGATGCCGGTAACAAACTGAAAATACTGCTAAATAACTACATATCGCCGGATATCTCCCTAAGCGATACAAGCTGGAGCAATGTGTATATTCCATGGGGTGATTTCAAGCTTGCAAATGATAGTTCCATTTCGATGGGAGAACCGGTTGTGACGGGCATGGAGCTTAGAGTAGTAAAGAACAGCGGGGCTTCATCGGGAACAATTTATGTGGACAATATCACCTTCATAGGAAAGGAGAAGGCGAATATGACGATTGCGCCTGTTGATCCGTCATCCATTGATGAAATCAATATATACCATGGCTGGGTCTATTATAATGCAGGCAGATATGAGAGCGCCCCGTATATAAGGTATAAAAAAACCAATGCAGCCGGCAATACCAATTTCAATACGGTTATCATTCCCGGGAAGAAAGGCATGTCGCCTGCCGTATCCGTGTCAAACCTTGCCGTAAAGCAAAACGAAGCCGAATTGACTTCTAATGATGCCCTGGGATTGCAAATCACAATGAATGACGATGCTCATACTTATACCGATTACTATTTCATATCACACAATGGAACGACAGATGCCAAGAAATATGGCAATTTTTATTACGATGGCAGCAAGGCATACATCAGAAAAACCGACGGCCAGGTTACGAAGACCGTAAAGGACACTGGTTCTGTATTGTATGAGTCTCTGGATTAAGAAGCGGATTCTCACACCGGCAGGCATTTCTTTAACGCTGCGGACATGAAGGCCAATCCATCCGGGAGCAAGGTGCGCCCCGGATGGATTGGCCTTTTCACAAACGTCAGGACATTTTGCTTTCTTCTTTCAGGCCTTGACACTTCTCCAATCATTATCCAGTGAAAGACCTCTTAAATCGGCAAGAGTATTATTTTTTTCCGCTTCATACATCCTCCAGATCACGCGTAAGCCCTGCAGGCTTGACGGACCATCGGTAAGAGGCCTGGTGCCGTTGGCGATGCAGTCGATAAAGTGTGACGTCTCGTATTGGGTTTTCTTCGTGTTGTCGGAATCTTCCATAAGGACTTCTATAGAAGATGCGGTATTCATATTCCCAGCCTCCAGCGCTATGTCTGAATGAAAATAAAGCTTTCTGTCACTGAAGCTATACTCTAGCATACCTTCGGTGCAATGGATGTGGATGCCGTAACCGAGACGTGTGCCGCGTGCGCCCCATGTTCCGAAGTGGTAGCCGAGGGCGCCGCTTTCAAATTCGATGGTAGCGTTGGAGGTACCCTCCCTTTCCATCCACGGAGTGCCGTAATTTGTGCCGATATGTATTCCTCTTACCGGTCTTCCAAGGAACCACAGCAATAGATCTACATAATGGCAGCCATGACTGAAAAATTGACCCCCACCAAGCCTTTTGGCAGATAACCCCCAATGGCCTTCGGAATATTTTGTAAACTGCTCGGTCCAGATGGACATTTGAAAAACATCCCCATATTTTTTGGAGTCGACAAGCTCTTTCATTTTTATGATGATCGGCCAGAAGCGTACGGGATATGCCGTCATCAATACCCTGCCCGCCCGCTCCGATGCTTCAATCAGGCCAATACACTCCTCTTCGGTGTTGCATAACGGTTTTTCCATTAAAACGTGCTTGCCCTTCTCCAGGAAAAATGTGCCGCATCCATAATGCAAATCATGGGGCAAAGCAACAAGCACTGCATCCACATAATCCACCATCTCCCGGTAATCGGCAGTTTTATAGCCTGCACCTGTCTGTGCTGCTGCGTCTGCCGCACAGCCAGGATCTACATCGCATACCGCTGTTACCTCCAGCCTGTCATCTATTTCAGCCATCCCCTTCATGTGTGAAGCTGTCATGCTGCCGCAGCCCACGATTCCTATACGTATTTTCCGCATGAATTTCTCTCCCCGCTTTAAAAATTGATCTCTTAATGCTATAATATATCTGTTATTGCATAAAGTCTTTGTATCAGAGCACGGATATTTTGTACTACAGTTCGGAGTCAAGCGGTTATGGAATATGCAAGATATAAGCTTAATGAGGAGATCGTGATCGACCAGTTGATAACCTTCTATTACATGGAATTACCTGTCCATTTTCATGCGGAAGGGGAGGCCCACAACTTTTGGGAATTTGTTTATGTGGACAAGGGTGAAATCGAGATTTTAACTGATTCGGACAAGCGTCTTCTTCATCAGGGCGAAATTGTTTTTTATAAGCCCAACCAGTTTCACGCGGGAGAGGCAAAGGCTGGTTCCGCGCCAAACCTTGTCATTGTTTCTTTTGAATGTGCCAATTTGTGTATGGAGTTTTTTCAGAGTAAAATATTTGAATTGCAGCAAAAAGAGAAAGATCTTTTATCCAGAATCATGGAGGAAGGCTTCAAGTCATTCAGCAATCCCGTCGTTTCACCAAGGCTGCAGTTCCCTGACAAGAGAGAGGATGCACCCTTTGCCAGCGAACAAATAATCAAGAATTATCTTGAAATCCTGCTGATACAATTGATCCGGAAGGGAAAACCGGATATGGCCGTGGGAAATCAGGCATATACCTCCGTTAACAGGGGAAATGCCAGTTTTATAGACGATATGATTGGTTTTCTGGAGCAGAATCTTTCAAGGAGCCTGTCGCCATCGGATTTGTGCGGATACTTTAAGCTCAGCCGCACCTGTATTATGGAAACCTTCAAAAGAGAGACGGGCATGAGTATCATGAAGTATTTCAACAAGCTGAAAATAGATAAAGCAAAGGAGATGATACGCTGCAACAAGTGCAACTTCTCCCAGATATCCGACATGATGGGCTTCAGCAGCGTACATTATTTCTCGAAGCTATTTAAAACTTTGACCGGAATGACGCCCTCGGAATATTCCAATTCTGTAAAGGCTATGATATATTGAGGTTAATTCGCCGTTCCCATTATCTTCCGGAATCTTCAAAATCAATCCGCCATACCGTTGAATTCCTTTTTCATACCTATTTGGTAACTAATACTGCAGCATAAACAACCGAATGATCCTTGCTGAAGAAATTGGATTAATTGATGTGATAGCAGAAGTGTTTTAGATTTTCTTGAATAAGACCTGGTCCTGATTTTTTTGGTTGAAATATTCAGAAATTCTGGGTATAATTATGACCATGGAGGCGGGAAATGTATATAAGACGTTATACGGGCAAAATTTACATTTATTAACGGGTTTCATGACGGATGCAACGTAATGGCAACGGCCATATCATCCAGAACGATGCTTCCGGGTAAAGCCCTTGCCATCGTATGCGCCGCTGAATTCTTTGCTCCCCTCTTTCTCGGGACAGCCGTGGCAAACATAGTAGGTAAGGGCATACTTGATATCAACAGGTTGGGAATCGAAACATACAAAGTATCGATGATCATGATTTTTTCCGCCCTAATCGGAAGCATCCTATGGAATTTGTTCACATGGCGGATAGGGCTACCATCAAGTTCATCCCACGCCTTGATCGGAGCGCTTGTCGGCTCCGGGATTATGATGTTCGGATTCGACATGGTGAATTGGGGCAATTTTTTCTGGAAAGTTATTGCCATGTTGTTGATAACGCCCATTATTGGTTTTTTCGTGGGCTTCATTTTAATCAAGCTGATCAAAATGGCAGTAGACAGGTGCAGCTGCACCATCAACTCTTTTTTTAAAACGGTTCAGATTTTAGGCATGGTTTTTCTTGCATCTAGTCATGGTACGAACGATGCCCAGAAATCCATGGGAGTCATTGCTTTAATTATGCTTGTTGCAGATACAAATGGTAAATTTGCCGTTCCCAAATGGGCAATGGTTGCAAGTGCGCTTGCTATCTCAACCGGTCTTTCCCTGGGAGGTTGGACAATCGTCAAAACAGTAGGCACAAAAATATTTAAGGTCAAGCCTATACACTCCTTTAATTCCCAACTGTCAGCCGCCTTGGTTATCATGACTGCGGGGTTATTTGGCGGGCCGGTAAGCACTTCGCAAATTGTAAGCTCATCCATCATGGGGACAGGCGCGGGAGAGAGAATGAATGGAGTCAATTGGGGAATGGTGAAAGAGATAATGGTTTCCTGGGCTGTTACCATACCGAGTGCGGCAGTCCTTTCCGCTGCAATATGCGGTATTCTCAAGCTGGTGGCATGATAGACGGAGGTGGATGATAGTGAAAGGCGTATTGAAAATGATGCTCCCCAAAAAGGTGAATTTTTATCAAATGTTGTATGAGCAAGCCCAAAAAACGGAAGAAGGCATGCGAACGCTTTTAGACTATATGAAAACAGGGCAAAGCGAATATGCAAGCTTGGTTAAAGAGATTGAAGAGGCTGCGGATCTAAAGCGGCGGGTGCTTTTGGATGAGCTGGACAAAACTTTTGTCACACCGTTTGATCGTGAGGATATTTACACACTGTCAAAAGCCATTGATGATATCATTGATTATGGCAGCAGCACCGTGGAAGAAATGGAGGTGTTCAACCTTGAGCCTACGGAGGAATTGCAGAGCATGGTGGAAGTGATGCTTGAAGCATGCAAGTGTATTTGTCTGGCTGTGGAGTACATGGAAAACAACAGAAACATTTCCAAGGAATATGCGGTAAAAGTGAAATCCCTTGAAAACCAAATGGAGAAAATATACAGAAAAACGCTTGCCAGGCTATTTGAGAATGAAGACATCAAGCATGTGTTGAAAATGCGGGAGATATACAGACATCTTAGCAATTGCGCGGACAAAGGGGATCTTGCAGCCGACGTGATCGGACATATTGTTGTGAAGCTGAATTAGATATGTAAAAAATACTATCGACAAAGCTAAATCGTTCTATTTGAATGTAACCGAATCGGGTTAAACCGGCTTTCGGCTGTTTAAAGACACGTTCGTTGTTTTGAAATTATTTGGATGATCTTTATTGAATCTTAATTGAATCTTAATATTCACGTACTATAATAGGAACCAATACGAAAAGTTTTTTAAACATTAATCTCAATTCAGTGGCGGATGATTTCGGGTATAATGCCAACTATTTATCCCGTCTGTTCAAGCAAATCAACGGAAGCAGCTTTACCGATTATCTGGGCAGGAAAAGAATTGAATATGCAAAGAGGCTGCTGACCGACCGTAAAAAGACAATCAAAGAAATTGCGGAAGAATCCGGTTACAGCAGCAGCGGGATGTTTATTAAGGCGTTTGAGAAGGTGGAAGGCTATACGCCGGGAGAATATAGAAAAAGACAGTGAAAGTGCACTGCAAACGATATTTAGCCTATCTATACCTGTCATTGCTGTGAAACTCCATCCTGTAGGGGCGCGCATTGCGCGTCCGCAAATGCAATAATCTACGTCAAACAGCTGCCGGACGGCCAATAGCCGCCCTACAAACGAGTTTTCACCCTTGGTGGCGTGCTAAGCGCGTGTGTCATTGCGGGGAACTTGCGACGAAGCAATCTCACAAAATGCTGCTTGCGAAGAGATCGCCACGCATTACTCGCGATGACGCAAAGTTATGTATCGTTGTAGTAAGTGATAGCGTGTAATTTATGATATAAAGTAACAAAAATAACATGATGAAAAATAACTTATCTCCCATAAAGTAAGAAAAACAATATATACAATTCACACTTCCATTGTATATACTGATGACACAATCGAGGCTTTCCAAACGGAAATCATTTTGGAAGCCTGATCACATGTATGGCTGTCCGGCAGCTGCAGGACGGTATATGTAGGAAATTTGTCTACAAACGGTAAATTTCTTTGAATTAGATTGGTATAATCAGGCTATTAAGGAATTAAAGTATTTGACAGCACAATATATATTACGAATCGGAAGGGTGAACTGTGTTGATTAAGATTTCAGCGGGAACCAACAGGGTGGCGTCGATGAAAGCTGAAAAAATTAAAAATCGATGGTTTCCAGGCTATATGCGGGATAATTTTCCACTCTATACCATGATTCTGCCGGGCTTTTTGATGTTTCTGTTCTTCAATTATTTTCCGATGTACGGCATCGTGATGGCCTTCCAATCCTTTAAGCCGGCTCTGGGATTTTTTCACAGCCCCTTTGTAGGATTGAAACACTTTGCCAGGCTTCTTAGCGACCCTTATTTCCTCACGGTATTCAAGAATACCATCATACTTGGTTTTTATACGCTTTTATTCGCTTTTCCCATGCCGATTCTACTGGCTTTACTATTTAATGAAATAAGAAACCGCACCTATAAAAGGATTGCGCAGACAATTTCATACATGCCGTATTTTCTATCAACGGTCATTGTCATAGGTATCATGAGAGATATGCTTAGCGTAAACGACGGCATTGTAAACATGGCGATTCAGGCGCTGGGCCTGGATAAGATAGATTTCTTCTCAACTCCCGGCTGGTTTAGAACACTTTATATCGGTTCGTGGATATGGCAAAGTATAGGCTTTAATTCAATTATCTATCTCGCGGCTATTGCCGGAATTAATACTGAAGTATATGAATATGCGGTTATCGATGGGGCTTCCAGGTTTAAGCAGGCAGTATACATCACGCTTCCGAGTATAACGCCTACAATTGTGATTTTGTTTATATTTGCCGTAGGTGGAGTACTTGGGAATGACTTCCAAAAAATATTGCTGATTTATACGCCGGCTACCTATTCCACCTCCGATGTGATAAGCACCTATGTATACCGTGCAGGTATCGAGGGGGCAAGCCAGGGCTACAGTGCGGCTGTCGGCCTGTTTATGTCCGTGGTCTCTGTGATTCTGCTCGTAATTACCAATTTTTTGGCCAAAAAATTAAGTGAGACATCTTTATGGTGATTTTGCTCAAACTAAATTTGAAAGGTTGATGTGGTATGATTGGAGCAAAAAAGACAGGAAAATTATACAACGCTACATTATTTGATTATATGAATTATACTCTGGTATTTTTGCTGAGCATGGTGTTTCTCTATCCTGTTGTGCTGACACTGTCCATTTCCCTGAGTGATCCCAGACTCAACGCGCAGGCAATTGTTTTACTGCCTGCGGGATTTACGCTGGACTCCTACAAGTTCCTGCTGGGGGACGGACGCATCATGCGGTATTATGCCAACAGCGCATTCTATGCGGTTTCGGCCACGCTCGTATTCCTGCTGTTTACTTCAATGATGGCCTATCCTCTGATTCTGAAAAATTTTAAAGCCAAGAAAATCATAAACCTGTATATGGTGATCACAATGTTTTTTAGCGGCGGCCTTATCCCTTACTATTATGTGATCCGCGCCCTCAACATGATCGACACGGTATGGGTTATGATCATACCCGGAGCCGTTGGGGCTTATAATGTGATTCTGTTTCGTACATTTTTCAGCCAGATTCCCATGGGGCTGAGAGAATCCGCCTATATCGACGGAGCCAGCCATTATACCATACTTTTCAGAATTATTCTGCCGATCTCAAAGCCTATGCTCGCCACGTTCATGCTTTTCTGCATGGTTGGCAAGTGGAATGATTTCTTCACTGCTCTTCTGTTTATAAGGAGCGACGAACTGCTGCCCGTACAGATGCTGTTGAGAAGGATGCTTGTGATGATGGACTTCAGAGACGCCAGGAACCTGGACATGCAGATGATGTATTCCGCCGTCAGTTCCAGGACCATAAAGTGTGCGGCGGTAATCATCACGATCATACCCATCATATGCGTGTATCCGTTCCTGCAGAAACACTTCACAAAAGGGATACTGGTAGGTTCCTTGAAGGCTTGAGCTTTTTAAATCCGAAACTGTGCCGCAAGGCATGGAAATAAAAAGAGGAGGTATGAATTATGCCAAAAAAGGAGGCGGGAAAAATGTTAAGGCAGGTCATTGCAATAACCGTCGTGTTATTGATGACGATCCCCATGCTTTCAGGCTGTACATCCGGCGCCCCTGGCAATGCAAGCAGTTCCGGCGCTACGGCGGGGGTTCCTTCCGGCAAGACGGAGACAGCAGCCCTTTCCCAAACCGGCAAAAACCTTTGCCCCTATAACGGAGAGACCGTCACCCTGGAAGTTTTTGCAGCGGACGTAGGAGTAAAGGAAGACGTCAACAGTCCGGTGTACCAGCTTTACAAAAAGGCTGTCGGAAACATCGATGTCAAGTGGGATCTTGTGCCGATGTCCGATCTTGACACGAAGGCCAAGCTTTACTTAAACTCGGGAGATATTCCCGACATCATGTGGTACAGAAGCCCGGACCTCATGTTGAATTACGCTTCATCAGGATTGTTTCTGGATCTTAAGCAATACGAGGATTATATGCCGAACTGAACCGAGGCAACGCAAAAAAATCCCGGATTGCTGATGTACCAGACCGTTGACGGAAAGCAGTATATCATGCAGGGTATTGACAACGACTATCCCGGTGAAGGTTTCTTTGCCAATATGACCGTGTTGAACAAGTGCGGCGTCACCTCTGTCCCCACAACGCTGAGCGAGATGGAAGCAGCCATGCAAAAGGTAAGGGAAGCCGATCCCTCCGTTACCCCGTTCCATACGATATTTCAGATCGATTATTATATGGGTGTATTCGGTGCATCGCTCAATGCCCGGACCAATATGTACTTCGACCCTTCGGATAAAAAATGGAAGTTTGCGCTTCTGACGCCTGAGTCAAAGTATAAAGAGCTTATTACATTGATGGCTGATTATTACGAAAAAGGTTATTTCAATCCCGAGTTTTCTACCATGTCCGGTGAGCAGTCAAAGCAATTGATAGCTTCCAACAAATGGGCGTTTACCTTTGCCTACGCCACGCAATTGGGTCTGTGGTATGATGTCGACAACAACGGTAAGTTCCCGGTCGAGATTGAACCCTTTCTGCCGGTTGCCGCTGAAGGTGTGAAGTCAAATATAAGGTGCGCCTACACTTCGGATAGTCCTTACTGGGGTTACAGCGCCAGTGCCAAAGTCAAAAACCCCGAACTGACCGTATCATGGATGGACATGATGCTCAGCGACGAAGTGGCTACAGCATTCCAGTGGGGTGTGGAGGGGACCTCCTATACTCAGGACGCCAACGGCAAAAAGAGCTGGGTCAAGGAGTTCGTGGCAAAAGGCGACCAGGCGTCAAAGGATCTGGGCATCTGGAATATCCTGTCTCCCCGTTATATAACCAAACGTGACGACAGTTCCATGCTGCAGAAATACCACCCGGTGGATCAGAAGATGGTGAAGATGCAGGCGGAGGCTATAAAAAGCGGGACAATCGATTCGTATTACTACAGGGCGAATCCGAAGTTCACGGAGGACGAATCAGAGGAGCTTTCCTCCATCATGACTCCCGTCCAGACAAAGATGGCGGAAGGACAGGCTCAATTCATTCTAGGCAAGCGCTCCATGAGCGAATGGGACAATTTCGTCAATGAAGTGAAGTCGCTGGGGAATATCGACAGAGCTGTTGAGATCTACAACAATGCAATACAGTCTCCCGACCGCTTACAGGGCAAGGAGAGGGATTATGTCACTCCCTTACAAGACTGAAGCAACTGCCGATGTTGTAAAGTTTTTATGGCAAAAGTGTTCTACACCGTGGTACAATATTTTACATAAAAATAAGAAGAATGCCGTAGTAAAGCCAAAGGGGCCGTATGTTTGTCAACATGCAGTCCCGGGCTTTGCACATAAAGAGAGGTAATGACAATGGGCGAAAACAGGTTTGTAATCTATGCCCACCCCGTAATACCGGAACTGTACCCCGACTTCACAAGAAGGTGCGCCAAAGCGGTTACACGGGGAGATCTTGGGGACCGGATCCAGTTTATGACACTACGGGTTTTACCATGAGGGACAATCAGTTGGTCAATTTCAAGGAGGATCTTGACCTGTATACGGAAGAATTCAAGCTTGGGAAGGTGATATGGCCTTTGTACAGGACCATCTTCATGGATAATTTCCGCGAACTGGTGGATGAAGCGGCGAAAAGAGGCTTATACCTGTTTGATTTCTGGGGGTATGTGCCGGGGTCCTTTCCGGATAAGACCATATGGGGTGAGTTCGAGCCGCCGCAGGACAGGGCGGATTATTTGAAGGAACGTCTTGGAAACCGTTTCCTGGGCTTTGACAATGGAGAGCAGGACGGCCGTTATATCGGCGGGTATGCCCCGGCTTTATGCAGCCTATCCCAAGACCGCCGGCAGCAGTACCTCAATTTTCATGCCCATTTTGAGAAGCTTGGGAATGCCATGCAAAACCAGACGGTAGTTCTAAACTCCCTGAATTTCACCCACTATTTTGCCCGGGAAGGAAATGCCATCATGCTTGGGGCGGAAACAGCCCAGGCGCTTATAAATACAAACCTATGGTATGCATATATAAGAGGAGCCGGCAAGCAATACGGGCTGCTCTGGTACGGAAATGCATCGGTATGGAACCGCTGGGGCTACAAATCCTACGAATCGGAAGGCGCTGAAAGCTACTTCAAATGGGGGGCGGAGCAAGGCAGCAGCTTAAGCCTTCTCCGGAGGCTTATGTATACCGAATATGCATATAACTCCGAAATGCTGGGTTTCGAGCAGAGCTGGATACAGGGGGACAATACCGAAAAACGGATGGAAGGGAAACCCATCTTGCATGAACTGGATCCTTCCACGAGGGTATTGACACCGGTGGGCGAAATACAGGCAGAGGCGGTAAAATTCGTGGAAGAACACGGAAGACCCGGAGTTTTACACACACCGGCGGCAATTCTTCTGGACTTCTTTAACGGCTGGGTTCCGCCGCGGCATCTATATACGAACAATGTTTGCAAGGTATGGGGAAATCTGCCGTATAAGCAGGGAGACTTCCAGCTTCATGCCCTTTTCTCAATGATTTACCCCGGATATGAAGACTCGGGCTTTTATGAGAATGAAAAAGGCTTTCTGGCTCCCACGCCCTATGGCGATATTGCCGATGTGATTTTTAACGATGCGGATGGAGCTATACTTGACATGTACAGGGTACTGCTGGTAAGCGGGGAAATGAACCTTGATCTGGAAACCTATACCAAACTGGTCCGCTTTGCGGAAAAGGGAGGACATGTGATCATCACTGCCGAAAAGATAGAGGAGGCTGCCAAAGAGCTTGTCAAATATACCGGCAGCCTTCTTAAATCCTTTGGGATAGCGGAGCTGAACGGGAGGAGCGGTATCCGTGCCGGGTCGGTTGTAGAGCTTGGCCCGGAACAATTTGAAGAGGACGCTTTTGAGCTTTGTCTGTCCGTTCCCGATAAAACGGCTGAGCTGGTTGCGATTGAAAAAACCTGGAGACTGCCGGTGATAACAAGCAAAAGGACCGGCTCAGGAAGAATCAGCGTTATTTATGCGCCCTTTGGCCTGGCAAGAACATCCATTCCTGAGGCACCTGCAGATAACCGTGTAAACAAAAGCTTGCCTCTGTACTATGATTTGCTGAAATCCGTAAAGCAGTTTATTGGAAAGAGCCTTGAGGAAGTGCAGCTGATTAGTCTGAATAACCCGAGGCTTCAATATTGCACCAATAGTAAGGCCAATAACGTTTTTCTTGTTTCAGTATCAAACAACGGAAACACATGCGAGTATTTCAGCTTTATTGCCCGTACTGGCGATATCCTTTCTGTTGAAGAACTGGCCATAGCCGGTATCCCCGAAGGTACCCGGGGATATTATCCTGCAAAGGGCGCCGGTGTGGACAGAAGCGCTTTGCGCCAACCTGCAGAAGGAGAATGGATAATTTCACCGGGGGATATTCGGATCTTCAAATTGGTACTGGGCGGATGCGATCTGGAATCTAAAGACATGCAGGTTCCTTCCGGCAGGCATGAAGAACTGTATCTGTCACTGAGGGATGTCCGCTCAATCAAGGAATTTGTCCTGACCCATCCTGCTTTCAGCCGCTATTTCAATGGAATAAAGGTGGATGCGGCATACATCGAGGACAGGAGTACGGCGGCCATACGGAAGGAAGCCGAATACCTGCTGCGCCAGAAGGTTGATGTTATCGTGGATTTCAGCAGTATGCTGAACCATTATCCCGGCCTTTCACTCATTAACAACATTCCGGCAAGACATGGTGAAAGCATGGACAGGATTAAAGCAATACTGGACAAGGCGGTATTCTATGGCTGCAAAAAAGCAGTCTTGGGAGTTCACAGAAATGCGGAAGGGAATTTTACCATCGAGGAAGGCCTGGAAGGTTTTGCCCGGTCTTTAAATGATATTTGCGACTATGCGCGGGAAAGGGGTATAAGCACCTACCTGCAGAATGGTAAAAAGCTTGAGGCAGGCGGACTGATGGAAAATACCGATATGCTTGCAGAGTTCTTAAAGACCCGCTGCCCGGGGGTGAAATTTGCCTTTAATGTCTGTCACAGCCTGTCTTCAAAGGAAACGCCGGAGGATACTGCAAGGAAGTACAAGGAAGCTATTTCGGCAATATTGTTAAGCGCGCCTTTGAAAGATATCTTCGGACAGACATATGATGTACATCAGCCTTTTGCCGCTTCCGATTCCGAAGAACGGATATTCAATGCCGCCAGAATCCTCTATGAAGGCGCAAAGCCGGATTTTGTGTGCCTCGATGCTTCATATTCCGGTTGGAATGAGGTTTACAGGGATCTGTCCGCTTTCGGCGACGGGAAGATTATATAACCCTTTGGAAAATCCTGCTTGCGTTTCCGGCCGGCAAACGTTGGTATCCCTGCCTTGTAGGGACGCGCATTGTGTCTCCGCATAAATACTGTTTATGTAACAAATGCCGAACGGCCAATGACTGCCCCTGCATTGGATACTTTTCATTCCTTTTCGGTGATGAACTTAACCTGTTGTGCTAGTTGGTCCGTGTCATTGCGAGGGTAACGCAGTGGAGCGAGGCAATCTCAGCCTGATCAGAAGCATTGCTCAAAACCAATATGAGATTGCCGCGGTCGCTGCGCTTCCTCGCAATGACAAACAAAGCAGGTTACATCAACTAGCACAACGCATTAATTTGCATGGAGCTGTACTTAAAAAGCCATCCGGCGCCAGCCTCTTTTGCTTTTATCCCTGGGGGCCAAGCCTAAGAGCTCCCTGCCGGTCTCTATGTAGTATCTGTAATTCTCCAGCGGTGTGCCGTTGGGAATCCGGTGGTCGATGCCGAAGACCATACCTCCGGATTGCATGAGGGGCTGCATTTTGTATTCCAGTTCCTTTCTTATGGCGTTCCTGTCCATTCGGAGGACATGCTTGTCTATTCCGCCTTTAAGGGCAAGCTTATTTCCATATCTCTTCCTGAGTTGGACAACATCCATGCCTGCGGCCGGTTCCATCGGATACATCTGGGTAAGGCCGCATTCAAGAAACGCATCGATGACCGCATTCATATTGCCGTCGCTGTCCTGGCTGAAAATCCTGGTGCCCTTTGCAGAGAGCATATCCCAGACCTTCCGGTAGTATGGCTTTATATATTCAAGGACAAGACTGGGGCCGATCAGCGGGCCGCTTTTTCCCGCCATGTCTTCATGGACGGCAAGCACGTCGACCGCCAGCCTGTCGCTGATTCTGTCAAGCACCTTGAAGGCTGTTTCTCCTGCGGTGTCGAGGATATCCTTTACCAGCTCCGGCTGGTCATAGTAGCAAAAGCACAATGCTTCCTCGCCCATCAAAACCCTGGGCAGGTCGAACCCTCCGGGCATGCCTGCGATGACCAGAGTTCCGTCTTTTTGCAGCCTTTTTGCCTCTTCAACCTTTTCCCAGTCGATTCTTTCCTCCCTGAATTCATATTGCGGTTTTAGCTTCAGCCAATCGTCTACGGTTTCAACCGGATATTCCATCGGGTGAAAGATGGTCGAAGCGCCCTTGCAGAGCTTTTCCCTTTTTCCGAATTCATTGGTCCTTACGATGTGGTCCGGGGTTTCTTCCAGTATTTCAGGCTCAAGCGGGTTCATCAAGTCTGTATTTCCGCCGCAATTCACAGTTCCGACGTAATCCCAGTCAAAACCCACCATGTCGATTTCCTCACGGGTAGCGCCCTGGGTGGCCCACTCTTCTTCAAGCCCGACAAGCGGACCGAACAGCTCGCAAAACATCTGCCTTTCAACCTTGCCGAAGGTCATAAGCTCGATATATTCTTCTCTTCTCCATTTCATTGGTACTCACCTCAGATTTATCAGCATTCAGGCATATTGTACCCTATAAAAAAGGGAGGTGCCATGTACAGACCGGTATTCCATGTACAAATCCGAAATAATAATTTATACTATGAATTGTAATAAGCCGGGTTTTGGCCCTGCTATTGGCGATTGGCATGTAGAAAATCGAAAAAAACCGGTTTGGACGTAGATTGCATTTGCGGACGCGCAATGCGCGCCCCTACAGGATAGGAGTTTCACAGCAATAACAAAGTCCGAATCGAAGTTTGGAAAACTGGAGGGGTGTGCGAAAATGGAGACATGGGAAGGCTTTACAATTGAAAACATCTGCCCGGTTATCCGGTACGGAGTCCACCGCAAAACCGGAACAGGGTGGAAAATCGACAGCAGGACGATCCCGGACCATGAGCTTGTTTTGATCGAAAAGGGCAATGGCTTTGTTGAATTTGAAGGAAACAAACATCGCGCGGACCCGGGGACCCTGTTCTATTTTTTTCCGGGGTTGCCCCACTCCCTCCGCACGGACGATGCCGATCCCTTCAGCTTTTTAGCCGTTCATTTCAGTTATGCTTTCCCCGAAATGCGCAATGAGAATTGGGCTTTCGGACCGATGGCTCCGAAGCTTCCCCTGAAACCTGTCCAGAAGATCCATAACCCCAGGGTCCTATCGGAAAATATGGCAAGGCTGATAGACTACCAGAACGGTTTTCTTCCCGGGCGCGACCTCATGGTTCGGGCACTGTTCCAGATATGCATATACCATATCCTCAGAAACAGCGCAAATCATTTGAATTATTCAGCGAAAGCCAAAATCGACATGATCGCGGACCGCATTAATGAAAATATTGAGCAGCCCTTTACCGCGGGCGGGCTTGCTTCCTATGCAAAAGTTACTCCGGACTATCTGTCCAGGCTGTTTAAACAGTATACGGGGCATACGTTGATGGATTATATCCATTTCTGCAAGATTGAAAGAGCAAAAGCCTATCTGCTGGAAGGAAATCTTAAGATCAGGGAAATAGCCCAAAGACTGGGTTTTTCGGATGAATTCCATTTCAGCAAGGTATTTAAAAAGGTTGAAGGGACGTGTCCTTCAAGATTTAAACCAACAAGGAGCTTACCATGAAGACTCTAGGAAATCACGAATATAGCTTGAACTCATGGCCGCTGAACAGTTTATCCAGTATGATTGCCGTTGAGCCGGCCACGGGGGCTTTATGGCGGAAGGCCGATATTTCAATGGGGACGCTTTTGTAATTGCTGCTGAAAAACCTCTTGCTGACGTATGCTTCCAGCCTTGAGGCGGCAAGCTCTCCTGCAAGGGCAATATCATGGCCCAGATAGATCACCTGGGGATCGAAAATGTTGATCAGGGAGATCAAGCCATAAGAGAGATATTTACAAAGCAGTTCGACCATTTCCACAGCCAGGCTGTCGCCTTCAAGAGCGCAGGCGGCGATATCGGCCCACCGGATTTGTTTGATGTCACTTAACGCAGAAGGGATTCCATGGGATATGGCTTCTACGGCTTTTTTTACAATTTCGGGGATACTGGCATAAAGCTCCAGGCAGCCTGAATTGCCGCAGGTGCATACCGGACCTTCGCAATTGATGGTGATGTGTCCCATCTCTCCGCCATAGCCCATGTCTCCTTCGAAGAGGCTGCCCTTTGCGATAATGCCTGCGCCGATGCCGTTGGTAACGCCGACATAAACGAAATTGGCGGTATTCTTCCCTTTTCCGTAAAGCTTTTCCGCCAATGCGGAAGCATTCATGTCATTGTTGACATAGACTTCATAGCCGAATTGTTCTTCAAGAAGCTGTTTTATCGGAATGCCTCCCAGGTTGTGAAAGTTCGCCGGCTCCAGGATCGTGCCGTTTTTCAGCTCCAGCGGGCCGATGCAGGCTACCCCTAGCCCGATGACTTTCCTGCCGGCGGCGGCCTTTGAGTCAAGGACGGACCTTACCAGAGCGGTGATTTTGTCCATAAAGGATTGCCTGGTTTCATCACGGAAAAAGCTGCAATCCAGCTCCAGGATATTTTCACAATCCAGATTTGCCAGGGTAGCGGTGGCGGAATCCCTGGAAATATAAAGGCCGGGTACGAGATATTTATCGGTATTTGCAGTAAGAACGACAGGCTTCCTTCCGCTGGCTCCGGAGGACGGGGCTTCCTGGACCTCGCTTTTTTCCGAGACAAAGCCCTCGCTGATCAAGCCGTTGACGATATTTGTAATGGACATTTTACTTAAGCCCGTCTGTCTTGCGATATCAATTCTGGACAGGCTTTTGCCGGTACAAATCATTTTCAGGACCAGCGACCGGTTTATTATTTTTGACGATTGATGGTTGGAGCCGTTGATCAGCTTTTTCTTCTGCATTTTTACCTCCATGCCTTTATCTTACTACTTTTATTTTTGCCGTGTCAAATGGTAAAGAAATAGGATGCATTGCATCAAATCGGTTTTTTTGATATATTCTAATAGATATGTTCGCTGAACTAATTTTGCTGCAGTATGCGTTGCGGGAGATGAGATAATGCTGAAGGACAAATATGAATTGAAGGATCTGCTGGATATCATGGCGCTTTTGAGAAGCGGGGACGGGTGCCCGTGGGACAGGGAGCAGACCCATGACAGCCTGAAAAGGTATATGATTGAGGAAACCTATGAGGTGCTTGAGCAAATCGATAAAAAGGACAGTAGAAAGCTGTGCGACGAACTGGGGGACCTTTTGCTGCAGGTCGTGTTCCACGCCCAGATCAGCAAGGAAAACGGCGGTTTTGACATGGGCGACGTCATCACCGGCATATGCCGGAAGCTCATTTCAAGGCATACCCATGTTTTCGGCGAGGCACAGGCGGATACCGCCGATAAGGTGGTAGAAAACTGGGAGGAAATAAAGAAAAGGGAAAAGGGGATTGAAAGCCATACCGGCGTACTGAAGGACGTACCCTCCAACCTGCCTGCCCTCATGAGAAGCTTCAAGGTTCAGCAAAAAGCCGCCCGGGTGGGGTTTGACTGGGACAGGGTTGAAGACGTGATTGCCAAGGTGGATGAAGAAATACAGGAATTAAAGGATGTATATAAAAGTAATAATATGGAAAGAATAACGGATGAGATGGGAGATGCGTTTTTTGCCCTGGTCAATCTCTCCAGGTTTCTGAAGGTTCAGCCTGAACTGGCGCTGACGGGAACGACAAACAAATTCATCAAACGGTTTGAATACATTGAAAGCGAAAGCTTGAAAAACGGTAGGAAACTGGAAGAAATGAAGCTTGCTGAAATGGATGAGCTCTGGGACAAGGCAAAAAGGCATTTTTCCGAAAAATAAACTTAATGTGATCAGGAGGATGAAGGGATGAATAAAGCGGATCTGGTAAAAAGTATAGCTGAAAAAAGCGCATTGACCAGAATAGATGCCGAAAAGGCGTTGAATGCTTTCGTGGAAAGCGTGGAAGAGGCGCTCACCCAGGGGCATAAGGTTCAGCTTGTAGGCTTTGGTTCCTTTGAAGTACGGGAGAGAGCCGAGAGGAAGGGCAGAAACCCGCAGACGAAAGCCGAAATTACCATAAAAGCATCCAAAGCGCCTATTTTCAAGGTAGGTAAAGCATTAAAAGATATGGTCAACGGATAACAGCCCGGGATGGGACCGGAAGGTTGTGGGGTGTAATGTATGAGGATAGACAAATATCTTAAGAATTCCAGGCTTATTAAACGGCGTACCCTGGCGAATGAAGCCTGTGATACGGGGCATGTTTACATAAATGGAAAACCTGCTAAGCCGGGAACGGAGGTCAAGGTGGGAGACACCATCGATATACGTTTCGGAAGCAGTTTGACGTCCGTGGAGGTTACCTCGGTAGCCGAACATGCATCCAAAGCCGAAGCAAAAGAAATGTATAAAATCAAATAAAACCGACAAAACGAATAATCCCCCCGGTGGGGATTATTTTTTTTAAGCAATGGCCCCCCTGCATTGAACGCCTTTTTTGCAAATTGAAGAGTGACGAACAAAGCGAATTTTCTTGAAGCATAGGAATTTATAAAAATCCAGAAAGATAATAGAATTGGAACAGATTCCTATGCTTGGGTTTGCAAAGGGGCCCCCTTTGCCGGTTTAAGGAGGGTGCTCAGGATGCGGAGCATCCGTCGAAGGGAACCATAGGGTTCCCTAGCGAACAAGAAAATTCGCTTCATTTTTGAGGTAGTGCCTATTGAAGGTTTGAGCATGATTAAGGTTTATGGTATTTAAAGTCATGAGCGAAGCGAATTTTCTTGGTTGTACATGCATATATATTAGGCAGGGAAGTGAGGGGGTTAGATTATGATTGAGGAAAAGAAGATACCGAAGCCGAAGGTTCAGAACCTTATTCTCGAAAACAGGGAACGCTTGAATATTTCAGGCGTTATTGACGTGGAAAGCTTTAACGACGAATCAGTGATTGTAGATACCGAACTGGGAGTCCTTGTGGTTAGGGGCATGGATCTCCATATCAACAAGCTGAATCTTGACAGCTCGGAGCTAAGCATTGAAGGAGAAATTGTGAGCTGTGAATATTCCGAAAGGGAAGGATCAAGATCAAAGGGTGGCTTTTTTGCCAGGATGTTTAAATGACGGTATCGGTCAGTTCCCAGGCATACATATTTCTATGCTCGGTTGCAGGTGGAGCTGTCATAGCGCTGATCTATGATATTTTCAGGATTCTTCGGAAGGCTGTAAAAACCGGCAGCCTGTTCACATTCGTCGAGGATCTTATCTTCTGGATACTGGTAGCGGTTGTTATGTTTGCTACGGTTTATTTCAGCAATGAGGGAGAGCTCCGAAGCTATATCTTCCTCGGCACCTTTTTGGGGGTTATTCTGTATGCGCTGCTTTTGAGCAAAGCGATTATGAATTCCTCCCTCTTTATCATAAGCATTGTAAAAAGCATCTTCAGATTCCTGTGGAGGGTTTTGTCTTTCCCCTTCCGGATTGTTCTTAAGCTTCTGGCGGTACCGGGGAGAGCAGCTGCAAAATACGCAGGGAAATCCTTGAAAAATGTGAGGCGTGCCGGCAGGAACAGGCTGTCTAAGGCGGCATTCTGGAGAAAAGCCTTTAAAAATATCAGAAAAAAAATTTGAAATAAAGGATTTTTGCCAATAGCATAGAATTAATATATAAAGGTAAGGGGACACACCCGTTTATATAGCGGGTCGAAGGATCGAGGAGGAAGGTCTCCTTTTAATAATGAGGAATCGAATATGCGCAAAAGAAAAAAATCCAAATTGGGTTTGGTAGTACTGATGGTTATTTTCATCTACTTTGCCTATACGGCCGCAGGCCAGCAGAAAATCCTTTATATGAAGGATGCTGATCTGAAAAAGGTACAAAGCAAAATCGATGAAGAAACAGAGGAAAATCAAAAGCTGAAGGAAGAACAAAAAGCGCTGGACAGCGATGAATACGTGGAAAAAATAGCCCGTGAAAAGCTGGGGATGGTAAAAACAGGGGAACGGGTGTATTATGATATCGGAAAATAACAGGGATTTTATCGAGGGTTCCTCCTGAAACTCTTGTAATCCCTGTAAACAAAGGCTTGACGAAAAATTCGTTATACTATATAATCTATATCGAACGAATAATGTTTTTATTATGCGCTTCAGGTAGTGCCTTGAAAAGGATGAATGGATTTTAGTGAGGTTTTTTAAGGCAGTATCGATTACATCTGATAAAAAATAACGCGAATACTAATTTTACATAAACTTTACATTTGGGTTTATTACAGTTACTTCATATGGCGTGGGCAAACCAGGAAATATTGTATTAAACGGTATAAACCGTTTTTTATAAACATTAAGGAGGATTTCTTTTTGTATGCTTGTTGAGGTAGGAAACATTGTTGAGGGAACAGTCGCAGGGATTACCAACTTTGGGGCTTTCATTCAACTGCCTGATGGGAAAACGGGTCTGGTTCACATTTCTGAAGTAGCTGAAGAATATGTAAAGGACATCAAGACTCATCTTAAGGAAAATCAATCGGTCAAGGTCAGGGTTCTCTCAGTTGAAAACGGTAAAATCAGCCTTTCCATCAAAAAAGCCGTCGACCGGAAAGCCAATCCCCGATCAAACAGACCGCCTCTGGAAATCGATTGGAACAGGAGTGCAGCAGATGCAGCATCTTTTGAAGACCGTCTGGCAAAATTTATGAAAGACAGCGATGAAAAAATGCATGACTTGAAAAAGAGCTTTGAATCCAAAAGAGGCAGTGGAGGGTATAAGAAATCCGCACAATATTATGGATAGGATATAAAATGTTGCTATAGCTTCAGTCTCACTTTTTCAGTTACCCAATAAAAAACCGGTCATACGTGCCGGTCAGTTTGCCGGCCTGGCGGATTTACTGCCGCCGGATATATGCCTGCAGTTAAAACGGCTTTGTTGGTAGGAGTCATACCATACCATAGTATGTTATGTTGTCATGAAACGGCTTATGTAAATAATCACAGGTCTGGAGGCGGACAAATCTATAATGGCAAAGAGCCGCCACGTACACCCTATCTGTTCATAAGGAGAAATACCTGTGCCGCACTTCTTCACTCTGCCTTGTCAGTTGGCATGGGGATACTTGCATCTGCCGTAAGCAACAGCCCTGCTCAGCCCCACTTAGCCCCCCAAAGCTTCATTTCCTTGATGATCGACTTCAGACTTTGACCTTTATCCGTCAGGCTGTATTCGACGATGGGCGGTATTGTGGCATAAGCGGTCCTTTTGACAATTTCCCGGTCCTCCAGTTCCTTTAAACGCGTGGATAATGTTTTCGGACTGACGCCATCAAGGGATTTCCTCAATTCACCGAATCTCTTTTTGCCTTCAAAGAGGTCCCGTAAAATAAGAAAGGTCCATTTTCCGCCCAGTACCTCCAAAGCCTTTTCAATCGAGCATTCTATACAGGGCGGGCACTCGCCGGTTTCTTCGGTTTTGCTTATTTGCACATCCAACATGGTTTGTAAAACCCCATTCTTATTAATTAGTTTTTGCAGAAATAGTGCGCTGAAGCAATCTCACAAAATACGGCTTGCGAAGAGATCGCCGCGCTTTGCACCGCGATGACACAAAGTTATATATCGTTGTAGTATTCCGCAAAACGGATAAATCAATATTTGATCCGCTGCAGCATTAGTTACTTTTGTGTAACTATATAGTTTAAATGTAACTACTTTAAAATATATACCTACAGTGCTATAATTGTCAACAGAACGAGTGTACGATTCAAGGAGGTTGAAACTATGCAGTACCGTACTTTTGGTAAAACGGGGATAAGGATATCTACATTGGGCTTTGGAGCAATGAGGCTTCCGCAGGTCAATATGGGCGGCAAAATGCTTTATGACACCGAGGAAAGTATCCGCGTCATTCACAGAGCCTTTGAACTGGGAGTTAATTATGTCGATACTGCGCCCTACTATTGCGACTCGGAAAGTGAGATAATTGTGGGGAAAGCCCTTAAAGGCTGGAGAGACAAGGTCTATCTGTCAACGAAAAATCCGGTCGAAGATGACTCCGGCCTCCACTACCGGGAGCGGCTCGAAAAATCACTAAAAAAGCTTGATGTGGATTCCATTGATTTTTACCATATGTGGGGTATCAGCTGGGAGCAGTTCCGGCTGAAGATCGATGTAAAGGACGGCCCCATGACAGAGGCCTTAAAAGCAAAGGAAGAGGGTCTGATCAAGCACATATCGTTTTCCTTCCACGACAAACCGGAAAATATGATCCAGCTGATTGACACCGGATATTTTGAATCCGTATTGTGCCAATACAACATGCTGGACAGAAGCAACGAACAGGCCATCGCCCATGCATCCGGGAAAGGCCTTGGCGTCGTAGTCATGGGACCGGTTGGCGGAGGAAGGCTGGGAGCGCCCTCCGAGGTGATACAAAAGCTTATCCCCGGCGGCGCCAAAAGCAGCGCAGAGCTGGCGCTGAGGTTTGTTATCTCAAATCCGGATGTTGCCTGTGCGCTTTCAGGGATGGGAAACATGCAAATGGTTGATGAAAATGTGGAAACGGCATCCAATGAATCGAAATTAAGCAGTGCGGAGATTGCGGCGGTGAATGCCGCCATGGAGCAGAATAAAAAGCTGTCCGAACTCTATTGTACCGGCTGTAATTATTGCATGCCATGTCCCCAGGAGGTCAATATCCCACTTAATTTTCAGATTATGAATTACCACCGTGTATACGGTTTGTCCTCGTATGCAAAGGAAGAATATAAAAAAATCGGCACGTCGGAATGGATGAAGGGGAAACGGGCGGATGAATGCATCGAATGCGGCGTGTGCGAGGAGAAGTGCCCGCAGAAAATCAAGATCCGCAAGCAATTGAAGGAAACAGCCGAAGCTATGGGATAGAAGGATTTTTAAAGGGGAAATGAAGCATGCAAAAAAGGGAATTTGGGAAAACCGGCTTGAAAACATCCATCATGGGATATGGCGGTTTCCATTTGCTTGAGATACCCGTATCCGAGGTGGATTACCTGCTTAACCGCTATCTGGACGCAGGCGGGAATTATATAGAGACAGCGGCTTCATACGGGAATGGCGAATCTGAGATGAAAATCGGCAAAACCGTGTCTCACAGGCGCAGCGAATATATCCTGACGACCAAGACCGGTGAGAGAAAGCTGCCGGAATGCCTGGCATCCATAGACCGAAGCCTTGAAAATCTAAATACGGATTATCTGGACCTTCTGTTGATGCATGGAGTGGGAACCTCCGGCGAGCTTGAGTCAATCCTGGGGCCGGAAGGCGCTCTTGAAGGAGCGATGAAGGCCCGTGACGCCGGAAAGATAAGATTTATCGGGATTTCAATGCATGGGCAGCCCGATGTGCTCGTTAAGGCACTCAAGGAATACGATTTTGATGCAGTCATGACAACAATCAACTACTATGACCGTTTTAATTTTCCGGAAATTGAGGATGTGCTGGTACCGCTGGCAAATGAGAAAGGGACGGCGGTTATCCTGATGAAGCCTTTAGCGGACGGATTGCTGTGGCGATCCGAAGAACAGGCTTTCCGGTATGCATTCAGCCAGGAGGTCTCCGTTACGGTCACCGGTATAAACGGTAGAAAAATGCTTGAAAATGACCTGAGATATGCAGAACAGTTCGTACCCATGACACCCGCTGAAAAAGAAAATCTGTACAATACTGTGCCCGAGCTGGGCAGCTATGTTTGCAGGCAGTGCGGCAAGTGTCTCCCATGTCCTGAAGGGTTGAATATTCCTGAGATATTTAAATACGAAGGCTATTATGACAGGCAGATGGCAGACGGCGTGGTTGGGAACGCTGCGGATTATGCGCTGAAGGAAAGGCTCCGCTTTTGGTTCGGCAACAGGGAGCTGGCATCCGCCCGATACGGCGGGCTGAACGTAAAAGCCGACAAATGCACAGGATGCGGCGACTGTATGTCGCGATGCCCTTATGGCATTGATATAATACGGAAGCTTTCAATCGTAGACTATAAATTCGGAAATAAAAAAATATATTGAAAATTTTTTTCGGAAGGCGGGCACAAAATGCGGATTGGTGCGGTTATTGAAAAAGGACCGATGGATTGGCAGATCCTGCAGCAGGTGCAAGGAAAGGCCGATATCAGGCTATCAGGCGGATGGTCATTTGGTGAAAGGATCGATACGCCGAAGGTATATGCCAGAATTGTTAATGAAAATACCGGAGAAAGCGTTGTGCCATGGCAGCCAGCCGAGGATACCGGCGGGGACCGATGGGAAATAACCATAAAAGACGTCCCTGCCGGAGGCCTTTACAGGATTGAAACATGCCTGGACCAGAGCAGCGGCAAGGTTCTTGAATGGGCTATCCGGGGAGATATGATCCACCATGTCGGGATCGGGGATGTCTATGTTATCACCGGCCAGAGCAATTCTGCCGGCTATGGGAAGGACCCTGTCTATGATCCCCCGGAAATCGGGGTACATCTTTTGAAAAACAACGGGAAGTGGGATCTGGCCTCTCACCCCATGAATGAATCTACCGGCACCCTGCATGAGGAAAACAGGGAAGCCGGCAATCCAGGCCATTCACCGTATTTGAGCTTTGCAAAATATCTCAAACGGGAGCTTGCCTATCCCATAGGCTTGATCCAGGCTTCCCTTGGAGGTTCGCCTTTAAGCGCGTGGAACCCTGAAGAAAACGGTATCCTTTATCGATGCATGATGAACATCATCGCCTCGCAGGGGGGCAGGATAAAAGGCGTTTTGTGGTATCAGGGCTGTTCGGATACGTCAAAGGACTTAAGTGAGACTTATCCGGACAGGTTTAAGAGCATGGTGGCACACTTGAGAAAGGATCTGAAGGAAGATAGCCTCCCTATCCTGACAGTCCAATTGAATCGCTATGTTGCTCCGTCAAATGAGACTGCCGACAGATGCTGGGGGATGATAAGGGAAGTGCAAAGGCAGGCATGGAAGCGGATTCCGGGCGTTTTTGTCATTCCGTCCACCGACAGTACTTTATCGGATGCCATTCACATTAGTTCAGTGTCCAATATGGTCCTTGGAGAAAGGCTGGCGAGGACTGCCCTGAAGAATGTGTATGGAAGAAAGGTAAGATGTGATGCGCCCGACCTCATTCAGGCACAGAAGAGTGGCGCGGATACAGTAACTTTGACTTTCAATAATATATATGACCGGCTATATACTTTTGAAATAGATGCCGGTAATTTGCCGTTCCTGGTGGAAGATGAAATAGGCATGATAAAAATAAAAAGCTACGAATTGAAGGCAGATTCAATTATTCTTACCCTGGACAGGGAGCCGGAAGGCAAATGTCAGGTACACGGCGCATGGGAGCAAAACCCGAAAGGCATTATCCCGATTGACGCTGTATCTCATCTGCCAATGCTTTCGTTTTTTGGGGTGGAGGTTCAGGAAAAAACCTGAGGCTCTATATCAGGATAGGAAGCCGGAAATATGTTTCCCTGAGCGAAAGCGGCAAGCACACATATATTGCCAAATTCAAAAAATACTTGACACTGCATACCGTTGGTGTTACGATAATTATGCACGTGCCGAAGTGGCGGAACTGGCAGACGCACAGGACTTAAAATCCTGCGGCCCTTAAAGCCGTACCGGTTCGATTCCGGTCTCCGGCACCAGATAAGCCCGCTTGATGAAGAGTCAAGCGGGCTTTAATCTATGTAAAGGAAGTGATAAATGTGAAAGTAGTTGCATTTAACGGAAGCCCCCGGGCAAATGGCAATACTGCCCAGAGCTTGAAGGTGGTTCTTGAGGAATTGGAAAAGGAAGGCATTGAGACCGAGCTGATACAGCTGGGAGGGCGCAAGGTCTTTGGCTGCCTGGCATGCGGCAAATGTCGTGAGAATAAGGACCGGCGCTGCGCACGCCAGGATGATGACATGAACGCCTTAATGGAAAAGATGTTTGAAGCCGACGGCATCCTTATCGGTTCTCCCTCATATTTCAGCAATGTAACCACCGAGGTAAAGGCGCTGATAGACCGCTGCGGCTATGTTTCCATCGCGAACGGCGGCCTGTTGAAAAGGAAAGCCGGTGCCGCCGTCGTCTGTGCAAGGCGTGCAGGCTCAAATTTTGTTTACTCGGCGATCAACTTCTTTTTTGGAATCTCGCAAATGGTCATTCCCAGCTCCAGCTACTGGAATATGTCCCTTTCCCGCGATCCCGGCGAGGTGCAGAAGGATGAAGAGGCTTTGCGCACCTTCAGGACCCTGGGACAGAACATGGCATGGCTGTTGAAGAAGACGGTTTGACCGTTGGTAAAAATTGATCGGAAAAAAATTTTTTATTTTACTTGCAAATGGATTGGCACGGTGTTATACTAGTAAAGCGCGATGCGAGAAACTCATATACCGCGGGGTGGAGCAGTCCGGTAGCTCGTCGGGCTCATAACCCGAAGGTCGCAGGTCCAAATCCTGCCCCCGCAACCACAAAAACAAAGGGCTTCAAGGTTTTAATCTTGAAGCCCTTTGCTGTTAGTACCCTTACCTTACCCGACTTTTATAACGAGGCGACCAAAATGTCCCCCACCTCTATAGGTGGCGGGTACCGAATTGGTTTTCAGGCGGTGAACATATCTGGTTTATCTTGTAAATCCTAAGCTCTTTTAAAATGACTTCCTGAAGTGGTATTTGCCTTTTAGAGTTCTTAGTCTTAGGTTCACCGATAACGATAGAGGTTTTATTACCGCCTTTATTTAACAAGTCCTCTGCTATGGCGGTATGTCTAAAGTAGTTTAAATATTTTATTGCCTGCCTAAATAATTGACAATGTAGCCATTGCTTAATTTTGGAGTTAAATTATAATTATTTATCTGATATAAACGTTTAAATTTATTTTTATGTATTTCTCATGCAGCTCATTGAATTAGCAAATCTGCTATGGTATATTAAAATCCTGAATTGATTAATATCAATATATGAACCCGAATCACAGGAATCCAATTGAGGGATCGTATGGCTAAGTATTTTTTTCAAGCGTGGCTTATGGAGTCGTAACCAATATGATCGGGGTGAGTATTACACAGTCTCCGAAAAAACTTTCGATTTGGCTATAGTAGCAATGAATTACATATAAAACATAATAGGAAGGGAGTTTTGAACTTGAAAAAGCGTGTATCAGCCCTATCAGCCCTTGTATTGGCGATGTTCATGTTGGCGGTGTTAGCGCCGCAGAACATTTTCGCCGACGACGAGGGCAGCATCGAGCCGTGGGACGGCAAAGGCAACCTTGTCCCGACATCCAGCGCTGTCGGCAATATAAACGTGGATTCCGTTAACGGTAATGACAATAACAACGGAACCATAGATCATCCGGTGAAGACCCTTGTGAAAGCTCAGGCGTTGGCGAGAGACGCTGTTAATAACGCCGGCGATGTAACGGTTTATCTCAAAGGCGGGGTTTATACCCTTGAGGAGGCGCTGGAGTTCGATGGCGACCTGGATTCGCATCCGGACGGAAACACCGTAACCTATAAAAATTACAACGACGAAAAAGTCTATATTTCGGGCGGTAGGGCGATTGATGAGTGGACCGAAGCCGAAACCGAATCCGATCCCGAACCGTTTGAAAGGATTGACGTAACATCGGATATCAGGTATATTCAAGAACCAACCGGATTTATTCTTTGGTCGGGGCAAGGATATAAGTACGATCATTATAAGCTGGAAAACGGCACATATACCGCGTCGCTTGATGGCCCTCCCAGCAATCCGGGTGTAGGCCGCGGTGAAATTCTTAGAACCGACTCCGCAAAGGTCCCGATGACATACGGCCCCACCGCGGGCGAAAAATACACCATCTCCTTTGACTGGAAAATTGTGGGGTCGGGGAATATTAATTTCAGGATCTTCAGCAATTCAGTCGGCGGAAACGGACGGGTTTATAGTACTTCTTTATCCGGTGCATCAGGTACATACAGCCAAACCATGGATTTTACCGGACCAATAAACGATCCCG
>JAFABI010000027.1 GCA_023426125.1 Bacillota bacterium
TTGTTTTTCAGTTTCGGATTTGTAGCAATTTGCCGGAAGTTCTTTTGACCAGGGGACAAATCGATCCATCCGTTCCGGATGATTGTTCAGATCAGCGTTCGGCATTTCCTTGAACAGATACACCAAATAGTCATAAACCTTCAGATTGTTTGCCAATGCAGTCTGAACCACGCTATAGTTAGCCGCACTGCTGCTTCCGCCACGATTGGTCTTGATGGTTATCCAGTTGGCTCTTCCCTGGGCAAAAGGACGGATGCTTCTCTCCACCAGATTATTTGTGCATTCCAATCTGCCATCCAGGAGGATATTTTTAAAATACGGCCACTGATTAAGAGAATACTGTATTGCTTTGTAGGCCGGAGAATCGGGCACCGTTTGGGGAAAAGTCTCCTCAAGCCATGTAAAAAAGGCGTCCATAATGGGCTTCACCTGGATCAGTCGCTTTTCATATCGTTCTTCTGGACTAAAATCCGCCAATCGCTTTTCTGCATGAAAAATGGCATCACAATATTCCTGCCCCTTGTAGCAGCAGGTATTTTTCTTTTCCTCATCCCCCAGGGATTTAAGAGCGTCGGAATACTTTCTCTTTATGTGAGCGAGACACCCGACCACGGTAATTTCAGGCCGCAGCTTATGGTAAACCTCATATCCGTCCGAGTGAATGAAGCCGCTGTAATTCTTCAAAAATTCCTCGGCTGCTTCAAACCCTCGTGTATTGTGAAACTCATAATACACAATTGGTATATCGTGAATCCCCGTACAGTACACCCACATGTAACACTTCTTCCGGGATTCGCTTCCATCCTCATAAGCCACGACACAGTGGGTTTCATCTGCATGAATCACCGGCTTGGACAGCAGCACTTCCTTCATTCGGTCATTGAGGGGTTTCATATACTTTTCAGATATCTTCAGCATCCAGTTGCTCATGGTCTGGCGAGTGATCATTACACTGTCCATGCGGCTGAATTCGCTTTCGATTCTGGCAAGGGGTACATGATTCACATATTTGGTATTGATAATTCCTGCAAGCAACTCCGCAGAGGCAAAGCTTCCAGCGATGGGGATACATGGCATATCTGCGCGGACAAAAGGTATGGAATCACCCTCACCCTGTGTTTTCTCACATGCACGGCAGGTATAGACATGACGGCGATGTTCCTCTACCTCAAAATGTACCGGCACCAACTTCAGGATTCGGGTCACTTCGGTTTTCATCTCATGAAGCTCATTTTGGCATACCGGGCATATCTGTTCCTGTTCCGCAAGCTCGTGCTCAATGACTGTCACCGCCAGTCCAGAGAGATCACGATCCTTTTTCCCCTTTTCCTTCTGCTTTTTAGGTATTTTTGCCGTTGCAGATTCAAAGGAAGGCTCCGGATCCTCTTTCCGTCCGTACTTCTCTGCTTCGTTAAAAAAGTTGAGTTGCTCCATTCCTTCCGGATAAGGTACGCTGTCACCGCTTTTCCCATATTTCTGGTCGTTGTTCAGTCGAATCATGGAGAGAATGTTGCCCAACTCCTGTTTGAGTCCGAGAATTTGCGTCTCCTGCTTCTTGATGACGTCGATCAGTTCGGGAGGGTTCATTTTGTCATAATTCGGTTGTGGTTTTTTTGCGGAATCGATCTTATTTATCATACATATATCATATCATAAAACCGCCTGAAATGCAGTAAATTTCTGTATTTCAAGTCCTTAAAAAACACCGAAAATCAAGCTTGAGAAGTTGCTTTTTTGTACAAAATACCAGTAGACATTATCAAAAATTTTGCCCTGCTTTTTTACAGGAAAATCCGCTGCTTCACCGGCTTGTGAGCTGTTGGCTGATCCATGGACATCCCATCCAGCAGCCAGCGAAATTGGCGTTCCGATATTTCGAGGACCTGCTTTTCCTGTCCGAACTTCCAGCGGAAAACCCCTTTGCTCAATTTTCGGTAGTACAGCCACCAACCATTGTTGGACCAACGAAGAATTTTGCACTTATCACAGCGCTTGTTGCAAAAAACATACAAAGACTGATTAAAAGGATCCATTCCAAATTGAATCTGCACCGTCGCTGCCAGCGAATCAATGCTTTTTCGCATATCACATGGTGAACAGGAGAGGAAGATTTTTTCTTCCCTTTCAAGCCCGATCATAGATTTTTCAATAACAGGACTGTTTCCCTGAATGTCGTCGGGTCGAAGCCAGGTCCTACCTCAATTATATAGCTTCCTATTTTAACAACCAATGTTGATGGTTTACAAGTAGCGGGCGAGAAAGCGATAAATCCCTGTTTTGCTTGTTTGTTTTCCCGGTTTGTTTTTGTTATCCAGTATTTTAAAGTTGATACAGTGATACCATTTTCCTTGCACCATTCTTCTGCAGTTTGGCCCGAAGCCCGAAAAGATTCGATTTGACTGTGCCGTGTGACTACAAGTTCTTTACTTCTCATCTGATAATACCTCCATTGTTTATGATGGTATTATCTCACTTTGATTTCCGTCTTTCTATGTGCTGACTTTTTGACAATTACGCTTTTGAAGTCTGACGATGGCCTTGCGACGTTTCGCCTGCAGCGCAGGCCACGCCCCCGAGAATATTTTAAAATGCACAATCTATGTATTTGGGCGCATTTTCGTATATGTAAAAACAAGAATGTCGGCATGTCAAATTCTGAGGATAAGGTTTTTTTTAATGCCGGCAGGAAGCTGGACAAGCTGCCTACCTGAATAATTGCTGCGGCTGCGAGAGCGAAATAGCATAAAGCCTGCCGCCGTAACCACAAACGGGACGTAGTCCTGGTTTGTGGTTACGGCGGCAGGCTTGTCAGCGTTTCGCATGCAGCGCAGCGCTAATGAGCGACCATATGTCATCGGCGGAGCCGTGCCTGAGGGAGCGGTGGAAGCAAGCGAGAGCAAGAAAAAATGCCTTGACAGTGATACAATCTCTGCCAAGGCAAGTTATTGAATACTTGTTACAGTTGGTTTCATCGGTACTGAAAGAAACTACTATATTCAGGTCACAAAACCGGGCATTCCCCTTATCGAAATCTTCTTTTCCCAGTTCTCCATTCTTTGAAAAGGGCAGTAAGCAGGTGCCCATCCCTCCCTCAAAGTACTCCCCTCAATATCAGACACATTTCTAACGATGATAATCAAGACAAGAGGGTCTGGAATTTTAGCGCAAGCCTTGTATACCATATCTCATTCACGTCTTTCATCCTGCTTCTTAAGATTCTTTAAAATATTATTTAGTCTTTTTATTGATAGTCGTGTATATTTCTTTACAGTATCTACTTCTATTCCATCTGCTAACATAGCTGTTGCCATATATATTTCACCTCTTATTTCGCCAATAGGTATTGCTGACCTTCCACCTTCTTCTCTCCCTTCCATACGTTCAATGGTAACAAGGTATTCTTTGCTATTTGATATATCAAGATACCATTGCATTTCATCAGGAGAGTTAGGGTCATACTTAACTATTCCTTCCCATTCTAAATCATCCTGAAATCCTACAATAATATCACCCACATTTATCTTAAAATATTCAATCTCAAAAGGAGAAATTGTTGGTTTTTTAAAACCTAAATAGTTTGAATTACAATCTATTGAAATTTTTAACTTAGCCTTTTCTGTCATCGCATGCATCTCCTTTACTTTATTTTGAAAGATTAGGGACTTTTGTAAATATGCTTGATAAATTGGTTGCTTCGTGGTCGGTCAATATTGCACCTCCAGGTGTTTTTATAGATACGTGATAAGGATTATCCGGAGTTGGTGATGCAATAACATCATATCCCTTTACTCTCAAGTCTCCTACAGTGCACTTACTTATTTGATTCTGGGGAAGTCCATTAGACAATGTCTTGTCTGGTACCCCTAGACCACCATTAGCAGATAACGTATTACCCGTACTATCTTTTGCTTGATTCTTAATCAAATCCACAGGTTTACTTTCACCCCCACGAACAATAATAGCATTATCAGGTAACCTATCTCCAGTTTTAAATGCTCCATTTTCTCCTGGTTTACCAAAAGTTTTACTATCACCTGAATCACTCTTCATTGCATCATATACAGCGCCGTACTTGTCTGCAAACAGTACATGCTTGGATAAGATATCTGCTGTGATGACTTCAGATCCCACTGCCAATGCTTGTGCCGCTTCACTCTTATATAACACCGAGCTCATCCCAGCACCCGCAAATGCCAATGGAGGACTTCCTCCACCAAAGGTATTGTTGATACCGCTCATAACTCTGTTCATATAATAGGCCGCTGACGAAGCTCCGGCCGCAAGTAATATCGGCAAATCCACTCCTAGTGCATATACCGTCAATCCAGCTATTGCAGAAAACTTTGCCGTTTCCAGAAAGTCAGTTAAACCTTTATCAAGCATACGAGTATGCACCTGGAACTCCCTCTGCGTTATATATCCCGGAAGCAATTTTGCCAGTTCGTCCCTATTCTCAGCATTTGGCTTGCCAAACTCTTTTTCAAAATCTTTCATTATTTTATCAGAGTTTTTGAAATAATTGTTTTTCCACAATTCGTAAAAACTGCCGTTCATCGTCATTAGCGCTAAGTCTCTGGTATCATACTCACCCGATTCACCTTTTCTCTTGAAGGAGGATTCATCAAGTGTCAACTCAGAGCCGAATATATTTCTGCCCTTTTCTTCCGACAGCTTTACGGCCATCTGTAGCTTGTAAAGTTTGTTCAGCTCATCTTTTGTAACTTTTACATCTTTGGGAATGCTGACACTCTTGAATTGATCCAAAAAGCCTCCAAGTCTATATTCTGCATCCTCAGCCATCAGGTCATTAATCTTATCGACCTTTTGTCCGATTTCCAATTCTACCCTTGACAACTGGTATCTTTCCCACGCGCCTGCATCGTTACCATGTTTGTCTCTCAATTCCTTGGCTTCCTTACTACCGTCAAGTTTTGCCAACTGAGCTCGTAACTCTTCCGCTCTTTTATTTGCATCCTTCTGCTTCTGAGTAAATGTAGAAGAGTTTTTGCCTGCTCCTTGCTCTTCTTTAAGCCAGGTTTCTTTACAAGTATTAATTTCATTAATGATTTGGTCTATTTCCTTAGAATTATGCCCTGTAGGGTCGATAAAGCGTATGGGGTCGTTAAAAGCATACGTATACAGATTCAGACTCAGAGGATTATCATCCTCACCCCAATAACTGTCTTCGCTGATAAACCTTCCTATATTCGGGTCATAATACCTGGCCCTCAGGTAATACAACCCCGTCTCATTGTCAAGGTACTCGCCTGCATACCGTATAGAACATGCAGCTGTTTCTACTGTCAACATCGGGTTGCCGAATATGTCGTAGTCATACTCGTTTCGCACTTCTCCTGCTGCGGTCACCGTCTGGACTACGTCGCCATGGCCGTTGTACAGGAAGTACGTCTCGTCTCCACCCGCTACTTTTGCTATGTAATTAATACCACGGACATACCTTGCTGTCACATTCCCGCTGTTATCCATCTCTAGTATTACATGCTGTCTGTCGTACAGGAAGCTTGTGACCTCCGGGGTGTAAGCACTATCCGACTTCTTTACGGTCTTCCGCACCCTCAGGTCGTCGCCGTTGTACATATACTCCGCCAGCGTCCTTACCCCGGCTTCCATGCGTTCTACTTTCTTCAGCCTGTTGAAGCCGTCGTAGGTGTTCAGCGTCCTATCTATCAGCGGGTCGGGGTTCGACGGCTGGCCGTCACCATACACACTGGCTTTGATTGTCCTCCTCAGCTTGAGGTCGCTGGGGTGTACTAGCTGGCATATTCGGATACCTGGTTGCCGTTGCTGTCATATACATATTGTACCGTTTTTGTCAGTACTTTTGCACTACTTTCATCATACATCTCCTCTACCAGCTTTACAAGCCTGTTTGTGTCCGTATACACAT
>JAFABI010000028.1 GCA_023426125.1 Bacillota bacterium
ATGTGTATACGGACACAAACAGGCTTGTAAAGCTGGTAGAGGAGATGTATGATGAAAGTAGTGCAAAAGTACTGACAAAAACGGTACAATATGTATATGACAGCAACGGCAACCAGGTATCCGAATACGCAAGCTACGTACACCCCAGCGACCACAAGCTGAGGAGGACAATCAAAGCCAGTGTGTATGGTGACGGCCAGCCGTCGAACCCCGACCCGCTGATAAACAGGACGCTGAACACCTACGACGGCTTCAACAGGCTGAAGAAAGTGGAGCGCATGGAAGCCGGGGTAAGGACGCTGGCGGAGTATATGTACAATGGCGATGACCTGAAGGTGCGGAAGACCGTAAAGAAGTCGGACAGTGCCTACACGCCGGAGGTCACAAGCTTCCTGTACAACAGACAGCATGTGATACTTGAGATGGATGACAGCGGGAATGTGACAGCAAGGTATGTTCGTGGTATTAATTACATAGCAAAAGTAGCAGGCGGAGACGAGACATACTTCCTGTACAACGGCCATGGCGACGTAGTCCAGACGGTGACCGCAGCAGGAGAAGTGCGGAACGAGTATGACTACGACATATTCGGCAACCCGATGCTGACGATAGAAACAGCTGCATGCTCCATACGGTATGCAGGGGAGTACCTTGACAATGAGACGGGGTTGTATTACCTGAGAGCCAGGTATTATGACCCGAATATAGGAAGGTTTATCAGCGAGGACAGCTATTGGGGTGAGGATGATAATCCGCTTAGTCTGAATCTGTATACGTATGCATTTAATGACCCACTCCGTTTTATTGATCCTACAGGGCATGCTTCAATAGGGGTAGGTTCAAGTGGTGATGGGGTAGCAGCAATACAGGAAATGCTTGACAGCCTTGGATACAATACTGGCGGCGCAGACGGTAAATTTGGCAAAAACACACAAGCGGCAGTACTGCAATTCCAGAAGGATTAAGGTTGGCAGGTAGACGGTAAGGTTGGCAATCAGACCCTGACTTATTTGAAGTCAATGAACGCTGTCAAAAATGCACCTGATTATGCTAAGAACGCTGCTTTGGAAAGCGCTTCAAAAGCTAAGGTAGGCGGTATTAAAGATGACACTATCCTGATGTCCACACAGACATTTGAGAAAGCAATTGAAAACATATCCGGAGTTAGGAGTACTACCGGAGGAGGTTCAGTCCAGACCTCGGTGCAAAATAACCAGGTGGTAATAACCGGGGTGACTATTCCGGCAAGCAATGGGGAAAAAGTGCAAGTCAAAGCCGATAAGCCGATACCAGCGGCAACAGCAACCCAGAACGCGGCAAGATTTGAAGAGAAAGTATCCGCAGTGAAAGAGATTGTACAGGCTCCTATTTCGGTTAATACAGGCAAATCTCAGGGAACGGATAGTCCTAATCTGGCTATGATAAATAGAGTTGATCAGGGGACGAGTAATGATCCATACAAGTTAGAATATTTTGAATTCGAAGGTTTGTATCGCCCGACTGCATTTACTGAAGATTACACCCGTTGGGATGAAATAGGCGATAACCTTATTATGTCATTGGGATTGCCTATTATAAATAAAAAAATTGCAGATAGTGGAGTTACGCCAAATGGTAGAGTTCTTACTCAAAATGAAAAAGATGCACTATATGAAAAGGATAAAGAAAATTGGATTGATACTGTTCTATTCCTGGCTTTCTCAGGGGGAAAAGGAAAAGGTGAATTAGCTCCAACAAAAATTTTTGCTCGACCAATAGCAGGTGATAATACTGGTATAGAATTAAGAATTCAGCCAAAAAAAATAACAAGGGTGAGGCATTACACGAACCGTAAAGGAATAAATGGAATAGAGCAAGATGGGAGTATAATTGCAAAGGATAATAATAGAGTATATGTGGAACCAGCTAATAAGAGCCCTCTTAGCCAAGTTGAGGCTGAAACAAAATATCAACTTAAATCTGGTAGGGGAAGAGATTATGTCGAATTTGATGTACCGAACTCACTATTAGAGTGGGTTAGGAATCCGAGGTATGGGACTCATGAGCTGACAATAAAGGATGGAGTCAACGAATTGAAGAACCCAAGCTTTGTGAGGAGGAAATAAGCAATGATGAAAAAAAATGAACAAATTGTACTATCTGGGGATGAGGTAATAGAAGCCCTCAAAGAAATTAATGTAATTCTTATATCTTTACATGATATGGGGTCATACTTCATTGGTAAGGATATACAAGAGTACGAAAAAGAGACAACCCGCTTTATTGATGAATGGAAAGTAACACATAGGTTGGCGAAAATTAGAGGTATTTTGTCAAAAAAGTTTGATAGTACATTAGGAAATGATGACATGGACGATTTAGAACGAGCAATGGAAGGACTAAAATACTGGGAAAAACCAGGAGATAACCCAAATGAATCTATTGAATAACTTGTTTTTTAAAGCTGAAGTCAGTTAAAGTATATGGCGGTTGTCCCAATGATAACCGTCTTTCTTTACGCTTGGAGAGGTTTTTCGTCCGCCAATATCTGCAACATTTATCTAGGATAGGAATTCTAGGCGAGAAGTACTAAGGAATATTATCATATAACCCACAGCAGACTTTTTCTTGCCAGCTTTTACCGCTCCTTCCGGCATCGGCTCTGCCGGTATCATCTCATAGGCATTTCGGCCTTTCTATGTGTAAACTTTTTGACAATTACGTTAACATATAGTCGCCCATTGATGTCGCACTGCATGCGAAAACGCTGGAAGGCGCTAGCCAACCCGTAAACCAGGACTATGTCCCGTTTGCGGTACGGACCTTTAGCAATGAGAACATTGGCAATAATGATATAAATATGATCCGCTATAGAGGGGATTACTAATTGGCCTGCTGTCAAAGTACTCCCCTCTATACCAGAAAAACATTTCTTTGTGCAAAACGCCTAAGCTGTTACCTTATTGCTACGTATAAATACGCAAAAGAGACATAAGGTATCCATTGGCGGCGTACGGTCACATATGAATATGATACCAACGGCAACAGGAAGTCTGTGACCTATGGAGGAGGAGTGAGCGAGGAATATTCTTATGACAGGAACAACAGGCTTCTGACCCTCACCAACAAAAAGCCCGACAGAAGTGTGATAT
>JAFABI010000044.1 GCA_023426125.1 Bacillota bacterium
CATATTAGTTACCCTCCGTATATTTGATTTGTGCCTTCATTTGTGGTGTTTCAGCACATTTCATATTTTACGTGAGGGTACTTAATTTTTCAAAGATCAAATTTCTTACTTACAGGAATGCTCCTTAAAATAGTTAAGAATCCCAGCACAATATTCAATTGTCTTCTCCGGAGAAACCTGATAATAATGTGATGTATCTTTCTCTTTCATATTAACATCAATGATTTTGCGAAACAATATTTGCATCAATCTATTTATAGCTCTGATATTGAAACCTGCATTTCGATTTTAACAAAAACAACATCATTTTCCCTCATATCCAGCTCCAGGCCGAAGGCTTCGCCTGAGCTTACCGCCGCTTCTCCTGCGGCGACGGGAAGCCCTTGGTTGTCTTCGGCCAGCCTGCGGACTTCCGGCCTTTTAAGGGTATCGGGTGCCCCCATTTTCAGATAATCCGTATAGACATCGTTGCGGGAGTAGCCCGTTGAATACACCCGGAAACAGTATTTCCCCTCCGGCAGCCCCGTTATCTTCAAAACGGCCGGTACACGCTTTTCAGATACCAGATCCCTTTTGAAGTATACCTGGTTGTTTACATCCTGCTGCTGTTTTGTATAATTCCAGACAAGGGCCTGAATCCCCTCTTCATTTTTGCACACCCAGCTGTCGCTGTCTTTGTTTTCAAGCTCCGTTCCGCCCAATCCGGCAAGAAAACGATATGCAAAAAAAGCCGGCTTCTTCAGTCCCTGCAGGTTCATCAGGCCAAATCCTCCGTGGAAGGGTGAAGGCGGCGGCCCAACCTCTTCAAAGACGTCTGTAAAGGTCCAGTACGACAGGGAATGGACAAGCCCCTCCATCCGCTTAAGATTATAGAGGATGTATGGCGCCTGGATATAGCTGTCATGCACCGGATCACGGCTGGAGAAGGATGAGCTCCACTCGGTATAGTGGATTTCCAGGTTCGGCATGGAAGAAGCCTTTACAGCCCTATAAACCTCCCTTACGGCATTGATGACATAATCCGGGTCCTCGATCAGATATAGCACCGCATCCCCATACTCGTCAAAATCACCCCGGACCCCATACATGTGCGTGGAAACGAAGTCGAGGGGAACCTGATTGGAGCGGCAATATTCAATCAATTCCGAAACCCATGCATTGCCCGCCGTAGCGGGACCTCCTACCCTGTAGCTGTCGCTGACCGCTTTAATGGCGCTGCAGGTTATGGCGTACATTTTGAAGTACTCCTCCATGGTGCTGGAATAAAACGCCGGGTGGTTGGGCTCGTTCCACACTTCGAAATACCAGGTTGCCACCTCTTCCCTGCCGTAACGCTCCTCCAGGTGAAGCACGAAATGATTCACCAATGCATACCAGCGATCATAGTCCTTTGGCGGAGTCACATTTGCCTTCCACCAGAAGACAGTTTTCTCGCCACTGGCCAGGTCCGCAGGCATGAAGCTTATTTCCACAAAGGGTTTAACGCCCCTGTCAAGGATAGCGTCATAAACCAAATCGACGTATTGCCAGTTATATGTTTCCCTGCCTTCCTTATCCACGGTATAGACTCCCATATCATCATGAAAAATCCCATGGAACCTCAGATACCGGAAACCGCATTCCTTTGCCGCGGTTTCCAGGTGGTTCTGGAAATCCATCCTGAGGGCTTCCGCCGCACGTCCCGCTCCCACGCAATAGGAGGCATACTTGTTGTGCGCACCCTTCACCCCATTATAATCGATCTCGATGCTCCGCATGGTTATTCTCTCCTGTTCTTAAATAGCCTGTCAATCGTAAATCCCTTCATTTTTTCCGTACCGTCAATGACGCGGATGCTCCCTCCGGAAATTTCGATAAAGGGTATGACTCCTTTATCCCAGTCGGCAAAAGCCGTTAGCGGAAATACTCCCTCCGCATCTCCGGCAACGGTGATTTTTTTGCCGGGCACATCGACGGCAATTCCCGCATACGTCTGAATGATCCCGGCAGAATTGACGGAACGAGGGTACATGTCGTTTCTGAAATCGGGTCGGAAATTATATTCCACCCCAGGCATTATCCCCAGGTACATTGCCGTCATATCCCTCCATACGCCCATGGACGGCCATAGGGTATAGTCCGGCTGCGATGTCAGGATATCCTGCTTCAGCCGTTCGGAGGACAGCGGCAGGGGGCTGCCTGTAAAAAAAAGATACGCCATGCCGTTGGTGGTCAGAGGCGCCGGCCGGTCCCAGCCCACAGGCTGCTTCGAGGAAACGGTGACGACATAATGATCTCCGGCCCAGGCCTCTCTTTCAATGGTATCAAAAATTCTTTGATACTGTTCCCGGTACCTGCCAGATCGCGGCTCCCTTAATCCAAGCTCCTCCAGCATGAGGCACAGAGCCATAAGCGCAGTCCCCGCCTTGACACCCAGAAAAACCTGATCCTCCATGTTTTTCAGCAAATCCTCGAAGCTGTCCAGGGTGTTGTTGGTGCCGGCATCCGGCAGGCCGTTGCCGTTCAGGTCGGAATCCACAATGTAGTCCGCCAGTTCAAGGCAAAGCTCCATCTGTTTTTTTAAAAAGCTGCTGTCCCCGGTGTATTTGTAGTAGAGGAAATGGATTAAAATGAAATTGCTGTTTTCCTCCACCGGCATGGGTCCGGGAATGTACATCTGTTCATCGATGGCGAAGCCCGCTCCGATATCGTGTTCCATGATCCTGTGCTGCGGACCGAAGCTGTGAGGTCTGTGGCAATTCCCCTTATGATAGGTTTCCTCCCACAGCTCCAACTGGTCGGTTATAAGCTCCGGCCAGAAAAGGGCATAAAACAGTCCCAGGTTATATTCTACATCCACCGTGGAAAAATACCTTGCCCCACCCTCATAATTGGTGTAGAAGGCTTTGCCACCCTGCCGCGCCAGCAGCCAGGCAGCGCCGGCATAGATATGGAAATTCCAGCAGATGAAATCCTTGATGTGCCGGGGGATGGAGGCCTTTTTGAAGATTTCGTCGAAAAGGTCGCTTCGGGACAGGATGTGCTGCCTTTGCTCCCTTGCGTAGGAGACCACCTCCTTCGCAGAACAAAACTCCTTCTGGTAATACAGGGGGCATTCGTCGCCGTGGCAAGTGATGATGCTTTTATCCAGCAGAAAGCACGACAATATAAATTCCGCTTCACAGGTCTCCCCGGGTTTGAGGCTGTATTCATAAACAAGGCAATCCCAGTATGCCGATGTAGTTGCTGTCAGGCCAAAGCGGCAGGCGTCCGAAGCGGCAGCCAGCGCCAGCTCATAATGAAGGAGCTTTCCGGGTACGGCCTCGGGACCTCTGAAGGCGGCAGCCGTGTCGATCTTTTGGGTCAACAGCATTTTCCCCTCTTCTCTTTTCTGGTCTTTCAGGCTCTCCAGGCCTCCGTATATTTTTCCGGTTTTCACGGTACCGCCGGTATTCTTCAACCGGCATACCACATAAAAAAACGGCGCCGTACTGAGCTTTTTATCCTGGGGATAGAAGGGAGATATGAATTCCCATTCCATTGCAACCCCGGTGTGGTTTTCCTTGCTTACCAGCAGCAGCCTGTTCATGGTCCTTTTCAGATCAAAATCGGAAATACCTTTATTTTCCCTGTCAAAGCAGTATACATACTGCAAGGGCAGGCTCCACCTTTCATCATTTATGTCCGCTGCAAAGTAAACGCCCATATTGGTGTTTAAAGGGCCGATGCCCGCCGGCAGCAGGCCTCTCCCTTCATGGTCGAATTTCAAAGAGAAATGGGAACCGAATCTGGAAATATACTGGTCTTCATACTTCCCTGCCGTCCGTTCCGCATTGGTAAAATTAAGATGCTTCTGCACGTCATCCATTATGCTCCTCCTCCACATCCCCGCTGCACCAGGTGAACCGTCCCGCGCCCGGCACCCCGGTACGTGCTTCTCCTTCGGAAAAGTCACACGGTTATAACGACCTGATTCAAAATGAAATTTTCCGTTTGTAGACAAATTTCATTACAGCAGCGGAGTTTCAACGAGGCTGGCCGCAAGCTAAAGCTTGTGCTCGCCCATGCATCCCGGCGGGAAATATGCTCTCCGCCTGAAAACTAATTCTATACCCGCCATCTATAGAGGTGGGGGATATTTTTGTTGCCTCGTTATAGTTCTTAAAAACAAATTTATTCGCCCTTACACAAACCACCAGTTGTCGGGAAAAATACCCTCCGTGTTGAAATTCCAGCAGTCCGGGGGCAGCGATTCCAGCAATTCGCGGGCCTTTTGACCGATCGCCCGGGCGCAAAGCTCACAGTTCCTCTCTCCCACGGCAGCGCTGGCGTGTACCCTCGGGTCCAATCCGCCGATGCCATGGGGCGGCTTCATATCAAGATTCATGGGGCCCTCTCCCAGAGCAGCCATGTCCACCAGGTCAGGATAGAAAAACATCATATTTGAGGTTTCCCATTTGGCTGCATGGTCGGTACCGGAAGCTTCGCTGCTGCTCAAGGTAGTTTCCCACAAGGCCTCGCCTTTTATGGTGCCGTCCGCAGTTACCGGCTCCAGGGCCTTTTCCATCATATCGATCTGTTCCTGCATATTATGCCCGGAGACGCCTATGATGACCCGGTATCCCGTTTTCTTCAGCCTTCCGAAAAAGTCGCTCAGCACCGGTACGAGATAGTCCTGGTTAAAAAAGGAATGGAACCACAAAGGAGGATACACCACCCCTCCGTACAGCTGGGCGCATTTCACCAGGATAGCATGGGCTTTCAAGCCGTCGTTGCCCAGCGGCAGGTGCCTTCCATGCCACTCAATCAAGCCAAAGGGGACATAGACCGCCGGAAATTCCCTTCCCCTGGCTTCAAGCTGGTCCGGCCTCATAAACTGCATCTGAACCTCCGCAGGCAATTTGTTGTCCATCTCCGCCACTCCTTTTTTCCTTCTTTCGGCCCCGTTCCCGGGAAGCACATTACAGCAGCCCGGTAAATTAAGATTACACCACCTTTTCAGTATAAAATAGCCGGGCAGATGCCGCAATGTCCGGCTAAATCTATTTATATCCGTATCAATACTTAATGAATGGACAGGCAACAGATGGAACTGTCCCCACTTGTGTTTATCGTGCACAAAAAGATTCTGTAAAATTTTTATGGCAAAAATGATCTGTAGGGGCGCGCATTACACGTCCGCATGAATGTAATCCATGGACATAAATACCATGAAACCCTCCAGTGATTCCTGATACCCTGGGTGGACTGCCAATGGCCGCCCCAACAGGTTTTCTATGCCATAATCCTTTTTACAGTACCGTCCAAAAACCAACCCCTCGCCGAAAGCCTTAAAGAGTTCCTGTGATGCATAATGAGTGCCAACAACCTTCACTTGATATTGTACAAATATATGCATATAATGAGGTTAATCTGTCATGGGCTTTGCAACCTAAAGGAGTTGAGTGGACGATGCCCGCAAATATTTTAATGGTGGAAGACGATAAGGCCATTGCAATGGGACTATCCTATTCGCTGCGCCAGGAAGGCTATGAGGTGGCCGTCTGCCATGACGCTTCTTCCGCGCTGCGGGAAGTACAGAGCCGGCATTTTGACCTGGCCATACTGGACGTATCGCTGCCTGACGGGAACGGCTACGACGTCTGCCGCGCAGTCAAAGCCATTTCGGACACGCCGGTCATCTTCCTTACGGTATATAACGAGGAGGCAAATGTGGTGATGGGCCTTGACATGGGCGCGGACGACTATGTGGCAAAGCCCTTCCGCCTGCAGGAGCTTTTGTCCCGCATACGCATGGTGCTGCGCAGGACGGGCGGCAATGAAAAGGACGGAATCGCTATCGGCAGTCTTGTCATCCATGTAAAGCAGGCGAAGGTTACAAAGGCTGGCGTGGAGATACCCTTGACCGCCCTTGAATACCGGCTTTTGCTGACGCTTGCCGCAAACCGGGGGCAGCTTTTCACCCGCAGCCGGCTTCTGGAAGACATCTGGGACATTGGCGGAGAATTTGTAAACGACAATACCCTCACGGTGTATATCAAGCGCCTGAGGGAAAAAATAGAGGACGACCCGCAAAATCCTGTCCTCATCCAGACCGTGCGCAGGCTCGGATACAGGATGGGTGAGTAAAATGGGGCTTCTGCGAAACAAAGAAGTTAAAAGGATGCTGTACGTGATGCTACCGATAATGCTGGCGGGCACGGCCATGGCGTATGTTTTTTCACCGGCAGCCGCGGCCGCATCGGCGCTTGCCTGTCTGCTCCCCGGCGCAGTTTTCCTGCTGTTCACCCGGCGCCGCTATCTGCAGCTTGCCCGCTTGAGCGACTATCTGAAGCGCGTAAACAGCGGAGATTATTCGCTGGAGCTCCCGGACAACGACGAGGGTGAGCTTTCCATCCTCAAAAGCGAGATCTACAAGGTCACGATATCCCTGCGGGAGCAAAACGAACAGCTGAAAAAGGAAAAGCTCCAGCTTTCAGACGCCCTTTCCGATATCTCCCACCAGTTCAAAACACCGCTTACCTCCCTGTCGGTGATGACGGACCTGCTTTCAGACGACAACCTCGACGAAGGCAGGCGGGCGGAATTTACCGGTCAGCTCCGTACGCAGCTTAAGCGGCTTATATGGCTGACTGAAGCCCTGCTCAAGCTATCCAGGCTGGACGCGGATGCGGTGGATTTTCATCGCCGGCCTGTCCCGCTGTGCGAACTGATCCATAAGGCCAGCGAGACACTGCTGATTCCCATGGAGTTGAAAGACCAGACACTTTCCATGGAGGTGGGCGACGGTTCCATATACTGTGACTTAAACTGGACGGCTGAAGCGCTTTCAAACATTCTGAAAAACTGCATGGAGCACACGCCGGCCGGTGGAAAAATCCGCGTTTGGACTTCCGCCAACACCCTTTTTACAGAGATCCGGGTACAGGACAGCGGTGCCGGCTTCGACAAGGCTGATCTGCCTTTTATTTTCGACCGCTTTTACAGGGGCAAAAACGCAGCCCGGGACAGTGCGGGCATCGGCCTTGCCATGGCGAGAGCCATTTCGGAAGTGCAGGGCGGCAGCCTCGAGGCGAGAAATTCACCCGGCGGCGGGGCGGAATTTATCCTGCACTTTCCGGTGGAGGAAGCACAAATATGACAAATTCGTCACCCGATCGTCACCGTATAGTCACTTGTGGGGTTTATGATAATACCAGATTGCATTTACAAAAGATATGAAGCATATTTCAAATGCAAATTGGTATAGGATCATCTAACACAAAGGAGGCGTATTTCCCTGGAAATCCTGCGGGTAGAAAATCTGACGAAAACTTATGGCAGCGGGGAGGCGGAGGTAAAGGCGCTGGACAATGTGAGCTTTACCGTACGGAAGGGCGAATTTATCGCCGTCATGGGCCCGTCCGGCTCCGGCAAATCTACGCTGCTGCATATCCTGGGCGGCGTGGACCGTCCGACCTCGGGCCGGGTGTTTATCGAAGACACCGACATCTATGCCTTGAATGAAACAAAGCTGGCGATCTTCCGGCGGCGGCAGATCGGGCTTATCTATCAATTTTACAACCTCATCCCGGTGCTGGACGTGGAGGAAAACATCACGCTGCCCCTGCTTCTGGATGAGCGGAAAACGGACAGGGGACAGCTTTCCGACCTGCTGGCCACCTTAAACTTAAGCAGCCGGACCAAACACCTGCCCAATCAGCTTTCTGGCGGGCAGCAGCAGCGCGTTTCCATCGGACGTGCCCTCATCAACCGTCCCGCGCTGATGCTGGCCGACGAACCGACCGGCAACCTTGACAGCGCAAACAGCGCCGACATCATCCGCCTTTTGCGCCTGTCCAACCAAAAGTACAACCAGACGCTCATCCCTATTACCCACGACCGGAACATCGCGCTCCAGGCAGACCGCATCCTTTCCGTCGAAGACGGACGCATCGCGAAGGACGAGGTGATCCGGAAATGAATGTGATGGGCCGTTTTACCCTGCGCAGCATGAAGGCAAACCGCAAATGGACGGTTGTCACTCTGCTGGGCATTATCATCTCCACCGCGATGATCGCCGCAGTGTCTACCTTCTGTACATCCCTTATGGAACTGATGCGCAATGAGGCCATCGCCGAAACCGGCAACTGGCACGCCATGGTCTCGGACGTCCGCGTGCGGGATGTGTCCGTCTTTTCGGATGCCGGGCTTGTGGATGAAATCTCGCTCAGCCAGGATGTGGGCTATGCGTTGCTTGCAGGCTCAAAAAACAGGAGCAAGCCCTACCTGTTTATCCGGCAATTCGACGAGAACAGCAGTCAAAGCTTTCCCACCCGGCTCATTGAAGGCCGCATGCCGCAAAACGACGGCGAGCTCGTCCTTTCACAGCATATGGAGACAAACGGCGGCGTAAAGTACGAAGTGGGAGATACACTCACACTGGAAATCGGAAAGCGTACAGCCTCGGACGGTATTACATACGGGCAGGAAAACTCCTACCAGGGAGAACCTGCTTCCGATTCCGCGGGCGAAACCTTTGTCCCAGGGCATACCCGTACCTACACGGTGGTGGGTGTCATCCAGCGTCCCAATTTCGAGCCCAGATGGGCGCCCGGGTATACCGCTATTACCCGTTTGGACCCAAAAACCCTGGGGCCGGACGACACTGTGACCGTCACCCTGCTTGCCAAAAAACTAAACCGTCATTTTTTTGACGATGTGGCGGGGCTTGCGAATAGCGTAGGACTGAGCGAGTCCCATATCCGCTTCCACACCGAGCTATTGCGCTACCACGGCATTGTGTCCAACGACAATGCACAGAATGCGATCTACGCCTTTGCCGGGGTTTTCATTTTCATCATTATGGTGGCCTCCGTATCACTCATCTATAACGCCTTCGCCATCTCGGTCTCCGAGCGCATAAGCCAGCTGGGAATGCTGGCGAGCGTGGGCGCGACAAAACGGCAGAAGCGCCGGAGCGTCTATTTCGAGGGCTTCCTGCTGGGGATTGCAGGCATTCCCTTAGGGCTGCTGGCGGGCATCCTTGGTATCGGTATCACGCTTTCCGCCATCCGTCCGCTTATGGAAAGTTTTACGAGCCTTTCTTCCGGAGGGCTTTTGCTGCACGTTTCTCCGCTGTCCGTCTTGGCGGCGGTCGTGCTGGCAGCCCTGACCATTTTTATCTCGGTCTGGATCCCCGCGCGTCGCGCGTCAAAGATCATGCCTATTGACGCCATCCGGCAGTCAAAGGAGATCAGGCTTACCCGTAAGGCGGTGAAGACTTCGCGGCTTACCCGGGCGCTCTTCGGCTTCGAGGGGGAGCTCGCCCTGAAAAACCTCAAGCGCAGCCGGAAAAAATACCGCGCCACCGTGCTGTCCCTTATCATCAGCCTGGTCTTGTTCCTCACCGTCTCCTATTATGCCGGAGCGATAGGCCGGGCTTCCGGCGCCATAGAATACGGCTATAACTTCGACCTTGTGGTGTCCTATGTCAACACACCGCGCACAGAGGTCCGGGAGGTCAATGAAAAAATCACCGCCCTGGAGGGAGTGACGGCCGCGGCGGAAGTGGAGTCCGCCACCGGGTCTTTCCTGGCGGAGGATGCGCAGCTTTCGGATCTGGTCAAGAAGCTCTATGCGTCGGCCGGCGAGGGAAGCTTTCCTTTCGACGCAAGGCTTTACTGCTATGACGATGCCTCCTTTGACCGCTATGTACACGGTTTGGGCGCCGATCCTCGGGACTACCGGAACCCCGCGCATCCCCAAATGATTCTGATCAACTACGGAAGCACTTATTACGAGGGAAAACGCGCGGCGGGAGAGATCCTCTCCATGTCACCGGGCGGTCGGCTGATCTTTTCCCGTGATCCGTCCTCCGGAGGCGGCGGGAAAAACAGCGTTGAACTGGAAGCGGGCCTTCTCACCGACCAAAGGCCCATGGGCATAACCATTTCCCCTCCCAGCACCGTTTCTGCCGTGGTTAGCCGTGAGTTCTTCGACAGCCTTCCCGACGCCTTAAAAAGCATCGATTCCAATGGCAATCCAAGCTTCCAGAATCTGTTTTTAACTGCTGAAAACGCCGATGCACTTGAAACACAAATACAGGAACTGACGCAAGGCCTGTCGGGCAACAGGACCGTTGTCACCAACATCGCCGCCAATGCCCGGGGTGAGCGCAATATGATGCTGGTGCTGGGAGTCTTTATCTACGGGTTTATTCTTCTGATAAGCCTCATCTGTATCGCCAACATCTTTAACACCGTCACAACGAATGTGGCCCTGCGCCGCCGGGAGTTTGCCATGCTGCGGTCGGTAGGCATGACGCCGGAGAGCTTCAACCGGATGATCCGCTTTGAAAGCGTCTTTTATGGCCTGAAGGCGCTGCTTTACGGACTTCCAATCAGCCTGGCCGTGTCTTTGCTGCTGTACCGCATGCAGGGAGACGCGTTTGAGATGGGCTTTTCCCTACCCTGGGCAAGCTACGGCGTGGCCGTCGCGCTTATCTTTGTCATCGTAGGCGCAACGATGTTCTACTCCAGCGCCAAAATAAAAAAAGAGAATATCATCGACGCGCTGAAGGCGGAAACCACGTGATGTCTCTGTAGGGGCGGCCATTATCCGTCCGGATAGCTGTTTGACGTAGATAGCATTTGCGGACGCGCAATGCGCGCCCCTACACTTTTTCATACTTAGGTGTGCCGTATGCGGCAATCTCAGCTTTTAGCCGGAATTGCATCATTTCACACCTCAAAGGGTGTATTGATGGTGATGGTGGTTCCGATACCTGCCCTGCTGAAAATGCTTACGCCGTATTGATCCCCGAAATACAGCTTGACCCGCTGGTCCACATTGACAATACCGTAGCCGCGGTCGGAGTTTTCATCGGACCGCAGGATTGCTTCCAGCGTTGTTTTGCCTATACCGACGCCGTCATCAATGATTTTCCAGATGATCTGATTCTCCTCCCGCTTCACCACAAGGCTTACGGTGATGGTCTTCTTATCCTTCCACAGGCCATGGCCGATGGAATTCTCCACAAAAGGCTGCAGCATCAGCTTGAGGGTTTTGGCCTCCAGCACCGATTCATCCACCTCGTAGACGATATTGATCTTGTTCTTGAACCGTATGCTCTGGATCCCTATATAAGCCCTGACATGCTCGATTTCGTTCTTGATCCGGATAATACTGCTTCCTTTGCTCAAGGCGATCTTATAGAATCTGGCCAGGGAATTTGACATGCTGGTGATGTCTTCGCCGCCAACCCGCATACCCAGCATACTGATGGACGCAAGGGTATTGTACAGGAAATGGGGGTTGATCTGCGCCTGAAGGGCTTTCAACTCCGACTCCTTTTCCTTGATCTTGATTGTATAGACCTCTTCCACCAACTCCTTGAGCTTGTGCGCCATGACGTTGAAACCGCCGATGAGATGGCCGATCTCATCATTTCCGGGGTATTGGATATAGACGTCGAATTGTCCGGTTTGAATCTTTTCCATGGAATGGGAAAGCTCCCTTATTTTCCGGGTAAAGACAGACGCCAGGAACCAGGAAATGCCGATAAAGAGCAGGGCACATAGCAGCAGGAAGCCTATTGAGGCTATCTGAAGCTTTCTCACGGCATCGGTGAAACTGCTTAGCGGGATGGTATAAACAATATGCCAGCCGGTATATTCGATGGAATCCTGCAAGGTCATATACTGTTCCTTGTTCAGGTCCAGCACGGCCGAATTTTCATGCCTTTCAAAAAGAAGTCTTTTATACTCGCGATAGATGGAGTCCCTGATTTCCGCATCCTCGTAATTCATTCCCTTGTATACGAAATTGCCCCCGTCATCAAGGATATCAAACCATCCGTTGCCATCTTCACTAACTTCCATGAGGGAATTGAAAAAGCTTTCCGAATCAAGCTCGATGCGAAAAACGCCTAAAAAGCTATCAAAGAGCGTATGGTTGAGACTACGGCCAAGCACCAGTTTTCCCGACGTTTCCGTTTCATGATCGCTGAGCCACCTGGTCTTGCTGTCGGATTGGACAATCTGCTTGTACCAGGTGGTATCCTTTACGGTGCTTTCCCTCATTATTTCAGTTCCGTAGGGCGGTATTGTATCGTTGTTGATGATCAGGCTGACTCCCGAAAGGTCCTTATAGCTGCTTTTCAACGGCCTGGAATAGCCAAAGATCCAGCTCTGCGCGTCAAGCCTGTCTGAGGGCGCCGGATACTCGTCAAAGAGGACATCCTGAAGATTGGTGTTCAGGCATACCGAATCCGCCAGCATATTATACTGGACTACTTTGTCGTCGATATTGTCTTTTGCCTGCTTTAACGTTTGCCGCAGCAGTTCCTTTGTCTGGGTATCGATATAATATTTCGTATTGGTATAATAAAATATGCTCAAGATCAGCATGCATGCGGCAGCGCCTGCCAGATAGGATATGGCAAGCTTCCTGCTGATCTTCATGTCGATGAACCTTTGATAGAACAATTTCGCCAATTTATACGGAAATTGCATCAATCCGGGCCTTTTAAGCCTTCTCTCTGTATTCACTGGGGCTCACTCCATAACAGTTTTTAAAGATGGAACAGAAATAGGAAATATTGCTGTATCCCACCATGCTTCCGATCTGATAAACCTTCAGGTTTGTTTCCTTAAGCATTTTTTTCGCTTTTTCCAGCCGGTATTTCACAAGAAAATCCGTGAAGCTTTCCCCGATCTCCTTCTTAAAAATAATACTGATATAATTGGGAGACAGATAAACTTCATTGGAAATATCCATGATGGTCAAATTTTTGCCGTAATTCTCCTCAATGATTTTCAGGATGTCCTTGATTATTTTTTTATTGTAGCCTTCCTTCTTCTCCGACAGGTGCTCCAGAATCGCGTTGAAAATGTTTTTGAACCACTGCTGCAAATCAAAGATGTTGTCGAAGCGGGTAATCTTTTCCCAGACAAAGGTTTCCTTTCCAAAGACGGCGTCAAAGCTTTCGTGCATTTCGATCAGGGCGATGGACGCCTTTGCCAGCAGATTAATGCAAATATTTCTTATATAAACGTTGGAGTAGCGGCTCTGGCTGTTCAAATGGGAAAAGAGGGTGTTGATGCTGTCATTGAGGGTGTCCCTGTCACGCAGCTCCATTCCCGACAGAATCTTTTTTTCAATTTCGTCGATATCCAGAATGGTTTCCTTGTTGCCGTCGCAGGTGATGTCCCGGTAATTGATGACCTGGTTTGAGCCCATGAAGAACTTATATTCCACCGCTTTACAGGCTTCCCGGTAGGAGCTTTTAATATCCCCCAGCCTTACGGATAACCTTCCGATCCCGATGGTGACATTTGTTTTACAACTGTCGTTGATTTTCTTCTGAATGCCTGTTGCAAAGGACAAAAGGGTTTCATACAAGATGCGCGCCTTTTCCTCATGGGTGTTTACAATAATGCAAAATCTTCCTTCCGACACATAGAAGGCTTCAAAAGGCAGCTCCGCCTTATGGCCCTTGATGCACTCCAGGACCTCGAAGGTGGCGATATATGCTTCGTCCTGGCCGTCATCGGCTCTCCGGTTGTCAAAATCGTCAATTTCCACTGCCAGGGCGACATAGTGTCCGGAGATAAACGGAATATTAAAATATTCAAGGTTTTCCGCAACGATATTGTCGCCGGGAGAATGATGCAGCAGGTAATTGAAAAAATTGCTCTTGAGAAAAGGCATGCTGTCGTTGACCAGCTTTTTCAGCCTTTCCTTCTCCAGATGCTCGGATTTTTCCTTCCTGCAGGTATTCAGCACTTTGGTAATCACCTTTTGGAGCTCTTCCACTTCCACAGGCTTGGAAAGATATCCGTAGGCATCAAGCTCCACGGCGGTCCTGGCATATTCGAAATCCCTGTAGCCGCTGGATATGATCACCTTAAGGCCGGGGTTGCGCTGCATAAGAATGCCGGCCAGTTCAAGGCCCGTCATCCCCGTCAGCTTGATGTCGGTAAAAAGGATGTCAAATTCATTCCGGTCGGCAAAGTCAATGGCATCCTCGCCGCTTTCCACCGCCCCTACCACCTGGATGTCCATATCCTCCCAGTTGAAGAGATCCCGCAGGCCTTCCCTCTCTATTTCTTCATCTTCTACAATCAGCATCCGGTACATTTTAAACCATCCCCTCAAGCTACTTCTTCAAGTTCTCGGCAATTTGCCCGTTCAATTCTTCCTCCACGGCATCCAGCCCCAGCTTCTCCAATTCCGGCAGCGCGCTGTTGTACAACTCCTCAAATTCCTCATCGCTTTGGGCCATATACAATTTGCGGTCCGTTTTCCCGAAATAGGTATTGATTCTTGTACTGGCAATCCCTGTTTTCGAAGCCGGATCGATGGACAATGTCTCCAGTTCGGGAGCATACCATGCGCTTTTTAGAATGATATCCGCCCTCGCTTTCCGCTCGACGAGTTCTTCCGGCGTCATCAAGGCCGTAATTGCTTTTTCGGAGAATTTATTGTTTTGCAGAAAGCACCATTTATAATAACCGATTTCACTCAATGCGGTATCCCTTACTGCCGAAAGCTTTCTGGCAAACTCCGGCGTGACGGCCGGATCTCCGTCTGCCCCCCGGCCCCAGACCACTCCCTCCGGCCCTATCCTTGATACATATTGCCCGGTTTCACTGGACAACCAGTTAAGAAACTCCATCGACCGGACTTTATCTTTGCATGTAGTGGTTATATAAATCCTACTCCAGGGGCTTTTCCTCACCAGATTGTATTTTACATCCTTAAGGCCGGGGACCAGGGGTGTTTTCACCAGCATATAGGAATCCCCCGACACATTCTCCATCTGATCATTGTACTCATCCAGCCATCCGTAGGCATTGGTAGGAAAAAACACGGCAACTCTTCCGGAAATCAATTTATTATAGGCGCTTCCTTCATCCTGCAGCAGCCATTCCTGGTCAATAAGTTTATTCCTGAACAGCCTGCTGGTAAAGTAGAAGATGTCCTTCATTTCCGGCACCCTCAAAACGTGCCTGAGCTTTTTATCCTCGCCGTATACATAGCTTCCGCCGTCGATGGAGAAAAACTTCAGCCCGAAGCTGCCCGACAGGTCCTGGGTAGGCCAGTCGAAGGTGCTCGGTATATAGGCTTCTCCGTTTTTGGTCTTCAACCCGCTGTCCCTAACGCTTACCAGGTAATTATATACATCCTCCGGGGTATTGAGGGGAGGCGCACCCAGGCGTTCGTAAAGTCCTTTGAGCACAAGGACCCCGCCGCCGGATTCCGGCGCCTGCCCTTCAAAATTCATACCGTGGGGAAGCCCGTAGATTTTGTCGTCAATCTCGGTACAAAAGGCTTTAAGATAATCCCACCCCACATTTTTGACGATGTCCTGGCCATATTTGTCGATCATCCCTTCCAACGGCTCGAACATCCCCTTTTGGATCAGCTTTTTATTTAAAACGCCGTCGTCGGCCATGACAATATCCGGCATATCTCCTGTCGACAGCATCATCGTCAGCCTTGTCATACTCTCATCCGAATTGGCCGGTTTCTCGATATTCAAGGTTACTCCCGTAATCCGGGTGATTTCCCTGGACGCCAGGTCATTCCCCCATTTTTCCTTTGATTTCGGCCACCAATAGTAATTAATGTAAAAGTCCAGCGTAATAGGAGAAGGGTTATTGACCACGGTGCCGGTCGGACTTTCCGCATCCGGTTTGTTCTTCCCGTTCCCTGAAGAACTTTCCGTGCAGGCTGAAAATAGAATTCCAAAAATAAGAATCATAGAAAAAAAACAAGCCGTCCTTTTTGAAAGCTTCATGTATACTCCCCCATACCGGCCTTTTAGGAGCACCGGAAATATTACTTCCGACTCTTTTCTGGGGAATGGAGCGGGCTGGTCGCAAGCTAAAGCTTGCTGCTCGCCTATGCACCTACCAAGCGTAGTTCCCCGGAAAAGATTATCGGAAGTTATATTTTCGCCAGTGCTTAATCTCACAAGCATTTATGCTGAAACAATGCTTACAGCCTCCTTCGCATTTACGCGCCTTTGAAATAATGGCAATATTTCAAGGGCTTTTCCAAAGGTGTTATTCTCAAGTGTCGTTGCAGTGACGGCAAAGGATACTATAATTTTAGCAAAAGCGGGCTTCGGTGTAAACTTGATAATATATCCTTAATAATACATTTATACCCGGTAGAATACGAGTTGTGAAAACGCTCTGGATAATTGGCATATTTCTGCTATAATTGTCATCTATCACGCAATAATATTTTTATGGCAAAATGTTCTGTAGGGGCGCGCATTGCGCGTCCGCATAAATATGATCTATGGAACAAATACCGGACTGCCAATGTCCGCCACAACAAATTTATATGTCATAATTTTTTTACAGCAGCATCTATTATTGAATCAGGGAGGGTATTCCAGTGTCCGACATCATCATCAATATAAACAAGGAAGGCGAAACCATCAAGCCTTTCTGGAAGAAGCTTACCACTGCCGGCCGCGCCGCGGAAGGTCTGCGGGAGGACTGGAGAAAGCAGCTGCGGGAGGTCCAGAGGGAAATAGGCTTTGAGTATATCCGTTTCCATGGTATTTTTCACGACGACATGATGATCTACCATGAAAAGGAAGACGGAACCCCTTATTATAACTGGCAATATTTTGATTACCTCATGGATTTCTTGCTTGAGGTCAACATAAGACCGATCCTGGAATTGAGCTTCACTCCGGCAGCTATGGCTACCGGAAGCCAGACCTGCTTCTGGTGGAAAGGTAATGTGACGCCGCCGAAGGACTATAAGAAGTGGGCAGACCTTGTGACGGAAACGGTACGCCACTGCATCAACCGTTACGGGATGGCGGAGGTGCTCCACTGGTATTTTGAAGTGTGGAACGAACCGAATCTTACTTATTTCTGGGGAGGGACACAGGAGGAATATTTCAGGCTTTATGAATGCACCGCCGGCGCCGTCAAATCCATCGACCCCCTGCTGAAAGTGGGAGGACCCTCTTCCTGCGGCTTCATCGACAAAAAAGCGCCCTGGCTGGAGGAATTCCTGCAATTCTGTTCGGAAAACAGCCTGCCGGTGGATTTTATCACAGCCCATCCCTATCCCAACGACAGCCCCCTGGATGAGGACGGCAAGCATGTAATGACCCTGGATGAAAAGGACCGGACATACCGTGATATCCAATGGATACGGAATGCCGTAAAAAATTCCGCCTACCCGGATGCTGAAATCCATCTGACAGAGTGGAGTTCCTCTCCGAGCCCAAGGGATTTGATCCATGACACGGCATTCATGGCGCCGTTTATTATCCGGAATAATCTGAAATGCATCGGCCTCGCCGACTCCCTCGGTTTCTGGACCTTTACCGACGTTTTCGAGGAAACCGGCGCAGGCGATCTGCCCTTTCACGGCGGCTTCGGGCTGATTAACCTGCAGGGCTTGAAGAAATCCGCCTATTACGGCTACTGGTTTCTGTCCCGGCTGGGGAATGAAAGGGTGTCGGAAGGCGAGAATTATTACATCGCAAGAAAGGATGAGAAGCTGCAAATCCTTCTCTGGAATTACTGCCACTATACCGACGCCATCGCATCCGGCGACCGCAGGGCTTTGACCGACTATGACAGGGATGGCGCCTTTGATGGGAAGCCTGCCGAAATCAGCCTAAAGCTCGAAGGGCTGCAGAATACCCACAGGTATAAGGTCACACAGCACTATCTGGGAAAAGAAACCGGCTCGGTTTACGATGTCTGGCTCCGGAACGGCGCGCCGTCTTCGCCGTCCAGGGAGGAAGTTGAAATCTTCAGCAAAAAGTCAGGCGTGGACAGCAGCATCCGCATCGTCGGGAACTGCAGCGTATATGAAGAGGATTTCCTGCTTCAACCGCATGACGTCATTTTGATTGAAGTTGTGAAGGTAGTATAATACCGAACAGGTCACCGTACAAGTCAAAAAACTACTGAATGAATTGGACAAGGATACCTTATCTGCAAAAGAACTGATGGAAAGAATTGGGTTAAAGCATCGTCCCACTTTCCGTGAGAACTATTTGCTGCCGGCGATAGAACAGAAATTGATTGAAATGACGATTCCCGAAAAGCCGAACAGCAGCAAACAGAAATACCGGAAAGTGAACTACCGCTATGAATAGGTATTTGCAGCCAGCGCAAGGCTTCTGATGTAAAGATGGCCGGGATAAGCCCAAACTGCCAAACCGGGACGGCTTGTTTTCTCACCCTCCCGGTTTGGCAGTTCTTCAATCAATTAATACTACAGCGTAAACTTCATTAATCTTTCGGCATTTATGCGGGCTGGTCGCAAGCTGCTCTTGCTGCTCGCCCATGCGTCCTGCCTTGCAGAAATATCGCCAAAGCTTCAGGGCGCTATTTCTGCAAGGATAATTCGGTTGTTTACGCTGTAGTATTAAGCATTTACTTGATATTCTTTTTCGCCATGAATTCATCCAGCTGTTTCTGGGTATCTTCCAATATTGCAGGCATTCCGGCTTTGTCAAGATCCGCAAGGAACTTATCATATGCTTCCTGCGAAGTCACCAACCCGCAGCTGATCGGTCTTCCCTGTTCTTCAACAACCTTTTGCACCGCGGCTGCTTCGGCTTTAACATTTTCACTGGTATAGGAGAAGGTCATGATGGGGTTTGCTTCCGGCTTCAGGTTGGTCCAGAAGCTCAGCGCGTCAATATATGCCTTTGAGTCGGTCGTCCAGGTTCTCAGGTAGGGGAAGTGCATTGTGAACCAGGGGGTAGGCGCAAATTTGTCCACCGGATTGGTTCCTTCCGGCACCTCTGCCTGGTCTCCCTTAAGGACATAGGTCTTTCCTTCAATCCCCAGCATATAGGCATCGTAGTTCTTCTGATCTTTTCTCAGCCAGTTCATGAACATCACGGCTCTTTCAGGATTCCTGCTGGTTGACGAGATCATACCGAAGTTATTTACAGGACTCAAATTCACCCATCTTCCTTCCTTATTGATGATGGCCAATTCAATTTCCGCCTCCGGTACATTCTTTTTAAGGGCATTCAGCCTGTCATTGATGTTATAAAGGTCTCCGCCCATGGAGGCGGCTTTACCGGCAATAAATTTACCGTCACGGTCCATATCGTTCAGGATATCTTTTTCCAGCCATCCCTTGCTCATTGCTTCTATGTTCTGCTGCCACTCTTTCTTGAACAGTTCCGTTTTAAAATAGTTTTCAACCTTGAAAGGCGTTTTGTCCACATCGATATACAGGTAGCCCAGTTTTGCTTCACCAAACCTGTAGATCGCATGTCCGATAACGGATTTATCTTGAGGAAGGTAGACGCCTTCGCCCAGGTTGGGGATGATCCCTTTTTCCTTCGTGGCGATGGTGTCAAGGAACCGGTTATAGGTTTCCTGATCCGTTATTTCAGGCAGTCCGTATTTTTCCCTCAAATCCTTTCTCACGAGAAAGCCTCTGCCCATTTCAGTCATTGCATATACGGCGGGGACCCCGTAAATATTGCCGTCTACCGTCAGCGTATCCCATAGATCCTGAGATATCTGTTGCTTCAGATCGGCGCCATACTTGTCAAGCAGATCGTTTAAAGCGATGCACTGCTTTCTTGCGATATTTCCGGCCAGGGAGCTGAAGAAGCTCAGGAAAATATCAAATTCCTCCCCTGCGGTGGCTTTCAGCTTTACCGTGTTTTCATAGTCCCCCCACGGGATGTAGTTGATTTTAAGATCCATATTGATTTCAGCTTCGGTAATCTTGTTGAGGTTGGCAATTACTTCATCCTGCTGCTTTGGCCTGTCGCCGGCGATCATGATTGTCAGGGGCACTTTTTCAAGCTTGGCGGCAGTTGTATCCGCCGGCGCTGTCGTTGTCGCCGCCGTTGTCACTGCCGGCGTCGAAGCATCGGTTGACGAGCTTCCGCAGCCGGCCACAAGGGATGCAATCAAGCATACTGCCATCAATGCACACATGAGTCTTGATTTTTTTTTCATTTTCACACTCTCCTTTGAGTTTTTTATTTGCTGACCGGCTTATGCCGGAAATAGCCTCAGCCTTTAATCGCCCCGATGGTTATGCCTTTTATAAAGTATTTCTGAATAAACGGATACACCAGGATGATAGGGCCTATGGTTACAACAACGGTAGCCATTTTGGTGGATTCCGACGGAATATTGCCCATGGACTGCGAGCCCATGGCGGACGATACGTAGGTCACTCGCTGCAGCACCATTCTGAGCAGGTACTGGAGCGGATACAGCTTGTTTTCATTAATGAGCAGCAAAGCCAGCGTAAAGTCATTCCAGTATGCCATCGCGTAGAAAAGGATAATGGTTGCCAGCCCCGGCAGCGCCAGCCGCATCACGATCTTCCTGTAAATCAGGAATTCTCCGGCCCCATCGATCTTTGCGGATTCTATTACCGCATCCGGCAGTCCTCTGAAAAAATTCAAGATCAAAAACAGGTTGAAGGGATTCAGCAGCATGGGAACAATCAAGCCCCAGATGCTGTCTTTCAAGTGCAGCTTCAGCAGCACCATATAGAAAGGGACCAATCCCCCGTAAAACACCATCGGTATATACGCAATAAGGTTAATCACATTCCTGTATCTCAGGCACTTCCTGGACAGGGCATAACCCATCATGGAGGTAATGATGACCGCAAGTGCCGTTCCTATAATCGTAACAAATAAGGTGACCTTGTAGGCGTTGAATACCGTACTGCCATCACCCAGTATGGCTTTGAACGCATCCAGGGACCAGTCCTGGGGAAACAATCTGTACCCGTTGGCAGCCACGCTTTTTTCATCGGAAAACGCTACCGCCACTACCAGTAGAAACGGGATAAGCGTTACCACACAAACCATGGACAGGAATGATACATTCACTAGATTGAACAAACTGATTTTTTTCTTCATCTCTGCTTGCTTACCCCTTCCCTTAGAACAGCCCCATATCTTCGTCATATTTTTTGGACAGCCTGTTCATGACCATAACCACGCAGAATCCAAGAACGGATTGCAGCAGCCCTACGGCCGTAGCCGTGCTGAAATCTCCCTGGGTTCTCATAGCTCTGAATACATAGGTATCGATAACGTCGGTCCTGCTCAGGAGCATACCGTTATCACCTACGATGGAATAAATCATGGCAAAGTTGCCGTAGAAGATTTTACCGAGGCCCAATAGCGTCAGAAGAACGATTGTTGGGATCAGCTGGGGGATGGTGATCCTGAAAATCTCATGAAACCGGTTGGCTCCATCAATCCTGGCTGATTCGTACATCTCAACGTCTATGGAAACTATTACAGCCAGATAGATAACAACATTGTAGCCGAAAGACTGCCAGGTATTTACAAACGTTAGTATTCCCCGCCATAGATCCGGTCTGTTGTACCATGTCTGCGTCGGTAAATCCAGGCTTGACAGCAGCTGGTTCAAGGCGCCGTATTTGTCGTTCAGGAAGCTGTATACCAGGGCGCTGATGATGACCCAGGACAGGAAAAACGGCAAAAACATCGTGGATTGGAAAAACCTTTTCAAAAGGCTTTGCCTTACTTCATTTAACAGGACTGCAATGGTTACCGCTACCACGAGCCCCGTGAGAATGAACAGAAGGTTCAGGTATAGCGTATTGAAGGTCACTTCAAAGGCAAAGGGCGACTTAAGGAAAACTTCAAAGTATTTCAGTCCTGCGAAAGGACTTTTCCACATTCCGTCTACCACATTAAAATTCCTGAATGCGATTTGCAGTCCCAGCAGCGGGTAGTAGTTGAAAACTGCAAAGAAGAGTATTCCGGGCAAAGTCATCAAATACAGGACCCGGTTATTCCAGAGTTCGTTGGGGAGTCCGTGCCTTTTGCCTCTGCTTCCGCTTAATTCCGTCCCTTGCTGAATCTGAACCCTTTCATTTTGCTCCAATCGTATACCCACCTTTCAGGCCGCTTCCGGACCATCTCTGTCTCCGGCATTCATTCCTCCCCCTCCCTTGTTGGCAAAAGGAGTCCGGCAAGGCAAGAGGCAAATAGCCCATCGAACATAAGAATAAATAAGAAGTTTTTCCTGTGTGCCCTCAGTTAACCGGTTAAATTACAGGGAAACAATTTACTCTTTGTTCAAGCACCGGCACAGTTGCTGCTATTTCACTATAAGACCTGCGCAGCGGGTTTGTATATAAAAGATATTTACAATTTTGTTGAAAATTTAAAAATCCGTTAAGAAGTTTTTATACTTTTATTGATTTTTTATAGTGCTATCCTTTGACCTGCGATTTCCTTCCCCCGCTTCATCTCTTTGCCATATATACATCCAATTGCTTCTGGGTATCTTCGATGATTGCGGGAAGTCCGGCCTTGTCCAGATCCTCCAGCAGCTTTTCATAATCCTCTTCCGAGCTTAACAGGCCTGTTTGGAGAGGCCTTCCCTGTTCCAGACAGACTTTTTCCACTGCCGCCTTTTCCGCTTTAACCTTATCACTTGAATAGGTAAACCCCATAAGCTCTGAATTTTCAGGCTTCAGACTATTCCAGAATTCCAGGGCCTCCGTATAGGCCGGAGGGTCCGTGGTCCAGTTTCTTGAATAGGGCATATGCATTGTAAACCATGGCGTAGGATTATACCGGTCTTTGGGATCGGTCCCCTGCGGCACCTCCGCCATACCGCCAGCCAGGTTGTAGGTTTTTCCCTCGATGCCCAGCATATACAGGTCGTAGTTATCCCGGCTCTTACGCAGCCAGTTCATAAACATTACCGCCCTTTCGGGATTTTCTGATGTTGAAGAAATCATGCCGAAGTTATTTCCGGGGTACATGTTGATCCATCTTCCCTCCCGGTTTATGATTGCCAGCTCGATTTCCCCCGCGGGCACATTCTTTTGGAGTGCATTCTGCCTGTCGGTAATGTTGTATAAATCCCCTCCCATGGATGCGGCTTTGCCCGTCAGGAACTTGCCTTCCCTGTCGGTATCCATCAATATATCCTTTTCCATCCACCCCTTTTGATACGCCTTGATGTTCTCCTTCCAGAGCTCTCTAAACAGGTCTGTTTTAAGGAAATTCACCACTTTGAAGGGCTTTTTGTCGATGTCGATATACATGTAGGGGAATTGATCAAATCCCAACAGGTACAAGCTATGGCCCACCATGCTTTTATCCGGGAATATGAGGCTTAAAGACTCCCCCAGCATGGGGATGATATCCTTTTCATTCCTGGCAATGGTATCCAGAAACACCTTATAGGAAGCCGCATCGGTTATTTCAGGCAGGTTGTACTTTTCTCTCAGGTCCTTTCGTACCAGAAAACCTCTTCCCATCTCCGTCATTGCATATACTGCCGGAATGCCATAGAGTTCCCCATTGATTGTAATGCTGTCCCATAGCGCCTTTGGTATTTGTTTTTTAAGATCGGGTCCATACCTGTCCAGCAGCTCCTTCAAAGGCAGGCATTGTTTTCTGGCGATGTTTCCCGGCAATTCGTTAAAAAAGCTTAGATAGATGTCAAAGAGCTCTCCTCCTGCGGATTTGAGATTTATTTGATTGATATACTCTCCCCAGGGGATGTATACTGCCTGAAGGTTGATGTTCAACTCATTTTCCGTCACTTTGTCGATTTCCTGAAGGACTTCCTTCTGCTGCCTGGGCTCGTCTCCCGGAACAAGGATCTTCAATGGGACCTTTTTCAGCGGGGTATCCGCTGAAGAAGCAACTCCGGAGGAATCTTTCGGATCAGGCAAAAAAGCCGAACCTTCACACCCCGATATGCTGACTGCCAGTGCAAGGAATATCGTAAACATTCCGAATCGTTCAAACAATTTACGCATCCCCTGAGAACACCTCCTTTTCCCTCATTATAACGACCGAATTCAAAGGAAATTTTTCGGTTGTAGAAAATTTCCTTACCTCAGCGGAGTTTCAACGAGGCTGGTCGCAAGCTAAAGCTTGCTGCTCGCCCATGCATCCCGGGCTGGTCGCAAATGCCTTGCATTTGCTGCTCGCCTATGCATCCCAGGCGGGAGATATGCTCACCGCCTAATACCAATTCAGTACACGCCACCTACAGAGGTGGGGGACATTTTTGAGCCTCGTTATTTCTTTAAATTGCCCGCATTCCTGTAATCAATCCTGTATTGATTGGGCGTCTTTCCATAGTTTTTTTTAAAGATGGCCGTAAAGTAGGATTGATTCAGGTACCCAACCCTGGCTGCAATATCATTGATGGAGTCGGAATTGCTTTCCAGAAGCGCAACGGCTTTTCTCATCCGCAGCTCAATGATATACTCGTTTACCGATTTCTCTATATGCTCGCTGAACAGCTTTCCGAAATATCCGGGAGTAAGGTTGACCATCTCCGCAAGCATTTCGGCAGACAGCTCGCAGTTATGGTAATTGTTTTCAAGATAGGAGAGTACGGTCCGGATCATTTCCTTTTGACGGTTGTCCTTTTTCCCTTCCAGCTTTTGAATGATCCCGCTGCAATACAACAGGAACCATTCCTTTACCTCTTCCAGCGTGTCTATAAAATTCAGATTGCTGTAAATATTACTGAAATCTATTTCATACTCTTCGGAATTAAGATTGGCTTCAACGGCTTTTGTGATATCCAGCGCAAGCTGGTTTATGGTCAGGCGTATATAATCATATTGATTATCCGTAATCAGGTTGACAATCTCATTGATCTCCGTTTCCATCCCTTCGGAATCACAGGCCTTTATGGCCTGGATCAGTTTTTTCTTTTCTTTTTCGATGGAGGTGTATTTCCTGTTGACGTTGATTTGTATCATGTTGTTATCCAGTACGGAGCCGTATCCGTATACAAATCTGTACTTCATCAGCTCCAGGCAGTTGCTGTAGGACAAATGGATGTTTTCCAGCCTGTCCGCAGGCATCCCTATCACTGCCGTAACTGAGATGCCCAGCGTTTCAAGGATATTTCCCTGCAAATCGCTGAGTTGGCCGGTGATGATTTCCATAAACCGGTCCTCATTTTTTACCTGCACGACGGAAGCGATGAATTCCCCTTTCAGATCCACCAGCTCAGTCTCAAATTCCCGGGCAACAGCCGCTTCGATCAGGCTTTCGATCTTTGCTTTTACATTGTAGCGGGCCAGATCGCTTTCCAGCCCGGAGAGCTTCCAATATCCGTCGATGGTAAAAAGCAGGACGCGTATTCTTCCCGGATCGTCCCCAAACTTTATCTCCTTGATTTTCTTTGAAATATCTCCGACGGATGCCATGTCCCCTTCCAGCAGCCCCCTGAGAAACATCTTTTTCAGCAGGGGAAAATTCTCCTGGATGGATGTCTCCAGCTCTGTGGATTTCCGGATAATCGTTGAAAATGTTTTTGTCAGGTATTCGATCTCATTGTAAGGCTTGAGCTCCGTTCTTGCGTCTCCTTCCGATGCAAGCTGCCATTTTACATTTCTAACCAGTTTTCCAAAGGGCAGATAGACGTTGTACGCGGACAATACCGCGATCAGGATGCATAACAGAGAAATCAGCACGCAGGTTGTGATAATCGTCAGCCTTAGAGCAAAAACCTTCTCAAGGAGTATTCCATAATTGGATTTATTGAGAAACAGAAACGGTATTGTTCCGGAAGCATAATAAGTGATGAGGGATTGTCCCGTGGGATCCTTTACGGTCATGTACCCGGATTTTTCTTCAGCCAGGAGCACGGCGGCGATATTCTCCTCCCCGGCAATATTTCTGCCAAAGCTCTTGAAATCCGAATCGCAAATCACATCCCCGTTTCTGCTCAGCAGGAACATTGCTGAATTTTGGGAATAATCCAGTACGGTAAAAGATTTCTGTATGTATTCCGCATTAAGATTGATGATAATGGAGCTGTCCATCTTCGTATTCTCATCCATAGTCTTTTGCAAATATGCCTGGGTGGAGTCGGAAAAAATAAAGGAAATAATCTTATCCTCCACCACTTCGCCTTTATTTGTTTTTTTGGAATAGGCCCGGGGGATAAACTGAAAATAGGTCAGCTGGTTGTACTTTTGGGCCAAAAGCTCCATGGCCTCGTCGGAATCCTTGGCTGAGGTACCGAAGTTGCTTATGAATTGTCCTGTTTTGCTGTTATAAACATATACGGAATGGATCATGGGGTTGGCGTCCTTTACCTGCATGAGCTTTCTTGCAGCCAGATACTTTGCTACTTCATCGGCTTCATCCCAATACATGGCATCCACCAGCACACTGTCGTTGATAAGCTGCAGACCCAGCGCATTTACCTGGTTTCTTATCAGCTCCAGCTGATTCATGTTCTGCGCCAGTCTGTCCTGCATATTTGCACGGATGTCTTCGATGGTCGCGGACGAAAATTTATAGTAAAGCATGACAGATATGGTGGAAATGGAGATCAGGATGATAATGAAATAGGAAATGAGCACCTTTGTCAGTGTCTTGCTGGCAAACAATCCGTTATTTCCATGAAAAACTCCCATAATAACCCTCCCGTATGTATGTTATCACCCGTCCAATGCTTTGCATGATTTCCCTTCTGTCCTTTTTACCTCAACAAGGATATGCCGCTGATCGATGGGGGTATGATTTATTTTTTTCATCAGCAGCTTTACAGCCTCCCGCCCGATTTCCACATAGTCAATTTGAACCGTAATGAGCCTTGGCTCCAGTGTGCCGGAGAAATCATCTCCGCCGAGGGCTATAACGGAAACATCCTCCGGAATGCTTTTCCCGTTCTCCCGGATACAACCGTATACGCCGGCGGCGATTTCATCGGAACAAGTGATAATCGCCGTCACGGAAGGTTTTTCTTTCATCAGCCGCTGGCAAAGCTGATACCCTGACTGCCGGGTGTGTAAAGTATTGTACACCAGCTCCGGCTCAAACTGCAGGCCGTGCTCATTCAATGCTTTTATATAGCCCTTCAGCCGCTCAAAGGTGATTGTAAGGTTGGGCTTGCTATTCAGGAAGCCTATTCTCCGGTGGCCTTTTTCCAGCAAATAGCGGGTGGTAGCTTTTACAAGCTCGACATTATCTACATCAACGGATAACACACTTTCATTGATTTCACCGGTAAGCTTGCCTATGACCACAAAGGGAAGGTTGCATTTCAGCATCTCATCCACCCTGGCATCCGCCAGGAGCGGACTCAAAATGATGGACCCGTCTACGGGATCCGATCTTGAGATATGGCTGCTTTGAATATGCTCTCCGGTAACCGTATTCACATCAAGCAGAACCCTGTATCCGTATTCGGAGGCAGCAGCCGATACCCCTCCGATCAGCTCTCCATAGAATCGTTTAAAGCTATCCTTGGAATTTTCCAGCATAAGCCCGATGGTGAAAAATTTTTTGGTAACGAGACTGGACGCTATTCTGCTGGGCTGATAATTCAGCTGTCTGCACACTTCCAGTATTTTTTCCGACAGCTCGCCGCTGACCGGTTTCTTCTTCGTAAGCACGTTGGAGACCGTGGCCTTGGATACTCCCACCAGTTTCGCAATATCATTGATCGTCGCCATAAAAACCTCGTTAACCGGTTAAATCACAGGACATGTTACTTCTCCCGGTAAAATATAATATAAAATTCTTTTTGGAACCGCTTTATTTATATCATGTCAACTGAAGCTCTTCATCCGGGTTCCTGGCTTTTCGCCTTCTCCCCGGATTTTATCGATGGGTTTTCGCCATTGCCAATTTTTCTCTGATTCATCCTGGGCCATTTTTCTTCTAAATATTTCTATAACCTATTTTATCATAAATCTGCCTTTTGTACGATGGAATTTCGCAGTTACACCAGTTTTTTTACCAAAAGCTGTCTTTCCTTTTTTAAAATACCAAGCCTGGCACTCAAAATCTGCTCAAAAAAGAAATGCCCCAAATCAAGGTTTTGATTCAGGACAGTCCTATCGGTCATATTCTTTTCTTACCGGCTCCCGGTTTACACTCCGAAATCGCCGGTTTCATTCTTCTTCTATTTTGATTTTTGTCGGAACAGTTTTTATGCCCGAATTAAATATCAACTTCAAACAGCGCCTCTGTCTCGACAGGTATGTTGCCCGGCAGCGAATTTGTTCCAATGGCGGAACGCGACGGCAGGCCGGCTTCCCGCCCGAACAAGTCCAACAGAAGCTGGCTGCCGCCGTTTGCCACGGCAGGCTGCTCGTGGAAATCCTCCGTGCACTGTACGAATGTGAGGATCTTAACCACGTTTTTTACCTTGCGCAAATCACCGATTTCATTCTCCAGCACCGACAAAATATTCAACATGCAGTTTTGCGCAAATATTTTTCCTTCTTCCACGCCAAACTCCCTGCCCAGTCGTCCACAAACCGCCTCGTTCAGCGCGGGGCCGCATCCGGACACATATACAAGCCCCTGTCCAAAGCGTTTTGCGGGGGCGTACACCCCTCCTTTGGCCGGCGTTTTGGGTAGCGTAAGCTTCAATTCCTTCATCTTTTCATAAACGTCCACGTTGTATCATCCTCTCATTGCCTTTATTTGGTCTGTTTACACTTTCTAAGCCCGTAATACCAAATGCCCGTTTTTGTGTGGCAGGGGCGCGCCGTTTTTCCATACCGTCCTGCCATTAACCATAACCAATTCCATACCGGTGGCAAGTCTGCGCGAATCATTGTAATCGGCGTTGTCCGTGAATCTCGTCATATCAAAAACCAGGACATCTGCGGGCATACCCCTTGCAAGGCGGCCACGGTCATACAGACCCATGCGGGCCGCAGGCATGGCGGTCATTTTGTGAATGGCCTCTTGCACTGTAAGCAGCTTTTGCTCCCGCACCATTACCCGCAGCAGCTTTGGAAAAGCGCCATAAAGCCGCGGATGCGGGTTGCCCCCTCCGCCATAAAGGGCATCCGAAATCAGCGCAGTGTATGGCAGGCAGGCAATGGTATCGACATCCTGCTGTGACATACTAAGCACAATAATGCCCACTTTTCCGTTTTCTTCCGCCAACAGATCTGCAACAAAATCCTCCGGTTCATTATATCCCTTTTGCTGCGCCAGCCTGGCAACACTCATTCCCTGGTATGCGGCATGCCCGGGCAGCGTCACCGAGCTGATAACGATGCGCTCCCATCCAATGCCAGCCACCATGTTATCCCACCCCGGATGATGTCTGCGCAGCTCTTGCCGCAATTTTTGCTTCCCCTGGACGGTTGCAAGCTTTGCAATTGAAGTCGCGTTATCCTCGTCCAGCATACTTGGCGGAAGAAGGGACAGCAGTGTTGTAGAACCGCCATCATACGGATAAAAGTCGGCGGTAACCTCCTGTCCGCGGGCACGGGCCGCCTCAATGCGGTCGATGGCTTTAAAGATCTTATCGTGCCAATTACGGACGCCAGTGGCCTTGAAGTGGCTAATGTTTAAGGGGATGCCAGCCCGGCCGGCAATATCAATCGCTTCCTGCACAGATTCCACAAGGCTGTCGCCTTCTCCTCGTATGTGGGTACAGAGAATTCCGCCTTTTTCTGCGGCAGCGCGTGCCAGAACAACATTTTCGCCGAGGGAGGAATAGCATTCCGGCTGGTACATAATGCCAAGGGACAGGCCACACGCTCCATGCTCCATCGCATCGCGCACATATTCCACCGCTTCTTGCAGCTCCGCAGGAGCATAGGGCGTTTTTGTGAAACCCTTCACTGCGGTTTTTATTGCGCCCGCCGCCGCTAAAAAGCCTATATTGATCGGCAACCGCATGTTTTGTAAAGCGACGGTATAATCGGAATAGCTTTCAAATCGCAAATTATGAGGAACGGCACCAACCACTGGCGCGATAAAATCATAGGCTGCGTCTCGCCATTGTGCAGTGGTTGGCACCGGAGCAAGGCCACAGTTGCCAACCACTGTCGTGGTAATCCCTTGCGCAAGTTCTATGCCGCCAAAGTCAGAGTCTGTAAACAGCGCGGCATCGCAGTGCCGGTGGATATCCACAAAGCCGGGAGTAACCACCCGCCCTTCGGCGTCTATCCGTTCTGCGTCAGCGCATAAAATCCCTTGCCCGATGGCTTTAATCCGTCCATCCTGAATTAAGAGGTCCGTTTTTTGGGGATCACCTCCGCTTCCGTCATACAGCGTTCCGCCGTGTATCAAGGTTTTCACTATTTCCCTCCTCCGCCCTAAACGAGCATTCCCCGCGCATCCACTTTCTGGCTTCGAAGTTTACCGCCCTCCAGCAGATATACCGTATTTTGCATATTAATTGCCGTACAGACATGGATAGGCCTCAGCGTCAGCATTTCTCCAACGCGCAGGCCTGTTTCTCCCGTTGTTGATAGAACAATGCCGTGTTCTTCGTTCATACGGGATAGCCGTAAATCTTCTCTGCCCTCTACTATGGCATACCCTGTATAAAAAAATGGCGGCGTGTTCAGCGGGATATCCGTGGGGAAGGTTTTGCTTCCCCCGTCCAAAACCGCATAGTGCTTGTGCGGGGTACTTACAACCGTAGCTACATAGCACACCGCTACCTCCGGTATGCTTGCCACATGTTCATCGCAAAGCAACTGGTCTTTAAAAATATAGGTGCCGGGACGGATTTCGTTCACTTGTCCCGTTTTTGCAGCCTCCACGCCGGTCGGTGAAGATCCGGCGCTTATATCTTCCAGCGGTATGCCAGCCCGGTGAATAGCCTTTGCCACCGCAGCCATCATCTCGCCCTCTTCCCTGGCGGCCAGCAGATTGTCTGTGGTAGGTTGCCCGTTGTGTACAAGGCCTTTAAAGGTGTAGATTCCTGTAAGCCTCAGGTTTTTCATGCCGGCCAGAGCAGCCACGAGAGCCGGAGCTTCCCCGGGGGAGACGCCGGTTCGGCCTGCGCCGGTATCGATCTCCAGACGCACCTCCAACCGTACACCTGATTTTTCGGCCATTTCATCCAGCATAACCGCTCCGGCAAGGCTGTCTACTGCCAGGATCAGCCTGTCCACGCAATGGTGCAGCGCAATGGCGCGCTTTACGCGGAACGCTCCCACCATGGGATAGGCGATGAAAATATCCCGCAAGCCGCCTTCCGCCATGATCTCCGCTTCACTCACCTTTGCACAGGTTATTCCCTTAGCCCCCGCTTCCACCTGCATGCGGGCAAAATACGGCATCTTGTGTGTTTTGATGTGTGGACGCAAGCGGCATCCGGCGGCATCTGCCGCTTTCTGCATCAGCTCAATGTTACGTTTCACCTGGTCCACATCAATTACAAGGCAAGGCGTTTCCAGTTGTGATAAATGTTCTTTTGTAAGTCCCATCTTCTCTTCCCTCCTGTTGCAAGAAAACATCGGCTTCATAATCCTTCCGTGCTTTCTGCTTCAATAAAGGTCTACAGTTTTTCCAGAAAGTACTGAAGCAAGCAGAAGCGCACTAAGAGTAATACTGAACAGTCTTTCCATTTTATCCTTCCTAATTATTTGTCTGGCATATAACGTATCTCCCAGAATCCTCCATACAAATTATCAGCATGAGTTTTTGTCAGGTTATATTCAATAAACCGGAGTATTTCAACCAAGCATTATTTATATTACCTTTTTATTCTAGTCCGTCTAGCTAAATCTGTCAATAAAATATTATTTTTAAGACTTATTTTTATGATAAATATAATTTTTAGTCTGATTTATCTCCAAAACAGATGCTACCACCTTCAGAATAATGATCATATATTGCAAACAAATATGACAAAAATAAATATTATTATTTCCCTTTTATACAAGATATGCTATTATAATACTATGCCAGGGAAGCATCGTGCCTTGATTGTTATGCGAAGCTTTTTTAAGCATTCCGGCATAACCTGATACTACAGCGTAAACAACCGAATTATACTTGCAGAAATAACGCGTTAAAGCATTCGCGATTATTCCTGCAAGGCGCATAAATGCTCATTAGAAATGAAGTTTACGCTGTAGTACTAATTGCAAAGGAGGCAAACAGCCATAAAAAAAATAACCGATGAAGCAAAGCTATTTGATCAATTGCTCACTTTGATTGCATCCCAGTTTGGAAGTAACTGCGAAGTCGTCCTGCATGATCTGACCAACGATTATAACCATACCATCGTGGACATTCGCAACGCGCATGTAACCAACCGTAAAATCGGCGGCTGCGGCAGCAATCTGGGGCTGGAGGTATTAAGCGGCAGCGTGGTGGAAGGCGACCGCTTCAATTATGTAACCACAACGCCGGATGGAAAAATCCTGCGTTCCTCTTCAATTTATATTCAAAACGACGAAGGAAAGGTGATCGGCTCCATTTGTATAAATCTTAACATTACGGAGTCCATTCAATTTGAAGGATTTTTAAGGCAATATAACCACTTTGAAGCTTCGCAGAGTGAGTTCTTTGCCCAGGACGTAAATAATTTGCTGGATTACCTGATTCAGCAAGCACAAAATCTTGTAGGCAAAGAACCCAGGGATATGAACAAGGATGAACGCATAACCTTCCTCACCTATCTTTACCGCAAAGGTACCTTCCAGATTTCGAAATCCAGTATAAAGATTTGTGAGATTCTGAATGTGAGTAAATTCACGCTGTACAATGATCTGGAAACCATTCGGGCGCAGGTTGAACAGACGAAATAAAGTTTACCACGGCAAAAGGACCCCCGTGGCCCTTTTGCCGTGGGTATATCTCCGTCTGTTTGTGCATTCCCCGGTATCAAAGAATGCTTTCATTATTCCCGTGCCAATCAAACTCCACGATTTCCTTCCCCAGCTTCCATTTTGCCGGACAGCTGGAATACGCCCAATCTAGCGGTTCCCCTGCCGGAGCAGGCCTGGAGGCAGCGTCGAAGGCTTTTTTTACGGCATCGGTCTGTTCTTTTCCCATCGCCTCGGGTGCTGCCGAAACAAATAGAGGCGTCCCGCTGAGGGACAGCAAGCGGAGCCATTGCTCGCTCAAATGCCACGGAACCTTTTCCGTGATTGCGGCGCAATCCGCATCTGCGGCGAAAAAAGCGCCATGCTGGTTCATCCGGAAAGCCAGCGTATTGATTCCCATTTTCCGGGTCCTTTCCCATTGGACGCCGCTGATGTCGTCACCGGTACGCTGAAGCTCAAAAATGCCGGCCCCAAGGTGGCCGACGGTATTGCAGCCCAGCACCAGCATGTTTCCGGCCGCCCGGCGTATGGTCCTGTAAAGGCCTGTGATCACTTCCGCCGTTGTTTTGGACCTGTCGGAAAAATGCCATCCGTTATTTGTAAGCCGGGAATCCATTTCAAAGCCCCAGCGCCCCAAAATGTCATACGTGCTGAAATCATGCTTGACCAGCTTGTAGCCCCAGGAAGCAATCCTGCTGATATCCCTGCTGACGAGGTCGAGGACCTCGGGTACGCTGGGATCCAGGTACTGGTCACGTTCTTGCGCCCTGAAACGTCTTTCCGGCAGCTGCCAGCTTTCCGGCACTTTCTCGGAAGTCATCAGCGGCCGTATCCACAAACCCGGTTTTGTACCTTCCACCTTCATCTGTCCGGCAAGCCTTTGCATGTCGGGGAATTGATAGTTGCCGCATGACCATGGCCCGCCGTTGCATAATTTATAGTGGCACAGCTGCCAGCCGTCATCGATGACCATAAACGGCCGGTTTCCGTTGGCGGGCGACAAAGAGGCAATCAGCTCCGCATCCCTCAAGATTTGCTCGTGAGAGCTTTTGCCATACGCGTAATACCAGTTGTTGCCTCCATAGACCGGCTGCTCCGGCAGCAGGGGATTGTCGCACAACATTTTTGCGAAGGCGGAAGCTGCGGCAAAGGGAGTTTCGTTTTCCTTTCCCTGCCTTGAAATGACCGCAGCCACCTCAAGAGTTCTGCCGCCAAGAGTGACGCCCTCTCCGCCGCACCTGACGTCAAGGCACAAGGAAATGTATTTTTCATCCACCATCCAGAAGCACATGGCATTGGGCTGCGTCCTGACGCCATACCCATGGGTTGCTTTGCCGTCGTACATAAGGAAATACCACGGCATGATGCGTTCAGGCACCACCCCTCTCCATTCCAGGTCGCCATAGCCTCTTTCCCAATGGTCGCCAAGCATCCGCGCGCCGGGAAGCAGATTCACCCTCCATTTCAGGATGATCCGCTTTACGGGGATTTTTCCCGAATACAGCGTGACCAACAGTTGTTCCTTTTCTTTGGCCGTTTCTACATTGACGCCTTTCCATGCCCAATGGCCGCCGCTGTCCCTTTCCATTGCCTCCCAGCCGTTGGAATCCCCCTGGATGCTTACATGATCAGGTACTGAAATAATATCTGCATGGGCCATATCCTCATTCCTCCAGTATGATCTCGACATGATGCCTCTTGCCGTCGTTGAAGACCGGCAAAAGGTTTCCGTTAATTTCATTGCCGTCCGCCGTAATTTTGGGCCTCCCATGCTGCAGGTGGAGGGGGTTTTGCACATGGATCAGGTAAACTGCATTCCTGAATCTCCGCTCTACGGTATAGTCCCGCCATTCCGGCGGGATGCACGGGTCGATGCGCAAGCCTTCGTAGCCGGGTTTTATTCCCAGGAAATCATTGACCAACAAATTATTATACCAGGCAATGGAACCGGTAATCCATGTGAATTCCATCTGCAGGGCGTTATTCCTGTGCTCCGGACCATAGTAGCAGTTCGCGTAAACATAAGGGGGGCATTTCTGCTTAGGATCCTTTTCATCGCTGAAATATCCCGGTGTAATCCTTTTGAATAAATCATAGGCCTTTTCCGGTTTGCGCATCCTCAAAAGCCCCAGGATCATCCAGGAATTGCAGTGGGAATAGATCGTCCCGTTTTCGCAAATCCCCGGCTCAAGGCAGCTTATACGCCCAATGTTGTCATCCCGCCTGGTGAAAACCGGAGACAACAGTCGGTAGCCTGCGCCTGTCAGCAGCAGCTGGTCGCAGGACTGCATCAGTTTTTCGGCCCGTTCCCCTTCCGCTATACCGGAGATCAAAGCCCATGCCTGCGCTTCAATAAAGATTTTCCCCTGTTCGTTTGTATTGGAGCCCACCGGTTCGCCTCTGTCGTCAAAGCAGCGGACATACCAGCCCCCGTCCCAGGCCGCCTCGTTTACCGCATCCCGAATGTTCTTGTTCCTCTGCAGACAATCCGCCTTTTTTCCGTCCATCCCGAGATGGCCATAGAGCTCTGCCATCTGCTGCAAGGCTTCGGCATAGGCCTCGCTGAGCCATACACTCTCCCCGCGGCCCTCCTTGCCTACGGCAGTCAGGGAGTCATTCCAATCTCCGAATTTGATCAGGCAGAGCGCATGGGATCCCTTGTTGTTTTCCAGGAATTCCAGGCTCCGCTCGATATGTCCCAGTACCGTTGCACTGCCTCCATCATAAAAGGGTATGTTTTCAGACAGGATTTCAAAATCGCCCGTTTCCTTGAGATAGGCCGTCAGGGTGAAAATCAGCCAGAGAGCGCTGTCGGAGTAAGCCTTTTCATCCACGGGATTCCAGCCGCGGAGGGCAAGTCCGCTGCCGTATTGATACCGCAGCGCTTCCCGGATGATTTCACCTGTTCTTGAAGGCTCAAGGGAAGCAACTCCGTAGCCGTGCTGGACAATATCCCGGTAGCCGTTCCAGCCCCATCTGCACCAGGCCGCGCCAAAGAGCGCCTGCTGTTTTATCCAGTTGTTCAGCAGCCGGTTCATATGCTCGTCGGGAGTATTCACCCTGGTGGCGGAAGTCATCCGGTCTTTGTCCTCTCCCAGCTCTTGAAAATATTTTTCATACTTTCCGAAATACTTCTCTCTGAAAAAGGCAATATGCTCTTCTTCGTCCGTGGCGCCGAGAATCAGGGAAATCTCCTTTGCCGCTCCGCTTTCCAGCTCCAGGTCGTATTGAACGGCGCCGATGGTCGCATCGGAAGAACCCGGGGTGTTTGTGCACCGGCCGTTGACGACCGCCTGGGGCTCCTGAAGGGTGCGATACATCCCGACAAAGGCGTCCCTGGTACCGTCAAAGGCTTCAATGGGCTCATCGGAAGTCAAAAACCCAGTAAGGTAGTTATGTGGTTTCCTGTGGGGGTGTTTCTCTGCAATGACGGCATTTTGCTCCCTGCTCAGCCTCGCAGAGCGGAACAGCATATCGCCGTAGCTGTCGAATCCCCATTTGTACCTGAATTGAAATTGGTTATACACAAAAACGGACAGGCGGCGCTTCCTCTCCGAGGTATTGATTGTCTTAAGTGTCCAGAGTTCTACGGGATCCCTGCCTTTTGGTATGAATATCCTGAATTCCGACAGGATTCCGTCCACTTCGCTTCGTATGACCGTGTAGCCCAGGCCATGGGTGCATTCATACCGGTCATATTTCTTTTTTACCGGCTCCCAGTTCACATTCCAGAAATCGCCGGTTTCATTATCCCGGATGTAAATCAGCCTGCTCATGAGATTGTCGCGGCCGAACATGTCAAAGTCGCAAATCCTTCCATTGCCTGTAAGGAGCTGTACAGCTTCGTTTCCGCCGATCTGGTAATCGCAGTACCCCACGCCGGTTTGCTGCACGTTGGAAAAGACGGATTGATTCCACAGAAAATTGTCAAAGGCTCTCGGCGTCTCCGGGTTGGTTATGGTGTATTCGTTTCCTCTTTCATTAAAATATCCGTACCTGTTTTCCATCCTCACAATTACTTCCTTTCCCTGTGCCCGGGGCACAAGATAAAATACCTATCCGATAACATTTATTCCGGATTTGTGCGGAAAATACTCGGCGCTTACATCCCGCAGGCGGTTATTTATGTATTCCGCCAGGGTTATCATTCCGGGTTCCTCGGAGGTTCCGTGGTTTATCCGGATTACCGGATAATCCGCCTCCAGCGCCCAGGTAATGTCCTGCCAGTACCAGATCCCGTCATCGCATACCATCGCGGCATCGCAGCCCATTTTCCTGAAGGCCTCCAGTTTGCAGCAGCAGCCTGTTCCTATGCCTATCCTTGTTATTTCCTTCTCCAGGTCGCCGAAAACCTGTATTTTCGGCTCGCCGATCAAAGCCGTCCTGGCTGCCGTCCTTTCGGCAAATATGCCGAGCTTGACCGGCTCAATATCATACCCGTGCTGAAAGCCTCCCTGTTCAACGGCGCAGGGCTTGCCCTTCAGTCCCAGGAAGTCTGCCAGCGCCCTTGGTATTCCGATCTCAGGCATCCTGTCCCATACGTCGTGATTGCGCAATATCACAAGATCATTTTCTTTTATCAGTTTTTGCTTTTCATTTGCCGCTTCCTGCTTCATATATTCCGTTTCCCACCCTGCCATGGTCTCCTGCTCATGGGCATGGATCCAGAAGGTGGGCTCATGGGTCATAATCATATCAAAGCCATGTGCTGCAGCATATTTTACCGAATTCAAGGTGCTCATCCAGGTGACCAGCACCTTTTTTACCTCTTTTTCCGGGTCGCCGGTTATAATTCTGTCAACCGTCGTCGTCTTGTCAAACCAGGTGGCCTGTGACAAAAAATGGTCCAGTATCTCCGTGGCTTTCATCGTTTCATCTCCCTTGCGGTTTTTCATTTCCCCAGAGTCCGCCCCTGCCCATGGACTCCCTCCAGGCATTCCTCCACCGATGGATGTCGGTGACCCACACCTCGGGCATGTTCTGTCTTTTATCCTTCTGAGGCATTACAGGGTAAGGCTTGTGAGGTTCTTCCTGGTACCAGTAGGCCACCGTGGCAATATCCAGTGTAAGATTGTTTGCATGCCCGTGCTCAATGCTTGCATGCAGCGATTTTGTAAAATAGACGGGATCCTGGATGAAAAAGCGGTAACAGTGGGTCCTGCCCATCCATCCCAGTTTGTTTGTCACTCTGGCATACCCGAAATAGGGATGCTGATAAATCTCCGTGGGGCACCAGGCTCCGTTGAAAAAGTCTTCGGTTCCGGTGCCATGGAGGGAACCGGGCCAGGCCTCGCCGTCAATCATCCACATGTCGTCCCCTTCGCCGTACCACATCGGCCCCGGGTTATCCACATAATAGTTGACGCCGGCGAAAGAGCCCTTTCCCACAATATCTGCAAATACGTAATTGCCTGCGTTTCCGGGATTTTTGTAATCCTCGCCGAAAGCGGCCCATTCATTTTCAATATCCTTTTCAGGCAGGGTGATTTCCCTGTTCCACCATGCGTGGAATCTGCCTGCATCCGCAGCGACGGACGGATGGATTTCGTAATCGACATTATAAAAGAAACCGTCGATATCGCAGTCAGACTGGTTATCAACGGTAATCCGCGCGCCGGCGCCAAAGGGCATGGGAAAATAGCAGTTAAAGGCCTTCCCCTGGGCTGGAGCGGCGGCGATGGGCAAAGAGACGAAGTTGTAATTCTCCCCCCAGCCCTGGCCGAAAAAGTCTCCGATGGGGCTTTCCACACTGGGATTTTCTTCACCGTCCCAGTACATGCGGAGGATTATATTTCTTCGAAACATGGGATCGCTGCAGTTGATTGTCATCCAGACATGCCTGATGATTCCGGCCCCTTCTATTTCTACGATGGTTCTGGTCTCGCCGGGCAGAAATCTGATGAAATCCTGATTGCCGCCCGTTTTGTCAAAGCTTGAAGCTCTTTTTGTCCTGCAGTCCTTGAATTTATATAGTTCTCCGAGCATGGTAAAGTCACCCGCCGTCCCTCCTCCGGACGCATAATCCGGTTAGTTTATCTGGAGTATAACACAGCAGGTTTTGCACATCAATATTCGCAATCATTCATTTATAGCATTTCTAATGCAAGTTATGCCGGGCGGCAGCTCTGTTGGGTTTGTTAACTGGACGGAAGCGTGCAGAATAGATGGCTAATGCATGTCAAGGGGACAGGTACTTGACATACATTGACATGAGGACGTAAATCGACCGTAGGGGCGCGCATTGCGCGTCCGCTTACATGCAGCCTGTGACAGGGGACGATTCTCGACTTCAATGAAACATTTCATTCGGGTAACGGGCAGCCATGACTACAAATTCCAGCATCAGGCTCCGTCATGGGTAGGCTGTAGTTGTCCTGCAGCCATACCTCCACATGATGCTTTCATTTGCAGCCACGTCCGCCCGTTTTGCTCTGCAGTCAGTGAGCCAGGAGACGATTCTTGGATTCACAATGGATGCTAATAGAACCATAAGTCCCTGCAAGGCCGCGGGCACCCTACAATGATTATTACGCTTTCTTTCTAAAACATGCAGCAATCGTGAATAGGCTACATCGTCAATATCCCGTTGGGAGTGTTTACAATCATGAGGATGTCTTCTTCATCTCCCGTCTGGGCGTTGATATAGATGATAAAATCATTTTTATTCAGCTTTCCCTTGAACTCATAGCAGAAAATTTCCGACTTGTAGTTTGTCGGGATGATGGCCAGCCCTGAGCTTAAAAGCTGCATCCGGTTGTTGATCTTCTTTTTTGCCTCTTCCATGGGGATTGCCGGCTGCGGGATCTTCCTCTCGGTATGGGCCGCAATATAGGCCTTGGCTTCAAAGCCGGTAATCTCCCCGGTGTCCAGGGCGATCTTAAGCTTTATCAGATCCGGATAAACCACCACGTTTTGCTGCCGGTAGGCATAATTGATGGTGGCGGTATTGTCCTCCGTCAGATAATAGGTATCCACCATATTCTTGTAACCCTTGCTTTCCAGGAATTCCAGCCCCTTTTTCTTTACCTGGTCCATTTCCAGCTTTTTGGATGCAGACGGCCTGTTGTAAAGCATCCAGTATATATGCCCGCCCTTCTGGGTCACGCCGATATTTATTTTCTGGTCTTCCGGTTTATCCTTCAAGCTTACGTTATAGCTGTACGTTTTTATCGGCCCCGAATCGTTTTTGCCCGCATCCTGGATATCCTTTATCCTGTCCTTGCCGATGAATTCGGTCACGCTCTTTTTTGCCTCCTCCTGGCTCATCTCTTTTCCTGTGAGCCCCTTGGGTTCTGACGAGGTCATATGGTCCGAAAACGGCCCGTCATAAATGAGCGTAGGGTAATCCTGGAAGGTTTTGTCCACGGCCTCCATCTGCTTCAGGGATACATTGGAAGAAGTTTTCTGAAACAGCTTCGTTCCCTTGTCTGCCAGTTCACCCCATCTGAGTCTTCCGTTTGCCAGCTGGTTTTGCAGGTCCGAAAGACTTTTACCCAGATTTACGGAATAGTCATAAAGCTTTTGAATTGTCGTATATTGATCGTCGCTCAAGGATTTCCCCCTGACATTCTGATTGTTCAGCGTATTGCTCAGATCCCCGACCTGTATCAAAAACTTGGACGTATTGGCCAGAACAGGCTGGGATACCGGCAGCTGCCCCAGATTGGTCTGGGCCAGGTTGGATTGCCTCCATGCCTCCTGCAGGGTTGTGGCCGTCCTGGCCGTCGTCGATGTAATGAGGGATTTTGCCAGCAGCGTTTCAACATTTTGCACATAACCCACCATCTCATAAAACGCCCTGTTGTACTGATTGTCCAGCTCCTGCCTTAAGTTTGCGGCATGCTTGTACTGGTAGATCCCCCATATGGACACAGCAGCAATCAGCACGATGACGATGCTGTACATTTTCCGATCGGATAATCTTCTTTTAAAATCCAGTAATTTTTCCCTGATACCCAAGGTAATCCCTCCTATTTCCCGAAGTAATGCTTCCCGATTTGTTTAACAATTTGCCTGCTCCAGATCCATGAGCTGGTGGCAGTCGCCGGATTCCAGTAATATACCGCACCGTCGGTGGGGTCCCAGCCGTTCATGGCATCTCTTGCCGCTTTAACGACAGAAGAGCTGCTGTCGATGGCAACGTTGATCTGACCGTCATCCACCGCCGTAAAGGCTCCCGGTTGGTAAATTACTCCTGCAATGGTTTTAGGGAACCTGGGATCCTTTGTCCGGTTAAGAATGACAGCTCCTACCGCCACCTGCCCTTCATAAGGCTCTCCCCGCGCTTCCCCGTTGATAGCCCTTGCCAGCAGCTGTATGTCCCCGGCTTCCTCACCCTGCCCATAGGCATCTCCGGAACGCAGCAGCTCCGTCAGAAATCCGGCCCCTTCATAAACCGATATACATATAAAAGACAATAGGATGCAAGCAGCCAAAAGCACCTTAATCTTTTTCAAAGCTCCTCCTCCTCAAAACTGATAGAAACAGCAATATTTAAAAATATTCTTTGTTTTTTCCAAAAAATTATTCCTTGCGCAGAATTAATGTTATAATAGAGACCTGAATTACGAATAATTTTAGTAAGATTGATTGCCCTTTTAACGGAGGCCATAAAAAAAATGAAAGTTTTATTTTTATCCGCAGCCACAGGCGGAGGACACGCAAAGGCAGCGGAAGCAGTTATGGAAGTCATGAAAATGAGGCATCCCGGCTTCAGCGGGCAGCTGGTGGATACCCTGAAGCATATCAGTCCCGTGGTGGACAAGCTGGTGGTGGGAACCTATCTTCGCACAGTGAAAAATACTCCCCGCATCTACGGCGAGTTTTATAAGCTCTCCGAAGCCAGAGAAAATATTACCGATATCACCAAAACCTTTAACAAGCTTATGGCTGTGAAGCTTGTTGATTTTATCAACGAATATGCTCCGTCGGTGATTGTCTGCACCCATACCTTCCCGCTTCAGATGCTCTCCAGCCTGAAGCAAAAAGGTGTCGTAACCATTCCTGTCATCGGAATTGTCACAGACTTCGTCAACCACCTTTTCTGGAAGCTGGATGGCGTGGACGCCTTCATCGTAGCCCATGAATATATAAAAAACGACATGGTAAAAGCAGGTATGCCGGCAGAAAGGATCCATACCCTCGGAATACCGGTATCACAGACTTTTCTGGAAAAAAAGGACCGGTTCCGGCTGATACGGGAACTGGGCCTTAAAAACAAGCTTACCATGCTGGTCATGGGCGGGAGCCTCGGCTTTGGAGAATTCAGGGATGTTTTTACCTCCCTGTTGCAATGCGGCAGGGATATTCAGGTAATCGCCGTCGCCGGCTACAACAAAAAGCTGGAAAAGGAGCTGAAAGTCATCGCAGGCGGTTCCTCCAAAGACACAAGAATCTTCGGATATACCGACAGGATATCCGATTTGATGGACATATCGGACCTGATCATAACAAAACCCGGCGGGATCACCATCTCGGAGGCGCTGGTCAAAAAGCTCCCCATCCTGATCATGTCGCCCATTCCGGGACAGGAAGAAAGAAATGCCCGCTTTTTGACCAATACGGGGGCTGCAGCCCGCATATTCCGGAACGAAGATCTTGACAGCCTGTTTTGCCAGGTGCTTGACAATCCCTTGAGGCTCAAGCACATGCGCGAAATGGCGGGATACCTGGCAAAACCCCACGCCAGCGAAGCCATCGCCGATTTAATTGAAGATATCTCCGGTCACTGGAATATCCTTCTTGCAAAGACCGGTTTCCCGTCGCTGCCGCTATCATTCAAGCCCTCCAGCCTGACATAGCCCGAAGCCCTGCTGGCATGGATATACTGCCCATTCCCCAGATATATGCCTGCGCCGGAGATATTGCCCTTTTCCTCCGATTCACTTAGGAAAACGATATCTCCGGTGTCAATACTGTCAAGAGCGATTTCTTTGCCGTACTTCATCTGCTCCGTCAAATCCCTTGGCAGATCCCTGCCATTGACTTTTGAACAGATGTAGATCATTCCGGGAGAATCGATACCCATGGAACTCAGCCCGTTCAAAAGATAACTGGTGCCTTTGAATTTTAGCGCCGACGCGGCAAAATCCGCCCCCGTTGTCATGGGCACGTCAGCTCCAAGCCCTACGTGAATGATGCCGCTTCCCCTGAGCCATCCTGTCGCATCGCCCGGCAAATAAACCTCGTAAGCATTATCGGAATTGTTGAAGGCATAAAACACTGAGCCCATAACGACCTCCTTGAGGGTTATGCCTGTCGTGGGACCGGAAAAGATACTTTTCTCCTTGGCGGTTATAATAATCCTGTGCGTATAGGCTCTTCCGCTGATGCTGGAGATATCCGTGTCAACGAACTTGGTCCTGACCCAGCCCTCGCTGCCGTCGGCAGCCGCTATTCTGACCCAGCCGCCGTCTTCCTCCAGAATGCTGACCGCCTGGTTGTAAATTGCCTGGGCAATCCGTTGGGACCGGACGTCGGGTTCGGCAAAAATATCCACCACCATATCCGTAATAACTGCGGCAGATTCGTTTATGGCAATACCATTCACCTCAGACGGTTCTGAATTTGAAGCACTGGATTCCCCTCCCTGCAGGGCATTGCTTCCGGATACTTCACGTGAAGCTGCCGTACAGCCGGTAAGGATTATTATCAATAGGATGCATACGCCAGCAATCTTTCTTCCGCACATAGGACCTCCATCTTCTGATCTAATACCCGGGGCGGTCACAGCCTGACCACATTAAGCCTGCCGCCGGTAATGTTCACGGCTGTTTCAACTTCTCTCTCCTTGCAGGTGAAAAAGATTACCTGCCTGTCACTGTATTCCTTAAACAAATACTCCAGCGTTTTAGCGGTCCGATTATCGTCATATTGGGAAAAAACCTCATCCAGCAGCAAAGGCGGTCTTTCCTTGTCCTTTGACAGCAACTCCGACAGCGCCAGCCGCAGTGCCAGGTACATCTGGTCCGCAGTTCCTCCACTTAAGGCCATGACGCCTCTTACCTGGCCGGCTTCCGGCGATACCGCATTCAGGGAAAGGGCGTCATCCGCCCGAAGGTCCTGATACCTCCCGCCTGTAATTTCCGCTATGATCCGGCTCATTCCGGAATTCAACAGGGGAGCGAAGCTTACTTGTATTTCCTGGCTGGCTTCCGTCAGCACCTCCAGCGCCAGCCTCAAGGAAGCGCCGGTTTTATCCAGCTCCGTTTTCCTTTGCGTGAGGCCTGCAATCTCTTCATCAATGCTTTGGAGCTCCTCCCCGTCTTCCCTGTCCCCTTTCAGCAGCGTCTCCAGTTCCTTTATTTTCAGCGCGGTTTCCACCAGCTCCCCACCGGCCTGCTCCATTTCATATTCCCAGGAATCCCGCAGCCAGTTTGGGTTTGACTGGGAAAGAATGTCCTTCAGCGTCGAAGGGGCAAAAAATCCCGCTTCATAATGAGCTCCGTTGGCCAAAGCCGCATCCGTTTCCTCCCGAAGCTTCAATTCCAGGATGTCAAGCGCTTCCGACTTTTCCCCCATGGCAGATTTCAGGCTTTCAGTCCCTTCAATATGCTTCCCGGCCGCCATGGATGCCTCACTGCAAATATCCTTAAATTTCCCGTCTAAAGCCATTACTCTGTGCATGATCTGCTCACATTGCTGCAAATGGCTGTCTGCGTCTTTTTGCTGCAGCAAGGCTTCCCTGCCGCTATTCTTCCTTTGCTTTGCAAGCACTGCCACCGCTATGGCCGCAGTGATGAACAATGCCGATACCGCAAAGCCTATGGGGCGATAAAATATCCCCGTTGCCGCGGCTGCACCGGCTGCTGCACAAAGCAGCAAAATAACCGGACGGATTTTCGTACCGGTTCCCCGGCGGCGGTAAGCTCCGGGAGTTCCTCCGGAATTTGCGGAAGCTCTGGCTGCTTGAAGCTTCTTCAGCTCCTCCTTTGCGGCAAAAAGCTCCTTTTCCGTTTTCTCCAGCTTCCCGGCAATGTCGGAAAGCTTTGAACACCTGGCGCTTTCCTCCTCCAGCTGTTTCCTTCCGACAATAAGCCCTTTTATGCTGTCAAGGTATGCTTTTCTTTTTTTTCGCTTGATTTCGGAAGCCGTCGCTTCCTGCAGCTCATTGGCAGTGGATATCCGGCTGCTCCGTTTTTCCGCCAGCTTCCTTCTTGCATCCGTGAGCGCCGTCAGCTTGGCGGCGATCCTGTCTGCCGGCTGGGTCGTGGTCCTCTCGGTGCCGACATGCATTTTCAGCGCTTCCTTTAATGCTTCGGAGGCTTTTTTAAAGGACAGCTCCTCCTGTCCGGTCCGGTTTAAATTCATCAGCCGGCTGATGAGCTCCCCGCTTCCGTCGTCGCCCGGTCTTGTCTCCATCTGCCTTATCAGGACCGTCCGGTCAAAGCAAGCCTCATTTAACCCCAAAAGCCGCTCGGCAAGCATGAGCCCCCGATCCCTGCCGGAATCAAAGCCGCCAGAAATATTTTTGAAAGCAGCGTCGTAAACAGCCGCCGTATTGCGCTCAAAATCCCTGTCTACCCTGTAGGAGCTGCCGTCGTCCAGCATGTACCGCATGCTTCCGCCGTAATCGCTGCCGGACCACGGCCTGAATCTTTTCAAAGGCGCCTGCAAGCCGTCCCTGGACGTTCTTCCCCCCTTCAGGCCAAACAGCATTCCCCGGATGAACCACTGCAAAGTGGTCTTTCCCGACTCATTGGCGCCATAAAGGATGTTTAAGCCCTTTTCCAGCTTTACGTCCAGTCCCGACAGTTTCCCGAAGCCTTTGATTGTAAGCAGCTCTATAACCATATTTCGCCCTGCTCCAATGCCTGCATGCCGTAATAAAGTGCATCCGCTGCCTGAAGCCTTCCTTCCTCGTCTCCCGACATTTCTGCCTGCCGGATCCTTTCCAGCAGCTTTTTGACAAACAGGCCCCTGAGCCCGGGCTCTTTTTTAATTTCATCGAAATCATAGCCGGGTACGGTATTGTCCCTCATCCGAATGAAAAAGCACCCATGGGCCAGGCTGGCTTCCAGTCTGCGGATATCCGCTTTATGGCCTGCCTCGACGGTTCCTTTAAGTGTAATGCTGTACAGATCCTCCCTGCTTCCGGCTTCTCTCATTACAGCTTCGACTGCGGCGGCAATTTTTTCATCATTACCGTAATTTTCACAATGAACCGCCACGTTCCTGTAATTTCTCCTGCTTATGGGCACAAAGCGTATTTCGGAATGCTTCCTTCCGCTATCTTCCACAATAATTTCGGCCAGGTAGACGCCATGGCTTCCTTCCTCATCAAAGCCAAGGGGCTCAGGGCTGCCGGGATTGAAAGCGGTCCGTATTTTCCCTGCCGCCTCAAACCGGTTGTGAAAATGTCCCAGGGCAATGTAATCCGCCCCGGACAAATCAAGCTGGTCGCTGGTCAGCGGATTGAAGGCGTTCCTGGCAATCCCCATATTCAAGGTCCCGTGCAGCATCAGAATGTCAATGCAGGAAGGTTTTGCCTCAAGGGAAGGCTTCAGGCTGCCGGATATCCTTGCACAGGGCTCCTCCAGCTCTATCACGGCTTTTTCTCCCGCAAGGATGTGAACATTGTCAGGCCATGGATACGTCATGTAAAAGGAACCGGGAAGATAAGGGTCATGATTTCCCGGAAGGAGGATCACCCGGGTATTGGAAATTCTGCCCAGTTCCTCGCAAATAAAATTGATGGTGGACTTCCTTACATACTCATGTTCATATAGATCGCCGCATATCAGCAGCAAATCGGCTTTCTCCCTTATGGACAGTTCAATGATCCGGTGAAAGGCTTCCTTCAGTTCGATTCTTCGCTGCCCGGCTTTGCCTTCGGTGCTTCCAAGAGATGTAAAGGGCATGTCCAGATGAATATCGGCGCAATGCAGCAATTTAATACTTTTTATGTAAATACCCTCCCCCTGGAAACTAAACCTCTATAACCGCATATGCAACCGCATAGCTCTTGCAATGGGACAGGCTTAATGAAATTCCCCTGGCATTCATTTTCTCGTAAATCTCCCTGGCCCTTTCGGACAGGACAACATAAGGCTTACCTTGAGGCTCGTTCAGAATTTCTATATCCCTCCATTTGATGCCATCGCTGATTCCCGTTCCAAAAGCCTTTGAAACGGCCTCTTTTGCAGCGAACCTGGCGGCATAGCTCTCAAACCGGACTATTTTTTTGCTTTCACAATAGTTTATTTCATTTTCGGTAAAAACCCTGTTCCTGAAGCTCTCGCCGCAGGAATCGAAGGACCGCCTTATTCTGTCGATCTCCACGATATCTACTCCACACAATACTGCCATCTTCCTTACCTTTCCATGCACATCGTTCGTACTACAGCGCAAGTTACGTTATCCTATCGGCATTTATGCGCCGGCTTTCGTTACATTTCCTTTATCTGACCGTCCTGTGCATAAAATTTGGTCCCTAAAAGCGGTTTGCTTATCTCTTTCGGGGTACCCTTTATTTCAAGTATAGTATTGGGGAATATTTTTTTCAATACCGAGATTTCGCCTTCTCCCATGGTTTTCAGGTAACCGGCAAGGGTCTTGCGCTCTTCTTCCAGAAGTTTCAAGCGATCCCTGGTTTCAAAATAATTGCCCTGAATCCTTTCAAACGTCGCTACCTGCTCTTTTGAAAGGCCTGAGGTGCTGGTATAAACGGCTACCTCCTGTTTGGCCTTTGCAAGGTCCGCCTTAACCGTCTCAATGGTTTCCGACAGCTTATCCACGTTGCTTTTCAGAGCCTTCCTGTTAAATCCGTTGACAATGACGGTGGTCCGTTTTTCGCTGGGAGAGCCGATAATGGCGGCCGATACCTTAATTTCCGCCTCTATGCAGCCACCGATGATCTGGCTCCTTGGAGAGTCCAGGATAACTTCTTTCGCTTTAATGGTGCTGTTGATGCAATAAAAGCCTACATGGACACTTCCTTCGCACAGAATGGTGGTGTCTGAAACAAATTTGGTATAAATATTTTTTCTGCTGCGGATGACCGCCTTGTTCTTGCCGGCGATGCCTCCCTTGATGAAGATGCTGCCTTCCCTGCTTTCAATCCCCTTTACGCTGCCGAGTCCGAAATCTCCCAGGATCTCTATATCCTTGCTGGCTTCCACGGAAAAGCTGTCCTCGATGGAGCCCTTAACCGTCAGAAAGCCGTCAAAATCAATGTTGCCTGTCTTGAAGTCTACATTGCTGGTTATCTCAAGATGGTTTGAAACGCTTATCCTTTCGCCGTCGTAGTGGACAGCTCCGTTGATCCTGGCATAAAGAGTGGTTTTGCCATTTGCATGGACTTCCTTGACCGTGTTCCGGTCATAAAATAAAGGGAGCAGGTTCCCGCTGGCCGACAATACGGTACTTCCCCTGACGGTCTTTCCCGGGCTCCCCTCCCTGGGGTCTGTCCTTTCACCCAGCCAGTCGCCTGTATTTACCCTGTTGATAAGATTCAATTCGTAGTGGTCGACATTGCCGTCCTCTTTGACCTCGGGCTTGACATCGCCCATCTCATACATTCTTATTTCGGAATCTTTGCCGGCAACGGGAGCGATGCCTTCCGCCACCAGGATCCGGCTGTTGTTTTGCAAATTCCCCAGAAGTACGTGGTTCTTGATCCCGAAGGTTATGCCTTTTTCATTCAATTTCCTCATGATTTCCTTGAAAAGATTGGCTTTGCCGGGTCCCGACAATTCCCCTTCCTCCACGCAAAGTGTCAGGTGGGCTTTTAATTCGTCCTCGGAAATATCGATCATGATGCGCTCTTTGGCCTCGGCAAACTTTTCAGGTCCTCTGGGTGCGTTTACCAGGGCGTTTCTAACGGTCATGATGCTGGTGATCTTTATTTCCGGATGGTCCGACATCAGCCGGTTAAACTGATCAAGGGTCATGCCTTTTCTGAAGGATTCGATATAGAATCCTTCCTGCCGGATGGTTACCGAAATAAATTCGGATTTAAACACTACGTTATCCTGCATCTTTTCTCCTGAGATCCCATCTGATAAATTTCAACAAGATCATATTCGACAAAAGCTCACATAAATCCTTTTTTTACAATAAAATCCTCCAGCCAAGCCTGTCGTACGGGAAATGAAACGACGAACATTCGTCGCCATTTCAATATCCTTTTCTTACTAATGCCCCTGCCGCAGCATAGCATATCACATGCAAAACGGGGACGGATCTGCTTGCTGGCTACACCCGCAAATAGATCCGTCCCCGCGTCCCGCGTTTCTTATTCCATGCTCAATACTTGAGCTTGTTTTTCCGTCTGTCTTCCAATACATTGTCCAGGGCTTCAGCTTCGTTTACAGCCGTCTCCAGCTTTTCCAGCATGTCTTCCGACTCTACGCTTGACAAAGCCTGATGCTTGAACATGTTCACCGTACTTTCCATATAGTCCAGCTTCGCTCCGATTCGTTCCAGGTCTTTCTTTTCGTCTTTCAGCCTGTTTATCAGCTTTTCATCCATTTCAATAATTTTTCTTATATCGTCCTGCATATGGATGTCCTTAGTAAAGCCAAGCTTTCTGGCATTTGCGTTCAATCTGGCCGCTACGGCGCTCACGTCGACGGCGCTCAGTTCCCGGCTGCGGATGCAGAAGTTGTTTAAAAGCTTAAGATAGGCAACCACCAGGTTCAAGGTCTGCTCCGTGATCCTTTCCTTCAGGTAACCCCGCTCTCCCCTGAAAAAAGAATCCATGATTTCATTCTTATCTTCCATCACCTTTTTCATTTTCTGCAGATAGGTGGAATTCGTATTGCGTTTGGCTTCATTGGAAAGCTTAAGGCAGGCATAGTTCAAATCCTGGATGTGTCTTACCTTTTCCTTCTTGTTGAAGTCCTCATGGAAGTCCTTGCTGTTCAGCGTCTGAATCACAAATACCAGGTAAGCGATAAAAGCGGCAGAGAAAGCAGCAACATCCGGAACAATCGGGATACCCAGGGGCGCAGCCAGTGCGGATTGACTGCTCAGAATCGCTGCAATCCCCATAAAGAGTATCAGTAACCCAACGTTCCTCAGTTTAAAAAGAGCCTTTACGATCAGTCTTGCTTTCATCCGAAATTCCACCCTATCCTGTGTTTAATTTGAAGCCTTGTTTTCGATCTTTTCCTTGACTTCAAAGCCTTGCTCGCCTCCCAGCATGGCTTCGGCCCTGGCGCGCGCCCTGTCTCTTGCGGAGCTCATGTCAAGCCTTTTCAGCTTCAGCTCCATATTGGTGTCTCCCAAAGATTCCACTGCGTTCGCCCTGGCGGTCTTCTTGTTCACCAGCTCTCTCGCCCTGTCCATGCTTTCGTTGACGCTGCCGACGGTATTATTTTTCGATGTATACCTGGCATTGACGGAATTTATATTTTCGCGGAGCTGGGCCATTTTTGCCTGGGATTTCAAGGTCTTCAGCTCATTGAGCTTGGCGCTCATTTCCGACTCAAAGATCTTGTAGTCTTCCCTGATCCGGGCTACCTCTGCCATTGCGGTATCGTACGTAGCCTTATGGGTTTCATACGTAGCCTGGTATTCTTCCTCCTGCATCAGAAGCTCGATCAGAACATCCTTGTCGCCCTGCTTCTGGGCGGCTTCCGTTCTTGCTTTCACGGCATTGAGGTTCTTTTCCGCGTTTTTCATTTCAATTTTTATCATTTCCGCATTGGTCTGAATCTCAAGTATCTGCTGCTCAGCTTCTTTTCTGGCTTTATCGATTTGAAGCTTGATGTCTTCAAAAAGCAGTTCCGGGTTCCTTTCCTCCATCCCGCCGACAAAAAGTCCGAAAAACCCTCGGATCAAAGCACCCAATCTACTGAATAATCCCATAGTAACAGCCTCCTACGCATATTATTTGGTTACATCACGTTTACACCTACGTTTATAAGAATAATGTATAATAAATTACCGCCGTTGTAAAGCCTTATTGCTACTCTCTGTCCGCCGACAGATTATTGTCATCCAGCAGGTTTTTGTATTTGTCCGGCAACAGATCCTTGTCGTCGCATTCCTCAATGGCCAGCATGGTCATAAACTGCACCTGCTGCGTGCTGGGCCTGCACTTTTGTATGGCCTCGTTCAGGATCGCAGCCGTCAGGACCGAGCCTTCACACTCGTCTTCATTTGCCAGTTCATAGGCTTTTCTTACAACCGTTTCAATCTCCGCTCCGGTATAATTCTCGGTTTGAAGCGCAAAGGGAGTAAAATCCGTTATATCCGCTTCAAAGCCATATTTCCCAAGCATTATCCTGAATATTTCCGCCCTTTCGGGGGTCTCCGGAAGCAGGATGGGTATTTTCTTGTCAAACCTTCCGGCCCTTTTCAAGGCTGCATCCAGCAGGTCGGGCCGGTTGGTGGCGGCAATGAAAATAACCTTCCCCCTATTATTAGTATTACCGGTAAATTGTAAAAATTCACTGAATATATTTCTGCTGACTCCGCTGTCGCCACTGTCGCCTCTCCGGAAGGCCGTATCGATCTCATCGACAAACACAATGACCGGCTGCTGCGATTGGGCGCCCAGCAGGCATTTCTTGAAATTCTTCTCGCTTTCCCCCACATACTGGCCAAGGATCCTCGACATATCGATCTTGACACAGTTAAATCCGCTGGCTTTAGCCAGGGCGTTGACCAGCAGGGTTTTCCCCGTCCCGGAAGGCCCGCACAGCAATATTCCCATGGGTACTCTTCGCAAATCCCCTTTTTTTATGGGCTGTACGATATTCTTGAGCAAATAGTTCTTGGCCCTGTCCATACCGCCGATATCTTCAAAACCGATTTCGGGATAGATGAATTCCAGCACGTCTCCGTATTCCTTTTGAAGCACCGAGTGCTTCTTATCCTTGATGAATTCAAAGGTGACGGGCACTTCCTCGGCTTCCGCCTTCAGCTTGATGTCCTTGATGGATTTTTTGCTCAAGCCCGAGGAAAGCTTGGCAAACTCGTCAATGGTAATATCCGAACTTATTTTGTTATCTTTCATGAGATGCTCGATATAGCTCTTCCGTTCGCACTCCCCCGGCAGTTCCACCAGTACCGGCTCTATGCGGTAGGAGGACTTCAATATTTCCCTGCTGACATCCGCCAGATTGTCCGCAAGCATGAAAATCCCGCTTCCAACGCTGGAAATCCTTGCATTGACAGACCATTCGCAGATCCATATCAGGGCTACTCTTTCCTCAACGGACATACTGCCGATGTCCCCTGCAGGGATAATCTTTTCCACATGGTCAATGAAAAGGACCATTTTTGTATTTTTCAGCGCCTTGTCGATAAAGGGAAACAGCTTTGAAGGCATTGAATTCATATAATTGACGGCTTCATTGGAAGTGATGATATTGAACTCCTTCTCCATACCGGCATCAAGAAAGGTGAGTCCGCGGGAAATATCATAAAAGGCCACGATGCCGAAGCCCCTTTGTTTGATGAACTCCTCATGGATATACCGGTCAATGTGCCTGTAATTGTCCACAAGGTCGCGCACATTGAAATAAAACAAGAATTCATGGGATATTCCCGATTTATATTTGTTAAGAAATTCCTTGTACCACATCTGTATCCTCCGCTCCATATCCCGGACGTACCGTCCGCCTGCAAACCGCACCCGGCAAGCACTCTCCTAAATCATCCTGCTGCTCGCTCCGAGGGTTTGTTTCCCTATCAATTATACGTCATTATAAATCAAATGTTTTAAATTATGCAAAATATTTTTGCAAGATATTCGGATAAGTGGACAATACTAATTTATACTTAGACTTCAGTTCGCTGTCTGGCATAGCGGCGAAAGGAAGAATTCTATTAAAAATAACTACCGGACAGGAGGCACGATGGAAAATGGAAACAACAGCATTCAATGTACCGTCCATAACCTGCAGTATCTGCTCAGGCAAAATCCAGGGGGAATTGAAAGGGATGGACGGTATTGAGACCGTCGATGTGGATCTTAAGAGCCAGCAGGTAAAAGTTGCATATAATCCCGAAGAAATCAAGCCCGGCGATATAAAAAAGAAAATCATGACCATGGGCTATGAAGTAGTTACATGACGGTCCGGATTTTCCTTCCCTTCATATCATAGAAGAAGAAAGTAGAAAAAAGGGGCTGTCTCTTATTGAAACAACCCCTTTTTCATTTGCCTTCCGTTAATACCATAGCCTCAAAGGGCTCTTATCAAGTTCTGTCTTACATTTCCAGGACAACCAGAACATTGATGTCGGAATCCGTAGAGTAAACCTCTACCTTCATGTCTTTGTAGATTTCCGCTTTAGTCATCGGCACAGCATCGCTATCGCCGTCTCCGTCTTCGTCATATACAATGACCGTGTCATCGGTGAAGTAGAAGTATTCCAACCCACCGGCGGTTTCACCGTTTGTATCGACCTGTATTCTTGAAGAGGACACATCTGTAATATAACCTTTATCCGCAGCCGTATCTTCAAGCACGGACTGAGTCGTGATCTCTCCATCGCTTTCAACGGTATAGATAATCGCTTTGCCGGCAGCCGGCCCGGTAGTTCCGGAAGTTGTAAAGCTTGCAGCTCCCGATTCATTAATCAAATCGATGATGAACTTGCCGTCTGCAATTGCCGTCTTGTCTGTGGTATATGCATAGACATCGGTGGTCGTCGTGAGTTCAGGAGCTTCCAGCAGCAATGCCACATATTCTCCCGTATCGTCGTCTTTTACCGTAGCAAAAGCCTGCGCCGTATCATCGTCCGAAATTTCCGCCCATTTTACCACGCTGTAGCCCCCGTCAGTATCTTTGGAGAATACCACGATGTCGCTTGTAACATACTTTCCGCCGTATTTGTTGTGATCAACGTCGATTACGGTAGCTGTACTCGTAACAGGGTTTCCGGCGATGGCGACATCGCTGAGATTTCCGTCAGAGTTGATGAAGTACTTTATTAGCAAACCTTTTGCCGTATTATTCTGGATTTTTGTCAGCAATACCTCAGTCTCGTCTTCATCAACGACGGAATACGTAATTTCATCCCCGCCTGCAGTCAGAAGCTTCACTTTGTAAACGTCATCCTCCAGCGTATTGGCCGCAGTGTACAAAGATCCTATGATTACGCCATACTTGTCGGGTGAGCTTGAAGTCGTGCCGTCGATCGCAAATACCTTGCCTGCGGGATCCAGTGTAACCGTAATCTCGGTATCGACATAATCATCGGTATCAGCGATGGTATTGATAAATTCACTCTTGTCATACCAGGTATCTCCCACTTTAATGGAAGTAGCTGCCGTCAGGCTGGGTTTCGCTGCCTTAAGAGTTCCAGTAATAGTCTTGCTGGTAGCCTTGACATAGAGGTAATCATCATCGCATTCCGTAGTAGTGCCACCCTCGGTAAATGCTACAAAGAGAATGTCTCCGTCTTTAATTGCCGTGTAGTCGGCAATCTCTCCGTCCTTTTCGACGACAAGCTTCTTGATATCCTCGTCGTTTCTCTTGATCCAGTAGGAGTTGATCTTAATTGATTTTGCAACCGTGTTTACAACGGGATCGTCAGCTTCGATGGCTGAGCCGAATTTAACTGCATTTATAAACTGTATCTCTTCATCGTCATTAACCACAAGACTGATCTGAAGCCTGTCTTCGTCTACTGCGTTGACCGCAGCTAACGTCGCAAGCACGGTACTTGATTTGAGATTGTAAATAGCACCTGCTCCGGCAGCGACTGTATAGTCTATGGTAGTATCATCCGGCAAAGTTGCTGTATATACGGCATCCGCCACATCATATTCTATGGATGAAGCTACTACCGCAGTTCCCTCTACCACTTCAGCCAGCACTACATCGCCATCGCTGTTTGTCCAGAGGTCAACCTTTTTGCCAAGCAGGGACTCAACATCAAACATACCCACAACAACGTCAAACGTCGTTGAACCAACTGCCATTGTGTTTGCGTCCAGACCTGTGGAACCGGGAGTCCCGGTAACGATTACATCCTCATTGGCATCCTTTAATTCCATTCCCAGCTTGCTGAGGAAGGTTTCCTCGCCTGGTTCATACGTCGGGCTGTCGCCAAAACCGGTCTGAATATAAATCGGTTTTGCTTTTGCATTGTCAACCAATTGGGCAACGATACCCCTGGTTGCATCTACACCGGAAGTACCCTTCACGCCATCAGTGAAGTTGATAACTCTGGCCTGAAGCAGATATCCGGTGGGGAATCCGCCTTTGCTTTCGGCATAGGCTTCCTGTCCAAGCGCTCTTACGATCATGGTTACGATCTGCTCGTAAGTAACCTTGTCTTCAGGGCCAAACTTGCCGTCGCCATAACCTTTAATCAAATTAAGGCTTACCGCAAGGTTGATATACCCCGCTCCCCAGTAATTTGCAGCTACGTCCGAGAACTTGGTAACACCTTTTGCGGCTTCCGCAGTGGCCTCAAAACCAAGTGCCCTTACCAGAACTGCCGCGGCTTGTGCCCTTGTGATGGAGTCGTTGGGTCCGAAGTTTCCATCCGGATACCCGGCGATAACCCCAAGAGCTACCAGTCTTGTCACTGCGCCCTCATAATCCGTGCCCTTGACATCGGCAGGGGTGGCAGCAAATGCAGGAATCGCAAAAGTAGCCACCATAGCTAGCGTTACGATTAATGCAACTAACTTTTTGAGATTTCTCATACTCTCAAATCCTCCTGATAAAATTTTTGGGATACAGGCTGCTGTTACTAAGGCTTAAGCCGGGTTAACCATGATGTTTTTTTTAAAAAAGCGGTACCTGGAAACAATACTGTCAAAGACCTTTCCAGGGTCTTCTTGAACGACCTTTGTTATTCCTTATAATTTCTAAGCGTTATTTTGCATAAGCTTATGAAAACCTGGCATAGAAAAAGCTTAGATTAACATTTCTTGATGCTAAGTATAGCTCCACGTAAGTTTGTTACCAGATAGAACACGTTGTCATTGCGCGGAGCCTGCGACGAAGCAATCTCAGCTTTTAGCCGGAATGATCATTGAGATTGCCGCGCTCCACTTACGTTGCTCTCGCAATGACAAGCGAGTTGATGCCAGACTTATCTGATAACGAACTTATGTGGAGAATGGGATGGCTTAGGGGCGCGCATTGCACGTCCACAGAATGCCATCCATGGTGACAGCTACCGGACGGCCAATGGCCGCCCATACATTGATTCTTTCTCGGTCCCTATCCGGTAACGAACTTACGTGGAGCTGTACTATGAAAGGAGTGTAAAAGGGACACAAATGATATTTTCAGTGCTCCTAAGTGACAAATCCACAAGACAATTAAAGAAGGCATGACGGAATTGAACCGGGGTATACGAAATTATTGTTTTGAATACCCGGAATTTAAATACTTATAAAAAAAAAGATGTTTGGTATGATAAGTGGTCTAGTTCACTATACTGCACTGTTTGGATCAAGGATTTTACTGACTTCGTCCTTATAGGAATATTTGCACAGGAACTCGATGATCGCCGCTTCTATGATTTCCTTCTGGCTGATGTTTTTGCTCCGGCTGTAATCGTTGATAAGCTTTGACACCCTGTCGGACATATAGAAGCTTTTTGTCCTTACGCCGCCCGGTACGGCATACCGGGGAATGGTTGGCGCTGCTTCCGACAACACAGCCTTGAGTTTTTCCATGTTTTTCAACAGCAGGTCAAGCACGGGCAAATACCTGGAAATATCGGTTTCTCCGGCAAAATCCTCCCGGGCATCGGAGCCCCCCGCCATATCACAGCAGTCTGTGACTTCTCCGATCATGCGGTTGTTTCCAGGGGAGTTCAGGATGTAGTTGCCTATGTCATGAGACCATATATAGTTACTGGCTTTCATATACGCCGCCATATCATGGTGATCCTTGAACCCCGTATGAGCCGCAATATTTTTGGGATCTGCATTCCCATTGTCGAACATGGAAATGATGGCCTGGATTTTTGAGAATTCCTTCTCCGGATTACAGCATTCATCCTCCATGGAATAGTACATATTCCTCCGTGAGTCCCATTTCATCCCCTTGCGCCTCATATAGATGTCAAGGCTCCTCCAGTTGCGGTATCCCAGCTTTTGTGCGATATCCTCCCTCAAGCCGCCTTCTGCAAGGTGGTTTTTAATATAAATAAGCCTGTCCTTATCATTTTCTTTTGCAATCATCGTAATAAGGCATTTCCCCCTCCTTCGTCAAATGGCATTTACCGCTTTTTTCAGTTCATCGATATTTGTATGGGTATAGATGGATGTTGTGGATAAGTCCTTGTGTCCCAGCAATTTCTGAATATTCACGATGTTTATGTTTCTGGCAACAAGGCGGCTGGCAAAACTATGCCGTATGATGTGGCAGGTTACATGCTTGTCCATATGTATACGCTGCGTTGCCTTATGCAGAACCTTGTTGACATGATCGGGAGAAATCCTTAAGGTGCCGTTCAGGCAAAAGAAATATGGATTGCAGGCCCCATCCCTCCAGTTTTTCATGTAATTGGCAAAGGGCTCCGTTAATTCCCTGTGGATGGGAATTTGCCTATCTTGCTTGTTTTTTGTATTGCGTACGGTGATAATACCCTCTTTTAGATCCACGTCCTTCAGCAAAAGATTCAAACATTCCGAAATTCTCATACCCGTAAAATAAAGCGTATTTACCAGGAGTCTCATAATAGGAGAGTCTATTCCCGAAATAACATATTTCATCTCCTCCGCAGTGAGAAAAACCCGCTCCTTTTCGGGGACCGGAACCGCTTCCAGGTTGACGGCAATATTTTTGGCAACGTATTCCTTTTTGTAGCAAAAATTATAGAATGCCCGTATGATATAGGTGGCCCGGCTCCTGCTGGCAGGTGCGTAGCCTTTGTCCTTCATATGAAAAAGATAGTCTTCCAGGTCTTGAAAATTAACGTCCTCCAGGTAAATCAGGCCGTTGTACTTTTCAGACAGGTACTTGTTTAAAAGATTCAGCTCAATGATATATCCCTTGATTGTCTCTGTGGCTCTATCAATGGAAATCATATGCTTTTTATAGCATTCGATGGACTGGATGAATAACATATGTCCTCCCTGATAATATTCCTCTTAATAATGATAATAACATAAAAATTCGACGTTAAATGACAAATTTCAATCGTTAATAATAAGTTTACAATTCCTTCATACTTTTAGAAATTTTATCAGCGTAGGAATTTTCTCTTTATTATACTGCAATGACCATTAAGCAAAGGTGAAAATAATACTTCCGCTATAGGTTTCTGCAAATACAGATTCATTGCGGGCAGGTCACAAATGCTTTGCATTTGATGTACGCCTGTGCACCCAACATTTGCAGAAAAAGCGGAAGTAATATTTTCAGGGCTCCTGATACTAAAGCATATGATTTCGCTTGATGGCCTTTATGATCGTTTCTTCCTGGTTCAAAATATGCCTTTGAGCAGTTTGCCGGGCTAATTCCGGGTCTTTTCTGGTGATGCTTTCAAGAATCTCCGCATGCTCTTTTATAAGCTCTTTGGTACTGCTGAAGTCCTTGATATAAATGACCCGGAATCTTTGCACCTGCTCTCTTAAGTTGTTTGCAATCTGTATCAGCTTGTCATTCCTGGATGAACGGTATATGACATCGTGGAACTCCACATCCTTTTTGATTGAGCCCTGCAGATTATCTTTATCAACATAATTTATAAATTGGGTCTGGACATGCTTTAATTCCTTGAGTTCTTCATCGGTAATCCGCTCGGCAGACAGCATGGATGCAAGCCCATCCAGGGTTGCCCTCACCTCAAGCACATCCATAATGTCCTTTACGGATAAATCCGCCACATGGGCGCCTTTTCTCGGAAGCATGTCCACCAGGCCTTCCAGCTCCAGCTTCCTTATCGCCTCCCGGACCGGGGTCCTGCTTACGCCCATTTTTTCGGCCAGCTGGACTTCCATCAGCCTTTCACCCGGCTTCAACTCGCCGACGATGATCGCTTCTCTTAACGTATTGAATATGACTTCTCTCAATGGCTTGTAGTCATTAAGATTCACTTTGGATAATTTACCTGCCATAATTGTCGTCTCCTCACTTTGCTTTCCCGGAACGGTTTCCGCCAGTTATAAAAAGCTTGTACGGCCTTTATTCCGCATTTTCTCATTTTCAAAAGGGTGTGTCCCCTATCCTCTTGTGCTGCTCAGGAATCTGTCCCACCGGCTGTCTTTGGCAGCCTCGTATGCTTTTTCCGCTTTTTGCCTGTCGGAAAAAATGCCGAATACCGTGGGACCGCTTCCGCTCATCATGCTGCCGGCGGCTCCAAGCTCCAGCAGCCTTTCCTTTGCTTCCCGCACTGCTTTGTATTTGGGGATGGTAACACCCTCCAGAACATTTTTCATATTTGCAGCCACAGTTTCAATATCACCACCGGATAAAGCGTTTATCAGCATTTCCGTATCGGGTCTGTTATCTATTTTTCCGACATCCAGATTTTTATATACCCAGGCAGTAGATACCCCGATTTTCGGCTTTAGCAAAACCAGGCCGACTTCTTTGAAGTCCGCCAGAGCTGTAAGTTTTTCACCGATCCCTTCTGCAAGCCGTGTACCCCCGGCTATACAAAACGGCACATCCGCGCCGATCTGTTTTCCCATTGCCATAAGGTCACTCTTCCCTATGCCCAGTGAGAACAAATCATCGATCCCTTTCAAAACAGCTGCCGCATCCGCGCTCCCTCCGGCCAACCCAGCGGCAACCGGTATGTTTTTTTTAATATGGATTTTCAAGCCGTCTGTGATCCCATATTTTCCGGCAATCAGCAAGGCGGCTTTACCAGCAATGTTTTCCATGCCCGAAGGTACCCATTTGCTGTCGCAGGATACGGCAATTCCGGTTCCAGCCGTCTCTATGGCAACAACGTCATGAAGCTCAATGCTCTGCATGATCATTTTCAGTTCATGATACCCGTCCTCCCTTTTTTTCAGGACGTCAAGGGACAAATTTATTTTAGCATATGCCGGAAGCTCCGTCGAAGCCATTCTTTACCTCGCAAATTTTCTTCCTCACATTATATACAAAAAACATTTCATTTTCAAGAAAAAGTGCCTGAAAACTAAATTTCAGGCACTTGATTTATAAAAAATTTTCGATTTCCGTACAATCCTCTACTTTACTTTCCGGGGAATCAGGATCTGCTCACCGGGGGTCAGGGCTTCCGATTCCCCTAATGCATTGGTTTTTTTCAATTCTTCGATGGTCGTGTAGTATTTCTTGGCAACTTTCCAGAGATTATCGCCGGCTTGCGCAAAATATATCGTGATGCTGGGCTGGGAGGCAGCTCTCTTATCATCCTGGGGAAGCTCTGCAGCTTTGGATATTACAGGAATTACAACCTGTTTTATAATCCTGGCGGATATCCCTAAAACCACCCTTATCTCAACCTCTTTGGCCGATACCATGCTGTAGCTGCAGTGTTCCATATTCATTGTTATATCACAGCCCATCTCAGGTTTTACACCCTTGATATCCACCCCATGCTTGAAGGGAACATCCTGCTCGTAGCAGTAAACCGGCTGCTCGCTGTTGTTTGCCAGGTAAAGTACATTGCTGTCCAATACTCCCGTAATATCAAGCCTGTCGTCGAACAGCCTGCAATCGGATATGTTTGGCCTGTAGAGCACATTGAATATCTCTGCAATGTCCGGACTGTCTTCCTGAATGTACAGGGTATCCTTCAAAATCACCTGGCTTTTATTCTCCGTTACGGTCTCTTCCATTTTGATAGGTTCCTTGTCAAGTGCTATTCTCGCATTGGGGCTGTACGCATCCTCAATGATTTCGATCTCCTTTTTCCCGAAGCTGTCGGCGGATATTTTAAGCTCAACCTCTCCTTTCAGGAGGCGCAGCTCTCCATCGTTGTCTTCTTCCGGCTCAAATACCGAATCGGTTATAACGTATTCCAATTCGCAAAAGGACGCCTCATCTACGCCGGATTGCTCAATAAACTGGGTGAAGGGCAATTCATGCTCCATGTACTGAAGGCTTCTGTTTTCATCATCTCCGATGTAAAGCGTGGAGATGTTCAGTTCACCATTGGCTATGATCCTACCGTCGGTAAGCTTATAATCCTTTCCGGTAATTTTTATATCACTCCTTAGTATTTCCCTGATGGTTGGCTTTCCTGCAGGCACTTCCATGGTTTCCCGGACCATTGCGGTAATTTCGCCTGAGCCGATGAATGAATTTATCGACGCCGTACTTCTCAGTACCTGGATTCCCTCTATCCCGTCAAAAGCAGAAACGATGTTCTGATCGATCCGGTTTTCGACTTTGCCGTTTACGTTTATTATGGTTTTTACATTTACTTTTCTGCTGTTGAGTATCTCATACTCAATGTGCTCAATTTCGCATCCTGCCTTGCAGCTCATTCCCTGCCTTGTCTCGGGTAAATCCATGGTATATTGGAAATTCGCATTGGTGTTTATGCTTTTTAACAGTTGGTCGGGATCGTCGGATATGTACAATATTTTGTACCTTATGGTACCGTCTACGAGTATCTTATCCAGTGCCGCCTCGGCTCTGTTAACGTGTGCGTCACCGTCCAGGAGCAATATACGGGCAATATCCGGCTTTATGTCCGGAACGATTATATCATTTTCAACGATGGTCTGCGTTGTGTCTTCTCCTATGGCCTGGTTCAATCTTACGGCTTCCCTGATTAGTTCGAGAGACATTTCGATATCCTCCTCCTGCATGAATTTAGAAACAACTTTATCAATTAATGTATATTGACAAGACCTTCAAATTATTACAACATAAAAAATAAAACAGCCCGGTATCTCTACCAGGCTGCCTCTTTAACCTCGTTTTTATCCAAAACATCGTCAACTCACACGTATTCGTTTATCTTCCTTGCATATTACCAGCTCAACTGCCTTTGTAAGTATGTCCGTATAACTGTAGGAAACCCGTCGAGTCGTCTCATATTCATTCTCAAACTTGACTATGAAGATGCTGGGATAAGAATTTTCAAGAACCCCTTCTTTAATGAAGGCCTTTTTTCTTCCTTTATTGGCTTTTAATTGCACTTTTTCGCCAATACAGGTTTCGATGTTCTTCTTTATCTGAAACAGGTCGCTTTTTTCCGCCATTGAATCACCTCATCTTCTGTTTTCAATATTATATCATAAAACGGTAGGCTTGTCAAAAAAATTATATATTATAACAAGGGAAATTTGTTTATGTCAAGTGTTTTAAAAAATTTTTTCTAAATAAATTGTTGATATGGCTCAATTGGGAATCCTTCCCTATATTTTCCCCGGGTCTGTACACCACCGATGCCGGTTTTTCCCGTGATGGTATTGCCTATAACTTCTTCTGCTGTCAAAACCTTGTCAATGCTGGTATAAGCTATCTTCTGGCATACTCTTACAGGGTCGAGGGCATGGATCAGATCCCGGAAGGGTGAGCTGGCAAAATTGGCGCCGGCCTTGATAATCTCATAATACAGGGATTGGCATGCCCCGGCAAAAATCACAAGGCTATCAAGGTCCGACTCGTATTTTCTTGCTTCTTTCACCGCATCGATAAAATGTTGGGAGTTCCTGTAGTTTTTAAGATTCGCGTAGCTATCGCTTCCCTTTATATAGCCGTCATGCCCTGTAAGAACAAGGATATCCGGCCTGTATTCCCGGAGCAATTGAATGACCCGTTCAGGCTGTTCTTTTTCAGAGATGAATTGGCCGGTTACCGTAAGGCCGAGTTTTCTGTATTCATCTATGCAGGTTTCCAGGTACTCATTGTCTCCATCCAGATGTAGTATCTTTCCGGGTTTTTGAAACTTTCCGGAGTTTTCTTTTGGAGTATCTCTATAATACGCTTTTTTTGGGTATCCTCTGTAGCGTGAAGCGTATATGTCCCGTGTCTGTTTTTCCGCCGCTCTGTAGCACTTGTCCCTGTACTCCCTGACCTTTTGCTCCGGCTGAAGCTCCACATCGCCTTCCGGAGCGTCTGCTTCGATACGGTAGCTGATGCCTTTAAGCGTAAGGATTTTTTCGTCCTTGATAGTTTTAATGTCCACAATTTTGAAAAAAACATCATAACCGTACGATTTCCTGGCGACTATATCGCCGATTTTAAGATCGCTCATTCCATTCATCACCGCTGTCTTCAAAGCTGGACACTCCTCGCTCAAGTATTATGTATTGTTATGTCTCCCAACCCTTGAAATGTCCATTCCGGGTTATTTATACAATATATACTATGAGATTCAGCCTTTGTATGTTACAGTCCGGTTACATATCCGGCTTGTGGTGATGTTGATGGGATGTGAAAGTTACAGGGGGTGTCAAGCTTCCTAAAAGCTATAGTTATCCATAAACCGCTTGTGGCCTTCGATCTCATCGACAACTTCCTGGAGCTTCACGATGAAGCTTCTTTCCGACCAGCTGCGCCTGCTGTTATAGTATCTGTTTACCACTCTCCAGAACTTCTGCGGAAACTGCAGGATCAGCTTCATAACGGCCATCTCATCCCTGCTTAGCCGCTCAACGGAATTATATCCGTCAAGAATTAACAAGGCCTTATCCATGTCCCAATTGCATTTTCTCATCTTCCGCCGGATAAGATTCGCCAGGTCATATATTCTCAGCTCAAAGCAGCAGTAATCGAAATTAATTAAAGAAAAGGCCTCCCCTGCATAAAGAATGTTGTGGTGGGTAAAATCATGGTGGCAAAATCCCGCGTCTGTCCTTGCCTCATTTACAAGCTTCATATAATTGGATTTGTCAAGCTCTGCTGCTGCCTCTTCCCCCAGTCCGACAAAATAATCGGCATATTCCAGAAACATGTGGTCAAACCTGCTCTTACCTTTTTTTGCAATCTTGCGGAGCTTTTTTATATCTTCCAGCCGTTTGTTAAAATATACCGGCAGCATGCCCAGCTCATCCTGTATTTTGGAGCGCGCCGGAGGCCTGTAGCCTCTTGATGCGGAGTGCATTGAAGCCAGCAATGCAGCCGCCTTGCTCACTTCGGTATCACTATCGAAATTGCACTCGCGCCCCTCCAGTAAATCGTACAGCACATAGCTGGTATTATCAAAGGAAAAACTCGGTTCGCCTTTTAAGGTGGTCATATACCTGTCAACATGAACGAAGCCCTTGTTCGCCAGATGCTCTTTGGCGCCATGAATGAACAATATCCTTTCGGGAGAAAACATCATCTTTTTTAGAATCTTGCGGCCTTTATCCGTTTGTACCATGTATGTATCTTTATACGGTCCTATACTTTTGACTTCAAGTCCGTAATTCGCGGCAATTTCCCTGTCCATACCCTGCATAGCAACCTCCGCTTCCCAAAAACCCTTTGATTTAATAAACTGATGTTGAGGCGTACTGAAAATAATACTTCCTGTTTTTCCGAAAATGCCGCTTGTATCGGCAAGCAGCAAATGCAAAGCATTTGCAACCAGCCCCTGCCGCAATGACCTGCATTTTCAGAAACTTATATGGGAAGCTATATTTTCGCCAGTACTTTAAGTATATGCGTCAGGTCATACAGGTAGAATACAGATGCCTGTTGACATAAGATGCCGTGCAACGCAGGTAGAAACGGTTCCGCCAGCAAAAGGACCCGCCCCCGCTTGCGTACCCTCGTCGCTATGTTCCCGGCTTGCTTCTTGAATATTTGAGTAAATATGCAGTAAAGATAAATATCACTCTTGCCGCGGCACCAGGTAAGCGCTGAGGTAAAAACCCATGGAAGGACCGAATAAAAAAGGAGAGCATCCTGAAATGCTCTCCGTACTTGCCAATCTTTTATTCTTCAGCTTTTTTAAGCAGTGCTTCCCATCTCTTGTCTACTTCCGTCTGGATTTCTTCCAGCAGTCCTTCGTTTCCGGCCTTAAAAAGGTGTTTAAACCTCCCCTGGGCTTTGAGGAATTCCTTTACCGGAAGTTTGTTCTTCGGCTTGTAATTGACGGTGTACTTGCCGTTTTCCACTTCATACAGCGGCCAGAAGCAGGTCTCTACTGCCAGCTTGTTTATTTCCATCAAATCCGGCGTATTATACTGCCAGCCCCTTGGGCATGGAGCAAGAACATTCAGGAATGCCGGCCCTTTAGTGTAAATGGCTTTTTCAGACTTCTCATAAAGGTCCTTCATATTGCCAATTGCCGCCGTCTGAGCAGCATAGGGAATATTGTGGTTAACCATTATTTCAGTCAGATCTTTTCTCCACTGCTGCTTGCCGGGAATTTTCTTACCGGCGGGAGAAGTGGTCGTATCGGCATATTTCGGGGTAGCGGAAGATCTCTGGATACCGGTATTCATGTATGCTCCGTTGTCGTAGCAGACATAAACCATGTCATGTCCTCTTTCCATAGCGCCTGACAGAGATTGCAGACCGATATCGTACGTTCCGCCGTCGCCGCCAAAAGCAAGGAACTTGGTATCTTCCTTGACCTTGCCTCTTCTTTTCATCGCAACGTAGGCAGCTTCCGCACCGGATACCGATGCGGCGGAATTTTCAAATGCATTGTGTACAAATGAATCCTTCCATGAAGTATAGGGATATATAAATGTACAAACCTCCAGACATCCGGTAGCAGAACCGATAACCGCGTGATCTTCGGGCTTCATCGCCCTGAGGATCTGTCTGACTACAACAGGCGCTCCGCATCCTGCGCACATTCTATGTCCGCCGGTCATTCTTTCGGGTTTTTTTGCAGCTTCCTTCAAATTATAAGCCATCTGTCGCACCTCCTATTCTCTGACACCGAGGTAATTGTAAACAGAGTCTACCTTACCTGTGCCGGCAATTTTCAACAACTCATTATAAACGAATTCCAGATCCGTTGATTTAACATCTCTACCGCCAAGACCGTAGATATAGTTGATCATCTTGGGTCCCAAAACGCCTTTGGCATACATCGCGCTGGAAACATCGGTAAACAGCGGTCCGCCTGCGGCATTGAAACTGTCGGCCTTGTCCATTACAGCGACAGCCTTGAATTTCGAGAGTGCTGCAGTGATCTCATCCACCGGGAAGGGTCTGAACAGTCTGGGCTTTATCATCCCAACCTTTTTGCCTTCAGCCCTCATCTGGTCTACAACATACTTTGCGGTTCCTGCGGTTGAATTCAGTATAACCATGCACACATCCGCGTCTTCCGTCTTATATTCTTCAAACAGTCCGTAGTCCCTGCCTGTCAGCTTCGCAAATTCTGCAGATACCTCAAGTACAACCTTTTTCGCCTTCATCATGGCTTCGGATTGTTGTCTCTTGTGTTCGAAGCAATAGGTGAAATGATCCAGGGGACCGACTGCAATAGGGTTTTCCTTATCCAGCAGATATTCTTCGGGATTATATTCGCCGACAAACGCATTCACCTTGTCGTCTTCCAGCAGTTCGATATTTTCTATCGCATGGGAAGTGATAAAGCCGTCCTGACATACCATGATCGGCAGCAGAACATCGGGATGCTCCGCGATCCTGTTTGCCATAAGCATGTTGTCATAAGCTTCCTGGTTGTTTTCGGAATAGAGCTGAATCCAGCCGGAATCCCTTGCACCCATGGAATCACTGTGGTCATTGTGTATGTTCAAAGGTCCTGAGAGTGTCCTGTTTACACAGGCCAGGACGATGGGGAGCCTTGAAGCTGCCGCAATGTAAAGCACCTCCCACATGAGAGCCAGGCCGTTGGCTGAAGTAGCCGTCATGGCTCTCGCACCTGCAGCGGATGCGCCTACACAGGCAGACATGGCACTGTGTTCGGATTCTACCGCGACAAATTCCGTATTGACCGCTCCGTCGGCAACGAAAGTGGAAAAGTACTGGGGTACTTCTGTGGACGGTGTTATGGGGAATGCCGCAACAACATCCGGATTTATCTGTTTCATGGCAACAGCGATCGCTTCGTTGCCGCTCATTCTTTCTCTTATAGCCATTATCCGTTTCCCTCCTTACTTGCTTTCCTCTACAAAGTCAATGGCCTTGAAAGGACAAACCTTTACACATACGCCGCAGCCTTTGCAGTGGTCATAATCAAAATCAACTCTTTTTCCCTCTTCATTTACGAGGATGGAAGTATCCGGGCAGACAGGATAGCACAAAAGGCACTGCTTGCACTTATCCACAAGCCATACGGGCTTCATGGAACGCCAGTCGCCGGTCTTGAACAGGTGGGCGTTGCCCGCCGATGAAATGGTTCCGCCCTTGGTTACTTCCTTCCAGTTGGCGGTAACAGGTACATCCCTTAATTCCTTTTTGCATTCTTTGCAGCTCATATTCCCTTCACCTCCTGCATTGATCTCTCAAGAGATTTAATGTTGCCTTCCACGACTTCCGGTTTTTTGGCAAACTTATGCTTGAACGACTCCACCATGTCATGCAGGAATACTTTTTCATCAATAACCTTGCTGACTTTTACAACCGCGCCCAGCATAGGCGTATTGGGGAAGTACTTGCCAAGAGTTTCAATGGAGATTGTCCGTGCATCAATGGTGCAAACCTTGCCTTTATATCCTTTCAGGTAAGGCCTGACCTCTTCCAGTGATTTGGTGGTGTTGACGATGATGGCTCCATCTTCCTTCAAACCGGCCGTTACGTCAACGGAAGTCAACAGTGTGTCATCAACCACTACGACATAATCGGGGTCATAAATATTGCTGTGAATCGTGAGTCTTTCATCGCTAATACGGTTATAAGCCGTTATTGGAGCTCCCATTCTTTCAGGACCATATTCCGGAAAACCCTGTATGTATTTTCCGGTATTGAATGCTGCATCTGCAAGCAGCAAAGATGCGGTTTTGGCTCCCTGGCCTCCGCGGCCGTGCCATCTTATTTCTACGACCTTGCCCATGTATAAACCTCCTTCTGGTTATGTTTGTTTGATTGTTTGTTTCGGTCCATGTGCCCACACGGAATCCAGCTTTAACTTCCTGCGGCAAATTCAATAACATATCTGTTTGTTCAATCCACACCGCCCCTACCCCATACGACACAACGATTTGATCAAATTCCGGCAGGCATAGATCCTTGCTGACTTAAGGCAGATTGCCCGTGCAATGCCTCATTGCATATCAGACAGATAAGTAACAAAACCAACCACATTAAAGTATAATTCTTTGTTTATTTTTTGTCAAGGGAGGTTGAAAATAAAGGCCGATTTACTGGAATATCGGGATGTAGATTTGTTTTTTGTATACACAATTCACTTTTCGGAAATGGGTGCCCGGGCTACATGATATTGAACATAAGCTCCAGAATGATCAGCAGAATAAGGCCGGGGATCCCCAGAATACCTACAATAAATGCCGTAGCGATATTGAAGGTGATATGGAATCCCAGCAATCCGCCGACAAGGTTCAGGACGATCAGGGCAATAGCCCCAAGAAGTGCATTATAGACAAGCTTGAGCACTGCTTTCATCGGAACAAGCAGCACCCTGCCCAGGATGAACAGAAGAATGATCCCTACCGCATATGCCAGAATTACACTATAATTTATCTCCATCGCAGCACTTAGCTTCCTTAAATTAATCTTATCTATATATACTTGGACAAAGTCCCAATTATGAATGCAGGAAATAAAAAACTGATATGCGGTGAAATAAGAATCTCTCTTTTACCGTTCAAAGGCCTGGATGGTTTCCTCCGCCTGCGGCAAATGCGCCTTTAAGCCAAGGTCCCTGGCCTTTTTTATAAAATATGCGTATCTGGCTTCGCATGCTTTCATTTTATAGGTATAGTAGTCGACCAGATTCTCTTCATAAACATGTTCAAAATTTGCAACGGAATCAAGCCACTCATTTTTTGCACTCGTAATGGCCTTTATCAATTCCGCTTCTTCCGTAAGCTTTTCGGTATCCGCCTTCCTTTTTACGGTAAAAAGCTTCAACCCTGTCCCTGGATGGGTGTTATGTCCTACCTTCGGAGTTTGTCCTTCATTCACGCCCGGTTTCATGGCACATTCCCCTTATACATTGAATTATGGCTATATACTAAACCATATTCAAAGTATAGTCGGAAGTTTCCAATTATATACATCTGCTTTGAAATTTATGCCTGGAATTCTAAGAAAATAAAGGATTTTCAAGCCTGAAAAAATCAAAGGTCAAAGACTGAGAAACCTGGAAATAATCCTGTCGTTGTTTATATCCACCAGGCAGTACGTGGGCTTTCCACGGTTGACCGCCGCCGGTCCTATACTGCCGGGATTCAATACCAGCATGCCTTCCGAAAAAAACTCCTCCGGTTCATGGGTATGTCCAAAAAACACGGCATCTGCACCAATTGCCGTTCCCCGGGCCTCTATCCTTTGATAATCATATTTTACGTTGTAGTTATGCCCATGGGTTATGAAAATTTTCCTGCCTCCCAGCGTAAGGGTTTTCTCTGCAGGAAATTCACGGGACCAGTCGTTGTTTCCCCGGACAAATTCATATGTAAAGCCGCCATGCATGCTTTGCAGCTTTAAGACGTCGCTGATGCAGTCCCCCAGGTGTATGACCGTCTCCGCATTTTTATTTTTTGCCAGGGCTCTGGCCATGTTGTGGACATTTCCGTGGGAGTCGCTGAAAAGGAGGATCTTCATGGCCCAAGTCCTTTTTTCAGAACCTTCAGGACAGCATTGGAAGTAACATACCGGAATCTGCCCCAGTCGCTCCATTTTCCCTGGATCTTGTTCAGTTCTTCCACGATTCCGGCCAGTTCCTCCAACGTTACAACCCTTACTTCGCTGATTTCGTCGTCAACGGCGTCAAGCAAAAGCCTTCCGCCCTTTTCTGCAAGAATAAAGATATAGGAATAAAACATAGCCTGCTCTGCCGCATGTTCAAAGCAAATTCTCACTACGCCTGCAAATTCTTTGATTTCCACATCCAGTCCCAGTTCCTCTTTTACCTCCCGGTATACTGCGTCGACAATGTCTTCGCCATGCCCGATCCCCCCTGTGGGTATTCTGAAAACGCCCGCCGGATATTCGCTGCAGGTGATGGTTATGATGCCGCCGTCAGCCCTGATAACGCAAAAAACCACTTCGCCGCGCCTGTCCCTCATGACCGAAGCCTTCATCTTGTTAAAGAAACTGCTGTTCCTATATCTTATTGTCGCATCTTCCATATGACCGGAAGTATTGAATTTTTTGCACAATTCCGTAAATTCCTTTTGGTTGAACGTATTCATGGGCAGTCCTCCAGGTTTTTTTCATCTCTATGTCTATGGTAATATATTTTTAGGGTGTTTGTCACAGTGGTAATACAAACTTAATATTTTTTACCGGGAAAAAATATTGAGTTTTTTATGTATAATTGCGATAATTAGAATTGCAATAGGATACGACGTTGAAAATATTACCCTTTGGAGTGTTGAAGAATGCAGCCAGAAATACAGAAAAATACAAGCAAGCCCGGCAAGAAAAATATTATCCTCATATCCCTGATCGTTTTCAGCCTGTTACTGCTCGCCGCAGGCGCAGAGCTTATCTATATGACCCTTAAAAACGACCGGGTTTATAATGGCGTTTACATAAACGGACTGGATGCCGGCGGAATGACCCGTGAAGAACTGGCATCCGCCCTGGAAACCCAATTTCAGGATAGGATCAAGGATCTGGAAATCACCCTGGATTCGGGCCGTGTCCTTCAAACGGCCGGATATACGGACCTCAAAGTTTCCTATGCCATGGAAAATGCAGTAAACGACGCTTTCACCCTCGGAAGAACCGGCAACATGTTTGAAAGGCTTTATGTCATCCTTGACGCAAGTCTCAAGAAAGCAAATATTGAAATGCCGCTGTCCTACGACAGGGCAAAGCTGGATTCCTTCCTGTCGGATTTTCATGAGAAAACCCTTATAGCGGTTAAAGAAGCCGATATTCTGATACAGGAAGACAAGGCTGCCATACGTTCCGGACATCACGGTGAAAATGTGGATAAAAGCGGTCTTGCTTCGGTAGTGGAGGAAATGATAAAGAATTGCAAGGGGGGCACGGTAAAAGCCGAGATTACGATCACGCCTCCCAGCAAACTGGATATTGACGGTTTGCTCGCCGAATTGAACAGGGAGCCGGTAAACGCCTCCTTTGAGGTAGAGAATGGCAATACCTCCGTCAAGCCTCACGCAGCCGGTATGAGAATTGAAAAAGCCACCCTGGAGTCTATCGCTGCCGAACTGGAAAAGAATGAAAACATGGAAAAGGTCCTGCCGGTGGAATATATTCTCCCGGAAATCACCACGAAAAAAGCAAAAGACATGATGTTTAAAGACCAGCTGGCAACCATGAGCACACGTTTTTCCGCATCCAATAAAAATGACAAAAACAGGGGAGAAAACATCAAGCTCGCAGTCTCAAAGATCAATGGCAAGATACTGGTCCCGGGCGATGTCTTTTCCTTCAATGATGTCGTTGGCCCGCGGACAGAAGAGGGAGGCTATCAAACCGCCCATACCTATGTTGCAGGAAAGGTGGTGGACGGCATTGGCGGAGGTATTTGCCAGGTTTCCTCCACGCTATACGGAGTTGTCTTGAAATCCGACCTGGAGGTGGTTGAGCGCCGCAATCATACCTTTACCGTCGGCTATGTGCCCTACGGTCAGGATGCAACCGTATCGTACGGTTCAACGGATTTCCGCTTCAAGAATTCCACCCGTTGGCCGGTAAAAATTGAAGCCGGGATCACCAAGAACAATGACGTTTTTTTCACCTTTGTCGGAACCAACGAAACGCCGGAAAAGAAGGTTATGATCTCACAAGACATCGTTAAAACCATTCCCTTCACGACAAAGTATATCGACGACCCCAATATGGCGGAGGGAAAAACCTCCGTCAGGCAGGATGGTAAGGATGGATACGTGGTTGATACCTTTAAAACAATAAAAATCGATGGAAAGGTCATCAGTGAGACCAAACTCCATCGAAGCACCTATCAGCCTCTTACGAAAGAAGTGATCAGGGGCACGAAAAAGCCGGCAGCCGGTTCCGATCCTTCGGCTACTCCGGCTCCCACTTTAGCCCCGACGCCGACGCCTCACGTCGGTGTCGATGACGCAGATAATCCTCCTGCTGAGTTTTAATGGAGGCAAATCAATAGGTATCTACACTGCTTGCTCCGTTATTTCTGAGGATGGAGGCAATGCGATCCACTTTGTCGTCGTCGGCTTTCATACTGAACAGTACCTTGCCGGCTTTAACATCCGTCTCATACTGGCGGCTCTTGTTTTCAGGGATTCCAAGATCAACGAGACCTCCGACAATCCCTCCGGTAACCGCTCCCGAGAGAAGTCCTGTTATAGGACCGGCAGCCGCAATTATGCCCAGCCCGGGAATCACCATACTGCCGGCGCCTATCAGAAGACCGGCCAGTCCGCCAAGGATTCCGCCTGTTACTACGCCATCGGAGATGTTGTCGTTTATGGCCCTGCCACCCGCGGTCATTGTCGCTGTGGTTCTGTCGTCCGATTTTTCGTCTCCCTGTTTGGCTATAATCGAAATGTCATCTGTCCGCAGGCCCTGGTCCTTAACCTGCTTTGCCGCATTTTCAGCATAGGATTGGTTATCGAATAATCCTACGATTGTTTTAGACATGTACAAACCTCCTTATTGTGCTATAATTGTTTTATTCCGTATATAGCATTGCAAAAACCAACCTGCTTTATTCAGATTAATTATGTACTTTCACGCAGGTTTTTAGTGTATAATACTACAGGAGAACAAACATTCATTCGCCGGTGGCCATACCCTTTCAGGAATATTATGGACGCGTTGTCTTTGAACTGAAAGAAAATGTTTCACTGTTGCGGTAATGAGTGTATAATGGAAGAAAACTTTAGGCATTTATTTATGGGGGGATCAATGCAGCTTCAAGGTCTGATGTTCATGCTTTTTTTATTATTAATACTCCCGATACTGGCTCTTTCGACAAACCACTTCATCTTTTTTGCTGTCACGGCCGTGATACTCATGGTCAGCTCCATTAAGAATATTTATAACCGTTTTTTTGAAACGGATTCCGGTGAGGATGACGAAGATATCGAGGACGAGACGGAAGAAGAATTCGAGGATTTGCTTAATCTGAACATGAAGAAGTTCGGCACCGGCATTCATGTCGTGAAGGACCTCTTTCTGATATTGTTTTTCGTGTACTGCTCCTTCTATCTAAGCTCTATTTTATTAAAGATACCTGCGGCGCTGCTTATTCTGATACAGATCTATCATATAAGAAACAGGTTGAAGCAAAAGGAATCCGGAAAGAAGGAAGTTTCCCCCACAGACCGCAATTTATCCGTGGTTTCCGGCATTTTAAGCCTGATCCTGATAGGTTTTACCGCCTGTAATCTCCTTTTCCAGTGGAGTTTTTGAGTTATCAGATACTCTTTTCTGCAAGGTAAATCGAACTTTACGGCACCTTTGTAAATTTGTTGCATATAGCTTTGCAGGGGCAAATACCAGCCGGCCGGTATTTTGCCATCATAGCCTGTATCTATGCGGACGCGATATGGCGCTTCCACATAGCGCTTTTCCCATAATATTCCTACCATATCGTATTGCACTTCAATTCACAGCAGCTAAACATTTTACCAAATGATTTTTGCAAGATGGATGGGACTTAATTGCAATTTTTTTATAAAAAGTATTGAACATAGCCTTTATGCATGCTATAATGAAAAAAACAATATGATGGTGCGACGATGCACGGATGCAAAAATGACAGGCGTACTCGACGAAGAGTGAAAAGCTCTTTGGTGTACGTCTTTTTTTATACAGCGGGAACGCTTGAAGTTTAGAAACTGTTAAATTTGGATTTGCAGGATGATGCTGCACATATTTCATTTTATAGCCATAACAGTAGCTTGTGGCTGAAACAAACCAAGGGGGGTTGCAAATGCTACAGCGCGAGGGCGAGGTCAGGATCCCGTCAGGCTGTGCCATATCGGGAATAATGAATAAAAAAGGCAAGACCTTTTCCGGAGAGGACATTATAAGGTCCATCTCCCTTATGCATGACCGTTCCAACGGCCTGGGAGGAGGGTTTGCCGCATATGGTATTTATCCGGAATATAAGGATCTTTATGCCGTTCATATGTTTTATGATGATAAAAATGCCAAGGATACTGCCGAACATTTCCTCAACGAACATTTTGATATAGAAATCGGTGGGAAAATCCCGGTAAGAAAGGTACCCTCCATCGTCAATGCTCCAATTATCTGGAGATATTTTCTCTCTCCCCGCCGGGATAAGATCATGGAGTCCGAGCTGAATGAAGACGAGTTTGTGGTCAGGTGTGTCATGAATATCAATACCAACATGCCCGGCGCTTTTGTCGTCTCCAGCGGGAAAAACATGGGAGCCTTCAAAGCGGTGGGGTATCCTGAAGACGTCGGCGAGTACTATATGCTGGATACTTACAAGGCATATCTATGGACCGCCCACGGAAGATTTCCCACGAACACCCCGGGATGGTGGGGTGGAGCGCATCCCTTCACCCTCCTGGATTGGTCGGTTGTGCATAACGGCGAAATTTCATCCTACGGCGCCAATGCCAGATATCTGGAGATGTTTGGCTATAAATGCACCCTGCAGACCGACACCGAAGCAATCACCTATATATTTGACCTGTTGCTCCGGCGCCACAAGCTGCCGCTTGATGTTGCCGTCACAGCCGTCGCCTCCCCTTTCTGGTCCGAGGTGGAAAGAATGACGCCCGAAAAGCAGGAGCTGGTCAAAGCCATACGGTCCGTATACAGCAGCTTGCTTGTTAACGGCCCCTTCTCCATCATCCTTGGATCAAGAAACGGCCTTGTAGCCTTGAACGACAGAATCAAGCTCCGTTCACTGGTTGCCGCGACAAAGGGAGACTATTTGTATGTCGCCAGCGAAGAGTCCGCCATACGCGAGATTTGCGCCGAACCGGACAAACTGTGGGCGCCAAGAGGCGGAGAGGCCGTTGTCGGCATGCTGGAAGGAGTTGATAGCATATGAGTCTGGATTATTCAACGTCGGAATTTACCATTGACAGGGACCGGAACAGGTGCATAGACTGCCAGGTATGTGTCCGTCAATGTGCGAATCAGGCGCATTATTATGATGAAGACGAGCAAAAAGTATGCTCGGATGAATATAAATGTGTAAACTGCCATAGGTGCGTTACACTATGCCCTACCAGGGCCCTCAGCATAAAAAAGCATGAGCTGGAATTCAGGGCGAACGCCAACTGGACGGAAACAGCCATAAAGGATATCTACAAACAGGCGGCAACCGGAGGGATTCTGCTGACGGGCATGGGCAATGACAGGCCTTACCCCATTTACTGGGACCATATCCTGCTCAATGCCAGCCAGGTGACAAATCCGTCCATCGACCCGCTGCGCGAGCCCATGGAGCTTAAAACCTTTTTAGGCAGAAAGCTGGAGTCTCTGGAAATAAAAAACGGCAAGCTTGCGGAAAAATTACCTCCGCAGCTGGAGCTGGAAATACCCATCATGTTTTCCGCCATGTCCTTCGGCTCCATCAGCCTGAATGCCTGCAAATCCATGGCTCAGACAGCCTGTGAAAACGGAATCATGTACAACACCGGCGAAGGCGGCCTTCACAGGGAATTATACAAATACGGACGGAATACCATCGTACAGGTAGCTTCCGGCCGCTTCGGCGTCCATCCCGATTACCTGAATGCCGGCGCCGCGGTTGAGATAAAAATCGGACAGGGTGCAAAACCAGGTATTGGCGGGCATCTCCCGGGCGAAAAGGTGGAAGCGGAGGTATCGCAAACCCGTATGATACCCCAGGGTTCGGATGCCATTTCACCTGCTCCCCATCATGATATTTATTCCATCGAGGATTTAAGACAGTTGATTTTTGCGTTGAAGGAAGCGACAAATTATACAAAGCCCATCTCGGTAAAAATTGCTGCCGTGCACAATATCGCAGCCATTTGTTCAGGTATTGCCAGGGCAGGAGCGGATATCATCGCCATCGACGGCTATCGGGGCGGTACCGGAGCAGCGCCTACAAGAATCAGAGATAACGTGGGAATACCTGTAGAACTGGCATTGGCATCTGTCGATACAAGGCTGCGCGACGAAGGGATAAGAAACCAGGTGTCCATCGTATGCGGCGGAAGCGTCCGTAACAGCGCCGATATCATCAAAGCCATCGCCCTGGGAGCGGATGCGGTCTATATCGCATCCTCCGCGTTGCTTGCCATGGGCTGCCATATGTGCCAGAAATGCTACACCGGCAAATGCAATTGGGGAATAGCAACCCAGGACCCCAACCTCACAAAGCGCTTGAATCCGGAAATTGCGGTAAAAAGGCTTACAAACCTGCTTCATGCCTGGTCCCACGAAATGAAGGAAATGCTGGGCGGCATGGGAATAAACGCAATCGAGAGCCTCCGGGGAAACCGGCATATGCTGAGGGGAATCGGCCTGACCGACAGAGAGTTGAACATTCTGGGCATAAGGGCCGCAGGAGAATAGGCCGGATGACCTCCTGAAAAATAGGCTTTCACAACTTTTGTGCCCCGGGCACAGCGAAAGGATTGATCGTTATTCATGGATAATAACTCAACTGCAAAACGTAAACGAATCTATGCAAAAGAAGAAGTGTGCATCGGTTGCAGGCTCTGTGAAGTGCATTGCGTCGTAGCGCATTCCCAATACAAGAACGATATCGTGAAGGCATATAAAAAATCTCCACAGCGTCCGCTTTCACGTATAACGGTGGAAGAGAGCAGACCAATCTCCTTTGGCTTGCAGTGCAGGCACTGTGATGACCCGAAGTGTGTGAAGTCCTGCATCACCGGAGCAATGCAGCAGGATGCCGAAACCGGTATCGTAACAAACGACGAGTCCAGGTGCATCGGCTGCTGGACTTGCATTCTTGCCTGCCCCTACGGTGTGATCAAACGGGATTTCAAGGGAAGAAAGGTAGCCTCCAAGTGCGATTTCTGCCTGGATAACGGAGGTAACCCGGCTTGTGTTAAGAATTGCCCCAATGAAGCCTTGTATGTTGACGAAGTAAAGATCTCCTGCGGCGGGGCAAATAAGGAAGAAGGAGGAGGCGTCAAATGAGTTATGTAATCATCGGCAACTCTACTGCCGCAGTGGGAGCCATCGAAGGTATCAGAAAATATGACTCTGCCACACCCATCACAGTGGTTTCGGATGAGCCTTATCATACTTATTCAAGGCCTCTCATTTCCTACTACCTTGGCGGCAAGGTAACGGAAGAAACGATGGTTTACCGACCGCTGGATTTCTACCAAAGAAATAATGTCCGGACTGTGCTTGGAGTAAGGGCGGCGTCTGTAGATTACAAGGAAAAAAGCATCCTTCTTGAAAACGGAGAAAGGCTGGAATACACGAAGCTCTTGCTGGCAACGGGAGGAAAGCCCTTTATTCCGCCGATGAACGGATTGGGCAAAAAGAATATCTTCAATTTCATCAAGCTGGATGATGTAAAAGCCATTGAAAAAGTAGCGGTCCGCGGTTCCAGAGCTGTTGTCATCGGCGCCAGCTTCAGCGGCTTGAAGGCGGTTGAGGCCCTGGTAAAGCGGCAAGTCAATGTTACGGTCATCGATATCATGAGCAGAATCATGCCAAGGGTACTTGACGATACGGCTGCCGCCATAGCTGCAAAGACCCTGCAGGACCACCATGTCAAAGTGCTCCTGAACAATACGGTAGAAACCATCCTTGGAGAAGATACTGCGACAGGAGTCCTTTTAAAGGATGGAACCAGGATCGACTGCGATTTTGTCATCCTGGCCATCGGTGTAAGGTGCAACACGGATCTTGTAAAGGATTCCGGCATAAAAATCAACCGGGGCATCGTAGTGGATGAAAAAATGCAAACCAGCATCCCGGATGTTTATTCCGCCGGCGATGTAGCGGAAGGCTATAATTTCATTGAAGAAAAAATGATGGAGATCGCCATTATCCCCAATGCATACTACCAGGGAGAAACTGCAGGAGCAAACATGGCAGGCGTCGATAAGACCTTCAGCGAAGGCTTTATCATGAATTCCATGCCTTTGCTTGATCTGCCCATTATCAGCGCGGGCATCTCGGAAGACAGGGACGGAATCGAAGTTATCTCAAAATATGAGCCGGAAAGGGATGCCTACAAGAAATTTTATATCAGCGGAAACCGGCTTGTGGGTTATCTTCTGGTCAATGATGTGGACAGGGCGGGGATTTATACGGATATGCTGCGGACTCAAAGCGATATTACAGCCTTCAAGAAGGATCTTGGAGCGGACGGCTTCGGCTTTATCAACCTTCCGAAAGAGATACGCAAGGAAAAAATGCTGAAGGGCGGTGCGGCCTGATGAAGACCATCGATGCAAGGGGCGTATATTACCAGCAATTGAACACACGGATCAAGGAAGCTTTCGCAGCCGGAGAAAAAGAAGTGACACTGATGAATGTCAGCGGGCAAAGGTATATTGGAGATGGCATCTCCGGCCGGCAAAAAATAATCATTAACGGCACTCCCGGCAACGATATGTCCGCTTTTATGGACGGCCTTGAGATAACCGTCAATGGAAATGCACAGGACGCCATGGCAAATACCATGAACGACGGCAGGATCATTGTCCACGGAAATGCCGGCGACACCGTAGGCTATGCCATGAGAGGCGGCGAGATATACATCAAGGGCAATGTAGGATACCGCGTAGGCATCCATATGAAGGAATACATGGATAAGAAGCCTGCAATCATCATCGGCGGAAAGGCCGGGGATTTCTTCGGCGAATACATGGCGGGAGGAATCATGATGCTCCTCGGCCTGAACCTTCCGGACGGAGAAGATATTGCCGGCAACTACTGCGGAACCGGAATGCACGGCGGTGTGATCTATGTCCGCGGAAGCATTGATGAATACAAGCTTGGTAAGGAAGTAAAACTTATCGAAGCAGATGAAGATGATCTTAAGATCATCCAGGAGCATGTAAAGAAGTTTTGCAGGTATTTTTCCTTCGATTTCGACTATATAATGAATAAGAAATTCAACAAGCTGTACGCTTTTAATAAAAGGCCCTACGGCAATTTATACGCATATTAGGCATAGGCAGATACACAACCGAAAAGACAGAAGCCGGAGACTGAAATTAGCTTTCTCCGGTTTCTGTTTTTTTTGGATTCCTTTTTCATTACATCTGCTAACTAACCTACATAGTTCACAAATGATTGAAAAAGGCTTTCAAATCCTGCTTTGTATCGGCAGAGAGAAGTTTGTCCGGGATGCCTTCAATGGCTCCCTGAATTCCATACAGCATGTGCAGACAGGCACCGGGATCCCGCTGCAGCCGGATGCGGAGAAATGCTTCTTTCGCGCCGACTTCCGCTAACTGCTCCGGCGTTTCAATGCCGACAGCCATCAGATTTTCCTCCAATACCCTGCCCACATTGGGCAGTTTTGACAATCCGCTCAATCCGCTTTAAACCTCCGTTTAGTCCGTAAAATGTCCCTGCCACGCAGGCAGCTTGCGCATCATGGCTTCGGCTGCGTTCCCGGCAACCGTCCGGTCAAGCCCCTGCGTTTTAATGATAAAATCCGTCAAACCCGCTTTCTTTTCCTCGAAGGACTGCATGGAGCCGTCGGGCCGGGCACAGTATACACAATAATCCTTTCCGGTATCGTTCATCGCAAACTCGGAAGCGTCTTTCATGGGCATACCGCAGGCAATACAAATTTTCATAGCATTTTCCTCTCTTTCCTTTTATGACGACCAAATTTTGAGCCTCGTTATTTTGAAATAAGTGCGATAAAGCTGCTCACCAATTCTCCCTTGCAGCGTTTCAGCACTGAACCGCCAGGAGCGAACAGTTCATCGTTTTGCAGGTAGTAATGTACAAGCCCTATCCATGTGTTAAATAGCATATGAAGAGGAACGTCCTTGATGGTTCCCGCTTCTTGACCACGTGCTATCGCAATGCTGAAATGCCGGGACAAAACGGTTTGCAGGACGATCAAAGTATTTTTGGCCTCCTCCGGCAGGGACGGCGTTTCGTAAATCAACTCTTTATAAAAGGATTCATACTCCTCCAAAACGCCGATGTGGGCGTAGAGAAGTTCCGGAACACTGCCTTCCGCCGCGGAAAGGTTATGCAGCTTCTCGCCGGCCTCCTGTGCAAAGCGTTCCAGAACATGAAGCCTCAGAACTTCCCTCGTGGGAAAGTGGACAAAAATAGCTCCATGGGATATGCCCGCTTCCTGTGCGATGGTGTTTGTGGGCATGGAAAATCCGTTGGCCGCGTACAAACGCATGGCGGTTTTAATAATATTTTCCCTGGTTGCTTCCTTTTGAAGCTGGCGTTTTCCTTGCACAGTTCCATGACCTCCAACTCATTGAGTATACACTCATTATAAATTCTTTCTACCAAAAAGTCAATAGCAATTTACAGGCTACTTAAAAATATCCTGCACCAACTTGGGATTGTGTTCAACCCTATCGCGGATTTTCCTATTATGCAATAAATATGTTTGAATTCATATCAATATATATTTCGATTGCAGTGTTGGATACATCCGGCGAAAAAACGCCGGATTGCTCGCCCTCGTCAATAGATGTTATTAAAAGCCTTTTGTTGGCGGCGTTTCTGGGATTTTATCCATATGAGATGAAACGGCTTGTTTTGCGCGAAAACATTTGGATCACAATTTTCGGGCTTCCCTTTGGCTATATCCTTGGCTCTTTACTGCTTCGTGTAATACTCAAACAGGCAACGACGCCGGATTTGAAGATTTTGCCGCTGATTGCCGTGTTCAGCATCGCCCTGAGTTTCTTTCTTATCCTTGCGTTTACAATGCTTGTTAATTATCTCATGGGGAGAAAGTTCAAAGGCATTGATATGGTGGCCTCGTTGAAAAGCGTGGAGTGATCGCACCCTTTTGAACAGACTCCTCGTTATAATGGAAAACTCTCTGTTTTTAAATCGCAATAATAACGTCCTTCCTGCGCAGTGAATTTCAAAATACAATAATCAGGATCGGTTACTCCTTGCGGGTAAAACATTTTATCGCCGATCTGCCATAGCTCTTTCTTGATCGACATATCTTCAAGAACCTCCATTGTTCCTGTCAGCATAACCCCCTCATATTTTACAATTCCTTTATGATAGAAATATATGCTGGCTTTTGGATTGTCACGGTATTGAGCCACACGCATTGATGAAGTATTTGTGGAAAAATAAAAAGTTTTCACCCCATCTGTCTTTCGTGGCCTCAGCATGGCTTTCTGATTGGGGAAACCATTCTGATCAATGGAAGCGATAAAGGCTACTTTTTGTTTTTTTATAAAGGCGGCAATTTTTTCAATCGACCTCATCATTCTTCACCTCGTTAAAATAGGATTAAGCCTGGATGTTGACCTTTGTTTTTTTGATAAATACGGGACGTTTTGCAATTTATTAAGTCATATCACAATAGCTCGCCAACAAATCTCAACCACTTGCTCAAAGTCTTTGTCGTCCATCGGGTATTTTCCAAGCAGCGCCCCTTGAATCGCGACTGTCAGCATTCCGTTTATCATTTGTACGCACATGATGGGGTTAATCTTCCGAATAAGCCCCTGCTCCATTCCGCGTTGCATCAGAGTTCGCATTCGCTCATTGCCGGGATTTCACGGTTTCTGATTTCCTCCGGAATGAATGGAGAGTGAGAGTAATTTTCTAAAAACCATTGTTCCCTTTGATATTCATGTGCATAACGCGCCGTATTTTTAAGCAGCCGCTTGAAAACACGCAAACACGCTTTCAGACCGGTCATAATCTTGCAGCAGGACATTACTAAAAAGGTCTACGGTTTTGATATACAGCGCACCAACCAATTCCTCTTTGTTCTTGAAACAGTTATAAACTGTGCCCGAACCGACATTGGCACGTTTGAATATTTTTGAAAAGGTTGTTGATTGCAGCCCTTCCTCCGAAATCAAATCAAGTGTGGCTGCCAATATATCATCCCGCTTACTCATATTTCCCCTCCAACAAGTAAACCAAGACAATAATATCCTATCATGTGGTATTCGTCAATAATGATTGGAATTGCCATTCTAAATGCATCGTATTATTCGCCTATTTACAGATAGATATAAAGTTATTATAACTATCTCCGGAATATATTTTTCAATACCCTAAAGCTGTCTTTTAAACCACCTCCATACTGACGTTAATTTGCACAGCATCTGGGACGAGTGCATTCTATACTGCCATAAAAGCGCCACGGGTCAGTGGATGAAAAAGGTGAAGGAACCCTTTGTGTTGTCTATGATATAACTTTTATTTTCATATTCGGCATTGCAGCCGATTTGTAATAAAAGATGCCGATGTCCCATTATGCTTCATATTCATTTTTTAAGAATTTACTGATTAGCTCTACATATTCAGCAGAATGCATTATGCTGAATTCGCCATGTCCCATGAATGGCGCAATATACAAGCTGCTTCCAATAATAGCTTCATGTAGCCTCTGTGCTGATTTTTTCATAATGCCGATTTCTTTTTCACCGACGATAACTAACATTTTGGCCTTGGTGTTCACTATTGTGCTTTTCAAAGCATAGTTTCCGTTGCTTGCGGTAATATTGATAAGAGATTGCTTTGATATTTTTAAGCTGTCTTCATAATATTGCTCAAACATATTCTCTGACACATATAGAGTTTTAGCCTGCAGCTTTGCAAACCATCTTTGCCTTATCAATCCGTAAAACAGAGTATATATTGGCACTGTCATTGCCGCCATACCAGTGATTGAATATACCAAAGCACTTTCAATTATCGCATATTCCGCAATTTCCTGCCTTGCGGATAAGGCCTCTACGGCAATTTGTGCTCCGATTGACAATCCACCGATAGCGAAAACTTTGCCGCCATGCTGCGTATCTATATATGAAATTAGCTTTTCCGCTGAATTTTCAATGCTTACGAAGGGCTCATTACCAGCTTCGCCATGACCGTCGATAATAGGCGTTATAATATGATATTCCTTCCGCAACAGTTCAATTATTGCTTTCAGCGACCACCAAGAAAGACCGCCGCCATGCAGAAGAATAATCGTGGGTAAGCTCTCGTCTCCAAATTTTTTAAACAACATCCGCCTTCCCCTTTCTTGGTATTATCTGAATATTTGCATTAACAATTCTTCTTTGGCTCGTACATTTCCATTTTCAAAATCAAGTCTAATTATATAGGGCATACAATACCATATACGCTTGAACCCGTCGCAATTAAATGATGAATCATAGTAGTTTAAAATTGTGCTTAACGCTGTCCCGTGCGTACCAATAACGATATTTTTATTGTTATACGAGTTCAGTACTTCTTTCAGTGCTTCAACATTACGCAATTGGACATTGTTAAGGGATTCCCCATCCTTTTCGCAAAAATTGAAGTTATCCCAGCGCCTTTCCAGGAAATCGCCAGCATTTTCACCGCTTTGACGCTCCCTGAATCTTTCGTCCGTATGTATCTCCATTTTAAATATCCGGGCGCACTCGGAAATGGTATCCTTACTCCGCTTATATGGGCTGGAAAAAAACGCGTCTATCGGAAATTTTAAGAGAACAGAAGATACTATCTTACTATCTTCCAAGCCGAGAGGAGTCAGAGGTCTTGTTCTGTCATCTATCCATTTATCGTCTGGCTGTGCATGACGAACAAAAAAAACGCTTGTCATTATTATTACCGCCTAACATAAATATTCTCAGTTACACCCTATCAAATGATATGCAATATAGGATCATATATTTGTATTTTATCATATAAATGCAAGGAAATGTTCTACCTTTTAGGCAAGCTCACGCCTGTTTTCATAGCGGCAATGTAGGAGATATCCTCCTTTTCTTTTACAAAATTTGCTCAAACTTTATGTGTATGGCTATTTCAACAGGATACGCTCCAGCCGCAAGCTTATGGCTGAATGTACAAGGAATATTGAGCTGTTCTACCTTTTAGGCAAGCTCACGCCTGATTTCCGGACAATAGCAGATTTCAGGAAGGACAATACGAAAGCACTTAAAAATGTCTTCCTGGTTTTTGTCAAGCTTATCCCTATTCCTAAATCTATCGGTAAATCCATTCAATCATACGTTTGACCGGAAGGATTATGCGCCTGCGAGAAAAGTTGTCCTCAGGATAAAGAAAGATATCCACAAGGCAAAGGAACGAATGTGCCTGTCGGAACATTCCTTTGGAACGGTAAAGTAGTATCACGGGGCACATTACCTGTTATGCAAGGGTAAAGGGAAAGTAACAGCCGAGATAGGCCTTAGTTTCCTTGCCTATAATATGAAAAGGGCGATAAATATAGCAGGAATTCAGAAGTTATTAGCTGCTTTCTAGAGGAGGCAGACCACTACCATTAGAAAAGCATCGTTTTTTTATTATTTCACAATAAAAAACGATGCTTTTTTAGTGTAAAACACCGAAAACCCTTGATTTTCAAGGGTTTTCGGACAGTGTCTGGCGGAGAAGCGGGGATTCGAACCCCGGCTAGAGTTGCCCCTACTAACGGTTTAGCAAACCGTCCCCTTCGACCTGCTTGGGTACTTCTCCATAAAAATTATTTATTAAGTTGCTGGCGGAGAGAGTGAGATTCGAACTCACGGTAGCCTCACGACTACGCCGGTTTTCAAGACCGGTGCCTTAAACCAACTCGACCATCTCTCCGTGCCTTGGGCAGGTTTCAAAAAGTTGCTTCAGCTACCCTTTTAAGTCACATGCAATACTATAACATGCGGCAAAGTGCTTTGTCAACTATAGTGAGCAAAAAAATCATGCACCATATATTAACAGTTACTAATTAAAAGGGCTTTCCTTTTTTATTCAAATCGATGAATGAAGTTCCTGGCATATTTGACAAATGAACTTGTGGGATAATCCTGCACCAGGGATTTCATCAAGCTTACTGCCATACCCGTATTTTTCTCTCTATGCTGCGCATATGCAAGATAATAAAGACAATCGTCCGAATAGCTTTCAATGGTGGTCATGTCCCTGGATAATGCAAGCTTTGTTATTGCTTCAGAATAATTCCCCTTCTGATACAGCTTATAACCCTCGTCAAACAGCATGCGGCCTGCCTCGCTAAACGCTTTGGAGGAAAGAAGCGCATAGGTTTCTGCCGCCTTTTCATTGAAAACACCGGCATCAATTGTTTTAAGTACTTGAGCGCTAACGACGGTATTTCCTTTAAGATACTCAGATTGGGCTTCGCTTAATTTTTCATATTGCGTTATTTTTTCTTGTGATTCTTCGCCAAGCAGATCAAGATCGCCAGTTAACTTATCAATGGTATCTGAAAAACTTTTGTTCTCATCAGCCAGCTTTTCATTTTCTTCCGTCAGTTTGCCGATCATTTCCTGAGCATTTGCATAGCTTAGCTGATATTTTTTATTTTCGTTTTGCTGCTGGCTTATCTGCGTTTTAAAGTCGTCAATGTTTCGTTGCTGTTTTATCTGGCTATAAGCTGTGATCAACAGAACGATGAACGCACTGGTGAACAAAACAACGGCATAAACCCATATCTTTGCTTTCATATTTCTCTTATCTGCCATAATTACTCGTCCCCGCACCTTAAAATACTATTCTACATACTTGGTGGTAACCCTTGTTTTTTTAGCAATGTCGATTGCCTTTATTTCTTCCGCTGAAAGGGCATATCGCGATTTACTTTTTGTAACAGGCTTTGCATAAGTAGAAGAGCTGTCTCTTGAATAAAGGCTGCTTATAACCAGACCATCGTCATTATGATCCAGCAGCGCGACAGAGTAGCTCAAATCACTGCCTACATTGTCAAATGCATTGTATCTTACAACTCCAACTTTCTGAATGCAATAATACATATCTCTTTCGATTGTATTCATTTGATATTCTATTTCCTTGTTTTTATCCATTACAAAATTTACCTTATCCAGGCAATCCTCCAGGACTCCCTCGATATTTACCCCACTAAGTCCGTTCATGAATTTGAGATATTTTTCTTTTAATTTTTTAATTTTTTTCCCGTTGGATATATTCAAAAAAAATAAAATAAGAATTAAAAAAAAGCTGATGCCTAATAGTAATCGATCCATTGAAATATTAAAAATACCTTCCATTTGTTTACTCCTCTTTGGCTGCTTAGCCAAGCTTTTGTCCATGATTGTTTCACGTGAAACAATCCGTTTATTTATCTCATTTTTACCCCGACCCGTTATTTTTCCGTATAATCCTTTTTAAGCGATTTTTATTTTCTTAGGTGATTTTATATTGCCCCGGTTTAAAAAAACGGTTTAAACCGATTATAGAGCCTCGCTGCTTTTTGACAAGCTTTCAATTAATTCTACAATTCTTTCCAGCTCATCCATTGAATAGTATTCAATCATAATCTTCCCGCTTTTGTTGCTTCTTACAATTCTCACTTTCGTTCCAAATATTTCCCTGAATCGATCCTCTATAGCCAGATACTCTTCATCAAGTTTTTTCGTAGCTCTTTTTTCCTTTTTACTCAATACCCTTTTAACCAGCTTTTCTGTCTCCCGGACATTCAATCCCTTGTTGATGATTTCTTCCGATGCTTTTATTTGCAATGCATTGTCTTCAATCGATAACAGCGCCCTGGCATGTCCGCTGGACAAATCTCCGTTTATCACAAGACTTTTCAACTTATCCTGCAGTGTAAGCAGCCGGACGGAATTCGCAATCGCCGGGCGGCTCCTGCCGACAGCAAGGGATATATCTTCCTGGGTCATACCGAATTCGGATATCAGCCTTTCATAAGCTTCCGCCTCCTCGATAGGGTTGAGATCCTCCCTTTGTATATTCTCTATCAAAGCAATCTCCATCACCTGCTTGCTGGATAAATCCTTTATGATTACCGGAACGGTTTCCAGTCCAGCAATCCTCGCAGCTCTCCAGCGTCTTTCTCCTGCTACGATTTTGTATGTATCTTCCTCTCTTTTAACAATCAAAGGCTGTACAATGCCATGCAGTTTTATTGATTCCGCCAGCTGGGCAAGCTTATCATCATTAAAATATTTTCGCGGCTGCCCTGCATTTGGCTCTATCTCATTGATTCTCATCTCCCTGACACCGGTATTTTCCGAATCGGCGGAAGTGATCAAAGCTCCAAGTCCTTTTCCAAGACCTTTCTTTATCATCTGTTTACCCCCTCAGAATAGTCGATAACCTCTTGTGCAAGCTCAAGATAACATTCCGCGCCTTTTGATTTCGCATCATATAAGATGATGGGAAGTCCAAAGCTTGGAGCTTCGCTTAGCCGGACATTCCTGGGTATTACCGTCCGGTATACTTTGTTTTTAAAATATTTTTTTACATCGTCCACAACCTGGATGGACAAATTCGTTCTGGCATCAAACATCGTCAATACGACACCTTCCACATCCAGTGAAGGATTTAGATGCCGTTGTACAAGCTTTACCGTATTCATCAGCTGGCTGAGACCTTCCAGAGCATAGTATTCGCATTGTATCGGTACAAGAATCGTATCTGAAGCAGTTAATGCATTCAGCGTGAGAAGTCCTAGAGAAGGAGGGCAATCAATCAATATGAAATCGAATTTTTCTCTGATATCGGAAATGGATACCTTCATCCTGGTTTCCCTTGAAATAACAGATACCAGTTCCACCTCAGCCCCTACCAGTTGAATATTGGAAGGGCAGATTTTCAAATTTTCTATGGCGGTATCCATTAAAGCATTATCAATATTCTCATCATTGATGAGGACCTCATAGATTGATTTATGTATAGTCTTTTTATCAATGCCAAGACCACTGGTGGTGTTGCCCTGAGGGTCAATGTCAATGATAACCACCTTTTTCCCTTTAAAAGCAAGGCATGAGCTTAGATTAACAGCTGTAGTTGTTTTTCCGACTCCGCCTTTTTGATTTGCAATTGCTATCACCTTCGCCAAATAATCCTCTCCCCGATATCAAATAATGCCTACGTACCTGAAGTTTAATAACCAGGTTGGTTTAAAAAGAGGACATTCCTTCTCCGTGAAAAATACCCTGAACGAAAGAGGGCATGTCCCTTGTCATTATATCACAAGTCATATTATGTAACAATTAATTTTATTTTGGAATACCGGGCAAATTTGTTTTATACCCCTTTAGCCAGCCATTTACCAGCCTTTAAGGGTATTGTTTCACGTGAAACATGAATAATTTCAATGCATATGAATAAAATAATCGTAGGGTGCAATGCCTCGCTGCTTTGCACTGGCTTTAAAAAAAATAGTGTAAGTATGCCAGCAGAGCGGCGAGGGCCCCCTCCATAAAAAAATTAAGAAAAAAGAGCCTTTCGGCTCCTTTTACAACGACCTGATTCAAAGGAATCTTTCATTTGCAGAAAAATTTCCTTACAACAGCTGAGTTTTAACGAGGCTGCTCGCCCATGCATCCCGGGCAGGAGATACGCTCACCGCCTGAAAACCAATTCGGTACCCGCCATCTACCGAAAAGGTTGGGAGACATTTTTAAGCCTCGTTATATATCCAGATTTGTTACATATTTAGCGTTTTCCTGTATAAACTCTTTTCTTGGCTCCACTCTGTCACCCATGAGTATTGTAAATATTTCATCCGCAGCAATTGCATCTTCCAACCCAACTTTCAACATTGTCCTGCTTTCCGGATTCATCGTGGTCTCCCACAGCTGTTCAGCACTCATTTCACCCAGACCCTTATACCTTTGAATATTACAGTCTTCCTTTTTCCATCCCTTCTCCTTTTGAATCTTATCAACTTCTTTTTCCGTATAGGCATAATATTCTTCTTTTGCCTTATATACTTTAAAAAGTGGAGGACGTGCGATATAGATGTGTCCTGTCTCTACTAAAGGCTTCATATACCTGTAAAAGAAAGTCAGCAGCAATGTCCTTATATGAGAACCGTCAACATCTGCATCTGCCATGATAATAACCTTGTCGTACCTTAGCCTGGTTACGTCAAAATCTTCTCCAATTCCCGCTCCCAAGGCTGTAATTACCGGCGTAAGCTTTTCATTTTCATAGACCTTATCCAGACGGGCCTTTTCTACATTCAGCATCTTTCCCCACAATGGAAGGATTGCCTGGAACTTTCTGTCCCTTCCCTGCTTCGCAGATCCGCCGGCTGAATCACCTTCCACAATATAGATTTCACATACGGAAGGATCTCTTTCAGAGCAATCTGCAAGTTTGCCCGGCAAAGTTGTATATTCCAGCGCTGTTTTTCTTCTTGTCAACTCTCTTGCTTTTCTGGCTGCTTCTCTTGCTCTTGAAGCAGTAACGCATTTATCCATAATGATTCTTGTGACCGAAGGATTTTCTTCAAAAAAGTTTGTTAACTTTTCCGTTAAAACATTTTCCACCAAACTCCGTATTTCACTATTGCCCAGCTTGGTTTTCGTCTGTCCTTCAAATTGAGGCTCAAGGAGCTTTACACTTACAATCGCAGTTAAGCCTTCCCTTACGTCCTCTCCCATCAAATTCTTGTCATTTTCCTTTAAAAAATTGTATTTTCTGGCATAGTCATTGATCACCTTGGTAATTGCAGCCTTAAAGCCGGTCATATGCGTTCCGCCTTCCGTGGTTGCAATGTTATTTGCATAGCTGAAAATATTCTCGATATACCGGTCATTATATTGCATTGCAATCTCAACGGTGGAAGAATCCTTTCTTCCCTCGATATATACAGGAAGGTCATGAAGAACTTCCTTATCCTTATTGATATATTGCACGAAGGATACGATACCGCCTTCATAATGAAGGTTCTTTACAACTTTTTCTTCCGGCCTTTCGTCGATCAGTCTTATTTTTATGCCCTTATTTAAAAATGCCATTTCTCTATATCTAGCGATCATGGAATCAAAATCAAATTCCAGTTCCTCGAAAATTTGAGGATCAGGCTTGAAGGTTGTCTTGGTGCCTGTCTTTTCCGTATCGCATACCACCTGCAAGGGAGTTACTGTTAACCCTCTTTCATATCTCTGCCTGTAAACGCATCCGTCTCTTGATACTTCTACCTCAAGATACTCGGACAGTGCATTAACGACAGATGCTCCTACCCCATGGAGGCCTCCTGAAACAGTATAAGCACCTCCACCGAATTTACCGCCGGCATGTAGAACGGTATGTACCACTTCGACTGTTGGTATGCCCATTTTAGGATGGTTCCCAACCGGTATGCCGCTGCCATTATCACTTACGGTAACGGAATTGTCAGGATGTACGAGCACCTCGATTTCGTCGCATCTTCCGGCAAGAGCTTCATCCACACTGTTTGCCACAATTTCATAAACAAGGTGATGCAGGCCTCTCAAGGAAGTCGAACCTATATACATTCCAGGCCTCTTTCTAACTGCCTCAAGACCCTCGAGTACCTGGATCTGGCTCTCATCATACCCTTGCTGCTTTATCGCTTCGTTTTCAGACATAAAAACCTCCATGTAAATCTCATTCCATCGTTAAGTATTTATATATTCGAGATATCTTCGATATAACCCGACCTTTTTTGCAGTGTAACCGATGATATGGGAGAAAGATATATCTTGCTCTTTTTATCTATTTCCGTAATAATAAACGACTTTGGCAAATCATTAGAAATTGCATCGATAAATCCTTCTTCTTCAGCAATTTTTAAAAACTCCTTCGTATCCTTGGAAAGAGTTGTCGTTTCAATATCAAGAATTGCGATTACATTTTTCATAGGAATTACTACATCGCCGCCAATATGCAAAAACATCGCCTTATCCCTCCTATATTATCATAGTTTTATTTTGCGTATAACATCTCCAACCTATATTTTAACCTAAATACGTTATTCATGCAAATGATTGCCAATGATATTATTCACCTTACCACAAACGACATGATAAAATTTTGCATCCGCATCCGTTTTTCTGAAAAAGGCTTTATCCGTACAGGTGATAAAAGTTTGAATCTTTCCGATATTTTCAAATAGAAACTCCTGCCGGCTATTATCCAATTCCGAAAGTACGTCATCCAGTAAAAGGACCGGATAATCCCCGGTATCTTCCTTCATTATGTCTATTTCCGAAAGCTTCATGGACAATACCGCCGTTCTTTGCTGTCCCTGTGATCCGTATACCTTTGTACTCATTCCGTTAAGTATTATGTCATAATCATCCCTGTGGGGTCCAAACAAAGTAGTACATTTAAATATTTCCTTTTTCATTGCCGCTTCTACCGTTCTACTGTAATCTTCCTCAATATCCTTCAAATTATCAATATTTCCGGCATTAAAAGATGGAACATACCTTACCGTCAGCTTCTCTGCTTCGTTTGTAAGTTGTCTATGTCTTATTCCCGCATTAATATCGAGCCTTTTTATAAATTCGTTTCTTACCATCATGATCCTTGATCCGGTTTTTATTAAATGGTTGTTCCAGATTTCCAGCGTATCATAAAGCTCTTTTCTGCTGACCATTTCTTTTAGCAATATATTCCTTTGCAGGAGAATCTTTGAATATTGCTGCAGATCATGAAAATAGGAAGGCTTCAACTGGCTTAACGTAATGTCAAGAAACCGCCGTCTTTCAGAAGGCCCCTCTTTAATGATAAATAGATCCTCGGGGGAAAATATTACGGTATTTAAATGCCCCATCAGGCTGCCTATTTTTTTAACGGGAATATCGTTTATTTTAATTTTCTTTCGCTCATTTTTTTCAAAGATCATTTCGATGGAAGAATCCATATCTTCCTTAAGCATTTCCAGCTTTACATAATATCCTCTTTCCCCTGTGCTTACCATTTCCAAATCTCGCGAGGTTCTGTGGGATCTCCCGGAGGAGCATAAAAATACGGCTTCAATGATATTCGTCTTTCCCTGGGCGTTGTCACCATAAATAATATTGTAACCCTGGCCGAATTCCATTTCCATATCCTTATAATTTCTAAAACACCGGAGCTTTAACTTCTGGATGTACAAAAAAACGCTCCTCCCCAAAAATCTATCATAACTCCGCAATGAATTTCCATGAACATACCAACGTTCACGCCGCAACAGTACCCCTGAATCTGAAAAATGTAGGGGGCGCATTGCGCGTTTGCAGAATGCAATCTATGTCAAACAGCTGCCGAACGGCCAATGGCCGCCCCCTACATTGAATTCCTTATGGGTCAATGGTTGCCCGTACATCAATCTTTCTTCATCCCAATGACTCAATCCTGCCCACATACTTTCAATACAATACCCTGCATTTCTATTATATCACCTGCTCTTACCTTTTTGCCTCTTTGCTTTTCAACAATACCGTTCAACCTGACATTTCCCTCAATGATAAGTGTTTTCGCCTCCGCACCGCTATCCGTTACGCCCGCCCACTTCAGCAGTTGCTCCAGCTTTATAAATTCAGTACTGATCTTTACAGTTTCCATAAACACCGACCTTTCAAAAAAGGGCTGCATCTTGAGCCCTTTCCTATATACCGTATACCGTTATTTCTATTTTCTGATCGGCAATATCAAATATGCAAAGCTGTCATTCTCAATTGGCTTTATCGTACAGGGGCCGATACCGGAAGTAAAATAAATATTTACTTTTTCTTCTTCAATCACCCGCAATGCTTCGATAAAATACCTGGGATTGAAGGCTATATCGATATTGTTTCCTTCCATTTCTATTTTAAGCTCTTCTCTTACATTTCCTACTTCGCTGTTGGACGTAATCAGCATTTTTTCATCGTTAATATTTATTTTGACAGGGTATCGTCTTTCCTCGGATGAAATAATCAAGGAAGCCCTTTCAAAGCTGGCTAGCAATTCCTTTGTGCTTACTTTTATTTTCGTTTCATGATCCTGGGGCAGGATTCCTCTGTAATTAAGGTATTCGCCTTCCAAAAGCCTTGAAACAACTTTGCAGTTGCCCAGATCAAACAATATCTGGTTATTAGTGCTGTAAATATACATGATCTCATCGACAGGCTGAATGATTTTTGAGATTTCATTCAGAGTCTTTCCGGGAATGACTACATTCTTCTCATAGGCGTCATTGTCGAAAACACTTCTTCTTAAAGCCAGACGGAAGCCGTCGATGGAAACAAAAGTAATGTTCCCGTTTTTGCATTCAATCAGGGAGCCGGTTAAAATAGGCCGGTTTTCATCCGTACTAACGGCGAAAATCGTTTGCTTGATCATATCTCTGACGGTTTTTTTGTTTATGGCAAGTCCGTCTTCCTTTTCAATTAAAGGAAGAGCGGGAAATCCGGTGGCAGCCAATCCCTTGATTTCAAAAAAGGAATCCTCACAGTCAATGGTCACCGAGTTGTTTTCTTTAACTTCCAGCATGACTTCCGCGTCGGGCAGCCTTCGGATGATTTCTCCGAGAATTCTTGAATTGATTACTACTGAGCCTTCTCTCTTAATATCGGCCTCTACCAAGCATTCGATCCCCAATTCAAGGTCATTACCTGTTAATTTGAATTCTTCGCCGGCTTCCAGAAGTATCCCTTCCAGGATGGGTAAGGTTGTTTTCGTTGAAACCGCTTTTTGCACGATATTTATGCCTTCCAGCAAATTTTCCTTTGAGCATATGATTTTCATTGGTTGTTACCTCCACGGATTATTTATAAAGTAAATTATATTAAAAAACAAGTAACAGTCATAGTAAGTGTTGTTGATATTGGGTATAACCGCTTTTTCATTTACAGGCTTCTGTGTTGCAGCCTGTTGAATTCTCTGTTGATATTCCAACAAGGTTTGATTTAATTTCAACAGGCGGAGGAAAGTTTTAATCTGTCCACAAAATGTTATCCTCATATCAACAAGCTTTGTGGACATTGCTTACTTTCCCAGTATGTTTCTTTTCAGCTCCTCCACCGTACGTCTGACTTCAGGATTATTCTGAATATCCTCGTCGATTTTTTCTATGGCATGCATAACCGTGGTATGATCCCTTCCGCCGAAAGCGTCGCCGATTTTCGGAAGGGAAAGCTCCGTCAGATTTCTGCACAGATACATTGCAATCTGTCTTGGAAAGGAGATGTCCCGGTTGCGCTTCTTGGATTTGAATTCATCCGGCCTTAAGTCGAAATATCTCGATACGGTATCGATGATCAGCATACTGTTTACGACCCTCGTATTGCTTGCAGATATGATTTCCTTCAACGCCTCTGTCGCCAGGTCAATGGAGATTTCATTCTCCGTCAGCGAGGAGTAAGCAATGACCTTGTTTAAAGCTCCCTCCAGCTCGCGTATGTTTGAAGCAACCTTGTCCGCTATAAACTCAAGTACGTCGTTTGGAATATATAGCTTCTCCTGCTGAGCCTTCTTTTTCAGGATTGCTATTCTTGTCTCTACATCCGGAGATTGAATATCGGCGGTCAAACCCCATTCAAACCTTGAACGGAGCCTTTCCTCCAGGGTCGTGATCTCTTTGGGAGACCGGTCGCTTGAGATAATGATCTGCTTATTGGCTTCATAGAGCGCGTTGAACGTGTGGAAAAATTCTTCCTGTGTTCTTTCCTTACCGCCAATGAATTGAATATCGTCGACAAGAAGAACATCGATATTCCGGTATTTGCTGCGGAATTCTTCATTTCTGTCATCCTTGATCGCATTGATCAGTTCATTGGTAAACTTCTCCGAGGATACATAGATAACTTTTGAGGCCGGATTCTGAGTAAGTATGTAGTGACCGATCGCATGCATCAGATGGGTTTTGCCCAGCCCCACTCCGCCATAAAGAAACAGCGGATTGTAGGCCTTTGCAGGTGATTCGGCTACGGCTACCGAAGCAGCATGCGCCAGCCGGTTGCTGTTGCCAATGACAAAGGTATCAAAAGTATATTTGGGATTTAAAATGGAAAAGGTGACATCTTCAGCCGAGCCGTTTTCCATATTTTGCTGGCCTCGCTTGACGGTCTCCTGCGAAGGGACGATAATATTGATGTTGTACTCCTTGGATGAAATCTGTTTTATAGCATTTCTTATAAGGGACGCATATCTTGATTCCAATATGCCTTTGTTAAAATCTGTAGGAGCCCCCAGTTCGATGGAATTTGAATTCAATGCCAGAGGTTCTATGGTTTTTATCCAGGTATTAAAGCTTATCTCGGTAAGCTCGTTTTTTAGAAGTTCCAGGGCTCTGGGCCATAAACTGGAAAGCTGCATGCTCATATTACTCCTCCAAAGGTTGGTGAATCCGGTTTATTCACGGCTTATAAAAAGTAAAAAAACCTTCTTAAAACACTTAATAAAAAAAGAAAAATTACGCTGGAACGGCAAAAAAATAAAAATAACACAAAATTTCGGAAATTTCATGTATTTTTCCTATTTATTAATTCAAGCATAAGCAATTTTTCTTTTGTTTCGAAGTATCTTATTTGTCTTTTGTATCACAGCGAAATATTTTTTTAATTTCTTACAGAAGTTATACGTTAAAGCGCTTGCGATATTTCTGTAAGGCGCGTAAATGCCGGTAAATGAATGTTTGTTTCGCTGCAGTAGTAGCAAGTATTAATAATATACCAGACTTTTTTAGAATATTCAATAATAAAATGGTAACTTATCCACAATTCCGATTATTTTTTTAAAATAATCCACAGGCTGAAATACGGCTTGACACCAGCAAATATTTTAAGATATAATGGGTTTGATGTCTTTTAAAACGGGTGCAATCTTCGTTCTGCTTGAATCTCGGGAAAAGACAGTTTAAATTTTGAATAAAGGGAAAAACTTATATAAAGTAAGGATATGAAGCTTTTTTACCGCAAAGATTGGGGGTGTTAACTTATGTTAAGGACATATCAGCCGAAAAAGAGACAGAGGCAAAAAGAACATGGATTTATGAAGAGGATGCGTACCGCGAATGGAAGAAAAGTGTTGAGAAGACGTAGACTAAAAGGAAGAAAAGTGCTTTCAGCGTAAGACCGCATGAGTGTGGTCTTTTTCTTTATTGGTGTTGTAAAACAAGGGGGCTTCCCGCCAGGGACGCATGGGTGAGCAGATGACTTAAAGTCATCCACCGTCCCCCGGGTTTTATGTTTTGGTACAAACCGTGCAAGCCAATGAGAGGACAGGATGGACAAGACCGTTCCTTTAAAAAAAAATTATGAATTTATGCGCCTTTATAAAAAAGGGAGATTTTTTGTTGGAAAGTATATCGTTTTGTATGTCATAAGAAACAATACAAAAACCAACAGACTTGGCATAACAGTCAACAAAAAGGTAGGAAAAGCAGTCAGAAGGAACAGGATGAAAAGACTGATCAAGGAATGCTACAGGCATTATGAATTGTCGGTGAAGGAAGGCTGCGATCTGGTTTTTGTCGCCAGGAACAGTGAGGTAATGCCCGGTTATCCGGAAATAAACAGGGAAATGAAATTTCTGTTGAAAAAAATGGATTTATTCATGCAGGATGTAAACAATGACTAAAAGCGTATTGACATGTTTGATAAAGCTATACCGTAAATGGATTTCACCTTTGAAGAAACCCAGCTGCAGGTTTTATCCCACCTGTTCCCAGTATGCGCTGGACGCCGTCGGACGTTACGGCGCCTTGAAGGGAAGCTGGCTCACGGTAAAAAGGCTGCTGAAATGCCATCCCTTTCATCCTGGAGGATACGATCCGGTAAAGTGATACACCCAAAAAACAAGAAGGGAAGTTACTATGGGGAATATTTTGGATGTAATATGCGTGCCACTTGGAAAATTTCTATTTTTTATTTATAATACGCTTGGTTTTCACAATTACGGGCTTGCGATAATCATCTTTACGTTAGTTGTCAAGCTGGTGCTTTTGCCGCTTACCCTGAAGCAATACAAATCTACCACCAAGATGCAGGCTATCCAGCCTCAGCTGCAGGAAATCCAGAAAAGGTATAAGAACGATAAGGAAAAGCTGAATCAGGAAATGATGAAGCTATACCAGGATAACGGTGTGAATCCGGCGGGCGGCTGCCTTCCCTTATTGGTTCAGATGCCTATATTGATTTCCTTATACTGGGTAATAGTCCAGCCTTTGAAATTTATGTTGGGCAAGACGCAGGATCAGATAGCAAAAATAATGGATGCATTTACTACAGCTTCGGCAAGCGTAACGGGGGTGCCGCTGGATCAGCATGCAATGTTGGGTACGATAAAGGAATTGTCTGCACTCAACTTTTTTAACGAGCACAGGAATTTTCTTGAGAATGTATCTGGTTTACTAAATGCCAATGAATTGATCAATTTTAATTTTCTTGGACTTCACCTGGGAAGAATCGCCAGTTATAGCACAGAGAAATTATTCGGAACGGAAGCATACATTTACCTGCCGCTGTTGCTACTGCCCATTATCGGCGTTATTACAACATTCCTTTCCACAAGGCTTTCAATGCCTAAAAAGAACCCCAACAACCCCGCCGGTCAAAACGCAATGGCAAATTCCATGAGCAACAGTATGATGTATATCGGACCGGTCATGACCCTCATATTTTCTTTCCAGCTGCCTGCGGGAGTTGTGTTATACTGGATCTGCGGCTACGTATTCCAGATATTCCAGCAGCTTTACATCAATAAGACCATTCTGAGGAAGAATCAATATGTAGAGAACAAAAAGGAAGTAAAGGAAATAACGGAAAGTACAAATGATAATCACGGCACGGAACCAAAACAAATTCCTGAAAGAAATCCTTCAAAAGGTACAAATAAAAAGAACAGCAGCAAGAAAAAGAAGAGATGACAAAGAAGGAGGCTGACGAATAATCAATGAGCCAGGTAATTGAAAAAACCGCAAAGACCGTTCAGGAGGCTATAAATCTGGCGTTGGATGAATTGCACGCAAGCCCGGATAACGCTGATATAGAAGTGTTGGAGGAAGGCAGCAAAGGGTTGTTCGGCATTGGAAGCAAAGTAGCCAGGGTGAGGGTAACATTAAAGGACATACAAAAAAACCAGGGGGAGAAATTCCTGCAGGACGTCTTTTCCAAAATGAAGGTCTCGGTGGATATTGAAACCGAAGAGGATGAAGAATCCATGACTCTCCGGATTAAAGGAAAAGACAGCGGCATCATTATCGGAAGAAGAGGCGAGACCCTGGACGCGCTCCAATACCTAACGAGTCTGGTTGTCAACAAGAGCAGGGAGGACTATAAAAGGGTAACCGTCGATATAGAAAATTACAGGCAAAAGAGAGAGGAAACCCTTGTCAGGCTTGCAAGCAGGCTTGCGGAAAGAGTCGTCAGATACCGTAAAAATGTTACGCTGGAGCCGATGAATCCTTATGAAAGAAGAATAATACACTCTTCACTGCAGAATAATAAAATGGTGGAAACCTACAGCGTAGGGGATGAACCCAACAGGAAGGTAGTCATTACTTTGAGACAGCAGGCCGGGCATAGAAAGTAAGGGGACACGCCCTCTGAACGGAGGGTAATCCGAGTAATTTCGAAAACCCTTTAACGACAAATGCTGCTGTCCATTGCGAGGAGCGCTATCGACGTGGTGATTTCGAAGTGAGAAAGCGAAGGTAAAACCAGATTGCCGGGTTGCATGGGCGAGCAGTAGGCCGAAGTCTGCGACCAGCACGGCCTGTGGCTTCGCAATGACATAGGGTTTGAGTTCTCGAAATTATTCTAATCCGGCATAAGGATAGGGGACACACCCTCTGAGTTAAGGGTAATCCGTATAATGAGGGAATGTCCTCTTTTGAAAAAGTAACATCCGTGAGAATAAAGCTGCGTACCGCTTAAAAATCAGCAGTTCATTGGTGGGAAGGACTCTGTTGCTTTTCGTACAGCCTGTCATTTCCTTGCGCAGCGAAGAATTTTAACAAAGAAACGACAGACAGTTGATGAGCCATTGTGAGTATTGTACAATTGGTTTTGAAATTGTCTTTTTTGTATTAAGGAAGGTGCAGCTTTTGTACTTGGATGAAACGATCGCAGCCATTTCCACACCGCATGGAATGGGTGGCATCGGTATAATAAGGATCAGCGGGAATAAAGCCTTTGAAATTGCAGCGAAGCTTTTTGCAGGCAAAAAGCCTTTTCGTGAAATCAAGTCGCATACCATCAATTACGGGAAGATCCTGGATTCTTCCAGCGGAGTGATGGTGGATGAAGTTTTGCTCAGCAAAATGGAAGGTCCCCATACTTTTACAAAGGAAGATGTGGTCGAAATAAACTGCCATGGCGGTATGGTGGTCTTGTATCAAATCCTTGACCTGGTTGTGAAGGAAGGCGCCCGGCCGGCGGAGCCCGGTGAATTTACAAAACGTGCCTTTCTCAACGGAAGACTTGATCTTTCCCAGGCAGAAGCAGTGATCGATCTCATCAACGCAAAGACAGCGGAAGGTTCAAGGGCTGCCGCAGTACAGCTGGAGGGAAGGCTCTCCGAAAAAATCAAAAACAGCAGGAGCAAGCTGATAGGACTTTTGGCACACATCGAGGTTACTGTGGATTATCCCGAGCATGATGTTGAGGAAATTACCGGGCGGGCGGTATATGAAAGCATTCTGAATATTATGGAAGATCTGGCTGGTATTGCAGAAAGCTTTGATAAAGGAAAAATTCTCCGGGAAGGTATAAGGGTGGTCATTGCCGGGAAACCCAACGTAGGCAAATCCTCACTTCTGAATGCGCTGGCCGGAAAGAACAAGGCGATCGTTACCGACATCCCGGGAACCACAAGGGATATTATTGAAGAATACATAAGTATGGGAGGAATCCCCGTAAAGCTTTCGGATACCGCAGGCATAAGAGAGACAGCCGATCCCATAGAGAAAATCGGAGTGGAAAAAGCCGAAGGAGCAATAGAGGCCGCCGACCTGATCATTCTCATGTTGGATGGGTCGCGGGGCTTTGATGAAGATGATAAGGGGATTCTGAGGAAATTATCGGGCAAAAAAATGATTTGTATCATCAACAAAACCGATATGGCCGATGAAAAAACGGTTTCCGCCATGGAAGACTACCTATTGGAAGGCCAGGGAGGTTTAAGACAGGAGAATAGTCCCCTTGCCTTAAAAGAAGTTTTCCGGGATACAAAGATTATCAGGACTTCCATGGTTTACGGAAAAGGTCTTGAAGAACTGGAAGCAGGTATAAAAGAACTGTTTATAAAAGGAAATGTAGCCGTCAATAACGAAGTCCTTGTTACCGGCATCCGGCATAAAAACCTGCTGGACATGGCCATCGGTAGTTTAAGGGAAGCCGGTAAAGCGTATGAAGGAAGCTTGCCGCTGGATATGATCACCATCGATATAAAAGATGCCGCCGAATACCTGGGCCAGATTACCGGAGAATCGGTAAGCGAGGATGTAGTGCACGAAATTTTCAGCCGTTTCTGCCTTGGGAAGTAATAGGGGATGTTTGGCACTGTAAAAAAAATTATGGAATATAAATCTGTAGTGGCGGCCATTGGCCGTCCGGTATTTGTTACCATAGATTCTATTTGTGAGGCACGCGATGTGCACCCCAACAGAACACTTTAGCCATAAGAAGTTACAATATCTGACAGGATTGAAAGCAGGAGGAGATATGGATTATTTCGCAGGAGAATATGATATAGCCGTGGTCGGCGCCGGACATGCAGGCTGTGAAGCCGCTCTCGCGGGCGCAAGGCTTGGATGCCGGACCATCGTGTTTGCCATCAACCTGGACAGTATTGCCAACATGCCATGCAATCCCAGCGTAGGCGGTACTGCCAAGGGTCATCTTGTAAGAGAATTGGACGCTCTGGGCGGGGAAATGGGAAAATGCACCGACAAAACCTTTATCCAGTCCAAAATCTTGAACTCCGCCAAAGGGCCTGCCGTCTTTTCTCTGAGAGCCCAGGTGGACAGACGGAGATACCAGATGGAAATGAAAAATACGCTGGAGATGCAGGAGAACCTTGATATAAAGCAGGCAGAGGTCATCGAACTCCTTATGGAGGATAAAAAAAAGGCAGCGGGAGTAAAGACCCATACCGGGGCGATCTATAAATGCAAGGCCGTAATATTGACAACCGGAACCTATCTTAAAGGAAAAATTATCATTGGTGATGTCAGCTACAACGGCGGGCCGGACGGGCTGTTCCCGGCAGGGAGGCTGTCTGCAAGCTTGCTGGAGGCCGGGATAGAACTGATGCGCTTTAAAACCGGAACACCGGCCAGAATCAACCGAAGGAGCCTCGATTTTTCCAAAATGACCGAACAGCCGGGGGACGACGCGATTGTCCCGTTTTCCTTTGAGAATGAAAGCCTTGAAAAGGAACAGGTTTCCTGCTGGCTTACCTATACAAACAAGGAAACACACCGGGTTATTAAGGACAATCTGCACAGATCACCCCTTTTCGGAGGTGTGATTGAAGGCGTAGGGCCCAGGTATTGTCCATCCATAGAAGACAAAGTGGTCAGGTTTGCAGAAAGGGAAAGCCATCAGGTGTTTGTGGAGCCAATGGGGCTCGGTACGCAGGAGATGTATCTGCAGGGTATGTCAAGCAGTCTCCCCGAGGATGTCCAGGAGCAAATGGTGCATACCCTGCCGGGACTGGAAAATGCGCAGATCATGCGTAGTGCCTATGCCATCGAATACGATTGCATCAATCCCACCCAGTTGAATCTTAGTCTTGAATTCAAAGGCATCGCAGGACTTTTTTCGGCGGGACAGATTAACGGTAGCTCAGGCTATGAAGAGGCCGCCGCGCAAGGGGTGATCGCAGGCATCAATGCCGCTCTTTCCATTAAGAACAAACAACCGCTCATTCTGGATAGGTCGGAAGCATATATTGGCGTCCTGATCGATGACCTTGTGACAAAAGGAACCGCCGAGCCGTATAGGGTGATGACGTCAAGAGCGGAATACCGTCTTTTGCTGAGGCAGGATAACGCCGATCTCAGGCTTACGTCAAAAGGCCATGATGTCGGCCTGATCAGTGACGACAGATATAAACGGTTCCTTGAGAAAAAAGAAAAAATAGAGACTGAAATACGGCGCCTGGAGAAAACCTTTGTTGCACCGACTGCCGAAGTAAATAATTTTCTTGAAAGCAGGAGCAGCACACCGGTAAATAATGGAGTGAGCCTTGGCGAACTGCTCAGGCGGCCCGAGGTTACTTATGAAGCTCTGGAAGCCATCGACAAAGAAAGGCCGGCCTATTTGCAAAAAGGACCGGTTCCTCCGGATGCAAATATACCTGTGGTGCAGAGGGCAGGGCCGTTTACCCTGGTGCATGCCATTGCTGAGCAGGTAGAAATCGCCGTAAAGTATGAGGGATATATAAAAAGACAGCTGCTGCAGGTAGAGCAATTCAGAAAGCTGGAAAACCGGAAAATACCGCCGGAAATAGATTACAGCGGCATCCACGGCCTCAGGCTGGAAGCCAGGCAGAAGCTGCAAAAAGTCAGGCCTGATTCCGTCGGACAGGCTTCCAGGATTTCGGGAGTATCTCCTGCAGATATTTCAGTGCTGCTTATTTATCTGGAACAAATCAAAGGAGAGGGAGCTTTCAAAAGTAAGCTCCAGTAAGGACGGCCAATGGCCGTCCTTATACGATAGATCCTGGTGACCGTGCTTAAGAGAGTACAAACAGGAAGGAGAACGGAAGATGAGCCAGAATGATTTGACGTCGCCCGACAAGATGCTTAAGGAAGGTGCTGCAGCTTTTTCTGCGGCACTGGATGATGAAAAGCTTCAAAAGCTCTTTCACTATAAGGCTCTGTTGATGGAATGGAACCAAAAAATTAACCTTACTGCAATCGAGGATGAAAAAGATATCATCGTCAAGCATTTTATAGACTCTTTCAGTATTTTGCCCTATTTAAAGCAGCCGGACACAAGGCTGATCGATGTGGGAACAGGCGCCGGCTTTCCCGGGCTGCCCGTTAAAGTGATGGTTGACACTTTAGAGGTGGTTTTGCTGGACTCGCTGGCGAAAAGGGTGGGCTTTCTCGATACTGTAATCAATGAGTTGGCGCTGGATAGAATTAAAGCAGTACACGGGCGGGCAGAGGATTTCGGAGTGCAGCCCGGCTACAGGGAGCAATTTGACGTTTCTACTGCAAGAGCAGTAGCGGCGCTTCCTGTGCTGCTTGAATATTGCCTGCCCTTTGTAAAAACCGGAGGGATATTCCTTGCCATGAAGGGCAGCAGTACGGAGGAAGTGGAAAGCTCCCGAAAGGCCCTGGAAATACTTGGAGGAAAAATTGAAGAAATCAGGGAGATGACTTTACCCTTCAGTGATATTAAAAGAAATCTTATCCTCGTAAAAAAATATCGACACACTCCGACAAAATACCCTAGAAAAGCGGGTAAACCTTTAAAAGAGCCGTTGATATAGGATGGTTATTGAATTATTATACAAGAATTACACGAACGATTCCAGGCATAAAAAAAAGGAAATATAAAAATCTGCGGCGAATATATTTCCACATCCTACAATTTGGGAAATAATGTAAACCAACAAAAGAGGCCTGTGTATATGTACAGAAGGTTTTGTACAAATTTTTGCCTCGGATAAAAAGGAAGGTGCCGCATGCTGGAAAACAAACTCCAAATTACAAAACTGGAAAAGAAGGATGAGCCCAAGAATATTACCTATTTGAATATCGATACGGTCAGGCCCAATCCCTATCAACCCAGGAAGCAATTCAGTAAGGCCGCTCTGGAAGAGTTGTGCGAATCCATCAAGCAATACGGTGTTATTCAGCCCATCAATGTCAGGAAAATCTCTACCAACCATTATGAACTCGTCGCGGGAGAAAGAAGGCTTCGGGCCGCAATCATGGCGGGCCTGAAGGAGATTCCCTCCATTATCGTAAATGTAAATGATAATGATTCTGCTGTTTTGGCTTTGATTGAAAATCTGCAGAGAGAAGATCTTAGTTATCTGGAAGAGGCGGAAGGCTATAATAACCTTATCAACGACCATGGCTTCACACAGGAGGAGCTGGCCCAGAAGATAAGCAAGAGCCAGTCCACCATCGCGAACAAGATCAGGCTTTTAAGACTGCCGCCCATGGTAAAGAAAATACTTTCCGACAACAACCTTACGGAAAGGCATGCAAGAGCGCTTCTCAAGCTGCATGACGAACAGCTGCAGCTGAAGGTCCTCAAGCTTGTATGCGAAAAGGGGCTGAATGTCAAGAAGACGGAGGAACTGGTGGAAAGAGCGATTGAAAAGTATACCCGCCAGGAAAAGGAAAAAGAAAAGGCGCCGGAGAAGAAATTCACCCGGGCAATCAAGGATATAAGGATTTTTATAAATACCATACGCCAGGCCATCGACCTGATGAAAAAGTCAGGGGTCAATGCCAAGGCAGCCCAGCTGGACAGGGGCGAGTATGTGGAGTTTATCATCAGGATCCCCAAAAACTAGCGGTTCATATATTCTTCGATGCTTTCTCTGTTATTCCGAGAAGCCCCTGCGCCATGGGAATTTCACAAATAAAAAGGGAATCCTAAAAAAGAAACGGCAAAAACCGTTTCTTTTTTATCATATTTCCTGGAATAAAGTTAATAATTAAAAAAGTAGACAGGTTTATAAAAGTTTATTAAAATAGATAGAAGATAATGGACATCCTCCATAAATGCAGAATCGCTTATAGTAATTAGAAAGAGGTAATTTAATGGCTGAATCGGATAATACAAATGTTCAACGTGTGATACCGGTGGATATTGAGTCGGAAATGAAGAAATCCTTTATTGATTACGCCATGAGCGTTATCGTAGACCGTGCGCTTCCGGACGTCAGGGATGGGTTGAAGCCCGTCCACCGAAGGATTCTTTATTCAATGTATTCGCAGGGATTTACCGCAGACAAGCCATACAGGAAATGTGCAACGACGGTCGGTGATGTGCTGGGTAAATACCATCCCCATGGTGACCTGGCTGTTTATGAGAGCATGGTACGTATGGCTCAGGATTTTTCATTGAGGTATGTGCTGGTCGACGGGCATGGCAATTTCGGATCCCGCGACGGCGACTCTCCTGCGGCCATGAGGTACACCGAAGCAAGGCTTTCCAAGATCGCAATGGAAATGCTGGCGGATATAAATAAAGATACTGTTGATTTCAAGCCCAATTTTGACGAGCATGAGATGGAGCCGGTGGTTTTGCCGTCCAGATTCCCCAACCTGCTGGTCAACGGATCGTCGGGAATCGCCGTGGGAATGGCGACGAACATTCCTCCTCATAATCTCGTAGAGGTTATCGACGGCATCATTGCGCTTATTGAAAACCCGGAACTGCCTGTTGAAGAACTGGCTAAAATTATCAAGGGGCCTGATTTCCCCACGGCAGGAACAATTATCGGGAGGCAGGGGATAAGGGATTACTGCCGCACCGGACGGGGACGCATCGTTGTAAGAGCGAAGGCTGAAATCGAGCAGGTAAGCAACAACCGCCAGCGGATTATCGTAAAGGACCTCCCTTATCAGGTAAACAAAGCCAGGCTTATTGAGAAAATAGCGGATTTGGTTAAGGAAAAGAGACTTGACGGAATTTCCGATATCAATGATGAATCCGATCGAAATGAAGCGGTAAGGATCGTCATATCCTTAAAGCGTGACGCCAATGCCAGCGTTGTATTGAATCAGTTGTACAAGCACACTCAGCTTCAGGACGCGTTCAGTGTCAATATGCTTGCCCTTGTAATGACAGATGAAGGGAAGTTTGAGCCAAGAATCATCAATATGAGGCAGGCGCTGGACTATTACATAAAGCATCAGAAAGAAGTCGTCACAAGGCGTACGAAATTTGAGCTGGAAAAGGCCGAAGCAGAGGCGCATATTCTGGAAGGCTTGCGAATTGCAATCGATAATCTTGATGAAGTGATCCGGATTATCAGGACCTCAAAAACAGAGGCCAGTGCAAAGCAAGGCTTGATGGAGGCATTCAATCTGAGTGAAAAGCAGGCCCAGGCGATTGTGGACATGCGTCTGGGAAGGCTGACAGGTCTGGAAAGAGAGAAGCTGGAAAACAGATACAGGGAAGTACAGGAGAAAATCCAGTACTATAGGGCTGTCCTGGCGGATGAAGTATTGCTGCTGCAAATCATCAAGGATGAATTGACCGTCATAAGAAATAAATTCGGCGACGACAGAAGAACCGAAATAACAACGGATGATAGTGAGATCGATATTGAGGATCTCATCCAGGAAGAAGAAAGTGTAATCACCCTGACCCACTTCGGCTACGTAAAGCGTCTGCCGGCAGATACTTACAAGAGCCAGAAAAGAGGAGGAAAGGGGATAGTAGGCTTAAGCACCAGGGAAGAGGACTTTGTGGAAAAGCTGTTTATAACCTCCACGCACAACTATATTATGTTCTTCACCAACAAGGGACGGGTATACCGGCTTAAGGCATACCAGATCCCTGAAGCCGGCCGGCAGGCAAAAGGCACAGCCATCGTCAACCTTTTGGAACTGGACGGTGATGAAAAAATCACTGCAGTCATTCCTGTTGAGAATTATAATGAAGGAAGCTATCTGATTATGGCCACGAAAAACGGCCATGTTAAGAAAACGGACCTGATGGAGTATGACAGCATACGCAAGGGTGGACTTGCGGCAGTAACGCTCAGGGAGAATGATGAGCTGATCGAGGTAAGACTTACCGACGGAACAAAGGATATCATTCTTGTAACCAGAAACGGTATGTCCATCCGTTTCAGCGAAGACGACGTGCGGCCGCTGGGAAGAGTATCCCAGGGTGTCAGAGGAATCAGCCTTGAAGAAGGTGATTATGTTGTAGGAATGGGAGCTTCCATTCCCGATGCAACACTCCTGGTTGTGACGGAAAACGGCTTCGGCAAGCGTACCGAACTGGATGAATACAAGGTTCAGTCCAGGGCCGGGAAAGGAATTCTTACGTACAGGGTTACTGAAAAGACAGGCATGGTAGTAGGAGTGAAGCTTGTTCATGAAACCGACGAGTTGATGCTTATCAGCTCTGACGGCACCATTATAAGGATGGAAGTCAGCGGTATCAGCATACTTGGCCGCGCAACCCAGGGCGTGACGCTCATGCGTACATCCGGTGGAAACAAGGTGGTAAGCATAGCAAGGATCGAAGTCGATGAAGGACAAGGCCAGGAACAGGATACAGAGGAAGAGAGCGAGGAATAATGAAGTTGCCTGCCGACGCATATCTTTTGTAACAGTAGAGGCGAAGTACAAACGTTTCACCTGTAAAAACAGGGCGGGCGCGCTTCAGGCAATCATCAAGGAGTAGTACGGAGGCTAAAATGCGGGCAAAGCAGTAAAGCATGGACTTTCATATAGCCTGCGTTGCAGTAATCGAATCAAAAAGGGACTGTCTCAAGTAAGTCACGGACGCGCAATGTGCGCCCCTACAGAGCGGGGATATCAGTATATGCCGGCTGGATTTGTAGGGATTGCACATTGGGCAATACGCTTGAGACAGCCTCTTTTTTTGTAGATATCTTGCGCTATCAGGATAATGAACTAATAAAAAAGAGCATAATGAAGTATAACAGGCATAAATCGAATCCATACTAATAAATGCTACCTTGCGGCGGTTGAAAAATCAGTCGGCCGGATGTTATAGTAAGTAAGCCGTCGCGGACGGGACGAAAAACAGCGCAGGATATGGCAAGCAAGGGCGATCATCAT
>JAFABI010000060.1 GCA_023426125.1 Bacillota bacterium
AGATACCGATTATGTCATTAGGGCTGAGCGTGTCATCAGTGGTAGTTCAGAGACAGTCAATATTTATTTTGCAAAAAAATCTGACGGATTACCTGTTACCCCAACCTATACTTTTACAGGTTCTAAACTTGTCAATGCGGCGGGATGCGGCGGATATTCGGCGTGGGGTCATGTTTATGCCGTGGACAACCTTTACATTTACAATCAATCGTTCACAACGAAGCCGCTCAATGTGCTGTATAAAACAGATATAACATATGCGAATACAAACTGGTGGGTGCCGGGTCATGATTATGGCAGAATTTTGCAAATACAACACGGTACATCCGAAACAAACGGCACTCTTCTTGCAACCTTTGAACGGTTTAATTCTGGATTGGGAGGCAATGTTGGCTATCCGATTTATATGAGCGATGACAATGGAGCGTCATGGGAGATGGTGGGGGAAATTACAGATCAAACCCAGGGGGTTCAAGCGGAATGGCAGCCGATATTGTTTGAATTGCCTCAAGCCATAGGTGATATGTCTGCGGGTACATTACTTTGCGCCGCATGTTCTGTCGATTCCCTACATTCGACCACGTCAATGATCCAATTATACAAAAGCACCGATATGGGCCAGAATTGGTCATTCGTCTCAACCATTGTAACTGGGGGAGGAATAAACTCAGGTGTTTGGGAACCATTCCTTTTAGTTAACGAAAACGGAGATTTAGTTTGCTATTTTTCAGATGAAACCGAATCGGCTAACCACTCGCAGAAAATCTGCTTTAGAACTTCGTCAAACGGGACTTCATGGAACTCCTCAACGGAGATTGTAGCGTCCAATACTCAATCAGACCGTCCTGGCATGCCTGTTGTCACCAAGCTCGGAGATGGAGATTACTTTATGACATTCGAATTGGTCGGACAATCCGGAAATCCGGTCTGTTATAAGAAATCTTCAGACGGTTTAAATTGGGGGGACGTATCAAGCACAGGAATGGTTATACAATCCGGAGATAAAACGTTAGGTTCATCTCCGTTCTGTGGGTGGACGCCGGTTAACGGCAGCAAAGGGACTTTAATTGTCAGCGGTAAATTCATGAGGAGCGGCACCAGTTCTACCGGAACTGATTATTTCATCAGTTATGATTACGGAAGCACATGGACTACAGTAGATCATCCCCTTCCCTATACAACAAGTAATTTTGGGTACAGCAACAGCTTTGCGTTTTCCAGTACTGGGAAAATCCTGTTCGCCATCAACAATGTAGATTATACGTCTACACATGCAAAAATGCAGTTTGGTTACGTCCTGTTGGAACCTGAAACATAATGGGTTAAATTGGCATCAAAACATATAAATTTAATGGATAACCCCGATACTCCAGGAGGAGAGTATCAGGGCTATCAAAAGGTATTTTTCTAGCAAGGGTTCTATGGCCTCCCCACTGTCAGCCGACGTTGTCTTTAGAAGTGCTGTTTTTTGCCGATATTTCAAGTTGTTTGATCCAAAATTTAGAAGCCTTTATCGCAGCGAGGGAAAGGAAGTTTATGTGGAAATTGGAGCTTGTGGCATAGACTTAAAGCACAGAATACCAAATGGAATAAAATCAAAAAAGGTTGAATAATTAGCTTTATGGCCGTATCCTATTCGGAGTTTTGAAAGGAGAGATTGAAAAACACTTTAGATATCGAAATCTGAATTGAGCCTTATGTTAATTTATTACAGGCAAAAAATAGCTTCCAGATCATATAAGGGAGTGTAGAATAGTTTTCATAAAAAATGATGCTTCAGATGTTGAGGATGATAAGCTTTTTTGTAAATTACTGTTGTGCGTGACATTATATCATATCGTGATATAATGTCACGGTGTAAATGATAAATGTAAACGAAATGAATTGCCAGCGGAAATTATATCATAAATTGATAAATATATGGTAAATACTTCGCTGAATATCTACCCAATAGGGAAAGGGGTGAAAATGTGAGTGAAAAGTATGTTATAGGAGTGGACCTTGGGGGGACGAAAATCGCCACAATCCTTTGCGATTCGCGGTGCAGCATTCTGTCCAGAGTCAAAACAGAAACAGGTTCGGCAGAAGGAGAGCAAAGAGTGCTGCAAAGGATAAAGGAATCCATATACCAGGTGGCCGAATTATCAGGAATTCCATTAAGCAGGATATCCGGTATCGGTATAAGTTCACCGGGACCTTTGAGTGTTTCCAGGGGAGTTGTGATCTATGTAGCTTCTCTCGGATGGAACAACGTTCCTATCAGGCAACTGATGCAGGATGAATTCAAAGTACCCGTTTATCTTGAAAACGACTGCAATGCTGCTGCATATGGAGAAAAGTGGCTTGGTGTGGGAAGAGGGTATGACAACCTTATTTACATAACTGTCAGTACCAGTATAGGAAGTGGTATCATTATCGACAGGAAAATTTACCATGGCAAGCATGACGCTGCAGGCGAATTCGGCCATATATGCATCGAATACGAAGGGAGAAAATGTTCGTGCGGGAATAGGGGTTGTTTGCAGGCTTATGCTTCAGGTACTGCAATAGCCCAGATTGCCAGAGAAAACATATCCGGAAATACCAGATCAAAAGTTCTCGATTTTGCAGGAAATGACGCCAACAATATCGATTGTATCGCAGTGGAAAAAGCTGCGTATGAAGGCGACGAATACGCAAAAGGCATCTGGAATCTGGCAGGCAACAAGCTTGGACATGGGATATCGATATTGATGCAGCTTGCCGATCCTGACATTGTTGTCATAGGCGGAGGTGTATCTAAGGCATGGGAGCTTTTTTACAAGCCAATGGTAAATATGATAAAAAAACAAACATACAAGCTTATTTCAGATAATATGGTAATCGTTCCGGCACAGCTGGGAGACGATGTCGGTGTGCTGGGGGCTGCTATGATTGTATTGAAAGAACAGGGACTTCAAGAAACAGAATTTCTTCAGTTAAAGATATCATAATGTGATGAAAGGCGGAGTTTCAATGAAAAAATTCAAGGTGGGTTTGATCGGGACCAGCCAGTTGAGCTTTCCCGGCGATAAGGAAGGCCAGTTCGGCAGGTCGGTTGAAGAACTCAAGGAGCTTTCCAAAAGGCTTGGATTCGATCTTTATGTTTATAACGATACTGTAATTGGCGGAAAGGATGCAGAAAAAGCCGTAAAAGCAGTAGAAGAAAACAATGTAGATTTCCTTCTGGTCCAATGCACAAGCTTTTCCGGAGGCTTTATTGCTCCGGTGCTGGCTAAGGTGAAAAATGCGTACCTAGGGCTGTGGGCTGTTCCGGAAGGAGCGCAGGAAGGCGCGGTTCCCCTAAATTCCTTCTGCAGCGTCAATATGTATGCAAGTATTATAGGACATTACCTGAAGGAGTATAATATTCCCTTCAAATGGTTTTACGGGAATGTTGGGCATGAACTCTTCGATCGGAGGTTTGAAATCACTGTAAGGACTTTAACGGCTATCAAAAATATCCGCAATTCCAGTGTTGCGTTGATCGGAGGAGTGGCTCCAGGATTCAATGACCTGTATTTTGATGAAAGAAGCATCCTGAAAAGATTTGACGGCCTCAAAATATGCAGGCTTCATGAATTTTCGGAAATCAAAGACAGGGCGCTAAGTTATAAGACCCGGGATGTAGCAATGATTATGGAAGAAATGGTTGGAGAGTCGAATGGAGTGCATCCTAAGGCGCAGCCTCTACTGGAGACCAATGCCCGTGTTTACAGAGCCTACAAGGATTTTTTGGCTGAATACGGCTATGATGGTCTGGCCATAAGCTGTTGGCCTAAATTCCAGCAGGATTTCAGGTACAGCGTGTGTTCTGTAGTGGCAAAGCTCAATGACGATGGTATTGTTGCCGCCTGTGAAGGCGATCTGCCCAGTGCCGTAAGCATGCTCATCCTTAAATACCTGTCCGGGGACGAAACCATGCTGATGGATTTCTCCGACTTTGACGAAGAGGATGAAACCATTCTCATGTGGCACTGTGGGCCTGCTTCTAGACACTATGCAGGTGAGAGGGGCTTTACACTGGGAGTCAACTACCATGGACTGCCCCATGAAAAAGGGAAAGATCTCAATTGTTGCGGTATAGTCAGGGATATGGTTTTCATGCCAGGGCATGTGACCGTTGCACGTATTACCGGAGAGTGCGACAAATTCTTCCTTGCAGAGGGCGACTTCATAGATTATGAAAAGAAGAGCTTTTTCGGCAGCAGGGGCTGGATGGGCAAGCTCAAGATCAACAGGGAGGACATTTCGGTCAGGGATTTTGTCAATACCGTCCTCGTACAGAGGTTCCAGCACCATTATCCTATTGTAAAAGGTGATCATGCGCAGGAACTCATGGAAATAGCAGCCTGGCTGCGGATGGGCTTTGTGGGAAAGGTCGCTTATCAAAATTATATGCAGAATAGTGAGGTGTAGGAAATGAACAGAATTACTGTTTCGGAAATGATGAAGGCCATATTCAAGCTTGAGGAAACCGAAGGACTGAAATGTACGCTTCTGGGGATAGGCCCCATGTCCAAACCTGTAATAGAAGCATCCTTTATACTGGCAAAGGAAAAGGACTTTCCCCTGATGTTCATTGCCAGCAGGAACCAGGTAGACGCGAGAGAACTGGGAGGCGGCTATGTGTGCAATTGGGATCAGACAGATTTTGTGAAAGCAATTGGAGAAATCGCCGGTGAAGTTGATTTTAAAGGGATTTATCATATATGCCGCGATCACGGCGGTCCCTGGCAGCGGGATAATGAAAGGAATTCGAAGCTGCCGGAAGATGCAGCCATGGAGCTGGGAAAACAGTCTTATCTTATGGATTTACTCGCCGGATTCGACCTGCTCCATATCGACCCCACCAAGGATCCTCATATCAAGGGCATTGTCCCCATGGAGTTGGTGATCAACAGGACGGTGGAATTAATCGAGTATGTGGAAGCTGAAAGAATTGCCAGAAACATGCCTCCTGTAGCTTATGAAGTCGGGACTGAGGAAACAAATGGCGGACTGACATCGGAAGATGCTTACGGTGAGTTTATAAGGGAACTGACATCAAAGCTTACGGCAAAAAAGCTGCCTCTTCCGAATTTTATCGTCGGACAGACTGGGACACTGACAAGGCTTACCGAAAATGTGGGGCGCTTTGATGCGAGTACTGCCAGGAGGCTCTCGGCAGAGGCAAGAAAATTCGGCGTGGGATTGAAGGAGCATAACGGCGACTACCTGTCCGATTTCATTCTGTACACCCATCCGATTCTCAGTATTACCGCTGCAAATGTCGCTCCAGAATTCGGCGTGGTTGAGACAGGAGCCTATCTGCTGCTAGCTGATATAGAGCAGGATGCATTCACTAGAGGAATGCTCAAGAACAAGTCCGATTTTGTAAAAATAATTCAAAGGGCCGCAATAGAGAGCCAGCGTTGGAGAAAGTGGATGGTCGGTGAAACCGGTAGACTGTCCGTGGAGGATGTTATGAAGGATGAGGGTCTGGTAAGGCTGATTACTGATGCTTCAGGTCATTATACTTTTGAAGTTCCTGAAGTAAAAGCTGAGATGAAAGTGATGTGCGATAATCTTGAGAATATTGGGCTGGAACCTTACAATATTGTTATTGACAGGATTAAGAAATCCATAGCCAGATATGTTGAGTGCTTCAACCTGACGGGACTGACAACAAAGATAATAAATTCACTGCAGATGGAAAAGACGGCATAAACCTTGTATTTAATATTACTCTACAGGATTTGCGATTAAGGGTCAAACAGGTATGAACGATATACCTGCTTGACCTTTGATCCAACGATTCAATTATTGTGTTATATTTATATTGATTGTTCTGAAGTACATAAAACTTGAATTTCAAGATACCGGATTATTCTAGACGGTATTAAATGCCATTCCTTTTCATAAAGTAGTCATGGGTGGTTCATCATGATTATCATCAGAATAGGCAGGAGATCGGCGAAAGTGGCGATTGCAATTCTTGCAGCGGCTTTTCTCGGCTTTTGCCTTTTTTATTACATACCCGGGAACCGGCTTGATAACATGGCGGCATACCTTTCGGACAGTTCCAGGAAGGATGTTGAGATATTCGATGTATCCGAAGGCCGGGTAATAAAAAGGATTCTAATAAATCAGGCGATTAAAGGGGAAGCTGAAGCAGCTCTTGAAAGTATTACAGGGATGTATGTAAAAGTTAATGCCTTTCCTGCGAAAGGATATATAATCCGGGTGCCTGTGGAGCCTCCTTTGACAGTGCGGAACCAATGGCTGGAGGGCTACGGCATAAATACCGTGGATGAAGCCTTTGTTATCTTTGCAGAGGAGGAAAGCCCATATCTGGTGGTGCTGGACCGCCAGGACAGGCCTTTGTTTTTCAACTTCAGCAGTAATACGGAGGAACTGCTGGATATTTTACAGCGAACCCTGCCTGAAGAAATGGACTGATGGTCACTGGGCGGATGCTAACGGATACCCGTGACACAACGGAACAGAAGATAGATACTAATAAATTTTAATGACAAAAGTGCCCCTGACCTGTCCTCTGGGGGCGCGCATTGCGCATCCGTAGAAAACTGTCTGTGATAACGCAACTCCATGAACGGAGGGGCGGTTCTTGACTGTCTAACCGTTCACTATCCCATGGATTGTGCTTACTGTCACGGGAGGACGGCCAATGGCCGCCCCTACAGGTTTATGTCCCATATTTTAAAACGCTAAATACATAGGAGTAGTTGCATTTGACAGCGGCTTTGGTATACTATGCATGTAGCAAAGGAAGGTGAAGCTTATGGAAACAGAAAAAATAAAAGGAAAAACTACGGAAGCGGTTAACCTTGCGGCCATGATAGACCATACATTGCTGAAGCCCGATGCCACTGCGGAACAGGTAAAAAAGGTCTGCCGGGAAGCCCTGAAATATAAATTTGCCTCGGTATGCGTGAATTCCAGCTATATCCCTTTGGTGGCGGAAGCCCTCCGCGGAAGCGGAGTGAAGGCATGCAGCGTTATTGGCTTCCCCCTTGGCGCCGCGGCAACAAAGGCAAAGGTAAGCGAAGCCGAAGAAGCAATTGAAAACGGCGCTGCCGAGATTGATATGGTGATCAATGTCGGGGCGCTAAAGTCAGGGGACCCGGACGCGGTGAAAAATGACATCGAAGCAGTGGTGGCAGCGGCAAAAGAAAGGGCTGTTGTCAAGGTCATTATCGAAACCTGCCTTCTGACGGAAGAACAAAAGGTAACGGCCTGCATGCTGGCCAAGGCAGCTGGCGCTGATTTTGTTAAAACATCCACCGGCTTCAGTGCCGGGGGCGCAACCGTTGAGGACATTCAGCTGATGAGGCGGACAGTAGGTCCGGAAATGGGCGTTAAGGCATCCGGTGGGATACGGGATTACGAAACGGCAATGAAAATGATCGAAGCCGGAGCCAGCCGGGTAGGGGCAAGCGCTTCCGTGGAAATAGTCAAAAAACGGGCGGCTGCTTCTTCGGGGAACTACTGATATATAGCAGCAGTATTCATCCGTACGGATTTGCAGCCGGACGATTTGCCGGATAAGAAGTTAATGAAATTTACGGTGACGCTGTAGATTTTTATGGCCAAAGTGTTCTGTAGGGGCGTGCATTGCGTGCCCACATGAATACAATCCATGGTGACAAATACTCTATGTCCTGTATTTGATCGGCGGACGGCTGATGACCGCCCCTACATTGATACCTTGCGGCCGATAGCCGCTCCTGCAAAAAGAAGGGCAGGTCATTTTTGACTTTTGACATTTTGATAGTCAGCCAGGGTCTGCTCCGCAACTTTTTTTGTTACCCCCACTATATTCATGGCGTCTACCACGGAGTACCGATCCCTATAATAATTAGAATATCCCACTGTGTATTTAAGCAGGTCAGTCGGAATGCCTATTTCCTCCGCAAAGATCGTGTACCCCAGCCTTTTATATATACTCCTGTATGTATTCCAGTCAGGCAGGAAATCCAGCATTTGAAGGATATTGTCCCAGTTATCCAGAAGTGCGTCATACTGCCTGCTGAATTCCTTTTCGGATAACCGGAATACGGGGTTTTCGGCTTCAACGACTTCAAGGAAGTCCCTGCCGAAGCAGTTTAATGCGGAAGCCCTTATTCCTTCGTAATCCAGGATATTCTTCCTGGCTGCCTCTCTGTCCAGGGTAGTGAGGTCCAGTGCTTTAAAATAATCGTACATCCGCAGGTAATAGCCGGTGGAACAGCCGACGGATATCCCATGCAGCGCATAAGGCTTATGCGCTTCCAGCATCCTGGTTTCCCAGATATGGCCCTGGTTGTGCTCGATGGAAGCGACAGCCCTGGTTTGGCCGGTGGTAAAAATGGTTATGCCTGCAAGAATAAGCCCTTCGATGATGGCTGTCAGGCCTTTGTCCGTCAGGTTTTTGACTTCATCGATGTTGGCAATCAGATTGTCCAGCGCCAGGGTAATCAGCTTTATGGCGTCAGCATCAACCTTTTCGCCGTTTATAATGCCGGACAGCAGCCAGTCCGCTTTGGCTATATATTTTCCGAGAACGTCTCCAAAGCCGGCAATGATCATTTCATAGGGAGCGTTTTTGAGAATATGCGTATCGAGAATCAAAACCTTGGGCGCTGCCCCATGCCTGTGAACTTTCTTTTCATGATAGATCATGGGAGCGATTACCGAGATGTAGCCGTCCATGGATGCAGCCGTACCGACGCTGACAAAAGGCTTTCCTGTGGAGTGAGCTACAAACCGGACGACGTCATTGATGACACCTGAGCCGCAGGCAATAAGAAAATCCGGTTCGGGATCGTATGCCATCAAAACATCTCCCACGGACATTTCATCCGCTTCGACTCTTATATCGCCCCTGTCCAGAATGCAGATACGGACCTTGAAACCGTTATTCTCCAGGTTTTCGACCAGCTTTTTGCCTGCCGCCGCATAGGTGTTTTTATCGGCGACGATCAGGCAGCTGCTGCCAAGATTCCTTTTCAGGATGTAAGACGCAGCCTTATCTACGATTCCATTCCCAATATAAATATCTATATCCGATATGGTATGATCCCCTTCGATGCCTTCCATTTTCAATAAGTTATTTACATAATGAAATTTCATAATTTGCCCTCTGTCGATTGTTTGTTTGTGTTATACTATTGATAATATCACAAAAGCAGGGATTTACAATAATATGTTATTGCCCTTAAAAAATCTAATTTTCCGGCAAATTTTTTTGCCGAAAATATTTTGGGATAAAAAGGAAGAAGGATATTGAAATGACGCGAGGAGGGGAAATAAACAAGGTTTTTGTCAATGAAGCGTACAGGAAAAGGTGCAAGGTCATCAGCATACCGTAAAGTATTTTGAACAAGGCGAAAGGATGGAACGCGAAGATGAAACATGGGATTTATTATGCATACTGGGAGCAGGAATGGGAGGCGGACTACAGGTACTATATTAAAAAAGCCGCCGCCCTGGGCTTTGACATTCTGGAGATCGCGGCCTCCCCGCTGCCCAATTACAGTGACAGTCAGCTTGCCGAATTAAAGGCCTGCGCAGCTGACAGCGGTATCCTCCTTACGGCCGGCCACGGACCAAATGCAGGGCAAAACCTTTCTTCCCCGGACCCTGCGGTACGGGCCAATGCAAAGGCCTTTTTCACCGACCTGCTGAAACGCCTGTACAAGCTTGACATCCATACCATTGGCGGAGCCCTGTATTCATACTGGCCGGTGGATTATTCCCAGCCGGTGGATAAAAAAGGAGATTGGGAGCGCAGCGTGGAAAGCGTTCGTGAAATTTCGAAAGTGGCTGAAGACTGTGGGGTCAAATTTTGCCTGGAGGTGTTGAACCGGTTTGAAAATCATCTGCTCAATACCGCTGAAGAAGGAGTGGAATTTGTTAAGCAGGTGGGCCATCCAAACGTCAAGGTCATGCTGGATACCTTCCACATGAATATCGAAGAAGACAGCATAGGGGGCGCAATCCGGACGGCAGGGAATCATCTCGGCCATTTCCACACCGGAGAGTGCAACCGCAAAGTCCCCGGCAAGGGCAGGACGCCATGGAGGGAAATCGGCGAAGCATTACGGGACATAGGCTATAACGGCGGTGTGGTAATGGAGCCCTTTGTCAGGATGGGCGGCAAGGTGGGAAGCGATATAAAAGTATGGCGTGACATCAGCCGTGGGGCAAGCCAGGATCAGCTGGACTCCGATGCCCGTGAGGCGCTGAACTTTTCCCGCTACATGCTGGAATATTGACGGCCTGGAAGAATTATACCTTGCAAGTGCTTTAACAGGACAGTGGTGGTGAGGTTTTAAAATAAAAAGAATTTTACGACCGGCAATAATTTTCATGGCTACCGTACTGGCCATTTTTCTTCTATACGCATATGAGGGGAAAAAAGAGCTTCCGAAGCCTGTAAACGGTATTTTGGATTTGTCGGCCTGGGATTTTGAGAAAGGCAGGCCAAGTCTGGCAGGGGAGTGGGAATTTTATTGGAACAGCCTTTATACATACAGTGAATTTCAGTCCATGCCCGATCCTCAAAAACAATATATTCATGTACCGGGAACGTGGAATTCTTACAGGAAGGACGGGAAATCGCTTCCGGGCTTTGGCTTCGCCACATACAGGCTCAAGGTGATTATAAGCAATACCGGGCAGGCCCTCAGCCTGCGGCTGAACAACATAGCTACAGCCTACAGACTGTATGCCAACGGCACTGAACTTGTATCCAGCGGAACGGTTGGAACGCAGCGTGAAAGCTCCAAGCCGGCTTACAGGTCTGACACTGTCACCTTCCAGCCTCCTTCGAAAGAGTTCTTTCTCATCCTTCAGGTTTCCAATTTTAGCTATGCCCGCGGCGGCATATGGTACGACATCAGCATGGGAACACCTGAACAAATTGATGCTTTAAGCCGTGCAGCCATTTATAAGGACGCCATACTGACCGGCGGTCTGCTGATGATGGCATTGTATTACGCCGGCTTTTACAGTGTGCTGCGCGGGGATAGGAGCAGCAGGTATTTAATGCTGCTATGCATTGTTTTTATTCTGCGTACCTCCCTGTTCGGAGACAATTTTATCGTCAGGCTCTTTCCATCACTGCCCTTTGAATTCCTTGTTTTTTTAACATACGCCAATATGTACTGGATTATGGTTGTTCTTTTTCTGATGATTGGCAGCCTTTACCCAAAGGACATTCCCAGCAATGTAAAAAAAGCCGTTGTGATTTATGGACTAGGGGCCTCTCTCATCACCGCTGTGCTTCCCATGCAAATCTATACGGAGTTTATTACGGGAATTGGATACATCGCCATTATTTTGGTTGTTTATTTGATTTATACGGTTGTGAGAGCATATATACGGCATGAAAAAGGAGCACTGCTCATTCTTGCTGCGCTCTTTGGCATATTTGCTACCGTTGTACATGATATTTTATATCATGGGTCCATCCTTCATAATTCCTTTGGAGAATTGATGTCCGTAGGTGTATTTCAGCTATTGTTTGTATTTTCCTTTATTCTTGCCCGGCGCCTTTCCGATGCCTATGAAGAGGCGAAGACCCTGACCCTCCAATTGGGCGAATCGCTGAAAAAAGAAAAGGAAGCGGCGGATGAACTGGTAAAAACGGAGCTGTCCTTTTTAAAGGCACAGATCAAGCCGCATTTTCTGTACAATTCCCTGAGTGTCATCACGGCCCTCAGCACAAAAAATTCCCAGCGCACGAAGGCTCTGCTGTACGATCTTTCGGACTATCTCAGAGGAAGCTTCAACTTTGAAAACTATGACGGCGTGACACCGCTGGAGAGTGAGCTGGCCACTGTCCGGGCGTATCTTTCCATTGAGAAGGAACGTTTCCAGGGGAAGCTGAACGTGGAATATGATATCGATGAGTCCATTGACATCTCTCTTCCCCTGCTTACGATTCAACCTTTGGTGGAGAACGCCATACGCCATGGCATTATGAAGAAATCCGAAAGCGGAACGGTCAGGCTTAGCGTCCGAAAGGGCGAAGCTTGTACGGTTATTGCGGTGTGGGACGACGGTGTGGGTATCCCCGGCGGAAAGCTGGCTGAAATACTTAGTGAAACGGCGTTAAAGTCCGGGGTCGGACTGAAAAATATCCAGCGCCGGCTGAACCTGCATTATGGACAGCGATTGGAGATACAGAGCGCAGAGGGGAAAGGAACAACGGTAACCATGAGAATACCCGGGTAAGGAGGCGACAAAGCATGCTGCGGACCATACTGGTGGACGACGAGCCTGTTATTTTAAATGAATTAAAAGAGTTGCTGGACAATCAGGCGATAACGGTCGCAGGTGCTTACACAAACCCGCTGGACGCCCTGCGGGAGCTGCCCGGGACGAAGCCGGACTGCGCGTTTCTGGACATCGAGATGGCGGACATGACCGGCATTGAACTGGCGGAGCGGCTTGTCTCCGTAAATCCGGCGATAGAGATCATTTTCGTTACAGCCTACAACCATTACGCGTCACAGGCCTTTGACGTCAGCGCCGTCGACTATCTGCTCAAACCTATACGGCCGGAGCGGATCAAGAAAGCCATCGACAAGCTGCTAAGAAAGTTGAGGGCTCAGCCATCCAGGCAGGAGGCAGCCTGCTCCATCCGGTGCTTCGGTTCCTTTGAAGTCCTTGTGGCCGGAAAACCGGTAAAATGGGGACGCTCGAAATCCAAGGAGTTTCTGGCGTATATGCTTCAGAATGAGGGTAAATGGGTCACGAAATACAGGCTCTGCGAGGAGCAGTGGTCCGGGTACGGGCCGGAACAGGCCCTTGCCTATCTCCAGACCTCTGTTTACAGATTGCGGAAGACCCTCAGGGAAGCCGGCTGTACGCAGATTGAGATCGAGTATTCGGACAACCGGTATATTGTAAGGGTCAGAGATGCCGACTGGGATGTGCGCTTGTTTGAAGAAGCGTATGAGGATTTTTGCCGGACAGGCTCCCCCGAAGCCGCTCAAAAGGCCATAAGCCCCTACAAAGGTGAATATCTTGAGGGCGAGGACTGGCTTTGGTCCGATATATCCCGCGAGGATTATATCTGTAAATATGAAAGGCTGCTTGAGGGAGCGGGTTTGTCATTGCCCGCCCGTGCGCAAAATGATTGAATAGCAGTCGTTATTCCATTCTAAAAAATCAAGAAACGATTTTATAAGACTACTCTTGATCAGCTAAGGATCGACTATAATATTAGTTCGGATTCTTTTCTGGGGAACGGAGTTCTTGGCGTAGTTCCCCGGAAAAGATTATCCGAAGTTATATTTTGGCGAGTCCTAAGCTATGCCAACGGGCTTTCATGCACTAACCCAATTTTCAAGCACGAGGCCCTCAACTCGCTCAAATTCACGGACATTATTAGTGACGATAATAAGTCCTTTAGCCTTCGCATGTGCTGCAATCAGCATATCCATAGCTCCAATCGGAGTTCCTTGCCGCCGTAACGTTACGCAAATTTTCCCGTATTCTGCAGCCGCTTCATCATCAAATGGCAAGATGTCCACAATGGACAGAAATTGATTTAGTGCAAGTGTGTTTTTTTCGGGGTATGCGCTTGCTTCTACGCCATATATGAGTTCTGCAAGGGTAATTGCAGAAATGGCAACGCCGTGGCCCATGTTCGAATGGAGATTTATGAGCACATTTTCTGGTTTTTTCTTTATGAGATACACACAAATGTTTGTATCCAGCATGTATTTCATAACGTCTCCCTCGGCGCTTGAACACCCTGATTACGTCCGTCTGCAAAGAAATCATCGGTAAAGCTGTTAAGACCGTTAAGAAAGGTTTCCCATGCATGCTCTTTTGGAAACAACATAATAGCATTACCCACTTTTTGAATATATACCTCGTTACCCGAAAAACGGTATTCTTTCGGTAATCGGACAGCCTGGCTCTGACCATTGGCAAATAATTTTGCAGTTTCCATTTCTAATCACCTCATTTATAGTATATATTTTAGTATATACTATTGTCAAGACTTTATTAATACTAGTTTTCACACAGCTCCTTTACACTGATAGGTTACAACCATGCCTATGGTTCACATTGTATACAAAAAGAAAGCCGCCCAAGCGTTATCCTTTTTTTTGCTAGAGTTTTGCCAGTAGTGCCCGATATAATTTGTTATGCCATATAGTTTAGGCTTAAAAAAGGATGGTGTTTAATGATGAAAAAAAAGGTTGTTTCGGTTTTCCTGGCAGTACTGCTTACCATTGGAATGCTTCCTCCAATGACGGCTTTGGCATCGGACTCAGTTGAGATCAGCGGTTTGTCTTCCCCGCTGGAATACCATGTGAACCAGGAAGCAATCAAGCTCAGCGGGAATATAACCGTATCGGATTCTGCTGCCTACGACGGGGGCTTCCTGTTGTACGGCATCACAGACGGCAAGCAAGGCGAGACATTAGCCATGGCTCAGGCGAGCGCGGCTTCTGTTGCCGACGGCGAGGTATCCGTAGTGGGAAATATTGTTTATTTGGGGGACGGGACCGACGCGCTTCAAATCGGTTCCGTTAACAGCGTGAAGAACGGACGGGACGGCAAACCGCTTCAGATTGATTTTTCTGCTCCCTTAAATAACGGTGATTTTGAAATATCCGCATCCGGCGATACCGTCCCGGGATGGGAAATCAACCTGGATACAGTGGTGCTGGGTGCGCTGGCCACAAAGACACAGGGACGTCCGGGACTTTCCAAAGAAGGTACACGCAGCCCCTATACCATCATTGGCCCCAATGAAGAGTATACCTTTACAACGGATGTAAACTATAATCTTTCCGGCGGCAACGGGTATGAGGGTATTGAAACTGAACCTAACGGTACGCCGGTATACAGCAAATATGTCGTCTCGGAAAATGGAAATAAGGTCCTGAGGCTGGTTTCTGCAGGCAGTGTTCAAGCAACCGGCACCAGTGCTTTCGGTTCTCTTTTCGGGCCGGAAGCGATAAGCTCTCCCTTCGACGCAAAAACGGGAGATACCCTTGCCTTTGACTGGAAGGCACAAAACGGCGGCGACAATTACGAGGTCTATGGATTCCTTGAAAAGCTCGACAGCGACGGGAACGTAATGCAGACCATTGAAATGATGTATGGAAGAGGCGGGCAGCAGGGCTGGACCACTTCCAACGGCGCCATTACCTCAGACGGCACGTACCGCTATCGTTTTGTTTGCGGTTCCTATGACCAATCGGGAGGGAGAGCTCTGGGCGCAAGCCTGTACCTGGATAACATACGCGTATTCGGGACCACTGTGGATAATGAGGTGGTACAAAAAATAGCCGGCATGGTCACCTACCACAACAGCTCGGACACTCCTGAGGCTGTTAGAAATGTAGAGATAAAGCTTGAGGACAGGAATGGCAATTCCGGCAGCGGCCAGGTTGTAATCAGCATCCCAACAGTTATGGCTCCGTCTGCGCCTGCAATCTTGTCGGCTGCCGGCGGCAATGCATCGGCAAGCATCACATGGAGCCAGGTGCCGGAAGCTGCAGGCTACATCGTTTATATGGATGGGAATACTGTGGCAAATGCGGTATATTCCGCGGTGTATTCCGTCAGCGAATATGTTTACAGCTACACCGCTGCGGGACTTACCAACGGGAGAACCTATTTATTCCGGGTAAGGGCAACGAACGAAGGGGGAGACAGCGAGCTCTCCAATGAAGTAAGCGTGACTCCGAAAGCGCCTGCTTACGACGCGGGTACTGTAAAAACTCCCGGCGCGGATATATTGGTCAACGGAAAACCGGAGAGTGCGGGAAGCCTTCACTCTTCCACCAACACAAACGGACAGAGCGTCACCACTTTGAAGATTGACACGCAGAAGCTGGCCGGGAAGCTGGCACAAGAAGGAAAAGGGGCAAAGGTCACCATCCCTATGGGTACGTCGACAGATGTATTTATCGGAGAGCTTACAGGACAGGCAATAAAGAATATGGGGGATGCACAGGCAGTATTGGAAATCAGGACAGAATTGGCAACCTATACCTTGCCTGCGCAATTGATCAATATGAATGCCATCGCGGAGCAATTGGAACCGGAGGTTTCTTTGCAGGACATAACCGTTCATATAGAAATTGCAAAATTGTCCGGAGACAGAGTGAAGGTGACGGAGGATACCCTGGAGAAGGGGGGGCTCACCCTGGTCATACCCCCTGTCGAATTTAATGTAAAATATACCTACAAAGGCCAAACAGTATGCGTCGCCAGCTTTAATTCCTATGTGGAAAGGAGCATCCCCGTCCCCGAAGGTGTGGATCCCTACAAAATAACCACAGGCACAGTGGTTGAAGAGGATGGCTCGATACGGCATGTTCCTACAAGGATTATTCAAGTAGACTCAAAATATTACGCAACGGTCAGCAGTCTTACCAACAGTGTTTATACCGTCATATGGAACCCCAGGACCTTTGCCGATGTGGAGATGCATTGGGCAAAGGCGGATGTGAACGATATGGCGGCAAGATTGATCGTCGAAGGCATATCCGGTACTGTTTTTAATCCTGACAGCAATATTACGCGCGCGGAGCTTGCGGCTGTCATGGTACGCGCTCTGGGTCTCAAGCCTGTGACTGGCAGCATATTCAGCGATGTGAAGCCGGGAGACTGGTATATTGACGAGGTCAAGACAGCCAATGACTATGGGATTATCAACGGGTACGAGGACGGAACCTTCCGGCCCATGGACAACATCACCAGAGAACAAGCCATGGCTATGGTATCCAGGGCCATGAAAATCACCGGTTTGAAGCCGGTCATGACAGCCGGAGCAGATGCTTTGTCAAGCTCATTTGACGACAGCGGCGACGTATCGTCATGGGCGAGGGAGGCAGTGGCTGAGTGTGTGGGTGCGGGGATTATTTCCGGCAGAAACGGAAGCATTGTACCCGGGGATAATATTACCCGTGCTGAAGCCGCATCGGTCGTACGCCGTCTTCTGCAAAAGTCAGGCTTGATTAACCAGGAATGATGGATATGATTTCGTAAAACAGAATACAAAACAACAAAGAAAAGGTGACCTTCAGGTTGCCTTTTCTTTTTATCCGGCTACAGGCTATAGGATTATGTGTACTAACAGGGCAGAATGCACCAACTCGTCTGTCATTGCGAGCGAAACGTAAGTGGAGCGAAGCAATCTCAATGATACTATCCTGGCTGGAAGTTGAGATTGCCGCGTCGCACGGCTCCTCGCAATGACAACCGGAGAGCTATCCACCTTAGTTAGCACAAATCCCTGTCGTATGCTGCTATCTTGGGCGGACAGCCAATGGCCGCCCCTACAGTGATAACGGCCAACGGCTGCCCCTACAGTGATAACGGGCTATGGCAGGATAGCGTACATTGTAGGGGCGCGCATTGCGCGTCCGACGGAGTCAGGGACATTCCCTGACTCCGTCAATAAGTGCACATTCTTTTTCTATTGCGAATTGAAGGAGGATTAACTTCAATTCGCAATTTGTCTTAATTTATCATTGCGAGGGTCGCTTACAGCAATCTCTGCAAACCTTAAAAGCGAGATTCCCACGTCGCATTGCTCCTCGGAATGACAGGATAAATTTCATATTGCGAATTGAAGGAGGATTAACAGAATGCTTTCATAATTTGGCAAGGTATGATAAGATGAAAAAAAAAGTACAAGTAAATACTATACTAAAGCTTGAGTATAGTTTGGGAGCAGCTCACCGGTTTTACAAGGAAGCTGCTATTTGAGATATTGAAAGGTGAACAGCCATGAGTGATAACAACATAACGAAGCTGAATTATCAGGGGAAGGAAATCATCCTAATTGCGACGGCGCATGTCTCAAAGGAAAGCGTCGAGCTTGTCAGGCGGGTGATTGAGGAAGAAAAGCCGGACAGCGTTTGCATCGAACTGGATGAGGGCCGGTACAGGAATATCCAGGATCCCAAAGCGTGGGAGAACACTGACATCGTGAAGGTTATCAAGTCAAACCGCGTGGGTTTCCTGCTTGTCAATCTCGCGTTAAGCTCCTATCAGAAAAAACTGGCGAAACAACTGGGTACGGCTGTCGGCGGCGAGATGATACAGGGCATTGAGAGCGCGAAGGAAGTTGGCGCGACCCTTGTGCTGGCCGACCGTGACATTCAGACGACCTTCCTGCGCATTTGGCGCAAGCTGAGCCTGTGGGAGAAGGGAAAGCTGCTGGCCAGCCTGTTGTTCTCTTCCGATGAAGACAAGGAAATCTCGGAGAAGGATTTGCAGGAGCTTATGCAAAGCGACATGCTGGAAACAGTCCTGGCCGGCATACGCAAACAGTTCCCGAAAATTGCGGAAATCCTTATCAATGAACGCGACCAGTATCTGGCTTCAAAGATTAAAACCGCCCCCGGCCTCAAAGTGGTTGCCGTTCTCGGCGGTGCTCATGTGCCGGGTGTGAAAGAAGAAATAGCCAATGAGCAGGACATTGCAAGCATTTCCGTCGTCCCGCCCAAAAGCCGGTTTTCCAAGATTGCCGGTTGGATCATCCCCGCCTGCATTCTGGCGCTTATCGTCTATGCCTTCGCAGTCAATTTCCAGACCGGCCTTCAACAGCTTTCGGCATGGGTACTGTGGACAGGCATACAGGCCGCTATATTTACCGCGCTTGCCCTCGGGCATCCCCTCAGTATTCTGACGGCTTTCGTGGCGGCTCCGCTTACGACGATCCACCCGCTGCTTGCCTGCGGCTGGTTCACCGGCCTTGTGGAAGCGGCGCTCAAAAAGCCTACCGTCCAGGATGTCCATAACATCCCTTCGGATATATTCAGCTTTAAGGGCTTTTTCAAAAACAGGTTTTTGAAGATCCTCCTGGTGGTGATAATGACGAATATCGGCGCGTCCATCGGGACGTTTGTGGCGGGAACGGATATGATCCGTAACCTGTTTTGATAGCGTGTGCTTTCCGGTATAGGGGGGAGGAATAGCAGTAAGGTTTAAGTAAAGGAGACGTTTGAATGATACATATAGCCATTTGTGATGACGACGTGTCCGATGCCGAACGGATTGAGGAACAGATCTTGCGGCTTCAGCCTCTCTTTTCGCAGAAACTTGAAACCGATGTTTTTTACTCCGGTGAAAGATTTTGTAAAGCCATAGAAAGCCATTGCCCGTTTGACATTGTGCTGATGGACATTGAAATGGATGGGATCGACGGGATAATGGCCGGCCAACAGCTCCGTGCCGGCGACGAAAACGACATGGTGCTGCTTGTCTATATATCCAGCCACGAGAGCTACTATCGCCAGCTTTTTGACGCTCAGCCCTTTGCGTTTTTGGACAAGCCTATCCACCGGCAGGAGTTTTCCGATACGCTGGAAAAAGCCGTCAGCAAAACGCTTCGCCGCCGCCGGGAGGGAAAAAGAAAGATTTTGCCTGTTTCCCAAAACGGGCGTGAAGTACTTCTGCCTTTTCAAAAAATCCTCTATCTCGAAAGCAAGGTCAGAAAAATACGCCTGTTCACGACGGAGGGCGTAATGGAGTATTACAGCACTTTGGATGCGGAAGCACAAAAGCTGGCAGCCGGCCAATTTGCCAGAACGCATCAATCGTTTATTGTAAATTTTCGCTTTGTAAAGGAGTTTACCAGCGAGACACTGATACTCACCGACAAAACCGAGATCCCTGTAAGCAACAGCCGCAGGCCGGCGGTCAAGGCGGCATATATGGAGTACAGGAGGAATTGCCTTGAGTGGGATACTGATTGAAGATTTGTTTTACCTTGCCACGCTCCCGATTATTGCGGCCATCATTCACAACTTCTACAGCTGCTGCCTCGGCTGCCGTATGAAAAAACCGGTCGGCATTCTGCCGGTATACTTTGCCTATTGCACAATAAGCGGGGCATTATACCTGTCGCCGGTTCCCGGTGAATTTAAGCTGTTGTTGAACCTTGCACTCATTTTATGCTTAACCTGCTTCTACAATAAAAACCTGAAATGGAAAACCGGCGCGGCGTTATTCATCGTGGCGATCATGATGCTGAGCGATGCTGTGACGCAGTATTTCCTGTACTCTCTTTTCCCCGCTGATCCTGAAGCGAGCTATGTTATCAGCTTGTTTCTCTCAAAAATCGTCATGCTCATTCTGGAATATATGGCGGTGCAGCTCTTTACGACCTATGGTGACGGAACCCTGTCCAAATGGTATTGGGTGTTCATGCTTGCCTGTCCTGTGATAAGCTTTTGGGGCATATACAGGCTTAACAAGCATCCCATCATAGAGGATATGCAGCTTCTGTATCCCGCGATTGCCGTCGGACTTATATTTATCAATTTTTTTGTGTTCCTTCTCTGCGACCATATCCTGCGGTATCAGGCAGCATCCGCACAGGCCGTGAACTTAAGAAAACAGGTCAGCTACTTTACAAGCCAATACGTCCTGGCAGAAGCATCGCAAAGGGATACGATGAAAATCCGGCACGACATCAAAAATGTCTTAATCGGACTGCAAGCGAAGATGGAGACGGGCGAGGCTGCCGAAAGCAGAAAAATCCTCGATTCGCTCTTTGGCAGCTTAAAGGCTTCCCAATGCGTAGCGCATAGCGGCAATTTCGTGGTGGACTCCATACTCAATTACAAACAAAGAGCAGCGGCCATGCTGGACATTCCTTTCCGGCTTGACCTGCGCTTTCCCGCCGATCTCAGGCTGGACGCCGCCGTCATCAGCGTGATTTTGGGGAATACCCTGGACAATGCGATAGAAGCCTGTGGCAAAGTTTCAGGAGAGCCACGGTACATCAAGGTGCAAATGCACTATCAGAACGAAAGCCTGTTTATCCGCATTGAAAATCCCTACGCAGGCATGATCCATACAGGCATTGACGGACGGATACAGTCAACAAAGGCTGACAGGAAGATGCACGGCATCGGCCTGAAAAGTGTGCGGGATACGGTTGACAAAGCCCGCGGGCTTCTGGATATTGCCTTTGCGGACGGTGTGTTTCAAGTTGAGGTTGTTCTATTCAACATTCATCAAGCATAATTAAGCGCCGGTGGAACATACCCGGTAATCTTTTTTGCCAGTCCTCAAATTCATACAAAATCTGTCCCAATTTTAACATTGGACAGTTTGTTCCTGCCTTCCCATGCTATCCTGAACGCAAAACAGAAAGGAGCAAACATTTTGCCTGATCATGTGTTTGAAGCGAAAAACCTCACCAAGCGGTATGGTTCATACCTGGCGCTTGACAATATAAGCATGGCGATTCGCCCAGGAGAAATTTACGGCCTGGTTGGCGAGAACGGCGCAGGGAAGACCACCCTTATGAAGGTGATCGGAAGCCTTGTCAGTCCATGCAGTGGGAGCGTTTTATTGTTTGGAGGGACAGACCGGATGAAGGAAAAAAGGAGGCGGGTAGGTTACCTGATCGAGATGCCCGCGCTTTATCCCGAATTGAGCGCAAGAGACAATCTCGAGTTTTTTTGCCGGGTATTGGACATTGCCGACAAGAGAGCAATCGACAATGTGCTCCGGGAAGTTGACCTGGTGGATACCGGCGCAAAAAAAGCAGGTGATTTTTCGTTTGGTATGAGGCAGCGGCTGGGCCTGGCCGTTGCCCTTCTCAATGATCCGGTGTTTCTGGTGCTGGACGAACCGATAAACGGCCTCGACCCTTCCGGCATTGCTGCCTTCCGTGAAATCATAACAAGGCGCGTAAGGGAGAAAGGCGCGGCTGTGCTCATATCCAGCCATATCCTTAGCGAGCTGGAGCTGTTGGCTACCCGCTTCGGTTTTATCCATAAAGGCCGGCTGCTGAAAGAAATTTCGGCACAGGAGCTTACGGTATCCGATGAAAAGCAGATCTGCATCCAGGTTTCCAATCCGGTCCTGGCGGCAGAGCTTTTACAGAATGCTTTTCGGATTCAGGCTGCTATCCGGGAGGATAGAGGCGAAATATGCGTATCCTCGAAAGAAACCAGCATTGAGGATACCATCTCCACGCTGGTTGGCGGCAGCATACAAATCCTGAATGTCTCCGTCACCTCTCCCAGCCTGGAAGACTACTATTTCAACATAATCAGGGGGAATGTGGAATGAGAACCTTTTTGAAAGCAGAGAGTTTTTACCTGAGGAAAGACACCGTGCTAAGAACGGTCTGCCTTATCCTGCTGGCGGCCAGCGTTGGGCTGGTAATCTGGATACGGTCCGCCGGGGGCGGCCGGCAGATAGAAAACCTGCTGGAGCCTTTCGGGACAATCATGTCCGTCTCCTTGCTGCTGTATTTCATCCTTCCGTTTCACACCTGCTTTTTTTCAACGGAAGGTTTTGAATCGGGCACCATTAAAAATGTCATCGCATCCGGCACCAGTCGCAGCCATTATTTTTTCGGCAAGTTCGTTGCCGAGTTGAAAATCATCCTTTGGGCGATGCTTCAATTCTATGCGGTTTACTTGATTGTGTTTTACCTTGCAGCATTGGCATCCGGCGCTGATATCGGACATACGGGATTGGCAGAGCAGGCGGCTTTTGTAGTGACTGCCATCCTTTACAACGTTTTGTATCTGACTGCATATGCCGCCGTTGTGTTGATGATCGGATTTATCGTGTGGAAAACCGCAATCGCCACCATACTGTCTTTTGCGTTCATATTCGGAAATCTGCTGATATACGGATACGGGAAAGATTCCGTCATTCCGTTTGTGCGGACGATCTCGGAGTACTCGCTGATGACGCAGATATTCAAGTTTTCCGGCATATATGTTGAAAACTCGCAGCAAGTGATGCTGACCAGCGTGCAGGACCATTTGACCGCTGTCACTATTCCGTGCATACTCATCGTCATCTGCTTGCTGATCGGCTTTTCCGCGTTCAAGATCCGTGATATTCAAACGGATTGAACCTGCTGTGCCGGCGAATATGCGTGCATGTATGAAAAAAACTTAATGCAGAGGTCATTGCGTAAGGCAATAAGATGTATGGGGTTATTTGGCCGTGAAACATTCAGTGTAGGGGCGGCCATTGACCGTCCACTCGTGATAATATGCACAAACCATGGAATGGTGGTCGGTGCGGAAGATAAGAATAATCCCCCGGTGCAAGGGATAGCGTTATCACAGACAGCATTCTGCGGACGCGCGCAATGCGTCCCTGCACTTTTTCAAATGCAGGTGTGCCACTGTGGTGACATAGAATTATTCAATGAAGACTAAGCATCCGGCATAAATACATTAAAGGAGGAGAATCCATGAAAAGGAACGTTTCTCATGTCGTTTTAGGCTTAATCATTCTTGTTTTAGTTCTGTTGGCAGTTTTATTCCTGAATATTAAGATTTCTTAAGAAGGCTGCATGCATTCAGTGAGAAGCTTTATTCGTGTATTCTCTCATAAGCGTCCCTATCAATATCGACCCTGGCTTCCCTCACCAACTTATCTACGAAGATATTGTAGTTCTCGTCAAGGATAAGGGTTTTGATACTATCCTTTACTTCCTCAAAATTTTTGTAGCCTTTTTCTTCACGGGCAATGCACCGAAGGATTGTGACCGAAGAATCAGCCGTCTCGAGAATACCGCTGATCTGCCCTGGGTTCAAATTTATGGCCGCTGCTCTCAGCTCAGGATCTTTTCGCATATCAGAACGCTTGCTGTTTTCGTCGAAGGTCTGTTCCATCACATGGCGGTCTCTGTTAAATTCCTTGGACAGCTCTTCAAAGCTCCCGCCGTTTTTCAGCCTTTCCAATAGCTCTTCTATTTTTGACCTTGCCTGTTCTCTTGTAAAAGTATTGTCCTTTGACATCCCGAAGGGAAGGGATATTTTTTGGACTCTGACGGCCACGAGCCTAAAGGCCGTATCTTTTCTGAACTCGTAGATTTCCTTTGCCTGCAGATCGGAAACGGCCAGCTCCTTCTCCGCCAGCTTTGATTTCAATTTTATAATCAGATTGCTCATTACATAATTGAAATAATTATCCTCTGAGTACTCCACCGGTCCATAGATTACTTTGTTTTGACGGATGGCCTCTTTTCTCTCCCTGTTCTCTTTTTTTAAAGCGTTCAAAAAGCCGCCGTAGCTAATATCGTCCACTAGCCCTTTTTCCTTTGCCAGCTTTTGCTGGACAATGGTCCTTACGACCTCATCCAATGCTTTTTGGCGGGCGGTTTCCACCGGCACCTCGCCGTCATAGGCCGAAGTCCAGAAATTTTCACTGTCCTCGGCTCCGTACTCCGCATGGAAATAGGCATAGGTTTCCGCTTTCTGCCTTGCCAGTTCAGCCTGGAAAAGCCTTAAAGAAATCGGCTCGCCGTTTACTTTGCCGATGGGATCACTTACTCCATGGGAATGCAACGAGTAAGTGATCAATGCGGCAGAAAAGACAGCCGCGCCGGCAATAACAAATATGCCTGGCCACCGGGATTTCAAAAAGAGCTTTGTTTTACTTTTGCGCATCCGAACTGTATACTTCAAACTCATAAATGGAGTATCCCCAATCGGCATCTACTTTTTGTGTACAATAGATTCTGACGTATCTTGCTGCAATGTCCGGAAAGCTCCTGATATCCGCAGGTACTTTTTTAGCGTCCGCAATTACGGCAACATCCCTATAGACTGTGTCGTCGGTGGATACCTGGATCTTATATGCTTTTGCAAAAGCGTTTTCCCATTTTACGATGACCGCATTGATCGTTTTCGCACTCCCCAGGTCCACACTTATCCATTCAGAGACATCCCCGCCGCCTTCCGCGCTCGCCCATCTTGACAAAGCATCGCCGTCTACGGCTTTTGCCGCGTCCAGGCTTTCCCCTTCAATGCTGGAGGCCTTTGCCGTTTTCCCCTTTGCAAGATTGACGCCGTATATTTTCATATCCTCCTGAGTGATTGCCGGAGGGGGTTCCAGGGTGATTGCAGGCCTTGTGTCATCTGCTTTCAGACCGCTTGCGTATTCATGGGCGCCTCTGTCCGTTGACAATCCCTGACGGACTTCATTGCCCCAAAAGTCTTTCCCTCCGCTGTTTATTATATTAATACCGGAATCGATACAAGGGGAGGCGGCTTTCAGTCGATAACCGTCAAGGGTATTCCGTCCTATGCCGCCGGTGCCGGGGCTTACAAGCCCGGGATCTGAAATTGTTTTGTGGTTGTCCATGGGTTCGGTGGACGGATGCTTGCCATAGAAGACATTATAGTCAAAAACATTTTTCGTGCTCTTTTCCAGATAGTAACCTCCGCTGCCCAGGTTATAGAATATGTTGTTGTAGGCGCTGAAGCCGTCATGCCAGCCCCCGTAATCCTGGGCCTCAATGATGTCGGTTTTCATCTTTGAATCCAGGAAAATTGTATTGTTATAAAAATAGGTGTTTGTGGAGGGCCCTGTCAGGGTTATTATACGGCCTGCGTCATTCTGGCTTATATTGTAGCGGATGGTGGAATTATCGGAGGGACAGCTTTCGTTTGAACAGACAAGCAATGCTCCGCCTTCGTTGTCGTGGCTGTAATTATACTGGTAGACGGTATTTTTGTTATTGCCGTCGACATCCCATGCCTGGCCGTCGTCAAAGTCTTCGGACAGCTTTGAATTATAGGCTTCATTGTATTGGAATACGGCGCCGTCGCAGGAATAGGGCCATATTGCACAGGAGACGCCTTTGCTTACCGCATCGGAGGTGTTGCATACGTTGTATTCGATCAGAGGGTCTTTGCACAAAAGCATGATAATTCCGTCGCCGCCGGGATAGTTTATGGCATTGCCCCTGACCACCACATTGGTGGAATAGCTGCCGCAGGACTCTACTGCCAGAATCCCTGTCCTGTCGCACCGGTCAATGGTATTTCCCTGGATAAGGATGTCATTGTATTTTGTGCCGCCGGCATTGTCGCCGTAGAGGATGATCCCTCCGGTCGATTTCCCCGTACTGAAATCGTTATTCCCCCTTACGTGGTGGATATAACAATTTTTGATATAAATATGCTCGGTAATGCCATTCCTGGCGTTGATGAAGATTCCTCTCCGGTCCCCCTCGGACGCCGCATTATTGGTGACCTCGAGGCTGTCGATCTCCCAATGGCTCTGGCCGGACAGGTAAACCGCGTTGGCAGCTCCGCCCCCGTTGATCACCGGCATTTTTCCTTTGCCGTATTTCCCGATGACGATGGGGGAACCGGGTTTTCCGGAGCCCAGGGGGTGCAGTGTCCCCGTCCAGGCGGATCCTGCCTTGAACAGGATCTTATCACCCGCTGCAAAGGTTGTACCGTTTACTTTGTATAAGGATTTCCACGGATTGCTGCTGCTGGTGCCCTGATTGGTGTCCCTTCCTCTTGCAGAGTCTACATAGTAAGTTGTCCCGGCTTCAGAGCCGTTTGCGGGTACTGCCGGTATAGAGCCCGCCATTATGAAGACAGCTGCCAAAATGATATGCGCCTTTTTGAATATGTAATTGTTCAAGGGCTTCCCTCCTCATCGTTATTCCATGTCAGGGAAACAGGTGTGTTACACTCGGTAGATGGTCATATGTCAATGTACCTGTCCCATTGACATCCCCTCACCATTGACATGCACAGGATACTTATAAAATATATGGAAACCTGTGGCATTGACTTTACATATCTCACAAACTAATTTATATATTCTCGAAGCAACGGGTGCGATTATGTTATTTTGTAACACATACGCAAAACACTGTAAATTTGACCTATGTCTCTATCTCAAACCCTGTCTCAGAGTGATACACGAGGACGGTTCTGCTGTATGCATTGGCATACATAAGAACGTCCCCCTGTGTTCTCCGTGTATCAAATGTAAAAATCCTGTTGAAAGACACGGGTTCTGATGATAAAATTATAGTAACGATTGTGGAATAATGTAAATGCTGGAAGGCAATTGCCATATTTATTTCCACGCAGGGCTTTCCTGAGAGATATAGCTTTATCGATGGAGGGACGGCGGATGCAATTGAAGAGTAACGTCTATTCAAAAATCAAGTACAGGGAGCTTGCCTACGATGAAGATGATGAAGAAGAGGATTTTCCCATCATCACCGGTGAGACCCTGGGCATTGATAAGTCAAGTATCATGCTGCATTATCACAACCATATAGAAATATGCTATGTCAAACGGGGGACTGGTAACTACCTGATTGACGGAAATGACTATTCCTTCCAGGCCGGAGATATTTTCATCATAAACGACAATGAAATTCATCTTGCCTATAATGACAAGGACGTAATCATGCAGGTTGCCCTGTTTAGGCCTACGTTGCTCTGGAACGGCGCCGGCTATACTTTTGAAATGGACAGCCTGCAAACCATACGGGAGATCAGAAAGAGGCTGAACCATAAAATTACGCCTTCCAACAAGCATTATGACCTGCTGGTGGAGATCATCCAGGAGATTTTTACCGAGAACGATCATAAGGAGGAAGGCTACAAGCTGGTGGTAAAGGCCGCCCTCATGAAGCTGACCGCAACGCTGCGGCGGTGTTTCAGCATTGAGCGCAATAACGAGGAAAGCAGCAAGGTGAAGAACTATTACCTGTTCCTGCCGGTCTTTGAATACATAAAAGAAAATTATGACAAAAAAATAACGCTGGAGGAGCTTTCTTCCATCGCCAATATGGGTATGTCCAATTTCAGCCTTGTTTTTAAAAAATCCGTGGGCGCCACGCCCATCGAATACCTCAATAAAATACGGATCGCCAGGGCAACCCAGCTTTTACTCCAGACGGACAATAAAATTATCGATATTGCCGCCGATTGCGGATTTTTCAGCCTGCCTCATTTCATCAACTGTTTTAAAAAGTTTACAGGAAAGCTTCCCAAGGACTTCCGGGTGTTTCGAGAATATATAAATTAGTTTGGAATATATGTAAAGAGATAAAACGGGTATTTTCATATCATAAGATACGAAAGCATCCGTTTTTTCTTATTTCGAGGATTATTTATCAATTATTCCATTTGCTTACTTTTTATGATGTTTTACCTATGGAAGCTCTCTTCCATGAAAAATAAAACAGGAGGTATATCTATGTTAAAAATCGGCAAAAGGAAAGTGTTTGCTCTTGCCCTGGCGATCGCGATGCTGGCGGGCATCATCGCTGTGGCGCCTTCGACTGCTCTGGCGGCAGGAACGACGTATTATGTGGACTCAGTCAATGGAAATGACAGCAGCAACGGTACCGGTACGGGGACAGCATGGAAAACTCTGTCCAAGGTAAACGGAACAACCTTTGCGGCGGGGGACAGGATACTTTTCAAAGCGGGCTGCTCATGGTCCGGCGAGCTGCATCCTTTAGGGTCGGGAACGGCCGGTTCGCCCATCTGCATCGATATGTACGGCACCGGCAATAAGCCCGTGATCTCAGGGAGCGGTGCGGCCGCATCCTGTGCGGTGCATCTGGTTAACCAGCAGTACTGGGAAATCAGCAATCTTGAAATTACAAACAATGCATCCTCTTCCGGCAACAGGCAGGGTGTCCTCATCGAAGCGACAAATACCAGCGGGGTTATAAACCACATTTATTTAAAGAACCTGAACGTACATGACGTCAAAGGCGACCTTACCTTTTCCGACGAGGGGAAGGCAACGGGAGGCATCATTTCCGTCAATCCCAACGGAGCCAGGTACAATGACTTCCTGGTGGAAGGCTGCTACGTAAAAAATACGGACCGCAGCGGAATCGTTGTATGCCAGGCAGGAGGGACCGCCAGGTCCACCAATGTGACCGTCCGGAACAACACGGTTGAGTCTGCCGGCGGAGACGCGATCATATGCTATGTCTCCGAGAGCCCTCTGGTTGAATACAATATAAGCATCAACGCAAATGCAAGAGCCTACAATTACACCGACGGATATGCCTGCGCCATATGGCCGTGGGGCTGCAGCAATGCGGTCTTCCAATACAATGAAGCCTATGGGACGAAGCCTACGCCCGAGGGTGACGACGGTACGGCATGGGACTGTGACGGCGAGAACCGTGGGACTGTTTATCAATACAATTACAGTCATGATAACGGAGGGGGCTTCATGCTGGTATGGGGCGGATCCGGAGATGACGATTTCCGCGCGTATGATTCCATTGTGCGCTACAACATAAGCCAGAATGACAAATTGAGGATTTTCTATTTCTGCGGCGATTCCAGCAATACCACCATCTATAACAATACTTTTTATGTTAAATCAGGGATGAATACAAAGATGTTCCAATGTGAAAGCAGCAGCTCAGGCGCATGGTACAGCGGACTGTACGCATACAACAATATATTTTACAATCAGGGCAGCGGAGGGTATACCTTCGGATCGGGCACCAACAGGATCTTTGACTACAATGTGTTTTACGGGAACCACCCCTCTGGCGAACCAAGTGACGCACACAAGCTGACTTCCGATCCGCTGCTTGCAAACGCGGGAAGCGGAGGAACGGGAATCAATAGTGTGGCGGGATACATGACTCAGTCAGGCTCTCCCTGCATAAATTCAGGGAAAGCGATAACAGGCAATGGCGGGAAGGATTACTGGGGAACCGCAGTACCTCAGGGAACTGCCGCAGACAGAGGCGCATGTGAATATTCGGGCACGGTCACAGTGCCGGCTGTGCCCACAGGCCTGCAAGCGTCAGCGGCCGGTACTTCCCAGATAAACGTATCGTGGAACAATGTATCGGATGCAACAGGCTATGATCTGCTTATTGACGGGACTACCGTGAGTGACAAAGCCAACCCGTATGCACATACCGGTTTGGCGGCAGGCTCTACCCATAGCTATCAGGTGAGAGCAAAGAACAGCGCCGGAACGAGTGCATGGGGTACTACGGTGACTGCCACAACACAAACGGCGTCGGTGTATCTCATACAAAATCCGGGCTTTGAATCCGGTGCTGCGTCCTGGGAGGATTGGGGAAACTCCGTCGTTGTGGCGAACAACGCATATAGCGGGACTTCATCTTTACGGACGGGAACCGGGGACGGTGGAAGAGGTCAAATCATAAGCGGGACTGCAGGAAATTCCTATTCCTTCAGCGTATGGGGAAAAGTCAGCCGGTCGGGAGTAACGGGATATATTGGAGTGGACTGCCTGGACGCCAATGAGAATATTCTGCAGAAGTATGAGCTGACCTTCACAGGTACTGCCTATACGAAAAAGTCTGCTTCCTTCACGGCACCCCAGGGAACTGTAAATCTCCAGATCTATGTATGGAAGGAAGGAAGCGAAGGGAACGGATACATTTATGCAGATGACTTTAGCTTGAACTGATTTTAGGATTGGAGAATATATAAATTTGTTTATAAGATATGTAAAGTTTAATTTCGGATAGCTTCGTATAATGAAGACAAAAGTACCGGAAAGCTTGGGACGGGATAGGGGGTATTCGCTGAATGAAAATTAGGGGGAGGGCCCGGGAAGAGTTTTATTTTTATCTGTTTGTCACACCCTGGATTATCGGCTTTTTGGCTTTTACCGCCTATCCGGTTATTTCGTCCATTTACTTAAGCCTTGCCCAATATGACGGCCTCACGGCAATGCGCTTCATCGGTATGGAAAATTATGCGGAGCTTTTTAAAGATGAGCTTTTCTATAAGGCCATCGGGAACACATTCATCTACACGGCGGCCAGTGTCCCTTTAAGCATTCTGCTGTCTCTTGCCTTTGCCGTACTGCTGAACAATGTGAAAGCTTTTAAGAACACCTTCAGGATTATGCTGTACTTCCCCAGCATGGTTTCCGGCGCTACCATGGCGCTGTTGTGGTCGGTGATCTTCAGGCCGAGTTCGGGGCTTGTCGATTACATCCTTTCCTTTTTCGGGCTGAAGGGACCCGACTGGCTGCTGAACGAAAGGACTGCACTGCCGGCAATCATTATTATGTCTCTCTGGGGCGTCGGCGGCGGAATGGTTATCTTCCTGGCGGCTTTAAAGTCTGTTCCCATTTCTTATTATGAAGCATCCATCCTGGATGGAGCAGGCGTATTCAAACGGTTTGTCAATATCACGCTGCCAATGATATCCCCTGTGGTCCTCTTCCAGGTCATCATGGCCATTATCGATTCCTTCCAGGTATTTACTCCGGCATATGTAATGACACAGGGCGGACCGCACTATGCTACCTGGTTCTATGTTTATTACCTGTATAGAAGCGCATTCATGGATTCCAACATAGGCTACTCTTCCGCCATGGGCTGGCTGCTTCTGATTTTTGTATCCGTCCTGTCGTTCTATGTGATCAAGATCTCCAGAAAGGTTGTATACTACGAAGGAGGTAAAAACTGATGGCAGGTGTCCGGACGCTGGAAAGCAGAAAGTTTGAGAGAAAAGATATATTTGTCTATGGAGCGCTGGTGTTCCTGGCTGCGTTGATGTTATTGCCCCTGGTATACATGGTGTCGACCTCCTTGAAAAACGACAGTGAAGTTCACTCCTTCCCGTCTTACATCATACCGCGGATCATCGTCTGGCGGAATTATACGGAGGTTTTTACACAAATAAATCTTCTGGCCTATATCAAGAACAGCTTTATCGTATCGGCCTTTGCCACCGTGGGGACAGTCCTTTCTTCGGCATTTGTCGCATATGGCTTTGCAAGATATAAGGCAAGGGCGAAGAACTTTTTATTTATGGTCATTATATGCACTCTCCTGTTGCCTTTCCCGGCATTGGTCATACCGCAGTTTCTGGTGTTCCTCAAGCTGGGGTGGGTGGACACCTTCCTGCCTCTGATTGCCCCCTCCTTTTTCGGCAGCGCCTACAATATATTCCTGCTCAGGCAGTTTTATACCTCGGTGCCCGACGACCTGTTTGAAGCCGCCCGTATGGACGGGTGCTCGGAGATCAGGACATGGTGGAACATAGCGATGCCGTTGTGCGCAAGCGCTCTGGCGACGGTAGCCGTTTTCGCTTTTATCTGGAACTGGAATGACATGATGGGACCGGTCATTTACTTAAACAGCGAAGACAGGTTTACTTTGCCCATCGGTCTGGCCAGTCTGTATTCCCCTACGCACAAGACGCCGTGGAATACCATTATGGTTGGTAGCTTTTATGCCCTGCTGCCCATCGTGATCATATTCTTCCGTGCGCAGAAGTATTTTGTGCAAGGTATTACGATTTCAGGTTTGAAATGAACGCCTTGACATTCTGTAAAAGGGGGGACGCTTGTTTGTCATATGCATGATGATGGTTGGGATTATCGCCTGCAATTGTAATCTTTTTTATAAAAATTAAAATAAATGGAGGAAAAGAATTATGAAAAAAGCTCTACTCATACTCTTATGTGTTTTGCTCAGCGCAAGCATGCTCCTTTCGGCCTGCAGCCCAAGCCAAAAGGCTGCGGGGCCGGACACCGGGGGCGGACAGCCGGCAGCCGGGGATTCGGGCGCTGTCGGCGATTCAAGTAAGGAAAAGGCCACCATCACACATTACACAATCGCAGCCCCGGATAAAGAGTGGATAAAAGAAGTGATGCCCGACTTTGAAAAAGCTCACTCCAACATTACAATGAAATTTTTAACCGTACCTTACGAAAATTTTGACACTAAGCTCAAGACAATGGTGGCAGGAGGGACGCCGCCCGATGTGACCACCCATTACGGAGCCGGAGGCTTTATCGAATACCTGAACAAGGACATGATCATCGATCTCACGCCAGTCATGGAAAAGGCCGGATATGTACCCAGCGAAGCCGGTATTCCCGACAATCTTACGGATATCTACAAGGTCAACGGCAAATATTACGGAATACCCGTCTCGGCTTATGTGTCCATGCTGTTTTACAATAAGGACCTGTTCGACAAAGCCAAGGTAGCCTATCCTACCTCGGATTATGAAGACAAGAGCTGGACGTTTGATGCCATGGTGGAAATGGCAAAGAAGCTTACGATAGCCGCAGACAAGCTGGAAGACAAGCAATTCGGGCTGAAGTTCGACGAGTGGGGGGACAGGGATATGCGTCCGGTATACTTCGGAGCGAAGGTTTATTCGGATGATGCATGGACCAACGGGGGCTTCCCTTCCGAGTGCTATTTCGGGTCTGACGAAGTGGTCAAGGCGACGCAGAGGCTTGTCAACCTGATCTATGCAGACAAAGTCTCGCCGACCCAGGCGGAAGTCAAAGCGCTGGCCGCAGGCGGGGACACCTTCACTTCAGGCAAGCTTGGCATGTATGTTACCGGAGCATGGGCTTTGAGCTTTGCTAAGGATTATACGTTCCAGGTGGGCGTAGCAGCCATTCCGTATGGCGGAAATGAAAAGGCGAGGGATGTGATCTACGTAGATCCGCTGATGATTATGAAAGGCTGCAAGCATCCCGCACAGGCGCTTGAATGGATAAAATACCTTACGTCAAAGGAAGTCCAGGAGATCGCCCTTGAAAAGGCAGCCAACCCTCCGGCAAACCGGAATGCCCTTGAAAAGTATTTTAACTCCGTCGAGGGTGTGGATCCCGAAGATATGAGGAAGGTATATGAAGGCGGCATAAAATACGGTGCGGAAGCCACCAACCATCTGATTGCAAACGCGTCACAAATCATAAACATCATCACAAATGAACTGGGGCCTTCCGACAATGACGGGGCTCCCGCAGATGAATACTGCAAAAAAGCAGGCGAAAAGATAAACGCACTACTAAAGAAGAACAGCAAATGATATTACAGCGCAGATTACAATGATTTATCGGCATTTATGCGCCACGAAGAAATACCGCAAACGCTTCAATGCGTTATTTCTTCGTGGATAATTTAATAAGTTGCGTTGTAGTAATGAAGGCCGTCTTAAAGAGGGCGGACAGTTAAGCCCATCCCCTCTTCCGGGCGGATAACGGCGGCATGAAAACGAATGAAAGACAACATGGAAGGATAGCCGATATGAGGAAATTGAAGGTAGCAATTATTGGAGCCGGCAGCACCTACACCCCTGAATTGATTGAAGGCTTCGTCGCAAGAAGGGATCGCCTGAAAGCGGATTCCTTTTATTTGATGGACATCGACAGGGACAAGCTGGATACCGTGGGAGGACTCACCGAAAGGATGCTCAGGAAAAATTCCATGGACTCCGGCGTGGTGCTTACAGAAAGTTTGGACGAGGCAATTGAAGGCGCAGATTATGTATTGACCCAGGTAAGGGTAGGGGGCCTTGACGCCAGGATAAGGGATGAGAAGATTCCCATGAAATATGGGCTTTTAGGGCAGGAGACCACCGGAGCGGGCGGATTGATGAAGGGCTTAAGGACGATTCCCGTAATCATGAACGTGGCAAAAGCCATGGAAAAGCTTGCACCGGAGGCCTGGCTGATCAATTTTGCCAATCCGGCAGGCATGATCACCGAAATGGTTTTGAACAATACCGGCATTAAAATGGTAGGACTGTGCAACGTACCTGCCAGCTTGATCAAGGATATACGTGAAATGCTGCCGCCGGGCACTGTAAATTTTGACTTTGATTATGTCGGACTTAACCATCTAAGCTGGATAACGGCCATATATGCCGATGGGAAAGACATTTTGCCGGATTTGCTGCAGGAAGATTTGAAAGTCGCCGCCATGAAAAATATCTTTGGAATGAAATTCGACAGTTCTCTGTTGAACGCCGTAAAGGGGATTCCCTCTACCTATCTGAACTATTTTTATTTCAGGGAAGCTCAGGTAAACCACTACAAAAGCGAAGAGAAAACCAGGGGAGAGGTCTGCAAGGAAATCGAAAAGGCGCTTCTGCAAATGTACAATAATCCGGCGCTGGAGGAAAAGCCCGCGCTGCTTGAAGAAAGAGGAGGCGCTTTTTATTCCACGGCGGCGGTTTCCCTCATCGACGCCATAGAAAATGACAGGAACGAAATCCATGTCGTGAATGTGAAAAATGGCGAAGCCTTCGGTTTTATGGAGAAGGAGGATATCGTTGAGGTCAAATGCAAGGTTGGCAAAAATGGGGCCGTTCCTATAAAAATGGGGAGATTTGACAACCATCATATCATTGGGCTGATGAGAGCCGTAAAGGCTTATGAAAAGCTTGCTGTGAAAGCCGGCATGGAAGGGGACTACGGTGCGGCCCTGGCCGCCTTGCTGGTCCATCCCCTGATAGGGGACTATGACAGGGCGAAGGGCGCATTGGACGAAATGCTCAAAGCCAGCAGGGAGCATTTGCCCCAGTTTTTTTCGGGAGGGAAATAAGGATGGAAAAATTCGTGCTGGGCATTGACGGCGGCGGCACAAAGACACAATGCGCCTTATTTGATACGGCGGGAAACGAAAGGGATATTGTAAATTGGGGGCCGACAAACCACGAACTGCTCAAGGAAGGCTATGAAGACTTGCGGAAAGAATTGTCCGGCCTGATGGCGTATATCCTGAAAAAGCATAAACTTGAACCGGACCGGATTTCAAAAAGCGTTCTGGGCATGGCCGGCGTGGATACAAGGGAACAGCACAAAATCATTTCGGGGATCCTTGCCAATATCGGCTTTAAGGATTTCATCCTGTGCAATGATGCTTTCCTGGCCATTAAAGCAGGCTGTCCCAGCGGCTATGGGATCGGTGTGGTAAACGGCACCGGCTGCAGTGTCGCCGGTATGGACCCCGCGGGCAAAATGCTTCAGATCGGAGGGCAGGGCCAAATGACGGGGGATCTGGGCGGAGGAGTATATATAGGGGAACAGGCAATAAGCTCCGTATACAATTACCTTTTCAGGTGCGGCGGATATACCGGTATATTCGAGCTTCTGCCGGAAGAACTCAGAACGTGCTCAAAATATGATTTTATGGATCTGGTAAGGGAAAAGATAAGCGACGGCACATTGGTGATTTCCGAACTGAACAAGGTGGTGTTTGAAGCTGCAAATGCCGGCGACAGGATCGCTGTTGATATCCTTGAAGCGGTGGGGAGGGAATTTGCGGCTTCCATCAACGGGATTTTACGGGAACTGCAATTCCGCAGGGATGAACAAATCACCATCGTTTTATCCGGGTCCATCAATACAAAAGGCAACAGTCCGGTGTTGAGAGACAGGATCACGAAGGATGTATTTTCGAGGAATAAAGACAAGGACATCCAGGTGGTGATTTTAAACAGATCCCCTGTCGTAGGGGCTGTCATATGGGCACTGGAAGAGGTGTCCGGCAGGGAACTCATACTGGACAGATTCTTTAAAAATCAGGGAGGGGCCGGTTGAACGATGTAAGGGCGGCCATTGGCTGTCCCTACATTAAATGTCTTCCGGTCATGGCTATCCATACATCAAGCTTTTTTATACCAATGCCCATGCCGCATGGTAGCACACCTGAATGTGAAGGTGTGCTTTTCAATCCTCTGCGACAGAGAACCGTTCCCTGTCGCAGGTTACTTCGCTTCTCGGAATGACACCATTGGGAAGGCTATTTCTAAAAAAGCGGATTGGAGTAACATTGGTTCAGTGGGGTGTAATCAAAAATGGAAAGCTGCAGGGGCTTGTCCGCCAGCCTGTCCCGCAGGCTTAAGCGGCCAAGGGAGTCTCCGCCGGTGTACTTGCCGCCGCAGGTGATGAAATATTTTGCTTTTTTCAGGGAGATGCCTATCTGCAGAAGCGTCTCATGGGTTAGGTTCCGGTATCTCCTTGCCTGGAGGATCTTTTTTGCCGAGGTCACGCCGATGCCGGGCACCCGGATAAGAAGCTCATAATCCGCCGTGTTCACCTCCACCGGATAAAGGTAGAGGTTTCGGAGGGCCCAGCCAGCCTTGGGGTCCAGGTCAAAGTCGAAATCGGGCTTTTCCTCGGGGGCCAGTTCATCTGCCTTAAAACCATATAATTGCAGCAGCCGGTCGGCCTGGTACAGCCGGCGTGCCCTCCAACGGGGAGTGGGAACGGAGGGCAGGTGCTCGTAATCCTGAACAGGGTTGAAGGGAGAGTAATATACCCTGCGGAGATCGTATTTTTTATAGATGGCTTCTGCAAGGGTTAGAAGCACCCTGTCGGACTCGGACATGGTCCCCACCATCATCTGGGTAATCTGCCCTGAACGCGCGAATTTCCTGGCATAAGGGCTTTTCTCCAGTCCGGATTCCTTTATTTTTTCATTGATAAAGGCCATGGGCTTAAGAATGGCTTTTTTACTCTTTTGCTTTGCAATCAACGCATACCCTTCGCTTCTGGGGAGTTCGATATTGACACTCAACCTGTCGGCCAGATATCCTGCTTCCTCAATTAATTTCGGATCGGCGCCCGGCATGATTTTGGCGTGGATATAGCCCGTGTAGCCGTGCTCTCTCCGTATCCGGCGCAAGGTCTCAATAATAAGCTCCTCCGTATAGTCGGGGTTCCGGTAAACCGCAGAGGTCAAAAAAACGCCGTGACCGTTGTTTTTAGCAGTTTTTACCGCGATTCTGGCCATTTCGTCCGGCGTATTGGTATATCTTCTGTTACAGTCCCGGCTGGAGCGGCAGGTACAATAGGCACAATTAAAGATACAGTCGTTGGACAGAAAAAGCTTCGGCACCTTTGGCGGAGTGGGTGGGGCATGGATTTCATGCATACCCGGGTAATTGCCGAAGCGCCCGTTTGCAAGGGCGTCATCGTCGGAAATATCGAACCTTGCGGATTCATGCATCATTTTCAGCTTTTCTTCTAGGGGCATATCCGGTTGCAGGATTATATTGGCCATCATCTTTCACCGCCAGATTGTAGGATATGCTATTATATTACTATACTGTAAAGAAGAAATCAAACATATGTTCGATTTTTAGACTTGTCAGTTATCCATGAGCTTGTGATAGGCTTCAAGGATTTCAATCATTTTATCCGTTTCTCCGCCGTGATCGGGGTGATACTTTTTCGCCAGCTCTCTGAACCGGTTTTTAATATCGTTAAAGCCTGCGCCGGGCAGCAGGTTTAGGACGGATAACAGCTCAGGATCGTAAATATCCTTTAGGGTGATCCCGTTTTCTTTATATTTCAGAAAATAGACGGAATAAAAATACTCCTGGATGACCTCCCTAAAGCTAGGCTTGTCCAGATGAACCAGCTTGTCCAATGAAAATTTGACCGTTGGATCATATTCATTTTTTGTGGAGAAAAACTGATCCCAAACCAGATACTTTCTGTTACCGGTGTTTGAAGCATAAGTAAACCGGATTCTTTCCTCCGCCTTTTTCAAATTGCGCAGCTTGCGCTTTAACTCGTCATAATCCATAACAAATCACCTGATATTCTGATCCGGCCTGCCGGTTTATTTTTTTAGCCGATCCATCCTCGGTCTATTGGGTAATTCTATACATATGCTCCAATTCCTCTTTTGACGCTGTAAAAAAATTAAAGCAAGGCAGCAGCCGAAGAATTATGCTGTGAGGTGTGCAAAATTTCAAGTAGTGTGCCAATATTGGGGGGTAAAAACCAATTTTCGGCTAAGTTTGTGCAAATTTTTAATTAATGAATAAATATTTGGAATATATTTACTATATTTTGAACATTACACCAAATTTTGCACACTTGGCTGCAAAAACTCCCAAATGTTGCAGCGTTTTCTTTATTTAAAAACAATTCATAATGCGAGGGCAATATGATAAAATAGATCACATGCAAAGGTCAAGATGTACAGGAACTTTCATCACGGTCCGTACTGCCTGCGGCAGCGGCGGAATGGAGGCTGGAAATGAACAAATTGAAAGAAATAATCTTCGGAAGCAGTAACATTGTTTTCTTCGGTGGCGCCGGAACATCGACGGAGAGCTCCATACCGGATTTCAGAAGCGAATCCGGAATATATAAGACCAAAAACGGGTATGCCTATCCTCCGGAAGTCATGCTGAGCCATAGCTTCTTCATGAGCCATCCGGAAGACTTTTACGAATTTTACAAGGCCAAAATGATCTATAAGGATGCCAGGCCCAATCCGGCCCATCTGGCATTGACGGAGCTTGAAAGGCGGGGAAAGCTGAAGGTGGTCGTCACACAAAACATCGATGGCCTTCATCAGAGCGCCGGCACCAAAAATGTCCTTGAAATTCACGGCTCTGTACACAGGAATTATTGTATGGACTGCGGCGAAAGGTATGACCTGGCGTATGTAATCAACAGTCCGGGCATAATCCCGCTATGCGGTAAATGCAATGGGATCGTCAGGCCGGACGTGGTACTTTATGAGGAACAGCTAGAGGAAGGAATACTTGACAGGGCGGTTTCCTATATCGCAAGAGCCGAGGCATTTATCGTCGGAGGCACGTCGCTTGTTGTATATCCTGCGGCAAACCTTATCCATTATTATCAAGGCGGCAGGTTAATACTTATTAACAAGATGGAAACTCCCTATGACGGAAAGGCAAACCTCGTCATCCACGACAGCATAGGGAAAGTGCTGGAGGATGCAATACGTGACAGCTAATGCCGAAGGACGGGGAGTACCAACAACTCCGTCCCCTTGATACATCTGAGCTTTTAAGTCTTGACAATTCAGGTACTGTCATTGTGATCGAAGCGAAGTGAAGCGCGGCAATCTAATAAATGCTATCTGAGTCAGAAGCAGAGATTGCCACGTCGCTTTGCTCCTCGCAATGACGACCGGGGTACCTGAATAGTCACTTTAAGTCCGCCCCTGTCCCTTTCTTTCTTTGTCCTGCTATTGATGCGGGATTTCATGTATGCTATGATTAAGACACAAAATCTCAAGTAATTGTTATAGTGGGGTGGGCATATGTCTATTTTTAAGATGCTATTCAATGCTAACTTGCGAAAACGCTATGTCTTATCCTTTTTGTCCGTATCTGCGATACCTGTTTTCATCGTTATCCTGCTTCTCTATTTTCCGGTAATCAATCTGTTTAAAAGCGAAGAAATAAAAAAGGATATGGCGAGATCCCAGGCCATACGGGACACCATGGATATCCGGGCCTATGAGATTTATAACCTGGCGGTGCAGATGAATTCGGACAAAAGGATCAAGGAATTCCTGTATAAAAAATCCCCTCTCGACAGCGACGGGAACTATCTGACCAAGGACATTTACAGCCTTATCGAAAGCTACAAGGCAGGAAACAATTTTGTGAGCCTGATGGCCATCTACTTTATACAGAGCTCTACCGTCATAACCCAGGAAGGAAAATATGATGCGGAGTATTTTTTTGATAACGTATTGAAGTATGAGGACATTTCCACCTCCGACCTGAAGCGTATGATGAAGGACACCTGGTATAACAAGTATCTTCCGTTGAAAAAAATAAACGGCACCGGACCTCTCATCGGAAATTATATTACCTATATCCAGACCATACCGGTGGGTGAAACGGGGGCATACGCCAATATCCTCATGTTCATCAGCGAAAAGAACATTTTTTCCATGATGGGAGGCAGGGAAACCGACGGCAGAGAAAGGGCGGCAGTCTTTACGAATGCCGGTGAAATCATTTATTCCGACGGGGATGCCGGCAATTTGAAGGAACTGCTTCCCGACGGCGTTAAAAGCGAGGACGGCTATTTTGTTCTCGACTTTAAGGGGAAACCGGATAAGGTGGTGTCATACTCGGTATCCAAGGCCAACGACTGGGTATTTGTTGTCTTTTCCAGCATGGACAGCATTATTTCCAGGATAAACGAAATAAGGCGGCTTTCCGCCCTGATCGCCATGCTGAGCTTCGGGACGGGACTGCTGCTGTCGCTCCTGATGGCAGGCTTCAGCTACAAACCGTGGGTGCATCTTACGGCAAAGATAAAAACCCTCTACAACAAGCCGGGAACGCCTGGTAAATGCAAAAACGAGTACCTCCTGGCCATGGACGCCATTGAAAGCATGAAGCTGGAAAGAGAACAGCTGCACAGCGATATCGACAAAAGCCGTGACTATATCAACAAATTCATGCTGCAAAGCCTGTGTGCCGGGAAGGGTCCTGCAGCGGACTACGACAATGTTGAAATGCTTTTTCCCTACAAGGCTTCGTGCATCATCATTGTGGATATTAATGAAAAATCAAGGCTTCCAACCAAAATTCCCAAATTCATTACAAAGCTTGCAGGAATGTATCTGGACAATTGCAAGGTATATACTTTTGAGGATGAAAAAGGCTACCTCAATATCGTATTGAACATTCTGCCGCAGGATGAAAAAGCTGTAATTCAAGAAATCAGGAATCTAAAGGCGGCTGTGGGCTCACATTTCGGAGTGCTGCTGTTTGTCGGCGTAGGATGCATCTATGAGGATATCGGGAAGATTTATATTTCCCACAAGGAGGCCAGGAAATCGCTGGAGTATTGTTTCCTCAAAGGCAAGGATTCCCTGGTGTATTATCCGGATATAGAAAAATACATCTTCAGTTCGCTGAACCTTCCCATCCATTCGGACAACCCCCTGCTGAACTCAATAAAAGCCGGCGATCTGAAAAACTGTACCCGGCTTCTGGACGAATACTTCAACAACATCGCAAACACCGGAAATATCTCCATTCAATATATGTATTGCCTGTTTTACAACTTTGTAAGCGTGATAATAAAGGCGTGCAACGAGATCGACGCCGATTTTGACGCCATTTTCAGCCAGAGCCCGGAGCAGCTTCTGGACATCGACAGATACCGCAATTCCAGGCAGCTGATGGACTGTGTCTACAATATTTACCGCATCATGTGCGAGTATATCGGAAAAAACAAGGTGTCCCACAACTCCTACCTGAAAAAGCAGGTGGATACCTTCATCAACGAGAATTACAGCAGCAAGAACATTTCCCTGATAGAGGTTGCGGACAAGCTGGGCTATTCGTCCTCCTACCTGAGCCGGTTTATCAACCAGGAATTTGGCATGGGGTTTGGCGAACTCCTGAACAAAATCAGGCTTGGCTGTGCCAAAAGGCTGCTAGCCGAAGGGCTCTGGCAAATTGGCGAGATATCGGAAAAAGCAGGCTACGGCAGCATAAACAGCTTTACCCGCGCTTTCAGAAGGTCCGAGGGGATAACTCCAAGCCGGTACAGGGAATCGCTTTTTACGGGCGGCGGCAGGGCCGGGCAGCGATAAGCACCGGTGAAAATTTAACTTCCGCTGGAATTTCCCCGCAAATGCAGTCCTGAAGCGCCGGGGCTGGTTGTCCTTACAACCGGCGGTTACTGGAAAAAGCGAAATAATATGCGCTTAAAGCGCATGCAGGGTTAAAAAAAGTCATGACCGGACCACCGGCCGGGTTATGAATTGATAAAAAAAGTAAACTACTGGATATTTACTCCAATGGCCCCATCAACTAAAATAAAAGCAGATGCAGCACATACCGAAACAAACACAGCAGGGGAGGGGTTTCATTGAGTTCGGCTTCCGGTGGTCTCCAGCTTGACATGGATCGAAAAAAAAGGCCGCACATTCCAAAATTTTTTTATTCGGTAAAGAAAGAAAAAGCTTTATGGCTCCTGGTACTTCCAGGGGTGGTATGGTACCTGATTTTTGCGTACGGGCCCATGTATGGCCTGATTATTTCCTTCAAGGATTTCTCGCCCTTCAAAGGCATTGCGGCAAGCCCGTGGGTAGGGTTTTTGTGGTTTGAGCAGTTCTTCAATTCCCAATTCTTCTGGAGGCTTATCCGAAACACGCTGCTTTTGAATATCTACAATATAATATTCAGCTTTCCGGTGCCGATCCTTCTGGCTCTTATGATAAACGAAATACGGCACACCTGGTACAAGAAGACGGTACAAACCATAAGCTATCTGCCTCACTTCATTTCCACCGTGGTTATCGTAGGAATGGTGGTGAACTTCGTAGCGCCCTCGGGCATGGTCAACACCCTTATAAAGGCCCTGGGAGGCGAGGCGGTAAATTTCATGATAAAACCGGAATGGTTCAGGACGCTGTATGTGTCGTCGGGCATCTGGCAGACGGCCGGTTGGAGTTCAATCATATATTTGGCGGCATTAAGCGGAATAGATCCATCACTGCACGAAGCTGCAGTTGTGGACGGAGCTAATAAAATCAAGCAGCTCTGGCATATATCCATCCCCGGGATACTCCCCACCATTATCATCATGTTGATTTTGAGCCTGGGGAGCATCTTGTCGGTGGGCTATGAGAAAATCATCCTTATGTACAATTCCGCAACTTATGAAACAGGCGATGTCATCAATACCTATGTTTACAGGCGAGGGATCATAAACGGGGAATACAGCTTCGGCACGGCGGTAGGCTTGTTCCAATCGGTGATCAACTTTATTTTTATCCTGTTTGCCAACAGATTGAGCAGAAAAATCAGTACAATCAGCTTATGGTAGGAGGTCTGAAACATGTATAAAAAATTGACTGCAGGCGACAGAATTTTTTACCTGGTGGATTATCTATTGATAGGGCTGGTCATATGCATCACACTGTATCCTTTTCTATTTATACTGAGCGCATCCATCAGTGAAACCGGAGCACTTGGAAGAGGCGAGGTATGGCTTCTTCCCATAGGCCTGAACCTGGAAGCCTATAAACTGGTGATGAACGACCCGAAAATCTGGAGCGGATATTACAATACCATCTGGTTTGTTGGAATCGGTACAACCATTAATATCCTGATGACTACGCTGACGGCGTATCCCCTTTCAAGAAAGAAATTCGGCGCGAGAAATGTCCTGATGATGTTTATCGCTTTTACCATGTTCTTCAGCGGCGGACTTGTGCCGTCCTACCTGCTGGTGAAGACCCTGGGGATGATCAATACCCGGTGGGCCATTGTGATCCCCGCCGCTATCAGTACATATAACCTGATCATCATGCGCACCTTTTTTGAAAGCATCCCCGAAAGCATCCATGAGTCGGCAACCATCGACGGCTGTCCTGAATTTAAGATTCTGCTGAGAATTTTCCTTCCGCTGTCGCTGCCGGTCATGGCGGTTATGGTGCTGTTTTATGCCGTGGCCCACTGGAACAGCTACTTCAGTGCAATGATCTATTTAAACGATGAAGACAAATACCCGCTGCAGCTCTGGCTGAGGAAAATACTTATCCAATATGAGCAGAATGACATCCTCCATGACATAACCGAAGGACGGGATGTTGTCGGCCAGTCCGTCAGATACGCCACCATCATCGTGTCCACAGTCCCCATACTTCTGGTCTATCCCTTCCTGCAAAAGTATTTCGTCAAGGGCGTCATGATAGGCGCCATAAAAGGGTGAGTGCAACCGCTTCCTATCTCCTTTCAAGGAGTTCGGATATAAAAAAATAAAGGAGTGATCAACGTGTTAAAGAAAAGGCTGGTATCAACAGCGAGTGCTCTTCTGACTGCGGTTCTGATCGTATCCATGGCCGGGTGCCAGAAAGGTTCGGAGACGGTGGGCGGCGGGAGCACTTCAGGCGGAGCGGTTTCGGCAACGGATGCAAAAACCGGAACATCCGGCAATCCGGTATCGGATGAAAAAATCACTTTAAAAATGCTTACCACCGAATGGCCCGGCATCCAGGTGGGAAACGACATGGCCGTATACCAGGAGCTGGAGAAACGCACCAATGTGCATCTTGAATTTACCCTGCTTCCGGTGGAAGCCGCCCTTGCCCTTGACAAATTCAACCTTATCATGGCCTCCGGCGACCTGCCCGATATTGTAGGGTATTCAAGACAGGATGCCATCGTTAAGTATGGCATGCAGGGTGCATTTATTCCCCTGCAGGATCTTATCAACCAGTATGCGCCAAACATCAAAAAAACCCTTGACAATCCGCTGCAGGGTGAGAAACTGCCATACAAGATGGACAACTGGGCGGAAGTGACCTCGGAGGACGGGAATATTTATTCAATCCCTCTCTTCTCCTGTTCCAATGCCATCGGCGCCGTATATGCAATCAGAACGGACTGGCTGGACAAGCTGGACTTGAAAATGCCGGAGACTGCGGACGAGCTGTATGAAGTCCTGAAGGCTTTCAAGGGGAGGGATCCCAACGGAAACCAAAAAGCCGACGAAATACCGTTTGCCTCGGGTGCCGGCGGGAAAACCGCCACAATACTTCCGGTGGTCAACGCATTTGACGCTCACATGGACCTGTACATCGACAAAAAGGACGACACGGTAAAATATGGGCCGGTTGAAGAAAGCTACAAGCAGGGGCTGGCGTTTTTGAACAAACTGTACAAGGAAGGGCTCATCGAGGAGGATTATCTGACCGCAACCCGCGACCAGTGGAACGCCCGGGCTACAAGCAGCCAGATAGGCTTTATGTTCGTATGGCCGGCCAGTGGAATCGGCGGAGCAAACAGTGGTCTGCAGAAGGTGGATCCGGATTTCAAATTTGTTCCCATTGCGCCTTTGAAGAGCACAAGCGGAGCACAGTACAAGGATACCTACACAGCCGGCAGATACCTGCAGGGCAGGAATGCCATTTCAAAGTCCAACAAATATCCTGTAGAGACCATAAAATATCTGGACTATTGCTTCACTGAGGAAGGAGGCTTATTGGCAAGCTATGGCGTCGAAGGGCTGGACTATACCCTGGTGAACAATGAGCCTGCCTATACCGACCGCATACTCAAAAATACGGACGGCAAGGACCCGGAAACCGCAGCCATATCCGACGGCATCAACTGGACTTCACTGCCCTATCAGATAGGGTGGGATCCACAGATCCAGCAGAAAAAGGACTCCGCCCCCTGGACTGTAAATGCGTGGGAGCTGTACTGGGAGGAAGGTATGGTAGAGGCGCCCTTCCCGACACTTCAGTACACCAGCAGCGAACTGGCCAGGAAGAACCAGATCGTCACCGAAATAAACACTTACAAGGATGCCATGGTTGACAGGCTCATCATGGGGCTGGAGCCTCTTGAAAAGTTTGACGATTTTATTGCCAGCATCAACAAGGCCGGCCTGCCTGAACTGATCAAAATATCGAATGACGCTTATGCCAGATACAAGAAATTCGGCTCCAGGTAGGAACCGGGAGCCTCTGAAAGCGTGCAGGCAGATAGCAAAAGGGAAGATGAATCCATGGGCGGGGGACATGACGACGGTAGTAAAGCATGGTAGCAAAACATCCCCTCGCACCCCTTTAATGAATATAACAAGACTCAAAAACGCCCCCCACCTCTGCAGGTGGCGGATACCGAATTAGGTCGTTATAAGGAGAGAATTCCATGTTTGTGGATAAATATGCAACGGCAAGGGACAAAGCGGGTTTCAGGTGGTATGCATACGCCACGTATTACACGCTTCTTGACATTACGGGTATTTCTTTGAAAGAATTCAACACCGGTATAACGGCGGGAATTGAGCTTTTCAAGGGCCGGAACAGGGAAAAGGTAAGAGAGATTTTCGGAGAGGGGGTCGGCCTTCCTGCCGTATCCACGCCGGGCATATCCTACGGACATGTCAACGGGCTGGGCCTTGAGCTGATTTTTCCCGAGGGCGGGGAGGTAGGCTATTCCCATGAAGTGAAGACGCTGGATGAATATATCGGCATTCTTGCGAGGGACGTGGATTTTGCAAAAGAGGGCATGGCTCCTTTCTATATGGAGTACAGGGATAAATTAAAGGAAGCGTATCCGGAGGAAAATATCGGTTTCAATTACGGATCCGAGGGGCCTGTCACCACCGCATACGAGCTTAGGGGGATGGACGTATTCTATGACCCCTATGACCAGCCCGAAAAGTATAGGAAATTTCTCGCCCTCCTGACGGACAGCATTGTCAAATTCAACGGCTTCAGGTCATCGGTAAACGGCCAGCCCTGCTTCAGCAGCAAAGGTGCCGGCCTGTGCGACGACGTGGCGGCGATGTTTGCGCCTTCCATGTGGGAGGAATTCATACTGCCCTACTGGGAACAGTATTATTCCGGCCTGACCGACGGCGAGCGACGGGTACACTGCGAAGATCTGACTGCGGCCCATATGCCGCTGCTTGAGAAAGCCGGGCTTGATGTTTATGATCCCGGAATATCTCCAAAGCTGAATCCGGAGATAATATGCGCGGGTACACGGGTGCCTTTTGAATGGAGGCTGGGCAGCTTCCATCTCAAGAGGATGGAACCGGATGAAGTGGAGAAGCTGGTATACAAAGCGGCAGGGAATGGAGCCAGCTGCGTATTTACCGTCATTGAAGTAGGGATGACGGATGATGCTACAGCCGGTAAAATACGCAGATTCGTCAGGGCTTGCCGAAAGGTTGAGTCAATGCTTGAGAATGGCGTTGACAGAAAGCAGATCGGCAGCTGGTAAAATAGAAATGAATTGCACAAAATGGAAAGAATGCGAACTTATTGACGGAGTCGGGGAATGTCCCCTGACTCCGTCGGACGCGCAATGCACGCCCCTACAATGAAATACACGGGGACGGTTCTGGTGTATGCCAATGCATACAGTAGAACCGTCCCCGTGTATTTTTCTCCCGCTCGGGATGCATGGGCGACCAGCCTCATTGAAACTCTGCTGTGGTAAGGAAATTTGTCTACAAACGACAAATCTTCTTTGACTTAGGTCGTTATAATATTCAGCTCCCCGGTTGTCATTGCGAGGGAGCGTAGCGACCGCGGCAATCTCAGCTTCCAACCAGGATTACGTCATTGAGATTGCCGCGCTCCATTGCAATACGCTCGCAATGGCACTTCCGCAGGGGCGGCTGCCCACAGCCACCCTCACTAAATCAGCCTGGGCAACGGATTTTGCCTGTGGCATTCCTCAATAACGGCGATTTGCTGACGGACCTGCTCGGGTGTTATTTCCAGGGGCGCTCCCTGGGTAAGGCTTCTGTAAAGCATATGATAAAACGAACAGGTGATGGTGGTGAACAGGTCCGACTTGTCCGATGCTACATCCCAGCTTTTCTCATGCCATTTCAACTGCTCGCTGCAATAAGCCGGGGTTCCATCCTCCTTGCGCAAAGGAGTACGGATAAGCTTTAACGCGGGTGTTTCCTCCGGAAGAAAGTATTTTGTGTCGATATGGGTCATGGAGCCCTTTAAGCCTCCGCAGGTGCCGAGGATATTATAGGTATAGCAGGGATAGGCGCTGCAGGAGGCTATCTCCAGATCGATCACAGGCCGGCCGGGTGCGGTGAGAAGTATTTTCACATAATCCTCCGCGTCACCCGCAGTGTTGGCCTTATCCATGATGCAGACGATATTGGGCATGACGTCGGTCCCTAACAGCTGCAATGCCTGGTCCAGAGGATGGGGACCCGTGTTGAGAAGATTTCCGCCGTTGTACTCCTGGATACACTGCCAGTCCCAGCGCCTTGCAAATCCGTTGAAGGCTATGCTTATTTGCACGATACGCCCAAGAACTCCGGAATCCAGTATTTTTCTTACTTCCAGGAAATAGGGGGCATACCTGGATTGCTGAAAGACAGCGAGAACTTTCTTATTTCTTCTAGATGCGGAAATCATCCGGTCAACTTCTTCAACTTTTCCTGCAAAGGGCTTTTCGCACAGGACATTAAAGCCGTTTTCCAGGAGTTTCAGGCTGATTGGCACATGCAAATGGCTGGGCGTCGCATTGACAACAATGTCAATGTCCTTTCGTTCAAAAAGCTGCCCGTAATGCTCGTACGTATCGCAGCCGTATTCCTGATTTGCTCTAGTCCTGCGGTCCTCAAGGGGCTCCACAACAGCGGCGATCTCGTAATGCTCCTGCATTTTTAACAGGTTGACCCCGTGAATATCGCGTCCGCTGCGCCCCTGTCCCAGTATTGCTACTTTGATACGCTTCATTCCCGTCCCGCCTTCCGTATTTTTATTTCTGTGCCGGTTTTCGACGATTCATAAATTGCCAGAACCAGATCGACGGCCTTTCTTGCTTCCGCTCCCGGAATCATCGGTTGGCGCCCGTTCAGCACGGCTTCCGCCATATCCCGGACAAGCTGTATGTGGCCGGAATTGGTTGCAGCCCAGCCGCAGTTGACGCCGCCGAAGCCGTCTCCGGCCTCCGGCGGTTTTCCGGAATCCTCCATGAAATCCCATACATAGAAGCCCTTATCCCCCAGTGAAATTGTCCCTTTTTCCCCATGAATGGTGAAGATGGTATCCTGTCCGGGATACACCGAGGTGGCCCCTTCAATGACGCCCAATGCGCCATTTTCAAACTTCACCACAGCGGCTGCCGTATCCTCCGTCTCAATATGTCTTGCAAGGGTTGCACACCGGGCGTAAACACTCTCAATATCGCCTACCAGCCATTGCAGCATGTCAATTCCATGAATTCCCTGGTTCATCAGCGCACCGCCGCCATCAAGAGCCCATGTGCCGCGCCAGGAATCACTGTCATAATACTCCTGGTCCCTGTAGTATTTCAGGCTTGCACTTGCCATGAGGACCCTGCCGAGCTTCCCTTCGGAAACAGCTTTTCTGGCATTCATGGCAGCCAGGTTCGTCCTTCGCTGAAAAATTCCGCCAAGCAGCACATTGGCCTCCCTGCATGCGCCGATCATACGGTCGAGCTTATCATGGGTCACATCCAGCGGTTTTTCGCACAAGACATGCCTGCCCGATGCTGCGGCTGTAATTGCATGCTCGCAGTGCATCCCGCTTGGAGTGCAGATGCATACGACATCAATGTCCTCCTTTGCCAGCATATGGTCAAAATTGGTGTACCAATGCTTCAAGCCATAGTTAAGCGCCGCCTGACGCGATTTTTCTTCAACGACATCGCATACGGCAGCCAGTTCCGCATTGGGCGCATTTTTTACCGCATCCAGGTGCAGACCGGATATCCTCCCGCAGCCCTGGATTGCAAATCTTACCTTGTCTTTTTTCATATACATTCTCCCGTGTCCTGAAATCATCCGCAGTTACGTTTTGCTTAGGAGCACCGGAAATATTACTTTGAATCTTTTCTGGGGAATGGAGCGGGCTGGTCGCAAGCTAAAGCTTGCTGCTCGCCTATGCAGCCTACCAAGCGTAGTTCCCCGGAAAGATTATCAATACTACAACGAAGGTTACATTAAAGATAATTTGGAAACCTTCGTTGTAGTACCGGAAGTTATATTTTCGCCAGTGCTTAAAAAGCAACATCCGCGTATTTCCTTCTCTCTTTATTTTATTTTGTGTTTCAACCAAGTACTTTGATTTTTAGATAATAAATTTGTATTTTTGAATAAATCAATTTTTACATTCGACTTTTTCTTGCTGTTTGAGGACTTCCGGGATCTTCCCGCATAAATCTATTGGAAATGGACACAATTTAAATTATTAATTCGATTGGAGGATGCGGGATATGGAAAACAGGTTTAAGGTTGCGGATCTCAATAATGACAAACAAATCATGGAAAAGATAGCATCCCTGGAACAGGAGCTTACACAAAAAACGGGCAGGAAGATTGTGCTTATTGCATATGACAGCTAGTTTTGTCCTGGTTCCATGGAAAATGCTTATAGGACAATGGATGACCACAGGAAAGACCGATAAAAGGTTTCGCCGCAATGGCAGACAGATAGAATCGGAATGAAGTGAGCTGCCTTAAACGTATTGAATTACCGGATAAGACAGCTCATTTTCATCCTTTGTATTATCAACCATCAACAAATAAGCTTCCGCACTTTACTGCTTCGATTTCATTTCATTGTACAGCGCTTTCTTTTCATCCAGGATTTCCTGATAGCCACTGGCAAGGAATTCCTTGCAGAGTCTTTCATAAAGAGCTTCAAACTCGGCGGGCTTTGCCATGATCAGGCGGGTCCCGAATTCTTCGTATTTTGCCTGCAGGGTCTTGGAATTCTTGCCGAGGGAGTCAATCGGCTTGTCAAACAGGAAGTTGGTGGTATTCATGGTTTCCAGCGACAGTTTGTAATTTTCGATGCTGTATTCGACCAGACCGTCCGGTGCATTTGCAAGAGCCTGCATCCGGATATTCTTTTCCATGTCTCCGGTATCTCTCTGCTCGGTAACAAGGCAGAACAAATCTTTGTTTGTACCCAGGTTCAACCTTTCATCCCCCTTGTATGCTCCGTCCAGAACCGGAAGTCCATCCTTCAAGGCATAGTTCTTTCCTTCATAGCCGTTCTGGAGCGTGAACAGGTTATCCTGGATGCTCATCCAGTCAAGGAACTTAATAACAGCTTCCGGATTTTTGGAATTCTTGTTGATTCCATTCAGCATGCCAAAGGGATAATATCCGTATCCTTTCAACTTGTTGCCGGGTTTTACATAGGGAGAAACCGCCGTAAATTTTGCCGCAGGTACTGTTTGCAATAATGTCTGGAAAACCGGGGGACTTTTGAGAATACGCGCATAGAACACACCGACTTTTCCATTGGATATATCCGCTTCCACCTTCTTACTGTCCTTGTCCAGTGCAAATTCAGGGCTCATCAAGCCTTCGTTGTAAAGCTTGTTAAGGTATATCAGCGCTTCTTTTGCGGGCGCCCAGGTAAGCGGTGTAATAATAAGGTCGGAATACATTGCAAATTCTTCTTCATTGATATTGTCCGGCATAAACGCCCAGTAAGGTGTGCTTTGCGAATTCAGAGCAAAGCCGCCGGAGCCCAATGGAATCACATTTGCAGCGCCCAGCCCGCCGGGATCCTTCTCTTTGAACTGCTTTAAGACGTTGTAAAGCTCATCCGTATTGGCGGGTACGTTTAATCCCAGGGTATCCAGCCAATCCTGCCGGACGGTCAGGGCATAATCCCCCAGCATCGGCCGCTTGGCGGGGAGCAGATACTGCTTTCCGCCGATGACGCCATACTTCAGAATGTCCTCGCCAACAAACTTTTTGTAAGTGGAACCGTAGGTGTCCAGCATATCCGCGGGAATTTCCCGGAGTGCGCCGCGGGAGTAAAATGCCGAGATTACGGGATAATCGTAGCTGAAGATGATATCCGGTGCATCATTGGCGGCAAGAAGCATGTTGAACTTATCCTGGTCCTGGTTTCTGGGAATGGGAACATAGGTGACCTTTACGTTGATCTCCTTTAACGTCTTTTCCTGTATCCAGCGGGTCCAATAGTTGTCGTCCACCGGCAGTTCTCCCTGGACTCCTCTGTCATATACGGGGATTTTGATTTCAACAGGTGCTTCCGGCGTTTGTGTTACTGCCGCCGTCGTCGCAGGCGCCGTCGTCTCCGGCTGTTTTTCTTCCGTTTTGGGCGCGTTGCAGGCTGTCAGCATGCCGGCCGTAAATAGAACGGCCAGCAGGATGCTTGCTGCTTTTAACCTTTTCTTTCCCATTGTAACATCTCCTTTTCACTTCTCATATTTATTTTATTGGTTTGTTAACCTTCGTAAAACCATTCCCCATGTCCTGTCAAATCACACGGCAGCATTGGCGTTTAACCTTTTACAGACCCGAGCATGACACCGGATACAAAGTATTTCTGAAGCCATGGATAGACAATGATAATGGGTATGGTTGCAAACATTACGCAGGCGGCTTTTAAAACTTCAGGAACCAGCTGCGCCGCCCCTACCGATTCACCCAGACTTTCCGTCGATGCGCTGGCCGATACGATCAGATTAAGCTTCAACTGCAAAGGATACAGATTGGGTTTGGTAATATAAAAAAGTGCATCCTGGAACGCATTCCAGCGGCCTACCGCAAAAAAAAGCGCGATTGTAGCCAGAACCGGCTTGGAAAGCGGCAATACGATTTTCAGTAAAATCCCGACATCGCTGCAGCCATCCAGATAAGCCGATTCTTCAAGGCTTTCCGGGATATTCATAAAAAAGCTCTTGATAATAATCATATTGTATGCACTGAAAGCAAGGGGAAGAATCAAAGACCACATGGAATTGATCAGATTTAAATTGCTGATCAAAATATAGTTCGGTATCATCCCTCCGGTGAAATAAAGGGTGAAAATACACACAAAAGACATGTATTTCCTGCCCTTTAACCTCTTTTTTGTCAAAGGATAAGCGCAGCAGACGGTTAAAAACAACCCCAGCAGCGTAAATATGACCGTAATCTCTATGGTTAGAAACAATGACCGGATCATTGTCGCATCCTTTAAAACACGGACATAGGCTTCCAGATTAAAGCCGATGGGAAGAATGGTCACCTTTTGGGCTACCACAGCTTCATTGGAGCTTACCGACAAAGCAGTAACATGCAAAAACGGGAGTAAACAGGCCAAAACCGCACTGATTACGAAAATATACACGACGACAGTAAATATTTTATCGGCCACCTTTGAATGCAATATACTCACTCCTCTCCGGATGATGGTCAAACAATCCCCTGTTCCCCGACCTTTTTGGCGATGGAGTCGGTTAGCAGAACGAGGATCAAACCCACGCCCGACTGAAACAAACCGATGGCGGTTGCAATATTGAACTGCAGCGATTGGATTCCGACCCTGTAAACATAAGTACCGATAACATCCGCAACCTCTCTTACGATAGGATTTCCAATGGCATAAGGCCGGTCGAAGGAACTCGCCATAATCCTCCCAAGGTTGATGATCAGCATGATGATAATGGTGGAACGGATACCCGGGAGGGTTATACTCCATATCTTTCTTAAGCGTCCGGCGCCATCTACGATAGCTGCCTCATAGAGCTCGTTATTAACACCTGTTATCGCCGCAAGGTAAATTATCGTTCCCCAGCCTGCCGTCTGCCAGACGCCGATCCCCACATAAGTAAAGAGCCAATGCCACTTTTCCGTAAGAAAAGGAATGGTTTCTCCTCCCAGACTCCGGATTATCATATTGACCATCCCTGTATTGGGCGAAAAGAGTTGGTACATGATTCCTGCGATAATGATCCAGGAAAGGAAATGGGGAAGATAAAGGAGGGTCTGGGATACCCGCTTAAACCATTTGATCCTGATCTCGTTGAGAAGAATCGCTAACAGGATGGGAGCCGGGAATCCGAAAAGCAGATCCAGAAAATTCAATATCAGCGTATTACTCAAAACCCTTAGGAAATCCGGGGATCTGAACACTTGCTTAAAGGCGTCAAACCCAATCCATGGACTGTCCGCAAAACCCCTGATGACATCGTAATCCTTAAAAGCAACAATGAGGCCGTACATAGGTGTATAGTAAAACAGCAGAATAAAGCAAAGGGGTATAAAAAACATAAGGTATAGGAAAAAGTCCCTTTTTAAATAATAGAATATACTTTTTCCGGATATCCCCCTTCCGGTTAATACAAGGTTTTTTGTTTGATCTTTCCTTTGGCTGGAATCAGTTGGATTATCCAATAAAAGCATTCTGCTTTCTCCTTCTATAATATTGTCAATCCTGTAGTATGTTTAGACCGTTTCTTGCTTCTTTCCCTGCTGCGAGGGTGTGAAATTTACCGATGCTTTGATTATATATCCTGTTTGTTTTTTTGTATATCATTACATTCGCTACTGCCCTTCACTTTCGCTAACACACTGCTCACCTGTATTATTCAATGTTTTAAGGCATTCGGCATTTTAAGCCACAGAGTAATTGTATTCTTTCGATAACCGGGCCGGATGGATTTAAGCCGACCCTCCGGCCTGGTTATCGAAAATGAAGCCTATGATCAAAATTCATTGCCTCCTCAGCTAATGTTTCTAAATTCACCGGGAGTTACTCCTTCATACTTTTTGAAAAAGCGGTTAAAGCTCTGGTCATTGTTATATCCGACCTGCAATGCAATTTCCAGGATATTTTGATCCGTCTGCCGCAACAGCCGTTTGGCTTCTTCTATGCGCAGTCCGTTGACATAATCCACCATCGTTTTTCCTGTCCTGTCTTTTATGATTTTTCTTACATAGGAATAACTGATACCCGCATCGTCGGCAATTGCAGTCACATCGATATCCTTTTTATAATTGGACTGTATAAAGTTAAAGACACAATCCGTATGATTTTTGCCATTCACGGATTTTCTCGGGAAATTGATAATCCCCGTATAAAAGCCCACCAGCCAGAGTTCAATGTCGTCCAGAGTTTCTTTGGTTGAAAGCTTTTGATAGATGTTATAGTCATTCCCGAACACATCGCTCAGATTAATATTATTATCCACCAGGAACTTAACGGTATTGCCTGCCAGTTGCATGAATACCTGCAGGATATTGTCCGGAGAAAGGCTGCTCCTGCTCCTGATTTCTCCTGTCAGGTCCCTCACTGCAGCAAGGGTTTCCTCCTTCAAGCCCAGGTTCAGATTGTTGAAAATATGCTTTTCATAGGTATATGGATAGAAATACTTGTTTTCTTCTATGATTGTATCTTCCCAGACAATAATCTTCCCATGCCCGTAAATCAACCTCTGTTTTACGGTTTCCAGAGCCCTTGCAAAGGAGGAGGGGATATTTTCCGCACCGGGACGGCAATCGCCGACAGCTACCGTAACTTTGTTGTCCAGCACTTTATATATTTCATCCTGCGCCCGCTGCATACTCTTCTTCATATTTTTAACAACCTGTTCGGTCTCTTCGCAATTCACAAGTAAAACCAGCGTATTGGTATCATAGAGGACACCTCCGCATTTATAGGCTTCTCCGATGATTTCTTCACAAACCTTTATGATGAGCATTTTAAGAAAATACTGCTGATCCTGGGCATATTTCCCCAGAAACTTATCAAACCGGTCGATGGACAGCACGACACATAGAAAATACCGGTATGGGAATTCCACTCCGCCGGAGGAAACCGCCGAGTTCTCTTCTTCGCCCTTTAAAAGGTGAATGAGGTATCTTTCCTCGATGGTCTTTTTGTTTTTTTCCAGTATCTCCTTCAGATCCTCCTCCTGCCGTTCAATGGCTGCGAAAGCTCTGGACAGAAGCGCCATTTCGTTTTCCGCATCCTTAAGGTCGATGCCCTTCCGCTTTTTAACATCCTGAATGAGCGTTTTCAAAGGATTGTAAATTCTTTTTGCAATAATGTAGGACATCGTCACGCCGAAAATGATGATCAGAACCAGCAAAACCATGATCCTTGTGCGTAAAGTGTCCGCCTTGTCCATTAGATTGTCCAGTGAAAATACCCCTACATAAATCCAACCGTTGAAATCGGTTTTATGATAGGCGACAATCTGCTTCTTTTTATCAATGGTATCCAGAATATAACCTTCATTGGCTTTTAGTTCAACAATCTTCCGGATGTAGGGTTCCATAAATATGTTTTCGCATACCAGCTTCTTGTCCATATGGGAAATAACATTGCCCTGGCTGTCAATAATAAATACATATCCGTTACCGGTGATATTTGCACTGTTCATCAATTTGCTCAGCTCATCTTCCCTGATGTTTACCACGATTGCCCCCCTGGTCTGCAGGGAAAGATTTTTCAAGGGCAGCAGATAGGTGATGACATTTACCCTTGAGCTGCTGCCGGAGCTCGAATAGCCTGTCCGCGCCCGTCTGCTGTTGATCCAGATGGTCCCTGTGGACTCGTCCTTTTTTTCATCATATGCCCGTATCCAATCCTGGTCTGCAAAATCACTTTTCAGCACCACGCCTTCCTCGCCGGAGGTAATGATATAATTGGCCTCTTCGAGATAGACATAGACGGAATGCAACCGGTGGTTTGAATTGAAGGTTTCCCGCAGAGCGCTTTGTACCCGCGACAGTCGGATCACATGTTCTATATCGGTTTTGACCAGTTTATAGTCATGAATTTCCTTTATTTCATCCAGGGCGGTATTTAATGAAAGGCGGATGGTATCTCTCGAAATTGCTTCTACCAACACATCATTCAGCCTCCGGACCGTTTTCAGGTTATTAATGACCGATTTGCTGATTTCCCGTTCAGAAAAGCCGATCATGTTATAATTGAAGACAACGCCAGCAATCATTAAAGGAATGATTAAGAAAAAGACAATGGCTGCAAATAGCTTTACCAGCATGGGCCAATTTTTCAAAGCGACCGCTCCCTCCATTTAACCTAAGCCGGAGTAATATCGATAAATATTATAATTCATTAAAGTCTGCTAGTAAATAGCAGGTTTACATATTTGTTACATAATATCCGCCCATGTACTGTAATGTAAAAAACATGGACGGAAATCCGCGAAAGAAACACCATGAACCGAAGCAAGTTGATAAAGTTGATAAAAAAAGGAGAAAGTGATATTATGTATCAATAATAAAGCCATGGCTGTAAGCAATGCATCCGGGAGTCCGGTCTGCGGCAGGACCGGCTAAAACGGTAATATCGGGGATGGATGGAGGACGCAATGATAAAGCATGTCGTTATGTGGAAACTGAAGGATTTTGCCGAAGGCTGCGGCAAACAGGAAAATGCGCTGAAGATCAAGACCATGCTGGAAGGCTTGAGGGATAAAATCAAGGAAATATCTTATCTGGAGGTGGGAGTCAATATCAATGACTCTTCCATGGCCTTTGATGCTGTTCTGATTTCCGAATTCGAGGACGAACATGAGTTGGAAATATATAAAAAACATCCTGAGCATGTCAAGGTAGCGGATTTCGTTGCCAGGGTCAGGGAAGGCAGGGCTGTCGTCGACTATCGCATGGCTGAAAACAGATAAATTCTGATGGATTTCGCAACGATTTTGCCGGTACTGCAAACACAATCCTGGAGGGATTTTACAGCAAATATTTTGCCTCCATTTTGACAAACTAATGATGATTATTCAAAATAGTTTGTTTTTAAACGTAGTTGTAATGGAGGCTTGAATGAAAGTAGCAATTATCGGGGCCGGTGTATCAGGCCTGGCTTGCGCTTTTCAACTCAGACAAAAAGGCATATCGCCGACAGTATTTGAAGCCAGGAGCAAGATTGGCGACGCCATGCTCACCAGTTGCATTTCCCTGAGGCTGTTCACCAGGCCATTTCAAGATTATTTTCATTATGTAAATAAAAAATACGGTTTGGATTTGAAGCCTTTATATCCGATAAACCGATTAATTATGCACTCACCGGGGAAAACCGTAACGGTTTGCGGGAAGCTTGGGCATTCCATGAGACGCGGAACCGAACCATTTTCCCTGGAAAATCAGATTGCCGCCAGAGCAGATGCGGAAATTGTGTTTGACAAATATGTGGAAATATCCCAATTGGTCGACACCTTTGACAAAATCGTTGTAGCCGCCGGAAATAATGTGATACCGATAAAGCTTGGGGCATGGTCCGACACATTTAGCGCGGTCTCACGGTATGCAACGGTTCTGGGGAAATTCGACACTGGAACCATTGAAATATGGTTTGATACCAGGTATTCAAAAAATTCCTTTTGCTATTTGATCCCTGTCAGTTCAAGGGAAGCTTCCATTGTGCTTATCGTCAATGACATCCCCAGACGTGAAATCGATATTTACTGGAAGACATTTCTTCAAATTGAAGAAATAAAATATCCGGTGATTGAGATAAAGGATGGAGAGCACAAATGCGGAAAAGTCAATCCGTACAGCATGGGCAAGGTGTATTTTGCGGGCAATGCCGCAGGCCTTACGGATAATTTCGCGGGCTTTGGCATTTTCAATTCCATTGAAAGCGGGCTTCTGGCTGCCAGGGCAATCGTAGAAAACCTTGACTACAATAAGCTGATTTCACCTATCGGCAGGGATGTTGCCGCCATTGGCGAATACCGCAAGGGGGTGAATAAATTTGACAATAACAGCTTTGACCGGCTGTTCACAGCCATTGATCTGCCTTTGGTAAAGCAGTGTATTTATAATAACCCGTTTTTTCGGGTTTCCCACGGGCATCGTATAATCAAAGCCCTGTATAATACTTTTCAAAAGTAGCGGGACGTAAGTAGGGCCGGTTCTACAGATTTATCCCGGTTTATTTGCCAGTATTGTTTACAGGATTATTTTCGAACATATGTTTGCATTTTGCTTGATAATATGATAAAATGAATATTGCATCAGGGCGCGTCTTAAGTATATGCAGAAATAGCGTAAGCAGTTTTTGCGATAGTTCTGGGAGCACATGAATGCCGATGCAGGAATAGGGGTACTGTAGATCCGCTACCCGGGAGGTTTTGTATGGAGTTGATGGAAAAACTGAAAATACTTGCAGATAGTGCAAAATATGATGTTTCCTGCGTTTCCAGCGGCAGCTCCCGGAAAAACACGCCCGGAGGGATCGGCAGCAGCTTCAGCGCCGGCATTTGCCACAGCTTTTCCAATGACGGCAGGTGCATCTCCCTTTTAAAAATCCTTATGTCCAATTGCTGCATCTACGATTGCGCCTATTGTGTGAACAGATCCTCCAACGACATCCCGCGGAGCACCTTTACGCCGGAGGAAATCGTAGAGCTGACGATCAATTTCTACCGCAGGAATTATATAGAAGGCCTTTTCTTAAGCTCTGCCGTTGTGTCCAGCCCCGACAGGACCATGGAATTGATTACAAGTGTGGTAAGAACGCTGAGAGAGACCCACCGGTTTAACGGTTATATCCATATCAAGGCGATACCCGGAGCAGATTCGGCGCTGGTGGAAAAAGCCGGAAGGTATGTGGACCGCATGAGCGTCAACATCGAGCTGCCAACCAGCCAGGGCTTGAAGCTGCTGGCGCCGCAGAAGAACAAGGATGCCATTCTTACGCCCATGGCATTCATCCATTCAAAAATTGCTGAAAACAAATCCGACAGAGTCCGGTTCAGAAACGCTTCCCAGTTTGTTCCGGCAGGCCAGAGCACACAGATGATCGTGGGGGCCACTCCCGACCATGACCGTGAAATACTCAGACTTTCCGAAGGCCTATACAAGCGTTTCTCATTGCGGAGGGTCTTCTATTCGGCCTATGTGCCTGTTTCAAAGCATCCTGCCCTTCCCCGGCTGGCGAGGCCTCCTCTGCTGCGGGAGCACCGGCTGTACCAGGCGGATTGGCTGCTGAGGTTTTACGGCTTTAAGGCGGACGAGCTCCTGGACGAAGTGCACAGGGACTTTGACGTACAGCTGGATCCCAAATGCGATTGGGCCATGCGGAATCTGCACTATTTCCCTGTAGAAGTCAACAAGGCTGATTATTTCATGCTTTTGAGGGTGCCGGGGATCGGCGTACGGTCGGCCCAGAGGATCATAAGCGCCAGAAGGGTACAAGCCCTTGATTTTGCAGGCATTAAGAAGCTGGGAGTGGTCCTGAAGCGGGCAAGATACTTCACTACCTGCAAGGGGAAGTACATTGATACGCTTGAAATGAATGAAGAATTTATCCGGCAGAACCTGCTGGCAGGCAGGGAGAAGCTCCCTTCGCCGGATAACGGCTTCGTGCAATTGTCTTTCCTGCCTCCGCTGCTCCAGCTGCCTACAGCGGAGGATGCCGCTCTAAGCCTGACGGGAGAGCTCTAATGTTGATCTATGTGTATGACGGTAGCTTCGAAGGGCTGCTGACGGCCATATATGAAGCTTATTACAGCAAAAGGTTTCCTGAGCGGATGGAATGCAGCCATAATATGCAGCAGAACATCCTGGACGATTATGTTCCCATCCCTGCAGAACCGGAAAAGGCGGACAGGGTATACAGATCCATCCGGGAAAGGATTTCCGGAGAAGCGTTGAAGCATGTTTACAATGTTTTCCTTTCCGAAGCGGAGGATGCCGGCACACGGATCTATGAATACCTGAGGCTGGGCTGGAGGATCGGGTATAAAGTGGATCTGCATCTGACTGACGACAGAGTGTTCAAGGTTCATGAAATCAGCCGCAGAGTAGAGTATGAGACGCATAAAATGCTGGGGTTTGTGAGATTCAAGCTTCTGGAGGGAGATATCTACTATGCCCCGGTAAAGCCCGACAATAATCTGGTTGCGCTGCTGGCGCCTCATTTTGCAGAGCGTTTGAGTGATCAGAACTGGATAATCCATGATGTCCGGAGGAGCATAGCAGCGTTTTTCAATAAAAAGGACTGGCTTATCTCCGAATTTGCCCCCGGCGACCTGCCTGACACGGCCGGTGCGGAAATGAAGTATCAAAAGCTGTGGAAGGAATTTTTCAATACCATCGCCATTCCCAGCAGAAAGAATCCCAGGCTTCAGCGGCAATTGATGCCCAGGCGCTACTGGGAGTTTTTAACGGAAAAATGGAACTGACATTACCGGCTTGAAATGAAGTTTTCACTGGAAATGCCCGAATTTTTTGCGGAAAGTTATGTTTTCGGCGGTGCTTATGTTATAATAATAAATGCCGCAGTTATTTGCTGCAAACTAACAGGCAGGAAAGAGGGGCTAAATTTGTATTCCAGGAATGAAGACTTTTACGATGGCGAAGGCTGTTTAAGGAAGCCGGGTGAGAGTTTTTACGATGGAGAGGGTATATTAAGGGAGCCTGGTGAGGAATATTTTGACTACCAGGGCTATTTAAGGAGCCCGAGCGATTCTTTTTATGACAGTCAGGGTTTTATCAGAAACAGCGGAGAATGCTTTTTCGACAGCAAGGATATCCTGCGCGAAGGCTAAGTGCAGCCCGCTGAAGTTTATCACCGGATCAATGATATGAATATTCGCAAAATCGTATGCAATAGATGGTTAATGCATATTTGTGTCAAGGGGACAGGTACATTGACATGAGGATGTTAATCGACTGTAGGGGGCGCACATTGCGCGTCCGGGGGTGTCAAAGGGACGGGGTTGTTGACACTCCTTGCCCCCCTGTCATTGCGAGCGGAACGTAAGTGGAGCGAAGCAATCTCAATGATGCTATCCTTGCTGGAAGCTGAGATTGCCGCGTCGCAGGGCTCCTCGCAATGACAGCTGGGGAGTTGTCTATCTTGGTTCTAAAATACACGGGTAAAATACACGGGGACGGTTCTACTGTATAGCAAAGCATACAGTAGAACCGTCCCCGTGTATTTTCTGTACGCCTTGCATCGAAGCAAAACGGGCGGACGTGGCTGCCCGTCAGGCAAACCAATGAATCTGCGACAGAGAACCGTCCCCTGTCGTACAGGAACCAAAAGCTCAAAACATTCTCCGCTTGGCAAGTACCAGCACCGAAACGGCGGAGATCACCGTAACGAATCCGAAGATCAAGGCAAAAGCATGCGGGTAATTCTCAAAACCAAAGGGCAGCCTGACGTTCATACCGAAGAAGCTGGATACCATGGTGGGTATGGCCATTACGATGGTAACGGACGTAAGAAACTTCATCACGATATTCAGGTTGTTGGAAATCACCGAAGCATAGGCATCCATGGTACCCGTCAGGATACTGCTGTAAATATTGGCCATTTCAATCGCCTGCTTGTTTTCTATGATGACATCCTCCAGGAGGTCCAGGTCGTCTTCGTATTTTTTCAGCATATCCAGCTTCAGCATTTTTTCCAGCACGATTTCATTTGCTTTCAGGGACGTGGAAAAATAGACCAGGGATTTTTCAAGCTTTAAAAGCTGAATCAGTTCCTTGTTTTTCAGCGACCTGTGCAGATCCTTTTCAATCCTGCTGCTGGCTTTGTCAATGTATTTCAGATACTGCAGGTACTGAGCCGCATTTTTATACAGGATCTGCAGGACAAACCTGTTTTTAAATTGCGTAACAAAGGATTTTATCCTCTTTTTTTCAAAATCCTTGATTACCGTGTTTTCCTTTAAACATACCGTGATGATATGCTCCTTCAATAATATGATGCCCAGCGGGATTGTGGCGTATAAATTGGTGTTCTCATCCTTGTCGATCACGGGAACGTCAACGATGATCAATATCTGGCCATTATCGTGTTCAATACGCGCGCGTTCTTCCTCGTCAAGCGCGGCCCGTACATATTCAGCCTCCGCACCCAGCGCTGCACACACTCTTTGTATTTCTTCTTCATCAGGGTTGACAAGATCCACCCAGACGCCTTCTTCGAAAGTGTCCAGGGGCGCAAGCTCGTCATTTCTGGTTTTAAATATCTGAAGCATTAAACTCACCCTTTCATTAATATTTCTTTAAAGGATGAATTCTATTAGACCTATTCCTCAATGAGATGCAACATATAAGAGGCGGCAGGACAATAGAACCCATCGGCTGATAAATATACCTGTCTATGGCAATTACCAGGGTCACTATCCAAAATACCACCTCCATTACTCAGTTTGTGTTAAAAAGCATTGTTTTAATTTATATCAAAAAACCCCTTCACACAACAAGTGAAGGGGTTTGCAAGCAACCCAACAAAACACGCCTTCACTCGTTGAGTTTTAGCACTATACAGCTTTGGAATACCTATCTCCAGCTACATTAAGTAGAACCTTATTTCGGTAATACCTGTTGACCCCTGGGCATCTCTCGATGGGGCAGGGCAGCAGCGTGTATCCGTATAGTAACCTCACCTAACGAGGCTATTCAATTCTCTTTTATTATACTCCTTGATTTCTTCCTTTTCAACAAAAATCTTTTAAAATTGATTGGTTTTAAGCAAAATATGCCGAATTGGTTTTTTATCGCCCATTAAAACCAGTTAATGGTTGTTCCCTTTGATTTTTTAAGGAATGCGCTGGTAATTGGGCAAAGCTTCTTCTAAAATATGCCGGAAAGGTGAAATGTTTTTCAGGAATTTGTGGTCCCGGTATTGACAATAGGTTGCATGGGTGTTATACTGCATTACATAAGTAACGTAGTATATAGGTGGTGATGTAATGAGAATTGAGCAGGATAGTCTGAAACCAATCTATCAGCAGATTGCCGAAGGTATCGAGGATGACATTCTGAATGGGATCCTGGAGGCTGACGATCAGGCTTATTCCCAATATCAGATATCAAGGCAGTTCGGGATAAATCCTGCAACGGCCGCAAAGGGGATCAATTTACTGGTTTCGGAAGGGATCCTTTATAAGAAAAGAGGGATGGGGATGCATGTGGCGGTGAATGCCAAGCAAATGATTCAGAAGAAGCGTAAGAATGCATTTATGAACGGCTTATTGAAGGAAATACTGCTTGAAGCCCGTAAACTGGGCATCGACAGGCAGGAGCTCATAAAGATGATCGAGGAGTTTGAAGGAGTGGGTGAAGCATGAGTGATGTGATCGTATGCAATGATCTGACCAAGAAGTATAGGGAGAAAACTGCACTGGATAATTTTTCAACCGTTATCGGAGAAAACAAGATCATTGGCCTGGTGGGGAGGAACGGCGCAGGCAAAACGACCTTCCTCAAGACCTGCGCGGGCTATCTGCTGCCCACCTCCGGCAGCATAAAGATATTGGGTCAGGAGCCTTTTGACAATCTTGACGTTTTGACAAACCTGGTATTCATCGATGAAGAGGTTCAGTTCCAGGAATCCGTCAGGCTGAAGGATTTATTGAAGCTTGGCGGCATCTATTACAGGAACTGGGACAGCACGTTTGCGTGGAAGCTTCTCAAATACTTTGGGCTTAATGAAAAGTTGAAATATAAAAAGCTTTCAAGGGGCATGAAAACGCAGTTCAACGTAATCATGGGTCTGGCTTGCAGGGCGCCGGTGACCCTTATGGACGAACCGACACTGGGACTCGACGCCGCAGTGAGGAAGGAATTCTACAATATCCTGATGAAGGATTACCTGGAGCATCCAAGGACCTTTATCATCTCAAGCCACTTAATGAACGAGATTGAAAATCTTCTTGAAGAAATGATATTGATCCATGGGGGAAAGCTGGTTTTCCACAAATCAATGGAGGAGCTGCAGGGGTATGCGCTGACCCTGCAGGGGAAAAGCGATGTGCTGGAAGCTTTTGCAAAGAAGAAGCAGGTCTTGTACAGTGAATTATTTGGCAATAGCCTTATGGTAGGGATTAAAAATGATATGAGCAACGAAGACTATCAATACCTTACAAAGAATAATATTGATATTGGCAAGGCCAGGGTGGAGGATGTATACATCTGGATGACCCGGGATAATGAAAGGGGTGGCTTTGATGCTTTCAAAGGATAGCTTTTCCAGGACGTTAAAGGGGTCGGTTTATTATGGATGGATGGACATTAAAAAATGCTATGTCATTTTCAGCATCATCCTTTTCGGAAATGCAGTGCTGCAGGCTATCATCAGTCTCATGGCGCTCCAATGGGAGGGTAGCAACAGCAACAATGGCGGTATGTTGAACATCGGCTTCGGCGTCGGTATAATCTTCATGTTCGTTGCGGCAATCGTCATGTCGGGGGCCAAGGAAATAAAGGAGATCTTCGCATTTCCGGCGAACCGGAAAATATTTTCACTGGTAAAGCTATTGGCCTTCTGTTCCATGACGCTGGGTTTCCTTTTGATCACCTCTGCCGCATACCTTTTTGAACATGGAATCTATTCAGGTATTGCCGCGATTTCGGACCGTTTCTCCTATATCAACAATGTAACGTTTGAGTCGTTTATTGTCGGCTTCTGGGTATCCTTTTGCTATATACTGTTTAGCACCACGCTAACACATTTCCTTTTCCTGGTGTTCAACAGGTTTAAATTCCCGTCGGTCGTCGCATTCGCCCTGCTGGCGGGGATATTGCTCGCTACTGCGGTGGGAAGACGCTGGATATATAACGCGCTGCTGTTCTTCATCAGTGAGCAGTCGATTCTCCTGCTGAGCCTGAAACTCCTGGCAGGAGTTGTGATAACTCATTTTCTGGGATATCTGGTCCAAAGAAAAATGGAGGTGAACAAATAATGAAAAGAATATTGGTTTTCATCTGTGCGGTCCTCGTGCTGCTTGCACTGGCAATCCCGGCATTTGCCGATGAAACCGTGACCCTGGACAGCAAGGTTGAAATAGGGTTGCGGGTCGGCGAGGGCAAAGTGTCGGTGACAAGCTGGCCCTGGCTGCCGCTGCTGCAATTTGAGCGCTATCGCAGTCTGTTTAGCATGAATGGAGGCGAAAATTAAAATATTCAGAACTTTCCTATTGACTTAACAATAAACTATCTGCTACAATAATATAGCGCGTGGGTCACGGCCCGCGCGAATATATGGCGGCGTAGCTCAGTTGGCTAGAGCATGCGGTTCATACCCGCAGTGTCGTTGGTTCAAATCCGACCGCCGCTACCAGAGAAAAGACCGACATCCGGTCTTTTTATAACAGCAGAGTCCACTAATGAACTCTGTATTTTATGGCCCATTGGTCAAGCGGTTAAGACACCGCCCTTTCACGGCGGCTACAGGGGTTCGAATCCCCTATGGGTCACCATAAAGCAGACACAGGAAACCAGAGAACAGAAACCGGAATTTCCCGGGATCGGGCTCTGGTTTCTGTAGTTAAGCAGGAGCGCAAGCAGAGGCGTCCCGCTAGTGCAGTCTTCCTGCAATTTCCGGAAAAATTCTGCCGGAAGGGTGTTGACAAAAGCAGATGCATCCTGTTATACTATCAAAGCAAGATTTGATCAGGTGTTGCCACGCGGGACAGTTAAGTGCAATCACCTTTGAAAAGCAGTGAATATGCGGGAGCTTAGCTCAGCTGGGGGAGCACCTGCCTTACAAGCAGGGGGTCATAGGTTCGAGCCCTATAGTTCCCACCAATAAAACAAAGGGTTTCAAGGTTGTAAAATCTTGGAGCCCTTTGTTTTTACAGCAACCTTACAACAACGTCTTTTTATTTTTCCTCAAGCATCTTATGGTTTCAATTGACACTCCAATATAATATAATCAATATAGGTTGCTGCAAAAAGGGCGATCCTATATGTACAGGGTATTGATCGCAGACGATGATTTTCCGGCTTTGTACTTGCGGAAAAAAAGGAAACTGCTCGGAAGTGCTGAAGGGCACCGTCCATATGACCTATGAAATAGACAGTATGGGCGGCTGCAGCAACGCAAAAAACTTTTCCAGGACCTTTAAAAAATATTAGGGCAAGACACCCAGGGAATTTAGAAATAGGCCGTAGACAAGCCTGTTGAGGAGGATTTCGTGAAAAGAAAATTCTTTCTGAAAAAACTGTTTCTATTTCTGCTACCGCTCCTTATACCCGTATTGATACTTGGAACCCTGTCAATAACTATGACACAACGGTTTGCCAAAGATGAAATCAACAAAAACAACATAAGTAAAATTCACCGTCAGCTATATTGAGATTCAGCGGATGAGGCATGAAAACAGGTTTGAAGTGAAGCGGATTGGAATTTGGAGGTTGCAATGAACATCATCATTAAATATTTGAAGGAAAAAAGAAGGCTATTTTTATCATGGTTGTTTTCCTATATGATCATTATTATTATTTCATTGCTTATAAGTTCTGTAGCGTATGTTCAGTCCGTGAATGTCATAAGAACAGAAATCGATGAATCCTATCTTGCAATGCTGAAGCAGCTTCAGCAAACAGTCGATACCAAGCTTAACGATATTGAAAAGATTATGACCACCATCATGCTGGATAAGAACATAAATTCACAGAGCAACATTGATGACGTCAATCCCATCTATCACATCTCCTTGTTTAACGGCATAAAAACCATTAAAACCTGCGAGATTGCCAACAGCTATATAGACGACATATTTATCTATTATCCGAACAGGAATATCGTAGCATCGGGGAATGGCACATGCGGGGATGATGAATATTTTAACATCTATTATCCCGGTAAAATATCCGATATGCAGGCATGGAAAAGCTTTTTGAAGGAGAAGCATGTAAAGGAATTCTGCCCTATGACATCGATAAATGCCGATAAGCCCAATATGGACGACATCGTATTTCTCCAGTCAATTTCCTATGACGATAAGCAAAAAGACTATGCAATCCTTGGAATTGTGCTGAGCAGTTCCTTCCTCGAGAAATCGCTGGGCAGTTTCAACGGGATTCCGGAAGGCAATTCCATTATTATCAACGGCAAGAATGAACTTGTGGCAGCTCTAAAAAAGGATATCAATTTTAATGTTTCTGATTTTATCCTCGAAGACAATTATGGGATTAAATCTTTTAAAAATGGCAATTTGGATGTTGAATTGGTATATATCAAGTCTGATAATACGGATTGGCAGTATATAACCATCATACCGCGCTCATTATTTTTGGGGAAAGCAAGGGAGGTAATCAATATAATACTGCTATGCACCTTGTTATGTATGGCTGGCGGTGTTATTGCAGCCATTGTATTTGCCGGAAGGAACTATAATCATATTGACAATCTGCTTCAGGTTTTTTCAAAATCAGGCAAATTGAAGTTTGACAATAAACTGAATGAGTTAAAGATGATTGAAAATTCCATGCGGAATATCATCGATGAAAACAAAAGCATTACCACGACGCTGGAGAAGCAGAAATCAGTCATGAAAAACAATTTTCTGAACAAGCTTGTAAAGGGATATATTATGAACCGGATATCTCTGGATGATCTCTGTATGACTTATGGAATTGAATTTAAGGGTGAAAGCTTTGTTCTGATCCTATTTTATCTGGAAGAACTTGGCCGCGTATACTCTCATGAGGACAATGCAAATGAGGAAAATGCCATAGAGCTTGCACATTTTATCATTGGCAACATCATGACGGAATTGATCAAGAAGGAATATAACTGTTCATTTTTTGATGTGGACCAGGCCGTAGCCTGCCTGGTAAATCCGGCAAAGTCAAGCGGCAAGCCCATGGATATTCTGGATGAAATCAAAAAAATGATTATCTCCGGAAAAGAATTCATCATGGATAAATTCAACATCATTTTTACGGCTTCCGTCAGCAATATCCACGCATTGGACGGAATACCGGATGCGTACAGGGAGTGTCTCGAGGCGGCGGAGTACAAGCTTGTCGTAGGGAGCAACAACATAATTCTTTACAGGGATATTCATATGTACGGGGGCAGCAGTTTTTCAAATGCATATCCCATAGAGATACAGCAGCAGTTTATTAATTGTATCAGAGCCAATGATTTTATACAGGCAAAACAGGTAATGGATCAGATTTTCAAGCGAAACATTTTAAACTCCAATATCTCGCTGGATATGGCGAGATGTCTTATGTTTGCCATTATCAATACCATGGTAAATGCCATCGACGGCATTTATACGGAAGTTGACAGCAGCTTCCTTGAAAATCTCAATCCCGTGCAAAAGCTGCTCCAATGTAAAACCGTATTTGAAATGCAGAAACAGATGGAGTCCATCCTTGGAGAGATAGAAAACTACAACAATGCAAAGAAAAAGGGGACCAGTTCAAATAAAATCAAGGACATCAATGCCTATATTGAAACACATTATTATGAACATAATTTAAGCGTATCTTCCATCGCATCGGAATTTGATTTGAACCCGGTGTATATTTCCAGGTTTTTCAAGGAACATACCGGCGAAGGGATATTGAATACCATTAATAAAACGCGTCTGGAAAAGGCAAAAGCCTTTTTAAAGGATTTCGACCTGAATATCAAGGACATATCGGAAATGGTAGGCTTTCTAAACAGTACCGTCTTTATACGCACCTTTAAAAAATATGAGGGCATAACACCGGGAAAATACCGGGAGCTGCTGGATGTTGAGAAGAATAGTTGAATTTGGTTGATGATTTAAAAAGTGAGGATTGACGATTCCCCTCAGCCTGCCACAATGCTGTCGTAACCGGCGCAAACGTTCGGCGCGTAAGCAGGAAGGGAAAAAGGTTTATTATTGATGATCCCGTACAAAGTTGATGATTTACAAGTGTGTTCCGGTGCCCGTATACTTTTGCTTGGGTGCCCAAAATCAGGAAAAAGATCGTCAATATTTTAAAGGAGGTAGTATAATGAAGAGTTGGTCCAAATACATTTGCATTCTATCAGCACTGGTAATGATCTTTTCTTTTGCAGCTTGCGGGAGCGGCATAGCACAGAACACAACAGAAGAAAAAGCCGGTACGGTGGAAAGCGGCAGCGCCGATGCGACAACTGATCCGGCAAACGCAGACTCGTCTTTTGCAAAATTTAAAGGAGAACAACTCTCTTATTGGCATCCGTTCAGTACAACCTATATTAAATCAATGGATGATAACATTGTAATGCAGGAACTGGAAAGAATAACCGGCATAAAGATTAAATTCATAACACCGGCCACAGGTCAGGAGGATGAAGCTTTTAATCTTATGATAGCCTCGGGAGACTATCCGGACTTGATTAATTGCAGGGATTATAAAGGCGGAGGTATCAAGGCGGTAAAAGACGGCGTGTATTTAAAACTGAATGATTACATTGCCGAATATGCTCCCTACTATACGGCTGTAATGGCTTTAAAACCGGATATTGCAAGGCAGACCAAGGAAGATGACGGCACCATATGGAGTTTCAAATCCATTCAGATCGATGACGAGCCGTCATGGGCAGGTCCTACCATCCGGAAGGATTATCTTGACAAGCTGGGCCTTCAGATGCCTGTGACCATTGGCGATTGGCATACGGTCCTGACCGCTTTCAAGGAAAAGGGAAATATAGAAACACCGATGCTGCTGCCGTTGAACAGATTTTATGCCGCCGATGTCTTTTCGGGTACATACGGCTCCTCCACCGGCGAGTTCCTCAATAAAAACGGCACGGTGATTTATGGACCCATCGAACCGGGGTTTAAGGAGTTTCTCTCCTTGATGAACCAATGGTATAAGGAAGGGCTTGTGGACAAGGATTTTGCCACACGGGACGATAATAGCCTGGACGCCCAGATTACTTCAGGAAAAGCAGCCTCCTGTGCAACGACCTTCTATGGAAGCTTCAGTTCCTATGAACTTGCAGGAAAGGCCACAGATCCCAACTTCAATTTTGTACCGGCTCCCTATCCGGTAATCAACAAGGGCGACGATGTTTCGACCGCTTTGCATATAGGAAACAAGAATTGGAATTCCAAAGGCTGCGACCTTGCCATCAGTACAAAGTGCAAGAATGTTGAGGCGGCGGTGAAATGGATAGACTACCGTTACTCGGAGGAAGGGTTCATGCTGTTCAACTATGGCGTTGAGGGCGTTTCCTACAATTGGGTCGATGGGCCCATGGAATTCAAGTTCGGTTCTTCTTTCTTCTCTCCGTCACTGCAGGAAAAGATAAAGACGAAGCATCCGGAATATTCGGAATTAATGACAAATAACCCGGATGGGGTTGACGCAAATACTGCTGCGTATAAATATAAAGCTCCTTATGTTGCCCAGCTGAGGAATCCATTGTCCTTTGTATTGTCCGACGCGGTGTATGATGCCATGGATGTCTGGAGCAAGCCGGGCAAGGACTATAAACTGCCGCCTCTGTCCATCACCGATGACGAAGCGCAGGTGGAGAGTGACTATATGTCGCAGATTACTACATACAAGGATGAAATGGTGATGAAATTTATTATGGGGATAGAGCCTCTTGGTAATTTTGACAAATATGTTGCTCAAATCAAGAACCTGAATATTGATAAGCTTATAAAGGTCAGGCAGGATCAGCTTGACAGGTATCTAAACAGATAGGGCCTGTAAAGGTTTGTTACAGGTGTAAAGGGTTGTATGGGAAGGAGAGGATCCTTCCCATACAATAATTATTTTATTGTGGGAGGATGACCTCTTTTGAGTGATATAACCAGGTCTAAAAAGGACAGTATCATCTTACTGGATATAAAAAGAAACAAATACATCTATATTATGCTTCTGATGGTGGTTGCATGGTATTGCATCTTTTGTTATGCGCCTATGTACGGAGCAATTATCGCTTTCAAGGATTACTCCATCGGACGCGGTATTTTCAATAGCCCATGGGTTGGCTTCAAACACTTTATATCCTTCTTTCATGATATAAACTTCATCCGCATTGTAAAAAATACTTTTCTGATTAACATATATGATATCCTGTGGGGATTTCCGGCACCGATCATTATGGCATTGCTTCTAAATGAAGTAAGAAGCAGGTATTTTAAAAAGACCATACAGACGTTGACCTATTTGCCTTACTTTGTATCCATGGTGGTCGTATGCGGCATTATTATTGATTTTACTTCCTCAAATGGTATTATAAACCAGCTGATTTCCAATTTGGGCATTGAAAAAACGAATCTGCTGAGCAAAAGCGAGTATTTCAGGACAATCTATATCAGCAGTGGAATATGGCAGAACGTGGGATGGGGAAGCATTATCTATTTGGCTGCATTGACAAATATCAGTCCTGAGCTCTACGAATCAGCTGTAATCGACGGGGCCGGAAAATGGAAGCAATTGGTCCATATTACTTTACCCGGCATAGCATCTACCATCATTGTCCTTTTGATACTCAGGATGGGCTCTATCATGAGTGTAGGCTTTGAAAAGATTATTCTGCTTTACAATCCGCTTACCTACGAAACCGCGGATGTCATAGCGTCCTATGTATACCGTAAGGGCCTGTTAAATGCGGATTACAGCTATAGTACGGCAATCGGACTGTTCAATTCCGTTATCAATTTCTTATTTCTTGTAGGGTCCAATTGGCTCTCTAAAAGACACACGGAAAGCAGCTTATGGTGAGGGGTGGTTTTTATGGTAACAAGGTATACGTTCTCTGAAAGAGTATTTAGTTTATTAAATGCAACTTTTTTATTATTATTTGCTTTGGCATGCATCTATCCATTGCTGTATGTAATTTTTGCCTCCTTCAGTGATCCCAGGCTGTTAATGCAGCATGAGGGCCTGATGCTTTCACCCAGGGGATTTACCTTGAAGGGGTATGAGCTGGTACTGAAGAATCCCAATATTGAAGTAGGGTTTCTCAATACATTTTTTTATGTGATCGTCGGAACTGCTTTCAGCATGATTCTAACTTGTTTCGGAGCATATGCCCTGTCCAGGAAACGGGTTTTCTTTGCCAGGTATGTATTGATTTTTATTACAATAACCATGTTCTTCAGCGGGGGTCTGATCCCCTTTTATCTGACGGTCAAAAGCCTGGGGATGTACAACACCCGGTGGGCTATCATTATCCCAGGCGCTATAAGCACATGGAACATGATTATTATGAGGACCTCCTTTATGGAGCTTCCCGAAAGCCTTGAAGAATCTGCAAGGATCGATGGGGCGAAAGATTTTACCATCCTTTTCAGGATCATTATCCCTTTGTCCAAGGCGATCATGGCAGTGATGGTCCTGTTTTATTCCGTAGGGATGTGGAATTCCTGGTTCAACGCATCCATATTTCTCGGTGACCGGAAGTATTTCCCTATCCAGTTGATCCTCAGGGAAATCCTTGTTACAAATGACAAGTCAAATATGCTTCAGGTATTAAGCGGCATCAGCGCCCAGTCTGAGAGCATGTACCGCCAGCTTGTGCAATATACGACCATTGTTGTGGCGACGGTGCCGATTCTGTTTGTATATCCGTTTCTTCAGAAATATTTTGTGAAGGGCATTATCGTAGGCTCGCTGAAAGGCTGATAAACAACGCGGGGCAAACCCGGGCTTCTTATGAAGAGCACACAGCGTAACAGGGTTATAGAGGATTAAAAGGAGCATCAAGGTTATGGAGACAATCATTGATAGGAAAGCCCAGCAGAGTGGAATGGCGCTTGGCGGTATCGGGACCGGAACTGTAGAAATCAATCAGAATGGAACCTTAACGGACTGGCACATAGCTAATCTGGGCAAATGGGCAAGTGCAGACAAAAAAAGGCAGCTGGAAAAGCTATATGATGATGAAAGGAATGTGCTGCCCTTTTACCTTAGAACCAGGCAGGGAGATGAGCTGCCTAAAATTAGGAAGCTGTCCCATGATGCAGACGGGGGAGAGTTCCGTTCCATGATGTATTCGTGGCATAAGGAGGTCGGGGAAATACATTATGAGGCTGCCTTTCCTGTTTGCAAACTGCAATATATGGATGACAGCCTCCCGGTAAAAACTCACGCTGAATTCAGTTCGCCTTTTGTCCCGCTGGATTCCAGGCTGACTGGAACTCCGGGCTTCTTTGCAGTTTTTTTTGTAGAGAACGTCACCGGCCGGGATGTGGAGGTTTCGTTGATGGGCAAGCTGAAAAATCCCGTCAATCGGGGCTTGACGAACCGCTGGCTGAGAAATGTGGTCAATAAAAGCGACGACCGTATTACCCTGCTGATGAAAAGCGATTCTCCCGAACCCCATCCGCAAAACGGCAGCATCTGCTTTTCCATAAGCGGCGAAAAAGCGGAAACCAGCTTCATTCAAAGTGATTTCTCACCTTTCTTTGCCAATTATGTGCTGCACGGCGGTTTCGGGGCGACGGAGGAATCCTACCTCTTCGACTTCCGGGACAAGGGCAGGCTGCCGGACCTGGGCGTCGAGATATTGCCCGAAAGCATTTTGAATTTATCGGATCAACAGATTGAGCTTTTCAGCGATCCGCAGGTGGATGCCGTCATGGAACAGCTGCTTGAAATGGCCAGTGCAAGCCGTCCTTACCATCGCATCCTCGAAATCGACAGGGATATTCTTTCCTGCCGGAAGGGGAAAATTCAATTTATCCGGATGATTTTAAATAACATGAAGGCAATGCTGAAAGATGAGGAAGGGCGGGAAGCATGGGGAGATGCCGCCTTGTGTTCCAGCTTTGTACTGGGTCCGGGGGAAAGGAAGAAGGTCCAATTTATTGTTTCCTGGTACTTTCCCAATCATTACAGTGATGCAGGGCGTTTTGTCGGGCATAGGTATGCCAAGTGGTTCAAGGATGCCAGGGATGTCAATGATTTTCTGCATAGGCATTGGCAAGAGATTTTAAGCAAGGTTGAAGGATTTTCCGATACGTTGGGTGATTCCGATGCGGACGTCTGTCTTATTAATAGCTGGACAAATCAATTAAATACGCTGCTTAAATGCTCATGGTGGTCGGAACAGGGCGATTTTGGCCTTTGGGAGGGCTATGGAAGCTGCGGCTTTCATACGACGGACATCACCTATCAGGGCTCCTTCGGCATTTTGGCGCTATTCCCGGATTTACAGCTTGGACAGATGGAGCTGGGGGCAAGGTTTCAAAGGGAAGATGGCAGAGTCCATCACTTTTTTACTCCTGATTTTTACTCGGTAGACAATGGCTTTGACCGGGTAGACATGAATCCGCAGTTTGTCCTTTTGGTTTGCCGCGATTATCTCTGGACCGGTAATGCCGGGTACCTGAAAAAGATGTGGCGGTATGTGGTGAAGGCCATGGAAAGCATGGAAAAACTGGATGGCAATAACGATGGCCTGCCGGACCGTGAGACGCAAAGAAATACCTATGATGCGTGGTCTTTTAAAGGCACCCCTTCCTACATTTCCAGCTTGTGGGTGGCCGCGTTGCTTGCGGCATCGCGTATGGCTGATGATCTGGACGAACACCGGCTTAAATTAAAATGGCAGACACTATTGGAGAATGGGAAGGAAAGCTTCAAAAAAATGCTGTGGAACAATGAATATTTCAGCCTGTGGGTAGATAATGAGGCAAGAGATGAATGCTGCATGGCAGATCAAATTGACGGGCAGTGGTATGCACAGCTCTTGGGACTGGGGAATTTCATTCCGGAACAGCTTATCCGGAGCGCCTTGAGAGCCGTTATCAAGTACAATTATCATCCGGAGACAGGACTTATCAATGCGGTTTACCCGGAGCATGCCAGCCCCACCCTGTATACTCACCGGAATGTTCAGGCGGAAAGCAACTGGTCGGGAATTGAGTTTGCTTTTGCATCGGCGTTGCTGGAAACCGGCATGGCGGAAGAAGCAAAGGAAATAGCGGGAAACGTCGACCAACGGTATTTCAAAGCAGGAAGGATTTTTAACCATGAAGAATGCGGCAATCATTATTACAGGGCAATGGCAAGCTGGTCCCTTTTACTGTCTGTAACGGGCTTCAAGCTGGATGTCCCCAAAAATACCGTCACATTTGTTCCGCCGGCAGAAAACATTGCCGGACCCTGGTTTTCGCCTACGGGGTTTGGACATTTCCAAAAGCAGTCCAAAACATTTGAGCTGGTATGCAAGTATGGCAGGCTTGGCTTTGGCAAGCTTGTTCTCAATATCCGAAAAGACATTGGCGGAGTGCTGATGAATGAGAAAAGGATAAACTATGCGGTGATAGAAGACCAAAACTGCCTGACAATAGACTTTAAGGAAAACATTGTGCTTCATCCTGGAATGGTACTAAGGATTCTATAAAAATCAACATTCAATCGCGGAAAATTGATTAAAAATATCTGGCAAGGACGGTTAAAAAATGATTACAAATACCGACAGGCTGGTAAAGTTGTCGCTGCAGGGAGAAATAAAGCATCCGGTCACAGCGAACCCCTATTACATTTCGAAGGAAGGCATGGCAAGTACGTTGCCCGCAATGGGAGGCATCACCTACAATGTAAAAGTCGGAGACCCGCTTTCGGCTGGGCTGCGGATCATGTGGAGCCGGGTGTTACCATGAAGAATGAGGAACAGGTGGCAAATGACGCTTTAAACCTGCTTGCCTGCATTGGTAACGAAGCGGTGGTCGCGAGCGGTGATGCCAAAGGGACAAAAGGATATGTTACCGGCACCCATGGCGGCGTTGAGCATATTATTGTTCATTTTGACGAAAACCTGGATAAAATGCTCATTGGCGACAAGATCCTGGTGAAGGCATATGGCCAGGGCCTCAAACTGGAGGACTATCCCTTGATCAGACTATCAAACATAGACCCTGTGCTGTTTTCGCTGCTTGGAATAGAGGAGGGGCAGGGGAGGCTGAGGATACCTGTGGCGGGAATCGTTCCGGCACATTTGATGGGGTCGGGAATAGGCGACGCAAGCTGCAGCAGAGGCGATTATGATATTACCACCACGGATATGGAGGAAGTAAGGAAAAACGGGCTTGATTTGTTAAGACTGGGTGATCTTGTGATGCTGAAGGACTGTGACAACAGCTATGGAAGGGCGTATTTCAAGGGCGCTGTGAGTATTGGGGTTGTAATTCATGGGGACAGCGCGCGTATGGGACATGGCCCGGGAGTCACAACAATAATGACCTGTAAGGAAGGCTTAATCGAAGGGATGATAACACCAGGAGCAAATATTTCTCAGTACATTTGTAAATGCGTATGAAATAATATGATTGGAATTGACCTGGCATTGAATAGTAATATAGAATAGTAATAAAGAAGAAGCAGTGAGGATGCGAATAAATAATTTGCTGAAATGATGGGGGCTGATTGAATAAATAGTATGCTTAAATTTTGTGAGGACGGCTATTTCAAAATAGTTCAGTTTACAGATGTACATTGGGCGAATGGCAATGAGAAGGATTTGAAGACCAGTTCTTTAATGAGGAGGGTGCTGGAAGAAGAAAAGCCCGAGCTTGTTGTGTTTACAGGTGACACCTCCGTCTCTGCCGATAATCTGAATTCGCTGAGGAAAGCGCTTGAGCCTGTAAATGAAGCTCAAATACCTTTTGCAGTTGTCTTCGGCAATCATGATGACGAGGAGGGGGAGAGCAAGGAGGCGTTACTCGAGGTTCAGAAGGAAAGCGGTTTGTGTCTGACAGAAGCAGGCGATCCCGGCATCAGCGGCCTGGGCAATTATATTCTGAAGATCAGCAGCAATGACGGGAAAAAGACGGGTTGGATTTTGTATATGCTTGATTCCGGAACATACAACGAGAACGATAAGGTTAAAGGTTACGGGTATATTCAAAGGGATCAGATCAAATGGTACATGGATTCCTCCGAAGCTATAAAAAAAGAGTGTGGCGATGTCCCTGCCCTTGCTTTTTTCCATATTCCTTTACCGGAGTACAATGACGTATGGCAGCTTAAAACCTGTTATGGCGAAAAGAATGAGGAAGTATGCTGCCCAAAGCAGAATTCGGGCATGTTCTCTGCGATGCTTGAAATGGGTGATGTCAAAGGGGTATTTGTGGGGCATGATCACGTAAATGATTATTATGGGGAATTATACGGGATCAAGCTCTATTATGGGCGAGGCACCGGGTATAATACCTACGGGCATGAGAACTTTGCACATGGCGCAAGGATTATCAGGCTAAGAGAAAACCAGTTGGAGTTTGAATCATGGCTGCGGCTCGAGGATGGTACGGTTATTGAAAAACAGACCGAGCATCTTCCAAACCTGTGACCTTTATCTCAATTGCCAGCCTGAGTGCTGGCTATCTTTTTATCTCAATTTTTTGGAGGTACTATGAAGCCGCAAGTTGATTTGCCAGCAATGATCACCGCAGGATGAATTCCAGAAAATCAAGAAATCCATCCTTTCCATGGAAATGGAGCAGTTCAATGAGAGAGACCCTTGGCCATGTTATTGTGACGGAAGAAAGAAATACGCAGGGCACTGTCCCTGCGGGTTGCAAAAATTGAACCATCAGAAAATACTGAGCCTTTACATCCATCTTGTCCGAATGGTATATTGAGTCTGCAAACGGCATGCTCAATAGCGCATCTGACAATGAATTGGAGTGATTTTAACGGTGAAGGCAGGGACTGGAATAACGAATGGGATAATCCATGAACGCCAGGAGTTCCATTTCCGGAAACGATTTAAAAATATCATCCGGGACAGGTATGCTTTATTGCTTATACTGCCGGTAGTGATCCACTTGTTTATATTCTGTTATATCCCCATTTATGGCATTCTGATTTCCTTCCGGGACTTTCAGATGGGAGACTCCTTTTTTGCTCTGGGTAAGGATGCCAATTGGGTAGGATTCAAGCATTTTGTTGATTTCTTTCAATCCATGTACTTTGTAAGGGTAATGAAAAATACGATTTTAAACAGCCTTTTGACTTTGTTCATCGGCTTCTGGGTACCCATCGTTTTTGCGCTTTTATTAAATGAAGTCTTTCACAAAACCTTTAAAAGGGTTGTTCAATCCGTCAGCTCGCTCCCGTACTTCATTTCATCGGTTGTTATCGTAGGGATCGTCGTCAGCTTTGTAAGTAAAGACGGCCTGGTCAACAACATCATCGAATTGCTTGGCGGGGAGCGGGTTCAGCTTCTCAATGAACCGCAATATTTCAGGTTGATTTACATCCTGACGAATATCTGGCAAAATTTCGGATGGGGTGCAGTTCTATATCTTGCATCGATATCGTCGGTATCTCCATCATTGTATGAATCGGCAAATATTGACGGCGCGAACCGCTGGCAGAAGATGATACACATAACGGTTCCCGGGATTGTACCGACCATTGTGGTCATGCTGATTTTGGCCGTCGGGGGCATGCTGAACTCGGATACCGAAAGGATTCTGCTGCTCTACAATCCGTTGATTTATGAAACTGCCGATGTGATTGGAACCTATATTTACAGGATCGGGCTTGTCAAGCAGGAATACAGCTATTCGGCGGCGGTAGGCTTATTTACCAACGTAGTGAATTTCATCCTGCTGATGATTGCAAATAAAGTCAGCAACCGCATCAGTAATTACAGTTTATGGTAGGAGGCGTCGAATGAGTGCTATTGAGGGAGGCAAACCGGTAAAAAGAAAAATTAGCCTGTATGATTGCATTATCTATTTCTTTTGCGCAAGTGCATTAGTTATCACGGCATTTCCATTTCTGCACGTACTCAGCATGTCCCTGAGCGAGCCTTCGGAGGCGGCCAGAGGGACCGTGTGGATGCTGCCCAAAGGGTTCAGCCTGAAGGTTTACGGGATGATTTTCAGGAACGCCAGCCTCTGGCGCTCCTTTGCCAACAGCGTATTCTACACCGCCGCCGGAACCCTGTTAAGTACGACCATCGCTGCGATGGGCGCTTATTCCATGTCAAAGAAGCGGCTGGCAGGCAAAAAGTTCTTTGTATACTACATGCTGATCACAATGTATATCAGCGGCGGCTTGATCCCATCCTATGTGCTGATAAATAAAATCCATATGTACAATACCATCTGGGTGATGATTGTCCCGGGGATGGTGAGCATCTGGAACATCATCCTTGTAAGGACCTATTTTTCGTCGACGATTCCGTCGTCCTTAAATGAATCGGCGACCATTGACGGGGCCAATGACCTGCACATCCTTTTCCGGATTTACCTGCCCCTGGCAAAGCCCATACTGGCGGTCATCTCCCTGTATACCGCCGTCGGCATCTGGAACAGCTGGTTCAGTGCGCTGCTGTACTTGCCCAACAAGAAGCTGCAGCCCCTGCAGATGTTTCTCGCAAATGTGCTGATCTTTGCCAGCGGGGATTTGAAGCAATTGAGCGCCGAGGAAGCGGCTATAAAGGCGGAGGGGATGGATGCGGCGCTGCAGCTGAGGTATGCGGCCATTATGTTTACCAGTATCCCCATCATGTGTGTTTATCCGTTCCTGCAGAAGTACTTTGTAAAAGGAGCGCTGGTAGGCTCCCTGAAGGAATAAAAATGTTGCGGACTGTCCAAAAGCAGCTGAACAATATATAATAAGGGAGGGGGGCGGTGTTAACCCGGGATTCGGCTGATGCTATGGATCGGATGCATACGTTTTTTGATAGCAACCGATATAAAAAGCAGATAAGGGAGAGAGATCAAATGAGAAGAAAAATGGCAGCCTTACTTTCCATAGTTTTGAGCGCAGTTCTCCTGCTGGGAGGATGCGGGGGTGACAAGGGAGCAACGGATCCGACGAATTCAACCGGAGCGTCCTCCCAACAGGAGAGCACCACGGAGGCAGTGAAGGAACCGGCCAAGCTGACAATGATGACCCAGGAGTCCTCTGTCCAGGAGGTCAGCATCACCCAGGGTTCGCCGGTACAGAAGGAGCTGGAGAAGCTTGCCAATGTTGAAATGGAATGGGAAGCCGCCGCGCCGGGGGATAATTTCCACACGCTGGTAAGGACAAGGATTGCAGCCGGATCGGATCTGCCGGACATTGTTTTCTCCGGAGCGTTTACAAATTCGGAGGCAATCAACCTGGTGAAAAACGGAATTATTATTCCCCTGGACGACCTTATTGAGAAAGTGGCCCCCAATATCAAAAAAATCTACTATGAAACGAAGCCGGACGCCCTCAAATATTCCAAGGCGTCGGACGGACATTTGTACTGGATTGGGTATTTTGATGGAGACGCAATGACCAATGTCCAGACGTGCCCCATTATCCGCAAGGATTGGCTGGATGCCGTAGGCATCACGAAAATTCCCGAAACAACGGAGGAATTTTATCAGGCCGTTAAGGCAATGCAAGAAAAGGATGCCAACAAAAACGGCAAAAAGGATGAAGTGATCATCGGAAGCTGCGTTCAGGATATATCCGACGCTTTTGGCGTAAAAAACCTGACCACCTCCTCCCAGAAATCCTTCTATGAGGACGAAAACGGGCAGGTGAAAAACGCCTGGATTTCCGATGAAACCAAGGGGTATATCAGCTATATTACAAAATTATTCAAGGAAGGCTTGATCGACCCCGAGGCCTTTACCATCTCAAGCTCGGAGAAACAGGCCAAGCTGCTGCAGAACAAGTGCTCCGCAACCTTCGGGGACGGGCTGTATAAAACCGGCATGATGAACAGGGACTGTGCTAAAAACGGCCTGGAGGGCGCGAACTATGTGTCCACCTTACCGCTGAAAGGACCGCAGGACCAGCAGGGAGTCTATGCGCAAAGGGATCTTCCGAAAGCCATGTGCTTCATTACGAAAAGCTGTAAAGATCCGGAAGCGGCAATGCGGTTCCTGGATGTGTGCATGTCGACCCAGGGCTTTAATATGCTGAAATACGGTATCGAAAATGTAGACTGGACCATGGGGGCGGACGGGAAGCCTGCCATTACAAAGGAATTTGAGGAAAAAATGAATGCCGACAAGAATTATCTGCAGAAGCAGGGTGCCTGCCTTTACTCCAGCCTGCCCAAGGTATGCCCCGACACCGACCCCGACCAGACAGTGGATTCCTGGCAGACCTGGCAGCTTGAATTTACGCCGGAAAGGGAATGGGTAAAGCAGATTGCCGCGGTCAGCGACAAAGTCAAATATTATGGGTTCCAGGAAGGTGTAGCCACCCCCGAGGAGCAGCAGGGGATCGACGAGGTATCCAAGGAACTGTGGACATACATGGATGAGATGGCAATCAAATTCGTGATGGGCAAGGAACCTCTGGAAAACTGGGACGCGTATGTGAAAAAATGCAATGATCTGGGCCTGGATAAAGCCATCCAAGCTTATCAGGTAATGAGCAACCGATTGAAATAAAACAATACGATGAAGTTCCGGGGCAGGCGGTATCCGTCCGCTCCGGAATATTTACATGCCAGGCCTGCCATTGGCGCCGTTGATGATTGGGGGGGATAAAATGCAGAACCTGCTTAAGCTGCTATCCAGTAAGGTGTTTTATAAGTGGATGATTTCCTATGTGATCATCCTGAGCATTCCAACCATCATCATCGGGTATTTCTTTTACAGCAGGACTTCGCTGCTGATCGATGAAAAGAATATCGAGGACTACAGGCGCCGTGTCGAAAACTTCAGCTTAATGGCGGACGGCAAGCTGAAGGATATAAAGAGCATCGGCGTAATGCTCACCGAAACGTCCTGGATAAAAAAGGTGATGGATTATAAGGCCAGGAGGAATGATGAATTTGATACCCTCCTTCTGATGGACATTAAAAAGGAGCTGCTCAATTACCGCACACTGAACCCGGTGATTGAGTATATTTCCGTTATTTTTCCTTACAGCGACTGCGTGCTGACCAATGACGGAATCGATGATATTGACTTTTTCATTCATTATACCAATGCGTTTCCTGAAAAGGAAGCCGGGGATATTTTGACCGCCATAGAGCAGTATAACTATTTTACCGTGCTGAAGCATTCACAGGTCGGCATTTTTGCGAAAAACTGCGAGGTGGTCCCTATCCTGCAGAGCCTTAATTATTCGGAGGCGGCGCCCAGGGCCACCATGCTCGTCCTGGTGAATACGGGCGCGCTGATGGATATGGCGAAAAAGGAAATACAGAGCGAAAACGGAATCGAGTGCATGATCGTATATCCGGACGGCACGATGATTAAAAGCGGCAGCGGTGACGCGGCAAAGAAGGAATTGCCCGAAGAATGCTTTTCCGCGGCAGTGAAGAGCGGCGTTTACCGGAATGGGACAGATTATGTGTTTGTGGCGTCGTCACAGTATGCCCCATGGAAATACGTTTTCTCCATTCCCGATACCCTGATGGTAAGCAATCCCGGGAATACCGTCCTACTTGTCCTGGCCGCCGCGGCCGTAGCTTTTCTGGCCGGTTTTCTGGTAGCGACACTGTTCAGTGTTTTGAATTTGCAGCCGCTGCGGAAGCTGGCCGAGCATGCAAGGCTGATTTCCGGTGAATCGGCGAAAAGCAGCCGGATGAATGAGTACAAGGTGATACGGCAGTCCATCCAGCGGATCGAAGAGCAGAAACAGGTAAAAGACAAGCAGATCCTGAAGTACTGGCCGGCCATTATGGAAACCGAATTTGAGGAGTGCATGCTGGACAAAAACTGGGAAGACGCTTCCGAGCTTAAAACGATTTTTGCCCATTTGGGGGTGGAGGTTGAGGAGGAAAGCCGGTATTCCGTTGTAATGTTTGAACCGGCGAACGGTCTTGACAGGGGGGAGGAGGCAGGTGCGAAAGGCGAAAGCGCGCAGGTGCTGCCTTTTGTCGAGCATGCGGTCAGGGAGCACGGGATCAAAGCGATTACCCTGAAAAGCCGGAAGCGGACGGTAATGATCCTATATCTGGGAGCTATGGATGCTGCCCGGGAAGCGAATATCAACCAGCTCACGGCATTGATCAAAAGACAATTTTGCGGCAATCCTGAAGTGTGGATCGGTGTCGGGCCGTTCCTGAAAGGGATGGACGGTATCGCCGGCTCTTACCGGAATGCAAAAATACAGCTGGACAGCATGATCTTTACAGGCGGCAAGGAGCAGGGGGGGAATCCGGGGGAGCATACGGCCGATGGAAAGGGCTTCTATTTTTATCCCATCGAATTGGAAGCACAGCTGGTAAACCATTTGAAAAACGGGGATGCGGATTCTGCCGGAGAGATCCTGAAAAAGCTGAAGGAGGAGAATTACAACCAGAGGAAGCTGTCGTCCGAATCACTCCGCCGGCTGCTGGTCGAGATTATCGAAACGGTAATGAAGGTGGCGGATAGCCTGAATTACGAGGACGCTTCATGGAAGGAAGAATATAAAAATATTCTGAAAAGCAAGACGGACGTGGAAATGTGGAACTTTATCCATGAAGCGGTAGGCAAGGTTTGCCGGCATGTTGCCTATTTCCATGAAAATTTACGATATAAACTGAATGAACATATTATTGAATATGTAAACAGTGAATATACCAGTAAATTCATATCCCTGAAGGAAATGTCCGCCCGGTTTCAAATACCGGCGCCCACCTTGTCCAAAATGTTCAAGGAACTGTCAGGGGTCAATTTCCTGGACTACATCAACAGGAAAAGGATTGACAGGGCAAAGGCGCTTCTTATCGAAACCGCCATGGAAATTTACGCTGTTTCCGAGACGGTGGGCTATGAAAGCGTCACTACGTTCCGAAGAATGTTTAAAAAATATGCAGGCGTAAATCCCACCGAGTACAGGACAAACATAAACGGTATTGAGTCCTTTGTGTTTGCGGGGGATGAGATAAAATAACGCATACCGCAGGAGGTTCGAGCATGTCGTTTGGCAAATTGGAGAAGGCAGTTGGACAATGGAGCTTTTATGATGTGAAGGAGCAGCTCAGGGAGCATGTTTACACAAGGTCGGAACAGGCGTTTGACCTGGGGGACGAGGCACGTGACGGGCTGAAAACCATAAGGGATATCGAAAAACGGAGAGAAACCCTGCGGGGGTGTTTCATCGATGCCATCGGCGGACTTCCGCCTGCCGATACCCCGCTGAATCCGAGGATCGTCGGAGACATCCGCTGTGACGGCTGCAGGATTGAGAAGATCATTTTTGAATCACGTCCGGGCACGTATGTAACAGCCAACATGTACATCCCCGACGACGTCTGTTCTCCGTCTGCCGCCGTGCTGTTCCTCTGCGGCCATTCGTATGGCGCAAAGCACGATAAGCAATACCAGATCGTCTGCCGCTGCCTGGCAGCTGCGGGGCTGATTGTGTTTTCCATGGATCCCATCGGGCAGGGAGAGAGGCTGAGCTATTATGAAAAATCCATTGAGGATACGACGGTTCATTGGGGGACCTTTGAGCATGATTACACCGGAGCGCAATGCCTGGCTATGGGAGACTGCATGGCAAAATATTTCCTGCACGACGCCGTCAGGGCGGTAGACTATCTTTGCACACGGAAAGAGGTGGATCCCGGAAGGATCGGGGTGACGGGGAATTCCGGAGGCGGACTGCAAACCTGCACGATGATGCTTTACGACGAGAGGATTGCAGCGGCGGCCCCCGGAACCTTTATCACGGGCAGGCGGGCGAATATGCATGCAAGCCTCCATCAGGACAACGAGCAGATGTGGCCGAAAATGAGCAGGGAGGGCCTGGACCATGAGGACGCGTTTCTGATGATGGCGCCAAAACCGGTGCTTGTTCTGGCGGCGAAATATGATTTCTTTCCCATCGAGGGCACCCGGCAGACGGTAGAAAGGGCAAGACGGTTCTGGGGGCTTTATGGGAAAGCGGAATGCCTGGAATTGTACGAGGAACCCTCCCGGCACAACTATACAAGAAATATGGCGGAAAAGGCGTCCGCATTCTTTTCCCTGCATTTGTCAGGCATGAAAAGCCCGCCTTGCGGCAAAGAAATTGCGGATATGGACCCCAGGCTGCTCTGGTGTACCGGGTCAGGCCAGGTGGCCGGTGAGCTGGAAGGCGTCCGGACAGTGCATGATGAGAATGTGCAAAACATAAAGCTTCTGGAAAACCGGCGCAGGCTCCTGCCGGATGAAAAACTGAAAGAGAGGGCGTATCAATGGCTGAAGGAAAGGGTGTATACGGACCGCGAGCCATGCGATACCAATTTGCGTGTGACCGGAGACTTTATGCTGCAGGATTTCAGGATCCACGACCTTCTGTGGCGGTCGCAGAAGAAGGTTTTCAACCATGCGTATGTATTCACCGGGGAGGATTATACCGCTGTTAAAAAAGCCGTCACCATCGCCGTCTGGAATGGCGGCACGGAAGATATCCGGAGCCATTCGGAGTGGATACGGAAGGAATGCAGCCTGGGCAGAAGTGTTCTCGTTCTTGATGTTTCGGGCGTGGGGGTGTGCAAGCCCAACAAGGCCGGCGGATATGAACTGCTGGAGTCCGGCGGGCTTATCCAGAAGCTGGCGTATGATCTTATCTGGCTGGGGGACAGCCTTGCCGCCCTGCGGACCTACGATGTCCTGAGGGCTGTTGATATGCTTGAGGAGTGGTATGGGATTAAAAAGGGGGATATCCGGCTCTATGGCCACGGACGGTATGGCGTGTATGCACAGCTTGCGGCGTTTCTTGACGACCGCATTCTTAAAGCGGAGGCGGTTCAGGGGATGGGCAGTTATGCCGCCTGGGCGGGAGCGCGTCACTATGACTCCTACGATATCCACAGCGTGATTTTGCCGGAGGCGCTAAAGTATTTTGACCTGCCGGACCTGGAACGGTGGACTTCAGGAAGGCAAGGAACGGATCGGGATTTCCCGGGAAACAAATTATACAATAGAGAATAACGGAGTGGAGAAAATGATAAAAAAGTATGCCATTGTCGGCGCAGGCAGCCGCGGACTGGAATCCTATGCGGAGCCGTTAACAACTGAGTTTCAGGATTGTGCAAAACTGGTGGGGGTGTATGACATCAATCCGGTACGGGCGGAGTATCTAAGCAATCAGTGCGGAAACGTCCCCGTATTCCATGATTTTAATGAGATGCTGGAAAAAGGGAAACCGGATGTAGTCATTGTTACAACCGTGGATAAGTTTCACCATGAATATATCATTAAAACCCTTGAGGCCGGGAGCGATGTAATATCGGAAAAGCCGATGACCATCGATCCGGAGAAATGCAGGGCAGTGCTGGAGGCCGAAAAGAGAACCGGCAGGAAAGTAACGGTAACCTTCAATATGCGGTATATGCCCTATATGGCACGGGTGAAAGAGGTGATCCGGGAAGGCGCCGTAGGAAAGATCCTGGGGATAGACTTTGAATGGTTCCTGGATACCAGCCATGGCGCCAGCTATTTCAGAAGATGGCACAGGTATCTTGATAAAAGCGGCGGCTTGCTGGTGCATAAAGCCACCCATCATTTTGACATCATCAACTGGTGGCTGGAGGAGGAGCCCGAAGAGGTTTTTGCTTTCGGCAGCAGGAGATTCTATGGCCCCACCAGAAAAGAAAGGGGAGAATACTGCAGGGCCTGCCGGCATCAAAAAACATGTGAATTTTACTGGGACATCGCCACGAAGGAATCAAGGATGGAGATGTACGTTTCCGGGGAGCATGTGGACGGTTACATCCGGGACCGGTGTGTGTTTGCGGAGGACATTGATATCTATGATGCGATGTCGGTAAACACAAGGTATTCCAAAGGCGCGCTGCTGTCGTATTCCCTTGTGGCGTTTAGCCCGTATGAAGGCTGGAGGGCTTCCGTCAACGGCACGGAGGGGCGGCTGGAGATCGGTGAATTCAACAGCGGGCCCAGAAGCAGGGAGCCTGTAGAGTATATGTATCTGCACAACCGCAAAGGCGAATGCATCACGTATCCTGTGAACCGGAGCGACGGAAGTCATGGCGGGAGCGACGACAAGCTCAGAAAAACCCTTTTTGTCGGAGGCGTCGACGACCCGTTGGGGCAGCAGGCGGATTCCTGGGCGGGAGCCATGTCCCTGATGATAGGCGCCTGTGCGAATATTTCCATTCAAGAAAAAAGGCCGGTGTTTGTCAAAGAGCTTTTAAACGGCTGCAGGTAAGTACTGGTGCAAATATAACTTCCCGTATAGGTTTCTGAAAATTCAGTCCATTACGGCCGTCATTTTCCGAAAAACGGGAAGTAATATTTGCAGTACTCCTAAGGCAAGGAGGCGGGGATAAGTGGAAAGAAACTTTTCAATGCAGGCCTATTGGGACAATAAGGCGAAAAACTGGAAGCCGCAGCTGACCTTCGAGGGGAAAACCCGTGAATGCTGGGAGGACTGGAACAAGCGGGCGTATCCGAAATTGCTGGAGCTGCTGGGCGAATTCCCCGGAAAGGTGGATATGAAGCCTGAAACAGAATGGTCTGTGGAAGACGGGGAGTTGATCCGGGAGCGGATTGTAATCAATACCGAAGAAAACATGTCGGTTCCGTTTTACTTATTGAAGCGGAAGGACGTGAAAAGGGACGGGAGCAATGCGGCGATCCTGTGCTGCCATGGGCATGGCAAATTCGGCAAGGATCCGGTGGCGGGCGTAAGATCCTCTGAGGGACGTGAAGCGGATATCCGGGAAATGAATTATAACTATGCCGAGCAAATGGCAAAAGAAGGATATGTGACACTGACGCCGGACCTGCGGGTGTTCGGCGAGAGGCGGGACGGGCCGAATCCCTTTCCGGGCTGCGACCCGTGCGACATCAATTTTGTAAAAGGGGCATTGTTCGGGACGTATACGTTGACCTTGAATATCTGGGACATGATGCGGTGCATAGATTATCTAGAGACAAGGGAAGAGGTGGACCCGTCGAGGATCGGGATGATGGGCCTCAGCTATGGCGGAACCATGACGACCTTTACCGCGGCCATAGACAAAAGGATAAAGGCGGCGGATATCATCAGCTATGTAAACCCTTTTGCCGAGTTTGCCATCAAGCATGCAAATTCCTGCGGCTCGCAAGTCGTACCGGGCTTGTTCCGGTATTTTGACACCCATGATATCGCGGGGCTGATTGCTCCGCGCCCCCTTCTGCTTGAGATGGGCCTTTATGACGAATGCTTTTCCTTTAAGGAGCTGCTCCGGGGGTATGAGGGCGTGAAAAAAATTTATGAAGCTGCGGGCGCAGCCGGCAGCCTGTATGCCGATGTCCACTGCGGCGGGCATGCATTTGCGGGAAACAAGGCATTTGAGTTTTTCAGGACGAAGCTTTGACGTACGGTGTCAGGTTCTCCGGTACTGCGCCGGAGGGCATCCATTGAGCGGATGCCATGTGGGGTTGATGGATAAAATGGTGGACGGCGGGATGATGTCAAATGGATAACGAGCTTTTATGTGACCGGCTGAACGGGCTGGATGAATTTATTGAAAGTACCATGAAGGAATGGAGGGTACCCGGCCTGGCACTTTCCGTCGTGAAGGACGGCGGGGTTGCCTGCGCACGGGGGTACGGCTTCAGAGACCCGGAAAAGGGCCTCGGAATGAATGCTGATACCCTTTACAGGATCGCCTCCAATACAAAGGCCTTTACGGCGCTGTCGGCAGCGATGCTTGCGGATGAAGGCAGGCTTGCGTGGGATACGCCTGTAAAGGAATACCTCCCTTATTTCAAGCTGCAGCATCCCTATGCGACGGACCAGGTGACCCTCCGGGATTTGTTAAGCCACAGAACAGGGCTGCCCGCGCATAGCAAAGCCCTGCTGCAATTCAAAAGCAGAAGGGAAGTTGTGGAAAATTTACGGCACCTGGAGCTTTCCTGCCCTATTCGCACGAAGCATCAGTACAGCAACCTGATGTTCATAACCGCCGGCCATCTGGTGGAGGTCGTGGCGGGACAGTCCTGGGAGAGCTTTGTCAAAGAAAGGATCTTCGATGCGCTGGGAATGGGAAAGACCAATTTTTCCTTTTCCCAATCCTGTCTGTCGGGGAACTTTGCGGAATGCTATTCCATCAAAGGGGATGAGCTCCAGCGGTATACGGAAGGCCCGGGGGCGTATCCCAGCCATCTGTCTTTCAGAAACCCTGCCGAAGGAATCAGTTCAACGGCGAAGGAGCTTGCAGCATGGATGGTCCTGCAATTAAACGGTGGGGAATACCGTGGGAAACGGCTGGCATCGGAAAAGGCCTTTTATGAGATGCATTCGCCCCAGATGGTGGACAACTGGAATTCACCCTATCCGGAGCACGGCGAGTCCAGCTGCGGTCTGGGGTGGTTTATCTGGGGCTACAGGGGGCACAAGGTCGTGCTGCACGAAGGCTATTACGGAAGCCAGATTTACCTGCTGCCTCAGAAAAAGCTGGGCATCGCCTGCTTGCCGACACGAAAGTCGCCGGCGACGGAAATTGTAATTTATCACATACTTGACCGGATGCTGGGCTTTGCTCCGGTTGACTGGAATGAAAGAAAAAGGAAAGAGGCGGCCGCAGCGCTGAAAAACAGGCAAATACCGGTCGCTGCAAGAAAGCCCGGCACAAGGCCTTCCCATGCCCTCACGGAATACGGCGGGATTTTCCGGCATCCTGCCTATGGCGCCCTTTATATCCGGACGGACGGAAAAAAACTCTTTCTCAGGGAGAACGGGGCAGGGGAACGTGAACTACGGCATTATCACTATGATACCTTTGAATTATTGGATGAAGACGGGGAAGGGGGTTTCAAGCTGACCTTCCAAACGGATGCCGGCGGCGATTTATGCAGCGCCACAGCTCCGCGGGAGTCCGGTGTCAGGGAGATCGTATATATAAAGGTGCGTAAATGAGCGGAAGGTCACATGGGACGAATTTGCGCTAAAACCGCGCTAAAACCGTATGGGCAGGAAAAGGAGCCGTTGTTCTAATGCATTGTTCCAAAAAGGGAAAAAAATTTAAATATGAAACCCATATGCATACAAAGGAGGCAAGCGCCTGCGCCGCCAGCACGGGCGCTGAAATGGCACAGGCGTATAAGGCCGCCGGTTATACCGGAATCATCGTGACGGACCATTTTTTTAACGGCAACACGGCCGTCCCGGCAAACCTGCCGTGGGAGACCCGGGTCGATCTGTTTTGCCGGGGTTACCGGAATGCGCTGGAAGAAGGGAAAAAATGCGGGCTTCACGTATTCTTTGCCTGGGAATATACCTATCGCGGCGCCGATTTGCTGACCTACGGGCTGGATCAGGATTTTCTCCTTGCCAATCCGGATATTTTGTCATGGAGTGTGGAGGAGTATTTCAACGTGATCCACCAAAACGGCGGTTTCATCTCCTATGCCCATCCTTTCCGGGGAGAGCCGGAGCCGGTATGTCTGAAGCTTTATACGGAACACGTGGATGCGGTTGAGGTGATCAATACAAGGAACCAGAATCCCGAATCCGACGAGAAAGCCTTACGGTATGCACAGGAGCATGGCTTGCTCCGGACCTGCGGCTCCGATACCCATGAGGCCTGGCTGCTTAAGGGCGGCGGAATGGAGTTCGACCGGGAACTGCACAGCATCCGGGAGTTTATCCGGGAGGTTACTCTGGCCGGCGGCCTGCCGCCTCACCAGCGCAAAGCTTTGGAACGCTGAAAGGATTGCTTCCTGTTTTTTGTAAATGCCGGCGCTCCGGGGCTGCATTTGCAGGAAATTATGCCGGAAGCTCTGTTTTCACCGCTGCTGAACAGGAAGCGCATATAATTTATTTTGCAGAGCAATGGCCGGTTAATCCGGACATTGGGAAAACGGAGGCTGAAATGATACAATGCGGGCTTGCTGAAATAAGCATAACGCCGGCTTTAGGGAGTGTATTGCCGGGGTATTACCATGAGAGACGGTCCACCGGCGTGACGGATGAGCTTTTTGCCAAGGCAATGGTGCTGGATGATGGGAAAAACACCCTCGCAGTCATTGCTCTGGATGCCATCGCCATAGAGAAGGAGGCTGTTTGTGCAATCAGGGAAGGTATCTTTGCAAAAACAGCCATACCGCGAAAGGACATCATGGTATGCTGTACCCACTCCCATACCACAGGACCCACGGAAAGCTGGGGTGAGGAGGTCCTGGCCGATGAGGGATACCTCCGGTTTCTGGTGAAAAAGGCCACCGATGCGGTATGCATGGCAAATGACAGGAAGAAACCGGTAAAAATAGGCTTCGGGACCGGAAGAGAAGCAGAGATATCCTTCAACCGGCGGTATCATATGAAGGATGGCAGTATCCGGGGCAATCCGGGAATAAAGAACCCGGACATCGTAAAGCCCGCAGGTCCGATTGACCCGGAAGTTGCGGTCATGCGCATTGATGATCCTGACGGGAACCCCGTCGGCGTGGTTTCCAATTTTGCCTGTCACTGCGATACCGTCGGTACGGCTGAATACTGTGCGGATTTTCCGGGAGAGGTCAGCCGGTGCGTAAAGAAAAATCTTGGGGAGCATGTCGTCAGCATGTTGCTGATCGGCGCCTCCGGCGATATCAACCATATCGACGTCAGCGGCAAATCCGACGCAAGCGGGGAGGCATATCCTCCGGGGCATTTCAAAAGAATGGGAAGGATCCTGGGCTATGAGGTTTTAAAGGTAAGAGACAAAATAAGCACGGGGACGGATATCCCCCTTGAGGCTGTGATGAAGGTCAGAAAGGCGGAAACCATGAAGCCGGGAAAGGAAGACCGCAGTATTGCGGAAAAGGTCGTAAAAACGATACCCTACAGCTATGAAAAGCTTTCTCAATTTGACGAGGATCAAATCGAGCTGTTTTTTGCCAGGGAAATCCTGCGTATGCTGAACGATCCTGAAACAGGCAAACCGGCGGAGATGGAGATCCAGGTGTTCCGGATCGGAGAGATGGGACTGGCGGCTTATCCGGCAGAGCTGTTTGTGGAATTGGGACTGGAACTAAAGAGGAAATCGCCGTTTGCGTACACAATGATCAGCACCAACAGCAACGGCAGGATGACCTACGTATATACCCCGGAAGCCCTGAAGGCCGGCAGCTGCAAATATCAGGCCCTCTTTTACGACCGTTGTTCGACAGGGTTTCTTGCGGCGGGCAACGGCAAGGAGATGATCGAAGAGACATTGCGGATGCTCAGGGGAATTGTTTTTTAAAAGATCAGGGAGGCAGTTATGAAAAAGATTGTTTTAGTTGGAGCAGGCTACAGAGGATTTTCCATGTTTGCGAAACCGTTGATAGACGACTTTCGTGATGTTGTTGACTTTGCGGGCATCTATGACATCAACCGGAAAAGAGCGGAATTCATGAGCAGTTACAAAGGCGCCGGAATTCCGGTTTATGGCAGCTTTGACGCAATGATGAAGGAAACCCGGCCGGATGCTGTGATTGTAACCACCATTGACCGGTACCATCATGAATATATCATAAAGACGCTTGAATATGGCGCGGACGCCATCAGCGAAAAGCCGTTGACCATTGATGAGGAAAAATATAGGGCTATTCTGGAAGCGGAGAAGAGGACCGGCAGGAAGGTTATTGTAACCTTCAACTTAAGGTTTGCGCCTTTTTCGGCAAGGATCAAGGAGCTTTTGCTGGAAGGCACCGTAGGCCGCATATTGAGCATCAATTATGAGGAACTGCTGGATACGTCCCATGGAGCGGATTATTTCCGGAGGTGGCACAGAAAGAAGGAAAACTCCGGCGGCCTTTTGATCCATAAAGCGACACATCATTTCGACTTGATCAACTGGTGGCTGATGGAGGATCCGGAAGAAGTTTATGCAAACGGAGCGACGAAATTCTACGGACCGACCCGGGAAAACCGGGGCGAGAGATGCCGCACCTGCAAGCATACCGGCACCTGTGAATTTGCCTTTGACCCTATGGAGGATCCTCTATTGGAGGAGCTTTATTTTAAAACGGAAGAGGAGGACGGGTATTTCCGTGACCGGTGTGTCTTTGCAGAGGAGATCAACATTGAGGATACAATGTCCGTTACCGTAAAGTACAGCCGGGGGACCATTCTGACCTACTCCCTGATCGCATACAGCCCCTATGAGGGCTGGAGGATGGAAATCAACGGCACCCGGGGGAGGCTGGAAGCTTTCTGTGATTACGGGGATATCAAAGGAGAGCATCTCAAGCTCTTCAAAAATAACGGGGAGGTCGTCACCTATAAAATCAAAAAACCGGAGGGTACGCACGGCGGGGGCGACATAAGGCTGAGAAGGATGCTTTTCAGGGGAGACCTGGAGGATCCGCTGGGACAATTCGCGGACTCGGTGGCAGGCGCAAAATCCATGATGGTGGGCACTTGCGCCAATAAGAGCATCCGGGAAGGCAAAAGGGTAAAAATCAGCGAGCTGTTGAATCCGCGCTCCTGAAGGTTAGCCGGAGCGGGCCGGACAACCCGGACTGCTTCAGGCAGGGAAAGGCAAAAGCAGGACAAATCGAAAGGAATAAAGGAATAAATGAAACAATAGAGGATGGGAGATAAAATGAAAATTACTTTGGTAGGCGGCGGATCCTATTCATGGACGCCCGGACTGGCAAGAGATTTTTTGACAAATGACTTTTTCAGAGGGATCGAAGTATGCCTGTATGATATTAATGCTTCGGCCCTGGATGACATGATTGAATTATGTCATCTCTACCAAACGTGTGTCCCCGGGAATAACATCCGTTTCGGGAAAACAACAGATTTAAAAGAGGCGCTTTCCGGGGCATCCTATGTCATTGTGGCAATATCGCACGGCGGGCTGGAAGCGGAACTGGAGGATCACAGGATCGCCAGAAGGTATGGCTTTTATAACCTGAAGGGTTCGGAGGTAGGCATCGCGGGATGCTCGCGTACACTGCGGCATGTGCCTGAGTTTGTAAGGATTGCAGGAGCGATGGAAAAGCACTGTCCCGGAGCGATGCTGCTGAATGTGACGAATCCCTTGACGGCCGTCACACGCTGCGTCAATAAATACACATCGGTTAAAGCCGCCGGGTTTTGCCATGGGGTGATGAATCATCTGGAAATCCTCCTGCCCCTCTTCGGCGCAGACAGCTGGGAGGGCGTGGAATTCACCGTGGCCGGAGTGGATCATTGTACCTGGCAGCTGGAGGTGAAATACAAAGGGAAGGACGCATTGCAGATGATGCGGGACAAGGGCCTGATTGAAGCTGCAAAGCAAGGTTGTGAAATTGCGTCGTATGAGGATCCCTTTGCCGGGGTTGAGAACCAGAGGCTCCGCTTTCTGCTATGGGATATCATCGGATACTTGCCGGCCATCAGCGACGAGCACTGCGCCGAGTTTTTCGGGCAGATCATGAAAACGGAAGAAGCCAGAAAATATTACGGCATAACCTATGACAGGATTGCAAACCGCACAGCGTCAGTCGCCAAAGATAAAGGGAAAGTGAAAAGCCTTTTGGAGGGGACGATAAAACCGAACTTTAAAAGCTCAGGAGAGATACTCCACCGGTTTATTGCAGCCTTGAACGGCGGCGGTGAATTTGTCGGGGTGGTTAACTATCCCAACATGGGGCAGGTCGGAAACCTGCCCCGTGAAACGGTGGTGGAAACCAAGTGCCTGATTGATTCCAACGGCGTGCATCCGGTCCATGCCGGAGAGCTTCCTCCGATCCTTGACAGCATTGTGAGACCCGTAGCCCTCCGGGAAGAGCTGTATATGGAGGCGGCGATGGAGAATAACATGCAAAAGCTGAGAGGGGCTCTTTCCATGGATCCGCTTGTCAATGATTTCAGCAAAATTGATGAGGTCTGCACAGAATTAATGGAATACAACCGCAGGTTCCGGAGGAGTGAATAAAGGTGTCCAGGCCGCTGTTGATCCATTTGCCTCACAGCTCGCTCCGCATCGCGGACGACGACCGGAGAGATCTCCTCCTGAGTGACGCGGAGCTTCAGGAGGAGCTGCTGAAGCTTACCGACCGGTATACCGACGAGCTTTTCCAGGCTCCGGGCGCCGTCATCCATAAGAATCCCAATAGCAGGATTGTGATGGATCCCGAAAGGTTCAGGGATGAAAAGGATGAAGTCATGTCACGTTATGGAATGGGTGCAATCTACACGCATTCCGTAAGTGGCAGGCTGATTAAAAATATTACCGGAGAACGGCGTGAAGAACTCTTGAAAAAGTACTATGACCCTTACCATGCGGAATTGGAGGGAAAAACGCAGCGAATTCTGGAGGAGCATGGAAAATGCCTGATCCTTGACGGACATTCCTTTGCTGAAAAGCCCCTGGATTTTGAATTGGACAAAAATCCCGACAGACCGGATATTTGCCTGGGCACCTGTGATTTTCATACGCCAGGGAAGCTTATCCGGGCTATGGACGACCATATTGCCGGAAGCGGAATGACCGTCAAAAGAAATGCGCCTTTTGCCGGAACAATGGTACCGATGAGATATTACCGGAAGGATAAGCGGGTGGCCTCGATGATGATCGAGGTCAACCGGAGACTTTATATGAATGAAACGACCGGGGAGAAGCTGCCGGGTTTCGAAGCGGTAAGGGCCTTTGTCATGGGGCTTGTCAGGATGGCCGGAATTATGCTGTAAATTCCGAGATGAGCATAATGCTGACGTCATCCTCAAAATGCCCATTGTGATTTGGTATAAAGGATTGCAGCAGGTCGTCGATAAACGCCTGGTGGCTTTTATTGATGGAAGCCAGGGTTTTTAAGGAATGCTCGTACATTGCATCCCAATAGATCAAATCCTTATTTTCAAGGGTGAAAAGGCCGTCTGTATAGAGCAGCAGCATGTCGTTTTCCCAAATTCCAATCTGCTCCCGCCGGTATTTTGCACTTCTCTCCAGTGCCAGAAGGAATCCATCCTGCTCCAGCACCCTGACAGCGCCAGTCTTAGAATTAATCACAACGGGATAAGGATGCCCCGCGTTGGAATAGAACAATTTGTTTTCACGGATCAAACCGACAAATGCCGAGACAAGCTGATTATCGACCTCGTCGAGTATGTTGCACAGGATGGCGTTCATATTTTCCAGCACTTCATCAGGATATGAATTGCTTTGAATACAATTGTTAAAGATGCCCTTAACCATTGCCGACACCATGGCAGCGACCAGCCCGTGGCCGGCAACGTCGGCGATGATAAACCACAGAGAATTGCCTATGGATACACAGTCATAAAGGTCCCCGCCTACGATGCTGCTGGGAATATATTTGCCGTACATACATGCAAAATCAAACTGCTTTACATTAAACATTAAGGAAGATTGAAAAGCATTTGCTTTGATTAACTCATTTGCCAGCCTCCATCTTTCTTCATGCTCGTTGAGTTTTTCAGCCAGAATGTTCTTTTCCGTAATATCATTTGCTATTGCCGACAGGCCCATGATATTGTCTTCATTTCCGTAAATCGGAGAAATGGATAAGGATACATGCACGAAGCTTCCGTCTTTCCTTCTTCTTATGGTCTTATGCTGTTCAATGCTTGACCTGTTTTTAATTGTGTGCAATATCCGCTCCAGATCATCTCCGCTTTCCTTAGGGATAAGAATGGATGCTTTTTTGCCCAGTGCCTCCGCTTTGGAATAACCGTACAGTTTTTCGGCCCCTTTGTTCCAATTGGTGATGGCGCCATTCAGCGTCGTCCCGATGATGGCCGAATCGGACGACTCGACGATGGAAGCCAGCACTTTGATTTCCTCAAGCCGCTTGTTCCGGAGGGTTATATCCCTGATTATGCTTGCCACATACCGGCAGGAAGGGTTTTCGATGCCTACGGACTTTACCTCTACCGGGAAACTGGTCCCATCCTTTTTATAATGGATTGTTTCAAATTCAATTCCATCCGTTTTCGCCTTATTGAATTGCATCGTCGTAAGGCCGGCATTATTCCGTCCCCTCAGGTCGAGGATGTTCATCTTCGTAAGCTCTTCATAAGTATAGCCGTAGGTATCTACAGCCAGCTTGTTTGCTTCGATTATCCCGCCGTCTAAATCGAAGATCAGAATAATATCCTTTGCATTCTCGACGACTTCTTTATATATGAAATAATCCGTAGCTTTACACATGTAAAATTTTCCCTTTTCAACAGGATGCGTTCTGTTTTTATTTCATTATAACTTATCGGATGGCAATTATCTATGTAATTTCTATGAATGTTTGTAAATCCAGTATTTTTTTGATGTGAAAAGGGATTTGATGTATTGGGAGGCGGCCCATGTCAAGGGGACAGGTACATTGACATATGAGTGTCAATGTACCTGTCCCCTTGACATGTTCCAACGGCATAATGTCAGCGCTTTTATGCCGGACCTTATCCGGCAAGCTTTCCGGCAATCTCAGCCACGCGTTTTCCCTGGAATCTTGCAGCCTCAAGCTCGATGGCGGAAGGTTGTCTTTCTCCGGCCCCGCCGGCGATGGTGGATGCGCCGTAAGGGCTTCCGCCCTTGATCTCGTCAATTCCCATCTGGCCTGCGAAGCTATAAGGCAGTCCGACAAGAATCATTCCATGGTGCAGCAGTACGGTATGAAAGCTCAGAATGGTGGATTCCTGCCCGCCGTGCTGCGTGGCGGAGCTGGTGAAAACGCTTCCCACCTTCCCGATCAACCCGCCTTTTGCCCAGATGCCGCCGGTTGCGTCCAGAAACGCTTTCATCTGTGCCGCCATATTTCCATACCGGGTCGGAGTTCCGAAAATGATGGCATCATACTCCGTCAACTCATCAACGGTGCAGACGGGAATATGACTGAAAGCTTTTTGAGCTTCCGATGCGCCTATGCTTTCAAGCAGGCTGGCCGGCAGTGTTTCGGGAACGCGCCTGATGGAGACGGCCGCACCCTCCACCTGAGCCGCACCTTCGGCAGCGGCTTCCGCCATCTTATAGATATGTCCATATGTAGAATAGAATAAAACCAGAATTTTCATATTCGATACCTTCTTTCAAATTTTAGTTTCTATGATTATATTTACACAAAATCGATCATTTAAACAAAAATTTACACTTTATTTTCCGGATAATCCGGCCTCCAACAGCTTGTGCAACTCTTCCGTCTCCGCGCTGCTTGCGCAATTGATGAAATAGCTTTCGCCGTCATATTCAAAATAGACATAGGGCGGCCTGGAAGTATCTACAAATAGCATTGCCTTCTCAATTTCCTCCAGTTCGAAATGTCCCTTATACATTGTCCCGAGGCCTGAGCCGTTGGACTTGTATGTAATTTCAGGCATGGTGCTTTTAAGCTGCAGCTTGCTGATTTTTTCAAGCGGTATCTCTTTTCCATACATGCCGGAAATTTTAAGGACCTCTGACTCCAGGGTATACCCGGCCGGTTTGCTGCTGGCGTTGAGAAGAACGATGACTCCTCCGGTAATCACAACCAGAAGCGCTATTGTCAAAATAAGCGTTACCCTGGTTTTCATTGTCATAGTCCCTCCGGAATTCCGGGTATTCCCATCGAATTTTTGGGCTCCGATGAGCGTATAAATCGTTACCGGGACGATCAATGCAAATGCAATTCCTGCAAAAACGATCTGCTTCAGAATGAGCATGGTACCTGCCGCAAGGATGATGGCCGCCAGTACAAAAAGGATATTTGCAATAAATGAACCCAGATTTTTAACATCCACTTTCTTTTTATTTTCCTCGGACATGGTGTTGTATCCGGCAATCAGCCAGTAGGCTTTCTTATACTTGATCAAAAGCCCCAAACCGGCAAAGATAACCGCAGGAATAGCGGCGACAGGCAAAAATAAGATTTCCATAGGACCTCCATGTTTTTGAGTAGACTTTACGCATTCCTATTATACCATTTTCTTCTAGGCAAAGCCATCTTTACGATGCTGTAATAAATTTACGGCATATAAATCTGTAAGGACGGCCATTGGACGTCCGATATACCCGCTTTTTGCGCAGCTTTGTAAAAAGCCTTGACATTTTTGTACATACCGTATATACTGTATATAAACAGTAGCTGCTAATGGCCGGTATACAGGAGGGATGATGGGCTTCATGAACATAATAGTCTCGAACTCGTCGCAGGAACCTATCTATGAACAGATAGCCACCCAGATAAAAAACATGATTATGCGGGGAGAGCTGGGAGAGGATGATGCGCTTCCTTCCATAAGAAACCTGGCCAGGGAGCTTCAAATCAGTGTCATCACGACCAAAAGGGCTTACGAGGAATTGGAAAGGGACGGCTATATCCTTTCGGTTCCGGGCAAAGGCTCCTTTGTGGCGGCACAGAACAAAGAGCTTTTAAAGGAAATCAGGCTCAAGATTGTGGAGGAAAAGCTTGCGGAGGCTGTGGATGCCGGCAAGTCAATTGATCTTAGCCTTGACGAAATGCAGGAAATGCTGAAATTGCTATATGAGGAGGTATAGTATGGCTCCGGTTCTGGAAGTGAAAGGTCTGACAAAGGAATTTAAGGATTTTCGGCTGAACAGCATCGATTTTACCCTGGAAAAGGGATATATTATGGGTTTTATCGGCCCAAACGGGGCGGGAAAGAGCACAACCATAAAGCTGATATTAAATCTGTTGAAAAAGGACGGCGGAGATATCCGGATCTTTGGTCTTGATCATCTCAAGCATGAGAATGAAATAAAAAATAAAATCGGGTTTGTTTTTGATGAAAACTATTTTTATGAAGAACTCACCATCGACGAAATGAAAAGCGTTGTGGCCCCTTTTTACAAGACCTGGGATAACGGCGCTTTTACCAGATATTTAAAGGAATTCGGGCTGCCGGCCAAAAAGAAGATCAAGGAGTTGTCCAAAGGTATGAAAATGAAATTCTCACTGGCTGTGGCACTTTCTCACAGGTGTGAGCTTCTCATCATGGATGAGCCGACCTCGGGACTTGATCCCGTGGTACGAAGCGAGCTTCTGGACATTTTATCCGGTTTGATACAGGCGGAGAGCATGGGTATCTTCTTTTCAACCCATATCACCTCTGACCTTGATAAAATTGCCGACTACATTACCTTCCTGCACAATGGGGAAATCGTGCTCTCAGCCGCCAAGGATGACATCCTTGAGAATTATGGGCTTGTCAAAGGAAAAAAAGAGCTTCTGGACAGTAACACACGCAAGTATTTCATCGGCATCAAGGAAAACAGCTTTGGCTTCGAAGGCCTGGTAAACGACAAGCAGAAAATAAGGAGGCTGTTTAAGGAGCAGGTAATCTTTGAAAAGCCTTCCCTTGAAGATATCATGCTGTATTTCACAAGGAGGAATTCCAATGTTGCAACTGATTGTTAAGGATATGTTGATTCAGAAGAAGACGCTTTTATTGGGGCTTTTTTATGTCATCCTTATGGTTGTGGCAATGCAAAGCTCAGCAACAGCCATGCTGCCGACAGGTGTGATGGCATTGACCTATATACTGATGATGACAGCGTGCGCCCATGAAGACAAGAGTAAGGCCGATATTCTGCTGAATAGCCTGCCCGTGGGAAGGCCTTTCATCGTCATGGCGAAATATTTGTCTGTTTTTGTCTATGCAGCGCTTGGGGTTATCTACTACATGCTTGTCACCGGTATCATCAATGCCGTTGGCATCCCGCTGAGAACCTATCCTGTAACCGCCGAAGGCCTGGTTGGAGCGTTGTTTGCCGTTTCTTTCATCATCAGTATTTATTTTCCCGCCTTCTTCAAGATGGGCTATATCCGGTCAAAATTCATAAATTTTATCATGTTTTTTGTAATCTTCTTTGGCATCGGCGCCTTGGCCTCTGTATTTAACGCGGAAACGGACAGCGCTCTTGTCAGCGGAATCAAGGAATTTTTATCCGGCCTTTCGGAGTTCCAGGCAGTCGCCGGGATTCTGGCAATCATCCTTTTGATGCTTGCGGGCTCCTACCTGCTTTCGGTCAGGTTTTACAAAAGCAGAGAGTTTTGAAGACGGGAGTATTCTTCTCCTATCTCTTATCAACCTGTGAATAAGGATAAAAAAATTTATCCTTATTCCGGGAAATGGCCGAATTAAGCACTGTTGAAAATATAACGAGGCTAAAAAAATGCCGCCGCGTTCTTTCGAACGCAGCGGCATTTTTTACTTGGGAGCACTGAAAATCTTACTTCTGCTTTTTCCGTAAATGCGCCGCTCCAAGACTGCGTTTGCAGAAAATCTTAGCGGAAGTTATATTTTCACCGGTACTTAAGGATGGATCCTTCCCGGATGGGCAAATTATACTGGAAATTACAAAATTTTTTTTGTATAATAACAGTATAATCCTGTAGCAAGGTTTGGGAGGTGGCAATCATGCATCCGGTTGAGCTGTTTCAATTCATACAGTTCCTTGTTGTATTTTTTATTGCCGTCTTTCTGGTTTATAGCGTTTATCGGAGTCTGAAACTATCCGGTACATTTGTTAAGCGCCAGAGGGAGCAAAATTCTTTCCGGCGGGCCGTCCTTTATATGCAAAGCCTTTATTCCGCTGATTTTCTGTGCTTTCACAAGTATAAGATCTGGAAACTTATTCGAATCCCATAATTCAATGGCCAAAAAAGCAGATGAATGATTCCTGTGCTTAGTACTACAGCGAAAAAAACATTGATTCATCGGCATTTATGCGCCTTGAAGAAATATCGCGAACGCTTCAGCGCGCTATTTCTTCATGGATAAAATAAAAATTTTCGCTGTAGTATCAGGAAACAAATATATTTGCCTGGTGCGTGGCATCAGTGCAGGGGAGATGTGAAGATATGACGTTAATCATCATAATGCTGCTGATTATCGCTTTTTTGACCATATATGACGTGATAAGCAGGAGAAAACTTGCCAAAAGACTGAAAGCGATGATCGCCGAAAGCTGGGGAAAAGTGCCGGACCAGGTGCCGGGCGAAAGGGAAGCCGCTTCCATTCCGGGCTATTTTGCCAACAGGCGCAGACATAACGGCAATGAAGTCCATGTAGACAACATAACCTGGGGCGACCTGGAAATGGACAAGGTTTTCAACCGGACCAACAATACGCTTTCAACGGCAGGCGAGGAGTACCTGTACAGCCTTTTACGCCATCCGGTCTTTGATGCCGGCGAACTGCGGGAAAGGAGCCGGTTAATCCATTACTTTCAAAAAGAGAAAACCCTCCGGGAAAAGGTGCAATTCCTGTTTGCCAGGCTTGGCAAGGAAAGAGGCGCCGACGTCTCCGACTATTTTTACGAAGACGAGGGCAAATTCAAGAACAAAGCGCGCTACTACCTGTTAGCCGGATTTTTGCTTTTGTCCATCTTTTGTATGGCCTTTGTAAATATTAAAATAGGGGCTGCGGCTCTTGCACTGTCACTGATAACCAATGCGACAGTCTATTACCGGATCAAAAACGCCGTTGAATACCGGTTTATACCTCTGGGCTATATTGTCCAGATGGTTGCTACCGCCAATGGTTTGATCAAATTGAGCATTCCCGGACTTCAAGCGTACCGTGACGAGCTTGCCGAAATTCTGAAAAAGGTTGGGAAGATAGGCAAAAAAGGCTTCAGCCTATTGAGCAAAGCCCAGAATCCCATCACAGAATATGCAAAATCCTTATTGTTTGCAGAGCTGATCGCGTTTGAAAGCTGCCACAACCTGGTGATTGAAAACCGGACCGGAATACGCCGCGTCTTTGAAATTCTGGGATACATCGATTCCATGATTTCCATCGCCTCTTACAGAGGCAGCCTGAAGTTCTACTGCGAGCCGGTGTTTATCGAGGGCACGGAAGGGACAAAGGAAATAAGCGCCGCTGATTTATACCACCCTTTGATTGCAGAGCCGGTGGCAAACACCTTCGGCTTTAAAAGGCCCGTCCTGGTTACAGGCTCAAACGCCTCCGGCAAATCAACTTTTCTGAAGGCGGCTGCAATCAACGCTATCCTTGCCCAGTCGGCGGTTACCTGCCTTGCCGGGGAATTCCGCCTATCCCGGTGCATGGTCTATACATCCATGGCGCTTAAGGACAATCTTATAAATAAAGAAAGTTATTTTATCGTAGAGCTGAAATCCCTGAAAAGAATTATTGATGCCGTACAAACAGGGATGCCCTGCCTGTGCATTGTCGATGAGGTATTAAGGGGAACCAACACGGTTGAAAGGATTGCAGCTTCCTCGGAAGTATTGGCTTCATTGGGGGCCGGGAATTGCATATGCCTGGCTGCCACGCATGACATCGAGCTGGCGTCGATTCTTGAAGGGACCTATGAGAACTACCATTTCAGGGAGGAAGTGACCGCAGAGAACAGAGTTCTTTTTGATTATATCCTTTACCCTGGGAAAAGCAATACGAAAAATGCCTTGAAATTGCTGAAAATAATGGGGTATGACAGCCGCATCGTCAGCCGGGCTCAAGCCCGGTCGGATAAATTCATGCGGGAAGGCGTCTGGGAAAAGGCAGACGGGGATTAATCCTTTTAGGTCCCATGCGGGGAAAGACGCCCCTGCAGGCGTTTTTCCTCCTGCCCTTTCCCCCCCGGCCGCCGGCGTTCTACAGCCGGATCCTGCCAAGGACAACGCAGGCCAGACCATACGGCTTATTTTGCACTGCAAAAATAGCCATTGCAAATCAATTTTCGCATACTTGTACAGGCAAAAACTATCGTGCTATAGTGATGTCAGCAGGTTCAAATGCGGCTTATGATTGCACAAACGCTTTCAGGCGGCGGATTGGATGGTCATTTAAATGGTTAAAGCGCAAACCTTACGGCACAGGAACATTTCCACAACATTCAAAAGCATTCTGTCAAACTGGCAGTTGTATTTATTTGTGCTTCCGGCGGCAGCCTATTATCTGATACTGCAATATTGGCCCATGTACGGCCTGCAGATCGCCTTCAAGAATTTTAATGCCGCACTGGGATTTGAAGCCAGTAAATGGGTGGGCTTCACACACTTTGAAAGACTATTTCATTCCTATTTCTTCGGCGATTTGATGATAAATACACTGAGAACCAGTCTTCTGACCCTGTTGATCGGATTTCCGGCGCCCATATTGCTGGCGCTGCTCATCAATGAACTGAGAAACGTGGTTTACAAAAAAACCGTACAAACCATAACCTATGCGCCTTATTTTATCTCCTCCGTTGTCATGGTTGGAATCGTCATCCTCTTTCTTTCGCCCAGCAGCGGTGTTGTCAACCATGTAATTAAATTGCTGGGTCATGAGCCTATTGCATTCATGCAGAAACCGGAGATGTTTACAGGGATTTATGTGATTACCAAGGTATGGCAGGATTCGGGGTGGAATGCGGTTATTTTTTTCGCTGCTTTGGCTTCGGTTGATAAAGAGCTGTATCAAGCTGCGTTCATTGACGGGGCAAATAAGCTTCAGCGGATTATACATATCAACCTGCCGGCCATCGTACCCACCATCATCGTTTTGCTTATTTTAAAATGCGGCTCTCTGATGGACTTGAGCTATGAAATGATTTATCTGATGCAGAATCCGACAAATCTCAGCACTTCGGAGGTTATATCGACCTATGTCTATAAAGCCGGGCTGCTGAATGCGGATTACAGCTTCGCAACGGCCGTCGGATTGTTTAATTCAGTGATCAATTGTGCCCTTTTAATTACTGTAAATGGGATCGTACGCAGGTTTAAAGCAGGGAGTCTATGGTAAAAAGACGGGTTCTTCGCCCTTGCTGCATTAAAGGATCATTCTGGAGGGAAGACTTATGAAAAACCAATCCATCGGTGACAGGGTATTCGATACCTCAAATTCGATAATTACATTCGTAACAATGCTGACAGTGCTGTATCCGTTGCTGTATATTCTGAGCGCGTCCGTCAGCGATCCGACTTACGTTCAATCCGGCAAGATGTGGCTTTTCCCAAAAGGCTTCACGCTGGAAGGCTATGAGAGGCTGCTGCAATATGACGAGATATGGCTCGGATATTTCAATGCGATTTTGTATACCGTGATTGGGACGATGGTTAATCTGGCCGTCACACTGCCATGTGCATATGCTTTATCCCGCAAGGATTTTCTAGGACGTAATTTTCTTTTCATTGCAATTTTAATTACGATGTTTTTTAACGGCGGCATGATACCGACATATCTAGTCATAAAGCAGTTGGGACTGCTGGATACAAGACTGATGATGTTCATTACCGGCGCCACATCGGCGTACAATTTGATTGTCTGCCGTACCTTTTTCAGTACGACCATCCCCGTCGAAATGCAAGAGGCCGGTTTCATGGACGGGTGTTCAAATTCCCGGTTCTTTTTCAGCATCATTCTACCTCTTTCAAAGCCGATTATTGCCGTTATGTGCCTGTTTTTCGGCGTGTGGCACTGGAACAATTATTTCCACTCGATGATTTACCTGAGTCGAAGAGAGTTATATCCGCTGCAGCTTTTCCTCAGAGAGATCCTGGTGCAGCAGCAAATATCCGTACAGATGATGGCTGCGGGCGACACTGCTGTCGATGCGCTTGACAAGCAGGCAAGAGTTGCGGAAATGGTGAAATACAGCTCCATCATCGTTGCAACCCTGCCGGTAATCGCAGTATATCCGTTTTTACAGAAATTTTTTGTACAGGGTGTCACCCTCGGGGCGGTGAAAGGCTAAACTTGCCCGAGGTTATTGGCGGAATAGTACATGAAAATGTATTATAATATAAAAAAAGGAGCGGAAAGTATGAAAACAACGAAGAGAGTGGCGTTATTCCTGGCAATTGTAATGCTGGCAACAACTTTTTTAGCGGGTTGCGGCCAGAATTCGGGCTCAAAGGATCAAACGGGTTCCGGCGCCATCGGCCAAGGTACGGAAACCACCACGGCAGCGGCGGATTCGAATTTTAATCCGACAGGTTTTCCCATCGTGAAGGAGCCGATAACGCTGAAATTAATGGGAAGCAAGGCAGCGATTGAAGGCGACTGGAATGAAATGGATTACTTCAAAAGTATGACCAAAATCACCAACATTCAATTTAACTGTGAAGCAATACCTTCTGAAAGCTGGGCGGAAAAGAAAAATCTGGCTTTCGCCTCGGGTGATCTGCCGGACATCTTCATGTCAAACCCCGGCTTGTCCAGCATTGAACAGGGTACCTACGGTTCGCAGGGCATCCTTCTTGCGCTGAACAGTTATATTGAAAAATATGGCGACAACATAAAGGCCATGTTTGAGAAGCTTACTTACATCAAGGGTGTGACTACCGCTGCAGATGGCAATATTTATGCTCTTCCGCGCATCAACGAATTACCGCGCGACATGCACAGCCGTTACTGGATTAACGCCAAGTGGCTGGAAAACGTCGGTAAGCCGATGCCGGCCACGCTGGACGACTATTATAATGCGCTGGTTGCGTTCCGGGACGGCGACCCCAACAAGAACGGCAAGGCGGATGAGATTCCTGTAGCCAACGACAATTCAGGTTTTTATATTGACGGCTTAATTTTGGCGGCCCTTGGTTTTAATGTTGTAAACCCGGTGTCGGCAACCAAGCCCGAATTATTTGATGCAAGGGACGGAAAGGTCATTTTTATTCCGACAACCGAAGAATACAAATACTATCTGGAGTATATGAACCGCCTGTATAAGGAGAAGCTGCTGGACAATGAATCCTTTACACAAACCAACCAGCAGCTCACGGCAAAGGGAAAAGAAATGCGCCTCGGTTCCTTTTATGCCGCAGCTTCTTATCTGACCACGACGGTGGAACAAGGATATGATTACAGCTTTGTCGGACCGCTTACTTCCCAATACAGCGATAAGAAACTGGTACCCACCAACGGCGGCATAAGCGGCGAGGGTGTTATTGCCATTACAAGCGCCAACAAATATCCCGACGCAACCTTCCGGTGGATTGATTATTGCTATTCACGGGAAGGTTCCATCCTCGGCGAGGTTGGCACCGAAGGGACCGGCTGGAACTGGATTGACAAAAGCAAAGGCACATGGGACAAAATTACGGCCGAAGGTTATGCAACTGCGGAAGAAACCCGTGCGGCCATCATCACCCCTCCGGGAACTCCTCCTGCATGGTATCCGACGGATTTCGCCCTGGGACAGGGTTCGAAAAATGCTTTTTGGCTGAATGAATTGACAGACAAATACTATGCTCCTTATTTCAATTACAAATTCCCGTCGCTTTTCTTTACCGAAGAGGAGCAGAACGCGATAAAAGCCATACAGCTGGATATGGATAAATATGTGAGAGAGAGCAGAGCCCGCTTCATTATAGGGGATCTGAGCCTTGATAATTGGGATTCCTATGTCAGCACGCTGAACAATATGAAGGTTGACGAACTGCTTAAATACCAGCAGGCCGCATATGGCCGTTATCTTGAAGCGATAAAATAAAGCTGTACGAAAGATAAACCATACAAAAGATAAACGAACAAAATAAAAAGCAATGCAGTCTCAACAGGCTGCATTGCTTTTTTATTTAACGGACGAATACTACAGCGTAAACTTCATTTTTATATCGGCATTCATGAGCCTTGCGGAAATAATCGCGAATGCTCTACCGCGTTATTTCCGCAAGGCTAAATCCGGTTGTTGACGCTGTAGTACTTAACCCAGAAGCCATTCCGGCGCAGACAGCAACCCGCAGTCCGTAAATCTTCCGCAGTTTGTATCCCAGTACCAGTCGGACCAGGGGGACGGGACCGGCAGCAGTTTTGCAACATCGCCGAAAAGCGCGCCGACGGATGTATACTCAATAACCTCCAGCGTCTTTTTGCCGCCTTTCATCTCCTCCGGGATTTTCCAGACAAAGGGCGCCCAGGCGCGGCGGCCCAGCGAAATTCCGTCAAGCCTGACCTCGGTATACAATTGGTTTGTATCCAGTGACAGAAAGACGTCGCCATTGTGCAAGGGGACGGTGACATCGGCAGTCAAAGTGATTTTTCCGGCATAGTTCAAAAGCCCTTTGCCAAGCAGAGAACCGATCTGTGCACTTTTAGGCGTTTTGCCCAGGACGTTTCCCGGATAAACGGCAAAATCGCCGCACAGGAAGACAAGAGGCAGATAGGGGTAATCCCTGACGGCTGAGGCCAGGGTGACAGAATGCCTCCCCTGCTTTAATGAAACGGGCTTTGATGTTTTGTAGAGGCTGCGAAGGCCTTCCGGTAATTCGCTGCAGGCAGCAAAGGTTTCCAGGGGTTTTCCATCCAGCAGGATATCCGTTTCTCCTCCATAGGTGCGCAGGACAAACTTAAGGTTCTCCATGTCCGAATCAAGCGCAAATTCGAAATACTGTTGTTCCCCGGGGAAAATACAGCGTAGGAAATTGGGATTGCCTAGTATTAGTTCAAAAGAGTCGGTATCGGTTTTTTGTGCCGTCGCCGGCAGGAGTTCCGGAGGTATTAAGTCCTTTGTCACCATCACGCCGCGGCCGAACAGTTCAAACGTACGGGACACATCGCCGTGTTTTAATATAAGCCTGCGGGCGCCGATCTCGGCGGTCAGATCCAGTACGACGACAGTGCCGTCCGTATAGGTCTTGACCAGCAATTTGCCGGCAAGGCTTCCGTCGGGATTTTCCACGCGGCAGGGACGCGCAATATTTCTTTCCAGCCATCCGGATACTTCTTCGATGCCGGAAAAGCAGGCACCGGTCTTTTCCTCCAGGATACCGTCCTTTGTCAGGGCTAAAACCGCCCTGGCTGAAGGAGAAGCTTCATCTTCTTCGGCAATAAGCTCCCAGGGGTGTTGAAGATTGACAAGGGTTTCAAGCAGCGTCCGCAAGCCGGTATCCTTCAAGCAACGTACAAGTCCGCTGTAAACGTTGTTTGTGGCAAGCGTCTGGGGATAGCGGACCTGGATAAAGCTGATACAGGTTTTGTGCGCTATTCCGGCAGCAATCGCCGCATCCTCTCCCCATTCCCGAAAAGCAGGGAACCATGGCTGCGTGATGCTGTTGGGGTTAAAATAGTAGGGCTTTTCAATATTTCCACGGGCGTCCAGCTGCGGTACGGCGAAAAGATAATGATCAACGCCGTAAAGCGCCGTCAGCCATAGCATTTGACGTTCCCTTGCAATGGGTATGTCGCAGGGGCTTACGGAAAACAGCTCTGCCAGTCCGCCGTTGTTTCTGGCGTCAATCGCGTATTTTACCGTGCCAAAGGTAACCCATTCCGCCTCGGAAAGAGTCCCCAGCGTATGGATGTCATCCATTCCGGGAAGTGTAAAGCTCTTAAGACTTTGTAATATATTGCCGTTATACAATACGCCCATTGTCTCGGAGTCTTCACTATACAAATGCCCCGTCATAAAAAGATTATGCTTTGTACACCAGGCCTGTACGCGGTCACAAAATGCAGTTTTCATTTGTTTGCCTACCAGTTGGAAGAAAGTCGGCCACAATCCCGCCGGCGTCTGACCTGCGATATGTTTTTCGAGGTCTGCGAAAAGGCTGCTTCCTGTTAATTTCTCGTATTCCTCTTCCAGGCCGGCGTAATAGGGTATGCGAAGATGGTCGCCATACTGCTTGCAGCCATAGGCAAAACTGGGCTCGTCGGTAAATATGCTCTGCACGGTATTGCCGAAATATTTTCCGAACCGGCTGGCATAGCGCTCATGCGTCAGTTCAATGAACTTATCGGTGCAGTCCGGATCAAAAACATTGGCGAAGCCGGGATTGGTGAGGATTTTAAATTCGGCTTTACCCTCCGCTGCGCCGATATCCAGAACCTTGAGGACAAATTCGGGATTTTCCGCAAGAACCTGTCCGTTGCAGGTTGCGGAAGGGAAATTGTATTCGTCATACAACCAGATGTCAAACCCCAGTTCCTCACCGGTTTCAATTACATTGCGGCACAGTTCGAACCATGCCTCCGACATATATTCAATTTCACAGCCGGAACGGGGATAGATGAGGAACTGCCTGATTCCCGCGTCAGAGTAGTTTTTCATTACCTTGCGTATGTCCTCCCGGGTGGGAGTGCCGGTAATTGCCGCCATTGGAATGAGGGGATTTTTCGCTCGCATATTCACACGACCTTTCCGAAGAATGCTATTATTTTTTGACATGGACATAAAACCGAATTTTATGTAAAATTCATTTTATATATAACATATTGTTTTTGTGGGGTAAAGATTGTTATTGTTGCAGGATGCTGCCATAGTTGCTTTTTACGCATAAATGCCTCTCATGGGGACAAGTGCAAAACCGCCTGCGTGTAAAAATGACTTTGCCAAGCAAAAATGGCATGTTTGCAATGGATGGGATTCTTAATTATAATAATAAAAGCATATTCAAATTAATATAGGAATTTCGGTGATAAAAGATGTTTAAAAACAGAAGCATACGACTCAGGTTTTTTATGTCCTATCTCGTTATTTTACTCCCGACAATTCTGCTTTTCATATTTTTGAGCAACAGTTTTATCAAATCCCTGGAGATCGAAATACAGTCCAACAACAGGATGCAGCTGCAGCAGCTTAGCAACCAGTTCGAGCAGGAAATAAAGGCTTTGTCGGACATATCGGACCGGATCTCCGTAGACATCGCCTTGTCCAACTTCAGTATGAATTCCAATGAATATACCGCGCTAAAAGGTATCAACGAGCTGAAAAAATATAAAGCCGGCAACACTTTTATCCACGACCTGTTTATCTGCTACGGGGAGGAGGATATTTTCTCCAATCTGGGAAGGAATGATCTTGATGTATACGCGCAGCATGTCATCGGCCTGGACGACGAAAGCTATTCACTATTGAAGAGGGCATTGTATGAGGAAAAATTCAGAGGCTTGTCCGTCCTTTCAAAGTCCAATCAGGCAAGAAGTTCTGCTCCTGTCTATATCCTCTATTACTGCCCTATTTCTTACCAGTCGGCAATTAATGCCGAAACCGTCGGATTCCTGATCGATGTTAAAAAGCTCCAATACCTGATGGACATTACATTAAGAGATTACAACGGCTTTGCAAATATCGTTTTTGATTCGGGAACTGTAGCTGCCGAAGTGAACAATACCGACAACGATTCCTCCGAACTGCTGCAATACATCGGAAAAGATCGGCCGGGCACATACGAGTTCAATTATAAAAACACTCCTTATATCCTTATGAGCATCTATTCTGAAAAACTTGGCTGCTATTTCAACATCGCCATTGAGACGCGCGAGATCTATAACAGCCTGGCGCAGGTCAGAAAAGCAAGCATACTTGTGTTTGTCCTGCTGATCGTCGTATCGGTCATTATAGCCGTAAGGCTAACGGTTACAAACTACAGGCCTATCAAAAAACTGCGGGATACGCTGCCCAACAAATCAATCTCCAATAATGCAAAAAATGAACTGATTGCGATTCAAAATGCAATAAGCAATACCGTTTATGAAAACGAATCCTTGAGTAAAAAACTGGTGGAGTACCGCCCGATATTGCTGCAGCAAACCAATACCCTCCTGTACTCGGGAGTGTTGAAGGATGAAGAGTTCCTTGCGCGTATGATCAAGCTCAACGGGATTCAGTTTTATAACAGGTATTACTGCGTATGTTCCGTGTCCGTACCAAAGGCCGACCGGACAACGGTTATGAATCTGCTGGATAAATTCAATGATATCTGCGAGCTGTTGTGCTGCGACATCAGTTACCCTACAAAGCTTGAGGATGGTTCTATGGTTGCAATCATGCTGAATATCAATGATGAGGATAAAACCAGGCTTATCCGTTCCGGGCTGGGGGAGGAAATGCTGAAGGCAATCAGGGAAAGCGGTTATCAAAACAGCAAGATAGGATTCGGGAAGGTCTATGATGCCATGACGATGGTCAGCCAATCCTATATGGAAGCAATTGTTGCGCTGGAGGGCTGCGTTGCTCCATCGGACAGCGAGGCGGTAATATTTTTTGAAAAAATGGCGCAAATGGATACCTTGACCTTTTGGTTTGCGAAAGAGGATCAGATGGAATTCATCAATGCCCTGAAGCAGAGGGATATGGATAAAATCCTGTCCGGCTTTCACAAAATCATCACCACCGTGGCCGACATGCATCTGTCCAAGGACATGCTGCGGTTTGTGTGCTACAATATCATCCATATTGTATTTGATACGCTTCTTGAAATGAATCTCATTCAGGTTTTTACCCCTCATTTGCTGGCGCTGAACTTCCGGAGCCTGGAGGATTTCTCCGGTGAAATGAAAGCTTTGTTTGGTGCGGTCTGTCATACGAAAGAGGAGCAGCAGCCATGCAATAAGAAGCTTCGGGACGACCTGCTGGACTATATCCATAAAAATTATAAAAACAGCGGCCTTGCCCTGGATAGCATTGCGAAGGAGTTTAATATTTCCAAGTTCTATCTTTCGCGTTTTTTCAAGGAAAACACCGGGGAGAAATATATCGATTACCTGTCCGGTTTGCGGATACAGGAAGCAAAACGCCTGCTGAAAGAGGAAAACCTTTCAATTAAGGACGTTATTCAGCATGTCGGCTATTTTGACGTGGCCAGCTTTAATAAAAAGTTTAAACGAGCGGTTGGCATTTCCGCGAGGGAATACAAGATACTGTGCAACCGGGATGCAAATGTATAGATTTAGTTTAACCGATTGTGCTGATATTCTGAATGAGTTGTCAGGTATGAAAAAAACTTGATGTATGGGCAGCCATTGGCCGTCCGGAAGCTTGTTTGACTGGATTGCATTTGCGGACGCGCAAAGCGCGCCCCTACACCTTTTCATCCTCAGATGCGCCAACTTTTGCAGCATGGGCATTGGCATGGGAAAATTTAATGTAGGGGCGGCCATTGGCCGTCTGGAAGCTTGTTTGACCTCGATTGCATTTGCGGACGAGCTAATAGCGCGCCCCTACACTTTTTTTATTTACGGCATGCGTGAGGACACTTCAAAACACAGTTTTCTACAATGCAGGGGATTCTTTTCTGAAGAGGGTCCATTTGCTTCATGGCATCTATGATATCTTGGGGCGTAATCCTGTCCGGAGGCATGATATTTGTCCGGCTTCCCATATATTTGGGCCCCTCGTCGGCAATAAACCCATAACGCTTCGACCAGTCACACCGCAAGGTATCTATTTTACCCTGTTTCCAGGTGACGCCTCCGGCAGATAACAATACCCCTGCCGATGAAATTGCATTTACCGGACAAGCCTGGACGCATTCATTGCAGTTTTCACAATATGAGTTTGTGCTGCAAGGCTCGTCTGCATCAAGCGGCGCATTGGTCACTATGGCAAAGTACCTTTGGCACATGCCTTCCTCCTGGGAGATCGGCGTGCCGCACCAGCCTATGGTGCATAAACCGGCAAGCATGGCAGGGTGGGCATTAGCCCTTGCATCAATGATTTCGCCAAAGGTATGCGCGACTTTTGATGCCGAACCGCAAAGGTCTTCCGTAGGGACAGCTTTATAACCGTATTGCCCAAGCAGCTTGACTACGTCGAATGCACATTCATCAAGCATTCTCCATGCCGCATGCTGGGCGAACATCGAATAAGGTCCGACAGCTTCGGCTGGAGGCTGTTCGGCGCGTTCCGCTATGGTTTGTGGGTAGGATATGCTGAAGACGATTACGGATTTTGCATCGGAAAGATAATCCTGAGGTTCTTTGAATACCTTTGTTTTTTTATGAATCACCGCGTCAACATCCGTTCCGCCCATTCTTTCATTCCGGTCTGTTACGCTTACCCCGCAGTCGGCTTCATTCAATACTTTTTTTAATTCATCCTTGAGTCCTGCAAAGCGCTCTACAGGCGCAATACCCGTAATACCGGAGATTTTTCCCGAAACCAGGGCTTTGACTTTGCTTGTAAGAAGCTTCACCGTATGGAAAGGAATAGCCTGTTTCTTTGCTTCCTTCCTTATTGTCCGGGTTTCGGCAAGGGGGGCGGATGTCAGGATGGCGGTGTAAACCTGACGGATGCCGAATTCCGGTGTAACAAGATTGCCGGCTTCATCCAGGGCGCCGAGACCGCATACATGTGCCGATATATTGTCGGCAAGATAGGTAAGCCCTACGGTGGAATAGCCTCTTTCCTCAAGATGCCTGGATATGTCCAGCAAAGCATCCATGAGTTTTTCCTTCATTGCGGATTCCACCACGGAGATAGCTCCTGAGCTGCTGTATTCATCAGGAAACGCGATGCCTGAGACAATGAGATGGGAGGGCTTATCCGTGCCGCCGTTATTCACCGATACGGCTTTTGACATCGCAATACCGTTGGAGCATTCTTCGGGATAGCCGATGCCGATAACCAGGACGCTCTTTGCATCAGCCAGGTAATCCAGCGGATTGGCGCCAGTTTTTCCCCATTTCTCGTTAAAAGGCGGCGGAATAAGGTTGGTCTTGTATATTTCCGGCAAGTTTTCCGCATTGAGGAATCGGTCTACCGCAGCAACACCGAATAATTCAACGCCTTTTTCAAATGCCAGCTTTTCCGTTTCCATGGTGAGGATTCTTTCACCCGGCTCATATCCGTCTGCCTGGATTTCAGGATTCTGGACCCAGATGCTTTTCCTGTGATTTGGCTTGCGCTTCTCTTTTGTGGTACGCATATGGGGAGGCAGGCAATATCTCCAGCACGGTTCAAGGGATGAACCATACCCTTCCCTGTTGCAGGAGAGATTAGGCACGACAACGTGCTCGTCAACCTTGTTGGGAATATCCATATCGAATTTGATCTGGAAGCGTTCCGCCCATGCACAGCGGAATTTGTTCTTATTTGCGTACTCAAATGTCTTTCCTCCGATATCCACCCTTGTCAATCCGCCGACTTCTTTCCGCAGCCCGTCCGACGGCGCGCAATGACGCACACATTCCATACATCTGTCACATAAGACCGGACCTGAGTAGAGTGAATCCGGTTCAAGCTCCGCTTCCGTTATGATCGTCATCATACGCTGTCTCGCCCCATACTCGGGAGTCAATAAAAGGCCGTTATAGCCTATTTCACCCAGCCCCGCGGCTGCACCGGCATGGATATGGGATAAATCCGGCGAGAAAACGATATTCAAATCCTCAAAGGGACGGTATCTCCATATTGCAGTCTGAGGGATGGGCACCGATTTATAGCCGTTTTCCTCCAGATGCTTTGCTATAAAGAAGCCAATCCTCTCAAGCCTGGAATTGATTGCAGTTACCACGCTTGCCGTACCCCAGTTGTGTATCGGCTCGCCTCCCAGTTCCCAGGCCCCGTCCGGCGTATGAACCGCGGCGACAATGACTGATTTTGCGGTTGGCAGGTGACCTTGCGGACTGATTCTGACAGGTGCGTTTTTAAAACGTTCAACCGGAGCAATTCCCGCCAGGTCGCCCCCCAACTCCTTAATATAAGCTTTGATTGACTGTGCTGTAAGCATAGTAATCCCCCTTCGCTTGAATTATCTTTGTAGCCTTATATTGCCATACTGCTATCGTAACACCGGATATGCCGGTGCTCCACGCTTAAAATCAGCATCGGCCAAAGACATAAAATTTAGCATTGTATATCTGTAAATAATGGTATATAATAAAATTTTATTGTGGATTTCAAAATAAATAGGAGGCTGTCAGATTGCATTTCTCTGAGATTTCCATCGTCGTCGAACCTGCCTACATGCGGACTCCCTGGTGGGAGGAAACGAGGGCGGGAATAGACGGTGAGCTGCTGCGCAAAGGTATAAAGGCCAGATATCATTTCTGTGAAACCAGCAATGAATTAAAATTTGATAAAAACAGCGTGCTGATCCTGGCCGGTGAAACCTATGCCTGGATAGACAGCATTTTATGCTATTGTGAATGTGCCGGTGTCAGAACCGTACTGGCATGTTCGGATCTCGGCAGGACAACCGCAAGGGTAAGCTGCGTCACCTTGAGCAGAAGTGAGGTAATGAGCAAGGCAGTCCGTTATCTGCATGCCTGCGGTAGATCGAAGATATGTGCCTTTGCGATGAACCAGGACTCTCCGGCAGATATGCGCAAGCTTGAGGGCTATATCCATGCCGCAAACCATTTCGGCGGTTTTCCCCGGGATACGGATATCATAAAATATACCGGAAGCATCGAAGAATGCTTCAATGCGTTTATGTCCGCCATCCAGGGCTTTGATGCGGCAATATGTACAAACGACCTTTCCGCGAAATATTTGATAACACGGCTATCGGAATGCGGTGTAAAGGTGCCTGAGGATATCTATGTCATGAGTTTTGGGAATACCTTGATCGGACGCTGCTCAGAGCCTTCCATAACAACCGTATCCCTTGATTTGCAGGAGCTTGGACGCCAGGCGGTAAAAGCAAGCCTGTTTTTATTTGATAACCCGGATGTGAATTCCATCTACGTGACGATCAATTGCCGCATCATTGCCAGGAAATCTACAGCCGACATGCTGCCGGAACCTTCGGGTGCCTTGCCGGAAAACAATTCATATTATGCCGGAAAGTCCCGGAGCTCATATTCCGACCCTGTGCTCAACCAGCTGGTATGTCTTGAAAAATGCCTGGCCTCCTGCGATATCATCGATGCAAGGCTCATAAAAGGCATCCTTGCCGGGACGACTTATTCCCAGCTCGCCGAAGAGCTGTTTATCGCCGACGGTACTCTGCGTTACCGCATAGAAAGGATTTTCAGAGAGTTCAGGATTTCATCCCGAAAAGAGCTGGTGGAAATATTCTCAAAATACATGCCGAACTTTTCACCGGATATGATCGCCGGGAAACGAATATAGATCAAAAGCCTGCAAGGCTATGGCGGTGTTCCTTTGTTGAGGCATTTTTCCGGCTTTGGACCGTCAGATGGGCTGCGGGAAAGGTAGCCGATTCAGCCGTTATTCAACCATCCCGACGATTTCAAGGTTACTTTCTCTTGAAAGATCGATAAAATCCGAATTGACACATATAATCGGCTTTTCCAGAGCATGGAGAGGGATGTGTACAACCTTTCCGATTTCATGGGTATTCAAAATGACGCTGGATCCGATAAAATAGTGTGAAATTGACCTTATGAAGGTATTGAGGATATCGATATCGAAGGATAGCAAATCCTCGGTCATCATGATGTGAAACGCTTGAAAAGGGGTGTAGGCTTTTCTGTAAGGCCTGTCCGAAACCATGGCGTCGTAGGCGTCCGCCACCGAAACGATTTTTGTGTTCAGGTTTAATTGATGCTTCCGCAGGTTCATTGGGTACCCCATGCCGTTTTCACGTTCATGGTGCAGCAAAATACCCAGTTTGATGTCGGAATCAATGGAAAGCATATCTTTTACAAGGTTATATCCATACACCGTATGCATTTTGATAATGTCCGCTTCTTCCGGAAGCAATTTCTCTTTTTTGTACAGCAGATTGATGGGAAGCATGCTCTTTCCTATATCATGCAGCAATCCTGTCATAATGATATTTCTTGTTTTATGGGCATTCGTATTTGTCCATTTGCAGATGAGTGCGCAATAAAATGCTACATTCAAGGAGTGGGTAAAGGTATAATCGTCAAATTTCTTCATCTCATGCAAAAAACCTACCAAGTGATGGTTATGGTCTATTTCGGAGCGTACCGAGTCAACGATCTCATTAAGATTGTCCAATTCGAAATTTTCTCCCGTGATCAGGTCCTTTACAATATATTTCAACCTGTCGACTTGCTGGGTATAGGTATTCTTGAACATTTCCAGCGCCATATTCTCCGGCAGGCTATCCTCTTCCTTCGGAGGAGAAATCCATAAATCTGTAATCCCAAGGGCCATAAGGCTGTTCTTCAAGGGTTCGCTGAGAACAGCTCCTTCCGCGATGATCAAACTGCCCTTTTCATTCCAGACATCCGCTGCAAGGATACTTCCGATTTTACATTCATCTATCCGTATTTTCATTTTTTGCATATGCTTCCTCCCGGCAGCCATCTATCCATCAAAATAATGTCCCGGCAAACGCCGTGGATGAAAGGAATCGGCAGCCTATCAGGGCAGCCGGACAGCCATGGCATTTCTGCCTTTAGTTTTTTATTCCAGCATTATCATATTATAGCAGGGGAATCATGTCAACAAAAATATAAATATGCTGTCAAATTTTGTTGTAATCAAGCGTCATGCTGGCCGCCAGGAAGCTGGATTATTTGAGGATGGACGAAAAAGAACGGCGTGCATACGACGACTATATGGCATATCTGGGGGTATGAGCTCGGATTACTGGATACGGCAAAAGAAGATGGCAGGGCGGAAGGAAAAGCAGAAGGCAGAACGGAAGAAAAATGGACTATTGCCGGGAATCTTCTTTCTATCGGGATGCGTGTTGACGATATAGCAAAGGTGACAGGCTTATCTGTTGAAGAAATAAAGAAAATTAACCCTCTCTGACGGATTGATATGAAAAAACTTGATGCAAGGGGGGCATTGGCGTAAGACAATTCGATGCATTGGGCTATCTGGCTGTAAGGCATACAGTATAGGGGCGGCCATTGGCCGTCCACCCGTGACAGTAAGCGCAAACCAGGAAATAGCGAACAATGCGGAAGATAAGAACAGCCCCCTGGTGCAAAGGATAGTGTTATCACAGATTACATTATGCGGACGCGCAATGCGCGCCCCTACCGAACATCTTCCGGATCCCCTTCTTCGTTAAATTGCGGTTTCAAGATCACCATGGCAAGAGGCGGCACCCGAAGGTTCAGGGAGTACGGCTTCCCATGATATTGTATCTGCTCCGCCCTTACTCCGCCGAAGTTGCCTGCATTGCTGCCTCCGTAAATTTCGGAATCGCTGTTTAATATTTCACTGTAAAATACGTCATAGGGTGCTCCAATCCTGTAATTCTCATAGACTACAGGTGTGAAGTTGCATACGATCAAAAGCATGTCCTGCCAGTCCTTGCCCTTGCGTATAAAGGAGACCACGCTGTGGTCGCTGTCGTTGCAATCGATCCATTCGAAGCCTTCGTAGCTGAAATCCACCTGGTACAAGGCTTTTTCTCCGGTATAGATCCTGTTCAGGTCCTTTACAAATCTCTGCAGCTTTTTGTGCATGTCATACTCAAGCAGATGCCAGTCAAGGCTTCTTTTATAATCCCATTCAATGAACTGGCCGAATTCTCCGCCCATGAACAGCAGTTTCTTGCCGGGATGGCCGTACATGTAGCCATAGCTCACCCTTAAGCCCGCAAATTTCTGCCAGTAATCCCCCGGCATTTTGCCCATCATCGAGCATTTGCCGTGGACGACTTCATCATGGGACAGCACATTGATAAAGTTTTCCGACATGGCGTACATGATGGAAAAGGTAAGGCTGTTGTGGTGATATTTGCGGTAGATGGGATCCATGCTGATGTAACGGAGGTAATCATTCATCCAGCCCATGTTCCATTTGAAGGAAAACCCGAGGCCTCCCACGTAGGGCGGCTTTGAAACCAGTGCCCAGGAGGTGGATTCTTCGGCAATCATCATAATGCCGGGGAAATATTGATACACCGTCGTGTTCAACTGGCGCAGGAATTCAATGGCTCCGATATTTTCCTTTCCTCCGTGGCGGTTGGGAATCCACTCTCCGCTTTTTTTGCCGTAGTCCAGATAAAGCATTGAAGCCACGGCATCCACCCGCAGGCCGTCGATATGATATTTTTCAAACCAGAACACGGCGTTGGAAACAAGGAAATTCCTTACCTCGTTCCTGTCAAAGTTAAAAATATGGGTGCCCCAGTCGGGATGCTCCCCCTGACGTACATCGGCGTGCTCGTAAAGGGCCGTGCCGTCGAATCTTGCAAGTCCGTGGCCATCTTTCGGAAAATGTGCCGGGACCCAGTCAAGGATGACTCCGATGCCGTTTTGGTGGCATTGGTCCACAAGGTACATGAAATCTTCAGGCTTTCCATACCTGCTGGTGACCGAATAATAGCCGGTCACCTGGTAACCCCAGGAGCCGTCAAAGGGATGCTCTGCAACAGGCATGAATTCTATGTGGGTATAACCCATTTCCACAACATAGTTAACCAGCTTGTCGGCCAGTTCCCTATAAGTCAGGAAGCGGGCGCCCTCTTCAGGTATTCTGGACCAGGAGCCGGGATGGACCTCGTAAATGGCCACAGGCTTTTCAAATAGGTTGCCGGAGTCCCTGTCCTTGATCCACTCCTTGTCCTGCCATTCATAACGGTCTATGTTGCAAACGACGGAAGCGGTTTCCGGTCTCAGCTCCGAATAGAAGGCGTAAGGGTCGGATTTTTTATAAATCTCACCGCTCTGGGTCTTAATTTCAAATTTATAGAGATCTCCTTCGCAGATGCCGGGGATAAAGATCTCCCAGATCCCCGAGCTTCCGAGGCAGCGCATTTGATGGCGCCTTCCGTCCCACTGGTTGAAGTCCCCGATAACGCTTACCCGTCTGGCACAGGGGGCCCATACGGCAAAAAGCGTTCCGCTGACGTCATTGACGGTCATCCCCCGCGCGCCCAGCTTTTCATAAATCTTATGGTGATTTCCCTCATTGAAAAGATGAAGGTCGAAGTCCGTCAATACGGGGAGAAAACAATAAGGATCATATACGGTGAAGACATTTCCGGAGAAATCCGTCACCTCAAGCCGGTATTTGAAGAAATCCTGTTTATCTTTTATAATTGCTTCAAAGAAGCCGCTTTCATGGAGCTTTTCCATCTTATAACGACTGCCGCCGTTTTCTTCAATTACACTGATGGCTTCTGCGTGAGGGAAAAACGCTCTTACGGCAAAATACTTACGGGAGGTTTCCTTGCCAACGATGGGATGAATACCCAGAATCGTATATGGGTCGTGACATTCGCCCCCGATCAACCGAAAAACTTCTTCTACCAATGCACTGGTTTTCATTCTTTCTATTCCTTCCTGTTTTATGGCATAACCGTATTTTATGTCAATGTCTTAAGCCGGCGCGCTCAATAATTTATGACCCGCTTTCAGACTTCATTCATATTTTTCTTAAATTATTTCAATTCTATTTTTATTATATAGATTTTTTCTATGAAAACAACATCCAAAGAAAAATACATTTGAATGACCAGCCCTTTCCGCTTTCCCAAAGGACTTTTTGACCGCTGAATAATTACGGTGACAATATGCGAGGGTGTCAAATGATAAAAAATTCACATATACTTTTGGGGAATAATATGGTAGAATATTTCCTGAATTAAAGCAAGTTAGGAGCACTGAAAATATTTCTTGTGCATTTGCAGAAAATTTTCGCGTAAGTTATATGTTTACCGGTGCTTAAGTTTCTTAATTTTTAGTCTTATAGATGAAAGGGGTCAAAGAATGATTTATTCACATGAAGTAGAAAGAATGTCTTGTGTGGCGAAAGGGCCCAACCATGGCCCGGCGCCAATTCCCCAGGAGGGAAAGTGGGTTCAGTCAAAGGAAATCAAGGATATCTCAGGCCTGACGCATGGCGTTGGCTGGTGTGCTCCGCAGCAGGGCGCATGTAAGCTGACCTTGAATGTTAAAGACGGTATTATCGAAGAGGCGCTTGTTGAAACCATCGGATGCTCCGGGATGACCCATTCCGCAGCGATGGCGGCTGAAATCCTTCCGGGCAAGACCGTACTAGAAGCGTTGAACACCGACCTGGTATGCGACGCCATCAATACGGCCATGAGGGAGCTTTTCCTCCAGATTGCATACGGCAGGACCCAGACAGCTTTTTCCGAAGGCGGGCTGCCCATCGGAGCAGGCCTTGAGGACCTGGGCAAAGGTTTGAGGAGCCAGGTGGGCACAATGTATGGCACGCTGGCGAAGGGTCCGAGATACCTGGAAATGGCGGAAGGCTATGTCACCCGCACCGCTCTCGACGCCAACAATGAAATTATTGGCTACGAGTTTGTGCATATGGGCAAAATGATGGACTTTATCAAAAAGGGCATCGATGCCAATGAAGCCATCAAGAAGGCTACCAGCAAATACGGCCGGTTTGATGAAGCGGTGAAGGTCATCGATCCGAGAGAGGAATAAGAGGGGGAGGGATATAGACATGGCATTGTTTGAGAGTTATGAAAGAAGAATAAAACAGGTTAACGCATGTTTAAATAAAAATGGCATCGGTTCTCTTGATGAAGCGAAAAAGATATGTGATGAAAAAGGCGTTGACGCTTACACGATTACCAAAGGGATTCAGCCCATTTGTTTTGAAAATGCCTGTTGGGCCTATGTAGCAGGCGCAGCCATAGCCATCAAAAGAGGCTGCAAAAAAGCTGCCGAAGCGGCGGAAGTCATCGGTGAAGGTCTTCAGTCATTTTGCATTCCCGGTTCGGTTGCAGATGACAGGAAGGTAGGGATCGGACATGGAAACCTGGGAGCCATGCTTCTCAGAGAGGAAACCAAATGTTTTGCATTCCTCGCCGGCCATGAGTCCTTCGCAGCAGCCGAAGGCGCCATCGGTATAGCCAAATCGGCCAACAAGGTAAGGACCGAGCCCTTGAGAGTCATACTGAACGGGCTTGGCAAGGATGCTGCCCAGATTATTTCGAGAATCAACGGTTTCACATACGTACAAACCAAATTGGATTACTACACGGGCAAGCTTGAGATCGTGAAAGAAATCAAATACTCCGGCGGCGACCGGTCCAAAGTAAGATGCTACGGCGCCGACGACGTAAGAGAAGGCGTAGCCGTAATGCACAAGGAAGGCGTGGACGTATCCATCACCGGAAATTCCACCAATCCCACCAGATTCCAGCACCCCGTGGCAGGCACTTACAAAAAGGAATGTTACGAAATGGGCAAGAAGTACTTCTCGGTGGCGTCGGGCGGCGGTACCGGAAGAACGCTCCATCCGGACAACATGGCGGCAGGACCTGCTTCCTACGGCATGACGGATACCATGGGCAGGATGCACTCCGATGCTCAGTTCGCAGGATCCTCCTCAGTGCCGGCCCACGTTGAAATGATGGGCTTCCTGGGCATTGGCAACAACCCCATGGTTGGAGCTACGGTGGCAGTAGCCGTGGCCATTGAAGAAGCAATGAAATAAAGGGAAAGAACGGAAAAAACGGGACTGTCTCAAAAATACTTTTGAGGTAGTCTCTTTTTTGTAACCATTCAGGGGCAGATTTTACTACTACAACGATACTTGCGAATTGATCCTTTGAAAAATAAGGTCATTGCAGCTTTGCCATTATTTTTCAAAGGTGCATAAATGATAGTAGCGTTGCAATATTGTAGTACTCTTTTTTGAAATGCCGCCGCCCGGTATCCTTAAGAATTTAAGCGGTAATTTCAACCAAATTCAAAAGTTTACATTCTCTTCACAAATAATGCGCAAAAAATGAAATACTAATACAGAAAGGAGTTGATGGCATTGAGAACATTAAAGATCCTTGCAGTTGTTGCTTTAATAATCTCTCTTTCTGGTAATGTAGTTTTTGCCGCTCCTGTTGGGCAGGATGCAGCGAAGCAGGAGCAAACGGATACCGTGAAAAAGGACAAAAAGGATTTCAGGAAGAAAAAAGAAGGATTTGACGGGCAGCAAGACCCTGTGAAGATGCTGGAAGAAAAGAAGGAAAGGGTTCAAGGGCTGTTAAAGGAAGGTAAGCTTACAAAAGACGAGGCAGACGAAATAACAGCAAAAATTGATGCAAGGATTCAAAAAATCCGGGAGTTTAACAGTCTTACTTTACCGCAGAAAAAGGACGCCTTGATTGCCAGCTTTAAGACAAGGATGGAGAAAAAAGTAAAGGAAGGCAAGGTATCGCGGGAAGAAGCCGACAGCCGGATAAGGAGTTACACCGACAAGGTGAACAAATGGGATGGCAGCGGCAATCCCGGCTTTTTGAAAAAAGACTGCGACAAGAGTGAGCACAAGAAGGGTGAGCATAAGAAAAGCAAGACGGATAAATAACCCGGTAAGCTTATTTTGAGGGGTTATCCTGCGGGGTAATCCCTTTTTGCAATTCTTCAACTTTCCTGCTATAGAGATTCCCGCGTATGTAGAGGCGCGTATTGCGCATCCGCAAATGCTATCCGGGACGAAATCAGACTTGAATGTCATTGCGAGCGAAGCGCGGCAATCTCGCTTTTCCTTTAAAAACCGGGATGGGAAAGCTGAGCTACATTGTTTTTATATACCATGGTGCAATTCCTGCCGGAGTGCTTTGCTTCATACAGGGCATGGTCGGATGTCCGGATGAGGTTGTTTTTACTGTTGCAAAGGGTAGGATAGGTAGATACGCCCACACTGCAACTGATGGATGAAATTACGATACCATCCAGCGGAGGGATATATGCTTCCGACACCTCATGGCGTATCCTTTCGGCGATGGACTGAGCAGTCTCGGTATCGGTGGAGGGAAGGACTACGATAAACTCATCGCCGCCATATCTGGCAATTATATCGCTTTTCCGGATACATTTAAGGACTACCTGCGCAAAGATTGTAAGCACATGATCGCCAAGGGTATGTCCATATGTATCGTTGATATCTTTGAAATGATCCATGTCCACCATGATCATGCTGACTTTCCTGTTATGCTTGTTTGCCGCTGCAATTTCATTATCCAGAAACGGATCAAGGTAGCTTCGGTTATATAATTCTGTTAATTTGTCCGTTGATGCTTGCGTTTTAAGGATCTCCAGCAATTTAACACTGTATCTGAGCCTGAAATTCCAGTAAACAAGCAGGAAGGCAAGTACTCCTGCCGGCAGGGTGCAAATGCCCAAAATAATGCGTGCATTCCAGGTGCTTTTAAAAAAAAGGGATTCTGCCACAATGTACATTAGAAAGCCGAGCCCTATTCCGGAAAAAACTGCTGCTAACGTCTTGCTGGCGGGAATACTACATTTTTCAAACTGACTCATACGGCCCAAATACCTCGCATATCAATACTCAAATGATCGGACGAAATTGGTGACATGATGTTCAACTTGTGTATAAAGTAGTATATCATAGGAGGGTTAAAATGAAAACAAAGTCAGGGATATTTCTCAGAAAGAATATTTCGACAAAAAATTCCCATTTATGGTTTTCTTTCTATAAGCCGCTATTCCATTATGATTCCGCCGATGGATGCAAGGATGTTTTCCTTGCTGTAGCCCGACCTTGCCAGCGGTTCCAAAACGTCCCTCCGTATGTTGGGAACATAGCTTTTCAGAGCTTTCAGCCTGCCAGTGAATGCATATTTCCCGAGTGCAGCCGGCAGGAGGATGGATTCGCCGGCTTTCATATCAAGACTTCCGGTATCCCACGCAATAGTGCCGGACCCTTCAAATGCAGTGTATATGAAGAATTTCTCACCGCCGGCATATTCCGTTACCTTGCCGTTGACAGAATAGACCTCTACAGAGAAATAGTGATTGGCGACAATATATTTTTTTGAAGAACCGTTTCCCAGGTCAATCGCCAGGCCTTCATATTTTTCTTTTCTGCCGAGGGAGTTGAAATCAATTACCTCCAGAGCTTTTTGGATATGCAGGGGTCTGTCGGTACGTCCGTAATCGTAGACCCTGTAAGTCGTATCGGAGTTCTGCTGAACCTCCGCAAGCATAATGCCCTGACCGATGGCGTGAACCAGGCCGGAAGGGATGTTGATGGCGTCGCCCGGAAAGACTTCGATGGTTTTCAGGCAGTCTTCTACGTTGTTGTCCTGGACCGCCTGTGCGAAAGCTTCCCGGGTAACGCCCGGACGGACGTCGTAAACAAGCTTCGCCCCGGGTTTGGCTGCGATAATGTACCACATTTCATTTTTTCCATATTCCCCGTTTTCATGTACCTGGGCATAGCGGTCATCAGGATGTACCTGGACGGAAAGGTTTTTATCCGCATCGATGAATTTTACCAACAGTGGAAACTTTTCCAGGTCCTTTTCCGGCAGTTCATTTCCGATAAGGTCCCTTCCCAGCTGCTTTATGAGATCCGGTAGGGCAGTTCCCGCGAATTCTCCGTTTGCTACGATGCTGGTGCCGTTTTTGTGGCAGGAAACCTCCCAGCTTTCGGCAACGATTCCGTCAGGCAGCTGTTTGCCCAGCTTTTCAAAGTTCCTTCCGCCCCAGACATAATCTTTATATACAGGTTTAAATTTCAATGGATACAACATGTTTGTCCTCCCTGGACGCTGTAGAATTTATATGAAACAGTATACAACAAATAACTTCTTTGTACAATATTCCATTGAATATGGTAAAATAGACAGGAAGAATTGTGGTGACTATTCAGGTACTGTCATTGCGAGCGAAACGAAGTGGAGCGCGGCAATCTAAAAAATGCTATCTGAGTCAGAAGCAGAGATTGCCACGTCGCTTTGCTCCTCGCAATGCCCATGACAACCGGGGTACCTGAATAGTCACGAATCGTGAAGAATTGATTGACAGAGTACAGGTATTATGGGGAGTATGAAGAGCAATGCAGCTTGAGAAAAAGGTTGAGGTCAGGGAGCTTGTAAAAAAATACGGCAAGAGTACGGTGCTGGACGGACTGAATTTTGAGATATACAAAGGCGAGATCTTCGGGCTTCTCGGGCCTAACGGCGCCGGCAAGTCGACGTTTATTTCCATATTGACCACCCTGATCAAGCCTACGTCCGGTGATATTTTTATCGATTCCTTCAGCGTTGCGGGCCAGCCGGACAGGGTAAAGACAGGGATTGGTTTTGTTCCCCAGGACATCGCTTTGTATCCCATGCTCTCCGGTATTGACAATCTCAATTTCTGGGCAGGCATCTATAATTTAAAAGGGCGGGAGAAAAGAAACAGGGTGGAAGAGGCCCTCTCGGTGGTCAAGCTGGAGGAACGGGCAAAAGACCGGGTATCTTACTACTCCGGCGGCATGAAAAGAAGGTTGAATATCGCCGTGGCGCTGCTGCACAAGCCGGACCTGCTGGTCATGGATGAGCCTACCGTGGGAGTGGATCTGCAATCCCGCAAGTACATATTTGAAGCAGTGGGGAGATTAAAGGCAGAGGGGCGCACGGTAATTTTCACAAGCCACTATGTCGAGGAACTGGAAACCTTTTGCGACAGGCTGGCCCTTCTGGACAGGGGCTCGGTAAAGGCTCTCGGCTCTGTGGAAGAACTTAAAAAGGAATATGGTGTGGATAAGCTGGAGGACATATTGCTGACGCTCCATTTTTGATATTGGGATAATGTCAGTCTTTTTTACAGCCTCGAATGACAATAATAGGTCTACAGGGGAAGGAATGCATGTTAAATGATTACAGGCAGATCGGGAATTTTCAAAAACAAAAAAGCGCGGCTCGCCGCAGTGCTTGCCATGGTGGCAGTTTTAGCGGCAGGCGGGGTGATATATTTCCTGTTAGGCGGGAAATCGGCGCGGGATTTTTATCTGGACGCCGAAGGCAAAAATTTTCAGCAGTATGCCCAATGGATGAAAAAGACCCATGCGGATTTCAAGGAAGCACGGCAGCCCTATAAGACCGGAAATTACAAAAGCCGTACCGAGATAACCCTTGATGTAAAGGGAGAGGAGGGTGCGGCTTCAGACAAAACGGCAAACGGGCTTCTGGACGTACTGGGAAAATGCAAGCTGGTGGTGGATTCCAGAAACAGTCCTGTGGACAAATGGAATTTGACAGAGCTTTCCCTTCTCCTTGAAAAAACGCCCTTCCTCGATGCCGAAGTCTTTTCCAAAGGCCGGGAGCTCTATTTCACGGTTCCCGTGTTTACTCCGGACCGATATTTCAAACTGGATACCGGCAGGCTGGAAGAGGTCTATGACAGGTTCAACATACCGGTCAAGCCTTTGAGGGTGCCCAGCCTAGTGGACGCGGCGGATGCAATCGAACTGGATGCAGAGGTATTTGACAGCTTGCTGGGGGAATATGGAGGATTTATTTCCCAGGGCATAAAAGACGAAGATGTAAGTTTTGGCAAAACAGTGGAAACGGAAATCTCCGGGCAGAGTGCAAAGGGGCGGGAAGTCAGCGTAAACTTAAATAAAGCGGCTTTCACAGCTCTTTTGAATGGCCTTTCGGCAAAGGCGGGAGGCGATGATGTCTTTGCACGGCTGACGTACGGCAATTTTGCCGCCGTAGCTGAAATTGTGGATGAAGCAGGAATTTTCCGATTGTTCGATTACCTTGAAGAGACTGGCGCGTTAGCTTTGAATGAAACGGAAAAGGCGCTTTTACAGGCCGTTAATGTGAAGAAGGATCTGGTGGACGGCTTTAAAAAAGAACTGGGAGGGCTGTTTGAAAGCTGTGATTTTACCGACGGCCTGAAAATGGACCTGATCATTGACCGCTCGGGAAACATTCTGAAAAGAGAAGCGGTTATCGCAATGAAAAATATTGCCAGCGGCACGGAATATGAGGTTACCATTCATACAGGGACCAACAGCCTGAAGCATAATGACTACAGGAACCGTTACCTGGAGGTGGAGATAGTTACAAAATCAGGCGATGAAGGGGGCAGCCGGCAGTATTTCAGATTTCAGCCGCAGCTTGAGCCTTCCTCAAAGGACGGGAACAGGGGGAAAATCGGAATCTCCTGGGGTATCGATACCGACAGCGGCATACATTCTTCAACAACGGTGGGGCTGAAGCTGGATGCCTCTACCGATGAGCTGACCTCAAAGGAGAACAGTTCCGTAGCATACACCATTGAGATGGAGGGCAATAATGAGGGGCAGCCGGAAAAACTGACCGGTGAGGTCAAAACCTCCCGGTGGAAAAACAACAAGCTGAAAACAAGGAATCAAACGACAGCGCTGGCAATCAATGCCGAACTTCCCGATTTCGGCGTCACAGGGTTTTCAGCGGTATTAAACCTGGCAAGGGAAGACAGGCTGGAAATGGAAGCCTTTACGCTTCCCGAGGCGGCAGCCGGCGTTGTCGACCTTAATACGGCGACAGACGAAGAGCTGGACAAGGTCTGGGAAGAGATCATGGGCTCCTTCGGCACGTTTTATATGATCAACAAGTCCATTGTCGATGCGGTGCTGGGCGAATAGAAAAATCCTATGGATGGGGGACAGGATGTGACAGTATTCCTCACATTGTTTAAAAACGATATAAAACTATTTCTCAAAGACTGGAAAGCCTGCGTTTTGCTTCTTGCGGCCCCATTTGTCTTCATTAGCTTCTTTACTTATGCACTGGCGCCTTACCTGGACAGGAGCAATTTTGTCGAGCCTTTTTCCATCGCCCTTGTGGATCAGGAAGATACCCCGCAGACACGGATGCTGACAAAACAGCTGGATGAAATGCAGATATTCCGGGAAGTCGTTCACACCGGAGAGGCCGAGGCGCTTCAAATGCTTTCGGAAGGAAGCGTCGCGTCGGTAATCATCATTCCTCCGGACTTTACATACAGTGTCGCCTATGGAGAGAACAAGCCTGTAACGGTTATAGGTTCAAGTGCAAGGCCGCTTCAATCCTTCATCGTAAAAACCCTGATGCAAAGCGCCGCCAACCTGGTATCCGCCGCACAGAACGCCATAACTACCATTTATCATTTTAATCAGGAAGCAGGTCTTAAGGGCAAAGAGCTTGACCAGCAGTTCAATGATTCCACCATGGCCTTTTTGCTAGAGGCGCTGGCAAGAAATGAAGTGTTTTCCCGGGTAGAGGCGTATTCCAACTTTGACCTTACCCCGGTGGAATATTTTACTGCGGCGCTGATGGTGATTTTCGCCATGTTTGCCGGAATGCCGGGAATGAAAATGCTGGTAACGGAACGGACTTCGGGGATAACAAAGAGGCTGGCGGCGGCGCCGGTGAAAATGTGGCAGATCATCCTGTCCAAGCTGCTGGTGTCCATATTGCTTGTCACTTTGCAGTCCGGATTTATTATCCTTCTGACGGCGGCCGTGTTCAAAAACTATTGGGGCGCGCCTGCCGGGGATGTGCTGCTGCTTTTCGGCGGGCTTGTCTTTGCCGTGTGCGCCTGGTCGGTATTTGTCGCAGCAATTTCCAGGACGTCCGCTTCTGCCGATGCCATCGGCAACCTGGGCATTCTCACCATGGCGGTTATCGGAGGAAGCATTTATCCCCTTTCCTCCATGCCTGAATTCGTCAGGGGGTTAAGCCGTCTGACCATAAACCGGTGGGCAATGGACGGCTTCATGGTGCTGTTTTCAGGGAATGAAGCACTTCATGTGGGAACGCAGGCGCTCATGCTGGTTGTGATCGGAGCCGTATTGTCCGTACTGGCGGCAGTCTTCATGAAGCTTATGCAAAGGAGGCAATGATGAAGCTTCTGTCCATAACCTGGTATAAATTAAAAATTATGATTGGCGACAGGCTGTTTTTTGCTGCCATGATCCTGCTGCCGCTTTTTATAACCATTGCCACCGGATATGCCTTAAGGTATGAGAAGCTCAACATGATACCCGTTGCCGTCGTAGACGAGGATCAAAGCGGCTATTCCGCTCTTTTGCTGGAAAGAATCAGCATAAAGGAAGGGCTTGCCGTGAAGCCGGCGGACCGGGAGGAAGCCGTCCGTATGCTGGAAGGGAACAACGTGGAGCAGGTCTTTATCATCAAGGAAGGCTTTGAGGAGAGGATAAAAAGCGGGGATAAAAAGGAACTCATCGACGTTGTCGCTTCTCCTTCCTCCTATTCCTCGGAATACACTTCGGAGGTAATTGCAGGCGAAGTAATACGGCTTGTTACCGGGAATCTGGCTGCCGGCTGGGTGGCCGACGAATACGGAAAGCTGGGAATCGATGCGGATGAAGACCTGGGGAATGAGATCATCGCTTACAACGATTCCCTCTGGGAGCCGGAGCCTCCCATGACGATTGTTTATAAAGAGCAGCGGGGAGGCGGTATCAATACGGTTGAAAGGTCGTCGCTGCCTGCTGCTGCAGCTACTTCTACCGGAGTGATCGTTGCATTCATTATGTTTTATATCCTGTTCAGCAGCGGCTGGCTGGTGGAGGAAAGGACGAACGGAACGGTAAAAAGACTGGCCGTTGGACCGCATGCTTTGCTGCTTTCCTATGCCGGGAGCGTTTTTGCCCTCCTTGTGGCAGGAATGTTCCAGATTGTTTTGTTCTCGGTGATCGATAAAATCTTGTTTGATGTGGAGCTGTTTCCCGGCGCCTATTCCTATTTGCTGTTTTTGGCTTATATCCTGGCGGTTATTTCCATCAGCCTTTTCCTTTCTTCCGTTTTAAAAACCCAGGCCCAGCTGCAGGCGGGAGCTCCGGTGCTGGCTTTAATCACCGGGTTTGCCGGGGGCTGCTTCTGGAATTTTGTAGAAATGCCCGAAAGGATAAGGCTGTTATCCATGTTTACGCCCCAGGGCTGGATTCTGGCGGGCATCAAAAGCCTTCTTGCCGATCCGCGGGATCCGGCGCCGGTGATAATACCGTTGATGGTTTTGTTGCTTATTGCATTGATTTTGCTTCCGTCTAGTTATATTATAATAAAAAGGGCTTTAAAAAATAATTGATTCGGTACATACTATAGTTTAAAACAACAAGAAGTGAAAGTAAGAAGTGATATAAACAAATTGTGGCAAAACTTAAAGGAGAAAAACATGAACAAGCTCTGGAATGTGCTGCTGTACCCTGCCAGATTCTATGAAAAACTCACCGACAATAAGGGAACCCTTATTGCGGGTATGATACTGATTGGTTTGATCGATTTTTTTCTACCGGATTTGACGGAAGTCTATAAAACCTATTTTACCGATTTTGCGGGGAAATCCGCTGCGGATATCCAGTTTAACATTGTTGCGGCCGTTTTGATCATATTGCTTCTGGGCGTCGTCGATGTCGCTTTCTTATCAATTCCGCTGTATGATATTTTCAAATTTTTAAAGAAAAAGGAAGGCTTACCTCACCAGGCGTCCGCCATAAAAGTGATGAAGATCTATATCATGTCGCACTTTTTAATTATACCGGTGAATGTAATTCTCTACTATACTGTGTTTCATGATCTTGGCAGCAACAGCGGCGCCGGGGATATCATCCTGGCTGAGGCTGCCTTCTTTATCATACTGATCTGGTCCTCCGCCATCATTACCCGGGGAATCAATACGCTTTACCAATTCGGCTTCTTCCTGAAAAGGCTCACATTCCTGATCGTATTTACCTGGAGCTTCCTCTTCAGCATGGTGCTGGACATGCAGATCATGAACTGGCTGCTGAAGATATTGCGGTAGGGATGATTCGGGGCTATGATTTGAGGCAGTCCCTATCCGGGTTTGGCCCAAAAGCTGCTGTCCCTATTTCAAACCTTGCTTCAAATTTAGTGTAACGCATATACCGGGGCTGGTCGCAAGCTAAAGCTTGCTGCTCGCCTATACAACCTAAGTAAATCCGGCATATGCTCACGCAAGCGATGCCTGCGCACCCCGCTTTGAGCGTGGCGTTTGAACAACGTCAGTGGGAGATTGCTACTCACCACTTATACTACAGCGAAAACTTCATTATAGACTAATTCGTTGTTTTCGCTGTAGTACATGACAGCCTTTCCAATCGGAAACCTGCCACCTGGAGGTGGGGGAATGATGACGTTGTTCAAAGCAGGACGGAGGACGCGCTAATAGCGCACCCTACTGCCCTTCGAAGTAATATCCAGGATATGCATTGTGTTAAAAGCTTATCCTGGAGCCGATGGAGATTGGAACCGCGCGAATTATTGATATAACTGTGCCCGGAGTGCTGCGATCTCTTCGCTTTCCAGGTACTCGTCATAGGTCATCTGCCTGTCGATCAAGCCTTTTGGCGTTATTTCCATGATCCTGTTGGCCACCGTCTGGACAAACTGATGGTCGTGGGATACGAACAGAATTGTGCCTTTAAAGTTAATCAGGCCGTTGTTTAAAGCTGTGATGGATTCCAGGTCCAGATGATTGGTAGGCTCGTCAAACAGCAGGACGTTGGCGCCTGAAAGCATCATTCTGGAAAGCATGCACCGTACTTTTTCGCCGCCCGACAGCACACTGGCCTTCTTTAGGGCTTCTTCGCCGGAAAACAGCATTCTGCCAAGCCAGCCTCTGACAAAGGTCTCCGTTTGATCCTTTGTGAACTGTCTCAGCCAGTCCACAAGGTTTAAGTCCACTCCGTCAAAGAAGGAAGAATTGTCTTTCGGGAAATAGGACTGTGAGGTGGTAATACCCCACTTGAAATCACCGCTGTCCGCAGGTATTTCTTCCATCAATAGTTTGAAGAGCGTCGTCTTGGCAAGGCCGTTTGGGCCGACAAAGGCTATTTTGTCGCCTTTGTTCACCGAGAAGCTGACATTGTCCAGTACTTTTTCGCCTTCTGCTTCTTTGGTGATGCCGTTGACCTCCAGCAGCACGTTCCCGGCTTCCCGGTCAGGCTTGAAATCCACGAAGGGATATTTTCTGGACGAAGGCTTGATATCTTCCAGGGTAAGCTTTTCCAGAATCTTTTTGCGCGACGTGGCCTGCTTTGATTTGGACGCATTTGCACTGAACCGCTGGATGAACTCCTGCAGCTCGCTGATCTTGGCCTCGATCTTTTTATTCGCATCCTTTGCCTGTTGAAGGGCAAGCTGGCTGGACTCGTACCAGAAATCATAATTTCCCGAATACAGCTGGATTTTCCCAAAGTCGATATCGGCTATGTGTGTACAGACCTTATTCAGGAAGTGCCTGTCATGGGAGACAACGATGACGGTGTTGTCGAAGTTATAAAGGAAATTTTCAAGCCATGCAATGGACGCGATGTCCAGATGGTTGGTAGGCTCGTCCAGCAGGAGGATGTCAGGATTTCCGAAAAGCGCCTGGGCCAGCAGCACCTTTACCTTGTCGTTTCCGTCCAGGTCCTTCATTTTTTTGGTGTGAAGTTCTTCCCCTATGCCCAGCCCGTTTAAAAGCATGGCGGCTTCCGACTCGGCCTCCCAGCCGTTGAGCTCGGAAAATTCGCCTTCCAGCTCGGAAATCTTTATACCGTCCGCTTCGGTGAACTCTGCCTTGGAGTACAGGGCATCCTTTTCATCCATGATTTCACAAAGCCTTTTGTGGCCCATGATGACGGTTTTTAACACTTCAGATTCGTCAAACTCGTAATGGTCCTGTTTCAGGACGGCCAGCCGCTCCCCGGCGTTGATAAAAACCTCTCCCTTATTGGCATCCATTTCGCCTGAGAGTATTTTCAGGAACGTGGATTTCCCGGAGCCGTTGGCCCCTATAATGCCGTAGCAGTTGCCCGGCGTGAATTTTATCGTGACATTGTCAAATAATATACGGCCTCCGAAACGGAGTGAAATGCCGCTTGTGCTGATCATTTAAGCTTTTACCTTCCTTATTTTCTACGGTTCGTCCCATGACATTATAGCATATCCAGGTGACTTGTCCACTTTTTTAAGATAAAAAACTTGCTTTATATAGACGTTGTAAATTTCTTTAATTTTTTTTACAGTGTTTGTTTAAGATTTACCATTGTAAAATGACGAGGTTTGGCTTATAATAGATATCACAACCGGTTTGTTTTTTTATGTCTCGGTGGCCTAATGGATAAGGTAGCGGATTCCGGTTCCGCTGATGCGGGTTCGATTCCTGTCCGGGACGCCAGAAATACCAAGCCCTTCGGGGTTTGGTATTTTTTATTGCGCGCGTCCAGCGAAGCAGGACTTACCGGTGTAAGTCCTGCTTCGCCTTGTACTCGCTGGGAAGCATCCCGGTAAATTTGCGGAACAGCTGGCTGAAGTACGTAACATTGTCGCCCAGACCCACCTGACGGGCAATTTCATATACCCTCAAATCTCCGGACGCCAGGATGATCTGCCTGGCTTTTTCCATACGGACCGTCATCAGGTAATCCGAGTATTTGGCCCCGTATTCCTTTTTAAAGAGTTTACCGAGGTAGTCGGGATTCAAATACAATATGTTTAAAGCAATATGATTGATGGACAGGGAACTGTCGTCCAGGTGATTCCTTGTGTACTGGATTACCTTGCGGACGGAACTGCCGTACCGGGAAGTGGAAGCGTCAACCAGCGGCAGATCATCAGGAAGCCTGCTTCCGTCGCAAAAAGAGATAAGCTTTACCGCTTCACGTGTTTCCCTGTATAGACCGGGCAGGTTTTCGAGGACTTCTCTGCCGCTGACGGCAGCCCTGATATTGGTAACTCCGTATCTGCCGGCCTCCCTGCAAATTGCCCGCACCGTTTCCTTGACCGGTATTGTATTTTCCGCATCATAGGCCAGTACGACACAATCCTGCAGGATTGCGCTGAACTTCCAGCCTGGGGCTGCTGCAGCGGCATCAATGCACTTTTTGAGCATGGGCAGGTGCGTATAGTCGTCCGCATCCCCAATACAGAAAAGCAATAGTTGAAATTTCTTGCAGTCGGGGTTGAACATCCGGTGAAACAGCTGAAGGTTGTCTTCGCCTGAAAGCGTGCCGGCTAAGAAATCGCAAAACATCCGCTCCAGGGCCTGGGGCATCAGCAGGTTGATATGTTCCTTCAGCTGCAGCCTTTCATTTTCATCCGATTGTTTTTGATTCAGGTTAGCGATGATCTTTTTGATGGTCTCTGCAATTTCATTGATATCGCAGGGCTTGAGGATATAATTGTTCACATTGTTGCGGATGGCTTCCTGGGCATAGTCAAACTCGCCGTAACCTGAAATGATGACAAATTCAGGTCCTTTCCCCTTGCTCCGGAAGTGGGAGATAATCTGTATCCCTGTCATTTCAGGCATAATGATGTCAACGATGGCAATGTCGGGGTGCTCCTTAAGAATGATATCATATGCCTCCCTGCCATCTGCTGCCAGCAGTATACGGTAGATGCCGAGAGTTTCCCAGTCCACGGCTCCTGCAATGCCCTCCCGGATGGTCCTTTCATCATCGGCGATCAATAGCGTTCTCATACGATACCTCCATGCAAGGCAATAGAATTGTCACTCTTGTCCCAAGGGGTTCGATGTTTTCTATATGGATGCCATGCCGGTCTCCAAAGGATATTTTCAGCCGTTGGTTGATGTTTTTCAGGCCGATGCTTCTGTCGGCGGTTTTCGCTTCTCCGTTGAGCACCATTTCCACCCGCTTCATATCGGTGCCCCGCCCGTTATCCTCTATACTGATTTTCAACAAACCCTCCGATACGGAGGATACAATCCGGATTGCGCAAATACCCGAATACTTCTCGAGGTTGTGGACGATGCAGTTTTCCACGATGGGCTGCAATGTCAGCTTGGGGATTTTACACTCATGGAACCTGGCAGGGATCTCCACCTTGAAATCCAGCCTTTCTTCAAACCTGATTTTTTGGATGGCGATATAATCTTCAACAAACCTCAGATCCTCCCGTATGGTAATAATATCTGCTTCGCTGATGGACCCGCGGAGCATTCCGGAGAGTGAACGCACCATAACGGATATTTCATTGTTGCTGTTCTGTATGGCTTTCCAGTTTATGGTGTCCAGGGTGTTGTAAAGAAAATGGGGATTAATTTGCTGCTGCAGCATTTTATACTTCATTTCCATGATGGTCAGCTGCTTGACGTAGCCTTCATTGATTAAATTATCGATTTTGTATACCATCTGGTAAAAATCCCTGGAAAGCTGTACCACTTCCGCGATGGCAATCCTGCTGCCCGGCGTCGGGTCGCTGAAAACAGCCGAGTAGTCGCCTCCCTCCACCACCTTCATGGTTTTTGTCAGGCGGGCAATGGGCCTGCTGATGGAATTGGCCAGACCGTAACCGACGGTAATGACAACAGCCAGGATTGCCAGCAGAATCACCCCATAGATGGCATTAATGTTGTAGATGCTGCTGAGCATTTCCCGGATGGACAGGACGTAAACAAAATGCCACCCGTTAAAATTCGATGTCTTGACGGTGATAAAATGCTGTTTATGGTTATAGGACACGATATTGTACACCTTTTCGCTTTTCATAAAAGACAGAAGCCTTTCGGTGTCCATGCTTACCGGTTCTCTTGACAATATCTGGCCGTCTGCGACGCATACGATTTCCGGTTTGTATTTTTGCGGAATGGAGGATTTGTGGTCAAACAGGATCTCCGCTTTTACATTGATGATCAATACCCCTTGCGGCCTGAAGCCGTTGCCGGAAATATCCTTTATCAGCCTGTAAAGGGTGAGGGAGTTGTCTCCGGCGGCATTTACCATCCAACCGCAGGCGCCGTCGGAAAGATAGGCGGCATTGACGATCTCACCCGTTTTTTCATCCGGAAGGCTCAAGCTGTGCCACCGGCCTGCGTCCACGTGTTTGCCGTCAGGAAACACAAAGCTCACCGAGCTTACGGAGATAAGGCTCCGATCCATGACCCAGCGTGAAAACAATTGCGTATAAAGGTTGTCAAAGGCTTTATACCCCTCGTAGGTGTCGGGTGATTTGTTGTATTGGAGCAGGTTTTTCTGGATATCCGGGTTTGAAAGCACTTCAAAGGAAACATTCTCAATATAGGAAAGCTTTGAATCCGCCGCGTTGGTATTAAGGTTCAGGACTTCCGCGGATTCGGTATAAACAAGGTTGGTATAGATGTTATAAAGGTTGATCATAAATGCAATCGCTACAAGGCTTATGATAAAGGCCTCAAATATCAGCAAAGCAAAAAAGCCTGTCCTCACGGGAATCAACTTCATACCCTATCCCCCCATAGCTTTATTATACGACAAAAAAAGGAAGCCATCAAAGGGATATGGATAGTATGTCTAATTTTTCTAGAACGATGTCGGTTTTTTTAGTTGATGATGCACAAAAAACAAGATAACCTAAAGACAATTCATTTATCAAAAGGGGGATGTTTCAATGAGAAAAAGAGGAATTGCGCTATTGATGGTACTGCTGCTTGCACTTCCCTTCATCGGATGCTCAGCCGGCAAAACGGACAGCACTGCAACTACGGCAGGCGATGTCTCACAAGCAACAACGCAGGCAACAACGGCGGCAGAGACGGAAAAGCAGGATTTAGGGCCGCTTCGTATCATGTGGTGGGGTTCCCAGACCCGCCATGACAGGACACTGGCCGTCCTGGATCTGTACACCGAGCAGACCGGCGTCGCGTTTGAGCCGGAATTCTATGGCTTTGACGATTATATCACCAAGCTGAATACGCTCATTGCCGCGGCCGATGGACCCGACCTGATGCAGATGGGCGGCAACTTTCCTACATACCAGGAGCACATCGAATATTTGAATCCGTACATCGACAGCGGAGCCATCGATACCAAAAACACCGAACCAAGCATGATCGGCATCACCACGCTGGAAGGCAATATCATAGGCCTCTCCTCCGGAGTAAACGCTCCGGCGATGGCTTATGACCCGGCGTTGTTTGAAAAGGCCGGCGCTGCGATGCCTACGTTCAAATGGACATGGGAGGAGTATGAAAAGGCTGCCGGCACCATCCATGAGAAGCTGGGCATTCTCGGCACAAGCCAGACCCAGAACAACGAATTCGAGATCCTCACCACGGTGGTGACGCAGTACAACACCGGCGAAAGCCTTTTCAAGGAGCCTTACAGGCTTGAGCTCAATTATAATGACGACAAATATGTCGTCGATTTTCTGGAAATGGTCAATCGGATGACCAAAGCCGGCTCCTATCCTACGCCTGCCAGGATGGCGGAAATAAAGGATATCGAAGGAGACCCGCTGGTCAAGGGGGAATCCGCCATGACATGGCTTTACAGCAACCAGTTTGTGGCGCTTTCCAATGCCGCAAACCGTCCGCTGAAGCTGGTCTGCGCGCCCAGGCGCACGGCTGACGGCCCGCTCTCTCTTTCAATAACCTCATCCCAGATGTTCTGCATGTATAACAAATCCCAGCACAAGGATGCCGCGGCTAAGTTTATAAGCTTTTTTATCAATGATGAGCATGCAAACCTGATCCTTAAGGGTGAAAGAGGCATACCCATAATGAGCAATGTCCGCGACATACTGAAAACGGGGCTTTCCGACGCGGAGAAAGAAATCTACAGCTATATTGACGCTCTGGCAAAGGAAGCTTCTACCGACATCGTATTGAATTCCCCGGTACAGACGGAAATCCGGGATACCTATATCCGTGTCGCGGAGGAATTCAAATTTGGCAAATCCACAGCGGCGCAGGCGGCTGCAAAGTTTAAGGAAGAAGCGGGTGCCGTCATCGACAGGTATAATAAATCCAAGTAAGGATGTCAGGGGACATCCGTGTCCAGGGTCAAGAGGACGGCTTGCGGTACATGCCCCAGTTCATGGAATTGGGGCATGTATTGCCGGATAATCCTGCCGGACAGTGAATTCATGGAGGTTGTTATGAGAGAGAAAGGCAAGCAGCGCAGCATTAAAAAGTTTCTAGCCGGTGAAGCCGTCAGCGGGTATGTTTTTTCAGCGCCGTTCATCCTTGGCTTCCTGGCTTTCACCATCATCCCGATGATTTTTTCCCTGTATATTTCTTTTACCAGCTATAATATTACTTCAAGTCCCGTATGGACAGGGCTCAGCAATTATAAGCGCATGTTTACCGAAGACCCCCGGTTTTTAAAGTCGGTGGGAGTCACCCTGTACTATGTTGCGGCATCGGTCCCTTTAAAGGTGGGCTTTGCATTGATCGTCGCCTTTCTTTTGACTCGGAAAAATACCCTGGCGGGTTTTTACCGGTCTGTCTATTACCTGCCTTCCCTCATCGGCGGCAGTGTGGCGGTAACCCTTGTCTGGAAGGAATTGTTCGCCGAAAGGGGTGTAGTGAACGCCCTGCTTTCTATTTTGGGCGTTACAAAGACGGTCAGCTGGCTGGGGGATCCCCGTTTTGCCATCTGGATCCTGGTGCTGCTGGCGGTATGGCAGTTTGGGTCTTCCATGATTATTTTTGCTGCAGGCTTGAAGCAGATACCGATAAGCTATTATGAAGCCGCAAAAATAGACGGCGGATCACTGTGGCAGCAGTTTGCCTATATAACTCTGCCATGCCTTTCTCCGGTCATTTTTTTCAATACGGTGATGCAAACTATCGCAGGCTTCATGTCCTTCACGCAGGCGTACATCATATCCAGAGGGACCGGCGGCCCCATGGACAGCACGATGTTTTACGCATTGTACATTTACAAGCAGGCCTTTAACTATTATGAAATGGGATATGCAAGCGCTCTGGCCTGGGTGCTGCTGCTGCTTATCGCCCTGGTGACCGCGCTGATTTTCAAGACATCCGATGCCTGGGTCTATTATGAGTCAAAAGGAGGAAAATAAGATGCAAGGGACCGTCAAAGCAAAGCATGCCCTGTCCAGAGCGGCTTATCATCTCTCAATCCTGCTTCTTGGGCTGTTGATGATCTACCCGGTGCTCTGGATGGTCTCAGGCTCTTTTAAAACAACCTATGAAATCTTGAACGAGTCATTGAAGCTTCTGCCTGAGAAATTCAGCCTGGATAATTTCATAAACGGCTGGCGGGGGTTCGGCAAACTGAATTTCGGGCTGTTTTTTAAAAATTCGTTTGTTATCACCATCCTTGCGACCCTTGGCGTGGCAATATCCTCCTCTCTGGTCGCCTATGCCTTTACCCGTCTCCGCTTTCCGGGGAGAAAGCTGTTTTTCGTATGCATGATCTCAACCCTGATGCTGCCGGCCCAGGTTGTTATGATCCCGCAGTATATCCTTTTCCGGAACTTGGGGCTGGTCAACACTTACTGGCCGTTGGTGCTTCCCTCGTGGTTCGGCAGCGCCTTTTTCATCTTCATGATAATGCAATTCATCATGGGGTTGCCGAAAGAGCTGGATGACGCTGCCATCATTGACGGCTGCTCAAGGTATTCCATCTACTCTCATATTATTATGCCTCTGATCTCTCCGGCGCTCATTACCACTATCATCATCAATTTCTACTGGCGATGGGACGATTTTATGGGCCCGCTGATCTACCTGAGCCGTCCGGCCAAATATCCGGTTTCCCTTGCCATAAAGCTGTTTGTGGATTCAACCTCCCAGACGGATTACGGTCCCATGTTTGCCATGTCGTCCCTTTCCCTCTTACCGGTTTTCGCAATTTTCCTGTTCTTCAACAAATACTTGATTGAAGGGATCAGTACCAGCGGAATGAAGACGTAGCACAGCTCCGCGCAAGTTAGTTGCCGGATAGGATTGGAAAAGGGATCCACTGTAAGGGCGGCCATTGGCCGTCCGGGAGCTGTTTGACATAGAATGCATTTGCGGACGCGCAATGCACGCCCTTACAGAGTACTTTTGCCGTAAAATTTTACGGCGTATGATATGCAAGTCACTTTTCTCGTAAAGACATTGCTTCCCTGTTGACAGGATGTGTCTATCGTGATAGACTAATACTGTCTATTGCAATAGACACATTGGGAGGTATTTTGGTATGGAACAATACAAGCTGTTTGACGCAGAGTTTAAGTTTATCTGCATCGTGTGGGATGCAGAGCCGTTGACGACCCGGAGGCTTACCGAGCTTTGCCGGGAAAAGCTGGGGTGGAAAAGAACCACTACATACACCGTGCTTCGCAAGCTTAGCGACCGTGGAATGCTTAAATATGACAACGCCGCGGTTTCTTCCATTGTCAAGCGGGAGCAGGTCCAAAAATATGAAAGCGAAGCGGTGGTTGCAAAAGCCTTTGGCGGCTCCCTGCCGAAATTTATCGCCGCCTTTCTGGACGATAAAACCTTATCGGACGAGGAAGCCGAGGAAATGAAGCGGCTGATCGACCGTCACAAGGAGGGGCGTTAGCAATGTCATTTCTGGAAAATACTTTTATTTCCGTGCTGAATATGAGCATTACGGCAAGCTATATCGCAATCGCCGTTATTATCGCCCGCCTGCTGCTGAAAAAGGCGCCGAGGGTATTTTCCTATGCCCTCTGGAGTGTTGTCCTCTTCCGGCTTCTTTGTCCTTTCAGCTTTTCTTCGGCATTTAGCCTGATGGGACTTATAAATCCTGACCAAGCCGGTACGTCTATTCAGTATATACGGCAGGATATCGGCAGGATGGAGCTGCCCAAAGTGAATACAGGTGTTGATAGCATAAACAGTGCAATAAATGCTCTATTGCCGGCTGCAAACCCCGCTGCAAGCGTTAACCCCATGCAGATCCAGATTTCCCTGGTAACATTTGTCTGGCAGGCAGGCGTTGCAGTTCTGCTCATCTATGCAGCGATCGCCTATCTGCGCCTGAAAAAGCAAATCAGCATGGCTACGCTTGTATCGGACAATATCTATGAAACCGACCGCATCCGGAGCCCCTTTGTCTGTGGCTTTGTGAAACCCAGAATTTATCTGCCGGCAGGGCTTGCAATGGACCAGCGGGAATATATCCTATGCCATGAACAGGCACATATCCGGCGGCGGGATTATCTTGTGAAGCCGGTTGCGTTTCTGGCCCTCGCCCTTCATTGGTTCAATCCTCTCATGTGGTTGTGCTTTACACTGATGACAAAGGATATGGAAATGTCCTGTGACGAACAGGTTATCCGGAAAGCTGCCGGCAAGGAAGTCACCGGCTACAGCAGTTCCCTGCTTGCATTGGCGGTATCCGGGAGAATGCCTGGTCCGGGTCCCCTGGCCTTTGGAGAAAGCAATGTGAAGGCGAGAATAAAAAATATCCTGGATTATAAAAAACCGGCCTTTCGAGTGATTGTTACTTCGGTAATTGCGGTTCTTGTCCTGGTAGCTGCGCTGGCTTCAAACCCTATTGGCGGTACTGCGGTTCATGGGCCTTCAGGAGAAGGAAAAAAAGGTGTGTCCTCCTATGATGTTGAAGCCCTGATGAAAAACAAAACCCAATATATCGGTAACAATTCCAGGGTTGTAGCGCTTATCGACGTTCTGCCCCTGCCGGAAGGCGTCAACCGCGGTGCGGTTCAGCTGGCTACATCGGAAGCCCCCTATGGCCTGACGATTAATTACAGCCTGGAGGATGATGCCGTCCGGATAAGCGAAGAGCAGTTTCTAAGAAATTCCATGCTGCTTTTTGCCCTGATTGACAATGTTGAAGTGGTGAGCCATCAGGGGCATTGGAAGAATAAATCACTTTCCTCGATTCCCTTTAACTTCACCTATACCCGAGCCGACGCCGAGAAGGTAGTCAACGGTGATGTGCGTCAGTTTGCCCTGGATAAGGAACGTCTGGCCGAGCTTATCGACATCATTCAATTGCTTAAGGAAGACAAAACGAAAACCGCCATGAAAGGCCTTGAGCTATATGTATGGCGTAAACCGGAGCTGACCGGAAACAATGACATCTATTACACGCTGCTTCAGTGGACAAACCGGACTAAAACGGAAGATGAGATTTACAATCTTTCCAGTGCTACCACAAAGATCGAGGATATAAACCGGGAAATTGCAGCTTATGGGGAAATGGATATTTTTGTGAGCCATCCCATGTATATATCAAAAGAAGAAATGAGCAGGCTGGCTGATCAAATTGAAATTGAAAATGGTTCCATCGCTGTCGGGACAGGCTGGTTCGATAGGGAGGAAAATAGGGATTGACACTCCATTGAAAAAGGGACTGCCTTATTTGCAGGGACACGCATTGCGGTGGTATCCTCACTTGTAGGGGCGCGCATTGCGCGTCCGCAAATGCAATCTGCGTCAAACAGCTGCCGGACGCCAATGCCACCCCTGCAAACGAGTTTTTACCGTGTCAAGGGGACAGGTACGTTGACAGCGTTGTGTCAAGGGACCTGTCCCCCTGACATGCAATCTGCGTCAAACAGCTGCCGGACGCCAATGCCACCCCTGCAAACGAGTTTTTACCCTTTGGTGGTGTGCCCTGGCACGTTTGTCATTGCGAGGAAGCGCAGCGACCGCGGCAATCTCATATTGATTTTAGGCAATGCCTCTGAATCAGGCTGAGATTGCCGCGCTCCAATGCGTTACGCTCGCAATGACACGGACCAACTAGCGCAACAGGTTAAGTTATATGCTTCCCGTGGCTTGAAACCCTATTCCATCAGAACTCCATAGCCGATCCCGAAAGCCTGCAGTTCATATTTCGCCGTGTATTGCTCGAAATTGATGAAGGTATGAGGCCCCACTCCCTTGAAATCCTTGATTCCGCTAATGCGGTTGGGGCCCATTACATTAAACAGCGTAGTGGCTGCAAGGATCTCTATTTTGTTTGAGCCATCCGATAGGAAATCCGTAATGTCAAATACATACGGCTTCCAATACTTGTGGCACACCTGCTTTCCATTGACATACAGCTCAATGCAGGCTGCTTCCACATCGGTTATTTTCAGGAAACACGGCCCCAGGGCCTTTGTTTTCGTTATTTCAGCTGAAAACCTCACTTTCCCTGCATAGAAGGGATACCCTGACGAAGTAAAATCTGCAGACTCCGGCGCCCCATGCTTCTTTTCCATGACAAAGCTTTCACGGTCAAGGCCGGTGACCAGGAAATCGCCTACGACGTAAACGGTCTCAACCTCGGTAGGCATGTGCTCCTTAAAAGCCGCCACCCGTTCATGAAGTCCCGGGCCGGTGATGTTGTTGACCTTCCTGCCTTCAAGGACCAGGGTGTTTTTTCCTTCCCTGATAAGCCCGTCCAGAGGTACTTTTGTGAAATTGATATCCTTCCAGCTTTTCTCCTTGTCGAAGGCTCCCGCTTCCCCCCTTGCTTTCAGCGGCTTTACTTCCACTCCGTTGAAAGAAATACGGTCAAGGTTTTCGGCCATTTCGACGGCGGCAAAGACCGGACCGTCCGGAACGCTGAGAGCGTCGAAGGTGTATTCGGCCTTAAAGGGCGTACCGTTGGGAGCTTTATAAAAATGTTCATGCCATGCCCTGGCCACGGGCTGGTTGTTCAGGACCTGATTGCCGTTGATGTACAGTGTTACATCGTTCAAGGGTAGTACATTATCCTCCAGGATCGCCGCATCCCACTTCCGGATGATTTCCTTGCTGTCAAAGCCTTGGCCGAAAGCAATACCGCTGTCCAGGAACAGAGGGGCTTTTATGCCTTCCGCCGGTTTTACAGGATTCCACAGCAGCAAGCTTCCCGCCGGGTAGAACGTTGCCTCAACGTAAGCCGTATTGTCCTCATAGGATGCGGGCGCTTCATAGATTTCCCCCGACATGAGATCGACAAGCTTGAGGCAAACGGCGCCAGGCACCCGAATGGTTACCGGTATCTCCCTGTTTTCATCCGTATTGGCGATAAAAATGAATTCTCCATCTTCCGCAGCACGCACGTGACAGTATACTTTTCCCGCGTTTTTCCCGGTAATCCTGTCGGTAATGCGGATTCTCTCCTTGTAGTACTCATCCAGCGCATTGATTACCTGTTGAAGGGAGGATAACTTAAGGCTCCGGGCGATAACAGTCCTATCGGACTTTTCTCCGTCGGTCCTTTCGGGCAGCGGCGTCATAAATAGCAGCCTTTCTTTTCCGGCTGTCTCCGCGAAAGCTTCCAGCAGGCGGACAGTGTTCTTCCTGAGCGTGCAGCAGGGCGGAACGATAACGGTGGAATAGCTGCAGGAGCCGATGACCAGCTTGCCGTTCTCCACCTTTCCATGCTCCTCCAGGATAATTTCATCCCCATAATGGAAATCAAGCTTCTGTGCCGCCAATTCCTTTGACAATTGCTCAAAGGACCTGTTGTAAACACCGTTCTCCATAAGAAAGCCATCCTGCCTGTGAAGAGGTGAGTACTCGCTCCATACGCTGGCAACAGGGTGCAGTACAAGGATGTCCACTTTCCTTTTGCCTTGTGTTACCGCATAGCTGACTCTTGCGATATAGTCCGAAAAGGGTTTTTCATCCTCCCACCAGGGCTGCTGATAGAACAGGTTGGCCGGGTAGTCCCTTTTCCTTTCGCCCCGCATGGAATAAAGGGACAGATGGTGGTTTACAAAGCTTATTCCAAGCGCCGCTTCCCAATCGGCGATCCATTTTCTGTGGTAAAAGCTTACCTGTTGACCTGCGCAGCCGAATACCTCGCAGAAAGCCCTTTCCTTGTCCAGTTGGTCCACAACGGAGGTAAGCTGTTTTACGGTAACCAGCTGTTCGATATGCCTCCCCAATTTGTCGATCCCGGGCCAGTGCATGAACTGGTAATGCGGCATTGCCGCACCTATCCACTGGGTCTGGGTGGTCAGACTGTCCTCTGCCATAAAATGGCCCGTCATTTTCAGGTTGTTTTTTTGACACCATGCGTAATACTGCTTTGTGAAGCTCTCCATAAACAGTTTTGTAGCACTGTCGAAAAAGTCAAAGCGTATCTTTCTGTAGTCGCCTGTGTCGAAAAACAGGTGCTCCAGATGCTCCTCCAGGTTGTATCCCTTCAGCTTTCCGAAGAATGCGGGCAGATAATCGGACCAGGGCAGGACAGGGACGGTGTAGTGCCCTGTCATCAGGTAGCAGGGTTCATCGGTGAAAATACCCGGGATTGCATTGCCGAAGTATTCGCCGCAGGCCTCCCTGTATCTTTCATGGGTACAGTTGATAAATGCCTTTACCGCCTCGGGATTCATAAGATCCACATAGCTGGCGCCGTTGAACCAGAGACTCCCCAGGGGGGAGATTCTTTTGCAGATGAAATATTCCGTATCGTCCCTTGACAATGCGGTTATTACGGTATCCTCCGGGGTGATTTCGTTTTTGGTCAACAATACCAGTGCACGGCTCCGAAAGTCTTCGCTCATTTCGGGAACCTCTCCTCCGGCAAAGCCCGAGGGCCATTTGTCTTCGTCATACAGCCAGGCAAAGGTCCCTGTTTTTTCTGCTTCCCTGGCGCAGCTCCGGATCATTTCCATCCATTCTTGGGACAGGTATCCGGTCACCAGCCCGACACGGGAATGCATAAAATAGCTGCCCCAGCCTTTTGCGGCCATTTCTTCTATCTGCCTTTTTAATTCGTCCTTATCCAGTTGGTCATTCCAGCTCCAGAAGGGAGCGGGACGGTATAATGCCGGGGGATTTTGCAATTTCTTCAAATCCATAGACAAGCATCTCCTCTTTTTTAACAGATTTGTCTATATTATATTTTGAGAGAGATGCTTTTTCCATGGTGTAATGTACCCGGTATAGGGTGATTTTGTTCCGGTTATTATTTTTGCAGGAACGCTGCGTTCAGGCGCAGAATCCTGTCTTTGACGGCATCCTCAATGCACGCCTTTTCAACAAGCAGCATTGTGCTCCTCAGGCAATAAAGGGGATGCAGCGAGCCGTAGACCATGGGGTGGGCAGGTACTTCCTTCAGGAGCTTTTCGATGACAAAAAGCAGATCTTTAAGGCCCGAGGTGTCAAAAAAAAGGTTGCTGCGCGCATTGAAATGCGCTTTCAGAGCTGTTATTTCCGAATAGCGTGCAGTCAGCACAAGGATGGTGTTATCCGGATGGCTGCCCAGAAATGTCGATAATTCGTCAACGGAAGGTGTTCCGGGCTGCATCAGATAATCCAGCCTCTCATCTTCAAGGCGTACCGAAAGAAACAAGGGAAGTCCAAGCGCATGAAGAACAGCGCATAAATCCTCCACAGGCTTGTCGCACAGCTTGTAACCATGATAGCCCGGATAAATCCTCACACCTTTTATATCAAACAGTTTCAAGCCTCGCCGGATATCCTCCCGGACTTGCGGAAGACAAGGGTTCACAGTGAGGACATGATGGTAAGCCGTATCTTTAATTTCTTCATGGAGCTCTTCGTCGCCCTCGAAGGGATCGTTGTAAAAAATGCTGTTCAAAGACGAGATATACCCGGATTCGATGCCGTTTTCCCTGTGCACTTTTTTTAGATCCTCAAAGGTGTTTTTATATAACTTCCTGAACGGCCAATGGCCCAATAAACAGTTTGTGTCGACGCTACCCATTGAAATCATCTCCTGTCAAATATTCTGAGAGCATTGCCGGACAAAATCATCGCTTTCCCGCTGGGGCTCAGATCGGCTTCTTCCACCTGACCGAGATTGACCAGAAAGGAGCCGACCATATCCGAGCCGAAAAGCACCCTTTCACAACCGATCTGCTTTACCGTATAATCCAGTTCGTCTCTGCGGAAAAGCGAGCCTGAAATGTCCACATATACATTTTCATATTCGCGTATCGGTTTGATGCCGTTATAGCAGTTACCCCCCAGATGGGCCATGATCAGCCTGGCTTCGGGATATCTCCCTGCCAGTTCTGCGACATGGACGCCAAGGGATTCATACTCCAACTGGCCCACTGCTTTATGGAAAGCGTGTAACAGTACCGGTATCCTGTAATCGATACACATTTCGATGAGAGGAAATACCGAAGGATCGTCACAAAAGGTGGCGACCCATAGCTTCATGCCCGACATGCCATATTCCTCAACGCCTTTTTTCAGAACAGACAGGCAATTCGCATTCCTTGGGTTTACATAACAGTAGCCTGCGATCTTATCCGGGCTGTCAGTCATAAATTTATATACTTCATGATTAAGCTCGTCGATCTCCTCCCGGTCGGGATAAAGCCCGCCAAGGCCTGAAACGTATATCTTGGTAATATCATAGAGTGAAGCGGCCTTCAACAGTTCGTTCCTGTTTTGCAGGTATGTACCTTTCCAGATATGCGCATGAATGTCGATTAACACAGTTTAACAACCTCCGTTAACTTCTGTGAGACTTGTACTTTTCAAAGATTATACCAGATAACTATCCGATAATATAGACGTATTGGCCGGTAAAATTAGCAAATATAATATTTATTGCAAATTATAGAAAACAATAATTTAATTATCAAATAAGATGAGAATTATCGTAGATATTCTATTATAATCATGGCATGCAAGAATGTTTTTATAAATACGTCGGTGAGAAGACCATTTATTACGAAAGGGAGGATTGGTTTGGAAAAGGTTATACGAATTATGGCGCCTGTTGACGGCGACATGCTTGATGAATATGACGGAATAGCGGTTGAGGAGGGATTGCTGACAAAGGTAAAGATTCTGGCGCCCTCTGACAGCAGGATAAGAGTCAATGGAATTCCGGCCAGGTATTCCGGCGAAATATTCATCGCCGATATTCCGTTAAAGAGCTATGAAAATAGAATAGAGATGGTAGAGGAAAACACCGGATACAGGCAAAGCATCAAAGTATTCCGGCTTAAAAAGCACACAAACAGGTACAGGGTCTCTCTCGACGACACCATCTGGTGTCTTCGGGATATCGCAGCCAATGCCGATGCGTACAAATCCATATTTGAGAATCCGTATTTGGCTTTTTTGAAGCTGGTACATGATACCTACGGCACAAAAATCCACATTAACCTGTATTATCAGACGGATGGCTTCAATCTTTCCCAAATGCCCGGCAAGTATAAAAACGAGTGGAAGGAGAATGCCGGATGGCTCAGACTGAGCTTTCATGCGCTGCAGAACGATCCTGACAAGCCCTATCGCAATTCGGACTATGGGGAGGTAAAAAAGGATTGTGAACAGGTAATGGAGCAGATCAGAAGGTTTGCCGGAGAGGAACTGATGGCTCCGGTCACAACCCTTCATTGGGGTGAAGCTACGGTGAATGGCTGCAGGGCTTTGCGGGATTCGGGCTACAAAGTGCTGGCCGGGTATTTTAACGTTGACAATGACCTTCCGCCGGTCTCCTACTATCTGGATGCGGAACAAAGAAGGCATTTGAGTAAACGCACCCTATGGAAGGATAACCGGGAGGATCTGATATTCAGCAGGATCAGTATCGTCCTGGACCGGCATGCATTGGAAGAAATACCGGTATACCTGGATGCCATGGAAACTGGCGGGCATAAACCGGAATATGTCGATCTTCTGATGCATGAGCAGTATTTTTACCCGTTTTATGAAGCGTACCAGGCCGATTACAGGCAAAAGATCCTGACCGCGGCGGGATGGGCGGCGGACCACGGATACTCGCCCGCATTTTTAAGCGAATGCGTCTTTGAATAACGGCAAGGAGAACGGAAAAGGAGTAAGGAAAACAGAAAAGGAGAAAAAACGATGAAACTGTTCTTTCAAGGTGATATCGAGGAGGTTAAAAAGGGTATTGGCATACTCTCGGAGGATTTTGGGTTTGAAGCCGGCTCCAATGGGCTAAACGTGCGGGTGGAAAAAGCCGCAGGCAGTGACATTTATGTGAAGAAGGAAGGGGATCAGGCCCTTATCAGGTATTCTGAAAAAATACATTTTTTCCGCGCTTTGGGGCTGCTGCTGGAGGCTCTCGGTAAAAGAGAGGAGTTCACGATCATTGAAGTACCTCAGTTTACCATGAACGGGCCAATGTTTGATGTTTCTCAGGGCAATGCCGTAATTCGCGTGGAAACCATAAAGGAATTCATTAAAAGGATTGCCGTGATGGGACTGAATATGCTCATGCTGTATACCGAAGACAACTATGAAGTAAAAGAAGAGCCTTATTTCGGCTACATGAGGGGCAGGTACACCTTTGAGGAATTAAAGGAATGCGATGACTATGCGGATGCCTTTGGCATTGAAATGATTCCGTGCATCCAGACACTGGCTCATCTGGCGGATGTAATGAAATGGCCTGTATACCATGAGATGAGGGACGATGAAGAAACGCTGCTTGTGGGTGACGAGAAGGTATATGAATTTATTGACCGTATTATCACTGCGGCCGCGACCCCTTTCCGGACAAAACGCATTCACATCGGCATGGATGAAGCATGGCATCTTGGGCTGGGCGCCTATCTTGACAGGAACGGGTACAGGAAAAAATTCGATATTATGAACCAGCATCTGGAGAGGGTTCTGGAAATCGTACGGAAACACAACCTTCAACCGATGTTCTGGAGCGACATGTATTTCCGGGCGGCATCAAAAACGGGGGATTATTACGATACGGCGGCAAGCATTCCTCCGGAAGTCATCAATGCCATGCCGAAAGGCGTCCAGGTGGTTTATTGGGATTATTACCATGATAATGAAGAATTCTATGCCGATTTCATAAAGCGCCATCGCGAATTTGGGACCGAACCCATCTTCGCAGGAGGCATATGGACCTGGATCGGGTTTAATGCAAACTGGGGCAAAACCTTCAATACTACCAATCCGGCACTGAATGCATGCAAGAGGGAAGGCATAAAGGAGATCATTATAACCATCTGGGGGGATAACGGAACCGAGAGCCATATCTATTCCAACCTCCTTGGACTTCAATTGTTTGCAGAGCACGGATATGCAAGGGAATTGGAGCCGGAAAAGCTGAAAAGCCGGTTTGAATTCTGTACGGGCTGCGACTATGACGATTTTATTGCAATAAAATACCTGGACGAGGTTCCCGGCACCGACCCGGATAACATGGAAACCTATAATCCAAGCAAATACCTTATGTGGCAGGACTTGCTCACAGGACTCTTTGACAGGAATATCGAAGGGCTCCCTTTGAATGCCCATTATGAAAAGCTGGCAGGGGCTTTTGAAAACAGCATTGCAAGAAACGGACATTTCGGATTTATGTTTGAATACCTGGCAAAAGTGAGCAAGGTGCTTGCTTTGAAATCTGAAATGGGGATAAAAATTACACAGGCTTATAAAAACGGCGACAGGGCCGCACTTGAAAAGCTGGCGGAACAGGAGCTGTCCGAGCTGGAAATGCGGGTAAGATCGCTTCGGGATTGTCACAGGGAACAATGGTTCCTTCTAAACAAAGCGCTGGGATGGGAGGTCATGGATATGCGCTATGGCAGCCTGCTGATACGCATTCAGAGCGCGATGGAAGAAATACGGGATTACCTTGAAGGAAAGCTTAAGCGCCTTGAGGAACTGGAGGAGGAGCGGTTAAGCTTTAGCGGGGCTCCCGGATTGGTGAAATATGTAAACTGGTATGATAAAATCGTATCGGCCAGCAGAATAGCACCCCGCATGTGATTACAATTTCTGCGGCTAGTATCAGGTTTCAGGTATTTGACGGTATTGTTTGTTAAAAACATAACCCTCGCTTTCCTGGCTTTGCCATGGTATAATAAATACAGGAATGACTTATCGGATATTGACACTACTGCTTTGCGGGCAGAAGATACGGCAGCTGGGCGGAATTTACCATCCTTGGTGATTTTTAGATAAGGAGAAGTGAACGTTATGCCATTTCAAGCCGAAAGAAGAAAGTATCAACGGTGTAATTCCATTATTTGCAAAGCACAAATGAGTGCTGATGAAAAGCATTGGGTGAATTCCGAAATTGTGGACCTGTCTGCGGGGGGGCTGAGTTTTGCTTCTTCCAACGCCACCTTGAATGAAAACCACAGGGTGTTTTTCAACCTGTATGTTTACAACATGCTTTCCGAATTCAATATCAGAGTGGAAGGCCGCATCATCAGGATCGACAGAAGCAAGGAAAAAAGATTGTACGCCGTCAAATTTGAAAACTTCAACAAGTATCAGCAAGTGCAGCTGGATGAGCTGATAAAATCGAAAATTACTTTATGTGACAAAAAGAGCGAGCCGATGTTTGAAGAAGAGTATTCGATATTTGTATTTCCTAAATTCAGACCAAGGATGCACAGAATCCGATTGAGAAATTACAGGTGAAAATGGGAGCCGCCTGAAAGGCACCGCTCAATAGGAAACCTTAACGAACCATATCCCAAACCGATACGGAAAAGGATCAATAGCGGCATTATCTCAAAGGTAGTGCCGCTGCTGGTTTACTGTTGCTTCACCTGCCATTCATAATCTCTAATAACTGCCCGGGATGTTTCAGCATATACTTGGCATTTATATTGTCGGTATTTCTTGCACCCCATAACGCCAGCGCGAAATCGATCCCTGCATTTTCGGCGCACTTGCAGTCAATGTGGGAATCTCCGATATAAATGGTATCTGAGACTTTCAATCCGGAAAGTTCGACCACCTTTAGCAAAGGTTCCGGATGCGGCTTATGCCTTTTCGTATCACTCATACATACCAAATAGGAGAAATACGCAAACATTTTTTGGAGACAAGGATCTTCCATTACTTCTTCACTGCTTCTTGAAGTAACAATGCCGGTAACCTTATTATTTTGTGCCAAATCCATAAGCACTTTCATTATACCCTCAAAAGGCTTTACCTTTTTAAAAGACTCCATTAAGTATTGATGAAAATCCCGGACTGCTTTTTCGTCATTATTAAAACCCAGCTGTTTCAATGCCTGAATTGTCGGTACGGCGTAAGCATTCTTTATTTCTTCATCAGAGATATTCCTTCCGAGCCTTTCAGATACCATCCTCTGGTAGATTGAAAAAACAGCATTCTCCGTATCAATCAGCGTGCCGTCAACATCAAAAATTATACAGTTATACATTTATAGGTCCTTTCCGAACACCGGTCTTTAGTGAACTTCATTTTGTCAGGAATTCTGTCAGATGTGTTGAATGATATTCTCGGTAAGTTCTATTTTCATCTATGTCAAAATCTTTTGCAATACGCATAATAAATTCTCCGTCTTTCTTTTAAATTCTTCCAAGATGATCCTATTTACATACAACCTGATATTAATTACAATTCAATTATTATCACAGGATATCTTTTTTGTCAATTTATTTATTGGTATTTCTTCAATTCGTAACATGAGATTTATCCTGTCATTCCGAAGGGGCAAAGCGGCGTGAAATCTCATTTTTGAGGCGTGTAGAGATTGCGTCACTCTGCTCGCAATGACAAATTAAGGAAAAGCACGAATTAAAGTTGATATTTATAGTCATCAATGTTAACAGGCTGTTTTTGAAAAGGTTGAAGAGTCGGTACAGAAATTTTTAAAATAAAGGTATTGACAGTCTGAAAAATATGTGCGTATAATTATATTGTCAAACATGACTAAAGCGATAGGAATTGTAGATTATTTGTTAAAGGAAGATTGCAAAGTATTTTAAATGTTTAAATTTAAAAATTGTTCGATATAATTTGCACTTGCTGACTAAAAAAATTAGAGGCGGGCTTTATTGAAATATAATAAAGCTGCCTCTTTTTTGTCGGATGCAGGTTAATAGCACGTGCTTGTAAAGACCAAAATATATTTTTTGAGGTGGATGGATATGAGTAAGAATGTTTCAAGGGTATCCCGTTATGAAGGAATTGCCGAATGGTACGATACGCTGATGAATGATCCCGGAAAGCGCGGAGGGTTGAAGAACCGTTCTCACGATCTTCTGGAAGAGCTTCTTGGAAAGGGGGAGGGACTTGCGCTTGACATCGGATGCGGTACCGGCATTGTCGCCGAGCGTGTCAGAGCTCTCGGATATACTCCTGTCGGAGTTGATCTTTCGTCAGATCAGCTCAAGATCGCATCAGACAGGCTGCCGGTCGTTCAGGCTGACGTTACGAATTTGCCGATTGCATCGGATTCGATCCCCGTAGCCTATACCACTTTTACGACTACCGAATATGACGATTTGCAGGGCGTCATTAATGAGATTTACCGTGTGCTCAAACCTGGCGGCAAATATATTGAAATCGGAACGCATCCGTGCTTTAATGGCGGGTATGCGGAGCACCAGGCCGACGGCTCGGTTTTACTACGCCCCGGATACCGCTCAAGCCACTATCTGAAACCATCGCATTTCAACAGTCACGTAAGGGGCAGGGTAGGTGCCTGGAATCGTTCGCTGGAAGAAGTCCTGAATACGATTTTGATTGCAGGATTCAGACTGGAGAGAATAGCCGAAGATGGAGAAAAGGATATTCCCGACATACTTGGAATCATTGCAGTGAAAAAATAAAGGAGGAAATAAAAGATGGGAGAAGAGAAACTGGTCACCAAAACCGTTTCGTGGCCGGATACAGAAGTAGCCGGGGACCTTGCAAAATTGCGCGAAAGCGTTCCGCTTACACATTGTATAACAAATGTTGTGGTAACAAACTTTACAGCGAATGTGGTACTTGCTGTTGGCGCTTCGCCGGCGATGGTTTTGGCAGCAGAGGAGACGGGGGATTTTGCCCGGGTTGCCCAAGGTCTGCTGATCAATGTAGGTACAGTTACCAGAGTGGATGAGGAAGCTATGATCAATGCCGCCGCCGCCGCATATGATGCCGGGACCCCATGGGTATTGGATCCGGTAGCTTCCGGGGCGCTGGAATACAGAACGAAAGTAATTCGTGAACTTTTAAAATACAAACCTTCCGTTATCCGCGGCAATGCTTCTGAAATTCTTGCAACTGCGGGAGTTGAAGGGAATGCAAAGGGAGCGGATTCTACGGCGGCTTCCATCGAAGCTCTGGCGCCGGCCAGGAAACTCGCGGCAGAAACCGGTGCAGTTATAGCGGTCAGTGGGGAGGTGGACTACATAACAGATGGTAAAACAGTCGTCAGTGTTCCCGGCGGACATGAAATCATGACCAAAGTTACCGGAACAGGCTGTTCGCTTGGCGCAGTAATTGCCGCGTTTCTCCCGGCAACCGGAAATCCGCTCAGGGCAGCCACTGCGGCTTCGGTGATTTATGCTGCGGCAGGCGAACATGCAGCAAAGACGGCATCTGGTACCGGAAGCTTTGCAGTTGCATTTCTGGACCAGCTTTCAACGATTGGAATCAAGTATTGATTGCGCTCCGGCAAAGCACTTTTTATCTTTTCGGATAGCAAAGTGAACCGGTGAGGCAGGGATAAAAAATGGATAACGGGAGGTGAGAAATGATGGCAATTGATGCGTTGCTTTTAAGTGTATTGGCCGATCCCGAAGATAAGGGAGAATTACTGTGGAAAGATGGGCAGGATTATCTATACAACCCCCGCACAGGGCAGGCATATACAATTCATGACGGAGTACCGGTGCTGCTGACGGACAAGGCGACAACACTGGACAAATAGATGGAAAACAATTAGATAAAAAGGATCAGGAATATGGGACAAATTTTTGAAAAAGTAAATCTGAAAGCTACTTCCACAATTCTTTCACCGGCACCGGCTGTTCTGGTTTCATGCAGAGGAACCGAGGCGCCTTATGACAAGGACAATATTATTTCCATTGCTATGACCAGCGCCTTAAGTACGGTTCCCCCGCTGGCGTGCATCTCTCTGAAGAGCGTACGGTTTTCTTATCCTCAAATAAAGCAATCAGGGGAGTATGTTATCAATATGGTCGGCAGAGACATGTGCTATGCAGCGGATTGGTGCGGAGTCAGATCAGGCAGGGATTATGACAAATTCAAAGAATGCAATCTTACTCCTGCACCGATCAAGAACCTTTCGATTGCTCATGCGATCGCGGAAGCTCCCATTTCGATAGGCTGCAAATTGGTTGATGTAGTTAAGGCCGGAAGCTATGAGGTCTTCATAGGTGAGGCGGTTTCGGTGGAAGCCCGCGCCGACATCGTAGATGAAAACGGCAAGGTGAATTTTAAAAAAATCGGCCTGATCTCTTACAACCACGGAAATTATTATGATATCGGCGATTATTTGGGGTTCCTGGGCTACTCGGTTGCTTCACCGGAAGTGCTCCAAAAAAAGGCAAAAGATAAATGATCTATATGACATGGAAGTAATAAACTATAAATTTTTGATTTTGACGGAGGTCTAAATATGATTAATTCCAGAACCTACAAAACTATTATCATCGCACTTCTGGCAGCTCTGGGCTATGCGCTGTCAACATTCGTAAGCTTCCCTACAATGGCTCCTTTTCAACACTTTGTAAATGTATTGGCCGCTGTGTTTGTCGGACCATGGGGTGCTCTTGTTGCCGCCTTTATTACAGGTGCATTGAGAGTGGTAATTAACGGTACCTCTGTTCTGGCAATCATCGGTGCGGTTGTCGGTGCATTTCTATCAGGCTGGCTGTATAGGTTTACCAATAAATTCATCTTTGCGTTTATCGGGGAAATCATTGGAACAGGTGTAATCAGTGCAATAATTTCGGTTCCCGTCATGATAGCTTTTTACGGACTGGCTCCCGAAACCCCATTTTACTTCTATATTCCGTTTTTCACACCCTCGTCTGCTATGGGAGGAGCTTTGGGTGTTATTCTCCTGATTGCGCTGAAAAAGGCAAAGGTGCTGAACAAATTGAAAGCCTGGGATGACAAAAAGATAAAAAGCGACAGCCTTGAAAAATGAGGTATGATACTTCAGGCGGCATCGATACATGGCTTAAACCATATTATGTTTGCAGGTGATAAAGGATGGATAATATAATTCGGATTGAAAACCTTGTGTTTGAATACGCAGGTGAAGAAGAAAACAGCTTAAGAGCCATCGACGGTGTCAGCCTTGAAATAAAAAAAGGGGAATTTGTGGCGATCCTCGGGCAGAACGGTTCCGGCAAATCGACGATTGCAAAAAACATGAATGCCCTGCTTTTACCCAGCGGCGGTAAAATATATGTAAAAGGGCTAGACATAACGGACCGGAGAAGGCTGTGGGACATCAGGCAATCTGCCGGGATGGTGTTTCAAAACCCGACCAGTCAACTGGTATCTACAAGTGTGGAGGATGATATTGCTTTCGGACCTGAAAATCTCGGCATCAAGCCGATTGAAATCAGGCAGAGAGTCGATGAAGCCCTTAGATTGGTCAATATTGAAGCTTCCAGAAAAAAGGCGCCGCAGCTATTATCCGGCGGGCAAAAGCAAAAAGTGGCAATAGCCGGCGTGATTGCCATGAAACCGGGTTGCATTATATTTGATGAGCCCACGGCAATGCTGGATCCTCAAGGGAAAAAAGATGTTATGAATATCATAGGCAAGCTCAATAAAGAAGAAGGAATTACGATTGTTTTAATCACCCACTTTATGGATGAAGCAGTTCAGGCGGACAGATTGATTGTTATGGACAAAGGTAAGGTTCAGCTTGATGGGACTCCCAAGGAGGTATTTACACAAGCGGATAGAATAAAGGAATTCGGATTGGAAATTCCTTTAGCGGCGGAACTGGCACAGCGATTGCGGAGGAGGGGAGTCAAAATACCTGCAGACATTATTAGCATTGAAGAGATGGTGAATTTTATATGTCGATAAAAATTGAAAATCTGTCGCATGTTTATGCAGAGGGAACTCCCAATGAAACACTGGCATTGGACAACATAAGCTTTGAGGTGTCCGATAATGAATTTATCGGTATTATCGGGCATACAGGTTCAAGCAAGTCTACGCTTATTCAGAACATCAGCGGTTTACTGAAGCCGAAATCCGGCAGGATTGCCATAAACGATGTGGACATTCTCAACAAAGGCGTGGTGGTTGACGATATCAGAAGAAAAATCGGAATCGTGTTCCAATTTCCCGAGTATCAGCTGTTTGCGGATACTGTATATAATGACGTAGCCTTTGGACCAAAAAACCTTGGGCTTTCAGGTGAGGAAATAGAAGTCAGGGTGAAGGAAGCCCTTTCTCTTGTAGCACTCGATTATGGAGAGATTAAGGAGCGTTCCCCTTTTGAGTTAAGCGGGGGGCAAAAGAGGAAAGTGGCAATTGCCGGAGTGATTGCCATGAAGCCTGAAATCCTTATTTTGGACGAACCGACGGCAGGCCTTGATCCCAAAGCACATAAAGAAATCCTTCAAATGATTGAAAAGGTCCATATCACCGAGAAAAACATCACTATTCTGGTTTCGCACAATATGGAGGATATAGCTGAACTTGCGGATAGAATCGTTGTGCTGGATAAAGGAAAGGTTGCGCTGACCGGCTCTCCCAGCGAAATCTACAGGGAGGCGGAGCTAATTGAAAGCATAGGCCTGGGACTTCCGCCTGGGATGGTTTTGCTGAGGAAACTGAAGAAAAGAGGAAAAAATGTCAATACGGGTGCATTGACGGTCGCTGATGTGGAAAATGAGCTATTCCAACTGCTAAGGAGTAATTGAGATGCAAAATGTTACATTAGGACAGTATTATCCGACGGATTCCTTTATTCACGAATTGGATCCAAGAACGAAAATTCTATCCGTCTTTATGTATATCGTAGGGCTATTTTTCATTAATAGCTTTGAAGGCTATATTGCAGTCGCGGCTTTTCTGATTCTGGTCATATCAGCCTCCCGAATCCCGGTAAAGTCCATTGTGGAAGGATTTAAGCCGCTTGTGCTGGTAGTTGTCTTAACGCTGGGAAGCAATATATTTATGACGAAAGGCAGTATTATTCTTTTTCAGATCGGATTTATAAAAGTAACACAGGAAGGCATTGTGCGAACCCTTTTTGTTGGAGCCAGACTGCTGCTGCTTATTATCGGAACAATCATGCTGACCTTGACGACTAAACCGATCAAACTTACCGATGGATTGGAAAAACTTTTGAGCCCTTTGAAAAAAATGGGTGTACGAACGCATGAAATCGCGCTGATGTTTAACCTCACGATAGGTTTTATACCGACCTTTGCCGAAGAAATCGATAAAATATCCAAGGCTCAAATCGCAAGGGGTGCGAATTTTTCCAGCGGAAGCCCGATAAAACGGGCAAAAAGCATGCTTCCTTTATTAATTCCTTTGTTTGTCGGTACTTTCAGGAGAGCCAGCGAACTTGCGATGGCCATGGAAGCCAGATGCTACAGCGGTGGAAACAACCGTACGAAAATGGCCGAACTGGAATTTAATTCAAAGGATTATGTGGCCTCTCTTCTCGCGGCTGCTTTTCTAACCTTGGTGATTTTACAGTCCAGAGGAATGCTTATTTAGCTGGAATAGATAGCTTTTTACAAAACAGGGGCTGGATAATCCTTTCCTTTTATATATTATCAGCGGATGCACTGCCAAGAATACCGGATTCATTTTTAGAAATATTCATATTCTCCCGCCTTTCAAATAAGTCGGATGATTCCAAGGGCAATGTTTGTCCCTTACAACTAAAGCGTATACCAAATCGGCGGCGCTTTTTTCTCCGGTGCTTTCTTATCTTACGGCCGAGATCATTGCCAGATAATTTTCGTCAGGGACATAATAGGGTATGCTGTTGCCGGAACCAAGCGCATAGCTGCCCTTCAGCGATGCTTTTTCAAGCATGCCGCAGGAACGCCTGTAAACCTCTTCGGGAGTCGACCGGCAGAGGAAGTCCATACCGATTCCTCCGAAGATTGCTATTCTGCCTCCCCACCGGTCATAGGCCTGCTCCACCGGCAGGATGTTGTCTTCATAGGAATGCTTGGCGTCAAACTTCATATCGTCGATGATATCGTCCATGACATCCCCCAGTTGCCCGCAGGAGTGTAATATGGCAGGCTTGCCGGCTGCATGGATTGTCTTGACGATTTTTCTATGCCATGGAAATACATATTTGCGCATTTCCGGAACCGACAGCATGGTCTGGGTGTTAAAACCCCAGTCGTCATTGGATATCAGCGCGCCTACCGATGTATACGGAGCGCTGAGTTCATAATATCTGACCAGCCTTGAACCGACTTCATCGAATATATTCCGGACAAGCTCCGGATCGTCAGCGGAAAGGTAGCATAAGGTATCATAGCCGGTCAGGGAAATAACGTTTTCCAGTACTCCCCCGGGCCCCCAGACAATGAGTTTCATACCTTTGGGCAAATCCGGGGCAAGGGCGTCCAGGCGAGAGTAGTCAAAACTGTCGGGATCGGGCCAGGGATACTGTTTGAAGCTTTCACGGTCATAGATGACGGCTCCCTCGTTCAGGGATATTGTTTTCTTGTCCTGGTGCCTTTCGGTGGGAAAGCTGAAATCGGACCCAAGTACGGTTGTATAATCATATCCGGCGTTTGTATAGGCTTTAATTGCGATTTTCCACTGTTCAAGACCTTTATAGTTACTGTCGGGACTCGTACCTGCCAGCTTTTTGTAAAGCCCCTCGTAAAGAAAAAATTCAAATAAGGTGGGGCGGTCAGGCCGGCTGTGCTCCAATACCCTCAACAGGTTGTTGAAATCGGGTTTCCGGGCGCTTTCCAGGTATGCAGCGATTTTCAGGAATTCAGGGTCAAGGTTTTTCATTGATAGCCCGCCTTTCTTTTCATGAGATTATTTATTTGTCCGTGATGAAGCAGTACAGTGAAGTCCCGTTATGACATCGGATGCCGCCTCGTTATTATCATACAACAGGAATGCCGGCACTGCTTTCCACGGATTATCATTTTGTTTGCAAAAATTACCCTCTCTACGTAAAAAGCAGGGTAAGTACTTTATGGATTTATTCCGGTCAGATGTGTTAAAATATCTAAAGATCAGGATTCCGATGAATGGAGAACCAATGAGAATAGGAAAGCTGCAGTTTAACAACAATGTGTTTCTGGCGCCCATGGCGGGAGTGACGGACATGCCCTTTAGAATCCTGTGCAGAGAGCAGGGCTGCGGGTTTGTGTATACCGAAATGGTCAGCGCCAAGGGCATGCATTATAATGATCGTAAAAGCCATATGCTTACCGAACTGGACGAAGCGGAAAAACCCGCAGGCGTGCAAATATTCGGGTCCGACCCGGAAATATTGGCATCCATTGCCCGGAGGCTGAATGATTCCGATGCTGCCCTGATTGACATTAACATGGGCTGTCCGACTCCCAAGATAACAAAAAACGGGGAAGGGAGCGCCTTAATGCTTAAACCGGAGCTGGCGGGGGAAATCATAAAAGCGGTGTCCGCTGCTTCGGAGAAGCCTGTAACGGTTAAAATCCGCAAGGGCTGGGACGACGAGCACGTCAATGCGGTTGAGCTTGCAGTGACCGCCGAAAAATATGGTGCAAGTGCGGTTGCGGTGCATGGGAGGACCCGTGAGCAGTTTTACAGCGGCAAAGCCGATTGGAGCATTATCAGGGATGTGAAAAAGGCTGTGGCTATACCTGTCATCGGGAACGGAGATATCTTCAAGCCGGAAGATGCGGCACATATGCTGGAGTATACCGGCTGTGACGCGGTCATGGTAGGCAGGGGCGCCCAGGGCAACCCGTGGATTTTTAAAAGGGTCAGGCATTATCTGGACACCGGGGAGCTTTTGCCTGAGCCGGACGTGAAGGAAAAGACGGCGATGATCGTCAGGCATATGGAAATGCTGGTTACGCTGAAAGGCGGGCGCACGGGCATTTGTGAAATGCGCAAGCATATTGCCTGGTATTTGAAGGGTCTGCCGAATTCCGCCGGCATTAAGGAAAAGGTATTTACGATGGATTCCCCGCAGGAAATTGTTCAATTGCTGCAGGAATATGCCGGCATGCCGCCGGCTTAAAAGGCATGCCGCACAAAATGAAGCACTGCGACGATACTTAGCCTGTTTATGCCTGTCCTTGCGAGAAGCCAGCGACGTGGCAATCTTAGCTTTTAACCAGGATCACATCGTTGGGATTGCTGCCTTCCATTGCATTCGCTCGCAATGACACTTCCATAGGGGCGGTCATTGGCCGTCCGCCCATCAGTTGCAGAGACAAGGATTTCTATCATCATCGATTATGAGTCGCAGAAACTTCTCCTTGTATCAAAACGTGTCATTTTTCATAAAGCAGGGTTCATACATACGCCCACAAACAGCAATGCTCCGTTAGAGGCTGTAATGCCGTAAATGAAGGGGCGGTTGAGAATCATTTCTGCTTTGTCTTCGGGCATTGCGGCGCCGGTATAGTCAATCCTTGTAAATGCGGACGCCTCCACGCCGTTTTCATCTATGGAAATATGGGTTTCCTGCTTTACTCCGGAAATAAACGCAGGGGCGTCGGTTATGCCGGAGAAATCGGCGCGGTCCAAAGAAAAGGCGGAGGTAACGCCTAATGCTTTCATCACGTCAGTCAGATCGAAGCTGGAGCCGTATTTGAACTTGGGGACGCTCCAGACAACCTCTCCGTTTTTGCCTTCGCCCTTGGTGAATATCTCCTCAAGCTTTTGAGGAGAAGCCAGCAGGTCCGCGACGGCAACGCCTTCATCCGGCAGGATGAATACCATGCCGCCGCTTTCTTTCAGACCTAACGAGGACCGGGTATATCCGTCGCCCCTGCTGAAACCGTGCGATCCATAAGTCATATTCATAAAATCGCAGACAACTTCCTGGCCGCTTCCAGGATAGAAGGCATCCTTTTTGGTATTTTTTGTATTGAAACGGTCAATCCATTGGTCGTAGAAGTAAACCGTGTTGAGAATACTCATGATTTGTTCGGCATTTGTTTGGAATTCGGGGGAAAGGGTGCCCTCCGTGTTCTCCGAGATCCATTGGCCCATTGCCTTGCCGGTGTTCCCGTCGGCAAAATCGACGGTAAAGAGGGAAGCGTAAAAATACTCGGTGGCATTTTTGACATAGCTGTCCTTAAAGGCAATTTTCTGCCCGTCCATTTCATCGTCAAGCCACAGCGAATTGGCGGTCTTCAGCCTGGAAATCCCGTTGTTGGCATAGAGCAGGCGGTAAAGATAGCCGCATTGTTCCGACAGGCCGGCTGTATCCTCAGCACCCAAAAGGGCCAGCAGCTCGTCCCTGGTGGTATCCCCGGCTCCGGTTGCCGCCAGCGCCAGGGCATAGTACAAGCTCAGCGGCGAATAACAGCTGTTTGTTCCTCTTCCCTTCAATATCTGTGCTGCGGTGTCATAGGAGAATTGGTTAACAGCATTCACAGTATCCTCACTTACAGGATTGTTTTCCCGCAGCTCCCGCAGCTTGTCCGAATCCTCAAAGTCAATCCCTTTGGGATATACCGGCGCGGCAACAAGGTCGGCTCCCGTCAGCTTGCCCGACTGGCTGCAGGCTGGCAGACCGGACAGCATTGCGGTTGCTAAAAGCATGGATATGAGGCGTTTCATACAGATCCCTCCTTCATTGCTTGGCGTCCCCGGAGATTTCCCACACCTTGCTGGACCGGATCACGCCCGAGATGCGGTGCTCCCCTTTTTTGCGCCACCTCTTTGACGGAAATGCAGTCCGATTTGTTCCTTGTGTGTGGGGCTGCACCCAAACCGCCGGATAATATTGCTTTATGTCTCAATTGGTTTTGCCCGTTAAGCTTTGAAACAAGGGAAAAAAGAGTTTATGATTTACCCTTGTTATCCGATATATTCATCAGGGAAAGGAGGATTTCATCATGCAAATTACAAACAGTACGGGAACCGATTCTACCAATTATAGTCGGCTGCAGAGTACAGACAGCGTAAATCAGGACAGCCGCCTGAAAGCGATTCAGAATCAAATAGCAAATGTGCAAAAGCAATTGCAAAACCTCTCAAATAATGACAAGATGTCCCTGGAAGTAAAAACGGACAAGCGGAAGGAATTGCAGCAGCAGCTTCAGGATCTGAACAGGCAGGCGATGCAGAGAAAAATTGAAATTCAGCAGGAAAAACGGGAAAAAGCAGCTGCCGCTTCGGAAAGTCAGGATTTAGCGCCGGGAGAAACCGAGGGAGAAAAATCCGGTGTCATGAAAACAGCTGCCATGCAGGGGATTATCAATGCCGACACTTCGATGAAGCAGGCGAAAACAGTCCGGTCCGTGAAGAACGGTATGGAAGGCAAGGCTGGCGTATTAGAGGGCGAAATAAAGATGGATAAAGCAAGAGGAGGCTCCACAGAGAAAAAAGAGGCGGAGCTTGCAGCATTGAATGATCGTATCAATACTGCCTCCGCGGATATGATGGCTCAAATTTCCGACATCGATAAAGCATTGGAAAAATCCGGAGAAGCAGGGGATGAGGAAAAGAAAGATGGGGCGGAAGCAGTCAACCGGGGAGGGCAATTATCGGATCCGGAAGGTGAAAAGCTTTCGGCAGAAATTGTGAAAAATCCGGGAAGCTCTGAAACGATACAGACAGAATCCCAAAACAATCCCGCTCAGTTACAGTCATCCGGAAATCAGGAAAAGGGCCGGTATGTGAATATAAAGCTGTAAACTGCAATAACAGAGAAAAGAACAGAATTGGCAATGCATAGTGCTTATTTTCCTGTATCCGATGCTGTGAAATTTTTATGGCGAAATGCTCTGTAGGGGCGCGCATTGCGCGTCCGCATAAATGTAATCGATGGGCATAAATACCATGCGGCATCCAGTGATTCTTGATACCATGGGGCGGACGGCCAGTAGCCGCCCCTGCAGATTTTCTATGCCATAATTTTTTTACAGCGTCTCCTATATCCATTTCTACTTGTAAAAAACACAATTCCATATTACAATAAATACGGAATATATGTTCGTGGGGGCGTACCAATGAATCTGGATCAAATGCTGGAGTACTTCAAAGCTTCCGAGAGGATCATGAAAAATATCACTTCCTGGGTGGAGATACCTGCCAGAGAGGCTGTTTATGCCGACTTTCCCTGTTTTATGGATGAGAGGATCAAGGAAGCGCTGCTGCGCAGGGGAGTCCGGAAGCTGTACTCCCATCAGGCAAGTGCAATAAGCAAGGTCAATGCGGGAAATGATATTGTTGTAGTTACTCCCACCGCCTCCGGGAAAACCCTCTGTTACAACGTGCCGGTGCTGGATGCGATTCTGAAGGATGAAGACTCAAGAGCAATATTTCTGTTTCCTACCAAAGCCTTATCCCAGGATCAAACCACCGAACTGCACGAGCTTATAACGGAGGCGGGAGTAGATGTCAAAACCTTTACATATGACGGGGATACTCCCCAGTCGGCACGGAAAGCCATACGCCAGGCTGGACATATTGTTGTGACAAATCCGGACATGCTCCACAGCGGGATACTTCCCCACCATACCAAGTGGACGAAGCTGTTTGAGAACCTGAAATTTATTGTGATCGACGAGATACACCATTACAGGGGCGTTTTTGGAAGCCATCTGGCAAACACCATCCGGCGGTTGCGAAGGATTTGTGATTTCTACGGTTCAAAGCCCCAATTCATCTGCTGTTCGGCGACAATTGCCAATCCGGCGGAGCTGGCATCCCGCATAACGGGCGCGGATATAAAGCTGGTTGATAACAACGGCGCGCCATCGGGGAAAAGGCATGTCATATTCTATAATCCGCCGCTGGTCAATAAGGAACTGGGAATAAGGAAAAGCAGCCTGCTGGAGGCGAAGAACCTTTCTGAAACCCTTATCCGCAACGATATCCAGACCATCGTATTTACACGGAGCCGACTGAATGTCGAAGTGATGGTTACTTATCTGAAGGAGATATTCCACGGCAAAGCAGGCGGAGAAAACAAGGTGCGGGGTTACAGGGGAGGCTATCTGCCAAATCTCAGGCGTGAAATCGAACGGGGATTGAGAAACGGAAGCATCACGGGCGTCGTATCCACCAATGCACTGGAGTTGGGTATCGACATAGGTGCTCTGGAAGCATGCATCATCTGCGGATATCCCGGCACAATCGCCAGTACCTGGCAGCAGGCGGGCCGGGCGGGACGGCGCAGCGGCGTGTCCGTTACCTTCATGGTAGCCAGCAGCAGTCCACTGGACCAGTATATCGTGAGTAATCCGGATTACTTTTTCGGCAAAAGCCCGGAAAATGGCTTGATTAACCCCGACAACCTGATTATTTTATACAACCACATGAAATGCGCAGCCTTTGAGCTTCCTTTTGAAGACGGAGAGAAATTTGGCGTGGAGACCACAGGGGAAATACTGTCCTACATGGAAGAGGCAAGGCTGATCCGGCACGTAGGGAACAGGTGGCACTGGATGTCCGATGTTTTCCCGGCGGAGGAGATTTCCCTGCGAAGCGCGGCAAACGAAAACTTTATTATTATTGATATTTCAGACCCCCACCGGAGGGTGATCGGGGAGACAGACCGCTTCAGTGCGCCGATGCTGCTCCACGAGGAAGCCATATACATCCACGAGGGCCAGCAGTATCAAGTGGAGAAACTGGATTTCGACGACAAGAAGGCCTATGTCCGAAAGGTGGATGTGGACTATTATACCGATTCTCAGCTGTCGGTGGACCTAAAGGTCATCGACGTGTTCAGGGAAGACGAAAAAGGCGGTATTTCTAGGAATTGCGGCGAGGTAACGGTGAATGCCCTGGTGACCATGTTCAAAAAGATAAAGCTGCATACCCATGAGAATATAGGGGCGGGGCCGGTGGACCTGCCCGACCTGGAAATGCACACCACCTCTTATTGGGTAAGCCTGCCGGAAGCCATGCCGGAGCGCATGTCCCAGTCGGATATGCAGAACGGCTTGCTGGGGCTTTCCAATCTGCTGGCAAATTCAGCTCCCATTTATCTTATGTGCGATCCCGGTGACATCCGGGTCGTCCATCAGGTGAGGTCAACTTTTACCCAAAGACCTACAGTATACATTTATGATAGCTACCCCGGTGGAGTAGGCTTCAGCGAAAAGCTGTATGAGCTCCACAATGAGCTGTTTACGACAACCCGGCGGATGGTGGAGAATTGCAGCTGCGAAAGCGGGTGCCCCTCATGCGTCGGGCCTTTGAACGAATTCTCCGGGAGCGGGGATCCCAAGGCGCTGACGCTGAAGCTGATCGATGGTGTACTGGGGGCGATTTAGGATAATGCCAGGATATATATTTTACACATTCGTGTCAAAAAGGTTCAAACCATGGATTTAAGAAGCAAGCTGGGACTCTATAAGGAAAACAGCATAAAAAAAGCAAGCTGTGAAGCGGCCGAATCATTGGATACGATACGGGACTTCATTCCCGGAGCCGTATGTTGCAATGAGGCAGGGGCTTTCTATTGCGTGGAAACCAGATATCCGGTAAGCAGCGTGCATGGAGGCTGTCGTCTGGAATCAGCCCTGAGAATAAGTGGCCAGAGCCTTTTAAGGCTGTGCCCCGATGATGGTACCGGAGCCCTTGCAGCGGAAAAGCTGCTGTTTCTTGATACCGAGACGACAGGGCTTTCGGGAGGAGCGGGAACAGTGGCCTTTCTTGTTGGTGTCGGTTATTTCCAGGAGGACTCCTTCCGGATAAGGCAGTTTTTCATGCGGGATTACAATGAAGAAGCTGCGATGCTTCTGGAGCTTAACCGGCTGCTTCCGGAATTTGAAGGACTGGTCACCTTTAACGGCAAAGCCTTTGACTGGAACCTTTTGCAGGGTAGGTTCATTTCCAACAGAATAAGGCCTGCCTTAAGCTCGCCAGTACACATCGACCTTTTGTTCCCCTCCCGCAGGATATGGGGTCTCAAGCTTGAAAGCTGCAGGCTGTCGTCTCTTGAGGAAAATGTATTGGGAGAGAAAAGAACCGATGATATCCCGGGTTCCATGATCCCTGCGGTTTATTTCAAATACCTTGAAGACAGGGATGCTACCGATATCAGGAAGGTTGTCAAGCATAACGAATTGGACATCTTATCCATGGTTTCCCTTCTTTCAAAAATAACTGTCATGCTGGAAAATCCGGTTTCAGAGTCTTCCTGTGAGCAGGAATTGCTGGGACTGGGAAAAATATTCCAAAAAAATGGCGAGCAGGACAGTGTGATCCATTGCTATGAATTTTGCGCCAGGTCTGAGAATTTTACGGTAAAAGCGGCCGCAGTCAAGCAGCTGACGGGAATTTACAAAAGAAGCGGCAATTATGCAAAAGCCCTGAAACACTGGGAAGCTATGCTGAAAGGTTCCAGTGGTTTCTACCTCTTCCCTATGATTGAAATGGCCATGTATTATGAGCACAAGGAGAAGAATGCGGCCAGGGCCCTGGAAATTATTGAAAAGGCCATGGAGCTGAGCCTGCAGGCAAATCTCAGGGACAAAGCCTGTTTTGCGGAGCTTAAAAAACGTCATGACAGATTGAAGAAGAAAGCGTTAAGAAGGGTAAGCAATTAAATAGATACTGAAAATCCCATAAAAATAAAGCATATAAATTCATCCGGGAAATATCTATAAAAGTAAGGAATTCAAAAGGGGACATTCCTTATTTCCGGGTGAATGAAGTGAGATGCCGGGAGTTAAAACGACGGATGGGCTTCGAAAAAATACTTCAAAGTCCGGCCTCCAAACGCTACATGAGAGGCATGTCCCCCCTAACCTTATCAAGGAGGGTGCATGAGGAGCAGAACCTTTGTCAGCGGCGCCATAATACTTATGCTTGCCGGCTTTGTGGTCAGGATTTTCGGATTTGTATACAGGATCTATTTGTCCAATCTTATCGGCGCCGAAGGCATGGGCCTTTTTCAGGTGATTGCCCCTGTTTATTCATTGATCATACTCACGCTGACCTCGGGGATTTCCATCGGCGTTTCAAAGATGACAGCCGGCGAACTGGCTCTGGGACATAATATCAATGTCCGGAGGATTACCAAATGCGCCTTACTTATCGTAATAACCGCAGGGCTGGCTGTATCGGCCGTTATGTATCTAAACCTGGGGCTGATAACCGAATTGATTATTAAGGACCGCAGGACTTATTCCTCGCTTTTGCTGCTGATTCCCTGCATCCCGGTTATTGCGGCGGCTTCTGCATTAAAAGGCTATTTCTATGGGATACAAAGGGTTGTTCCCACGGCGGTGTCGCAAATCGCCGAGCAGATTGTAAAAATCGGCCTGGTGATTCTTCTTGCCGGACATTTTGTTAATTCAGGTCTGGAATATGCTTGCGCTGTTGCTACTGCCGGGATGGCCCTGGGCGAAATCGCCAATCTGGCAGTTCTGGCAGTAGTATACAACTGGAGACGGAAAAAGGAAAGGAAGGGCGTTTCGCGGGCGGGCTTCATAAGAAAACGCAAGATCATCATCGAGCTGGTGAAAACTGCAGTTCCCGTATCGGCAAACCGGTTTGTAACCTCCATCATGTCGACGGTGGAATATTTGCTTATCCCATGGATGCTTGTAGCCGGCGGACTAGACTATACCAGCAGCATGGAAACCTACGGAAGGCTTACGGGTATGGCGCTGCCGTTGATTTACTTCCCGTCGATGGTCACTTCGTCACTGGCAACCACCCTTGTGCCTGCTATTTCCGAAGCCGTATCCCTGAGAAATTTCAAGTCTGTCAACTACAGAATATCAAAATCCATCCAGATCACCTTTATTATGGGGTTTATTTTTACCGCCGTATTTATGATTTATCCTGAGGAAATCGGCAGCATTGTTTACCGGCGGGAGAAAATCGGCGACATACTTTATTTGCTCTCCTTTTCCTGTGTATTCGCCTATCTTCAGCAAACCCTCACCGGGGTACTGAACGGTCTTGGCAGGCAGGCGGTACTTTTAAGGAATACAATGGTCGGGTCGGCGATAAGAATTGCCTTTGTGTATTTCCTGATACCGGTCTACGGGATTCAAAGCTATGTCTGGGGGCTGATTGCCAGTTCTGCGGTCACAGCGGTAATCAATATGTTTACAATTAATAAAATAACCGGAATGCCGCCCGATTTGAAAAACTGGATACTGAAGCCGGGAATGGTCGGCGTTGCAATGGTTTTTGCGGGGAGGTATTTTTACAGTTTTTTCGAGCTGTTTGCCCTGGCCGGGTGGGTGAAAATACTTCTTGCCCTGGCATGTGACGTCTTTGCCGGATTGTTTCTGATGGTTCTTGCCGGCGTGCTGGAAAAGAACGAAATACTAAAACTGGCAGGCTTCAAAAAACATTGAAAAGGAAAGATATTTTGAGTAAATCTGTCATAAATGGGTCTGAAGAACGAAAACCGGGCCTATAGGTCAAAGAAAGTCAAAATCAGATTTTGCTTTCTTTGCATAGAATATGATATAAATAAATTACAAGGTCAAAGAAAGTCAAAGACTAAAATGAACAAAAAATCAAATGGAGGTGTTTTGCATGTTTGGTCTTACCCCATATAACAAAAGAGGAAACGCATTGACAGGCAGAAATAACTTCTGGGATATGAGGAGCATCTTCGACAGCTTTTTTGACGACTCCTTCCCGGCTGTATTTTCCGGGTCGGGGAACTCCATGAAGGCCGACATCAGAGAAACCGAGAAGGAATATATCATTGATGCGGAGCTGCCCGGAATAAAAAAGGAAGACATCAAGCTGGATCTCAGGGACGATACGCTTACGATTTCTGTGGAGCGTAATGAGGAGATCAACGAAGAAAGGGATAACTACATCCGGAAGGAAAGAAGGTATGGCTCCTTCGGCAGAAGCTTTTATGTGGAAAATGTAAAGCATGAGGATGTCACGGCAAAATATAACGACGGTATCCTTACGATTAACATACCCAAGGCGGAAGCTGGAAAGGAACGAAAGAGGAAAATCGATATCCAGTGATAAAAAGTTTTAAAAAAGGGCTATCCAATAATGGACAGCCCTTTTTGCATAACCCCGATACACGCATCCTAATGCATGTATCGGTAGAAAAGCATTTAGAAGACACTCCCTTTACCGTATTTTCATAAATACTTTACGGCTTAAAGGGGTTGATGTCTGACAAAGGCCGACGGACATTACGATATTGACAATATCCCGGTTCAGCAATTATAATGGATATGTAACCGTTTCCATACGACAGGAGGACAGCGCTTGAATAAATCAGAAAAGCCTACCATAAGAGATGTAGCCAGGTCGGCAGGTGTCTCCATTGCTACCGTATCCAGATACATCAACAGCTCCGGCTATGTTGACGGGGAAACCGCACTCAAAATAAAAAAGGCCATCGGCTTACTGGAGTACAAGCCGGATAGAATTGCACAGGGATTGAAAAGCAGGCGCTCCCGGCAGATCATGCTGGTGGTGCCGGATATCTGCAACCCTTTTTATTCCGCCATGTACAAAGCAGTCCAGGCGTTTGTCCATGAAAAAGACTATAGTGTTATCCTCTATAATACCAATGAGAAGCAGGAAGAAGAAATAGCCGCGGTAGAAATGTCCGGCGATATCAATGCCGACGGTTTGCTGCTTTGCTCCATCAATACCTGCGAACCGGTAGTGGAAAAGCTTGGACGGGTTAAAAGCCCGGTGGTTTTGCTGAATTCCTATGAGGATATCTCCTTTGATACCGTACATAGTTTAAAAGGCGGCGGCCTGTATATTGCAGCCAGACATCTGATGGAGCTGGGCCACAGGGATATTGCCTATGCCGGAGGGCCGGCGGAGTCAGTCATCAACCTGAGGCGGAAGCAAGGCTTTGTAAAGGCTCTGGCAGAACAGGGGATGGGCGTGCAGGAGGATTTGAGTTTTGAAATGGGCTTTTCCATGGATGCCGGCTATAAGGCGGGCAAATATTTCTCCTCCTTGAAAAAGAAGCCTACGGCGATCTGTGCAGCCAATGACCTGATTGCCATGGGGATCATGCTTGCCTTTAACGAAGGAGGCGTAAGGATTCCGGAGAATATATCGCTGACAGGGATGGACAATATTGAATTTGCTGCTTTGAGCAGGCCGGGGCTTACAACGGTTACCAACAATCCGGTGGAATTCGGGGAAAATGCCTCGCGGCTGTTGTTTGACAGGCTGGAGGGCAGGTATTCGGGGGGCCCCAGGGAAATCAACATCCGGCCCGGGCTCATCCTTCGAAATTCGACAAAGGGGGTATGAGATTTCTGCCTGTTGTGTGTAAACGGTTACATATAAGAAACGAAAGGAACGGAGATAAAAAATGAAAAAGCTATGTGTTATTGGCAGTCTGAATACGGATCTTGTCGCTGTTGTTGACCGGTTCCCCAAGCCGGGTGAGACGATACGAGGAAGGGATTTTGCCACCTATCCCGGGGGAAAAGGTGCAAATCAGGCAGTTGCCCTGGGGAAACTGGGAGCAGATGTACAAATGATAGGAAAGCTCGGTGACGACCTGTATGGCCGACAATACCTGAAAATGCTCGAAAAAGCGGGCGTAGGCTCTGCCGGAATAGAAGCGGAAAAAGATATGGCTTCAGGGATTGCGGTCATTGAGGTGGAAGCCTCAGGGGAAAACCGTATCATCATTATTCCGGGCGCAAATGGCAAGGTAGACTGCGGGTATATTGACAGCAGGCTTGATATGATACGCAGCTGCGACATTTTTCTTCTGCAGCTTGAAATTCCGCTGGAGACAGTCTGCCATACCGTTAAATTGCTAAAAGGGCTGGGAAAGCTTGTGATCCTGGATCCGGCGCCTGCCGTGGCATTGCCGGACGAGATTTTTAAAAGCCTTGATTATATTACTCCCAATGAGACCGAACTGGAGATATTAACAGGCAGGCAAATTAAAAATGAAGCGGATTTGAAGGCGGCGGCAGGAATTCTTCTTGATAGGGGGACAGGGACAGTTATCGCCAAAGCGGGGAAAAGGGGCGCATATTTGATTAATCGCGATAGCTTCATTCATTCTCCTGCATATGATGTGAAAGTAGTTGATACGACAGCTGCCGGTGATTCCTTCAATGCCGGATTTGCATATGCGCTGTCCAATGGCCTGGACCTTGGAGAGTGCGGGGCTTATGCCAATGCCACGGCATCCCTGTCTACAACCGGGAAAGGGGCACAGGGCGCCATGCCGGCCCTTGTACAGGTTATGGATTTGATGGGCGGCATTTGAATCAAGCATTACAATATCGGAACATTCCTCCGGGACAAATCCGCATTTTGGAGCTGGTTCATGAGGTAGCACAGCTTTTCGATCCCGGCTTCTATCTGCTCGGTATATACTGCCGCAAAGCTGAGCCTGATATTGTTCAGCGTCTGGGGCGCGTTGCCGCTGTAAAAAATCCTTCCCGGCGCAAAAACGATGTTATGGTCTGCGGCATGCTTTATAAGGGTATTTGCAGGAAAACCGTATGGAAGGCCCAGCCACAGGTTCAGGCCCCCGCCGGGCTCTGTAAAGCTGAAATTGCTGCCCAGACACCGGCTTAAAGCCTGAGTGCTTTTCTCATATCTTTCCTTATAGATTTTGTACATGAAGTTGAAATGCTTGTCCCAGTAACCTTTGCGGATATAAAGGTCAAAAGCCCGCTGTATAAGCCCCGACGTTGATATGTCGGTGATGTGCTTTGCAGCAAGCAGGTTTTCTGTAAGGACCGACGGGACGATCATGAAACCGAGCCTGAGACCTGGCATGAATATTTTGGAAAAACTCTTGATAAAAATGACGCGGTTGTATTTGTCAAGGATCTTTAACGGCTTATAGCCACGGCCTTCAAAATCCAGGTCGCTTACATAGTCGTCTTCGATGATATAGCAGTTGTACAGTTCGGCCAGTTCCAGTACCGCCAGCCTTTTTTCCATGGAATAGGATCTGCCGGTGGGATTCTGGAAGGACGGAATGGTATAAATGATGCGGGGCCTGTATTGCTTAAGATTATAGTCCAGCAGGCTTAAGTCCGGTCCGTCCGTATCCATTTGCACATCCAGGATGCGGGCCCCTCTTGACTTGAAAAGAGCGATAGCTCCGGTATAGGTAGGGCTTTCGGTTATGATGTGGTCGCCCTGGCGCAAAAGCGCCTTGGAAATCAAATCCAGGCCCTGCTGGGCGCCGGAAATGATCTGGATATTATCCAGGGAGAACTCCAGGTCTGAATTCTTAAGGAGGCCGGAAACGGATTCCCTTAAGGGAAGGTACCCGTGGCTGTCCTGGTAGCTGAAAGCGTTTCCCTTATCTCTTTCCAGCACTTCATTCAATGCCAGCTTGAAATTGTCCACAGGGAATAAATCGGGCGTGGGAGTAGCGCTGGCGAAATTAATGGTATTCTGGTCCAGGCTGATCATTTCGCTGCTTATGGAGGTCGGATCCTCCTGCGGATATAATTCGTCATGAAGAGGACTTGAGCTGCTTTCGGCCTTCTCAGCCGACTTCATCACGATATCCGAAACAAAGGTGCCGCTGCCCGGCTTTTTATAGACGAAACCTTCATTTTCAAGCTGTTTGAAGGCAGTAACCACCGTAATCTGGTTAATCCCCAGAATTTCCGCCATGCTGCGCACCGAAGGCAGCTTCATGTCAGGCAGCAAAATACCGGCTTCCACCATTTGCTTCAGCCTGTCATACAACTGACTGTATAAGGGCGAGCCGGAGCTTTTCTTTAAGCTTATGGACTTGAACGCTTCCAGCATAGCTGCCTCCTCCTTATTTAGATGCTGTAAAATGCTTTGGTCCTTTAAATGTACTCCCCTTTTATTTTAACATGGCAAAAGGGAAATGCAAATGATATAATGTTTGGGAAGTAAGGAGCACCGGAAGTTATATTTCCGTCAGTGCTAAAGGAGGTGGCAATTTTTGCTGAAAGTGCTATATGTCTTGAATCATGCGGGAAAAGCCGGTACCGAAAGGTATGTGGAATCCCTTATAGCGAGGCTTGATAATAAAAAGATAAAGGCGTATTTTGCGTACAATGAAGACGGAATGCTGGTGGAAAAGCTAAAGGGGCTGGGCGTGGACACCTTCCGCGTGGTCATGCGGAACAGATATGACCTGAAAGCCGCACGGGAGCTTTCCGCTCTCTGCAGAAAGCTTTCCATCGACCTGATTCATACGCATTATCTGAGGGAAAATTATATCGCTTTGCTTTCCCGGATTTTCAATCCTTCCGTCAAGGTGATCTACACAAACCATTTTATCTTAAAAAATGATTTTATCACAAGAGTCTCCAACCGGATATTAACCTCCCTGGAGGCCCGCGTTATAGCAGTTTGCAACAGGGGGAAGGAAATGCTTGTCCGGAACGGAATGAGCAGGAAGAAGATTGAAGTGTTGTTCAATGCGGTTGACCCGGCCTATTGGAGAGAGCCTGTCCAATCTACCCTAAGGCAGGAATACGGCATTTCTCCAGATGAATTTGTACTGCTTTGCGCCTCAAGGTTTGCCCATGACAAGGGACATGCCTACCTGGTAAACGCCCTTGCGGAATTGTCCCGGATCGCCGACAGGCCGTTTCGATGTGTGCTTGCAGCAGACGGACCGCTGCTTGAAGAGGTTAAAAAACAGGTGACGCAGCTGGGGCTCGAAGATAAAGTGGTCTTCACCGGTTTCAGAAGCGATATCAAGAATCTGTTTTATGGAAGCGATATTTATATCAATGCTTCGGAGCACGAAGCCCTGAGCTTTTTGATACTTGAGGCTCTGGCCGGCGGACTGCCGCTGATAGCGACGGATATGGGCGGCAACAGCGATGTTGTCAACGACGAAACCGGCTGCGGAATCCTTGTGCAATATGGAAATGCCGGGGAACTTGCGCAAGCCATCCGGCGTCTAATGAAGGATGAAAAAATGAGGGAAAACCTGAAAGTCAATGCGTTAAAAGCGGTAGAAGGCAGATTCAATCTTGATAAAATGGTGGAAAAAACTTATAATTTATATGAATCTGCCTGTGGAAGGAAATAAAAAACATCCCCTTGCGGGAAGATAAATCATACAAAGGAGATGGTATCGTGATTATTGACGATAAAGGGAAGCTGTTCGGAAAAATAAGCATTATTGATCTTCTGGTGGTGTGTCTTGTGCTGGCAGCCATCGCGGGCGCCTATTACAAGTTCGGAAAGTCAAATACCATATCGCTCATTTCCAAGCCTGACAAAATTGAAATGACCTTCTTTACCGAAGATGTTCCAGCCTACGTAGGAGCGGGCATCAAGGCGGGGGACACTGTGAAGGACAGGGTCGTGGGAGCTGCCCTGGGCAAGGTGAAAGAAGTGGTTGTAGGCCCGGATATTATCTATTCGGCCAATGACCAGGGCAAGGTCGTAAAATCCTCCAAGGAGGGGTATGCTTCCCTCAAGCTTGTTATCGAAGGAGAAGGTGTATACAGTAACAATGGGATCACCTTCAGCAATATGGACTATTATGTAAATAAATGGTTCGAAATCAGGGTGGGCAATGCCTCCTATTATACCAGAATCCAGAACATAAGAAAAATAGAGGAGTAAAGCTGTGTATTATGATAGCCTGTTTCTTACCGGCATTGTAAAGCTGGTCGGATTTATAACCGGACTATGGAAGCATAGTACGACGCATAAGATCCTGCAGTGGTTGGGCAGGAAGCTTAAGCTGCTGTTTTCCTCCAGCAGTATTTTCAGCTTTCTGGGCCGCGACGGCCGTTCCATGTCCGTCTGGAAAGAGAGCTGGATTTACAGGCTGCTGGATCGGCTTGCCGCTTGGCCTTCCGCTGTGCTTGGCGGAATCTTTGTCAGAAGGCGGACGCAGTTTGAAGCAAGTATTGCCTATCTCCTGTTTAAAAAAATTACCGATAACCTGCATATTTGCATTTCGCTGTTTTTGTTCGTCGTCCTTGTGGTTCCCCACCAATACTGGAACAATCTGTATAGCACGGCGGCTATGCTGGTATTGTTGCTCCTGCTGGTTCTCAAAACCGTAACCGACAGTAAAGTCAAGCTGTACTTAAAGGCCTTTGACCTTTTTCTCTTTCTCTTTCTGGTCTCCGTCGTACTTGCGGAAATTTTTTCTCTTTACCCCGGCTTAAGCCTCCGGTTTCTGGTTTTTTACCTTACCTGCTTTCTGCTGGTGCTGCTGCTTGCCAGCGCAATCAACACTCCCGGGCAGTTGGCGGATGTTATTGAAATTATTCTGGTTGGCCTCACCATAAGCGGGCTGTATGGCATATGGCAGGAGATTCAGGGTGTCCCACTCGATCCGTCCCAGGTGGATCTGGACATGAACGAAGGAATGCTTGGAAGAATCTATTCCACCCTGGATAATCCCAATAATTATGCGGAAGCGTTAATCATGCTGCTGCCTTTTTATGGAGCTGTCTTCTTTTATTCCCGGGGAATATTGAAGAAGCTGTTGTTTCTGGCGCTGGCAGTGCCTTCGCTGGCTGCGCTGCTCCTTACAGGCTCAAGATCGTCCTGGATAGGCTTCGCTGTGGTGATCCTGGTGTTCACCTTCTTAAAAAACAAGGTTATCGTCCCGATCCTTATCCTTGCAGGCGTGCTGGCTTTTCCCTTCCTGCCGCAGTCCATATCCCGGCGGGCGTTGACATTGCTCAACCCCATGGCCGATGATTCCATTGTGTACAGAATCAATATCTATAAAACCGTCTGGCCGCTGTTTAAGGATTACTGGGTCACCGGTCTTGGCCTGGGCCATGAGGTATTCATGAAGCTAAGCCGGAATTTGTACCAGTATACGGCGCAGACGCCCATTCACAGCCATAATGTCTTTCTGCAGGTCTGGATCGAAACAGGCGCAGTCGGGGCATTGGCATTTATAGGGTATATCGTCGGTATGATTAAAAAGGCAGTCAAGTCCATCAAAAGATCAAAGGATGCCGTGGTACGGAACATGCTTGCCGCAGGAACGGCATCAATTGCCGGGATACTCGTCGTCAGCCTTTTTGAATATGTCTGGTTCTACCAGAGAGTCATGCTTATCTTCTGGGCAGTGGCAGGACTTGTGGCCGCAGCCTTGAAGCTTGCTCATGCCGAAGGCGCGGAAGACCCCGGATGACCTGTGTTATCCGGGCGAGCTCCGGCGATGCGGGAATTTTATGCGGAATAGTGCATGAATGATACAATAAGGTGTAGATAACCGCGCAGGTGTCCGATATACTATACAGTAATGCTTTTGATACTGTGAGGTATATATGTTTGATTTTTTGAAAAAAAAGCGCAAGGCTAAGTTTGACAGTAAGGTGCTGCGCAGGAACGACATTTCCTTACTCATACTGGATGAGCGTTGGAACAGGCTTTTTGCAAATACTCCGAAAACGCCGCTGATAGCCGTCGCTGAAGATAAACTGAAAGACCTCATGAAAGAGGAAGCAAGACTGACGGCTGAACAAAAGGAAATCGCCGCAAGCAAAAAGGTCCATATGGATAGGATCATCAAGCTGACTCCGGCAGTTTTTGAGAAAAACGACCCGGATGCGGCGAAGGAAATGGAATTTTGTGAAAAGGATATAAAACGCATAAATGACAGGCTTAAGAAAATCGAGGAAGAACTTGACGTTCTTCCTGGCAGGAAAAAGGATGCAAATCTTGAGCTGCTGGAGCATACCGTAAACCTCATCTATCTCAAGATAGGATCCGACAGGAAACGCGTAGAGGAACTGGAAAAGCTCATTGAGGAGGAACGCGGCAAGCTGAAGGCATATATCGATGAGAAGGCATCTCTGTCCCAGGACGACACCGACATTTATTCCTATTTTCACGACCTGTTGGGCGGAGAAGAGCTGGAAAGACTGGACAGGGAGTTTTTTTAAGGATTGGGGTAATAGACATGAAACTGGCGGCTCCAAAGCAAATGAATGAAATCGACTCCTATGCCATCAACAGACTGGGAATTCCCGGCATTGTACTGATGGAGAACGCCGCGGCCAGAGTGGTTGAAGAGATTGCAGACCAGTGCGGCGGCAGTGTTTTGGGACGAAACGTTCTGCTCCTGGCAGGTAAGGGCAATAACGGCGGGGATGCCTTCGCAGCGGCAAGAATGCTTGATGCGGCGGGTGCGAAAGCATCCTTGTTTTTATTGGCGCAAAGAAACGAGGTAACGGGCGACGCCCGTATCAATCTTGACAGGCTTGCAAATACGGGGATCGAAGTGATAGAGCTGACGGATGAGCGGCAAATTGCACTGCTGGATGCAAGCCTTAAGGATTCGGAGCTGGTAATCGACGGTATTTTCGGAACAGGCTTCAGGGGACGACCTGAAGGTGCTGCAAAAGCCGTGATTGAAGCAGTAAATCATTCAAAGAAACGTGTAATTGCAATTGACATTCCCTCGGGCGTAAACGGAGAGACCGGGGAAACGCCCGGCGTCTGTATCAAGGCAGCCGTTACGGTTACATTTTGCCTTCCCAAGCCGGGCTTGATATTGCATCCGGGCTGTGAGCAGACGGGAAGGCTTGTCGTTGCCGACATCGGCATTCTGCCCGAAGCTGTCGAACGTGCGAACATCAACATGCATGTTATTGACAGGGAGCAGGTTACGGATATAATCCCCAAAAGGTCTAACGACAGCAGCAAGGGGGATTATGGAAAAGTTCTGATTGTCACCGGTTCCACCGGTATGACCGGTTCCGGCTGTCTAGCTGCCAATGCTGCCATGCGTACCGGCTCCGGACTTGTGTATGTGGCCGTGCCTGCCGGCTTAAGCACGATTTACAGTACAAAGCTTACCGAGCCGATCATACTGCCTTTGCAGGATAATGGCAGCGGAAGTCTGTCGGCCGCCTGCAGCGGCCAGATTGTCAAGGCCATGAACAGGATGGACGCGGCAGCGATAGGACCGGGATTATCGCTAAATGATGAAATCGTGGAAGCTGTAAGAAAGGTTATCCGAGAAAGCCCGATTCCGCTGGTACTGGACGCCGACGCACTGAATGCGGCGGCGAGGGATGCTTCCATGTTAAGGGACTGCAAAGCCGGGGTTGTTATTACTCCCCATCCGGGAGAAATGGCAAGGCTCACAGGATTAAGCATCCGGGAGGTCCAGAACGACAGGCTGAAGGTGGCGGCAGAGTTTGCCCGGCGATACGGCGTCATTGTTGTGCTGAAAGGGTCAAGGACAGTTGTCGCGCTTCCCGATGGGACAATCCATGTAAATGTCACAGGGAATCCGGGTATGGCGACCGGCGGCGCGGGAGACGTGCTTGCCGGCATAATCGTCTCACTGGCGGGTCAAGGAGTAAAACCTGCGGAGGCTGCGATCGCAGGGGTTTACCTCCATGGTGCTGCCGGAGATGCCGCGGCGGGGAAAAAAGGTATGCACGGCATGATTGCCAGCGATATAATAGAAGAGCTGCCCTATATGCTAAAAGACTACGAAAAGGTGTAGGGGCGCGCATTGCGCGTCCGCAGAATGCTATCTGTGGTAGCAAAATAGACGGACGACCAATGGCCGTCTTATATTGAATACCTTTTTGCTAAGATGACATAGCAGGGCATTCAATGGCATATATTTAATTCGTTTTATGAAATTGAGGGGATGCTATGGATTACAAGCTAAACCGTGCATGGGCTGAGATAGATCTGGATGCGATAGCCCACAATGTACGTGAAATAAGAAGAATAACAAACAAAAGAGCTGAAATCATGGGTGCTGTCAAAGCGGATGCTTACGGACACGGGGTCGTTGAAACCGTAAGGACCATGCTTGACAACGGGGTCACACGGCTGGCGGTTTCCATGCTGGATGAGGCCATACAGCTGCGCAAGCTGGGAATTGACGTACCTATATTGATTCTAAGCTATACGGATCCGGTGCGGGCAGAGGAAATCATACTTAACGAGGTCACCCAGACGGTTTTCAGCCATGATCTTGCCAAGGCACTGTCAAATGCTGCGGTAAAGCTTGGGAGAAATATAAAGATCCATGTGAAGGTGGACACTGGAATGACCAGAGTCGGATTCATGCCTGGGTACAGCGCAGTGAAAAATGTGCTTGAAATAAGCAGGCTGCCAAATATAATCATCGAAGGACTGTTTTCCCATTTCGCTTCCGCGGATGAAGCGGACAGAAGCTATACGAAAATGCAGTTTGAAAAGTTCATGAGCATCTGCAGCGAATTGAGCAGGGTGGGCGTACACATACCCGTCAAGCATGTCTGCAACAGCGCCGGAATCATGGAATACCCTGAAATGCATCTGGACATGGTAAGGCCGGGCATTATCCTGTACGGCATTTATCCCTCGGATGAGGTGGACAGGAACAAGATCAGCCTTAAGCCGGCCATGACTTTAAAAGCCAACGTCATCCTGGTCAAGGATGTGGAGAGGGACACCTGCATCAGCTACGGAAGGACCTTCAAAACGGCAAGAGAAAGCAGGATCGCTACCATACCCATAGGCTATGCCGACGGCTATACCAGGCTTTTATCCAATAAGGGCCAGGTGCTGGTAAACGGAGAAAAAGTCCCTGTAGTGGGCAGAATATGTATGGATCAATGCATGATCGACGTTACGGATGCCAGGCATCCCGTATCTGTAGGAGACGAGGCGGTGCTTTTCGGCCGGCAGGGCGGGGAGGAGATCAGTGTAGGCGAGGTTGCCTCGGCAATAGGGACCATCAGCTACGAAGTGCTGTGCATTATCGGCAAGAGAATACCGAGAGTATACATACAGAACGGGAAAATATGCAATGTGCTGAATTATTTGATTTAAAGGTGCGGGGACACACCTCTCCGAGCAGGGGGTATTCCTTTTGCATAGAGGAATGTCCCCGTTTGATTGTGCGGGGACACATCTCCCCGGGCAGGGGGTATTCCTTTTGCGTAGAGGAATGTCCCCGTTTGATTGTGCAGGGACACATCTCTCCGGGCAAGGGGTATTCCTTTCTAAGTTGAAGAATGTCCCCGTTTGATGCTGGTGCATTTTTCCACAGGGCGTAACGAAATTTTAATTTGACCAGGCATATTGATGCATATATAATTATATATATACTATAGGCGTTAAAATAAATATTAATCAGGAGGATAAATCCTCTACATAATTTAACCATCTCCAAGCAAGAATATCTAAGGAGCGTTTTTATGCTGTTTAGAGGGCATTCCGCCATGGCAGGATCAGCCTGGAATCTAGTGGAGCTGGAAGTTTCCGGGATTTGACCTGTGGTATTTGCCCGAAGGCAATCATCGATACTGCAGCAAAAGCCGCATTTTGACATGGTTTAAGCTTTCGCTGCAGTTGGGCGGGGCGGGTGCAATGCCCCGGAGACTTTTGTATTGCAAGGCCGGAAATGGTTGGATTATTTTTCCTATAAGCTTCACCCATAAAATGAAAGTGGGGGTTTTAATTTTGGCGGAATTGAGAAAAATATTAATAAGTCTTCCGGACAATTTATTAAAGGAAATCGACAATATCGTTTCTGTTGAAAGAACCAACAGAAGCGAGTTTGTCAGAGAAGCCATGAGGCTTTACATTAGGGAGAAAAGAAAGATCCAGATCATGGACAGGATGAAGAAGGGCTATCTTGAGATGGCCGAAATCAATATCAAGCTTGCAGAAGTGTGTTATGATGCGGACTGTGACCAACAGCAAATTTACGAAGAACGGCTTGAGGAGTTGGAATAAAAGTGTTGATAAAACGCGGAGACATCTATTATGCAGACCTCAGTCCAGTAGTAGGCTCGGAGCAGGGAGGTGTGCGGCCTGTTCTGGTTGTCCAGAACGATATCGGTAATAAATACAGCCCGACGGTTATTGCAGCGGCGATAACCTCTCAGATCAACAAGGCGAAATTACCGACGCACATCGAAATAAGCGCTCAGGAATATGGACTGCTGAAAGATTCCGTCATATTGATGGAACAGATCAGGACAATCGATAAAAAGCGCCTGAGGGAAAAAATCGGGCATCTTGACGACGAACTTATGGACAGGGTAAATGAAGCACTAACGATAAGCTTCGGACTTACCGATATATAATATAAGTATCCGGTAGGTATAAAAGCAAGTGCTTGAAATGAAAGTTTTAAGCCGGTACATAGCATTTTAAAACGCGGGTATGGTTGCCTGCGTTTTTCTCTTTTATTCTATCGTCTGGGGGGCATATGAAAAAGGAGTTTGTATTCAGGTTCGTATTGGCCTTGGGAATTTTTTTTCTGGTATACCAGTTTGCATTGAAGCCCGTGCTTGACAACAAATGGGCTGACGGCGGCAGCAAGGGCGAAGTCGTGTTGTACCAATCGGAAAGCACCGGCAATGAGTTTGACGTCGTAGTCTTTGGCGAAGAACCCGACGGGATAGCGGCAGCCATAACGGCAGCCAGGCTTGGAGCAAGGACGCTTTTGATTTCACAGGAGGATCATCTGGGGGGAATCGTCACACGTTGTCTGTTAACCGATATGGAACTCCCGTATGATGCAAATAACAGACTCCTTAACGGAGGAGTCCTGTCCGAACTTTACTCGAAACTGGGCAGCAACTTTTCACCTCTGAATTATGAGACGGAGGTAAGCAAGCTTGTCAAAAGCGAAAAGAATATTGAGGTCAGATACAATACAAAGCTGGATTCAGTCCAGATCAGGGGATACAGCTTGGAAGCCCTGCATTTAATTACAAAGGACACGGCAAGCACAATAAAGGGAAAGGTCTTTATTGACGCAACCCGGAACGGCGAATTGCTGACTGCCTGTGACGTACCTTTTACCACCGGCTCGGAAGACTTGAATCTCAAAGACAGCTATATTCCTTTAAAACTGAATTTTGAAATGGCGGGAACGGATGCATCCGGGGCGGCCAGGCTGATGAAAGACGTTGATGCCGACTTTTATAAAAAGCTTGGCGAGTATGACCCTGTGGATATCGATACACGGATCGGTGATTTTCATATTCAGGAAACCGACGACGGTACAATAAATATACAAGGCCTGCAAATCGCCAATATAAACCCAATGGACCCTCTAAAGCTGAAAAAAGCATACGATACCGCCGTCAGGGAAGCAAAAAACCTTGCCCTGTTTCTTTCCATAAGATTTGAGGAATTGAAGGGGTGGAAGTTCAAAAGAGCGGCCGAAGAATTCTATGCCGAAGAAGGGCGCCATTTCAAGGGCTTATATATACTCAGCGCAAATGAGGTGCTGGAGAATTCCTACTTTGACAAAACCGTAGCGATGGGTTCACTTCCGGTGGACATCGGCAAATTTGCCGGGCAGAGCTCCATCTATGCCGGTAATCCTTCACAATACGGCATTCCCATAGGCTGCCTCCTTACTTCTCAGGCGGATAATCTACTCATGACGGGAGCGAAAATATCCTATTCCTCACTGGCTGCTTCAAGCGCAGGCACTCTGGGGACAGCAACGGCCACAGGAGGCTCGGCGGGAGCCATTGCCGCATACTGTCTTGCGAATGGCCTGGAGCCGGCGGATATCCAGAAAGAAAAGGACCTTGGAAAAATCGAACGGTTCCGCCAATTCCTGAACCAGCAAGGGTTTTTCCTGCCGGATAGGGAGATAAAAAACAAAAATGCTTCAAACTGGGTTTATCCGGCGCTAAGGGAGCTTCTTTCCCTGGGACTGGTATCGGGCGGCCTGAATAACAATTACAGCTTCGACAGGAAGGCGGTGCAGTCGGATCTGGCGATTCTGCTGCTTAACGGCGTGTACAGGCTCGATCGCGACAAGTATTCCCTCGCCCTTGATCTGAGGCTCAGGCCTTACTTCAAGGAGGAGGAGCTGACACGGGACAAGGCGGCGGAGATCCTGGCGGTTTTCTATGATTTGCCCGGCAAAGGGGAGAACACATATGAAAAAGTATGCAGCCTGGGATATATCAATGATATTATGCAGTTGAGGCTGAAGAATAAGAAAGTGGTGGCCATTGATGACATATACTATCTTGCCGCCCATAATATCAAGGCATTCGCCGGCAAAGACATCGATGACTAGAAAGCGTAATGGTGGGACAGGAGCGGTCCGTAGGTGAAAGGCCTTGATTTTACTGCATATTGATAAAATATTATTTCCGGCGAACATGGGAATGGCCATGCAAAAATTCCTTTTCTGGAGAAGTCCATCGGAAAGGCACAGATAGAGCTGATGCATTCGATAAAAACGGCTTTTGACCCGAAGAACCTGTTGAACCCGGGAAAAGTTGTGCGCTAAGTACAGCTCTACGTATATTCGTTATCAGATAAGTTTGGCATTAACTCGTCTGTATTGCGAGCGTAACAATAGTGGAGCGTGGCAATCTTAAGCGTAATTCTGGTTAAAAAGCTGAAATTGCTTCGTTGCAGGATGGCACACACCACCAATGTGGAAACTCGTTTGTAGGGGCGGTCATTGGCCGTCCAGCAGCTGTTTAGCGCAGATTGCATTTGCGGACGTGCAATGCGCGCCCCTACAGGATAGACGTTTCACAGCAATAACACACGTGCTGGTTCACATTCCTTTTATTTTAAGAAATTCATTTATATTCCTATCTGGTAACTACTTATATGAAGCTATACAATCAATATCTTCAAAGCCTCCGGATTTCCTGGGCCTGAGTCAGCCGCCGCGGAGCCGGATGCGCAGCACCTTCAGCACGAACCGGGGCAGATCCAGCATGCGTTTTGCACGCCTGGGCTCCTTATAGAGCCGGAAAAGCCACTCAAAACCGCTTCTGCGCATGAATTCAGGCGCCAGGGCTACTGTCCCCGCAAGTACGTCGATAGTACCGCCTACGCCCGCGCAAATTTTCACCTTGAGCCTGTCTTTATTCCGGGCAATCCATTTTTCCTGTTTGGGTGCGCCCAGAGCCACCAGTAAGATGGCTGCACCTGATTTGTTGATTTGTTCGATGATCCCATCTTCTTCGGTGTCTTTGAAATATCCGTTCCGGTAGCCTGCGATTTTTACGCCGGGATATTCGTTTATAATATTAACGGCAGCGGCCTCCGCTACTCCGGGTTTTGAGCCCAGCAGGAAGTAAGAGGCTTTACCCCGGGACAGGCCGGCAAAGGATCTTTTAACCAGGTCAATTCCTGAAACCTTTTCGGGAACCGGCCTTTGAAGGATTTTTGAAGCCAGTACCACGCCCGCTCCGTCTGCTGTCAACATATCGGCGCTGTTCAGAATTTCCTTTAATTCGGGATCCCTTTGCGCGGCCATCAATATCTCGGCATTTGGCGTATACAGGGTATGTACTTTTTCCTCCGACAGCCATTGATTCAATCTTTCAAAGGCTTCCTGCATTGTGATGCTGTCTACCTGGATACCTAGAATATCGGTTGTTTTTCTCATAATAAGTCTCCATGACCATTCGTACTACAGCGAAAACTTCACTTTTAAAATTGCATTTATGTGCCTTGCAGAAATATCGCAAATGCCTTAATGCGCAATTTCTGCAAGGATAATTCGGTAGTTTCCGCTGGAGTATTTGATATATAAAGTTTATTTTATCGTTCTCTTTTTGTCAATATTTCTGCTAATTTGGGCATGATAATTGCATACGCAAAAGATACTGGCTGTGGAGGTTTTATGGGACGTTTCGCGGGATTCTTCAAGAGCTGGGGGGATTATTTGTGGATCATACTGGGCTCGATTATAACTGCGGCTGCAATTAATATTTTTCTTGTTCCATATAAGATTGCGCCCGGCGGGGTGACAGGCATTGCAACCGTTGTATATTATCTCAGCGGAGAGAGGTTCCCTGTCGGCGTCACCATGCTTGCACTTAACGTACCGCTTTTTATCATGGGGATGCGGTTTATCGGCGGGAAATTCATACTCAGAACACTTTTTAGCACAATCTTCCTTTCAGTGGTCATCGACGTTTCGGAGCCTGTGACTACATATTTCGCCGATATTTACCTTACAAAAGCCGAAAGTATTTCCTCCAGCCCCGATCTATTGCTGTATTCCATCTTCGGCGGATTTTTCATGGGCCTTGGGCTGGGTTTTGTTTTCAGGTCGGGTGCCACCACGGGCGGTACCGATCTTGCGGCAAGAATCGTCCACCATTTCATTCCGCAGCTTACCATGGGCCAGCTGCTGCTGGTTATCGATTCGACAGTAATCCTGTTTGCGGCAATAGCTTTCAACAGCTTCCTCCTGGCGCTTTACGCAATTTTATCCCTCTATCTCTCCACAAAAGTGATCGATGCAATCCTGGAAGGCGTAAATTTTGCAAAAGCGGTCTACATCATTTCCGGAAAGCCGGATGAAATAGCGCAAAGAATAATGACGGACCTGGACAGAGGTGTGACGGCGCTAAAAGGCGTCGGAATGTATTCGGGCAAGGAGAAAACCGTTCTCTATTGCGTGCTGCATCGAGGACAGATGCAGCAGTTGAAGGAACTGGTTACGAAAGCCGACCCTGATGCGTTTGTGATTTTAACGGACGTAAGGGAAGTTCTCGGAGAAGGGTTCTGAGATTTACACTTCTTGCACGGGTATACGATTGTTTTTGCAAGCGACTTCATTTCCAAGTTGAAAAAGAGACCGGATTCATACTTCATACCTGAAGGAATGTTAATTTTCTATCATACTTGGTATGGACTTACCAAATCCGATATAGTATACTGTTGTATGAATTCATAAATTAAGGAGTTGCAACAATGGAAAAAAAGAAGATCGGCAGTTTAAAAAAGCAAGCAACCTTGATAAGAAAGCATATAATTGATGAGGTATATAGCGCTGCGTCAGGCCATCCGGGCGGATCACTCTCCTGTACCGACATACTTACGGTTCTATATTTCCATGAAATGAAGGTTGACGTTAATAACCCCAAATGGGCGGACAGGGACAGGTTCGTGCTGTCAAAGGGGCATTGTGCACCGGCGCTTTACGGCACTCTCGCCGAAAAAGGCTTTTTCCCCGCAGAAGAACTGGTGAAATTCAGAAATATTGAGAGCTATTTGCAGGGACACCCCAGTATGAAGGATGTTCCGGGGGTGGACATGTCTACCGGTTCTCTCGGACAGGGTATTTCCGCTGCAGTAGGAATGGCCCTTGCTGCAAAACTGGACAAGAAAGACTATAGAGTATACGCAATCCTTGGAGACGGAGAGATTCAGGAAGGGCAGGTTTGGGAGGCATGTATGTCCGCAGCCCACTATAAGCTTGACAATCTGACGGCATTCCTGGATCACAACGGACTGCAGATCGATGGAAAAATAACCGATGTCATGTCTCCGGAGGTAGTTGAGGATAAATTCAGGGCTTTTGGCTGGAAGGTCATCAACGTAAACGGACATGATTATATCCAGATCAATGAAGCCATCCAGGAAGCAAAGAAAACCAAAGGCGCGCCTGTCATGGTAGTTGCCGATACGATAAAGGGCAAGGGAGTATCCTTTATGGAGAATGCCGCAGGATGGCACGGTTCGGCTCCCAACAAAGAGCAAAGAGATCAGGCCATTGCGGAGCTGGATGCATTTATAGCAAAATTGGAGGTAGAATGATATGGCAAACATTGCAACGAGAGAAGCTTACGGAAGCGCCCTTGCGGAATTCGGCGGCGACCAGAGGATCGTGGTCCTTGACGCGGACCTTTCAAAATCAACAAAAACCGACACCTTTAAAAAGCAATATCCGGAACGGTTCATCAATATGGGCATCGCAGAAGGCAACATGATGGCGGTTGCCGCCGGCCTGTCCACCTGCGGCAAGATTGTGTTTGCATCGTCCTTTGCCGTATTTGCAGCCGAAAGAGCCTGTGAGCAGGTTCGCAATTCCATCTGCTACCCCAAACTCAATGTAAAAATAGGGGCAACCCATGCGGGAATTTCCGTCGGTGAAGACGGAGCTTCGCATCAGGCTGTCGAAGATATCGCGATTATGCGTTCCCTGGCAAACATGGTTGTCCTGAGCCCGGCAGACGCAGTGGAAACCCGCCATGCGGTCAAAGCGGCGATCGAACATGACGGACCGGTTTATTTGAGGCTTGGCCGTCTGGGCGTACCCGCAATCTATGAGGAAAGCAATTTCCAATTCCAGCTTGGCAAAGGTATTACTGTTTCCGAAGGAAATGATGTGACAATCATCGCTACCGGATTAATGCTCTATACGGCAATTGAAGCCGGGAAGATTCTTGCAGAGGAAGGAATCAAGGCAAGAATCGTTGACATCCATACAATCAAGCCCATTGACACAGACATCATTGTTAAGGCTGCGAAGGAAACCGGTGCGATTGTTACCGTTGAAGAGCATAATATTATAGGGGGACTTGGAAGCGCTGTTGCTGAAGTCGTGGTACAGAACTATCCTGCTCCGGTAAAAATCGTGGGATTGAAGGATACCTTCGGCAGATCCGGCAAGCCCTATCAGCTCCTTGAATACTTCGGCCTCACGGCGAAGAACATCGCTGAAAACGCCAAAGAAGCCATAAAGATGAAAAAATAAGATAAATCCCTGCAATTTTTCATAATAGAGCGATAAAAGATGGGTTTTTTGAGGAAAATCCATCTTTTTTTCATATTGATTTATATCGTGGATTGTTATAATATAGTTTGTAGAGCGACGGTCTATGTTTGGGATGAATTGCGAGATAAGTTCTTAGCCATACGGATCAGACTTATTGCCGGATTGGACCGTAATAATAATTATAAAAGATGTGGAGGAGTTTATTATGTCAGGGAATTATAATGCCTATCCCTTTGGAAGGTGGTTGAAGTGGGGAATTGCAATACTCATCGTAGTAATACTGGTTATATCTTCAGTTTCCTCCTATAACGGACTGGTGGAAGCGGATCAGGCTGTTCAGAAACAGTGGAGCGAAGTAGAAAACAAAATGCAAAGAAGGGCGGATGTAATCGTTAATCTTGCCGCTGTGGTACAGGAAGCGGAAAAGCATGAAGAAAAGGTGTTTGGAGCAATTGCGGCAGCCAGGTCCAGCGCGGAGGCAGCGAAAGCTATTTTGAACGATGAAACCGAAGATATACAGCGCAAGCTGGATGCAAACAACAACCTTACCGAAGTATTAAGGAGCATCAGCGTGGTTGTCGAAGCATACCCGGAGCTTAAATCCAATGATCAGTTCGCAATGCTGGGGGAAGAAATCACCGGCTCGGAAAACAGAGTATCAACGGAGAGAGGACGATTCATTACGGCTGTTCAGGAGTATAACCTGAAAATAAAGAGATTCCCGGGAAATATTTTTGCAGGCCTTGCAGGCTTTGGCCCCAAGGATTATTACAAAGCGGAGGAAGGCGCCCAACAGGCTCCGGATCTCAATAAATTGTTCAACGAATAGCAAAGGGGGAGGCTTGATTGAAAAAGCTGATTGTTCTTTTGACAGCATTGGTGCTCGTACTGTCTTTGGCAGCTTTCCCTGTGACGGCTGCCGATGATTATCCTGAGCCGACCCGGGAGTTCTATGTTAACGACTTTGCCAATCAATTGAACCAATATACCGAAAGCAAGATCAACAACCTGGGCAGGCAGCTTGAGGATAAAACAGGAGCCCAGGTTGTCCTGGTTACCATCGACTCCTTGAATGGAAAGGATCTTGAGACTTATTCCATCGAGCTGGCGATGAAGTGGGGGATCGGTAAGAAACAGGACGATAACGGAGTTTTAATCCTGTTTTCAAAGGCGGAGCGGCAATTAAGGATTGAGGTCGGATATGGCCTGGAAGGTGCGCTTCCTGACAGCAGGGCTGCCCGGATAAGAGAAGATTACATTAAACCCTATACGGCCGAACCGAAAAATGATTTTGACAGCGGTCTTTTTAACGGCTATCAGGCAATTGTCAATGAGGTGGCCAGGGAATATGGTGTGAAAATTGATGCCGTTACCGGTGGGACAAACAAGACTCCCGAAACCCCACAGCCTTCACGGCCTTATACAAGTGAGCGGGGAAGCTCTGGTTTTGCGATTGTTCTTGTTATCCTGTTTTTAATCGCCGACGGTATTTTCTTTAAGTTCAGGATAACCTCCATGCTGATCCGGATTGCCTTTTTAAGCAGCTTCTTCCGCGGAGGCGGCCGAGGAGGAGGTCGAGGCGGCTGGGGTGGCGGCGGAGGCTGGGGCGGCGGAGGCGGCTTCGGTGGAGGTTCATCCGGCGGCGGTGGAAGATTTGGCGGCGGCGGAAGCAGCGGAGGTATATGATAAAAGAAAAAATAAGCATTAGCATTGACTGACGGTTGTCCGCTGTGCTAATATTATGCTATAAACTGAATATGATCTTCAGGGCAGGGTGAAATTCCCGATCGGCGGTAATATGGCAGCAGCCATTAGCCCGCGAGCGAAAGCAGACCCGGTATGATTCCGGGGCCGACAGTAAAGTCTGGATGGAAGAAGATGTTTGTTGCGCGAGCGCTTACATTCCCTGGAGTTATTATCCAGGGAATTTTTATTTTGAAAGGGTGATTTTTTTGGCAACAAAAAAAACAAGAGTACTGGTAATGATCGGAGCGTTGTCCGCATTGGGGTGGGTGCTGATGGCGCTGGAATTTCCACTTTTTATCTATTTTCCGTCGTATCTGAAGATGGACTTCAGCGATATTCCTGCCATCCTGGGTGGAATAGCGTTTGGTCCGCTTGCCGGCGTAGCGGTTGAATTCATTAAGAATTTGCTGCACTTTTTCACAATGACCAAAGAAGGCGGAATCGGTGAAATTGCGAATTTCTTTGCAGGAGTGGGCTTACTGGTACCGATAGCCATAATAGCCAGAAGGAACATAAAAAAATTGGTATTGGGCAATGTCATTGGCGTACTGTCAATGACCGTTATAGCAAATCTGGTCAATTATTTTATCACGCTCCCCCTGTATATGAACAATCCGCCGAAGGAAGTGATATGGACCACCATCCTGACTATTCTTGTGCCCTTCAACCTGGTGAAGGGAGTAATCGTAGCAGTTGTTGTAATCATCCTCCATGCGACACTGAAAAAAGTGATTGAAAAATACAAAATATGAGATTGCCACGCTAGCACTCGCAATCTGTCACGTGACGGCACACCACCAGTATGGAAACTCGTTTGTAGGGGCGGCCATTGGCCGTCCGGCTGCTGTTTGACGTAGATTGCATTTGCGGACGCGCAGTGCGCGCCTCTACAGGATAGGAGTTGCACGTGACTATCCAGGTATCCCGGTTGTCATTGCGAGGAGCAAAGCGACGTGGCAATCTCTGCTTCTGACTGAGATAGCATTTATTAGATTGCCGCGCTCCACTTCGTTTCGCTCGCAATGACAGTACCTGAATAGTCACAGTTTCACAGCAATGACAAATTGCGTATTGAAGATTTTTTATTGTCAAATTGCAGTTTTTTGTATACAATCATAGTATGCACAAGCATTGCATGATAAGGAGCAGGTAAAATGAGGTATGTGATTCGTCAGAAAATTTTTTCACTGGGGGACAGCTTCACGATTAAGGATGAATACGGCAATGATATTTTTGTTGTCCGACAGCAGCTGCTATCTTTTGGCAAAAAGCTCAGAATCTACGATTTATTGGATAATGAGCTTTGCTATATTGAGCAAAGGCTTTTCAAATTCATGCCCGAATACGATATCTACTTTGCCGGAAGCCTTGTGGCCAATGTAAAAAAGAAATTTGCCTTTTTTAAAAATGATTTTGTGATTACCAGTCCTGAAGGCCAGTATTATGTACAGGGTGACATTTGGGCCCGCGAATTTGAATTGTATAAGGACAACGGCCTTGTTGCCCATATTTCCAAGTCGTTTTTCTCTTTCAGCGATACTTACGGCGTGGATATTGACGACAGCATTGATCAGGTACGGACGCTGGCACTGGCAATCGTTATCGATATGATCTGCCATGATGACAATCATTAGTATAACAGAGCAAGCTATACTGATTGATCGACATTTATGCGCTGCGTAGAAATATTGCAAACGCTTTAAAGTGCTATTCCTGCGTGGATTATTTATTAGGTTGCGTCCAGCTATTTGTATCTCAGTGAGAAAGAGATGATATCCTCCGGATCAATGCCTTTATTTTTTATGTCGACGGCCAGCTTTATATATTTTTCGTTCCGGGGATCCATTACGAAATCATACATATCGCCTGTAAGGTGATATGCGAAGGTATCTTGATGTGCTTTCTTATAGATGTCCCTTTCAGCCAGCAGGTTTTCTTTGGAGTTCATCATAAAGAAGAAATCGGGGCCGACTTCTGCATAGGTCGACAAAAGCCTGATTCTTTGAGGCGTTGGCGAAACTTTTCCGGAAGCCAGGTTCTCCAGATATTCCGGCGAGAACAGATCGTTGTAGCCGGATGGAAAGTTTAACTTGCGGGCGATGTCGGAGGATAATTCCTCAAAGCTCATGTCGCCCCGCAGCAATGTAATATTGGCGCCGCGAAAGTGTTTCTCACCTGTTGTACGCTCATCCGTCCTGCCTATGAGATAATCCACAGTCACCCCGAAAAAATCCGCGAACCTTTTCTGCATGTCTACGTCAGGGGTTCTGTAATTGGTCACATATCCGTTTAATGTGGATACCTTTATGCCGAATAGTTCTGCAAATTGCTTTTGTTCCATTCCACGTTCCGCAATGAGGTATCTCAGTCTGTCCCCAATCGTTGCCACTTTACCACCTCTGCCTTACAGGCATTTCTTTTGTACATTTCAAATTAATTTAAGTCATAGTATACTGTCAACTTTAAAAAATATACTGATGCTGTCAAGCCGAATACTCATTTTATCAGCATTATTGCAATTAGTGTATTGTGTAATCAGGCTTGATACCCTGCTAGTATATTTTTTTGTATTTCCACTATAGATTCTATCAAATTTACAATTTATTTTCCATAGTGAAAATACGCAAATTGCAAATTCGTTCCTTTGACCGCACTGAAAATATTGGTAAAATTTCCGTAAATATTTACCGTCCCGCGGCTAATTGTATTGACAAAATGCATAAAGTATATTAATATATGTAATAATAAACAAAGCTTTTGTAGATAATTGTTGCTTTTTATTTTTGCCGGTCAATACGCGTAAAGCGTAATTTTGCAAAAACACAACAGCCTATTTGGTATACGGAAAACAAAAAATAGGAATCAGCAGCAACTAATTTTATTTTATGGGGGAAGGGTATGTTGATGGAAGTAAACAGAGAAAAAGTGTTTGATTTGATGAACAGTCACTGCGCCGGAAATTACAACCGGTTTGCAAGAGAACTGGGAGTAGACCCCTCTCATTTGTATCGCTATCTGAATACGGGAGTAGGTGGAGGAAAGAAAATCCTCATGTCTGTAATGAAATACTGCAAAGCAAATAAGCTGGACTTTGAGGAATACATCAATATGTAATCCTCAGATTGCCTGAATCGATGGTACAATACCCTGATTGCTTTTACCTTGACCGATCTTTTCACCGTTAGAACGAAGCACCGGTGAAAAGATAACTTCCACGATAAGTTTCTGCAAAGCTAGTCCCTGTGGTTAGCAATGACAGAAAAAGCGGAAGTAGTTTTTGCATGCTTCCAATACTACAGCGTAAACTTCATTTTAAATCGGAATTCATGCGCCTTGCAGAATAATCACGAGTGCTTCACGCGTGATCTCTGCAAGGGTTATTCGGCTGTTTATCTTCTTCATTCATAGTCCTTGACCATCAAGGCCCGGATATACCCCCGATCCTTTGAGGTGGAATCGATATAAAATCCCCTGCCGTAATAAAACCGCACAAGCTCCTTGTATTTTGAAGCCGTATGAAGGCTGACCCTGGCAATGCCTCTTGCTTTCAGTATTTTATCCACCAGGTTCATCAATGCTTTGCCGATGCCTATATTATGATATTCCAGCTTGACCCCGAACCTGCTGATATAAGCCGTATTGTCCGGCAAAAGCCCTATGCGTACCGAGCCCACGGCAATATTGTCTATCAAGGCAATGTAGACTTCCTTCGACGCAATATCTTCTGCAATATCGTTAGTCGATTCTTCCAGGGCCTCCATTGTACCGGTTACACCGGTATCCTGCATATATTTTTTAAAGGCTTCCTGCATGATTTCCTGGATGGCAGGCGCATCTACGGAAACAGCCTTCCGGATGATAAACGAGTAATTCATTTTTGCTCCATTAATAAGGCCATAATGGCCTTTTGTACGTGCAGCCGGTTTTCCGCCTCTTCAAAAACTGCGGAATTCGGTCCGTCAATGATGTCTTCCGTGACCTCAAAGCCTCTGTATGCAGGGAGGCAGTGGAGGAACATGGCGTCGCCGGCAGCATGGGAAAACAGTTTTTTATTCACCTGATAGGGCAGGAAGGTTTTTACCCGGACTTCCTTTTCGGCTTCCTGGCCCATGCTCACCCAGGTGTCCGTGTAGACTACGTCTGCTCCGGCCACAGCTTCTACGGGATCTTCCGTCAAAACCAGCTTGCAGCCGGTCTTTTTTGCATCAGCCCTGGCTTCTTCGATGATCCCTTCATCGCAGCCATAACCTTTGGGCGCAGCCACCGAGATATCCATACCGATTTTGGCGCATCCGTGCAAAAGTGAGTTGGCCACATTGTTTCCATCGCCCACATAGGCCATTTTCAGGCCTTTCAACCTGCCTTTGGCTTCCAGGACCGTAAACAGGTCGGCAAGGATCTGGCAGGGATGCATCAGGTCGGTAAGCCCGTTGATGACCGGTATGGTTCCGTAGCGCGCCAGGTCTTCCACATCGCTATGCTTGAAAGTCCTGATCATAATACCGCTTATATATCTTGACAATACCTGTGCGGTGTCATAGATGGTCTCTCCGCGGCCGAGCTGTATATCGCTGGAGCTTAAGAAAAGGGGATACCCGCCCAGCTGGTACATTCCAACTTCAAAAGAAACCCTGGTGCGGGTGGAGGACTTAGAAAAAATCATTCCCAGCGTCTTACCCTTTAGAATCGGATGAGGCATGCCTTCCTTCAAGTCCCTTTTTAACTTTGCCGATAGCGTAAAAACACTTTCCATATCTTCTGCCGTAATATCAAACAAGCTTATAAGGTGTTTCATAACGAGACCTCCAAATACTTAATTATAATATACTCTATATACTTTGAACCGAATACTCATCCAGTGCGTAAATGTCTGTTTCCTTTTGGGATGTAATATACTCCAGTACCCGCAGTGCTGCTTTTGTGGTATCGAGGGAAGTGATGCAGGGGGTATTGTACTCCATTGCAGTCCTTCTTATATGGAAGCCAAGGCGGGCCGGTATCTTACCCTTGGTTGGCGTATTTATTACAAGAGTGACCCTGTCATCTTTGATATAATCCAGGATTTCGCCGTCTGCCACCGGTGCGACATCTATCCCTGCATCCGAGAGATAACGGCAGGTATCTTCCGATGCGTGCAGCTTGAAGCCTAATTGCAATAGCCTGGCTGCAATATCAATGCACTCCTCTTTGTTCCTGTCAGCGACGGATAGCAGCACATGTCCGCCCATGGGGATTGAAAGGCCTGAAGCGAGGAATGCCTTGTACAGGGCGCTCTCAAAGTGCCTGTCTACGCCCATGACCTCGCCGGTGGACTTCATTTCCGGACCCAGGAAGGTATCAACGGTGGTAAGCTTGGAAAAGGAGAATACGGGCGCTTTTACCGCGATGAACTCCGATTCCTCCGCAAGGCCGTGCTTATAGCCCAGTTCCTTCAAGGTCTGGCCCATAATCAGCTTTGTTGCCACATTGACCATGGGAATGCCTGTGATTTTGCTCATTACCGGTATGGTACGGCTTGCGCGGGGATTGACCTCGATAACGTAGATATTGTTCTCGCTGTCCAGCACAAACTGGATATTGAACAGACCTACAACCTTCATTGCCCTGGCCAGCTTTACCGTATAGTCCACTACGGTGTTTTTGACTTCCTCGCTGAGTGTCTGCGGCGGGTAAATGGCGATGCTGTCGCCGGAATGGACGCCGGCTCTTTCAATGTGTTCCATGATGCCCGGAATAAGCACATCGTTGCCGTCGCATATTCCATCTACTTCCACTTCCTTGCCCAGGATATACTTGTCAATGAGCACAGGATGAATAGCCGATATGTCAAAAGCCAGGTTCATGTATTCTTCCAGGGAGGCGTCGTTATATACGATTTCCATAGCTCTTCCGCCAAGAACATAGGAGGGCCTCACCAATACGGGATAGCCGATTTTTGCGGCGATGGACCTGGCCTGCTCAACCGAAAATGCCGTACTTCCTGCAGGTATGGGGATATTCAGTCCTTCCAGCAGCTTAAGGAATTTGTCTCTATCTTCCGCAACGTCAATGCTCTTCACACTGGAGCCCAGGATCCGTACGCCTTCCTTGTGAAGCGGCCCTGCAAGGTTGATGGCTGTCTGGCCGCCGAACTGGACAATGATGCCGATGGGTTTTTCCTTTTTTATGATATCCAGTACGCACTCCTTGGTCAGCGGCTCAAAATATAGCTTGTCGGAGGTGTCGAAATCGGTGCTCACGGTCTCTGGGTTGTTATTGATAATGATGGACTCATATCCCAGTTCCCTGAGGGTGCGTACCGAATGCACGCTGCAGTAGTCGAATTCGATGCCCTGGCCGATCCTTATGGGTCCCGAGCCGATGACAAGCACCTTTTTATTGGCGCTGACGATAACATCATCTTTTTCTTCGTAAGTCGAATAATAATAAGGGGTAACTGCCTCGAATTCACCTGCGCAGGTGTCAACGATCTTATAAACAGGGTTTACGGGGTACTTTTTCCGCAGCTCCAACACGGTGTCCAAAGGCACATTTACCAGGTTTGCGATATAGGAATCGCCGAAGCCGATTTTCTTGGCCCGCATATACAGGTCATAATCCAGCCAGGCAATGCCGGCATTTTTTACTTCTTCCGCCAGTTCCACGATCTTAGCCAGTTTGTTGATAAAAAAGCTGTCTATCCGTGTTATAGCGACGATTTCCCCGACAGAAACGCCTTTTTGCAGCGCTTTGCAGATGGCGAAGATTCTTTCATCCTTTGGTTTGCTTATGAATTCCCTCAGCTCATCACAGGATTTGCTGTCAAAAAGCTTGAGGCCCAGCTGGTAATTCAGTTTAATATCCAACGAATCAATGGCCTTCAGCAGGGATTCTTCGAAGGTACGGCCGATTGCCATAACTTCTCCGGTGGCTTTCATTTGTGTGCCCAGCGTCCGGTCGGCAGTGGTGAATTTGTCAAAGGGCCACCGGGGAACCTTTGTCACGACGTAGTCCAGGGAAGGCTCAAAGCAGGCGTAGGTATTCCGGGTAACAGAATTTTTAATCTCGTCGAGATTCAGGCCGATGGCGATCTTGGCGGCAACCCTGGCAATGGGATACCCGGTGGCTTTGGAAGCCAGGGCGCTGGAGCGGCTGACCCTTGGATTGACCTCAATAACCACGTATTCGTAGCTGTCGGGGTCTAATGCAAACTGAATATTGCAGCCGCCTTTGATTTCCAGGGCGCGGATGATTTTTATCGACGCTGTGCGCAGCATCTGGTATTCCTTGTCGGAAAGGGTCTGGCTCGGAGCGACGACGATGCTGTCGCCTGTGTGGACGCCCACCGGGTCGAAATTCTCCATGTTGCATATGATGATGCAGTTGTCTGCGCCGTCACGCATTACCTCATATTCGATTTCCTTCCAGCCGGCAACGCTTTGCTCCAGCAGCACCTGGTTGATCATGCTCAGCTTCAGGCCTTTTCCGCAGATATAGATGAAATCTTCCATATTGGTTGCAATACCGCCGCCGGAACCGCCCAGAGTATAGGCGGGGCGGATGATGATGGGGAACCCCACTTTCCCTGCAAATGCTTCCGCATCCTTCAGATTGTTGACAATAGTGCTGTGAGGTACCTTTTCACCGATCTCCTGCATGGTGTTTTTAAAGAGCTCCCGATCCTCCGCTTTTTTAATGGATTTCAGGGAGGTTCCCAGGAGTTCGATTCCCATTTCCGTGAGAATTCCGTCGGAGGCAAGCTGCACCGCCATATTCAGACCTGTCTGGCCGCCCAGGGATGCCAGGATTCCATCCGGCTTTTCCTGCCGGATGATCTTTTTGACAAACTCCGGGGTAATGGGTTCTATGAAAATTTTATCGGCGGTCTCGCTGTCCGTCATGATTGTCGCCGGGTTGCTGTTTACCAGCACTACTTCGACGCCTTCCTCCTTAAGGGACCTGCAGGCCTGTGTGCCGGAATAGTCGAATTCAGCCGCCTGGCCGATGATAATGGGGCCGGAGCCTATTACAAGCACCTTTTTTATGTCGTTTCTTTTCGGCATTGTATGTTTTCTCCTCTAGAAATCAAGGGTACACACCCTCTGAGTCACGGGTCACAGGATATTAGGAGGGAATGTCCCCACTTTTATTGCTTTCTATCTTAGCATTTTGATGAATTCATCAAATATATAAGCCGAATCCTCGGGGCCCGGCGCGGCTTCGGGGTGGTACTGGATGCTCAGGATAGGCAGCGTCTTGTGCCTGAAGCCCTCGACCGTATTATCGTTTACATTCATATGGGTGATATCCGCATCCGGGCAAAATTCCTTATCCAGCGCATAATTATGGTTCTGTGAGGTTATATAGCATCTTCCGGTGACATGGTCCTTTACCGGATGATTGCCGCCATGGTGCCCGAATTTCAGCTTGTATATTGTCCCTCCCAGAGCCAGCCCCAGCAGCTGGTGGCCCAGGCATATTCCAAGAATGGGCTTTTTGCCCAGGAGCTTTTGGACGGTTGCCACAACCCCGGGGAGATCCCTTGGGTCGCCGGGGCCATTGGAAAGCAGGATACCGTCCGGATGCAGGCCCATGACATCCTCATATGAAGAAGACGCCGGAAGGATATGGATATCGCAATTTCTTTTTTCCAGCGACCGTATAATGTTGTATTTCACGCCAAAATCCATCAGGACGACTCTTTTACCGGGGCCTTTCCTGTGGATCGGGGTTTTGGCGGTTACTTCCATCACCAGGTCTCTTTCAACGCTTTTGATGCTTTTCAGCTTTTCCAGGAGAATATCCACATTGCCGCACTCGGTGGATATGATGCCGAACATGCTTCCGAAATGCCGGATATGCTGCGTAAGCGCTCTGGTGTCTATACCCTTGATCCCAACGATCTTGTTGTTTTTAAAATATTCCTCGGGATGGATGGTATTGCGCCAGTTGTTCGGAGCGTCGCACAATTCCTTGACGATAAATCCCTGGACGTGGGTTTTGTAGGATTCGGCATCCTGCTGGTTGAAGCCGTAATTGCCTATCAACGGATAAGTCATTGTTACAATCTGCCCGTTATAGGAGGGGTCGGTGGATATTTCCTGATACCCCGTCATCGATGTATTGAAAACCACTTCTCCGGCGGTTTCGCCCCTTTGCCCGAAGGCTTCGCCGGGGAAATAGGTTCCGTCTTCCAAAACAAGTACTGATTTCATGTATTAAGTCCTTTCATTTGCATTATTTCTCCCAATGCAGTAATAAACAAATCAATCTCAGCCTTGCCGATGATCAGCGGAGGGAGTATTCTCACAACATCGCTGCCCACGCTTCCTGTAAGGAAGCCTTTTTTGAACAGCTGATTTTTGATTTCCGCCGCGTTCCCCCCGGCAAGCTGGATACCGATCATCAGGCCCATGCCCCTTATTTCTTTTATGACGCCGTATTCCCCGGCAAGGGTTTCCAGTCTGCCGCGGAAATAATCACCCATATCCGCCACGTTCTTCACAAGGTCTTCTTTGGTGATGGTTTCCATAACGGCCAGCCCTGCGGCACAGGCTAACGGATTTCCTCCAAAGGTGGAGCCGTGGTCTCCGGGCTCAAATGCTTGAGCGACATGCGCTTTGGCGCATAATGCGCCAATGGGTACACCGCCGGCAAGCCCTTTGGCCAGTGTAAAGATATCCGGCTCGACGCCATAATTTTCATATCCGAATAGCTTTCCGGTCCTGCCCATACCCGTCTGGATTTCATCAAATATCAGCAGGAGGCCGTTCTCATCGCATAGCTTCCTCACGCCCTTGACATATTCCAATTCCGCGGGATTTACGCCGCTTTCCCCCTGTATCGGCTCCATCATGATGGCGCAGGTGGCGGGACCGATTTCACTTTTCAAAGCTTCCAGGTCGTTTAGCTGCACATGCTTGAAGCCCGGTGTTACAGGCATGTAAGGCTTTTGATATTTTTCCTGCCCGGTGGCTGCAACCGTCGTAAGGGTTCTTCCATGGAAGGAATTCTTCAGCGTAATGATTTCATATTTCCCGGGAGTGCCGCCCTTTTTAAAATAGATCCTTGCAAGCTTGATGGCGCCTTCGTTGGCTTCTGCGCCGCTGTTGCAGAAAAACACCCGGTCGGAGCAGGAGCTCTCCGCCAGCATTTTCGCCAGCTTTGCCTGAGGTTCGATATAATACAGGCTTGAGCAGTGTATGAGTTTTGCGGCCTGTTCCGATATAGCCTTTACAAGGGCGGGATGTGAATGGCCCAGTGCGTTTACGGCTATTCCTGCCAGAAAATCGTAGTATTTGTTGCCTTCGGTGTCCCACAGGTTTATTCCCTTGCCATACTGGAAACAAACCGGCGTCCTGTTTCCGAAGGTATTCATATAATATGTCTTATCCATTTCTATAATTTCATTTATATTCATCTTCGAGACCTCACAATACAATAGAATATTCATAATTATACATAGAAATGCATAAAAATGCAATACTTCTGCAGGAAAAAGCTTGCGGAAAAAGTTGCGCCTCTCCGTTTGAACCGAGGCGTTATAACCGGGAATATAGGCCTGGCGCAATCGATAGCCGGAAGTTACCACAGGAATGCTTGATCGTCGGGACATAGGAGATTGTCTAACTGATTTCGATCCCCGCCGGCGTGGTAAAAATGAAATTCGGCCTGTTCCTGCTTTACACAACGTCGGGAACATTGATATGGAACACGGTGCTTGTTTACGGCGGAGCCTTGCTGGGGGAATCCTGGGGAGAAATATTGAAATTCATGGACATTTATTTCAATATAACTTATATTGTTCTGGCTCTCGCTATTGTTACCTTTTTCCTATACCTGGTTTCCAAAAGAAGACGTGAAACCTGACCGGCAAGAATTACTGCTTGCCGGAGTACAGGAGATACTGCTGATACAGGGCGGCATTCTCGGCGTCGAGCCTGGAAAAGTATCTGGAAATAAGTCCGCAGTTCTCCTCGTCTATCTCGATGAAATGAAGGCTGTAATCGATAATTCCGCTTTTGATATTTCGCCGGATGACTTTGCCTTTTGCCTGAAAAATATGATGAAGGGGAAGGTATACGGTTGCATCGACATCCTCGCTGTAATCAAACCTGTGGGTGCACATGAAAGCCATTCCGCCGTAGGATATGTCGGTAATTATCGAGAAATAGGACAGGTTATCCCATTCAGGTTTGAGATTTGCCGGCAAATAGGTATCGTATCTGGGGGAAAGCCTTGTATTGATAATTTCTTCCGCATCGGTGATCTGAACGGTCACATAGCCGGAATGTCCTCCATAGATCGTATGGACGATGCCGCTGAACAGATAAACAAAAAATTCATTAAAAAACCTAATGGAGATATGCGTGCCGGCGATGACGATATTCTCCAGATAACGGTCGATTAACGACAAATAGACGAAATTGCCTTCGCTTTTATATATGATGTTCCTATACCATGCAGGACCGGCGCCGATCCTGGTGCTGACCGGCGAGCCTTCCTTCAGAATGGCCGACACTGCTTCAACGTTCATAGCGGTACCTCCAATATATTCAGTAGAATCGTCAATGGGGATCGTTAATTATATCGGCCGCTATCTGTAAATCTTTAGCCATATTATTTTTCCGGTTATTTTTCCTCCAATTACAGCTGCTCGGTGCTGTAGTACAATACTTTTTCCTTCATGATCATGGTGCCGATGCCCTTGTTGGTGAATATCTCCAGAAGGATGCAGTGCGGTATTCTTCCGTCGATGATATGGGTCCTGCCTACGCCTTTGTCCAGGGCTTCCAGGCAGCCCAATACCTTGGGGATCATACCGCCGTTTATGATCTTCTTTTCGATCAGGTCATGGACTTCTTTGGATGTAAGGGCGTGGAGGATATCCGGACTGTCTTTGGACATTTTTACCCCTTCCACATCCGTCAGCAGCATAAGTTTTTCGGCCGAGAGGGCTGCGGCAATTTCTCCGGCCACCGTGTCCGCATTGATGTTATAGCTTTGTCCGTCCTTTCCCACGCCTATGGGTGCGACAACGGGGATATATTCATCCTTTGCCACCAGCTCCAGCAGTTTGGAATTGATGCTGATGATTCTGCCTACGTACCCGATGTCCTTTTCTTCACCGTCGATGACCGGCCTATACTGCTCGCATTCGATGAGATTGCCGTCAATCCCGCAGAAGCCTATGGCCTTTCCGCCTTTTTTGTTTAAAAGAGATACGATTTCCTTATTTGTTTTGCCTACCAGTACCATTTGAGCAACTTCCATCGTAGACGCATCCGTCACCCGGAGGCCGTTTACAAATTCACTCCGGATATCCAGCTTTTCCAGTGTTTTATTGATGTCCGGGCCGCCTCCGTGAACGACTACCGGGTTCATACCTATGTATTTCAGCAGGGTGATATCTTCCATCACCGAGTTTTTAAGCTCACTGTTGATCATGGCGTTGCCGCCGTATTTGATGACTACCGTTTTTCCATACAATTTCTGTATATAAGGCAACGCTTCGATCAATATCTCCACTTTTTTTATCAATGCTTCCATTTTATTTCTGCTCCTTTACTTTTTAAGTCCCGTTGCTTCATCAAAGCCCAGCATGATATTCATGCACTGGACAGCCGCTCCCGACGCTCCCTTGCCAAGGTTGTCGAACCTGGCTGCAAGCAGGATCTGGTCATCATGCCCGAAAACATGCAGTTCGATCCGGTTGGTACCATTGCAGGCGGTTGCGCTTAAATAACCATTGCCGGGGAAATTGTCAGGGTCAAAAGCCGGTACGCTGACAAAGTATTGTTCTTTATAATATTCGGCTAGAAATGCGTGTATCTCTTTTGGCGTATATTTTTTAGGCAGCAGCCTTCCGGTAAGCGGAACCGCAACCGACATTCCCTGGTAATAGTCGCCGATAATGGGACTGAACAGAGGAGAATGGGCAAGGCCGCTGACCTTTTTCATCTCAGGCAGATGTTTATGCTGCAGTCCCAGAGCATAAATCCGCGGGCTTTTCAGCTCGCTGTCGTCTCTGCTTCCGGATTCATACACCTCGATCATTTTCTTGCCGGCGCCGCTGTAACCTGAGATGGAATGGCAGGTCACGGGGTAATCGGCAGGAACAATCCCTTCCTTTATAAGAGGATAGAGAATCAGATTAAAGCCCGACGCATGACAGCCCGGCACTGAAACCCTCATGGAGTTCCTTATGGCTTCCCTGTGAGAAAAACTCAATTCCGGAAAACCGTATGCCCAACTGTCGTCGGTTCTGTGGGCCGTGCTGGCGTCGATGATCCTGGTGCCGCTGCTGCTTACAAGTGAAACCGATTCCTTTGCGGCAGCATCCGGCAGACATAGGAACACAATATCAGCCTTGTTTAGCAATTTGCTTCTTTCTGTGGGATCCTTCCTTTTCTCAGGATCGATTTGCAGTATAATTATGTCGTTTCTATTCTCAAGACGTTCATGTATTTTTAAGCCCGTAGTTCCTTCCTGACCGTCTACAAATACCTTGTACCCCATGTTTATCAACTCCCTTGCACACGGATGTTTTTTGCTACAATTTCATAATTATACATTAGAATGTATAAAAATGCAACTAGAATTGGACTTTCCTTTGGACAGCGACATTATGCAAAGTTACTAAATCCGATTTTTTAAATTTGTATAAAAGTGTACTAGTTCGATATAGGGTAACGTGATATAGTTATTATTGTAGAATAAGCCGTATATAAATATGTGGGAGGGGAAAAAATGGCAAGTGTAAAGTTAAAAAATGTTTACAAGAGATTTGATGGCGGAGTTACAGCAGTAAGTGATTTCAATCTGGATATCGCGGACAAGGAGTTTATCATTCTTGTCGGTCCGTCCGGTTGCGGTAAAACTACGACATTGAGAATGGTTGCCGGCCTTGAAGAGATTTCCGAAGGTGAAGTTTATATCGGAGACAAGCTTGTAAACGACGTACAGCCCAAGGACAGAGACATAGCAATGGTTTTCCAGAACTACGCTCTTTATCCCCATATGACTGTATTTGACAACATGGCATTCGGCTTGAAGCTCAGAAAAACTCCTAAAGATGAAATCAAGAAAAGAGTGCGTGAAGCTGCAAAGGTACTTGAAATAGAACATTTGCTTGACAGGAAGCCCAAAGCCCTCTCCGGCGGTCAGAGACAGAGGGTTGCCCTCGGACGTGCAATTGTCCGTGACCCCAAAGTGTTCCTTATGGACGAACCACTTTCAAACCTTGATGCAAAGCTCAGGGTTCAGATGAGACTTGAAATAACCAAGCTGCACCAGAAACTCCAGACCACCTTTATCTATGTTACCCATGACCAGACGGAAGCTATGACCATGGGTACCAGGATCGTTGTTATGAAGGACGGTTTCGTACAGCAGGTGGACAGCCCGACAGCCTTGTATGACAGGCCGAACAACATGTTCGTTGCAGGCTTTATCGGAAGCCCGCAGATGAACTTCATCAATGTTGTGCTGGAAAAACGCGGCGAGGACGTATACCTTACCTTCGGCGGACACGCCATCAAGCTGGTTGAAGCCAAGGCAAAGAAGCTGGAAGGCACGGATTACATCGGCAAGGAAGTCGTTATGGGTATCAGGCCTGAAAGTATGCATGACGAGGATCAGTTCCTTGAAGCATTGCCTGACAGCATTGTAGATGCCAAGGTTGAAGTTGTTGAAATGCTTGGTTCCGAGACTTTGCTGCACATGTTTATCGATGACATAAGCTGCACCGCAAGGGTTAACCCAAGAACCAAGACCAGGTCCGGCGACGTTGTCAAGATAGCCATCGACACCATCAGGGTTCACCTTTTTGACAAGGAAACCGAAAGAACCATCATAAACTAAACCATAATAATAAATTTTGATAAACAATAGCCCAGCCTGAAGGTTGGGCTATTATTCTATCCCTTGAGACTTTTCTTCAGGTATAGTATAATGTTGTGGAACAAATGCTAGGGGATGAACACATTTACAGGGGGATTGCCGTGAAACTTTTTCAAAACCTTGTAAGTCAGATAAAAGAGGTTATCGACGAGGAATTCGGTGTCACTGACGAAACAGGCCTGATTCTGGGTTGCTCAGATGAAAGCAAAGTCGGAAGTATACATCCCGGTGTGCTGCGCTTTGCCGAAAGCAAGGATTCGGAAGCAGTGTCCGACGGAGTTGCCTTTCAAAAGATTTTTTTAAAAAACAAGCTGGAATTCGTAGCTTTTATAAATTCCAACGACGCCGGCAGCCAGAAGTTCCTGTCGTTGATTTCTATCAACATTACCAATGTCAAGTACTATTTTGAGGAGAAATTCGACAAGGGCAATTTTATTAAAAATATTATCCTGGATAACATTCTGCCGGGAGACATTTCCTTAAAGGCAAAAGAGCTGCATCTGCCGCTGAATGCCTATCGGACGGTATTTCTCATCAAGACGGGGAAGCTGAAGGATATCCATTCCCATGAAATAACCCAGAGTCTTTTCCCTAACAAGGCAAAGGATTTTGTAATTATACTGGATGATGAAAATACCGTACTTATTAAAGAGCTCAAATCCGGAGATGATACCAGGGATATCGACAGAACCGCCAAAAGCATCATCGATACCCTGAATACGGAATTGATGGTAAAGGCGCAGATCGGTATAGGGACCATCGTCGACAATATCCGGGATCTGGGACGTTCCTTCAAGGAGGCGCAGACAGCGCTGCAAATAGGAAGTATTTTTGATAATGACAAAGCCATCATCAATTATAACAATCTGGGCATCGGCAGGCTTATTTACCAGCTTCCGCCCACCTTATGCAAGCTTTTTCTCAAAGAGGTCTTTGACGAGGGCTCCTTCGAATCCCTTGATACCGAAACGATCTTCACCATACAGAAATTTTTTGAAAATAACCTGAATGTAAGCGAGACTTCAAGGCAGCTTTATGTGCATCGGAATACCCTGGTGTACCGGTTGGACAAGATTCAGAAAATAACGGGCCTGGACTTGAGAAATTTTGATGACGCCATTATTTTCAAGGTTTCAATGCTGGTTAAAAAATATCTGGATAAGGCGGAAAAACTGGTATGACTTGCAGAATTTTCTGATATTTAGTAAAATAAAAAAGTGCGGGGACATATTTGTTGAGTTTAGGGTAATCCGGTATAAGGTGCGGGGACACACCCGCTGAGTTTTTAGGGTAATCCGTATAAGGCGGGAATGTCCCCGTTTGAAAAGAGGGAATGTCCCCGTTTGGTATCGTTTGATAAAAGGGAATGTCCCAATTTGACTAAGGGAATGTTCCTGTTTGATCTAAGATAGAGGTGTATACAGTGATTGAGTTAAAGGATGTTATCAAGAAATATCCCAACGGCACAGTTGCCTTACAGGATATTAATTTAAAAATAGATAAAGGCGAATTTGTTTTCATTGTAGGACAGAGCGGTTCGGGGAAATCCACCCTTGTCAAGCTGCTGCTCAAGGAAGAGGATCCCACGGAAGGCGAAGTATATGTCAACGGGTATGAAGTGTCGGTGATGGACCGCAAGGACGTGCCTTATCTGCGGCGCAGCCTGGGAGTCGTATTCCAGGATTTCAGGCTTCTTCCCAATAAGACGGTTTATGAAAATGTCGCTTTTGCAATGCAAATAACGGAATCCCTGCCCAAGGAAATAAGGAGGCAGGTCCCCATGGCGTTGGCGTTGGTAGGCCTGAGCAGGAAAGCCAACATGTACCCGCACCAGCTTTCCGGCGGTGAGCAGCAAAGGGTGGCGCTTGCAAGGGCCCTGGTCAATAACCCTTCGGTTCTGATTGCGGACGAGCCTACGGGTAACCTTGACCCGGAAACCTCCTTTGAAATCATGAAGCTCCTGTGCGAGGTCAACCATCGGGGGACTACGGTCATTGTAGCGACGCATGAAAAGACCATCGTGGACGAATTGAAAAAGAGGGTTGTCGCCATAAACAAGGGGTTGATTATCAGGGATCAGGAGAAAGGATCTTACAGGGATGAGGATAAGAACAGCCAGATATATATTTAAGGAAGGCGTTGTCAATACATACCGGAATATTTTGATGTCTCTGGCTTCCATTATGATTGTCATTGCTACACTGATTGTCTTCGGCTTTTTTCTGCTGATTGCCCTGAACCTGGAAATGAATATCAGCGTACTGAAGGATCAGCCCCAACTGGAGGTATTCTGCAATGTTGAGCTGGATGACAACCAGGTGAAGCTGGTGGAGGAAGCAGTTAAAAACAACAGTAAAGTGGCAAAGTATGAAATGGTCACGAAGGAAGAAGCCTTTGAAAAATTAAAGACCCGGTTCGGGGAGAATTCAATCCTTCTTGACGGGTATGATGAAAGTATACTTCCCGTTTCTTTTATTATTAACCTTAAAGACCCGTCCCAGAGTGAGGATGTGGTTAAAGAATTCGAGAACATGAGCGGTGTCCACGAGGTAAGCTTTCATCAGAAAACCATTGACATGATATCCAAGGTCACGTACTGGATGCGGTTCATCAGCGGCTTTATGATCGTAATATTGCTTATCATATCGGTATTCATCATCTCCAATACCATTAAGATAACGGTATTTGCAAGGCGCAAGGAAATAAACATCATGAAATTCATTGGTGCAACAGATTGGTTTATACGCTGGCCTTTTGTGGTAGAAGGTGTTATAATTGGGATAATGGGTGCGATGATCGCCTTTATTATATCCGGGTTCGGGTATAATGCATTGGAAAGCAGGTTTAGCAAGGATTTGATTTCCTTGAACCTGAGCCTGTTTAAAATGATGGGGATATCGGAGGTTTGGATTCAACTGTTGCTTTTTTACTCAGTGATCGGGGTTATTGTAGGAGCGATAGGGAGCTTTTTGTCAATACGGAGATATTTGCGGGTTTAAAGGATAAAAAGTGAGGGGACGCAAATTCGAGGTCCATGGTAAGGAATGCCTTCGTTTCGAAGGGCGAGGAATGTCCCCTTTAGATAGATAAAGCGTGAGGAACAATGAATATTTTTTGAAAGAGAGGTTGGTTTGGTGAAAAGACTGGTATTTCCGCTGATTTTTATTTTTACTCTGGCAGCATTGGCTTTGCCTGTATTGGCCGACACCATTCAGAGCAAAAAAAATGAAAAGTCCACGATCGACAGCAGAATAAGCGACCTGGGCAAAGCAAAGAAAGAAGAGCAGAAGAAAAAAGCAGAGCTTGAAGAAGCAAAAAAGGACATCACAAGCCAGCAATCTGCGGAAAATAAAGAGTATAACGAGCTTTTAAGAGACATCGATGAAAAGGAAGCCGCCATCAAGGTGCTGGAAGCCTCCATTGCGGAAGCCGAGGAGAACTATAACCGGCAGAAGGAGCTTTTAAAAACAAGGTTGAGAGTGATTTACGAAAGCTCCAACAGCTCAGTTTTTGATTTGCTTGCACAATCGGAAAACATTCTTGATTTTATTGACAGTATGCAATATATGTCCCTGATTTCACAAAACGATCAGAAAATCGCCGAGGAATTGAATCAGGCCAAACTGGATGTCGAATTCAAAAAGCAGAACCAGGAAGAACAAAAGCTGCTGCTGCAAGAGCAGGTCGATGAAAAAAAGGCGCGGCTGGCTGCATTAAAGAGCTCCAGGGCTGAAGTGGATCAGCAGATCCAGAGAAGCGCAGAGCAGCTGAAAAAGCTGGAAGAACAGGAAGATGCACTGATTGCTGAATCTAAAAGGATTGCTGACGAAATAAAGAAACTTTCGACGAAAAAGAAGTATACGGGCGGAACGATGCTATGGCCATGCCCGAATAACTATAGCATATCTTCGAGCTTCGGCATGCGGAAGCACCCTATTTTAAGAAAGCTTAAGATGCACACCGGGGTCGATATCAGTGCCAAGACCGGAACCTCCATCATAGCTGCCAATAACGGAACAGTTATATTGACTGCTTATGATAAGAACGGTTATGGCAATTATGCCGTCGTTGACCATGGCGGCGGGATTACTACGCTGTATGCCCACGCCAGCAAGATCCTGGTAAAAAAAGGGGATGACGTCAAATCGGGTGATACGATTGCAAAGGTGGGCAGCACAGGGCTGGCAACCGGTCCCCATCTGCATTTTGAGGTAAGAGAAGATGGCCAACCGGTCAATCCTCTTGGCAAGTATCTCAAATAGTACCGATTTTATAAATTGTTTATTTACATAGTTGTCAAAACCCTGGGAAGCCGGGAGTTGATCATAATTGCAACTGATGACAAGCCCGGCCAAGCCGGGCTTGTTTTTACCGGGGGATTGTTTAAAGCATAGGAATTTATATAAATCCAGAAAGATAATAAAATTGGAACAAATTCCTATGCTGGGGTTTGCAAAGGGGGCCCCCTTTGCCGGTTTAAGGAGGGTGCTCAGGATGCGGAGCATCCGTCGAAGGGAACCATAGGGTTCCCTAGCGAACAAGAAAATTCGCTTCATTTTTGAGGTACTGCCTATTGAAGGTTTGAGCGTGATTAAGGTTTGTGGTATTTAAGGCCATGAGCGAAGCGAATTTTCTTGAGGTAATCTTTTGAATTTTTCTTAAGCCATGGGCATAAGATATATCAATCAGCGTATACGGGAGTGTGTTCATATTGGATAGAAAGTACTCTACGCGGCAAGTAATCATTTATATGGCTGCAGCTGCAATTTTTACAATCTTTGTTTGTATCACAGCATTTTATGCAATACAGTATTTCATGCCAAAGTACGCAATCAATTTCGATCCGAATACTGTAAGTATTACGAGCGTAAACAAATTTAACCAGGTTAGAAATATACTTAAGGAAGATTACTACCAGAAGGTGGACGAAAACAAACTGATGGAAGGTGCTGTCAGCGGACTGGCCAATTCGCTGGCCGATCCGTATACGGTTTATTTCAACAAAGAGCAGATGCAGGCCTTCATGGAAAAATCGGAAGGCAGCTATGTCGGTATAGGTATTTCGGTCAATTCGGACAGCAATGGCGTTCTTACGGTCGTCGAACCCTTTGCCGATTCACCGGCAAAAAATGCCGGCATCCGGCAGGGCGATAAAATTGTCAAGGTTGACGGCCAGGATGTAACTGCCGTCAGGGATGAGAATATGGTAATCAGCATGATCAAGGGGCAGGAAAATACAAAAGTAGCCATTACCATATACAGGCCGTCCGAAGATAAATCCTTTGACCTGGACATCATGCGCAAAAAGATTAAGATTACCAATATCCAGAGCGAGATTGTTTCCGGAAATCTGGGCTACATAAAGCTTATCCTCTTCGATAGCGATATTTCGGCTGATTTTAACCGGGAACTCAACAAAATGCTGGCAAAAGGTATAAAAGGGTTGATTATCGACCTGAGAGACAATCCGGGAGGCTCCTATGAGCAGGTGGTGGCTATTGCCGACCGGCTGCTGCCGGAGGGCCTTATCGTTTATACGGAGGACAGAAATGAAGTACGGCAGGAAAAGAAGTCCGACAAGACAGAGCTGGACATTCCTATCGTATTGCTGATCAACGGCAATAGCGCCAGCGCTTCGGAAATATTGGCCGGCGCGGTAAGGGACCGGAAAAAAGGCACCCTTGTGGGGACAAAAACCTTTGGGAAGGGTCTGGTGCAGGAATTAAGAGTTCTGGAAGACGGATCGGGAATAAAGGTGACCATATCCAGGTACTTTACTCCCTCCGGCGTCTGCATCCAGGGGATAGGTATCGAACCTGACATGGAGATAGGGGTCGGGGCGGAGTACGAAAACCGGCCGGCTTCACAGATACCGAGAAATGCGGATATCCAGTTTAAAACTGCGGTAGAGGTGTTAAAAGCAAAAATCAGCTCGCCGTGATGTATAAAAATGCCGAATCTCCACAAACTACCATTGGAGGTGGTAAATGGTGGAGAAAAAAGATGAGAGCTTGAAGTATGAAATCGCAAATGAGCTGGGCCTGTCTGAGAAGGTTGGCAAGTTGGGCTGGAAGGGACTTTCGGCTAAAGAGACCGGCAGGATCGGCGGAATGATGACAAAAAGAAAGAAGCTTATGCAAACGGAAAAAAGCCAGCAGGCATAAGATTAGGGATGGGCGGAATATCGCCTGTCCTTTATTTTTCCAAAGCGATTGTGCTATAATATAGAGCGAGGTGATGGATCATTTATTCAAATTTCGCTTTTTATTATGACCGATTGATGAAGGATGTAAATTACGGCAAGTGGGCCGACTATATCGAAGAACTTTTTAAAAGGAACAATTCCAGGCCTTCCATGGTCCTTGACCTGGGCTGCGGAACCGGCAGCTTTTGTACGGAAATGGCCGGGAGGGGCTATGAAATGATCGGCGTCGACCTTTCACCCGAAATGCTGTCCTGCGCAAAAGCAAAAGCTCTTGAAAAAAAGCTGGACATACTGTATCTGAACCAGGATATAACCTGCTTTGAACTCTATGGTACCGTCGATGCGATGGTATGCCTTATGGACAGCCTCAATTATGTTACCTATAAAAATGACCTAAAGCGGGTATTCAAGTTGGCAAATACTTACCTGAATCCCGGAGGTCTCTTTATTTTTGATTTAAACTCCCGCTATAAGCTGGAGCATATTTTGGGCAACAATGTATTCTATTCCAATGACCCTGACGTGTCATACATCTGGCAGAACAGTTTTGACAAATCAAAAGGTATATGCAGGTTCGACCTGACTTTTTTCGTTGACGGCAGCGGCCTGTACAAAAGATTTGACGAAGAACATTATGAAAGGGCGTATGATGTTAAGGAAATGAGGGAAACGGTAATTTCCGCCGGACTTTCGTTTATTTCGGCCTATCATGAATTTAGTTTCAAGGCTCCGGTGAAAAGCAGCGAAAGGATCTTTTTCATTTGCCGAAAGCCTTTTTCGATAGGATAAATTTACTTTCCTGTTCGTAAGAATATTATGAAGATAAAGTGGCAAAATAGGAGTAAAGCAATGTTTATGGAAACTACGATGACAGGACTGAACGGATAATATGCGATTTGCGGGTTTTGGTAACCTCATAATGCTATATTATGTAATTGTATCCATTGACAAGCATTGCTGTGGTGTGTTACACTGATATGGATTTGGCAAAAAATGCAGAAGATGGTCAAGTCTAAGTAATAATTTCAGGAGGTTTTAGTAATGCAAAGAGGAAGAGTAAAATGGTTTAATGCTGAGAAGGGTTTCGGATTTATTGAAAGAGATAACGGAAACGATGTTTTCGTTCATTTTTCAGCTATAACTATGGAAGGGTTTAAGACCCTTGAAGAAGGCGCTGAGGTTGAATTTGACGTAGTTGAAGGTGCTAAGGGACCCCAGGCTGCAAATGTTCAGAGGGCTATGTAATTAAAGTTCGTGTAACTTTAATATAGATCGAAGTGGCCAGAAATTAGAACCCCGGTATGGATATATCGGGGTTTTAACATGCCGGTAGGGGGTGTGCCGCTATGCGGCACGGGTATTGATAAGAAAGGTAGAATACATGAGGGATCAAATTGTCAGAGCTGTTGCGGCGGATGGTACAATAAGGGCCTTTGCTGCCGTAACCACCCATCTGGTGGAAGAGGCCAGATTGATGCATGATGCTTCCGGTGTTGCCATCGCAGCCCTCGGAAGAACGCTTACCGCGGCCGCCATCATGTCTAAAATGCTTAAAAGTGAAAACGATGTGCTTACAATCCAGATAAAGGGCGATGGACCTCTGGGAAGTATTGTAACCGTTGCAGATGCGGAAGCCAATGTAAGAGGCTATGTTAACAATCCATTTGTGGAGCTTCCTTTAAACAGCCTGGGCAAATTCGATGTTTCCGGAGCCGTGGGTAAAAACGGCTATCTGAACGTTATCAGGGACCTTGGTTTAAAGGAGCCATACGTAGGATATGTGGAGCTTTACACAGGAGAAATAGGAGAAGACATTGCCTATTATTATGCTTTTTCCGAGCAGGTTCCTTCCGTTGTATCGCTGGGAGTCCTTGTAGCGCCTGACGGAAGGGTAATCAATGCAGGAGGCTACATTATCCAGATGATGCCGGGAGCGGAAGACGGATTAGCGGAAGCCCTGGAGAACAGGATAGGATCTCTTAAGCCGGTTACTACCCTGCTGGAGGAAGGCAAAAGCCCGGAGGATCTGCTTAAACTTATCCTCGGGGAAATGGGCCTGGAAATAACTGAGGAATATCCCTGCAAGTACTTGTGCAATTGTTCCCGTGAGCGCATGGAGCGCAATCTCATCAGCCTTGGGGAGAAAGAGATTCTGGAGATCGCCTCCGAGCAGCATGGAGCAGAACTACAATGCCATTTCTGCAACAGAAAATATTATTTCACGGAAAATGAGCTTTTGGGGCTGATTCCATAGGAGACCTCACTCCTTGTCATTGTACTACAGCGAGGACATCTAAATTATTCCCTGCAGAAAAAAATGTGATGAAGCGCCCGCAATTATTTCTGCAGGGAGCATAATGCTGCCGCATGAAGATTAACCTCCGTACTACCTATGTAAATATATTTTTATTGAGCCTCTTTCTCTATCTATGCTGTTTTTGTTTCATGCTTTCTATTTCCTCCTTTTCCTTATGTTCCTTATGCTGCTGGATTAAATACGCGATACCTGCGATGACAAGTATGCCGGCACAGATAGCGAGGGTAATCAGATTATCCGTTAGGTTGCCTGAAAACCGCATTCTTGCATTTCCCCCCTTCTGCTTTTTCTCGACATTTTTCTACATTTGCATCCTATTTTTCTACATTTTTAAGTACATATGCCATAGGTTAAGTATAAAAAAAATTATAGAAAAAGTCAAGCTTTTTGGCAGATAATCACATAAAACTGCCTTGATTCTATTGCCTATAACACAAAAGCCGAATATATTTTTCCTGACAGGATAGGAGGTGGCAGGAAGGAATGGACAGCAATACTGGGAAAATTATTGGCGACCGGATAAGGCTTCTAAGGACGGAAAAGGGTTTGAGCATCGAGGAACTGGCATTTCGAGCCGGAATCGATGCGTCCAACCTGGGAAGATTGGAGAAGGGGAAAAGAAATGCTTCGCTGGTTGTGATCGAAAAACTGGCGGTTGCCCTGGAAACAAGCTTCGAAGAACTATTCCGGTGTATATTGCCGCATAATAAAGAAAAAGACACCACCACGCTTTCCCTGATTATAAATAAGGTCGCAGCACTGGACGTACAGGAGCAGAAAGAGGTGCTGGCGATTATAGATTCTCTGTTTAAATTAATGAAGAAGTCCGGCAGGTAAAAAAACTGGCACAAAATTCTTCCTTAAAAAATATTGACATACAAACAGCATTCCTGTTATACTATCAGAGCAGGACACAATCAGGTGTTTCCATGCAGGGTGATTATCGGTAATCATCTTTGAATAGCGGTAAGTATGTGGGAGCTTAGCTCAGCTGGGGGAGCACCTGCCTTACAAGCAGGGGGTCATAGGTTCGAGCCCTATAGTTCCCACCAAAAAAATGAGGAGTTTCAGGATTGTAAAATCTTGGAACTCTTCGTTTTTACTAAAAATTGTCTGCCATTCGGTCTTTTGTAGAAATTTGTGTTTTTTTCCAGCCCGCCTCCTTTTTAGTTTTATTTATGACCAGATGTCGGTAATACAATAATACGGCGGCATGGTTGTCCGCCGTATAACTGTATAATACAAATGACTTTTGCAAGTTCTAAATAAAGAGTTTGGTAGCAGGGCTGTTGACATAATCACGGTATCTGATTTAGTACGACTATATATAGTTAAAAATAAAGAACTGCGGCATAGAACAACCGCAGTTTTTAAACACATAAGCATATGAGCACCTCCTGGTAGCCCGACGATCCTAGCATACACCTTACACTCGTAGCTTTGCATCGCTATTTTTCAATAGCTTTGCGATTAGTACATAATGCCTATATCATATTATTTACTAAAATTCAAATTAATGGGACTTTGGTCTTGTGTCAAGAGTACTATTTTTATAAGCATATGTAAATATATGGTTTGGGTGCCATGGTTGTTCTGAGACTGAAAGAGAATGAAGAGAATCAATCCGTTAATTAGGACATACGAGAAAAATATTTTACATTCTTCTCCATACTGGTATAATATTTATAAGGGTTTACCTGTTGGTGGAAAGCCCCAAATGAATTTGTAGTCAGGAAAAGCTTTGTGAATGAAATTGCCTGAGAAGGGTGTGAGATTACTATATATGGGAAGCTTATAAAACTTAATGAAGTTCGGAAGATAAGAGTTATGTCAGAAAAAGAGCCTGCAAAACCGAAAAAACATTACAAATTCGGTGAAATATCAAAGAACATCTATGATTATAATCTACGTGATACTGTTGACACCATGGTAAAATTTAATTAGAATATTTGATAGACAAACGGTTGTCAAATTAATCGGAAACGGTGATTTTTATGAGCAGTTTAAAAGAAATAGCACAGATTGCAGGTGTTGATGTTTCTACTGTATCCAGAGCACTTAATGACAGTCCCAGGGTGAAGCGTGAAACCAAAGAATTGATAAAGAATCTTGCTAAACAATACAATTATGTGCCTGATGAATTGGCAAGGGGATTGGTAAATAGAAAAACGTATACGGTAGGGATTATTATTCCTGAGTTTTTGAATACCTTCTATGCGGAAATTATCGAAGGCCTTGAAAGTGTTTTCAGTGTAGATGGTTATTCAATGCTGTTTGGAAAATCGGATTTCAATCTTGAAAATGAAATAAAGTGTTTGGATTTATTCTTCAGAAAAAGAGTGGATGGGATTATATGCTGTGCAGTTTCAAAGGATGCACTGGAGCATATTAAAAAGTGTAAAAGAGAGATACCTATAGTAATGGTTGATCCTTTTACCTCCTGCCCGGAATTTGATAATGTTTCCATTGACAATTCCTATGGGGTTCAATGCGTGATTGAATATCTGCTCAAATTAGGTCATAAACGTATTGGCTTCATTGGAGATTCAATCGTTACCACAGAAAGGTTGGAAGCATACAAAAAATCTTTAGGGCAGTTTCATGTTCCTGTAAGGGAAGAGTATATTGCCGTTGGCCAGGAACGATACGAGCATGGCGGATATTTAAGAATGCAGGAATTACTGAGATTAGAGGAAAGGCCGACGGCTGTGTTCTCTGTTACTGATAACATGGCCATAGGAGCAATTCATGCAGCGAGAGAAGCGAATTTAAATATTCCTGAGGACATTTCAATAGTAGGGTTTGATGATATCATGGTGTCATCCTACTTAAACACTCCTTTATCTACTGTTTTGCAGCCCAAATATGAAATAGGCAAAATGTCTGCGGATCTGCTCTTGGACAGGATTAACAATAAAGGCAGTAAATTTATGCAGCAGATTGTTTTAAAACCTGAATTGGTTGAAAGAAATACGGTTATGCGGACATAACAGAACGAATTTTCTAAAAGTTACTCAATTTCAGGAAAACTTCTTCAACATATTATTGCGGACATACGATCAAGGATTGGCGGAATGTTCGGTATTTTGAGGTATAAAACGGCGATCGATGAAAATGAAAAGAGGATGGTTGTTTACCAGGAACAACCGGAATATCTTGAACACTTGAAATATGCGGCAAAACTTTTCAGGGAAGGTCTAAAAGAAAAGTACAAATAAATCCGGTGTAACTGGAAACTATGACGTGAAGCAGGGGAAAGGAGTATACCCTGCTTCATCCCTTGTAATAACAAGTGAATTTGTCAAACACAGGAATGATGAGAGGTAAATATGAGGAGGTAAATATTATGTTGCCCATGGATATGACGACCCGGGTTTAACAAGAGTTTGGAGGACTTATGCAGATATAACTCTTGGAAATACAAATGTATCCAGCGGGCTGGTGCAGAGAGCTGTAATACATATTTATAAAAAAGTCAACAGAGTGTATTGACACTGATAACGAATAAACATATAATAAAAATACAAACGTTTGATTTTTGCTTTTATTTTTCCGGGGGGAAATATGAGTTATGTAATAGGCCTTGATATAGGCACGACAGGATGTAAATCGACTTTATTCGATTGTGAGGGAAATATCTTAGGAGAGTCGTATATTGATAAGAAAATCACAACCCGGTGGGGTCCTTCATGCATGCGAATGGGAAACGTCTCTAATGCTTTACCTTACAGACAGGGTGAAAATGGACGAAGTAACAGATGAGGACATCATGAGGTACCACTCTAAATTTGTAGCCGGTGATAGCGCCCTGGAGGGTCAGAAGGTGGTCTGGTCAACCTGGGGGCTTCAGAAGAGCAAGACGGGCGTATACGGCGACCCCACGGTTGCCACGAAAGAGATGGACCACAGAGAATTCATTCTGGAGTACATGTGTTTCAATGGATGAGAAACCAGCGTGGGCAAAATTTTGTGAGGAGATGCGAGAATGAACGAGAGAGAACGTCTGTTAGCCGTTTTGGCGGGAAACACTCCGGATAAAACTCCCTGGTATGCAGATCTGTCATACCTTTATACCAGCATGCAGATAAGAGGCGTGCTGGATGAGAAATATTACGGTGACGAAGGTTACCTTCAATTTCACAAGGATTTGGGCGCCGGTATTTGTTTTTATGCACCGTTTCCGTGGAAAACGGAATATAACGGTGGTGTCCAATATTCACAGGCCGAGGAGGGTGGAATAAGGACTTGCAGCTATGTTACTCCTGTGGGCAGCCTGACATCGGTGTATAAATACCTTCCTACTACCTACACATGGGCTATGAATGAGCATTTTGTGAACAGTATTGAAGATTTACGTACAATGCTATATATCTTTGAACATACCAGATATTTTAAGAACTATGACGAATTTAAAGGGACAGACGCATTATGGGCAGAAAGCGGGATTGCTGTCGCCTTTCCTCCGGTGTCTGCCTCTACGGTTCAAAAGCTTTTTGCAAGATGGGCTGGGGTAGAAAATACCGTCAGGATCTATGCCGATGACATGGAAGAATTCGATGAGATTGTAGAAAGGATTCAGGCAAGTGAGGATGAGGCCTTCAATATCCTGGCGGATTCTCCGGCACCAGTGATAGAATTTGCAGAAAATCTCTCCAGTGAGATAACCGGGAAGTACTTCTTTGAGAAATACCATCAGGACTACTACCAAAAAAGAATCAAACAGCTTCATGCTGCAGGAAAATATGCATCCATACATATTGACGGCACGCTTAAAGGATGTCTTCCTCTCCTTGAACACGCAGGTTTCGATGCGGCTGAGGCGGTAACTCCTGCGCCCATTGGCGACATTGAAATAGAGGATCTGCGTAAATGGTCGGGTGACAGGATCGTAATCTGGGGCGGACTTCCGGGAGCCCTGTTTTCACCGCTGTATTCGGAAGAGGAGTTTGAAAACCACTTGGAACGGGTATTTCGCACTTTCCCGGTAGGTTCAAGGTTTGTACTTGGGGTAGCGGACCAGGTGCCGCCGGATGGACTGATTTCGAGGGTTAAAAGGGTACGGGAGTTTATAGGAGATTAGTATATGGAAGCAGACGGTTATATTCTGGGAATGTATGAAGCTTGTGGCATGGAGGCCAAGGTAAGCCTATAGTTTCCTGCACCCTTCGAGGATGTAAAGGTTGTTGCTTTCATGGAAATAGGAACGACAGAACGGTACCTGTGGTTGACGAAGCAATAGGTTCTATATCTCTAGTAATATCATATGCACTTCAGTTTATTTGGAAAACGGCAGGATGTACGCACGTTTCTATGAATGTAACGGAGAAAAAACATCGGCAATAATCATTCTCCCTGAAAATGTAAAAGGGGTAAAAGCAGTTGATTTTGAGAGGAAACAGATAGAGGAGATCAAGGTCTGGATTCGAAAAATATACCATAGTGCTACAGTATTGTTTAAATAGTTTAAAATAGTTATCTTGGAAATAACGATTGAGTGAGTTTATTCAAGGTATGCATAGCAGCATAATCCTGCCATGCATAATTCTAATTATACTGTTGACAATTGATAGAGATATATGTATAATAAAAATACAAGCGATTGTATACGTTGCTTAAAATAATCTTAATATTTGTCTAAGAAATAAAGTAAAACCCATATAAAGAGGGTGATTTGATATTATTTATATGAGGAAACCTTGGTAGATCGAAAGGTTGTCGGGTGATTTAATCAAATTAGCCAATCGATTGCAAAAAAAAAGTAGGATGTCTTCTATTAAATATCTCATTATTTGTTTATAAGTAAACATAATATTATTTGTATTTATATATAATTTCCATGATTTAGAATAGAGTACTAAAAATATTTCAGAAATGAGTGGAATTTGGCATGGCTAAAATTGGGTTTGTGAATATCTGTCATAATGATTATCTAAACGATACGGTATATGGTATTATAAATACCGCAGTTGAAAGAATTAGGAATTCTGGAATTGAGGTATTTCAAATAGAAAAGCCTGTAACAGACAGTTTTTATGCTGAAAGGGCAGGAAGGGAATTGCTTAAAGAAGAAGTTGAGGGTGTAATAGTATTTCTTGGCACATGGATTGAATGTCCAGTAGCAATGTCGGTAATCAGAGAGATTGAACACCTGCCTATATGCCTTTGGGGATTTCCCATGATAGATGTAAACAATTGTTTGAAAAGTACAGGTTCTTATGTTTCGTACGCTATGTTCAAGGGCACTCTGGATAGGGTTAAGTACAGATATAAGCCGGTTTTAGGATCGCCTGCCGATTCCGACACTATCAAGAAGATAGTCAGTTTCTGCAAGGCTGCTTCAGCTTCCGAAAAATTGAAAAGGACACGGATAGGACTTGTTGGATATACATCCATGGGAATATACCCGGGTACTTTCGACCATGTACTTATGAGGGTCCTTGTTGGACCGGAAATTGAACAGTACGATTCATATACTATAGTTAATATGGCTGATTCATTTAATGATAAAGATTGTGGTGAGATTATAAATTATATAAGAAATTCAGCCAGAATAAGGGATGATGTCAGCCAGGAGGACCTGATCAAGGCTTCAAAATTGTTTTTAGCTCTCCGAAAACTTACATCAGAAAACAGGCTGCATAGTATAAACGTTAAATGTCAGTATGAATTTTCAAAGGAATATAAAATGGTTACCTGTGTTCCGCTATCACTGCTTTCCGAGTTTGGAGTAGTGGCTTCCTGCGAGGGAGATATTCTTAATACGGTTTCCATGGTAATCCTCAACTACCTGTCCGGGAATATAGTTACATACGGTGATGTTATGAATCATATGGAAAATGTAATAAAGTTGTCATCATGCGGGTTTGTACCTTATTGTTTTGGAAATGCTGACGAAAGGGAGATCCGTAAATTCATGCCCCATCCTGCCTTCAATGGCATACAGAACAGCTTTGTACTAAGACCGGGCAAAGTCACAATAATGAGGTTGGTTGAGGATCAGTGCGGTTATCACTTCATACACATGACCGGAGACGGACTCGAGACCGAACTTAGGGACGGTTATATGCCTGCTCTTGACATCAGGCTGGACGGTGACATAAACAACTTCATAGATAACTTTTCTGGGCAGCATTATGCAATTTGCTACGGTGATTTAACAGCTGAGATCAAGGATCTTGCAGGAATACTTGGTTTTGGTACTGTAAAAATATAGAAATATAGGAGAAATAGTATGATTGACTCTAGAGAAAGATTGATACATGCTTTAAACTTTCAACAGGCAGACAGGGTACCGATGATTGAAATCAGCATTTGGGATGAGACCATAGAGCGGTGGAGAAAAGAAGGGCTTCCAGGAGATGTGGCTTATCAGTCTCCCTTTGTTTCGAAAAATGAATATCTTTTACAGAATACAGTTGATGATTTTCTAGGACTGGACAGGATAGCCATAGTAAGCTTTGATTGCACTTTAAGGTTTGATGAAAAGTTAATTGAAGAAACTGATGAATTTAAAATATACACGACACAGGATGGCATTCAATACAAGGGGTTTAAGAATAAGACTACGCCGGCGCTTCCTCTGGATTGGACAGTCAAGACCAGTGCGGATTGGGAGATATATAAACACCGCCTGGTTCCTGACAGGATAAGGCTGTCTCAGGACACTTCCGATTTATGCAGGACACTTGCAAAAAATAACATATTCACTGTAGTATCACCTCAGGAAGCCTGTCAGTATGCTTTGTATCTACTTGGGGAAAAGAACTGTCTTGAGCTTATGGCACTGGAGCCTGATTTCATTGAAGAGTTTATAAAGTACTATTCCGATTTTACTATAAATATGCTTGAAATTATACTTGCAGACGGTATAAAACCTGATGCATTATGGTACTTCAGCGATCTATGTTACAAAAATGGCATGCTTTTTTCGCCGGTATTTTACAGGGAAAGGATTATGAAATACCATAAAAGAGTTTTTGATTTTTGTAAAAGCAGGGGAATGAAAATAATATACCATTGCGACGGATACATAGGTGAGCTGCTGCCTCTTCTTATAGAAGCAGGGATTGATTGTATTCAGCCTATGGAGGCAAGGTGCGGAAACGATGTCAGAGTGTATAAAAAGTCATATGGAGACAGAATAGCGTTTTTTGGCAATATAAGTGCTGACATACTTTCAACGGGTAAGACTCAGATTGAAGGGGAGGTAAGAGAAAAGCTGCTTGCTGCGAAAGCCGGTGGGGGCTATATTTTTCACTCCGACCATTCAATCCCTCCTACAATAAGCTTTGACAACTACTGTTACTCACTTGAGCTTGCACGTAAATATGGACAGTACTTATAATTAAAATCAAGGAGCATTCCTGTAAGTAAGAAATTTGATCTTTGAAAAATTAAGTACCCTCACGTAAAATATGAAATGTGCTGAAACACCACAAATGAAGGCACAAATCAAATATACGGAGGGTAACTAATATG
>JAFABI010000061.1 GCA_023426125.1 Bacillota bacterium
ATCATACCACGTTTATCCATATTTGTCTATGTTTTTTGGCGAGAAATTTTAAAAAAATTTCCTCTCAACATCAATTATTGAAAGGATTTCCGGAAATCAATTTATTTATGACCTGTCAAACAAGCGCAATCCTTCCCATCCGAATTATCTTGGCGAATTTGCTTGACAAATCTCCGAATCCTCTTTATAATAGACTTTGCGTTATTTATTGGGATGTAGCCAAGCCGGTAAGGCACCAGACTTTGACTCTGGCATTTCGTTGGTTCGAGTCCAGCCATCCCAGCCAGGGCCATTAGCTCAGTTGGCAGAGCATTTGACTTTTAATCAAAGGGTCCCGCGTTCGAGTCGCGGATGGCTCACCAGGACGATGAAAGACCTTGCAAGCAGTTTGATTGCAGGGTCTTTTATCTTTTTGCCTGCAGCATATGATTTTTTTGTGTGGCCGGTACCAATCATATTCCCAGTGAATTCGTATGTAGTAGTAAGCACTGGTGAAAATATAACTTCCCATACAAGCTTTCTAAAAATACAGTCCATAGCGGCCCGGGCTGGTCGCAAATGCTTTGCATTTACTGCTCGCCTATGCAACCTATATTTGCAGAAGTTATATTTTCAGTGCTCCAAAACAAACAGGATCTCCGCCGACTGTCACTTCTTCCTAAGGCTCTCATAAAGCTTAATGCCTTCTTTTGTTATGGAGACTTCCAGTTTTGCCTTGTTTATGCTTACAAGTCCCATATCCAGAAGGGACTTAATGACATCCATAGGCTCGCTTATTCTTAAAACCGATCCGAAGTGCTCAAGGGTGCCTTTGTAATTTGCTGCCTCTCCTTTTGCATGACAGGTATAAAACCAGTGCAATACGGTAATCTGCGTTGCGTTTAAAGCCATTTATCCATTCCGCCTTTCTCTTAGTGTTCTCTTGACATAGCTATTGTATCATTCATCGATCAACCATGCATCTAGATTTTCCTGATCGTTTTTTTCTATGTAGTACTACAGCGAAAAACACATTGAATTCACTAGCATTTATGCGCTTGAAGAAATATCATCATAGCCCTGCCGTATCCGTCTCACGGCTGCCGTACAGCCCTGTTTTGAAATGCCTCAGGTTTTTGCCGGTAACCTTTTTGAACAGCCTGCAGAAATAGCTGTAGTTGTTGTATCCCAGCCTCTCCATGACGCTGTATGCCTTTTCGCCTTTGCTTATAAGCTCCTTTGCCTTGTTTATCCTGACGCTTATCACATAATCGATGAATCTGCCTCCGGTTTTCTCCCGGAATACTTCGCTGAAATAATTGGGGCTCAGGTTCACATGGCCGGCGATGGTTTCCAGGTCCGTATCCTGGTCAAGATGTTCAAGGATATAGGTCTTGGCCTTTTGAATTATTTTGTCGTAATAGGCTTCCCTGCTGCCGGAGGAAAGGCATGCAATCTTTTTCAAGGCCTCCTTGAAGACTTCGTAAAGCTCGAAGATATTATCAACGTCATTCAACAGAGAGCAGCAAGCAAACTCTCCAAGCAGGCTTGCGTCAGTATCCTGGTAAACGCAGGCCGCATGCTGCTTGATAATATACTGCAGCTGTATGAACAGGTTATAGATGTCGTCCACGTTTTCGGGCCGGCTGCCGGCCAGTGCAATGATAAAATTCTCCATTTCCTTTATGGCGTCTTCATATCCCATGCTGCCGACAAGAGCCGCAATACTGTCTATCCTGTTTTCCAGCTCCTGAACTTCAATCCTTTGTCTCCCGGACCTGCTGGAGATATAAAAATCCGAATGATTGCTATAGAACCGCAGCCGGAGTGCATCTTCAGCCTTTCTCACGCCCGGCACCAGTTCCGATGAGCACTGTTCAAGGCACAGGCCCATGGAGATATCCGCGTTTATATACATCTCAAGGGATTTTATAAGCCTGCCGCAAAACTCTTCCGCAAACTCCCTCTTCCCCTCTTCGGTGCAATCGCCGGGAAGTGAGGGAAACAGAAGGAGATGCCTGTCGTCCCTTTCCAGCACATAGCCGCCGTGATAATCGTTCATAAGCTCCTTGATAACGTTTACGGCAGTTGCCTTTAAATTTTTCTGCACATCGTTTTTTCCGGAAAACGGTTCATGGCAGCAGAGTTTCTTTGAAAAAAGGGCGATGATCACAAAGGGTCTTTCCAGAAAGTCCAGGCCATATCTTTTTGCCAGTTCCCCGATCATCCCGTTGTCGGTCAGGCCGGAGCCTACAATGTTCCTCAGCACATTTGCCCTGGCATTCTCCAGCAGCATTTCGTCAACAACCTCTGCAGGGTGCCTGTCCCTGCCGTTCAGTTCCTCTTTCTCAACCTCTGCGGCAAGCAGCAGGATGTCCTCCCTGTTCATCGACGTCTTGACAATATAATCGCTTACTCCCAGCTTTATGGCCTTTCGGATAAAGTGCAGCTCATCATGGCAGGTAAGGATTACAAACTTGGTCCCGTATCCCAGCTTTTTCGCTTCGGTGATGAATTCCAGCCCGTCCATCAAAGGCATGGTTATATCCACAAACACCAGTAAAGGCTTACAGGCTTTATACAGCTCCATAGCCTGTATTCCGTTGCTCGCTTCAAACACGGCATATTGGACTGCCGCGCCAGGTTCTGAAAACATTGCTTTCAGTCCCATTCTAACCAGCATTTCATCGTCTGCAATCAGTATATTCATGCTTTCACAGGCTCCTTCAGCTTCAAATCCGGAGGAAGAAGCAAATAGATGGTCGTACCTCTGGATAGCTCACTCTCTATTTTTATACCATAATCGTCGCCGTACGTCAGCTTTATACGCTTATCCACACTGGAAAGGCCTATATGGGTGAAGCCTTTCTTTTTATCCAGTATATCATCCTGCTGTATCTCCCGTATCTTTTCCTCCGGCATGCCTTCCCCGTTATCCGACACGAAAATGATAAAATGTCCGGTTGCTTCCCATGCGGATATGGTGATGGCTCCGATCCCCTTCTTGACCTTGAAACCATGGAGGATGGAATTCTCAACCAGAGGCTGCAGCGTGAATTTCAATATCTCGGCGTCCAGGAGATTCTCAGGAATACTGCATTTCAAGCTGAATTTATTATTGTACCGTATATTGTTGAGATGGATATAGCTCTCGATATATTTTATCTCATTTTTCAGCGGTATAAGCTCGCTTTTATGGCTTATGGAATACCGCAGCAGGTTGACGAGGGAGCTGATGGCAAAGCTGATGCTGGCGGAATTATTAAGCTCGGCCATCTGTTTTATGCTGTTCAGGGAATTATACAGGAAATGGGGGTTGATCTGGGCCTGCAGCATGGAAAATTCAAATTCCTTGGCCATTTTCTGCTCCCGGATGATGTTTTCGATGAGCTTGCTGATCCTGGCTACCATTTTATTAAAGCCAAGCGTCAGTTCGCCTACCTCATCCCTTGTTCTGGGAGTAAGATTTACGTCAAAGGACCCGCTTTCCACCTTCCGCATTTCCCTGCTCAGTTTTAGAATGGGAGAGGTAATGGTCTTATTTACAATAATATAGATGATAATCTCAAAGAAGATCAATGCAAGCATTAAAAGGACCGTCAGCAGGGATATTCCCCTGATACCCTTGAATATCTGCGCTTCATTTGTTATCCCTGCAAGCACCCATCCCCCGTATTTAAGCCGGTTATAGGATATGATCCGGTTATTCCCAGGGCTGTCGTCCCTGAAGGATCCGCTGCTTTCCGCCAAGGATTCCTTCAAATAACCGAAATCCATTGCGTTTTCCTTTCCGTACTCCGTGGAAAGCGCCAGCAGGGACATGTTCTTGTCGAGAAGGAAGTAGGAGGTGTTGCCGTTTATATTGAATGAACTCAAAAGCCTGTCAAAGCTATATGCGTTTACGTCCAGCATAAGCTTTCCGACATATTCCATCCGGTCGTTGAAAAGGTTTCTGGCAAAATAGAAATGATAAAATTCCCCTGCGCCGAAGTACCTGTCCTTGCAGACACCGATAAAATGCGTTGAATTGTCATAGGTGCTGTAATCGTCGTACCAATCGGCACTTTTGATTGTCTTTACAACCTGCTCCATTTCCTCACGGCTGGAAACGAAATTGCAAAGATAATTCCCGTTTTCGAAGATGGCCACGGCTTTGACAGGAACACTGACAGACCTGCCAAGGTAATTCATCTCGGACATTGCCAGGTTCATCGCCGCATTCCTTGCATTCCTGTCCGCACTATCCAGGTCGGTCCCCAGACCTGTCCCGATGATGATGTTGTCCCTGGATATCACCTCCGCATAGTCATACAACTGCTGAATGATAATGTCGACGTCGGCGGATATCCGGTTCAGGGATACCGCCACAGCGCTGCTGTACTCTTCCTTAAGGGATTTAACGGCGGAATTATAGGAAAACAAGCCCAGGGTCATGATCGGAATCAGGCTTGAAAACAGGAAAAGCAAAATCAATTTTGTTTTTATACTGAAGGCTTTACCCACTTTGCATTAACTCCCCCCCAGTATTGAATTATACCACACTTCGACACAAAATGACTGTGGAAAGTATTACTTAATGGCTCCCACCGTTATTCCCTTGCTGAGATAATTCTGGAAAATAATGAAAACCAGGATCGTTGGGATACTGTTTATTAAAAGCCCCGTCATCAGCAGCGGCATATTTGTCACATACCGCCCCATGACCGTAGCGACGGCTACTGTCAGAGTCCTTGTGGATTCTGTCTGCAGGAAAAGCATGGAATAGATGAGTTCATTCCAGAAGACCAGGAAGTTCAAAATTACCAGGGTCATGACGGAGGGCTTGATCATCGGCAGAATGATGCTCCCGAAAATATTCACCGGATGCGCGCCGTCCATCTCGGCAGATTCCAGCACTTCATCCGGAATACTGCGGCAATTGACCGTGAGCAGAAAGGTTGCAAAGGGTATGGAAGTCGTCACATAAAACAGGATGAGCGAAAGGTAGTTGCTTATCAGTCCGAGCCTGGACATAAGCAGATAAACCGGGATCATGAGGATTTGTCCGGGTATCATCATGCATGCGATCACCAGGGTGAATATCGCGTTGCTGCCCCTAAACCTGAGCTTGGCAAAGGCAAAAGCCGCCATGGAGGTTACAAGGGTGGAAATCAGGAGGGCCGACACCGTAACAATCATTGAATTTCTTGTGAGTACGGGGAGATTGAATTTCTCAAGTCCGATTCTGTAATTTGTAAAATACAATCCCCTGGGCAGCCCGAAGATGTTCGTCATATATTCCACCTTTTCCTTGAAGCTGCAAAGCAGCATGAATATGATGGGATAGATGGCAGTGACTGCGGTGATTAAAAGAACTGCAAATATGATTACCTGGCCCAGGCTTTTTTTCTTTTTTATCGCCATTTTTATTCTCTCCAATCCTCCGGTTTCAAGAATGCCTTCATCTGCAGCTTGCTGATCAAAAGGACGATAAAGAACAGGATTACCGCAAGCGCACATGCATACCCCAGTTGGTTTGATCTGAATGCCTTCAGGTAGATTAAAAATTCGATGACGGTACTCTCGTATCCCGGTCCCCCGTTGGTAATCACAAATACATAGTTGAACAGCGAGGTAAAGGAGGATATGATGTTCAAAACGATAACAAACTGGGTTACATTGTTTATCATGGGAATGGTTATATGGAAAAGCCTCTGCCACCAATTCGCCCCGTCAAGATAGGAGGATTCGTATACGGAAGGTGATATGGATGCCATGCCTGCAAGGAATATGAGCACCGCCGAGCCGAAGCCTGCCCAGTTTATCGCCATTACGATAATAGGAATGGCGGTCTTTCCCGATGCCAGCCACTGGATTGCCAGAAAATCCAGTCCCAGCTCTTTGAATACCGCATTGATAGGACCGTGGTAGTCGAAAAAAGCCCTGAAAAGAATCCCCACAACAACTGCCGATAAGACTGTGGGCAGCAGAAATGCCGTCCTGAAAAACTTATAGCCTTTAACCTCCTCGTAAAGGAAGATAGCTACCAACAGGGGAGTTACCGTCCAGACAGGCACCCCGATCACCATGAAATACAGGTTGTTCTTTATAACCGTCCAGAATTCCTTGCTTTGAAATATTTTTGTGAAGTTTTCCAGGCCGATAAACTTCATCTGGCCTATGCCGTCCCAGGATGTAAAACTGTAGATGAAAACGCTGATGATGGGATAAGCCATGAAAGCGGCCAGAAAAAGGAGGATCGGAGTTACAAATACGATTCCCCATGCCATTCGCTTTCTTTCTATATTGAAATAACCGCGCTTGCTTCCTGTTTGCTGTCTTATTTCGGCACTTTCCATACTGTTCACAGCCCCTCCTGCATCCTGATTTTTAGGGGGCACAACAAAAGCAGAAATCCGTAATCGCTTTTATTATCGCCCCCGTTAGCCTCCATTCCGGCTAAAAACCGTTCTCCTATGGAGGAACTATTACTACAACGATTGCATTTGCGGACGCGCAATGCGCGCCCCTACACTTTTCACATTCGTGTGTGCCACTCGGTGGCATAACCCATTGGCATAAAAAGCTTGATGTATGCACAGCCATTGATCATGTCAGGGGGACAGGTCCGTTGACATGTGGTAAGTTGACACTCATGTGTCAATGTACCTGTCCCCTTGACATGGCATTTAATGTAGGGGCGGCCATTGGCCGTCCGGCAGCTGTTTGACATAGATTGCATTTGCGGACGCGCAATGCGCGCCCCTACACTTTTCACATTCGTGTGTGTCGCAGTGCGGCATGGGCATTGGTATGAATAAAACACAATGTATGGGCAGCCCTTGATCGTATGCCTCTACTTGTTGATTACCGCATCCGCTTTTTCCTGCAAGGTCTTTACCATCTCATCCACCGTCATTTTTCCGGAGATCACTACCGGTGCAAGCCTGTAAAATTCCTGGCATGCGTCGGCCGGATAAATGGAGTCGAAGCCTGTGACATTCTTGTTCCTCTGGATCCATGAGAAGGAAGTTACGGCAAGCGGGTTCACGGTTTCCTTCGTTATGTCGGCATCCAGTCTGGAAGGCAGCTGGCCATCCTGTGAAAAACGCCTGATCTGGAAATCGGCCGAGGTGATATACTTAATGAACTTCACCGCTTCCTCGGGGTGCTTGCTGTAATTGGTAACCACCAGGTTGTTGGAGAACTGTGAACACAGGTAATCCGCATACGGTGCGTCCTTTGCTATGGAAGGCAGCATGAAGGTTCCGGCGTTGTCGCCCAGCGCTTCCACGATGCTTGCGGTATCCCAGCTTCCGCCGATTCTCATTGCAGCTTCGCCTGCGATAAACCGGTTTGCCGCATCGGAGTTGCCCAGCGAATAGTAATCTTCATTTGCAAGCCCAAGCTTGAAGAAATCCGTCCAGGTCTGCATGGCCTTCTTGAAGCTTTCATCGGTAGCCTTGGCTTCACCGGTCTTCAGCTTGAATATATCCGCCGTCCCGTAAAGGTCCGTCAGGAATTCGCCCATTGCCCATGCACTGGTCCAGCCTTCCTTGTCTCCGATGATGATCGGGGCTACTCCGCCTGCTTTAAGCTTTTTGCACAATTCGATAAACTCATCCCAGGTTGCCGGCGCATAGTTTTCATCGACTCCGGCTTTTCCGAAAAGCTCTTTGTTGTAATAGATATTCAACGTGGTAGATTCGGTAGGTATTGCCAGCAATTCCCCTTCCGTTTTAAATCCCGTCCTGCAAAGCAGCAAGTCGGGGAACTGGGCCAGTTCCTCCGGCGTTAAATAGTCGTCGAGGGGCTGTATGAATTCCTTGAAATCATCCGTAAAGGACCCGGCCCACATCAATGAGATGTCAGGACCGTTTTTCGCCAGACCTGCCGCTTTGAAAAGATTGGGTATATTGTCATAGGTCTGGTCCACCAATTCGATTTTGATATTGGGGTTCGCATCCTGGAATTCTTTCAAAGCCACATTCATAATAAGCTCATCCTTGGTAAACCTGCCCGTATCATCGCTTGTTTTAAAACAATCGGGTACGTTCCAGTATACCAGCTTTACCGGATCCTTTGATTCCATACCGCCTGTAGAAGCCACCGGCGCAGTAGTGTCTCCGGGCGCCGCATTATTCGTACCGCAGCCTGCAGCAGCCGTAAGAATAAAAGCAAAGCACAGACTGATCGTCAGGACCATCTTTATTGTTTTTCCCATCATCATTGTTTGCCTCCCTGTCCTAAAAGTTGATAAGCATAAGCCTATTGGCCATTCACTGCATAAACAGCCGTTATCCGCATCCTGTCCCCTTTTCTCACCTCTTCCTTTTAAATAATACTATTTCAGAGCTCTCTTCTTCCATGGAATTAAATACAAGCCCGGTTTCCGCCAGTTCGCCTCCGGTTTTTTCCATGAGGCGACCGCCGTCTTTATAGCGAATGCTGTAAACAGCATCGGTATCAAGTCCTTTAAGCCTGATGGCTCTTTCCTTTTCTCCTCCCGGCAGTCTGAACGCCAGGAGAAGAGCTTCATCTTTATTTTCCGTGACATACAGGAAGGCATTCCACCGGTCGCCCCGGCCATTTCTCAATGCTTGGCCCGTGAGGGGATACATGTCGCCGTCCCTGATGAATTTTTGTGCTGCGTCATGATAAAACGCAATGTGCTGCTTCAGCCTTTCCTTGCACCATTGGGGCAGTTGCGGCATCTTGTATGAGAAGCCCGGATACCCGGTCATTGCAGCCCTTACCTGGTAGTCGAACCTGTAGGGCTGCATCTCTTCTGCGATAGGTTCCCTTTCCCTGTTATGGTCGCCCAGACACTGGGACCAAGCAAAGTGCATGCATGCCGACGGATGCAGCATCATGGCCGCCCCCCAGAAAACCTGCAAATGATGCTCCGTATAGTCGGGATCGCTCAAATAGGTCCGGTGGGTATGGCGCATAATCCCCAGGTCGATTCTTAAGCCTCCGGAAGAACAGTTTTCCAGAAAGACCTGCGGGTATTTTTCCCGGATCCTATCAAGCAGGGCATAATACCCGATATAATGCTGGTAAAGCCCGTCGCCTTCTCCGTGTCCATGGTCCGTCCTGTTGCAGCCCGCTCCGGGGTCAAGATTGAAATCCAGTTTTATCCAGTCTGCCTTAAACTCGCAAATAAGCCTTTCAATCACTTCAAACGCCCATTCCCTTGTCTCGGGATTGCCCATGCATACATATCCCAGGCTTTTGCCATCCCTTGCGGCTATAAGCTCCGGATGGAGGCTGTTTATTTCCGCCTTTTCGCCTGCCGCTTCAATCTCGCACCATATTCCGAACTTTAAGCCGATTGCGTGGGCATGGTCCGCAAGATCCCTGATTCCCGCCGCAAACCTTTGAGGGTTTACTTTGTGCCAGTCACCTCTGATCATGTACCAGTAGGAGCTTTCCTTATGCGTTCCGAACCATCCGGCGTCCAGAGTGCAAATTCCGATCCCCAGCTTCCTGCATTCCTCCGCATTGGCCTTGTAAATTTCACCGCTTAGCTTGTAATCCTCATAAGGCCACCATGTATTGTACTCGCTCTGCATGCTCCTGGAAAGCTCGTTTTCGATGTAGCAGTACTTTCTCCCCCAACGTCCGAATTCCACTGCCGTATCGCTTATATCGCCATGAGGAAGATATACGTATACCATATGGATTCCTTCCATGCTTTCGCCGGGCTTAAGGGTCTTAAAGAACTTCCAGTTGCTTAAACCCCCGGTAATCTGGTATTTTCCTCCTGTGACAGGCTCGAATCTTATGATCCAGTTCCCCGACCAGGCCACGGCGCAGGATAAAATATCCCCTTCTTCACCCCGCAGCGAAAACCACGGATGCATCCCGTTGGATGACCTTCCCGCCGTCACTTCCAGGATCTTTGTGCCTTCCAGACGTATGTCACAGGGCTCGAATTCCTTCCCCCATACCGAGGTAAAATACTTAAGGGTGTATTTTTTATCAGGTATAATACCGTTTATGGAGTCTATCCTGGTTATTTCCACACTTCTGTCCGATATGTTCCCGACCTCTACCCATTTTTCGATGATGTTCAAGCCCGGGTGTGTCAGGACAATATTCCTTGCTTCCAGTGTATCCGTTTCACTTCTATAGATCGTGACAGTCCTGGCAGCGCCGTTATCAAGAATTACGGTTTGCGCTTCCTGGATAATGTCAAAGCCGTTACCGTCCATAAAAAGATTGCCTTCAGCCTCTACTGCAAATCCATTCAGCATGAAAATTTCCTCCGTATATGATTTGTATCTATCCATATAAAATTCTAGCAGATGAGGAATGAAAAACAATGAAATAAACTACTGAAAAGTGTACTTATTTCAATGTGAAAAGGCAGGCCAGCCCGTACGGCGGGATTGTTGATCCGAAAAAAAGTACACTTGGGCGGAAAATCCGGCGGCCTGCCATGAAATTAAAGCAGTCCCGGAGTCCGCTGCTTTTTAACCGGCCGCCCGCATCCGATGTGCGGCCCGTATCATCGCCGCAGAAATACAGTCCGTTTCCCTGCCGTTAAGCAGATTGAACATTCTTTCCCTGGAGTTCATCGGCACACCTCCTAAAATAATACAAGTGTAACAGATGCACTCCGGAAAGCAATACGGAAAATTACTGACAAGTGTACCTATATTCTTCTCTTTATCGCAAAGATCAGCCATGCATTTTGATTTTCTTAATGGTCTTTTCGATGTAGGCCCGAAGCTTGTTCTGAAATACTTCCTCGGTAGTCTCCCTATTCTCAATCATAGCAAGGCCTTTTTCCCAGCTGGCGGAAAGTGCGGGGTCAAGAAGCTCTTTTGAAGTGCGGCGCACATAAGCGACGATCTCCTCCCCTTTTTGCGACGGCGTGACAATTTGTGTTTTACCGTTTATATGGAAATACCCGATATCTTTCAGCTTTTTAATAATTCCCGCCCGGGTAGCCGAAGTGCCTATCCCGCAGGTTTTGATCTGCTCCCGGAGTTCCTCGTTTTCAATGAACTTCCCCGCCTTCTCCATGGTGATGATCAGCGACCCGTCGGTATACCTGGATGGCGGCTTGGTTTCCTTTTCTTCCAGTTCAAAGCCTGTAACGGTGCATTTCTCTTTTTTCACCAGCTTATGGATCGGCGAGTCGGTGACTTCCTCTTCCCCTTTTGGCGGAGTCACTTCGTACACCTCTTTCCAGCCGGCTTCCTTCATGGTCTTTGCAGTGGATACAAAAATTTCCCCGCCGATATCGGTTTCCACTTTTACGGTATTGAATACCGCCGGCGGATAAAAAGCCGCCACAAATCGTTTGACAATCAAATTGTACACGTTCCTTGCATCAGCATCCAGAGAGGACAGCTCCACTGTTTCATAGGTAGGAATAATGGCATAATGGTCGGTAACCTTGCTGTCGTCCACATACCTTTTGTTTGTTTTGTTTACTTTCATATCGCCGAATTCCTTAATACGCTTCACGCATTCAGCAAAGGCAGAGTTTTTATATAAACCGTTCAAAACCCTGGGCAGTTCTTTTACAACATCGGTGGATATAACCCTGCTGTCGGTTCGGGGGTAGGATATCAGCTTTTTTTCATAAAGACTCTGGGCGATCTCCAGGGTCCGGTCCACAGGGATTTTAAATTTCTTTGTCGCCTCCGACTGCAGCTCTGCCAGATTAAAGAGCAACGGAGGCTGCTCATTCTTTGTTTTGATCTCCACCTTTTTTACAGCCGCTTCGAGTCCCTGTAATTTTTTAATCAACTCCTGCGCTTCTTCCCTGCCGATGTATTTTTCTTCCTGATCCGCATCCTCCGGCGTTTTCTTATCCTTATTTTTTTGCGGCAGCCATCTTCCTTTATACGCGATGTTGTGCTCCTGGGAAACAAAGCCGGCCAATACGCCATAGTAGGTTTTCGGAACAAAATTCCTTATCTCCAGTTCCCTGTCGGTCACCAGCCCCAGTACACAGGTCATGACCCTTCCAATGGCGATTACGGATGGCTTGCTTTCCTTCAACGTATTGGACAGGCTCCTGCCATACCGGCAGGTGTAAACCCTGCTGAAATTCATGCCGAAGAGCCAGTCTTCTTTCGCTCTGCAATATGCGGCTTTTGCAAGGGAATCGTATTCGGTCAGGTCCTTCGCTTCATCAATCCCCTTTCTGACAGCCTCGTCCGTCTGGGATGAGATCCAGACCCGCTTTACAGGCTTGTTGCTCCCGCTCTGGGCATACACCAGCCTGAAAATGTATTCCCCCTCGCGCCCGCTGTCCGTGCAGGAGTAAATCATGTCCACATCCTCTCTGCACATCAGCCCGCGGATAACCTCAAACTGCTTTGACGCTCCCTTGTCGTCAATAACTATATACTTATACTCCTCCGGAATAATGGGGAGATGCTCCACCTTCCATTCCTTGTATTTCGCATCATAAGCATCCGGGAAAGCCATTGTCACCAGATGTCCGAAACACCAGGTCACAACTGTGTCGGCGGACTCGGCGAAGCCTTTTGCCCTGTCGCTCTTCTGGATCTGAAGGCCCAGAACAGCTGCAAAGCTTGCGGCTACGGACGGCTTCTCTGAAATAAACAATCTTTTGCCCAAAGGTATCTCCTTACGTTGAATTATTTTCCTCTATTTTACCATAAACCCCACCTGGTGGCAAAAAGCCCTGCGGGCTTACACTACATTATTGCCCTGGGACGCGACACTGCAGGTTGTGGGGAAAAACGTACAGACTCTCCAACTTTAGAAGACGGGTAAGTATAATGGGGGCAGGAAATCTGACTTCACCGATCAATGCCCAGTGCAAGCAGCAGCTCAACGCACTCATCTGAGTTCAACTGCTGCTTGCTGTCCGAAAGCGCCTACGGATGTATTAAAAATCCTCGCTAAACAATGGACCTTATGAATTAATACTATAGTGAGACTTCAGTTTGCACAGAATTTATCGAATAACAATAAATTAATATTGAATAACAATAATTTTCATGCTATACTGAAAATAGGAATCACCAAATGCATCGGTTCCGGATGGGACATGAAAAAGAGGTCAGGGATGAAAAAACGGATTTTGCTGATACAACCGGAAAATAAAGAGATTAATCAATTCCGCAGGAAGCAGTTCAATAACTTTGTTCAAATAACCATGCCTTATCTGGCGGCATTTATTGACGAGAGCCTTTACGATATCACACTGGTGGACGAGTATAACCAAAAGATCCCTTTTGACGCTGCTTATGACCTGGTCGCCATTACTGTAAATACGCCCAATGCATATCATTGCTACGGCATAAGCAAAATCTTCCGTGACAGGGGGGCAAAGGTGGTGCTGGGAGGCCCGCATGTCACCCTGCTGCCCGGGGAAGCTGAAAAACACTGCGATTATCTTATGATCGGCGAAAGTGAAGAAACCTGGCCGCAGTTCCTGCAGGATTTTTACAACGGCCGGGCCAATGCAAGATATACGCCTGGCAGCCCGCCGCCGCTGGAAAATTTGCCTGTTCCGCGCTGGGATTTGCTGAAACACCGGACTGCTTTAATGAAAGGGGCTGTTTTTGCAACCAGGGGCTGTCCTTACCATTGCAGGTACTGCAATTTGAAGCAGATCTATTTCGACTGCTTCCGCACCCGTCCGGCAGATGAAGTCATCCATGAGATTGAGCAGCTTGGGTCGAAGTATTTTGTGTTCTGGGACGATAACTTTTTTGCCCATAAGGCTTATGCTATGGAACTGATGAAAAGCCTTGCCCCGCTTCGCAAAAGGTGGGCGGCGCAGGTGACGCTGGCGGACTGCATGGATGAAGAGCTGCTGCAGGCGGCAAAATCCGCAGGCTGTCTTTATTTGTTCATCGGAATCGAATCCTTCTCGGAAACCGCCCTGAAGGGTGTGGGAAAGCAGTTCAACAGGGTTTCGGATTACCGGAAAATCATCCAAAAAATACACCGCTGCGGCATCATGGTCCAGGCGGGGATCGTCTTCGGCTTTGATGCCGATACGCCCGAAGTTTTTGAAAACACGCTTGAAGCTTGTGAACAACTGGGGGTCGACGGGGCGACCGTCAGCATTCTAACACCTTTGCCGGGAACGCCGGTTTACGATCAAATGAAGGCGGAGGGGCGGCTGACTACCGGTGATTGGAGCCACTTCAACGGCAAAACCCATGTGGCGTTCACCCCTACAAGCATGACCGCTGACCAGCTATATGACGGTTATGTGAGCTTTCGAAAGAAGTTTTACTCCCTGCCCTCCTTCATAAAACGCATGCGGGTATCAAAGACACACCTCCTGCACAACTCTGTTATCAACCTGGGGTATCGCCTGGCCATCCGCGGGGTGAAAGATTCTTTTTAAGCGGAAGTTCTAGCAAGCCTTTCCCACGTTTTTCCGCAAGCCCCATGTCCTTTGGAATTGCTACTCTCATATGCCTGTAAAAGACGCTATGAAACATCAATCCGTACTTTGTCTTAATTTGTCATTGCGAGCAGAGCGAAGCAATCTCTGCAAGCTTTAAAAGCGAGATTCCCACGTCGCTTCACTCCTCCGAATGCCCATGCCCGCATACGGCACACATAAAAATGAAATTTTTTACATCCCGGTCAATCGCTCACCTTGAATTTTTCCCAGTGTTGAGTTTCTGACTATTAACGATGGTTCTAATAAAACCGCCTTCTTTGGATAAGTTTGACCATTTATTCGATCCATCAAAGTTCTGACGGATTCTTTGCATATATCTTCAATGGGCTGCTTGACAGTGGTTAATGGAGTATCTAATATGGAGGCATACAGCAAGTCATCATATCCGGCAACAGATATTTCATCGGGTACCTTTATATTAGAATCTTTAAGGCATTTTATTGCTCCAAGAGCAACCATATCATTTACAGTTATTATCGCATCGGGTTTCTCCTGTGCCAGTACCTTCTTTGTTACGCTGTACCCATTTGAATAGTCGGGATAACATTCCACAATTTGAGTGTCGCGGTAGTTCATCCCATACTCCTTAAATGCTCTGATAAAGCCTGTCAGTCTTAAGCGTGATAATTCAAGATTGTTAAATCCATAAAGAAAATATATCTTTTCTTTTCCGTTCTCAAGCAAATATTTCGTTAACTGATATGATCCTTCGCCCAAGTCGGACATTATAATATCGGCTTCTATCTGCTTATAATAAGTTGTAATAAACACAAATGGAATTCCCAGCTTTTTCAGGTTGTACAAATGACCCAGGTCCGGTTCTTTTTCCAGTGATGGAACGATGATGAGACCTTCAATGTCCATTTCAACGAAGTAATCAACGATCTTTTTCTCCATCGTGATCTGTTCGTTAGAAACCCCAAGAAGCAAAGTGTATCCCAACTTTTCTATGTCATGCTGGATATTTCTTATAACCAAACCAAAAAACGGGTTTAAAATATCCGAGACAATTAGCCCCACAGTTTTCGACCGTTTTGTAATCAGTCGGCGGGCATAGTGGTTAGGCTTGTACCCAAGTTTTTCCACAGCATCAGAAACGCTTTTACGGGCTTTTGCGCTAACACCGCTTTTTTGATTAATAGCCACTGAGGCAGTCGCTATAGAAACTCCTGCTAATTTTGCTACGTCTTTTATTGTAACACTCATTTCCGATCACCTTCTATCATGACGATAGTTTTCCATTGTAGTAGACATATTAATTAACCAAGCACACAGAATTTCTTCTATGCTCATTAATTATATTCAACTAAAGCATCGATTATTGAATAACGTCCAATTACCAGTTACTTCTAAAAAATCCAACACTTTTATTGCTAACTGTATCATAAAATTCATTAAAAGTCCAGTGGCCACGGGGGTTTTAGAGCTATTGGCCAAATCCGCGTCAAAGCAATACATCAGGCTTTTATTCCCGTCATAGCTATTCCTTGGACGAAATATTTCTGTAAAAAAACATATAACGCCAATATAGGAACAACGGATATTATGGAGCCTGCCATAAGCAGATTCCATGCAATAGAGTACTGACCCTTGAATAATTGTAATCCAACGGTAATTGGCCTTACATTGTCGGTGTTTGTCATTACCAAAGGCCATAGCAGATTGTTCCATTGCCACATAAAGCAGAACACAGCCAAAGTGGCAAGAGCCGCTTTGGAAAGAGGTAAAATAATATTCCAGTAGATTCTAAAATATCCGCATCCATCAATTACGGCAGATTCATCCAGGGATTTCGGAATGCCAAGGAAAAACTGTCTCAGTAAAAAGGTCCCAAATGCGCTAAAAATACTTGGAACAATCAATCCTGTAAAAGTATTAATCCAAAGAAACTGTTTCATTAATAAATACAAAGGTATTAAGGTTACCTGTATCGGTACCATCATAGTCAAAAGATATATTAAGAAGATTGTGTCTCTCCCCTTAAAGTTAAGACGTGCAAACGCAAATGCAGCTAACGAGCATGTTAGAAGCTGCCCTACGGTCGTTGCAACTGTTATAATTGCCGAATTTCGAAAAAACAGGCTGAATTTGGCTATACTCCACGCTTCAACATAGTTTTGGAAAACAAACGGCTTTGGTATCCATTGAGGAGGAAATATAAGCACTTGCCCCATTTCTTTAAAAGATGTGGATAACATCCAGATAAATGGTAATATCATAACAATCGCTACAATAATCATAAAGACAATCTGTATCACGTTCAGGCAGATTCTTTTATATAAAAGCCTATCTCTTTCTAACATTACCTTGATCTCCTTCCCATCAGCTTTTTAATAATCGGATTGTACCCACTTCTTTTGAAATTTGAATTGTATAAGTGTAAATATGAAAATCAAAACAAACAAAATATCGGATAAAGCACATGCATATCCCATTTTAAATCGTGTAAAGCTCATATCATATATATATGTCACCAAGGTGCGGGTTGAGTCGATAGGTCCGCCTCCCGTCAATGTGAAAACGATTTCGAATACTTGAAATGAATCAATTACGGAAGTTATCAGTATAAAAAATGTTGTAGGAGATAGCGAAGGTAATGTTACTTTAAGAAACTTGTCAATCCAGTTTGCCCCATCTATCTCGGCAGCCTCGTACAGGTAAACCGGTATTGCCTGTAACCCTGCAAAATATATAACCATTAATCTGCCTGCATTTTTCCATATGTTCACCACAACAACGCTGAACATGACAATAGACCGGTCAGTCAGCCAGGCCACCTTAGGTAAGCCAAATGCGTTCAGTATAAAATTCAGAAGTCCGAATTCCTTATTATATAACCACTGAAATACCATTGCAGCAGCTACCGCAGAGGTCACAACAGGAAGAAAATACATAAATCTGAAACCTGTTGCCGCTTTTAAGCCATTATTCGTCAGTAGTGCCAAAGCTAAAGCAAATATCATAACCAGGGGAACATAGATTAAGGAAAAATAGATTGTATTCCATAGGATCGTGTAAAATTTCGTATCTCCAAAAAACATTTGCTTGTAATTGTCAAGCCCTGTGAGTTGAAAGCTTCCTGAGATATTCCAGTCAGTAAAGCTGATCATTATTGAGGCCAAAACAGGTATTAATGAAAACAACAAGAACCCAATAAAATTAGGCATTATAAATAAATATCCGGCATACGTTTCCCGTTTTTTTCTGGCTAACTTCATCGCTTTTCACCCCTAATGAAAACTATTTCTCAGCTGCGGACTATATAAGTCCGCAGCTGAGAATGCATTGCTATTCTTTACATGCCGACCCTGGCTCTTACCTGTTTTTAACCTTGAACTTTGCCGGCTTTGACCTCTTCAAGAACCTTATTGCAATTTGCAGCAGCTTCTTTCAATACCTTTTCCGCATCTTCATTATAAATGTATATTCTATCAAGTGCCGAGTTGATAAAAGAATCTGAGTTTCCGCCAATTTCCGCCCATCTTGCAACTGCATTCGGACCTTGCGATTTTAGAAGCGAGCTCTTGACGATTGTCATATCCGCCTTTTCCGATGCATTCATAAATGTATCGGAATCCATAATAGCTTCAAGTGTAGGTTGAGCAAGACCTTCTTCAGCAATAAGCTTCTGTCCTTCTTCGGATGTACAGAATTTTATCCACTCCCAGGCTGCATCTTGATTCTTGGAGCCTTCTCCAATACCCATGCCGTTTGGAAACGCTGCTGGTATTGCACCTTTGGGACCTTTAGGCACACTTGCCACACCCCAGTTGAAAGGCAGAGTAGCATATGTCGGAATCATCCATGATCCGAAGATTTGCATTGCAACCTTACCTGTATCAAAACTTATACTGCTTACCTGGCTGCCGCCTGTCGTATCCGGGATCGGAGCCGACTTATCCACATGTATTAAATCCTGGCAGAATTTGAAGGTTTCGATCGCTGCAGGCGAGTCAATATCACATATGCTTCTGTCTTTTGAAATGATGCTTGCACCGTTGGAGAAAAACCATGATTGTTCATAAACGATTAATCTGGTAAAAAATGTTCCGTACTGGCTAGTATTTTTTCCGTCTGAGATAGTAAGAGTTTTTGCACTCTTTTTGAAGGTGTCCCAGGTCCAGGTATCATCCGGATATGCCAGATTGGCTTTATCAAACATATCTTTGTTGTAGAACAGCAAGGTTACATAGTTCATCGTCGGCAAAGCATAGATTTCGGTATCCGATAATTCAAACGGCGACTTGACAGGCTTTGCAACTTTATCATATACATTGGTCCTGAAATCGTTGTCATTCTTTATGTAATCGGCAATATTCGCATAGAATTTGTTTGCATATAGTCCCGCGCCAAATAATTCATTTACAAGCATTGAATCCGGCGGAGTGCCTGCGGCAACAAGAGTATTCAATTTTGTTCCGAAGTTGTCGCCTGCATTGTCAATTTTTACTGTAATATTAGGATTTTTCTTGGCAAATTCATCGGCAAGTCTTTGCATAGAACCTGTTCTGGTTGGTTCACCCCACATCAGATATGTGATTTCCTTCTTTTGATCCGCGCCTGATGAAGCCGTAGTTGCCGAATCCGATGCAGCCGTTGCGTCGCCGGTATTTGTCGGCGTTGCATTACCACTTCCGCAACCGCCGAACATTGAAAGGATAACCAGTGCAAACAGCAGCATTGAAACGATTCTTTTCAACTTACTCATAATTATCTCTCCTCTTTTTATGTTTTTTATGGAACATCAAATTACTCTATACTATGGCTTCCTGATTGCTCCAATTTCTAGGATAAAAAACCCGATTCCCGAATATTTTCTCTTTTGTTTATTATGTATCACCGCCTTTTTCTTGAATTTTTTCGGCATTCTCCTTTCTGCTACTACATATTTGCAGCCTTCTTTATTTGATAATAGAAAATGTTATACTTACGCTATAAAATTGAGAGACTGAATTTATAATTTTTACTCAAGAAATCAAGAAATTTTAATATAGTTTCAATTCCACAATCGTATAGATATCCAGATTCTCCAAATCCAATGTGCGGCCTTTGAAGGACACCGAAACGTTGCCCGAGGGATAGCTGTGCACTGCGGCTTCCTTTATCTCCGCATTGAGTTCGACGTGATATTTGTTGACTTTCTCGATGCATCGTGTAACGCTGTTCAGATTGTAATTGACCAGATGCAGATTGTATCCGCTCTCGGATTTATGAAGAGCAATACCGATATTCCTGTTTTTATCGGTCTTTATAATATCCGTCGTAAGTCTCGACGCCAATTCGTCAAATTTAGCATAGCTGAAGCGGTATTTAAAAAAGTCTTTATCCGTCCTGCCTAATGCAATAACCTCATATTTCTGCGCAAACTTTTCAACCGCCTTTTTTTCATTGACCGAAAGCGAATATGCATCAGGCAATACCAATTTTTTATATCCCTTCAGCCTGGCTGATGTAAGCTTTTGGTCCTCGCTTACATAAATAACATTATAAAGAATATTTCTGTTGCATAATTGCTGAGTTATATCAAAGAAATTTCTAAACCCGCCTTCGCGGTCCTGATCGGGATAATTGCCCGAAAGCATCTCCACAGCCAGCGCGCTTCTATGGTCATAGATCACTGCCACATCAGCGACCGGATCCATGGCAAAGAGACAATCATGATCCACTAGCCATTTCCCCATACTGCGCTCAATATCCATGTTGGGGTAGAAAGAATCCTTTATATTGTTCGCCAGCCAACCGCCGTATGAAATTGCTACATTGAATCCATGAGCCAAAGGCTCAAGCATGAACAAAATATAACTGTCGTTTCCATCATGATTAATGTCTTCTAAAATTTGCAGGATGTAATCGTTCGGATCCTCTATAAATGAGCCTTCCTTCTTATCCATAAAAGAATACCCGAATTTATAGAAAGCATCCTGTCTTAATTTGATTCCTGACTTTTCTCCGCATATGACATCGCAGTACTTTCTCAGGCCTTCGCCATGAGGCAGGCAGTTGAAAAGATTTGCCGTCACCGGTAATTCACGGCCTCTTGCCGACCTGGAGTATTTTTTTACATACTCTACGATCTGTTTAAAATCGTCTTCCAGCCTATAGACGTTAAATTTTATAAACTCCTTTATTAATGGAATATCAAAGCGTGCAGCAAGCTGCGATGCCTTTAAATCATCATCGCAATATCCCTTTGAAAGCAAGTATTCGGAATAATCGAAGTTATCAAGATTCAATCCCCCGGTCTCATCACTCGGGTTCTTGATAAGATACTCACGGAAGCGTTCCATACAATTCGGACAGAAGCACCCTCCATTATTCAATGCATGAAGTTGTACATCAAATTCATCTATAAGAATTCCGCCCGCGCCCGCATCAATCATTATCTGCAGCAGTTTCTGCATATAGGTCATATATGCCGGGTTATTGCCGCAAGGGGTATAACATTTGTGGTCATGGCCGGGCACCATCAACCAGCTGGAAAGTATCTTATTTCCATTCAAAGTTCTGGCGCTTAACTCTTCAAGATAATCCTTCACTACTTCGCCTCTGGAATTTTTGAGTCCGTCAGGGAAAAACCTGTCAATGCTGTCAAACAATTTCGGGTATCTGTCCGTGGAGAGTTCCGACATTCCGATGTAGTCTTTTTTCCCTTCGCCGATTAATTTATTAAGACTCAGCAGCTCGTCCTCCTGTTCGTTCAATTCCGCGGGGAACTCCCAAAGCTGAGCTTTCCAGAGGACCGCATACGCGTCGATTCCTCTTTTTTCACATTCACGGCAAAATTCGCTGTCATTCAAATATCCATAGAATTTAAACCTTGGCTGGATTTTTTCAAAAGCCTCTTTATAAAGATAGGGTACGCCGATCGCTCCGCTTCCAAGGCACGACCAAAGCAGCATGTTTCCTTTTACGTCCACGATATCCTGAACTTGCTGCAATCGCTTGCTCATCATGCTCGGATGATAATTCCAATCTTCCTTGAACCAGCACATGTAATGCATTCCTCTTAGCATTTTCTTATACACGTCCTTTCAAATTTTTTATATATCTTTTACTCTGTCTATGCATTCAGCCAACGCCCGACCCGTATGATAAATCGCCTTCCACGAGTTGCCCATACTACCGATAATCGTGTTTCCCTGCCTATCGAGAAGCAGCCTGGTTTCACCCAAATCGAAATTCATGAATTTGTTTTTAATAAATTCCCATGTTAACTCAAACGCTTCAAAGTACTTTTCATTTCTAAATAAAAGATAGCCATTGATGTAACCTACAAGGGCTTCAAAATTCTGCCACCATTCTTTATCCTTTACGAGTACGGTACCATCTGCTTTTCCGTCTCTGTAAATACCTCCGAATTGATAATCGTATCCATATCTCAATGAGTAATCAAGCAATTTACTAATGATTGATGCGTATTCTGAATTTTCTATTTGTAATAACTTAATTGCTTTATCCAGCAACCAGCTCAACTCAACATTATGCCCATACGAAGTAGTATCGGTTGGGACAGATATCTTTTCATTGGATTTCCGTTCGGAATTCCATGTACGCTTGATATTTATTGCCGGGATTTGATTGAATTTAATATCAAATTGATTATACCCATATCCATCGCTTTGATTGACCATATGACCCAAAATGATGTCTATTATTTCAATTAGTTTGCGCCGATGGATTTCTTTTCCGCTTGCCTGATAAAGCAGTGTAAAAGATTCCATAAGATGCATATGTATGTCGAGCGACTTCCTGTCACCACCAAACAATCCTGCTGGAGATATTGACCAATCAGATTCCAGATTTTCATAATATCCGCCATTATAAGTGTCAACCGCATATTTCTGAAGTAAATCAAAGACATTTTCCGCATAATCCAAAGCAGATTTATCGCCAGATTGCAGATAATATTCACTCAATGCATAGATGGCAAAGCTCTGGCCATACACAAGCTTGCTTCCGTCAATTACTTCGCCGTTTCTCCTGGTCTCCCAGAAAAATCCCCCTTCGCTTCTATCCCAAAAATGCTTTATGAAAAAATCGTAACCAATCTTAGCTGCGGCTTTGACTGATTCCCTGTCGGTTTTTGAACAATAATTCTGCAGATGGGAAAATCCCCATATCATTCTTGTCTGTGTAACAATGTGTTTGTCGTCATGACCATCATGAATTCCATTTTCATCAAAAGAAACGATATACCCTCCGCATTTTGCGTCAACACTTCGAGTCAACCAAAAAGGAATAATATTGCCGGAAAGTACTTCCTGTATTTCCTGTCTTATTTTTAAAACTTTGTCGTTCACATTTTCACTAAGCATTATGTCCCCCTAAAAATAGTAATGTATACTTTCGGAAGCTGGAAGTGCTTACTCCTGCGCATATGTTTCAACCTTTCTGCCCCCTGTGTCATGTGCTGTTTTCAAAGAACAACTCAACTATTTATATCGCTATTTTGTAGTCGTATCTACTGAAATCAATCAGGTAATTATCTATCAACCAGAACCATTCTGAAATGTTTCAGTTATTATATCACTTCCATAATTATGCTAGCATTACTGAGCTTTCCTATGCATGCGCTGCAAGGCCTCTATAAAAATCATTTTTATTTCTTTTACGGAATCTATAGTATACTAAACGTTTAGATTTGTCAATATTAATCATAAGCTTTTTTATATAATAGCATATGCTGTAATGGCATATTTTAAGAAAATTCCTATGAACGCTTACTTGAAAATACTATTCATGCGTCAGCCCTGCCGCTGATTTGCCGTATACTTGACGAGTTGCACGATTTCAGCTAATATAAGATCCAATCGTTGATTTGCCGAAAGGAGGAGGTGTCATGCTTTATAACGACCTAATTCAAAGGAAATTTGTCGGTTGTAGACAAATTTCCTTACATCAGCGGAGTTTCAACGAGGCTGGTCGCAAGCTAAGGCTTGCTGCTCGCCCATGCATCCTGGGCTGGAGATATGCTCACCGCCTGAAACACAATTCGGTACCCGTCACCTATAGAGGTGGGGGATATTTTTGTTGCCTCGTTATATAAAAAGAAATGCCGAAATCCATGCCTGCTTCAATTGTGTGGGACTTACTTCTTTGGTTTGTTAGAATAAATAGCATTTACGATTGCCAATAGAGCCAAAATGATGCTTGCAATGAGAATAACCAGCATTCCCGCGCGGATTCCTCCATGTTGAGCGAATACTCCTACCATATAGGGTATAACCGATGCTCCGATTCCGCCGAATGAAAACAATATCCCACTGGAAATTCCTGAACCTTTTGTCAAATAGCTTGCGTTTGCAACGGTCGTGGGGTAAATCCCCGACAAAGAAACCCCCAGGAAGAAAATACATGGTAAAACGGCCGCCGGCACCTTCACTATCAAAAACAAAAAATAAAATAGCACAGCACAAATGCTGCAAATCATAATTATTTTCTGCTTTTTAACAATACTTGTCAGATAAGCACATAGAAGGCGGCCTGCAATTACCGCCATCCAGAGAAGGGACAAAATTCCCTGCGCGCCGGTTTCTCCTGTTATTCCGGAATCGATGAGATAAGTAGCCATCCAACCATTTATACCGGCCTCCGAACCAACATAAAAAAACAGTATTCCCATGAAAATATAGTAGTGGATTTCACGTAAGAAGGAAAAGGAGATTCCTCTTTCATTTTTATAAGAACCTGCAGACTCAATATGTATGGGCAGTAATGCAATAACAAGAGTAAAGGACAAGAACGCTACCAATGCCGTAACAAAACGCCATCCAAGGCCTGCCCCAATGAAAATCCCTGCAAAAGCAGGTGCAATAAAGGCGCCTATGCCATAGGACATATGGAGAATATTTATAATGCTGCCTTTCCCCCTGGTTTCATCATTCAATACCGCATTTACAAGGTTATTGACCGTACCCCATCCCAATCCTGAAATAAATATAAGTACCGACAAAAAACCCCTGGAGTAGGTCAGTGTAATTCCTCCAAAGGCAATAAAAAAAGCTGCCGCCCCAAATATAAGAGTTAATTTCCTGCCAAGATATTCCGAGACAAAGCCGCTGGCAATCCCTGAAAATAAATTACCAATAGCCTGAACAAGCAATAGAAATCCACCTTGCATATAGCTCATGTGAAAGTCTTTTATCAAGTACGGCATGATGGCGCCTGTCGTTAAAACCAGCATTCCATTCACAAAAAACGAATAATAGCTGCTTAATAAAAGTGTTTTGTTGATTTGTTTCTCCATCCCGTCTCCATTTGTTCATCAACCCTGGACTAAGTTAATGCTATCCTTTCCGATTTTTCTCATATTTCTTTAAAGGTTTCATAAAATATGGAACTGTTGTTCCAGCTGCCGGCTCATCGCATCCCGGCTTTGCCTGTCTCGAATCAGTATGTTGTCAGCCATATTATCATCCTTCGCTCAATATAAAAAATCTTTACTTCGTCTTATCAATCAAATATGAAGTGGTGTGCAGACTAATCATACCATGTTTGCATGGATGAAGGAAGTAGGGTTTTTGTAACCAAATAGACATGGCCTTTCATATTCGTGTTTCAAGATAGATAATCGGTTTTTGTCAAAGAAAGTAGTTTTTTATTTATTTAATCGGCCGCTGTTTCACCCGGCGCCATTGGCATAGCCTCTTCCAGCAGGAGCTTCTTTTTAGCCTTTTTGTCTGTCCAAGTTTCAGGTGTCGTTATACAATTCATTCCGAATCCATTGCAGTAGGAATGAATTATTGAGATCCATCCGTTTTAGCCGCAGTTGCCGAGTTTTCCTGTAAATCGGCGGATTTGAAGGTCTGTGCGATCTTTACCAGCTCATCTTCGGATACATAATCAGTTCGAAACCAAACATCGTAAACAAGCCTGGCATTCATAACAAGATACACATGTGATTCCGTATACATTTGTGATAAACCATGATAGTTAAGTAACCATCATATTTTTATTGATTATAAAAAAGCTACATTTTCTTATCTATTTCGACAAGAAAATGTAGCTTTTAACATGGTAGGTTTGGTCAAACAAGATGCCGATCTGTAGCTTCTATTTTATTACACCCTGCAGCTTTTCCAAGACGGCCCGATCATTACCGAAGACCTGTGCAAAGAGCCCCTTGAGCTTTTTCTGCCTTTCCTTGTCGAGCATCATTTGGCTGATGCCGTTGGGCAATTTGTAATTCGTGTGGGGGCCGACGCCCATCTGTCCCCATATCTGCCAGCAGATGTCGTGGGTGTTGAAGTACAGGTCCATGCATTCACGCAGGCATTCCCGCGCCGTTTCATCCTCCGTCTTACGCAGCAATAGCGACCCGAAGCACTCCGCCCCATGCCACCGGGCCTCGACTACGTATCCGGCGATGTTATTCAGATAGCCCGCAACGCTGCGGGCGTTTTCCACCGTGACGGCGTCGATCATCTGCGGTATCATCGCTTCCAGCACGTTTCGTTCGGGTTGCTGCAGCCGGCCGGCCATCCGTGTAAGGAGCTCGCTGAACCCTATTGTCTGCGCCGTCCTTCCCGTCACAACGATCGCTTTGCGGAAATTCTTGAACCAGTCGGTGATGACCCAAAGGCCGTCCTCGGTGTATTCTCTTTTTTCTGCCGGACGATAGCCGAAATGGTCTTTGGCATCCAGCCCGAGCAGGGCGCCGGTCGCTCCGTCAAAGCTCGTCACAACGCACCATTCGGGGCCGTCGCTTAGCTTCATCAGCACGGGCTTGTCGTCCCGGATGGATTCCATCACCTGCCGGAAGATTTCCCGTTCCCCTTTCAGCTTGTCCAGCCGGATGTATTCAAAGCCCTCGACCTTCATCGCGAAATCCAGCCGGTCCTCCAGCATGGGCGGGGTGATTCCTTTGACGTATTTCAAATCGTATTCACCCGCTTCGTTGGGATCGCTCCACATGAGCCCCACGCCGGTCACCGTCAGCAGATAATGGTACAGATACAGATGGTGCTTGGCGAGGTTGGATCGCTTGCTCATATCCCCGCAGTCCCCACAGCTGTTGCAGATTCTGTCATTTCTGGCGCAGAAGAACGGCGTCGCCTCTCCATAACTTTCCATCTTCAGAAACATCGTCGTCATGGCGCACAGAAACAGGTTGCTCTCGGCATCAACGGTATAAGGCGCAACGCCGGTGATCTGCGTTTCCGGCGAAGGCGCTTTCGACGGCTTCGCCGGCCCACCGGACGACCGATCAGCCTGGGCGCCTCCATGATCCTCGTGCTGTTCCTGCCCGCCGGCCAAAGGCTCTTCCTCCGCCGGCTCCCGCGCGACGACGTACACGCAATAATCCATGGTGATTCTGCCCTCGTCGTCGGGCATAAAAAACCGCCGGTTGTTATAGCGCTCGAATGTCCATTTGCACGGTTCGCCGTCAAAATCCAACTTCATGGCATAACCGGCCTCCCGGATCCGCGTCAGGCAGAGGTTGCGGGCGGCGGGGGCAAACAACTCGCCGGTCTCCCGGTAGCCGCACACCCAGCACACCGCCATGTGGCCGGCCGGAAGGTCGGCGGCGTCGAAGCCCTCCGGCACCGGCGTGTCCTGCTGGAACATCATGCCGATCCAAAAGGTCGTTTCGGCCCCGTTGTGGTAGCCCGTATGGGCCATTCCCTCGTATCCAGGCAGGCCGGGCAGGCCGCTCAGCAGGTTGAACCAGCCGTTTTGAAACCATTCGTTCCATCTGCCCATCAGCATGCCGTCAGCATCCAGGTCCGCCGGCGTATACCGCTTGCCGATGAAACGGAACGCCGGCATGTGCTCGCGGTACAGGTTGGTTACTTTCACCGTGCTGCTCTCAATTGCGTAATCCATCACCACATCTCCTTTGATTGTCAGTTGAAAAGAGATCCGCGGAAAGGTTTTGAGCGGCATGACTTCCTTGCGTGCCGCCGAGGGGGATATGCCGTATATCTCTTTGAACGCGCGGGCAAATGCTTCCGGCGAGTCGTAACCGTATTTCAGGGAGGTGTCAATCACCCTGGCGCCGCTGTTCTGCAATTCAAAAGCGGCCAGGCTCATTCTTCTTCTGCGTATGTACTCGGAGATCGGCATCTCGGTTACGATGGAAAACGTTCGTTGAAAGCTCGTTGCCGATTGGCAGACAATCTTTGCTATGGTTTCCAGGTCGATTTCGCCATAAAGGTGGTTCTCGATATAGTCAACTGCACAGTTCATGCGTTCATGCCAGCTCAACCCGCGTCTCTCCTTCCCAACTAATCCTATCATCTGGAGGAAAAAACTTCCTTGCAGTTTCTGTTCTATTCTGCTAAGCGCACCGCAATAAAAGCGCTTACATATAATAAAAAAGGAATTTTCCTAAGTAATACTATCATGATATAGCAGAAATGAGAAGCTCTTTCTACGCTGGGTCTGTTGCAACAACAAAATCATCAACAGCAATATCCGAATCTGAGAAGCTATCCTATGGGTGATGGGAATGGTCGGCTCTGCATGATTTATTCCTCCTTCGGCCAACTGCGGAAATTCAAAATGTTCCCGTCAGGGTCTTTGAATTGAAACGACCACGCTCCCCACGGGTGGGTAGCCGGTTCGTTGAGCATTTCAAAATTCAAGGAAATATCGGGTATGCAATTTCGGGATTATTTGCGGCTTAGAAAGTTAGCCTTTGCGCTGATAGAGGTGCGGGACAGCGAAAGAAGCATTTTGGATATTGCCTCTTTGACTATGGCTTTTCATCACATGAAGCCTTTACGCGGGCTTTCAAGGCAACATACGGTATTGCTCCAAGCGAATACCATAAAAAGCCTATACCTGTCGCCCTTCGTACAAAAATAAACCCATTCGACCGCTACTTTTTAGGAATTGTAAAAAAGCTACATTTCCTTATCAGTTTTTAATAAGAAAATGTAGCTTGTAACATGGGGTGAATGATGGGGTTCGAACCCACGACCTCCAGGGCCACAACCTGGCGCTCTAACCAACTGGGCTACATCCACCGCAATTCTCAAGCCTCTTTCCGATGCTTCCCGGAAAAAGACACAAAGATATCTTAAGACAGATCGTCGGTTTTGTCAAGCATTATTTGTTTGAGTTTCCCCATTTTTAACAGGTATATGGCCCATTTTCGTTAATTCACCGTATGTATTTCCAGATATTAACGGTGAAGCAGGGAGAAATGGGCTGAAAATATAAGCGCCTGATTTTGCCGTATTACCAAAAAATAGGATTGAATATTAAAATGATCTTTGTTACTATTAATCATAATGATGTAAAAATAAAGCTGGTTCGCGATTGAAAACAGACCAGGACTCACACTTGAAAGCATAAGCTCCTACTGAATAATTGAGGGTACCAACCGACCGATTGAAAAATAAAAGAACAGAGGATAAAAGGATCATGGCTATCGGCAATTTTTCAAAACTAACAGGAAATCTTAAAATCAGTCTGAGGTACAAGCTATTGATTGTTTTCCTCAGCCTTGGACTGGTACCGGTAATCACCGTAGGCATCATTTCTTTCATACAATCCTATAATTCCATTTACCAGAATTCCGTCACCTACTCCAATTCTGTGATCATGCAGGTGGCGGATAATTTTGACCGATGGCTTTCCGAGTATGTCTACACCACCATGGAAATGATCAATTCCCAGGAATTTCAAGATGGCATGGAAAATGCCGAGGATGATTTTATTATCGATCAGAATTATAAGCTCAAAATGACCTTCTACGCAGTAAATCGGCCTGAAATAGCGGACATTGCGGTTTACAGAAGTAATGACCGCGTGGATTCCCTGAAGGCGAGCTTTCTGATAACATCTCTGTTAACCACTGCATTAAAAGGCAGCGAGCTTATCGGCAGGGATTTTTACGATAAAGTGATGGGTGCGACCGGACAGGTCATATGGGAAAGCAGCAAGGTATACAGGATCAATGAAAAAACCTTCGATAACAACATAACCATGGCCAGAAAAATTCTTGGCTTTAATAGCGGCAAGGACATTGGAATTTTTGTGATGCATATCGATTCAAAATATATCAGCAATATTTATAATGATGTAAATCTTGTAGGCAAGGGTTATATTCTGATTGTCGACAATACGGGGAAAATCATATCCATCGGACAGCCTGACCGGCTCGGAAGCAGGATCGATGCCCCAATTGTAAGGGAGATCAATGCAGGGCAGTCGGGCAGCTTCCTGCAGGACATCCTCGGCGAAAAGAACCTGATAAGCTATTCCACCTCCAAAGTAACCGGCTGGAAAGTATTAAGCATCGTGCCGACAGCTTCACTTATGAAAAACATATACATCACCACAGGGATCACAATACTGATTGCCTGTATTATTATCATTGTCATAATGATTATTTCCATCATCGCCTCAAGCCTTATCTTCCGCCCCATAAAACAACTTCAAAGCCAGATGAAAAGAGTTGAAGCAGGAGAACTTGACGTACAGATCCAGCCCGTTACAAAGGATGAGATCGGAGACCTCACACAGAGCTTTTTAAACATGATGGGTGAAGTAAAGAATCTGCTCATCCGGCAGGAGGAAGAGCAAAAGAAGCTCAAATCAGCCGAACTCCTTGCCCTCCAATCCCAGATAAACCCGCATTTTCTTTACAACACCATTGACGTTGCCTTGTGGTATGCAAAAGACAGCAATGCGCTTGAAATACAGAATATACTTTTATCCCTGGCGCGGTTCTACAGAATCAGCCTGAACAGCGGCAACAATTTGATTTCCATTGCCAATGAGCTGGAGCATGTCAAAAGCTACATAGAAATTGAAAGCATCCGGTTTGAAGGCAAGTTTGACGTAGAATATGAAATCGACGGGGAAATCCTGCAGAATACCATCGTAAAGCTGACATTCCAGCCACTGGTTGAAAACGCCATCAAGCACGGTATACGGAAAAGGCCCGGAAAAGGCAGAGTTTTAATTGCCGGCGGAAGAGAGGGCGAGGACATAAAGATCACCATCTCCGACGACGGAGTCGGCATGACCGAAGCACAAATGAACGACCTTTTCACGGCCGAGGGCGAATATAAAATCAAAAGCCGCGGCTATGGCATCCATAATGTGAATGACAGACTGGTGCTGCAATATGGCAAAGGCTATGGCCTCAAATATTCCAGTGTCAAGGGTGAAGGCACCTGTGTGGAGATTCGGATACCTGCGAAATAATCGAAGGATTTTGGGGAGGAAGTTCATAAATGCAACGTGTACTGATCGTGGATGATGAACCTGCCGTCCGCAGGGGCCTCAGAAACACCATCGAATGGGAGAAGCTCGGCTTTGAGCTTGTGGGGGAGGCTGACGACGGGACCGTCGCCCTGGAATTGACAGACGCACTGAAGCCGGATGTAATCATCACCGATATCTGCATGCCCATCATGGACGGGATTGAATATTTGAAAAACCTGAAGGCCATGAATTCCAACGCCAGGATAATCATACTGAGCGGTCATGACAGGTTTGATTTTGCCAGGGATGCCATCCGGTTCGGAGCATTTTCCTATATCTTAAAGCCGGTGGACAACAGGGAGCTTGTAAATCAGCTCCTGGCCCTGAAGGAAAAAATAGAAGCCGAAAAAAAGTACAGTATGGAATTTGAAAAACTCAGAGTCCTTGTCCAGGAAAATCGCCTTATGCTCAAAGAGCGTTTTCTAAACAGCCTTGTCAGGGGCATGGCAACGGACGATAGCGATATCCTGCAAAAGCTTGAATTTTTTGATATTACCGGCCTTGACAATTCAATGGTGGTCATGGTTGCCGACATTGACAATTATCCTGTGTCCGTTGGCGGATTGAACGAGGAGGAAAAGCAGATCAAAAAATTCGCAATGGTCGACATCGCCGAAAATAAGCTTTCCTCTTTCGGGAAAGGCTGTGCATTCAACGGGACGGACCAGCAGTTTGTGGTAATATTGAGCCATGGAAGCGAAAGGAGCGAATCCAGGCAATACAGGACAATCTTTGGTTTGGCGGAAGAAATAAAAAGCTCGGTAAGCAAGCTGTTCGGATTTACATTAACCATCGGCGTAAGCAGGGTTGTGTGTAACCTTAAAAGCTTGAAAAAAGGATTTGATGAAGCCCTGGAAGCAATAGGACAAAAATCGTGGATCGGAAAGGACAGTGTAATCTTTTTCCAGGATGTAACCATGGGTAACACGAAAGTCTGCACATATCCAAAAGACGCTGAAAGTGAAGTATTGGCAGGCATTTCGGGAAAAAACGCCGAGCAGAGCCTGAAAGGGATCGAAGGCTTTTTCCGGCATATTTACGAATTCAAGGGACTTGAACTCAAGTATATCCATGAAATGGCTATAAGATTGAGTTTCGGGATTTATCATACACTGTTTGACGCCGGGATGAGCCTCGACCGGATCCATCAATTAATCCAGGTTCAACCGATTTCGCATTTACAGACGCTGGATGAGATCAAGCAGTTTTGTGAAGATGAGGCCAGAAAAATCATTTCCTTTCTGGAGGACGAAAACAATGCAAGGTACAGGCACGAGATAACAAGGGCTGTCGCTTATATATACGAGCATTTCAATGAGCAAATAGAACTTAATGAAGTTGCGGAACATATTCACCTGAGTCCGTATTACCTGAGCAGGCTTTTTAAAAAAGAGACGGGCAGGAATTTCATTGATTTTCTAAATGAAGTCAGAATCAACAAAGCAAAGGAGCTTATGAAGGATACGCCGCTGAAGCTTTATGAAATTGCTGAAAAAGTGGGCTATCATGACAACGCTTACTTTGGCCAGATGTTCAAGAAGCATGTCGGAACCTCTCCGGGAGATTTCAGACGCAAGGATTGAACAGACAGGATCCGATTTGACAAAAATTTAATAGTTATCGCAATTTTGCCCGATGGAAGAAGCTCAAGGAAAGCATTATAATTTATATTGTCAAATCCATTGCAATGGCTTTCTTATACTAAATTTATATTGGAGGAGTAATCATGAAAAAGAGTGCTTTTTCTAAGTTCATTGTGACGGTTGTCGCCGCGTGTCTGCTCTTTACCCTCTTCACGGCATGTGGTGCAGAAAAAACAGGTACATCCACCGGAGAAACCACAAGCAAGGCTGCAGTCGAACAAAGCTCTTCTGAGCAAAACACTACCGGCAGCGCACAGTCCGAGCTTAAATTCAAAGGAAAGATAACGATGTTCGCACAGGCATACCACCCGGTAGAGCCTACAAAGACAAACCCAAACCCTCCGACGCAGATCAAGGCAATTGCAAAAAAATATACGGAGCTTCATCCGGGAATCGAAATAGAATTCATTCCTTCATTGGAAGGCCAGGATTATAATGCCTGGCTGAAAACCAAGATCGCCGGCGGCATGGCCCCCGACATCTTCTGGGCGCAGTGGATGGACCTGAATGGCGGCGTGTTCCCCAAAGGCTCCTGCATCGACATGAATGAGTATCTTTCCAAACCGAATCCTTACTATCCGGAAGCCGCCACCTGGAGCGACATGTTCTATCCCTTTGTGCAAGGCCAGATTGCCGGCGCCAACGGCGAGCACTGGAACATCGACGGGGATTATGTGGCCACTGCGGTTATTTATAACAAGGCGCTGTTTGCAAAGGCGGGAATCGACAAGGAACCCTCCAATTGGTCGGAATTCACCGAAGCCAATAAAAAGCTTCTTGCCGCAGGCATTACTCCGTGGGCTTTCGGCTTCGGCAACAACGGTGACTCAAGAGACAGGATGACATGGCTTTCCAGGCTTTTCTATACGAATTTTTACAGTACGGATTTTGAAAAATTGGCTGTCGCAGGCAGCACCACCAGCTTGAATGACCTTGAAGCCTGCGTGGCCTTCAAGAAAGGCCTGTTTGGCCCTAAAGACCCCAGATGGCTAGGCTGGTGGGATGTCGTCAAGCAGCAGGCAGAATATCTCCAGAAGGATTTTACAAGCGCGGCAACCACTCCCGACACCGTATTCAACATGTTTGTCAACCAGCAGATCGCGATGTACTTTGACGGAAGCTGGGCGGGCAACAATCTGAAAAATGCAAACGCAAGCTTTGACTATGGCTCTTTTGCCTTCCCGATGCCCGACTCGGGTTGTTCGCAATATGCTACAGATTTTGACTCATCGGGCGCTATCGGCGGTCCCAATGCGGCTTTCCAGTTCTGCATCGCTTCGCCGAAGGCTGACAAGGATATGACCCAGGATAAGCAGGATGCATGCGCCGATTGGCTGATGTTCATCACAACGCCTGAAAACAATGCGGCCATTGTAAATGAAAAAGGCTCTTTTGTACCGCTGGTCAAGGGCGCCAAACAGCTTCCGGCAAACGAAAGCCTGATAAAAATCTTTGAAGCGCAGCCGCTTTGCATTGACGGCGGTCTGGGAACCATGGGCTCCAACCTGCTTGACGTATATTACCGCACGTTCCAGCAGTATCTGGCGGGCAAGATCACCCTTGAGGATGCCGCAAAGACTCTGCAGCCTGTGGTTGACAAAGCTGTAGATGATAAAATAAGGTCGTCCAATCTGGATCTGAGCAAATACATCAATTGATTCAAAGGCACGCAATAGAAGGCCGGGGGCATCCAGCCCCTCCCGCCTTTTGGTGATTCGGCCGCGGCCGGATACCACTAATCGGAGCAAGCCGCCTTGAATGCCATGGTGGCTTGCTTTATTCCGGAGGTATGTTGAAATGATTTCGTCAAAGAAATACAACAAGCAGCAAATACTGGCTGCGGCTATCTTTCTAATGCCCACGGCGGTGCTGCTCATCGGCTTTTCCTATTATCCCGCAGTCATGGCAGTCATTGATTCCTTCATGCGCTGGGATGGTTTTAATCCTCCCGAATTTATCGGACTGCAAAATTATGCAGACCTTTTAAAGGATGACATTTTCAGGATTGCCGTCGTAAACGTCGTCAAGTGGAGTATCGGCGCCACAATTATAGCATTGACGGCTCCGCTTATTGCAGCCGAATTTATTTTCTCACTGAAAAACAAAAGCAGCCAGTATTGGTACAGGGTCGTCTTCGTACTTCCCATGGTAGTGCCGGCAATCGTGGTGATCCAGGTGTGGACGTTCATCTATGAGCCCAATGTAGGTATATTGAACAAACTGCTTGAGCTTCTGGGATTAAGCGGCCTTATCAACAACTGGCTCGGCGACAGCGCCTTCGTCATCCCCTCCCTTGTTTTCATCGGTTTCCCCTGGGTGTCGGGCTTGTACCTGCTGATATACTATGCAGGGCTTCAGGGCATTCCCATGGATGTGCTGGAATATGCACAAATCGACGGATGTACCGGCTTCAGGAAGATTGCAAGGATTCATCTTCCTTTGATTGCAGGCCAGCTTAAGCTGGTATTGATCCTGAATATCATAAACACCCTGCAGAATGTCACGGTGCCTTTGCTTATGACGGGCGGCGGCCCCGGCTATGAATCCTATGTGCCCGGGCTATATATGTATTTCAAGGCATTCCAGCTCAGCGATTTTGGCTATGCCACATGCATTGCAACGGTAATGTTTATGATTATTTTTGTTTTGACGGCACTCAGCATGAGAATCAACAAAAACAATGAAATTTAAAAGTCTCTGGAAAGGGAGTGCAATGATGGTGCTATCTAGAAACAGCAGGGAACGTCTGCATGATTTTCCGCTTCATTTTATACTGGTAGTCCTGGGTTTTCTCACGTTTTACCCGTTGATTTTTACGATTATTACTTCCTTCAAGGATAACGAGCAGTTTTATAAACGTTTCTGGTCACTGCCGTCTCCTTTCATCTTTGAAAATTATGTAGACGCTTTTAAAAGTATATTGCCGTATCTGGGCAACAGTGTTTATATCAGCGCAGTCAGTATTATCATCTTATTGCTGACCACATCAATGTCTGCATACGCCTTCGCCAGACTGAGGTTTCCGGCAAAGGAGCAGATATTCATGGCAATCCTTGCATTGTTGATGATACCGGGGTTGCTGGAATTGATCCCGCAGTTCATTCTGTTAAAGAACTTTGGTCTCCTTGACCGGTATACGGGGATCATCTTAGGCTACATTACCGGAAGCCAGGCTTTCTCAATATTCATTATAAGAAGTTTTTTCAGTTCACAGCCGGAAGAACTTTTTGAAGCGGCAAGAATCGACGGGGCCAATGAGTTCAGGGCATACTGGAAGATTGCCCTTCCCCTCGTCAAGCCGGTATTGGGTTCGGTGGCGATCGTGACGCTTCTGGGCATATGGAACGACTACTTGTGGCCGTTGATCGTAACCTCGGATATAAATAAATACACCATCGCCCTCGGCCTGATCAAGTACAAGTCGCTATTTTCAAGCACCATCCTGTACGGACCTTTGTTTGCCGGCTATGTGGTGACAGCACTGCCCTTAATCATCTTGTTCATGTGCCTTATGAATTATTTCCTCGAAGGGCTCACAACAGGCGCAATCAAGATGTAGCTCAGACTAGCCGTCAGCCGGCCTTATTTCCGCTTATCCAGCCACACCGCCGCCTCGGCGTCGCTGGGCATCCTCCAGTCTCCACGGGGCGACAGACTGATGGTTCCCACCTTTGGTCCGCCGGGCAGGCAGGAACGCTTGAACCGCTGGCTGAAAAACCTTTTGTAGAATACCTTTACCCAGGCTTTGACTGCACCCGGGGCATGGCTGCCGCTAAAAACCCGCTGCGCCAGGAAAAGGACCTTTTCCGGCGGAGCGCCGTACCTTACCGCATGGTAAAGGAAAAAGTCATGCAGTTCGTAAGGGCCGATAATGTCCTCCGTTTTCTGCATGATTTTTCCGGCGGC
>JAFABI010000100.1 GCA_023426125.1 Bacillota bacterium
ATATCACACTTCTGTCGGGCTTTTTGTTGGTGAGGGTCAGAAGCCTGTTGTTCCTGTCATAAGAATATTCCTCGCTCACTCCTCCTCCATAGGTCACAGACTTCCTGTTGCCGTTGGTATCATATTCGTATGTGACTCTACTGCCGCCAAAAGATACCGTTTTCATCCTGTTTGACTTGTCGTAGGTATAAGATGTGGTATTCCCCTTGTTGTCGGTGACGGCTTCTGTGTTCCCTGCGGTATCATAGCTGTAGGATATTTGGTCCGTTCCGCCCTTTGTTATTTTTGTCAGGCGGTTATTGGCATCATAGTCATATGCGTATTTACCGCTTTCATCCATCATGCCGGTTCTGTTGCCTGCTTCGTCGTAGCTGTAGCTTATGTCGTCTCCGGTACCTGCATTGATCTTGCCGGTCAGCCTGTTTGCATTATCGTAGGAATAGATGGTGATATTTCCATTCCTGTCAGTCACCGCTGCTGTGTTTCCGGCAAGATCATACTTGTATGACATGCTCAAGCTTTCGGCATCGGTCATGGATGCAAGCATCCCAAAGGCACCATAGGCATATTCCGTGTTTTTGCCCCTGCCATCCGTGATACTTGTCTTGTTTCCTGCAAAGTCGTAAGCATATGCCGTGCTGCCCCCCAGTGCATCCGTCACCCTGGTGAGCCTTCCGGCTGCATCATAGGCATATGAAATTCTGTTGCCCAGGGCGTCGATGACCCTTATACTCTCTCCGTACTGGTTATATTGATATGTTTCAACCCCTCCTTCGGCATCCGTGACCGACAGCAGCTTGTTGGCAAGGTCGTATTTATAGTTTGTTGTATTGCCTTTCGAATCCTTGATTGAAGAAATGTTGCCCACCGCATCGTAGGTGTTCCTGCTAACTGCCACTCCATATGCATCTGTGACGGTAATCTGCCTGTTTAATTTGTCATAGGCAAAGCTTATCGTATCGCCTCTGGGGTTCGTGTCCGACAGCCTGTTGCCTTCGAGGTCATAGGTGCTTGTCCATTTACTGCCCATCGGGTCGGTGGTGGAAACAAGCCTGTTCATAGTGTCAAAGGTGTATGTGGTTTCATTTCCACGTTCATCCCTTGCCTTTATCCGGTTACCGGCCGTGTCATAAGAATACTGTGAGAACACATCCTGCCCGTTGTGTTTTCTTGTCACCTTCTCCAGCCTGTTGAGAATGTCGTAGGCATAATGGATTGTGTATATGGTACTGTTGGCAGGGTTTTCAAAGGCTCTGGGCAGTATTTCCTTTACCTTGTTGCCCAGCAAGTCATACTCATAGGCTGTGATGAGGCGTATCCTGCCCGGATATTCACTATCACTGAGTTGATCTGCCCCCTGCATGGAGCCGACATTGAAAATGTCTTCCTCGTCTGCCAGCATAATGTTCTTTATTGGTCTGTCCATAAGATCGTATTCATATTTTTCTATGTCATAGCTGTCGCCGCCCCGGAGTTTTTCCACCTTGACGGTATTTCCGTTCTTGTCATAGTAATTCCTTGCCAGGGCTCCGCTTGTATCGGATACGGTTTTTACCAGATTGTTCGGGTAATAAGTATATGCCGTTACCCGTTCATCCAGCTTGTCCTTTGTGCCGCTGACAATGCTCCTGGTGAGGTTCCCCGCGCCGTCGTACTCATACCTTTCTATGGTATAAGCCGTATTGCCGCTGCCATCCACTTCCAGGGGAGTCCTTTTTTCGGATATCCTGTTCAGTGCGTCATATTTGATCAGGATGATACTTCCCCGCTTGTCTTTTACCGATACCGTATTGCCGTTGAGGTCATACTTGTATTCAACGGTATTGCCGTATGGATCCGTTTCCGATCGGAGCTTGCCAAAGCCGTTATAACTGTATGATGTGATGTTGCCGTTCTGGCTCTTCCTTGTCACAGGCCGTCCGAGCCTGTCGTAGGTAAATTCTGCAAGTCCGCCGTCGGCATAAGTCGTCCTGGCAAGGGTGCCATCGGTGTTATATGCGTATTGCGTCCTATTTCCCCTGGCGTCGGTCTGTTTCGTAACATGCCCGAAGATATCATACTCGTAAGCTATGCTGTTTCCCAATGCGTCAGTCACTTTTGTCACACGGTTGAGTCCGTCGTATGTATAGCTTGTCCCGGGTGACGATGCGGTATTGCCGCCATATCTCAGCCCGTCAACCACCCTGATGATATTCCCCTTTGCATCATATTCTACCGCTTCGAGTACCTCTCCCGTAGCTAAAAGAGTCTTTATCCGCCTGTTCATCACGTCATAAACATAACCCACGCCTTTCATCGTTTCCGCGAGGACGGAGGTATCAAGAGACTCGCTGTAATTGTTGGGTAGTATCTGCTTTTTCAGGTTGCCCGACACATCGTAGATGTAGCGGGTTACCGCATTTCCGCCGCCGGCTGCGGGAGCAAGCTTCCTTACAAGCCTGTTCATGCCATCGTAATGATAGGCTGTAACTGCCCTGGCCGCATTTTTCTCCTCCATGAGATTGCCGGTGATGTCATACTTGTACTGTGTGTCATACAACAGAGGATCTGTCTTTAGAACCATCCTCCCATCATAATCATATTTGTATAAGGTGGCGTTTCCGGCAGCATCCTTCCTGCTCTTGAGCTTACCCGTTCCATCATAGGCATATGCTGTCCCGCAAACTACCATATCGCTGTGTTCCGTGTCAGGTTTTGTACCTGTCAGATGCTGGGCAAGTATGTCTCCCGGCTTTACCAGTACGGCTTCGCCGGTGAGGCGAAGTCTGGAATCATAGGTGTATCTCCTGACATCGTAAAGTGTCCCGTCGACTTTTTGCGACTGCTTCACCATGCTGCCATTGGCATCATACGCATTCAACGTTTCCTTCCCATTAGGCCCAAAGGTTCTGACCAGTCTTCCCGCCTTATCATACGCATATTCCGTCCGGTCGCCGGAGGATCTGGTTATATCTGCTCCCCCGGCCTTTGACTTGCCATATTCCAGGGTCTCAGCCAAAAGAACGTTCCCTGACTGGTCATATGTCCGCCGTATGAGCCTGAACCAGTCATAATTGGTATCGGAGCTTATATATTCCATCTTTGCCGTCTGTTCGCCGGAAGGACTGTATTCATAGTAGCCTTTGTTGCCTGCTCTGTCGGTACTCCGGACAAGATACCCGTCAGGCGAGTAGCCGAAGGTTTCCAGCGTATTGTCCGGATATTCGATCCTGTAGGGCTTGCCAAAAATATTGTTATAAACCTTTGTTATGTTTAAAGCTTTGTCGGTGCGGGTTTCTACGATTTTTCCGGTAAGGTCGTATGAAAAGCTCTCTTTGGAGCCATCGGGGTAGCTTCTCCCCTTCAGCTTGCCGTTCATATAATAGGAGGATTGTGTGATGTTGCCATAGGCATCCTCTTGTGCCGTCAGCCTGTTCAGACCGTCATACGTACTTTTCACCGTAGGATGGGAAGTACCGTTTTTCGCATTGTCCGCAGCAGTCTGTGCAGAAGTAAATTTTATGACATTTCCGTTGATATCATATTCAAAAAGCGCGCTAATGGAGGCGTCGGGGTTTGCAGCATTATACCCCGCTGCGTCAGCCTCCTTTATTATATTGCCTCTTGCATCACATTTTCTGAAAGTGATAGCTTCCCTTGTGCTTCCATCAAAGGCTGTTACGCTGACCTGCCTGTTCAGCGCGTCATAGGTGTATTCGGTGCCGGGGGCCGCTTCTGCGGACATGCCGGAATACTGGGGCAATATCTGCTTTGTCAGGTTGTTCATACCGTCGTAGATATTCCTGGTAATGCCTCCGGTTGGAGATACCTGCGCCGTCATTCGTCCAAGCCCGTCGTACCGGTATGAAGCCGTGCATTCCTGCCCCTGCCTGACAATGGACTCTGTAAGAAGATTACCCTTTTTGTCATAGGTGTATTTTGTTGTTTTCGTATTTTGTGCAGTGTACGGCTCTTCTTTGCGGATCAGTCGGTTTCTGTAGTCATAGGTGAAAACCGTCGGCAAATAGCCGCTGCTGCTAAGAATTTCCTGCTTTTTAAGATTTCCCGCGTAATCATATTCATACTTTTTGCCGTAGCTCCCATAACCAGCCGCATCACCGGTGCCGTCCGCAGAAATGTAGGCGCCTTCTTCGGATGCCAGCCTGCCTGCAAAGTCGTATGAATAGGTATAAGCTCTGTAATTCGTCTCTTTTGCATTTGCATATTCGATTGTCCGGGTCTTTCTCCCGTTTTTGTCATACTGGTAGCTTATATGGGCCGTGGTTCCCGCGTCTACCTTCCCGTATTCATCGGTAACCAGCTTCATCTTATTATAGACATAGCTTGATTCCGCCAGGATGCTCTCAACACCGTTTATTGCGCTTCCCTGCCGTACCGCTGTGACATTGTCGGCGCCGTCATAGGTGAAACGTTTGAAGGTGTAGTCCGTAGAGGCGATCTTGTATGTCTTTTCAACCGTAACGCGCCCAAGCCCGTCAAAACTATATTCCGTTACTTTTTCGCCCGGTTCCGTCATGGACAGGACCGTGTTCATGCCATTGTAATTATATACGGTGGTGTTGCCCAGGGCGTCGGTCTTTGCTATAAGCCGTCCCAGTCCGTCATATTCAAAGGTTGTATTGAAGCCTCTTGCTTCCGTCTGCTTTGTTTTATTTCCGGTATAGTCATAAGTAAAAGCAGTCGTATGGTAAACACCATCTTCCGGAGACATTTCACTTTTTACAAGATTGTTATTGGCATCATACCAGAATTTCTGCTTATAACCTTCTTCATCCGTCACAGTGAGTAAAAGTACGCTGTTTTCAACAACCATATCGGAATAGCTGAGGGTTGTCTCCGACTTTTTAACACTGTCGTTTTCATAATATGCCTTGCTTATGGGCCTGTTTTTACTGTCATATGCAATTCTTATGCTATGGCCGTTAGAATCGGTCTCTTTCGTCTTGTTGCCGTCCGAATCGTATTCCAGCGTTTTGAGCATGTTCCATTTATCTTTATCGTACACGGAAGCCTTCAGTAAATTCCCGGTGATATCATAAACATAAAGAAACCTTACGCTCTGGGGATCTGTATATTCTATCTCTTTATCCGCATACGGATAATCCCTATATTCATATTCCTTGTATGATCCATCCGGCTGCGTCTGTTTTACGACCCTGCCGAGTGCATCAACCTCATAGACCGTCCTGCTGCCCAGGCCGTCCTCTTCGGCAATTATTCCCCCTGTATTGAAGTCATAGGCATATTTTTTCGATATCTCCCTGCCGCCTTCCACTGTGTATTCTCTTGTAAGGGACGCCCCCTTTTGGTCGATCCCGTTAAAATCCTTCCCGTACTCGTAATTTGTGATATAGGTCTTTTCCGGAGAATGTAATTCCTTTCGGATCATATTCCCAAAAGAGTCATATCTGAAGTCCGTAATGATCCATTTGGTGGAATTGGCGCTGACCATGTCGGTTTGCTTTATCACATTTCCAAGGCCGTCTATATCGTATTTGATCTGGTACGTCGCATCGCTGGTGCTTTTCCAGGTTTTAAGCTGGGGCACATGGAATTTGTCATAGGCATAGGAATAGATTACAGTATGTTCCGTATCGGTTGGATAACCTTCCGCATCCCTGTTCGCTATCGGCCCTGTATAATTCGTAAGGTTCCCATAGATGTCATACCTGTAGTTTTCTATGCTTTTCACGGGCGGGCCTGATTCTTCGCCATTTACAATCGTGTACCTCAGGGTTTCTTTCTTTTTGGGGAATTTCTTTTCATCATGCTCGGTAATGACTACTTCTTTATGGTTTGCGCCTTTTTCTTCGGAATTCGCAAGCTCATGCAGCCCATTATAAGTGTATACCGTAGCAACGCCCGACATGTCGGACTTTTTGGTGTAATACCGGTAGGTGTCCTTAAGATAGCCTTCATCGTCCGGCTTGTAACCGGCAGAGCCGAAGCCGTCCGCTTCATTGGTATAGGTATAGTTGATTCTGTCCTTCACATCGCAAAGGAAGCGGTCAAGCAGATTGGCGGCCGAAGCAGTATAGTCTTTCTTTACAAGCTCCTTTTTCTCAGTGATCTTTCTATACTGGAGGCTTCCGTCATCCGCCAGTCCCCTGGTATAGGAATCGTAGATATACCTCTTTATCTGGTTTGTTTTGCAAAAATCGATCTGCACCAAATTTTCATATCTGTTGTAAACTGAATACTTTTTTCCGTTTGTATAGGTAAATCCAAGGTTTGTTTGCTCGTACCAGAAATGGTATTTGGGTTTCCCATCTACATCAAATACCCTTTGAAGCCTTGTCCTGACAACATTTTTGCTTTTGCCGAGAAGGACTGCGGATTTGTCATATACGATGGTCTTGCTGCCGGGAAGATGGACGATAACCTGAAAATCGCCCTGAAGATCTCCCGAATCCACCTGGTTGGGATTCTGGGTTTCCTTCCAGCTTTCATCCTTCCCGTAATGCGTATCGGTTCTTGGTTCCGCTCTGAAGAAATAGTCGGCCTTGTATTCAAAGACCACTACTCTTCCCACGGTATCAATGATCCTGGAAATCAGCTTTTTGGTTCTGGTAATCCCATCAACAGTATAGGTATGCGCATTGTATTCAAACTTGATGACATTGCCGTAGCGATCCATGATACCGACGACTCTCCCGTCATCCGTGAAGAAGGTCTTTTTTCCGTCATTTCCCACCATGACATACTTCGATGCCCCGTCCGGCTGGCCGTTGCTGAAGCTGCCGTCATCTCTCACGACTACATCCAGGACCGTTTGATTCTCCAGGAGGTAGGTGCCCGCAATCCCGTCAACGACGGCTGGTCCGGTAAGCCTGTAAGTATCTCCGGCTTCGGTATGCAGGAATTTATGGCTTGATCCGTCCTCATTCTTCCTTATTTCAATTGCCGGAAAGGAAAACCTCATACCGATCCCAAGATCATACCTGTCTTCATAAAATGAAGATGTGCCGGCATCGGACTCGACATAATCCACCCAGGCTCCGCTTACATATTTTACTTTCATTTGTTCCACATTGGAGATACCGCTTTTATACAAACGCTTGATCTCAAGGTCAAGACCGTTCCTTCCGGGAAGCACATAGTCCGTCTGAGCCAGCGACAGTTCGCCGCTTTGTGCGCTTATTGACTCCTCCAGCACATTGTTCCTGAGGTATACCGGCGAAAGCATGGTATTGTATTGTTCCCCGGGGCCCACCAGATTGTTGAGCCGTTCCTCCAGCGTCTCGCCGAAAGCCGTCCGGGCCGGTATGAATATGAACAATATGGTCAGGGCAAACAAAAGCTTTTTTGCAATTTTATTCACCGCACAAAATCCCCCTTTTAGTGATTCTGAGTTGCTAAAGAAATTCCAATCCTGTGTCATTGCGAGGCTGCAGGCCGTGGCAATCTGGTTTTATCCTGTTTTGAGATCGCCGCGTCGCTTTCGCTCCTCGCGATGACATAGAATGGTTTCCGAATTATTCCAAGTGGTATCTATTGACAGCTTAGTTATATTTTTTTTCCAGCGCTTCGGCAAAAAATTCCGCTGTCGTATAGCCTGCTTTTGCCTTATCTATCGCCGCCTTCTCGTCAAGTCCCAGCTTAAAGGCGGTAACCAGGGTCTGCACTACACGGTCTTCATTGAAGCTTTCACCGGATGCATATTTTTTCAGTTGTTCCGGAGTAACAGGTACTCTGGGCATGGCGTCCTGTCCGTTTATAATGCTTAACGCGGCGTTTATATCCTTCCATGATTTTCCCGAGACCTTTTCCTGGATCACCTCTTCAAAGGGCATATCCGCATTTTGTGAAATCCTATCGGCAATCATTATGTCGTCCGCCGTAACGCCTTCTTTTTTCGATAGACTGTCGAGGTAATCGAAATCGAAGCTCCTGGGTTTGAAGGCCGGGTTTTCACTTTCATATTGGCTGAAAATTTCCTGCCAGGTCCGTCCTGCCGCCTTTTTGTTTACCAGCTCCGCAACCTGCGCCATCTTACCGTAGCAATCGTTAAGGTAGGTATAGGCGATCATGATATCCGTTGCCTTTTTACCTTCTGAAATCAGTTTCTCAATTTCGGCTTTGAAAGTATTGTGAATATTCAGCAAAACGATCATTCTCTTATAATTGTTCAGGTTTTTGTCAAATTCAGAGGGCTCCTGCGCTTTAATCAGGTTTTGCACCTCAGCCGCCACGGTCACCTTGCTGATATCCGCATTACTGTCGTTTCCACCAGTAAATACGCTTGTATAAGCCAATATGCCCGTCTGAAGCAAGAGTCCTGCCGCCAACAGGATACCGGCTATTTTCAGTATCTTTTTGCTTTTCATCGATTCAGACCTCCATCAACGGTTTTCATAGGATTCAGGATATCGATCTCTTTTTGTATTGAATCCGCCGGATTTTCCGGCATGGTATTTTTCCGGTTCACAATATTTTTATCCGGCAGCGGGACGTCATTGGTTTGCGTTTTTAACGCCTCATTGGAAGCGGCGCCGGGAAGAACTCCCTCTGTACCGGCTCCGTCGTTTGAAGCGGATTCATTCTGCTTGCGGAGGCTGTCCAACATTTTTTCTTCTATTTTTGCCATCGTTATTGCCTCAACGGAGTTCAGTAAAGTGCTTTTTTCTTCCCGCAACTTTAAATACTCTTCTCTGTCTGCAATGTACAAAGTCAGTTCCAATCCTGCCTGCAGGCAAAACAGATACTCGTCCATGGCTTTTTCCATACCTCCGAAGTCATCCTGCAGCCTGAGAATAAGCTTCAAACAGGTTGCCACTTCAAATTTCGAGATGATTTCACGGTATTTTTCCATGTCATTGTTTTCATTGTCCCCGGATAATTTGACGCCGGGAAAGGAATTATCCGTTTCAATAACACCTGCAGTAATTTCCTGCAGCTGGAATACGACTCTTTCCACAAGCATTCCGGCCTGCTGGATTTCCTCGTCACCGAAGCCTTCCTTCTTAAGCTGGTTCAGTTCGTTTTCTCCAATTGCCGACAGTGACAGGGTATTATCTCGTTGCCGGCTGCTGCTGCCTTTTTCATAGGGCTCCTGCCTGGCCTCCCCCAGGATTTCATTCCAGGTTTTCCCTTTGCTTCTTTCACTTAGCAGCACTTCAACCATAATACCTGTAACATTGGAAATATCGCAGGCAATCTGTTCATCACTGCTGTCTGCAACGGGATTCTCCACCTTTCCCGCCGGGGGCGTCAGGCTGAAAACATCGATGGAAACCGCCAAAACGGAAGCAACCATGATTGCTGCAAGAAAGACAGATATTTTTTTGATATTCCTGTTCATATCCCTCACCTCAATTATCGCTTTTGTAGGTTATCGTTGCAGTACCGGTAATTCGGGCTTTGAAAATAATGTCCGTTATTTCCCCGGACCAGTTGGTGCCCGGCACAATATTCCCTGTTACCGTAAGCTCAATTCTTCCAGGCATGTTTTTTACACTTAGATTTGTTCCCGGGATCTGCCCTGTCTCCAAAATATCCTTATCGGGTGTGCCGCCAAACAAGTCGACCACTTCAAGCTCTTCTTCATCATATTGCACGATGAAGGTTACGGTATTGAAATCCTGCACGTTATAAGCCAATAGACTGAAATCGAATTTTTCCCCGGCAGTACAATTCACGATATACTCTGTGCTGCCCGTATTGATCTCCATCCTCTCACTCCACGGACTGATGTTTACAAGCGTCCGGGCTCTTACCCTGTATTGATGCGTGGTTCCTTGAAGCAGATATTTATGAATGTAGGTAATATCGGTAATGCCGGATATTACTTCTCCGTCAGCTTCCACATCATAGCTCACAGCTCCTTTTACAGGTGTCCACCATATCTGGATCGAATCGTCTGCAGCATAATTATCGGATATCACCGGTGCTCCCGGAGGCAACGGAATGGTGGATATTGAAAGCACCGCGCCCCATTCCTTATCTTCCGACCGTACTCTGATTTTGTAATTATGATAGGTTTCGGGCTTCAGACCGCCATGGTTGAATATGGTATTGAAGCCGTTGTCGATCAGAATGCCGTCGGCCTCAACTTCATACTGGCAGCCTTCATCCACCGAATCCCAGGACAGAGTGATTGTATCTGTTGTAACAACAGCCGCCAGATTGCTTATATTCAGCACCTGGCCCGTTTGATTTGAAGAAGCGCTGATGCTGATGGGACTTGTCCAATCGCTGACGCCGCTGATGTTCTTCGACCTGACCCTGTAGGTGTGCCGTGATCCTGCCTTCAAGCCTTCATGCGCGTACTCCGTCCCATATACTTCTTTTATGTCTTTCCCATCGATCTCAACCTCATAGGACCATGCATAGGATGCCATATACCAGGATAGGTTGATGGAATTCCCATCGGATACGGCCATCACATTTTCAGGAATATACGGATCGTTAGGGTATGTCGTAAAGTAGTAATATTTGCTCCATACGCCGGGGCCGCCCGCATTGACACCTCTTATCCTGTACTGATGCCTGGTGAAAGGCGTCAGGCCTGCATGCAGATATGCCGTTGAACTTTTATTATCGATGATCAGGCCGTCAACTTCAATGTGGTAGCTGTCTGTTTTTGGAGTAACTTCCCATTGTAGTTTAATGGCAGTTTTCGTTATTTCCGAATTGACGCCGGACGGTGGTCCGGGAGGATCCGGCAGCGTCCTTATCTCCTGATATGCACTCCAGTCCCCTGCCCCGCCTGCGTTCTTTGCTCTTACTCTGTATTTGTGAAGCGAATCCGGCTGCAGGCCGTTATGGATATAGGTGCGGCTCGTCCTGTTGTCCTGTACAATACCGTCAACTTCTACATCATAGCCTGAGGCTTTTAAAACGGAATCCCACTCCAGGGCAACACTGGTTCTCGTTGCGGTATAGCCTATGCCACCGGGAATGCCAGGACGTTCTAGCAACGTAGTACACGTAAGCGGACTGCTCCAGTTGCCGGCACCACTTGCGTTTCGTGTTCTTACTCTGTAGGTATGGGCTGTCTCCGCAAGAAGCCCTGTATGGGTATAAGTCAGCGATGTACCGTTGTCTCTTATTGCACCGTCAACCTGAATGTCGTATCCGGTAGCACCCGCTACTGCCGTCCACGCCAAACGGATTGAATTCTGCAGAATGCTTTCAGCTCTTAAGTTCAGCGGAGGCTGGGCCAACGTATAGCCGGATCTCCTGTCACTGTCAGCCGTTTCGATGCCGGCCTGGTTACGGGCCTTTGCGCTGAATTCATATAACCGGTTTGATTCAAGTCCTTTTATTGTGATCTCTTTCCCGGGGAGCACGCCCCATACAGGAGACCCTGTAAGTGTCCCCTGGCCGGAGACATACTGCGTGCCGCATTTTATCATGTATTCCGTATATGCAGGATTATTATCCGATATGGTCACTGCAAGGCTGGCTTCTCCCGGATTGCTTACTATTATAGACGGCCTCTGCGCTTTGGTATAAACCGCATGGGATTTCTGAGCGATGTAGTCCACACTGTCCCTTGCCAGAAAGTCTACGGAATATAAGGTGTTTGGCCATAGAGAATAGAATGTATGGCTGGTATTCGCCGTCCACCCGCTTGCATTCGTTCCTATTGCAAAATAGTACGGTGCTGCGTGCATGCCCATATTGTCCATAGCCGTTCCTGAGATATTGATGCTTGTATCGGTTGAATCCGTATACGTAGTACCGATGGCAGGCACAGTCTTGTCAATCCTGAAACTGATGACTGATTCTGTCGCATTTTTCCCGTCATATGCGGTAAACATCATGGTATGGCTGCCTTCCGAAAGGCCTCCCAGATTCTGGGCGATAAAGCCGACATTTTGGGCTGTTGCAGTATTGTAAACGGTTTTTGTGTCTCTCGGTGAAGGTTCCGAATCAATGAATAGCCTGCATGTCAACATATCCCCGTTAAAGTCAAAAACTGAAACCGTAGGTACAAATGATGTAGTATTTCCGCTAAAGATCTGATTCTGAAGCGGAACGTTGAAAATTACAGGAAGATAATTCGTCGTTGCTGATACTGTGTTTGATGTGGTATTCCCTCCTGAATTTTTTGCAACTACATAATAGCTGTACGATGTACCGTCTGCCAGGCCAGTATCCACATAGCTCATGGAGGTTGTATTTGCTATATAAGTTGAATTTCTATATATGTCAAAGCTTGTAGCACCGCCTCCTCCGCTCCAGCCAAGCGAAACCTGTCTTGATTGGCCGCCGGCGGCTGACAATGTTACCGGTTCCGGCGGTAAATCTTTTATTGCTACATAATCCGTCCCTGATCTGAAGGCTATTCCTATGGGAATGCCACTGGGACCGCCACTGGGACCGCTATACGAGAACCAGCCATCATAACTGGGATAGCGACAATATATCCCACTTGTTGTTGTCACATATAATACACCATTGTAATAAGTTACTCCTGTCGGAGTTCCAGGAGGACAACTATATGAGTACCATCCAGATTGATCATGTCTATATACCCCACTTGCTGTTATTACATATATAGTTTCAAATGAATATTGATCATTATACGCTACTCCTATCGGAGTCTCAGAAAGAGATTCATACGAATACCAGCCTCTTTCATCATTTCTATATACCCCGGTTGTTGTTGTCACGTATACCGTTTCGGTCATAGATCTGGTATTGTATGCTATTCCTGTCGGAGTCCCAGAAAGAGAATTATACGAGGTCCAACCACGATCATCATGTCTATACGCCCCAGTTGTTGTTGTCACATAGATAGTTTCAATCATAGATCTGGTATTATACGCTATTCCTGTCGGAGTTCCAGATAGAGAATCATACGAGGTCCAACCACGTTCATCATGTCTGTATACCCCGGTTGTTGTTGTCACGTATACCGTTTCAATCATAGATCTGTTATTTACTGCCATTCCTGTCAGCGTTCCGGAAGGACTGCCTATCGAAGACCAGCCGCCATATCCGGTTCGATAAACTCCTTGCCTGGAAGTATCAGCACTGCATGTATATACACTAAATAAAACAATGATCCCTATTATCGTCAACATTCTTTTCAATATTTTCTGCAATCTATCCACCTCACAATAAATACTTGTTTCCGTCTTTAAATACCAGTTTAATAGAACGTCACTTATCTACTCCTATTTCACCGTATACGTCACTTTTGAATTCCCGTTCACCTTTGTCAAAAACTTGATGATATTCACCACCGTTTTATCCGTGCCGGATATTTTATAAACGATCCTGCCCGGAGCAATTTCCACGACGCTGATTGGTGTGCCTGCTATTTCTCCTATGTCTGTCTCAGGCTCGGGCGTGATGGCGCAAAGGTCGAAAACCTCCAGCGCACCAGGGGCGTAATTTACTACGATGGTTCGTTCAGCCGCTCCGCTAACAGCAGGCGCTACAATCACGAAATTAAAGGTTGTGTCTTTTCTTAACGGGATAGTAACTTCGGGAACGGTATTCTGAAGGATCAAATTGCTCCATTCGCTCACCGACTTCATCTTTCTCGACCTTATGCGATAGGAATGCCTTGTATTGGCTTGGAGGCCCTCATGGGTATAGGCTGTCTGAAGAATGTTTTCCTTAACAAGGCCGTCAATCTCCAGATCATAACCGGTTGCACCTTTTACCGTATCCCAGGTTAATGCTATGGACGTAGTGGTGGCTTGTGTTTGGATATTTGCAGGCGCGCCGACGGTCGTTTTAACGATAATCAGGTCGCTCCATTCGCCCCGGTTTGAGCCGGCGCCTGCCGCTCTCACCCTGTACTTGTGCTCGGTATCGGGTAAAAGCTGGTCATGTACAAAATATCCGCTTAGGATGTTTTCATGGAGCTTTCCATCAGCCTCTACATCAAATGCTTCCGCGCCTTCAACTCCATCCCATAGTATTGTAATCTTTCCGCTTGCCGGAGTTGAGACAATGTTTGCAGGCGTTCCCAATAATGTTATAGCTTCAAGAGTTTCACTCCAGCTTCCGTATACGTCATTTTTTCTCGCTCTTACCTTGTAAAAATGTGAAGTGTTGGGTTCCAGCCCCTTATGCGTGTATTCAAGCTTTCCGCCGTTATCAATGGTTATTCCGTCAGCCATCACTTCGTAGCCGGTAGCTTTCTGAACCGGTTCCCAGGAGATCTTAATCTCTTTGCCTTTGGGTATGGCTTTTATATCCCCGGGCGTCTCAATCAGAGTACGCACGGTGAAATATTCGCTCCAGATCCCTGTAATTTCATTGTTTCTAGCCCTGACCCTATACTTATGTACGGTATCCGGCAGCAATCCGGTATGCGAGTATACATTACCCAGTCCATTATCAACAACAAGCCCGTCAACCTCAATATCATATCCGGATGCTTTTGCAATCATGTCCCATTTGATCTGTACCTGATCGCTCCCAGCATTTAATAGAATGTTCTCGGGGGCTTTCAAAAGCGTATTTGCAATAAAATAGCCGCTCCACATTCCAGTTGTGGCTTCGTTCCTGGCCCTCACCCGATAGGCATGTTCAGAATCGGGAAGCAGCTCCGGATGTATGAATTCCGGAAGTTCCGCAGTGCCTGAAATTATTCCGTCAATTTCAATATCATATCCTGTCGCATCGGTTACGGGCTCCCAATCCAGGACTATTTCATTTACGGAAACACCGGTGTGGACCTTCGCCGGAGCGGAAAGCAAGGTTACCGCATGGATCTCATTGCTCCAGTCGCTTGACCCGTCTCCGTTTTTTGATCGGACTCGAAAGGTGCAGCTGGTATTGGAAGCCATATCGGAGCTCTCATAAAGGTTATCCCTTATGTCGGCAACAGTTGTTCCATTTACTTCCAGATCATAACCGGTTGCTCCGGAAGCTGACGCCCATTCGACCCGTATTCCTGTATCGCTGACCTGTGATATGAATGGCGAAGGAACCTGCGGAAGTGTGGTACACGCAGCAATATCGCTCCAGTCACCCCTCCCGGCCGGATTTACAGCCCGCACCCTGTAAATATATTGCGTATTGGGATTCAGTCCGTAATGGTTGTAGGCATTGACGCCTCCTGTGCTTACGGGAGTATTCAGCACCTCTATTTCATAATCGAAAGCGCTGATTGTCTCATCCCAGGTAACGGTTATATATTTGCTTGCCGGCGTTGTGACCAAATTTTGGGGCTTATCCGGCAGCGTCCAGGCGATATATTCCTCGCTCCACTCGCCTTTGCCGCTGGAATTTTCAGCTCTGACCTTAAAAGCATGCCGGGTCCCCGGATTTAGACCCTCCATGGAATATGGGCTTGAAACAGCCTCCAAAACATTGCCTTCAATGGAAATGTCATAACGTTGGGCACCTGTCACCGGCGCCCAGGATATCTTGATTTCCGTTTGCGTCGATTCTGTGTTTATAGTGTCAACCAGGCCGGGGATAGTCCACATGCTGCCGGGGCTGCTCCATTTGCCTTCACCGCTGGAATTTTTGGCCCTGATTCTGAAAGAATGCTCTGTTCCCGGTAAAAGTCCGTGATGGGTGTATAAACTGGCCACGTCCTCAATGATTTTCCCATCGGCTTCCATGTCATAGCCCGTAGCCCCATTTACTGCATTCCACTGTATTGTTACTGACGATACCGTTGGATACACCAGTTTGTAATCCGGTATACCGGGAAGCGTCCAGATGTATAATGCCCTGCTCCATCTGCCTTTTCCGCTGGTGTTGCAGGCTCTAATCCTGTATATGTGTTCTGTTCCTTCCATCAAAGCATTATGAAAATATGGATTGGTTATATTTTCGATTAAAACACCATCTGCCTCAACATCGTAGGTCAGCGCACCTTCAATTGTCTCCCAGCCTATCGATATGACCTCTTCCGTTGCATGCGTGTCGAAATTCCCGACAATTCCGGGAATCGTCCACGTCACGGCAGCTTCGCTCCATTTGCCGGCTCCGCTGCTGTTTTTCGCCCTGATTCGATAGGTGTGCTCTGTTCCCGGCCTGAGCCCCGAATTTAAAAACGGCAGCTGCACATCTTCCATAACGATACCGTCAACTTCCGCATCATAGCCCACCGCACCAATTACAGGCTGATATTCAACCAGAATCTCCGTCTCCATCGGCTTGAGAGCAAGCGCGCCAACTTTGTCAGGTATGGTCCATATTGCAAAGGGGTCACCCCAGTTTCCCACACCACAGGGATTCTTTGCTCTCAGACGGTAATGGTGCTCGGTGCCCGGCTGTAGTCCGGTATGTATATAAGGACTGGTTACGGATTCAAAAAGCTGACCGTCAACCTCAATATCATAGCCGGCTGCGCCGATGGAATCATTCCACTCAATGGAGATAGCATCTTCCGTCGCCTCACTGCCTTTGAATTCCGGTGCTGCCGAAAGTGTCATCCATTCAAAATAATCGCTCCAGCTCCCGGTAAGCGTACTGCTTGTTCCTCTGACCCTATAGCTGTAAAGAGTACCTGCATCCAGGCCGCTATGTTCATAGACAGCTTCGGTTACAGTACCGGTTAATACACTATTGGCTTCAATATCATAACCCGTCGCGCCTTCAACAGGGATCCAGGATAATTCAATGGAATTCTCCCCGGAAACCGCTTCAATTCCCGAAGGCTTTCCAAACAGGACATTGTCCCCCCAGATCATTTCGTTTCCCAGAAACACCGAGACCTTATCCCAGACAATATAGTCCGCCGATCCGTTAAAAGAATAGTCATTGGCCTGAAGGTATTCGGACCAGTCCTGCTTTGCGATTCTCAAATGAACCTCGACACTCTTTCCAGGCCTTATTTTCCCCGCTTCGGGAGTAAACCCCGTTTCAAAATAGCTCCCGGCGTTATCAAAAGGCTCGGCTAAATCTGCAAATCTCCCGGCAGCATTGCCGCCGCCTACGCTTGACCAATCATACCAGTAGTTCTGGAGCTTTTCATCCTCTCTCGTATAATAATACCTTATTTTTACATCCTTGAGGTTGATACTGATATTTCCGGTATTCTTCAAAAGATACCGGACAAATACCGTATTTGAAACTTCATTTGCATTTGCATTGGACATTTTTAATTCCACCGATTGAAAAGGCTTTATAATGGGCGCCGGCACATCCGGCTCGATACCCCAGATAAGCTCTTCGCTGATATAAACTGCAGCTTTGGACCATACGGTATAATCCGTAGAATCGCCGTTAAATGAATAATCATCGGACTGTATATAACTGCTCCAATCGGATTTTGCAATTCTGCTGTGAATTTCTACGGATCCGCCGGGTTCCAGATCACCGGCTCCGGATGCGAATCCGGTTTCAACATAATGGTCGGCGCCGATCATCGCCGCCGGCATCTTGACAATCGAACCGCTTAAATTGGCATTTCCCGCGCTGAACCAGTCACACCAGTAATTCTGAGCCATTTCTTCATCGAGGGCGTACTCATCAATGGTATAGAAATATTTTATTTTTACATCTGCGAGACTGATCGGCACATTTCCGGTATTCTTCAGAAGATAATGGATGGAAATGGTATTTGTCTCTTCGTTTGTATTCGTATTGGACAGTTGTAATTCCACCGCCCGGATGGGTTCGATTGCCGGTGCGGGCTCCTCCGGTTCAACACCCGAGATAAGCTCTCCGTTATAATAAACGGCAGCTTTGGACCATTCGGCATAATTTGTGCCGTCTTTATTGAATGAATAATCATCAGACTGTGTATAACTACTCCAATCGGATTTTGCAATTCTGCAGTGGATTTCCACATATTCGCCTGATTTCAAACTTCCGGCTCCGGCTGTAAATCCGTTTTCAACATAATAGTCCGCCCCCACCATAGCCGTCGGCATCTTGACAAACGAACCGGTCATATTGGCATTCCCTGCGCTGGACCAATCATACCAGTAATTCTGACTTGTTTCTTTATCGATCGTGTAAAAGTATCGTATTTTTACCTTTTGAAGGTCGATATCCTGGTTTCCGGTATTATAAAGCCTGTATTTAACAGAAATGCTATTGTGTGTTTCCTGCGTATTTTCATTATACATCTCAAGCTTTAAAGCAGAGACCGCACCGATGGGTGAAGAAATTGGTGTTGGAGCCGGCTCCAACGTCGGTACCGGAGTTTGCCCCGATGTTGGCTCCGGCGTCACGCCCGGAGTCGATCCCGTCGTTCCTTCCGGCGTAACTGCCGGCGTCGGTTCTGCTGTCGCTTCGGGTACCGGCCCCTGCACTCCTTCCGCGATAACTCCGTAAACAGTGAAAAAAGTGAAAGCAAAAATCATTAGAAATGCGGCAATCCCAGGTATTTTAGATTTTTTCATCGTCTGTCTCCCTCACCTTTATTGAATTTAAAGCAAATAAAAAAAAGCCGGTTGCACTACTCGCTCCATGTAATCCAAGTGCCCAAATACAGATTACACTTCACCGCATCTTTAAGTAATCAGGGTTATTTGTTACCGCAGCGGAACATTTTATTTTACTTTTACAGAAATAACGCGTTGAAGTAATCGCGATATTCTGTAAGGCGTATAAATACCGGTAAAGTAATGCTTGTTTCGCTGTAGTATTGCCTGTAGTAATTTCTAAATTTTAGCCTTTGTAACTTAAAATGAATTCTTTTGTGAAATATTACATGAATGTTATATTCTAATTTTAAATATTTGAATATACATTTATGGCATATTATAGCGTATAAAGTTGAATATTGTCAATAGCACTTGACTCGTCTCGACATCTAGGCAAAATAATGGCATAAAAAATTTCATGCCGCTGACCGTTCACCGTGGCGGTTTCGTTCTTCAACCCTCCCACTCAGCGTATGCGGCCCTTTCTAATTATCTCCCTGTAAGTATCTATCGTATCGGAGCGTGCTACATTGATACGCTTTATTTCATACCGTTTATCGCCGGTTTTGTAATTGCCGTAGTTGGTAGTGACACAGTACTTATAATATTTTTCAGCGATGGCAAGAACATTTTTATTGTACCTTCCATATGGATAAGATAATGCCTTTACCGGCTTGTGGGTGATTTTTTCTATCATGGCTTTGGATTCCTTGCATTCCTTTTCAACCTGCGCATCTGTCATTTGATCCAACTGCGGATGGCTTACGGTATGGCTTTCAAAAGAAAACACGCCGGACATTTCGCTTATTTCCTTCTGGGATAAATAGCCCGGGTGATCCACATATCCCGTTATTAAGAATACGGTTGCTTTAAAATTAAATTCTTTTAATATGGGAAAAGCATATTGGTACAGATCCTTGTAACCATCGTCAAAGGTAATTATGATCGGATTCTTATATTTATGGTAATCATCGATATCGTTAAAAGTCAATGTCGTATACTTCTGCTCATGCAGATATTTCATTTGCTTATAAAACTCGGCAGGACTTACAAATAGTTCTTCCGAGCCATCGATATGATCATCGACGGCATGATACATCAGAACAGGCGTAACGGTTTCACTTCGGGAGCTATTCACAACGAGAAGTGAAAAAAGCAATGTGGTGTACATTATAATCCTTAAATACCGGGATAACCACGTAATGATATAAACTCACCAGCCTTGCATGATTTTTGGCAGTATTGATCCTCGATAGAACACTAGTATGCGCCGAAGATTTGCTTTCTATAATGGAATATATTGGGCCAAATATATTTACGGCATTGATTGCTGCACAAAAATTAAGGGTATACTGTTAGTGTTGGAGGTGATCTATGTGCCCGATAAAGCAATTAAAAAAATCACCATTGTCGGCGCAGGCTTTGTAGGCTCTACCACCGCTTATACGCTAATGATCAGCGGCCTTGTCTCAGAGCTGGTACTCATTGATGTCAATACCGAAAAATCCGAAGGCGAAGTGATGGACCTAAACCACGGCATGCCCTTTGTAAGGCCGGTCAGGATCAGCAACGGGGATTATGCGGATTGTGCCGGTTCGGACATCATCATTTTAAGTGCGGGAGTAAATCAAAAACCGGGTGAGACCCGGCTTGACCTTGTACATAAAAATACCGCCGTTTTCAAAAGCATTATTTCCGAGATAATAAAATACAACACGGACTGCATCCTGCTGGTTGTCACAAATCCTGTGGACATACTGACCTACATCACTTACAGGATTTCCGGCTTCCACAAAAGCAAGGTCATCGGCTCGGGAACCGTCCTGGATACCGCACGCTTCAAATATCTTCTGGGCGACCATATCAGTGTGGACGCAAGAAACGTGCATGCTTACATCATCGGAGAGCATGGAGACAGCGAGGTTCCCGCCTGGAGCCTTACAAACATTGCCGGCATTCCCATGGACAAATATTGTGAAACCTGTAAACGCTGTGATAACGGTATTTCAAAGCATGATATCTACAATGACGTACGGAATTCCGCATATGAAATCATAAAAAGAAAAGGCGCCACCTACTATGCGGTTGCTCTGGCCGTCCGAAGAATCGTAGAGGCCATTGTCCGGGATGAAAACTCAATTTTGACGGTTTCCAGCCTGATGGAAGGAAACTTCGGTTTGACGGACGTTTGCCTGAGCCTGCCCACCATTGTCGACCTGGGCGGGATCAATCAAGTTTTGGATGTACCGTTGAACGAAAAGGAGATTGAGGCATTTGTCAACTCCGGCAATTCCATGAAGGAAATCCTGAAAAATGTTAAATTATGAAACTTTTGCTGAGGAACCAACGTCTAATACTCCAGCGAAAAAGTCTCAACTGACCTTTCAGAAATAACGCATTGAACCTTTGCGATTATTTCCGAAAGGTATTTCAAAAATATATTTTTCGCCGTAGCACCAACCATAAAAAAATACTCCAATTGCCTAAAATATTCTACTTCACGAATACCGGCAATTGTTATACCATGATGATAGGCGCTACAGCGAAAATTACCGGATGAAACCCTGGAAAAATACGCGTTGAGTGTCCGCGATTATTTTTCCGGGACCCATGGATGCCGGAAAAATAATGAGGTTTCCGCTGTAAAATCTACAAAATATGAATACGAGGATTTGAATTATGGACAATTCGGTGAAAATACTCAAGAAGATTGTGGATAATGTTGAAAATGTCATCGTCGGCAAGCGGAATGCCATTGAGCTGGCGGTAATCTCACTTATCTGCAACGGTCATGTTCTTATCGAGGATGTTCCCGGCGTCGGCAAGACCAGCCTTGTTTCCGCCCTTGCCAAGTCGCTGGACGCTACCTTCAAAAGAATCCAGTTCACTCCGGATGTATTGCCTTCCGATATTACAGGCTTCTCCATCTTCAATCAGAAAACCTGCGAGTTTGAATACAGGCCCGGCTCCATCATGAGCCAGATCATTCTCGCGGACGAGATCAACCGCACCTCGCCCAAGACCCAGGCCAGCCTGCTGGAAGTCATGGAAGAAAGCCAGGTTACGGTGGACGGCATGACCTATAAGGTTCCGAAGCCCTTTATGGTTCTGGCGACCCAGAATCCCGTGGAGTACCTCGGTACATATCCTTTGCCGGAAGCGCAGATCGACAGGTTTTTCATGAAAATATCCATCGGTTATCCGTCTGCCGGAGAGGAAGCGCACATCCTTAGCAAATTCAAGCTGACCAACCCTCTCGACAACCTTCTGCCCGTGGCGGAGAGCAAAGATATCATTGCCTTGCAGGAAGAAATTAAAGGCGTCCATGTGGATAAAAGCCTTGGCGCCTATATTGTCGATATCGTGGGCCAGACCAGGAAGCATCCGGATGTGACCCTGGGTTCCAGTCCCAGAGGTTCCCTTTCGCTTTTCAGGGCCGGACAGGCCTGGGCATTTTACAACAACAGGGACTATGTGCTTCCCGACGACATTAAAAAAATGGTCGCCCCGATCCTTTCCCACAGGATCATCCTCAAGCAGGAGGCAAAACTAAAGAAGGTGAACCCTGAAGACATATTGAATACCATTGTCGGCAAAATACATATACCAGTGGTGAACTTTGATGAAGCAAAATAGAATCCTTTATTTCTGCCTGTTTTTTCTGGCATTGATTTTCATCTATTTTTACGGAGGCAGAATCCCGTATACGTTTTTTTATGTCATCGTCTTGTTGCCTGTAATTTCCCTGCTTTATACCTTTCTTGTGTATCTTCGCTTCAAATACGGGCAGGATACCGACAGGAAGTTTGTCACCAAGGGCGACAAGGTGAATTTTATTTTCAGTATACACAATGAGGATTTTTTCTTTTACCCCTATGTAAAGGTAACGTTTTACGGGGCCGAGACGGTTTTTGCAAAACAGTTCCAGATAAAGAATTTTTCCCTGGCGCCTTTTCATGGCAAAACATTTTCCTTTGAGCTCCAGTGCAACTACCGAGGGAATTATGAAATCGGCATAAATTCCGTTGAAATTGAGGATTTTCTAGGACTTTTCACTTTCCGGTACAATGTTTTCGAGCCGAAATATGTGACGGTATATCCATGCATCGTTTATCTGGACCGTTTTTTCCTCAAGACGGATTTTCAGTCCGAGTCCCACTCCATCCTAAACAGCAGAAATGAGGATATGGCAACCATATCCGATATCAGGAATTATGCCTTCGGCGACAGCCTGAAGCGGATCCACTGGAAGCTTACCGCCAAGTCCGGCGACCTTATGGTCAAAAAGTTTCAAAGCACTTCCGAGACCAGTGTGGTAATGATTCTGGATTTAAAGAAAAACCCGTATACCTCCGGAATCAATGTCGCCGTAGAAGACAAGCTAATCGAATCCATCGTTTCCGTGCTTCATTACTGCCTTTACAATTGGATCCCGGTGACCCTCATCTATTACAGCGGCAGGCTTGTCACCGTACAGGCGAGAAATCATCTGATGTTCAATGAGATTTATGAGATACTGGCCAGGGTGAAGTTTAACGAAAGCATTCCTGTCAAGGACCTTATCGAGGTATACACAAACGACACCATTGCCAAGACAAACCTTTTGCTTTTTACTTCAAACCTGGATTACGAATTATATGACCGGATTTACAAAACCACCGTTTCAGGCTTCGACGTCAGTCTTTTATATACGTCGCCCGAAAGCCTTACAAGTTCGGCCACAGGCGATGTGGACAACATCCTGGCATCCCTGCCCGAAATCGGTGTGAACGCATATAAGATAGGAGTCAACGATGATACAAAGCTTGTACTTGAGCGCTGATATAGAGAATGGACAAGAGTTGCGGCCGGACCTCGAAAGGACGGCAGGATGCCCCGGGAAGGAGGCGCGGTAATGCTGAAAAAAATACTGGATAACTTAAGCGGCCTTCTGCTGGCATTAATTATCTGCTTCAGCCTTGTATTTGCTATCACTTCCACACTGGGACTCAGCATACCTGCATATTTTGTCCTTCTTGTCGTTGCAGGATTGCTCGCAGTTTACAGGGTGATTTTTTTATCAAAGCTTTCCAGGATTATCTCCGGCTTGATCGTACTGATTTTCCTGATCTATTTTGCTCTGCAAATAGCTTTCAACACAGGCCTGACTTCCGTGCAGAAGTTCCTCTATGATTATTTTCTATGGCTCTACGATTTGACTGTATATGGCACATATGCCGATATTCTATACAGCAACATCACTTTCATCGCTTTGTGTTTTATCTTTACTTCTTATTATTATGCCTTTGCCTGCAGGAAATTTGTATTTTCTCTCATCTTTATCCCCGGGGCAATTGTTTTCTCTATCCAGGCCATTTACGATTACCTGGTAACGTACCTGCCCTTTTATGTTTTCCTCTTTGCACTGATATTGTGCTATTTGCAGCGTGTTCACAACAGGAAGGCCAAAAATCCGGGAAATGAGTATCTCGGCAATGCCTCCTTCCTTTTATGGATCATCCCGGTATCCGTCCTGGCGGTATTTGCCGCCTCGCTCATTCATACCAGCGATAAGCCCCTTGAATGGAAGTGGCTGGATACAAAGGTAAATGCGGTGTATAACTATTTTTACAAAAAATTCGACTATGTGGAATTCGATTACTTTTCCGTTTCCGCTTCCGGCTTTGGGGAGAAGAACAATCTTCTGGGAGGAAGGGTCAGGCTTAACAATACGCTGGTCCTGTCGGTGGAAGCAAATAAAAACGTATACTTGAAAGGGACCTCCTACGACCAGTATACCGGCAGGAACTGGGTTAATACCATGGAAGAGCAAACCCCTTTGGAGCAAATAAACAGCCGGCAGTATAATAATTGGTACAGCAATGCGCCATATATCGACTCCATTGAAACCCTTTTAGGTATGAGCATCTTATCGGGCAGCCGTAATTATGCGGAGGAATATTTTTACAGCGAGAAGGTAAAAGTAATCTATCAGAATATCAAAAGCAAGTCGGTTTTTCTCCCAAGCAAGCTCATCTCCTTTAGTCCATCGGAGAAAGACTATAAATTGCTGGTCAACGGGAACAATACCATTATTTCCGAAAAAAGGCTTGGCAGCGGTTTTGCTTATGAGCTGGAATATTTGCTTCCGAAAAGGTCCTCGGCGGAGTTTATCGATAGTTTGAGAAGAAGCCGGCAAGGATTGTACAAGGAATTTTCCTCCGGAAACAGATTATCTTCCAATCAATTCCTGGATTTATTGGAGGATAATTCTGAAAAAATCTATGCGGAATACTTGGGGCTCCCCGACACATTACCGCAAAGAGTTTACGATCTTTCTTCCTCCCTCACGGTTCAGTATGACAATAACTATGATAAGGTCAAGGCGCTGGAGCAATACCTTTCCACCAATTTCCCCTACAACCTTGACGTAAGATCAACCCCAAGAAACCGTGATTTCGTGGACTATTTCCTTTTTGAACAAAAGGAAGGCTATTGTACCTATTTCGCTTCGGCATTGACCGTCATGGCCAGGTGCATCGGAATACCGGCCAGATATGTGGAAGGTTATATTTTGCCGCCCAAGCCTTCAGAGAAGCAGGCAAATCTCTATAATGTCACCAACAATCAGGCGCATGCCTGGACAGAAGTGTATTTTGAAGGATATGGCTGGCTGCCCTTTGAAGCCACTTCGCCCTTCCGTTCCGGCTTTTATTCCGACCCGGAAGCCGCGGCTGTTTACAGTGGCGATCTGGCTTCCAACCCTGCCTATGAAGATTACATGGAAATGATGCAAAAATACCCCCAGGGTACGAATGTTCCCCTGCTTGATATTGGCGACTATGAAGTCGAAAAGACTCCTTACCTGCTGTACGCGGTTATCGCTGCAGGAGCAATTATCTTTCTTTTGGCAGCGGTATTGATCTTAAATTCCGTCAGAACCAAAATGAGCATCTACCGGATCATGAGTATGCCGCCGAAAGAAAGCGTGCTGAGGCTTTATAAATATTTCGTTTCCGTACTGACCTATTCGAACTATGGAATACAGGCAGGCGAAACACCTTTGCAGTATTCCGAAAGGATCGACAGATATTTCTATTTCCGGCCAGTAAAATTCAGGGAGATTACCGATATCTTCATCAAATCCAGATACAGTACCCGCGAAATCACCGACAAAGAAAAGCAGATCCTGATTGATTTCATCCCGAAATTATTCGCAGAATCAAAGAATGACATGGGAAGAACCAGGTATTTCCTCTACAAAAGAGCGCTGGGGAGATTTTAATTTTACTCACTATAAAAACATGCCATTGCGAGGAGCTTGCGACGAAACAATCTCAGCTTTTAACCGGAATCACACGATAGAGATTGCCACGCTTCACTTTGTTACGCTCGCAATGACAGACCAGTTGATGCTAACTTAGGAGTACTGCAAATATTACTTCCCGTTTTTCTGAAAATGCCGGCGCTCCAAGACTGCATTTTCAGAAATCTATACGGGAAGTTATATTTGCACCAGTACTTAGCTGGAGCTGTACTAAGGCTTTAGAGCCTGTAAACAGAATCTGACGATATAACATTAATTCCATTGTCTTTTAATGCTTTTATGGCTTTATCGGTATCGGCAACCTTCAGGATAACCAGCGCTTCATTTTCCGCCTTTCCGACAAAAGCGTACAAATACTCAATGCCGATGCCTTCCCTTTTCAGAATGTCCAGCGCCGTAGCCAGACCGCCGGGCTTATCCGCAATCGAAATTGCGATGACACTGGTACAGCTGACGGTAAAACCGTTCTCCTTAAGTATCTCTACCGCTTCCTCAGGCCTGTTGACGATCAGCCGCAATATGCCGAAATCCGTCGTGTCGGCGATGGACAGGGCGCTAATGTCAATTTTGTTGGAGCCCAGCACCCTGGTTACCTCGGCAAGCCTGCCGGACTTGTTTTCAAGAAAAATCGATATTTGTTTGATAAGCATACCTTTACCTCCCGATTCATTCAGGAAAAACACTCCAAAAGGCACCTTCCGGAGCGTCTTCTCTGATTAGATTTTCCTTTTGTCGATGACCCGTTTCGCCTTGCCTTCGCTTCTTTCGATGGTCTTTGGTTCCACCAGCTTGACTTTTGCATTGATGCCAAGGGTAGATTCTATTTCCTTCTTTATCATCCGTTCCAGGTCCTCAATGCGCTTGACTTCATCCGAGAACAGCGCCTGGGTCATTTCCACCCAGACCTCCAGCGAATCCAGATTGTCCTTCCGGTCTACAATCAATTGATAATGCGGCGCAGTTTCGCCGATTTCCAGCAATACGCTCTCAATCTGCGATGGGAAAACATTCACGCCGCGAATTATCAACATGTCGTCAGTACGTCCTGTCACCTTGCTCATCCGGACAACCGTCCGTCCGCATTGGCATTTTTCATAGTTCAACGTGGATATATCCCTGGTTCGGTACCTGAGCAGCGGAAGCCCTTCCTTGGTTATGGTAGTGAATACCAGTTCCCCTTTTGAGCCTGGAGGCAATACCTCTTCCGTTTCAGGGTTGATGATCTCCGGAATGAAATGATCTTCCTGAATATGCAGGCCGTTCTGACAGGGGCATTCCGTGGCAACGCCGGGACCGATGATTTCACTTAAGCCGTAAATGTCTATTGCCAGGATTCCCAGCCTCTGTTCTATTTCATTCCGCATGCTGCTGGACCACGGTTCGGCGCCAAAAATACCGGCCTTCAGCTTCATATCCTCTTTCTTTATACCCGCTTCTTCCAGTTCTTCCGCCATAAACAGGGCATAGGACGGAGTACAGGCCAGGATGGTAGTGCCAAAGTCCTTCATGATCTGAAGCTGTCTTTTGGTATTGCCTCCTGAAATGGGAATAACCGAAGCGCCTACCCGTTCAGCACCGTAGTGCGCGCCCAGCCCTCCGGTAAACAAGCCGTAGCCGTATGCCACCTGAATGAAGGATTCCTTGGTGGCTCCCGCACAGGTAAGCGTTCTGGCCATTACCTCAGCCCAGGTGTCTATGTCTCTTCTGGTATAGCCGACCACCGTCTGTCTGCCGGTTGTACCGGAGGAAGCATGGATTCTTATAATTTCACTTAAGGGAACGGCAAACATGCCGTAAGGATAAGTGTCTCTTAGATCCTGCTTGTAAGAAAACGGAAGCTTCGAAAGATCTTCGACGGATTTTATATCCCCCGGCTCCAATCCCTTTTTCTGCATTTTTTCACGGTAAAAGGGGACGTTGTGATAGATCCTTTTCACCGTGTTGACAAGCCTTTCGCTTTGTACCCTTGCCATTTCTTCTCTTGGCATACATTCGTATGTCGGATTCCAGTATTGCATTTTGCTTACCCCTCCCAAAACTAGTTTATAACGAGGCACTAAAATATGCCTCACCTCTATAGGTGGTGGATACCGAATTGGTTTTCAGGCGGTGGGCATATCATCTCCCACCCGGGATGCATGGGCGAGCAGCAAGCTTTAGCTTGCGACCAGCCTCGTTGAAACTCCGCTACGGTAAGGAAATCTTTCTACAACCGAAAAATTCCTTTTGAACCAGGTCGTTATAAGGCTTCCAGTAAAAGCGGACAGCCTGAAACCCAGTGGGTATGAACCCCCTACAGGGTCTTATAAAAAAGCCTATCCATCCTCACACAAGAACGGCTTTCAGGGATTACGGGTATCTCCCGCCCCACGCAAAAGCAAAAAGGCTTGTATTACCAATATTCATGCCGCACCGCGGCACACCTGGGTATGAAAACATCAAATCCTTTTCATACCAAATTACTGCTGAACCCGGCCTCAAAAGCCTTCAAGTTGACTTCCAGAAGCTTTTGAGGGATGACTTCCTTCATTGCATCCAGCCAGACCTCCCTGGCTATTTCGGTAGAAGCTGCCATCAGACCGATCAATACCGTGTTCACTGTTTTTATATTACCGCTTTCCCTTGCAATTTTCAATGCATTTATGGAAGAAACATTTCCAAGTTTTGCTTTAAGCTTTCCGATGATATTCTCCGGATATTTCGCCTTGCCGATAATTACCGGCATTGGATTGATTTCCTGCTCGTTTACGATCATCCTGCCGCCGTCCTTCAAATACTCCATCCATCGCAAGGCCTCAAGCTCTTCAAAAGCAAGGATTACATCGGCTTCGCCTTTTTCAATCAACGGCGAGTAGATCTTCTCCCCCATCTTCACATAGGTGACAACGCTCCCGCCCCTTTGGGACATACCGTGCACTTCGGACACCTTGACGTCATATCCCATTTTCAAAGCCACTGTCCCCAAAACCCTGCTGGCCAGCAAAGTGCCTTGCCCTCCGACGCCTACAAGCATTATATTCAGATTATTCATTCACTTCACCAGCCTTTTCGATGGCATTAAAATTACAGACTTTGGTACACAGCCTGCACCCGACGCAGAGCGCTTCATTTATTTCAATATGTTCGCCCTTGTCAACAATTGCAGGACAGCCGACACTCAGACAGCGCTTGCATTTCTTGCATTTTTCCAGGTCAATCCGTTGAGCCCCTTGATATTTGACACTCTTCAGAAGCACACAGGGTCTTTGGGATATGATTACCGAAGGCTCATCCGCGTTGACCTCCTCTTTGACAACCTGCTCAAACTCCTTGATGTCGAAGGGGTCTGCAATCCTGACGCGCTCTATACCTACGGCTTTAGCCAGCTGGACGAGGTCTACCTGTCTCGTAGGCTCGCCCTTGATGGTGAATCCGGTGGTAGGATTGTGCTGATGGCCGGTCATTCCGGTGATTGAATTATCCAGGATCAGTACCGTGGTATTGCCTTTGTTGTAGACAATGTCGATAAGTCCGGTAATTCCCGAATGAATGAAGGTCGAATCTCCCAGAATGGCAACGGTTTTCCTGCCGAATTCCCTGCCCTGCGCCTTTTCCATACCGTGGGCCATTCCGATGCTGGCGCCCATACAAACACAAGTATCCATAGCCTCTGTAGGTGCAAGGGCTCCAAGGGTATAGCAACCGATATCGCCGCTGACATTCAGCTTGAGTTTTTTCAAAACATGGAACATTCCCCTGTGGGGACATCCGGGACACATTACGGGAGGTCTTACCGGCAGCGGCTCCTCCGCCGCCTTCCCTTGATATACCGTTTGTCCCAGTACCTTTTCCTTTAGAAGGCTGGCGCTGTATTCTCCCATTACGGACAGAAGCTCCTTGCCGGCAGCTTTTATGCCCATCTTTTTTACCTGGTTCTCAATAAAGGGCTCCAGTTCTTCAATAATATATAAAGTCTTAACTTCCTTTGCAAACTCCGCAATCATTTTTTCCGGCAGCGGATATACCATCCCCAGTTTAAGGTAGGAGACGTTGCCGAAGGCTTCCCTGGCATATTGATATGCTATGCCGCTGGTGATTACACCTACATCCCTGTTTCCCCATTCAATGGTATTCAGAGAAGTCGTATCGGAAAACTCCTTGAGTGCCGCCATCCTTTTTTCAACTTCCACATGCCTTTTTCTGGCCATTGCCGGCATCATTACATATTTATTGAAATCCTTTTTATACTCCTTCACCTTGAAATCCGACTTATCCCCCGGTTCAACCGCGCTCTGCGAATGCGCAATCCTTGTAGTCAGCCGTACAATAACGGGACAGTCGAATTTTTCGCTTATTTCAAAGGCTTCTTTTACGTAATCCTTGCACTCCTGGCTGTCGGAAGGCTCCAGCAGAGGCGTCTTGGAGGAACGGGCATAGATTCTTGTGTCCTGTTCGTTCTGCGAGCTGTGCATCCCCGGATCATCGGCAACCATAATCACCAGACCACCGTTGACGCCTGTATAGGAAGCTGTAAATAAAGGGTCTGCCGCTACGTTGAGTCCGACATGCTTCATGGAGCAAATTGCCCTGGCTCCGGCGATGGAAGCGCCTATCGCCACCTCAAGGGCTACTTTTTCGTTGGGTGACCATTCACTGTAGATCTCATCATATTTTGCAAGGTTTTCTGTGATTTCGGTACTGGGAGTACCGGGGTAAGCCGCCGCTACAGTAACTCCGGCTTCAAACGCGCCTCTTGCCACTGCTTCATTACCCAGCATAAGCTTCTTCATGTTCTTGCTCCTTTTTACGTTATATACTCTATTTTAAGCTTTGAACTGCCATTTGTAAATTGAATTTGTTTTTCTTCCTTAAGGTTAACTTAATGGTTGACCTGATACAAGCCTAATACAATATTGCTAATAAAATATTATATAGATAATAAGCATGTAATGGAAGTGTTTTAGGCATGAGAAGAAAAATAATTTTCAATAACATATGAATTGTAGAATTGAAAAACCCCCGGTATCTAGTAGATATCAGGGGTAAGATATATTATGCATACAACTGCTAACGGCTAGTTTAACCCATTCATTAAATAAAACAGGGATAAGTGTTTCAGCCAACTTATCCTAACTATAAAGAAATGATTGAACCCTTTGCCTATGAAGAAACATCCTTTTTCCATCCCATTCTCCGGCTGGAAGGGAGTGCAGGCCCCTATTTTACTTTTTTAAACCATCCTTTGTTATCTATATGAATGCTTCTTTTATGTTTTAATTAATAAACAAATCCATATTGCCCAAAACGAGTCTGGCGATGATCGCCGGGTATTCGCAATACCCCTTCGGCCCCGCCGGGCTGACAATTCGGTTTTGAAGCATGTGATACCGTTCAAACCAGAATCCGTCGTGCTTCAACCCCATTTTACAAACCAGCTTCACCGCCTGCTTGACCCTCTCATAATCCCCCATAGCCAGACAGGCATTCATCTCCACAAACCAGATCCGCCCGATGGCCGCCATGTCATAAATCGGCCCGTTGGTTTCAAAGGGCACCGGTCTGCCGAATTCCCAATCCCGATAGGTGTATGGCTTGGTGACGGCCTGGGTCGGCATCTCGCCCCACCAAAAGTTTTTTTCGGATTTCAGCACCGGCCATAACTCGTATATCTGTCCGTCGTCGGCCAAACCGCAGCCGATGGCGGCCCAGTCCACATCGGTCAGCCCGTGGAAATCGACCGGCCCGTGTTCGGGGTGGATGTATTCGGCGAAATGGCCGTTCATCCAAAAACAGTGTCGGAAGGCCCGTGCCAGAGAAGCCGCCTGCTCGCCCCAAAATTCCGCTTTGTCCCCGTCCCCGATCGCCGCGTACATCCTCTCCATGTCCCGAAAGGCCTTATACGAATAACACTGGGTGATGCCGTCCCATTCCCTCCGGGGCGGCAGCTCGATGTAAAAGCCCGCCCCGCCGATCAGCCCCTGCGCGCTTTTCTTGGTCAGGATATACCGGCACGCTCTTTCGATAGAGGGCATCTTTTCTTTCAGCCACTTTGTATCTTTGGTTTTATTAAAAATCTCCGCGGCGGTCAACGGATAACAAACCGTCCCCAGCAAACAGAGCGGATTTTCATAAACCCAGTGGGTAAAAAGTCCGATCCATTTTCTTGCCGGATAATTTTCATCCTTGGGGACATATTCAAACACATCGTCCGGATAGCGCAGCCCTCTGGCTCCGGTGGTCCTGCTTTCCGGCGTGCGATACTCCTCCTCCTTCCAAATGGCAAAGGGAATATTTCCGTCCTCCCGCTGGGAAGCCTGGACAAAATCGAAATATCCCTTAACGCCTTCCTCCATGTCCATCAAAAGAAAGGCCCCCGCCATCTGCCACGAATCCAGCCCGGGCCAGGTGTTGTCCGGGCCGAACCATTTGCCGTCGGCCACGATCGCAAAATGTCCCGGATAGGCCTTGTTTGTATAAGCGGGCAGCAAATTTTGGCTGATCGCCGCCCGCACTCCTTCCCGGATATCCTCGTCCTTGATTTTTTCAATCTGACTTAAATCAAACATCTCCACACCTCTTTCAAAAGTTTAGCCGATGGAAGGAATCAAAGTGACCTTGACAATGCCGTTTGAATGCCGCCCGTTCACCGAGATGTCGGCGAGCAGCTCCAGCTTGCCACCCGTAAAGCCGTCGGCGTTGATTTCAAACAGAAGCTCCTGCTTGCATTGATAGTTGACCTGCATAAAGAAAGAAACCTCTTTTGTCGGCAAAACCTGAACCCCGTCCGGGGCATACCATTTAACGGTCAGCCATTGCTGGTTGTGCTCGTCCAAATTGCCGTTATCCCGAACAGTAAGCTTGATTTTTTTGTTCTGCCCGATTTTGATAAAAGGCTCCTCAAGATAATCCACGGCGACGTCAAACGCGGAAAACGAATAATTCACCGCAAAGGGAGAAAGCTTTAAAAGCTCGTGGATCTGCATCTCCCTGGACTTTCCATATCCCCCGATGCCGTGTACATACAGCCCCTCCTTCACACAGTATAACGCTTCGGCTTCGCAAACATTCAGCACATACCCGTCCGGCCCCGCCAGCAGGTCGCAATACTTCGTACCTAAGAATAAAGGCGTCAGGCGCAAAATCCGGTCGGTCAGCTCGGTGACCGTCTGGGGAATCGTGAGGCCCCCGTTGGTGCGGTTGATGCAGCAGGTGCTGATCTTATCCCCCAGCGGCGCCGACCATTTCTCCGGAATCTTCTCCGCCCCGCTGATGATACCCAGGATAGCGCCCAGCGTCGCGCAGGTGCAGTCGGTGTCCTCGCCGCAGTTGTTGGCGATGCAAAGGCTTTTCCCGAAATCGTTCTCGCCGTAAAGCCAGCCGATGATCATCAGGCCGATGTTGCTGGGCGCGTCATACCCCGGCTCTCCGATCGGCACATCCGTCGGAATGTCTTTTTTCAGCGTATTTTGAACGCCGAAGCTGCCGGGCACCGCGGTCAAAACCTCCCTGCGCGCCTCTTCAAAGCTTTTTCCGGCCTTGTATGCCGAAATCGCCGTCTTAACGCCCAAGACAACGTCGCAGTCCTCGGGGATATAAGAAAGCCCGATGTTAATCAGCTTGTCCCGGTCGCTTTCCACAAACGCGGCGCTCTCCAAAACCGCGCAGAATATCTCGGCATACATGCCCTCCCCCGCGTGGTCGACCACTGCGTCCTCATATGCATATCTTGCCGCCAGATCCGGCAGCCCCGGAGCCAGAGAAGCCCAAATCTCCGACCGGATAAAGCACCCGCAGCTGTCTTTATACGGGTTTTTCACATGCCCGGCCAGCGGCGGAAGCAGCCCCATGCGCAGATTATTTTTTCCCGCACCATACTCCACCCAATTGGGCGTAACGAAGGAAAGCCAGTATTCGCCCAGAATCGAGGCGTTCACCCGGTCTTTATACTTTTCAGCGGCATTCAGCCAGATAAGTTGCAAATCCAAATCGTCGTTGGGCGGCGGGTCACCTGAAAGATCCTGCACATACCCGCTCACGTTGAACACCCCGCGCAGCCCCTCGAAAGGCGCGCCTAAAACTCCGCCGATGTTTTTGCCCAGCCAGCATCCCCGTACTTTATCCTTGTATTCTGCGAATGTCAGTTTCACGATAATACCTCGCTTTATTTTTTATATTATTCAACTTAAAAGGTCTATACTCTTTAGCCATGTTTTATATTTATCCAGTGAAAAAGGCGGATTTCCATGAATATAGTGGTTGCAGTATTTTTCACCGGAAATGGTCCACGCTATCAGGAACAAACGGTGTTCGCCCTGGGATATGCGGATACATCCCAAATCGGTATTTTCATTGGCATTTGTGGAAAACTCACCTTCCAGAAGAGTTTTTTTGGAATCGGCATCCCATATTTTATAATGTCCTTCCGCATCCTTACAAGAATCATTTCCAGCTACCACCCGCACATGCCAGTTATCCGGTTCATCGATCATTATGCATACCGGCTGCTGGACCCTTTTTATGTAATGATAGGCAAGCTTTTTACCGAAGTAATAATCCACCACAGCATCCGAAAATTGAGGCCACCCGTCGATAACATTCCACCAGATGACTCCGGTACGTCTCCATTTTTTCAGGCGGGTCATTTCAATAAAGAACTTGTCTGCCTCCGCTTGCGATATTTGTGATGCCAGTATAAAGTCCTCAATATTATCAGGATATATTCCAAACAGCTCTTTTATCTGGTCTGCCATAAGCTTTACGCGGAAAGCATAGCGGCCGTTTTCAGGCAGGGGGTCGGTACAGTGTGCGATCCACTGTTTGTTGTTCTCCCAGGGCCATATATATTCTTCATCAATAAATCTCTTGATGGAAGACAGATTTGGACAGCCATGATATCCCATCTCACTGGTAAAATAGGCTGTTGACTCGGTATAAAACCTGCTTTTGAAGTAATCCCTGGGTCCCCATAGGTGCTGCTCCGGCATAAGGCTATTGTCTTTTTTGGCAACGATTTCTTCAGAATAATACGGCGAACTCGGCAAATAAGACCTGTAAGGATCATGCCGGAATATGACCTGAGGCAATACCTCACGGGTAATCCTGTTCTGTGTAGGGTCCATACCCTTGATTTCATAGTACATGCAGTCGCACTCATTGTCCCCTGCCCATAGGATAATCGAAGGGTGATTCCTCAGTTTTTTTACAACCGATACCGCTTCTGTTCTTATCTTATCAAAAAACTCCTCTTCCTGGGGATGGCATGCGCAAGCCATTGCAAAATCCTGCCAGACCATGATGCCGTTCCTGTCACATAGGTCAAAAAAGGCATGGTCCTCGTATACATTTCCACCCCAGCATCTTATGATATTGCAGTTCAAATCCGTAAACAATTCCAGCATTGCCTCATATCTTGCTGCATCCCGGCTGTGGAAAGCATCGGCTGCCACCCAGTTTGAGCCCTTGCACAATATGGGTACACCGTTAACCTTGAACAGGAAATTCCCATTGTCGGATTTCCCAGAATCTCTTATTTCACTGTATATCAGTTCTACTTTTCTAATTCCTATAAAATCCTTTCTGATATCCAGAACTTTTTCTCCGCAAATTAGTCTTGTTGTAACCTCATACAGGTTTACCTCTCCATAACCCCTGGGCCACCAAAGCATGGGGTTTTTAATTTCTATTTCGAGCATCCCCGCATTAAACAGCACATCCTTTTTAATGCTGAAACTGGAATCGCCACAGCGGCCTTCAACCTCCAAAACCAGGTTTTCCGTCGTGTTCCTGTCAAGCTTCAACTGATAGTTTATCCCGATTTTAGCATTTTTCTCACTACAACGATGAGTGTAAAAATAAAGGTCCTTTATCTCAAAGGCCTCGCGGACTACTATCTCCACATCCCGCCATAAACCTGCCGAAACAGCCCTGGGCATTATATCCCAACCATAACTGTGGGCCGCCTTTCTTATCCAGAGCTGTTCCCAGTTAGTATTCAAAGCCCATTCCGAAGGAGCATACTCCTTATTCATCGCTTCAATTACCGGTGATTTCAACCTAACCGTCAACTTATTTACCCCACAGGGCTTTAAAGCTTCTGTAATATCAAACCTGTGCTCAATGAACATATTGTCGGACCGGCCGATTTCCTTTCCGTTAAGCCAATAGGTTGCGATACAATCAACACCATGGAACACCAATTCTACAAGGCGTCCGGTCGCATTTCCGGGCATCTCGAATTCTTTTTCATACCAGTATTCATACCGCTCAAAAGGTTTCAGGCAGTATATATTGCTTCCCCGGAACACATCAGGCAATATCCCGGCTCTCATCATGTCCAGCTCAACATTGCCCGGCACCTCCGCTTCGATGGATACTGCATTGCTGTCCAACTGCTCCGGCCTTAAAATTTCTGTCTCCTGCTGCTCAAAATAATGAAGGGTCCACTTCCCATTCAGATTAATACGTACCATACATGATTACCTCTCTACCCTTTCACCGCACCATCCGTGACGCCAGCCATGATATGCTTCTGCAAATACAGATACATGAGCAGGGTCGGCAGCATCACCGCCACAATTCCTGCAGCCATAATATTCCACTGGGAATTCTGATCATATGAATATTTCAAAAGAGCTGTAGATACGGTTTTCAGGCTTGATTTCGGCATGTACAGAAATGGAATAAACATATCGTTATATATATCCAGGGTTTTTAATATGACTACCGTAATAATGGCCGGTTTCATTTGCGGCATTATAATTGACCTGTATATCCTGAAAAAGGATGCCCCATCGATCAGGGCGCTTTCATCCAGCTCATAAGGTATTTTTTGCACAAATTGAAGGAATATATAGATGTGCAATACATTGGTTGACACATACAAAAGTATGGCAGAAAATATGGTGTTATACAAATGCAAATTCTTGATGATTGAAAAAGTCGCCACCTGGGTTGTAATCTGTGGTATGACGGAGGATACAAAAAATGCTCCCAGCAATAATTTGTTTATTTTGAAGTTAAATCTTCCCAGGGAATAAGCAACCATTGTACCCATGATCACACTGCCCAAAGTGGATATAAGCACCATAATCAGTGTATTTTTATACCCTAACAGCAAATTCCCTTTTATCAGTACCGTCAAATAATTTGAAAAATTCAAAATATTTGACGGCAGTTGAAATACGCTTGAATACATATATTCTTCATTTGTCTTAAAGGATATATTTAAAACAATCAGTATGGGTGAAACAATTAAAACCACAGCAAATCCCAGCAAAATGTAATTAATGACTCGTAAGGCAGGATTGGTTACCACATTGCCTCTCTGGCTCAAACTCTTCCTCATATTTTGTCACCTCTCCCGCAGATATTTCTTTTGGACTAAAACAACGGCTAATATGATTAACAACAGCATAACTCCCATGGCAGAGGCTTTTCCGAAGTTTTGATATTTGAATGCGATATCAAGCGTCGATGTAATAAATGTAGCACTTCTGCCGGCAGGTCCGCCCTTCGTAATTATCCATGCTTCGGAAAATGCTTGTAATGCTCCGTTCAAACCCAGAAAAATTGACATCTCGATTACACTTTTTATATTGGGAATTATGATATACCGGATATTGTGATAAAAATTAGCCCCATCAATTCTGGATGCCTCATACAATTCCTGGGGTAGTGACTGCAATGCCCCAATAAATATGACCATATTGAACCCCATATATTTCCACAACGCGATCAATGCCAGTGAAAAATTTATATAATACCCGTCTCCCAGCCATCTTATGGCATATTGTCCCAAACCGATATTCTTCAAAATCATATTTATGGGACCTGAATTGAAATCATACATGTAATTGAACATAAAAGCCACTGCAACGCCATTTAATATATAGGGCACAAATATCATGGACCGAAAAAAATTTCTACCCCTTATATTCGTATCAAGAATAATTGCAAAATATAAGGCCATTACTATTTGTACCAGCATGATAACGATATAAGCAAAATTGTTCGACAGAGTCCTCCATGTATTCATATCCTTAAACAAATCCACATAGTTGCTAAAACCAACATAGTTATAATATGGCCTGACTCCGTCCCAATCGGAAAAGCTGAATTCAAAAAGCTTCACCGCAGGATAAAAAGAAAAAACGATCAGTAAAATAACGGGTACAATCAAAAATGCGGTGGCAATGAATATTTTCTGTCTATTGTAGCTCAAACCTTTCATGTTCACATCTCCAATATGAATATAGAATTCAACAGCTAATACTACAGCGTAAACTTCATTAATCTTTCGGCATTTATGCGCCTTGCAGAAATACCGCCAAAGCTTCAGAGCGCTATTTCTGCAAGGATAATTCGGTTGTTTACGCTGTAGTATGAATACTTCGATTAAAAACAAGTTGCTGATTAGAATGCATCGCTGTATGCAGTTCAAACAGTAACTTGTTTTTAATCTGAAAGGTACTCTGTGTTAAGCTATCATTCGACAGCCTTCCTGGCTTCAGCCCATTTATTATTGAATTTCTTTACTGTTTCATCAGTATTCTTAGATAAGATATATTCCTGGGCAACATCATACAACTGAAATTGAGCTTTATTATTTATTGCAGTATATTTCTCACTGTTTGCATTATCTTCTACAACCGGAACTCCGTAAGACAACAGCTCATTGACAAACGGATCTTCTACCTTCACGTTCTTCAGGGACGAAACTACCCCCAGGCTCTTTGCATAGTTTCCTTCAAGGAATAAGAATTTGAAAAACTCTTTTGCTGCATCCATACTTTTTGAATCTTTGCTTATACCGAATTTCCAGTCAGAACTTAATTTTATACCTTTATTATCCGGGTATGGGAAGGGGAATACACCTAAATCTTCCTGTTTGCCGCCGGCTTCAATAACTTGCGCTGCAAACCAGGTAGCCATATGATTCATTGCCATTTTTCCCTGGGCAATATCTCTCTTGGAGCCATCCCAATTTGTAGACATAAGATCATTTTCGGTATACCCTTTATCAACAAATGTCTTCAGTACTTTTAACCCATCAAGGAGCCCACCTTCGGAAATCAATTCATCCTTATCCGCAAGTTCGCTAATATAATTGGGATTTCCGGAATTTATTTTAACAAATGACTCCGTCCAGAAGTTTAACGGCCATTTCTCTTTAAAGTTTGTCGCCATGGGAACAATGCCTTTTGCCTTGATTTTTTCACAGGCAGCATATAACTCGTCAAGTGTAGTAGGTACTTTGTCAATACCGCAATCCTTAAAAACATTCTTATTATATACGACACAATCCATGGTTATTGTGCTGTTCACCAGATACAGCTTATTGTCGTTCCCCACGCCCATACTGTAAAAATATGAATTATCCGGAGTAAAGCCCAGGTCATCCAGAGGTTCCAAATAAAGCGAATACTCCTTTGTGGGAATACCTATGCAAGAAATATCAGGAAGCTCGCCGGCTGCCAGTCTCGTTTTGATAATGGTTGCCGGATCGCTTATTCCCTCAATTTCAATTTTAATTCCCGGGTTTTTCTCCATAAATTGGCTTGCCATGGTCTTCAATACACCGTCCGCCTGGTCGGTCCTGTTTGTTGCGAAGGTAATCTTACCTTCCAGCTTTTTCTCAGGTGCTGATGTAGCGGCAGTAGATTCAGAAGGCTTTGTTGTTTCGGATGTGGACCCCTCATTTTTTGTACCGCAGCCCGTAAGTAAAATTGCAGTCATCATTACGATTATTACGATTAAGGAAATTGCTCTTTTCATACTATTCCTCCACACATTAAATTTTTTCAACGTTTCGGGATGCATCCTGCTTTAATTATAGCCCATATGGAACGGGATATGAATTTCACTTTTTCGTATTTATTAACATTTCTTCGGAACTCTAGTTAGAATTGTGAATACTATTTCAATCTTGGTTGAACAACCTGAATGAATGATTGTCTGCAAGCCTCATAGAACAAAATTCACCCAGTGAACTTTGTTTTTTCATTTAGATATTTTTCTCCACAGCAATTTGCGCAAGGTGTTTCCTGAATAATTAAAAAATGTCTGGCAGTTGTTTCTGACCGGGTATTCATGTGCTGAAATTTTATTTTACAATATTTCTGTATTCTGCGGGAGTTATACCGACGATCTTCTTAAACGCCCTGTTGAAGGAAACAGGTTCCCCGTAACCCACCTTCCGCCCTACCTCGTAGATCTTATTTTCCGGTTTTGCAAGCAGTTTTTTGGCTGCATTGATCCTGGTTTCAATCAGGTAATCGATAAAATTTTTGCCTGTTTCACTCTTAAAGAGTTCGCTAAAATAGGTGGCATTCAAAAAAACATGGTCTGCAACGGATTTAAGCATAATGTTTTCATTATAGTGCTTGGATATATACTCCTTCGCTATTTCGATAACCCTTTTGCTCTTCTCTTTGCGAAGCAAACAGATTTCTTTAACAATTCGCCCCAACATCTCCGTAAGGTATTCCTCGATTTCAGCAAGGGTATCAAGTTCCCGTATATTTAAGAGAACACCTGAATCCTGGGAGGCAAGGTTATCCGCCACCTCTTTGAATTCCGCAGATACTGCAAAGATTTTCAGTATCACTCCTGAGAGAAGCTCCCGGAAAACCTCCGGTGCAACATTGCCTGCCTTGATCCTGTCCACAATGGCTGTAACAGTCTTCCTGACACCAAGCATATCTCCGATTTCTATAAAATCCAAAAGGGAATTTATTCCATCGGCTAAATTCCTTTCATTCATGTTGCCATAACAACATTTTTCGGGCACGTAGGTGATAACTCTGTTTTTTCCTTCATAAAACCTCCTCTGCAACGCAAAGGCTGCCTGGTGATATGCTTTATGGGCCTTTTCCAGGTCATCAAAGGCCTTTCCCACCCCTATCGTAAGAGTAAAACCCTTATGCTGCCCGGATTTCTCCATCAAAAGATCAAGGTAACCGGATATATCCGACATCCTTGCATCCGGATCAGCTTCCTTTGAAATAAACAAGGCTAAAATCCCATCATTTTGTCTTGCGACAAATACCTCTGACTTTTTATTGCAGCAATCAGAAGTTTCCCGGATAATCCTCATCAGCATATCAGCTGAACCCTTGACTTCCACCAGTTCCTCACATTTTATACTTTGGGAACCGTCAATAGAAATCATTGTAAACATAAAATTAACTGCTTCTGTTATTCCCAACTCTCTCAATCTCTGTGCATAACCCTTGTCCCCAGATGAAATCCCTCTTATAATATCCAATACAAAGCGCTCCCTGAGCACCTCGATATTCCCGTTTACCGTTTCGGAAAAAAGCCTGTCCTGCTTCTCCTTTTCCCTTTCTTCGGCAATATTCGAAGCAATCCTGCCAAGAAGCTCCAAAAGCATCTCATTATCAACGGGCTTCAGAATATAATCCACTGCCCCGCACTTCATAGTTTCCCGCACATATTGGTAATCATCGAAGCCGCTTAAGACAATAACCTTGAGCTTCAGACCGGATTCATTAATCCTTTTGACCAATTCCACCCCATCCATGATGGGCATTTTAATATCGGCAATCAGCAGATCCGGCTGTAGTTCAATTATGGATTCAAGTGCCTTCTTTCCGTTGGGAGCCTCTCCAACGACTGCAAACCGGTCTGATTCCCCTTCTATAATGGTTCGCAAGCCGCGTCTGATAATTTTATCATCATCTGCGATAAATATTCTTAACAATGCACATGCCTCCACTAAAACAACTTTGCCAACACTATTATTCTATCGCAAAGAATTGGTTTTGACAAAAATTTTTTTTGACTGTAGAATTAATCTCAGATGAGGTAAAACAATATGCAACCGAAAAAAAACAAAAGGCTTTTTCATATCCTGCTAAGAATCAGGAAAAGGTACAGATTCGGAAACATCCCAATTCTTTCCAAGTTATTTATCGCTTTTGGCCTGGTTTTTATTTCCATGATCTCATTGTCCCTTATCATGTTCGTCAAATACAAGGAAGATAAGGAAATATCCACAATTTCAGTAATACAACAGATGAATATCCAGACCATCGGGAAAATTGACGATTATATCAACGACATAAAAAACGCCACAAAAATGCCATTGTTCAAAGAAAGCCTTGAAAATGATTTTATATATGAACTGAGCCAATTCAACCGTAAAAATACACGCAGCCTGATATTTCAAAACCTTTCGGAGCAAATTTTCCACAGGATTTTTAATTTCAATGACTCGGTCCATTCGGTATTTCTCTTTAATTTGAAAGGGTTAAGTGTATACAAAATGTTGGGTAGTTCCCTTTCTTCGGAATATAACCCCAAAGATGAGGAATGGTTCAAACAAAGCATCGATAATTTCGGCAGGCCTGTTGTAATAGGAACCTTCAAAATTCCTAATGCGGTGGATTACAGCAATAAACCCGTGTTTGTGTTCTCGGTTTCAAGAGGTATCGTGGATGTCAACAGTTCTAATTTTGCGGGAATCATACTGCTGAACAATAAAATCGATGTTCTCTCGAACCTGTGTAAAAAGATGATCATGGTCCCTGAACAAAGGGTATTCATTATCGACAGCCTTGGGAAAGTAATCTATGATACGGTAGAGTCAAACATTACCCATCCCATTGACAGCAGATTGCTGGATGAAATTGAGGATATAACCAATGGATCAAAGGAAATGAATTATAACGGTACAAAAATATTGGCAGATTTCAGGACCTCCGACATAACCGGCTGGAAAATTGTCAACCTGATACCTCTTAGCGCCCTTAATGAGAACATTGACCAGATGAGAAACACAACCGTAATTATTACGGGTATACTCATCCTTGTACTATCTATTTTCCTTTTTCTGGTCTCAAGCCGTATTGTAAAGCCTATAAAAAAGTTAGTGCTATTAATGAAGCTTATAGAAAATGGGGATTTCGATGTAAAACTCAAATTCAATACCCGTGACGAAGTCGGGCAACTGGCAAAGACATTCAACCGGATGACACATAAGGTAAAGAAGCTGATCAACGAGGTCTATGTAGATAAAATCAAGCAGAAGGAGCTTGAGGTGCAGATGCTCCAGAATCAGATAAATCCTCACTTTCTTTATAATTCCCTGGAATCCATACACATGATGGCGGAAATCAATCATGACAAGGAAACTTCAAAAATGGTAAGAGATCTGGGTAAAATTTTGCGGTACGGAATAAGCAAGCAAAATGAAACGGTTACAGTGCGCGAAGAACTTAACCACCTGGATGATTATATAAATCTCCAGAAAGTAAGGTTTGAGGATCTATTTACTATCACCGTGAATGTTGATGAAGCTCTATATGAATTTCCTATCATCAAGCTTCTGCTTCAGCCTCTGATTGAAAATGCAATCTATCATGGCCTTGATTCCAGAGAAGAAGGAGGCAGAATAGAAATTCTCGGTTACAAGACAGAGGATTTGATTATTTTTGAAGTAGCCGATAACGGTTCAGGCATGGAAGCCGGGCAGGTCCGAAAGTTGAACGACTACCTCAATGACCTGAAAAATTCATTCAAAAGCATCGGACTTAAGAATGTGCATAAAAGAATCAAGCTGCGTTATGGCAACGAATACGGTATAGAAGTTTTCAGTAAACCAGAGGAAGGAACAAAGGTAAGGGTGACCCTTCCCGGTTTACAGGCAAAAAAATAAGCCCTTAAGGCTTATTTTTCATTGAAATTTGCGCTCTTGCCCGGATTATTGAGTGGGAACAATTCTGTCTCTCCCTATCCTTGCGTTATCTTTCCGTTTGAACCGCCACCAGGCTGGCTGCGCCGAATTTTTCCCTCAGGCGGGGCTTTTCGATCTTGCCCGTCGGATTGCGGGGAACCCTGTCGAAAATAATTTTCCGGGGACGTTTGTATCGCGGCATCGGAGAGCAGAACGCCTCTATCTCCGCTTCCGTACACGTGCAGTCCGGCTTCAGCTCGATGATAGCGGCCGTTATTTCACCCACCCGCTTGTCCGGCAGCCCAATGACAGCTACATCCTTTATTGCAGCATGTGCACGGAGATAATCTTCGATCTGGACCGGGTAGATATTCTCTCCGCCGCTGATAATCACATCCTTTTTCCGGTCAACCAGGTAGATGAACCCATCTTCATCCATCTGGGCCATGTCGCCGGTAAACAGCCAGTCATCCTTCAATACTGCCTCCGTCGCTACCGGGTCGTTATAGTAGCATTTCATTACGCCCGGCCCCTTTACGGCCAATTCCCCAACCTGTCCCTGCGCTACGGTACAGCCATTCTCGTCGGCAATCTTGATTTCCCAGTTGTATCCGGGGATTCCGATGGCGCCGACTTTGTGAATGTTCTCAACACCCAGGTGGACGCATCCGGGACCTGTGGATTCGCTCAGTCCATAGTTGGTATCGTATAAATGGTTGGGAAAATACTTCTTCCAGCGGTGAATCAAGCTGGGCGGAACCGGTTGAGCACCGATATGCATCAGTCTCCACTGGGAAAGCTGATAATCTTCCAGCTTCACCTCTCCCCGTTCAATGGCATCCAGAATGTCCTGCGCCCAGGGAACCAGAAGCCAGACAATGGTAATCTTCTCCTCGGAGACTGTCTTGAGTATCCATTCCGGTTTGATTCCGCGAAGCAAAACAGCCTTGCTTCCCGCAAGAAAACTGCCGAACCAGTGCATCTTGGCTCCAGTATGATAAAGCGGAGGAATACAAAGGAAATTATCCTCACGGTTTTGTCCGTGATGCTTGTACTCCGTATAGCATGCCGACATCAAACTCCGGTGGGTATGCAAAATCGCTTTGGGAAATCCGGTAGTCCCCGAGGAGAAATAGATCGCCGCATCATCTTCGTCCGTAAGGGAAATCTGCGGAGCTTCAGAGGAACAGTTGGCCGCAAGGCGGTCATAGTTTTCAGCAAAAGAGGGACGGTTTTCCCCTGCAAAAAAAAGTGTTTTTACTTTCGGTATCTGGTCATATACGTTTTCCAACCGGCCGATGAATTCGGGGCCGAAAATCAAAGCAATGGTATCGGACAATCCAAGGCAGTATTTTATTTCCTCGGCCGTGTAGCGGAAATTTAACGGCACCGCGATGGCGCCGGTCTTTAAGATCCCGAAATAGATGGGCAGCCACTCAAGGCAGTTCATTAAAAGAATCGCCACCTTGTCCCCTTTTTTGATGCCTCTCTTCAGCAGTAAATTGGCCATCCGGTTTGCTTTCTCGTCAAATACGCGCCAGGTCATTTCCCTGCGGTATTCTCCCGCGGGGTTGTTTTCAATCAGCTCATACTCACGCCAGATCACATTATGGCTGTCCTGAAGATCCAGATTAATCTCCGTCAGGCATACTTCCTGTCCGTAAGCTTCAGCATTGCGTGATAATATTTCTGTGATTGGCATTTTCTCTTCCTCCGATTTTTAGCAGCTTGAAATTTATTTTTGTTTATAAAATCAAATTAAATTCGTATTCAACAGCAAAAGGGTAAATAAGGATGTCACCGTCGTCAGAATCAGCGAAAACACAAAGGCTACCCTGATTACCTTATTTTCCTCGCCTAATTTATCAATGGACGCAGCGGCATTCTGCAGCTTTGCAGGAGAAATAACACTTGCCAGACCGCCTCCGAAAGCCAGCCCCGCAGTGATGATAATCAATCCCGTAACAGGCATGTTCAGGTTTTTTGCCGTTTCCATGGTATATTTTGCAAACATGGCGATGGTGGAAGCCTCGCTCCCGGTAATAAAGCCCCCGAACAAACCAATGAAGGATACGATTGCTCCATAGGCGTGCTGAAAGAATTGGGAGGAAAAGTCGGCCAGCACCTTTACCATACTGGCAGTAGCAGCCTTCCCGGCAGCCATGTCAAATCCCGACATGTTCATCACTTCGCCGATTGCAAAAAAGATGGCTGCGGAGAAAACAGGCCGTGGAGCCCTTTTCCACCAGACTTTAAAGGTTTCCTTCATCTGGGATGCGGTAGGGCGGATAAAGATCATGGAAAGGAATATGCTCACGAATATCCAGGTATAGGCATTCCACAAAGCCCTTGTTGCCAATGGCTTCCCATCTGCCGACAATCCTGCTATCGGAAGGGTTAGCGTCCTGTACAAATAATTAAAGACATCCTGGGGTACGTTCAGGATTAATATTACAACTATAAGAATCAGCCACGGCGACAGCGCCTTGAAAAGCGGATACCTTTTCTCATATTCCAATTCTTCCTTGGTCAGCCTGCTTTTGTCTATCACTTTTTTACCTGTGACGCGAAGGTATATGATCATTGTGACGATAACGGCTATTCCGCAGAGTATACCGGTCAATACCACAAGATTGTCAACCCTGTTCGTAAAATAGGAAACAATACCGATCACCAGCCCTGTTAACACACACGGAAGCCAGCCTTCTTTAATGCCCTTCCATTTCCCAACGATCCACAGCATTGAAAATCCGATCAGCATCGAAACGATGGGCAGAAACATGAAGAAAACACTTCCCGCCTGTGACAATGTTATCTCGTTGCCTTTTCCCAGAAATGCGTTTGCGCTGTCAACAAATACGACGATAGGCGCTCCAAGAAGAGCGTAAGTGCAAAGCGAATCGTAGCCTATGGCCGGGAGCGCTATGGCAACATACGTGGTATACCCCATGGCTATTAATATGGGCGGAAGAAGTGAAACAGGCGTAGCTCCAACCGCAACCATGAGGGTGCCGAACCCGATATTGATCATCATAATCTGCACGGCGCGGTTTTCACAGGCAATTGTTTTGATAAAAATAATGATTCTCTTCAATGCGCCTGTTTTTTCCATATAAGCCATCTGAAGCAGAGACGTCGCTACGATGAGCGAAACGGCAAAAGATTTGATGAAGCCTGCGAGCGTGGAGCGGAAGACGACTTCGACGCTTGTCTGAAAAAACAATACGGCAATGACCGAAATAACCAGCCATCCAATAATTCCACTAATATCCGCCGGTTTTTTCCACACGATCAGCAAACACAAAATTACCACAATGGGTAAAATAGTTAAAAGAAGCGGCCAGACTGACATACACCCTACCATCCTTCATTTTTTTATTTGAAAACATTACGCACGGCACGTAAAGCCGCCATGCCTGTCGTTTTCACCCGATACCTGCCATTCTACTTATACTACCGAAATGATCTTTTAATATTCTATACCAAGTTACAAAAAAAATAAAGAAGTTTTTCAACTTCTTTATTTTTAACACTAGCGGGAACAGTTCTGCTATCCTCTGACCCGGCATGCAGAACCCGTCTCCCCGCTTGCATCGGTAACCTGCTCCGAAGGGCTTTTGTCTGTTGTCTGCCTCATTTGATCATATCCACGATACAACCTTCAAACTTCTTCAGCTTCGCCTTCAGTTCGTCGACTTCCAACTCATCCTTTTCATTCTTAAGCTCGTTTTTCACGATATTCGACGCTTCGTCCAGCTCTTCCCTCAAACGTTCCAGCATATCCAGCACTTCCAGCCTGCTGTAGGTGTATACCGCTTTTTCCCCGCGCCTGCCTTCCGATTCATAGACACCCTTGCTGCTGATAATAAACGAATCGCCTCTTGACGGTATGACGGCATCAATGCCGAACTTTTGCCCTATGCTGGCGGAGAACTCATTCATGGAGGCTTCCTCGCCATGAACAATGAAAATCTTGCCGGGTTTTCGGTTGAATTTGCCGATCCACTCCAGTAAACCGTCCCTATCTGCATGGCCGGAAAAGCCTTCGATCATTTCAACCCTGGCGTTTACGGAAATATCCTCGCCGAAAATCTTGACTCTTTTCGCGCCGTCCACCAGCTTTCTCCCCAGGGTGCCTTCCGCCTGATAGCCCACAAAAATGACCGCCGATTCCTTCCTCCACAGGTTATGCTTCAAATGGTGCTTGATACGACCGGCTTCGCACATGCCGCTGGCGGATATGATGATAATGCTGTCCTTTCTCTCGTTAAGCGCTCTGGATTCGTCGGCACTCTGCGTAAACTGGAGTCCGGGGAAATCAAGAGGGTTGTCGCCGTTCTCTATATAAGAGCGCGCTTCTTCATCAAAGCAATCCAGATTGTTCCTGAAAACCTGCGTGGCCGAAACCGCAAGCGGGCTGTCTACGAAGACAGGCAGGTTGAAAATTTGATGATACTTGTCCGATTTCTTGTCCAGGTGCTTGTTCAATTCATAAATGATCTCCTGTGTCCTGCCTACGGCAAAGGAAGGTATTACAATATTGCCACCTTTCTTTACGGTATCCGTAATAATTTCCATAAACCTGTCAAGCTTGCTTTGGGAATCCACATGCAGCCGGTTGCCGTAAGTGGACTCGATCACAAGGTAGTCGGCGCTTTCGATAATCGTCGGGTCTCTGAGGATAGGTATTCCTTTATTTCCCAGGTCGCCAGAGAATACGATTTTGGTTTCGTCGCCTCCTTCCCCTATCCAGAGCTCGACAACGGACGACCCCAGGATATGCCCGGCGTCGTTAAAGCGGGCCCTTACGCCTTCATGCAGCTTCAATACTTCATCGTAGCTTACACTATGGAACAGCTTAATGGAGTCCACGGCATTCTGGAACGTATACAGCGGCTTTTCAGGCGGCAGCCCGGCTCTTTCCCTTTTCCGGTTATTCCATTCGTTTTCAAATTCCTGAATATGGCCGCTGTCGGGCAACATGATTGCACACAACTCTACGGTAGCCCTGGTAGCATATATTTCTCCTTTGAATCCGTCGATAAACAGCTTGGGTATCCTGCCGCTGTGGTCAATATGAGCGTGCGTCAGCACGACGAAGTCAATCTCCGCAGGATTGAAGGGGAAGGGTTCTTCATTCATCGCCTCTTCCCTGGAACGGCCTTGAAACATACCGCAATCCACCAGAAACTTGCATCCCTTTGTTTCGATAAAATAACAGGAACCGGTTACTGTCTTTGCTGCACCTAGAAATGAGATTTTCATTTTCTACATACCTCACAATTGTAAATTTAGCTATGCTTCAATAACCCTTCGCAAACATTAATTTCCAGTTCTACATTTTTTATTTCTCCTGGCTCAATAAAGGTCAATTCTCCCCTATTTCTCGCCTCGCTGCGGCCTTCCGGATACCAGGTGGCAGGTTCCATTCCCACAACATAGTCCCCTTCGCCGATCTGCTTCCACTCGGCAAAATACGGAAGCTGCTTTTTGTTAAAGGTCAGGTTCAGCGAAATTCCATTGTTGCCGATTGCTTTGTTAAAGAGGATCGCAGTCACCTTGCCGTCGTCTTTGGGCTCCGAATCATGATAAAACACCTGCTCGGCATACCCGGGTACGGGATCGGCAAATACTTTGCATTCATTCATTCCCTTCATGGCTTCGGCGTCTCTTGCCTTCACCGTGGAATTGCCAGGCAAAATCAGCTCCGTTGAGCTGTCCAGCAAGGGGTAGCCAAAATTAAAGTGGTACAGCAGCATCAGTGGCTCTGCCTTGAAGCCGCAGTTTTCAATGGTATCTTTTATAGTAAGCTTGCTTTCGCCCAGTCTGGCGGTGATTTCCCTTGATAACACCATATTCTCGCCAAAGACAACAGCTTCTCTGATCCGGCCTTTAATGCGTATGATAAAATCATCCCCAACCCATTCGTTGGAAACGCATACATCTTCCGCAGGCAAGTTGGAAGCCCTGCCATGCAGACCAAGAGGTTTTCCCTCGTCAACACAGGGGGCCCCCATGTAGGTAAGGCCGCAGGTAGTCAGCAGGCCGCCGCAAAAGCTGCGCAGAAACTCCAGTCCGTTGGAATCGTAAAATGCCGGGGCCACCACCCCTGTCTTTGATATGTATCCAAGGGCAATCCCTTTATAATCAGCCCATGCAATATCCATCCCCCTATCCGGAAGCACTGTAAAGTTCAGCCCACTGCCGGTTTTTACCTCAACGGCCGCCACTCCTTTTGCTTTACCCGATTCGAGGGTGCAACGCCTTGCTCCTGCAAGCTGCGAAATATCTCCAACCCTTTTCATCAGTTCCCTTTTCGTATATTCCCTGCCGTAAATTTTCGCCACAAGTCCCCATCCTTTCATCTCAGAGATTCATTCTTCTTCTCTTCCATTTTACCATATCTGCGGAGAAAGGATATAAAAAAATATCGGTTGGGAGATATTTTAAGTATTATTTTCACCAGTGTTTAACTATTGACAGGGACATGGTTTATGCCTTATACTAGTCTTTGTCACTTTGCGGGCCTTTAGCTCAGTTGGTTAGAGCAACCGGCTCATAACCGGTTGGTCCGGGGTTCGAGTCCCTGAAGGCCCACCAAAAAGGCAGAGTACAGAGATCAGATGTAGCAGCTGCCTTCGTCATTTTATGCATTATCTGATTTCTGAACTCGGCGCTTACGCCCAGATAGCTCAGTTGGTAGAGCAGTGGACTGAAAATCCACGTGTCGCTGGTTCAATTCCGGCTCTGGGCACCAAAATGCAGATACCGAAATACATCCGGTATCTGCTCCATACGGAGGGGTTCCCGAGCGGCCAAAGGGGGCAGACTGTAAATCTGTTGTCGCACGACTTCGATGGTTCGAATCCATCCCCCTCCACCACAATTTTTTCGAAGGAAGTCGAACACCGTCAAGCGGTCGACTTCTTTTGCTTTACCAGGTAAAAAGACCGCTCTTTAGGAGCAGTCTTTTCTATTTTTGTACGGGATTTGCAAGCAAATATGTTTATGCCTACAAAACGTATGCATACGTTTTCACCTCTGCTTAAGCATCAGTCCGGTTCCGTGCTTCGTTTCAGGTCCTTTTTGTCATAATGCTTGAATTCAAGAATATCAAGAAGGAAGATAAAAATCGGTATCCCGATGATCAGCCCCCAGATCCCCATAAAATGCTCTGAAAGTATCAGCACCAGAAAAGTAAAGAATACTGGCAGCTCGGTTTTTACAGAATACAGCTTGGGATTTAGAATATAGCTTTCAATAGCATGCAGCGCAAGGATCAGGATGACGACATAGACAATTTCCATAAATCCCCCGATCCGGTATGCCATGATGGAAAGGGGTATAAAGGAAATCGCCACCCCCGCGACAGGAATCAGGCTCAAAACAAAAATCATCAAGCCAAGGCCCAGCAACTGGTGAAAACCCAGGACCCACAGGCCGATCACCGATAAAACGCTGTTGCAGAGGGCAATTAAAATCTGTGCCTGTATTACCTTTCCGAAGGAATTTAAAAACCTGCTGCCAAAATGCTGCATCTGGTGAAAGAAGCCTTTGATTTTGCTATCCTTAAAGCCTGTAACAAACCGCACCACCCGGTCCTTTTCCAGAATAAAAAACAAGCTCAGCAGGATAGACATGAACAGGTATAAGCCCAATTCCCCAATATTGCCCGCAAGCTGGAAAAGGTAACCGGACTTGCCCTGAAGATACGAGCCTATATCCAGATTGTTCAGCAGGGAAACCAGGTAATCGAGGATTATATTGTCATATACCTTGTCTTTCTGGCTGGCAATAATCACTGCGATTTCGTTAAAAATGCTAATGATCTGATCTATGGCAATCGGTATATACCGGTATATAATATAGACCAGTGAAGAAATCAATAAAATGTAAAGGACTAATGTCAATAGAACCTTTTCTATTTTAAACGGAACAATTTTTTCAATGATTTTCTGGATAAATTTCTGGACACTGTACATCAAATAGGTGAACAAAAACGTCAGCAGCAGGAGATTTAACATATCCTTCAGCAAATAAATGAAAACTCCCACCACCAACAACGTAAGAATTTTCTTCGTCATGTCCTTTTTCAGTAATTCTTTTAGCATCTCCATCCGTCTGTCTCCTGTTAGTTTCCTTTTCAAATTTTACGATTGTCCCGACTGTTTGTCTGCAGCATTTACGGACGCCCTTAACGGGAAAATCCCCGTCTGCGCCTGTAAAATATATCACGGCAGGACTAAAGATTCTTTACAATTTCTTTAAAAATGTTGCCTCGTTCTTCGAAATTTTTAAACATATCAAAGCTGGCGCTTGCAGGCGATAAAAGTATTATATCATTCTCCACGGCATTCGCATAAGCTTTTTCTACAGCCTCCTGCAGCGTGGCGCATTTGTAAACGGGAATTTCACGGCCTTTCCCTGTTTTTTCAACTTCATCGTCGAAGGCCTTTTCAATCAAAGCACCGGTCTGCCCAATAAGCACCAGGCATTTTACCTGCTCTGTCAGGATTTTTCCCATCGAATCATAAGGGATGTTCTTATCATACCCGCCGGTGATGAGAATCAGCTTCCGGTTGAAGGCGCTCATCGTAGCTATTGTCCTTGTAGGGCTTGAACCGATGGAATCGTTATAGAATTTAACTCCCTTGAGCTCTCTGACAAGCTCGTTCCTGTGCTCCACACCATTGAAGGACCGGGCCACCTGCCTGACAGCATCAGACTCAACATGTTTGATCACTGCGGCTGCGGCTGCAAGATAATTTTCCACATTATGCATCCCCGGTAATTTTATATCATCGGCATCCAGGATGAATTTACTTTCGTCGGCTGTTTTGAAGATGAATTTGTTGTTTTCCAGCGCCATGCCTTTTTCAAGAGCCTGTGTTCTGCTGAAGAATACGACCTGCCCGTTTGCTTCGGAGGCAAAGCTCCGGGTAATGGCATTGTCGTAATTCAGAATAAGCCGGTCGTCTTCCGTCTGATACCTGTAAATATTTTTTTTGGCATCCATGTACTCCTCCATGGATGTATGAACGTCCAGATGATTGGGTGACATATTGGTTATGACTGCGGTATTCACCCTGCACTTCATCGTATGAAGCTGAAAACTGCTGAGTTCCAGAACCACCATATCCTCTGCGCCTATTTCATCAATCCTGTCAAGGAGCGGCGTTCCGATATTCCCCCCCAGCCAGCATTTAAAGCCCTGCAATTTCAACATTTTATAGATCAGTGTAGTGGTGGTGGTTTTACCGTCGCTGCCTGTTACGGCAAAAATCCTCGCCGGACAAAGGTCGCAGAATACCTCCATTTCCGAGGTCACAACCGCGCCCCGGCTTCGCTCCGCTGTCAGTTCGGGTATGTCGTATCTTATTTTGGGTGTTTTAAAGATGACGTCAAAGCCTTTCAGGTTATCCAGATAGTTTTTCCCCAGGCTGTAGTTGATCTTAAAACCGTCAAGAGCTTTCAGCTGTTCCGCCAGATCCTGCTCCTCCGATTTGTCGAAGGCGGTTATCTCCACCTTCAGCGCCGCCAAGTACCTGATAAGCGGCATATTGCTTATGCCGATGCCCAGGACGGCTACCTTTTTCGCGCGTATATAGTCTTTATAGTCTGACAATTTTTGGTTCATTGCATATTCTCCTTTTACTTTTCTATAAATATATTAAATTTTCCACTTGCATTTATCAAGTATTTCTAGTAAAATAGGTATTGCGTTTTGATGAGCGGGAATGGCGGAATTGGCAGACGCGCTAGATTCAGGTTCTAGTGGTCGCAAGGCTGTGCAGGTTCAAGTCCTGTTTCCCGCACCAGAGGCTCCGGTATATTTACCGGAGCCTTTTATTTTACCTGCATATCCAAACCTTTATCCTGTTCTTGCTTACTCACAAGGGCTGTATCAGCTACGCGGATCCGCAATGCGTGCCCTTACACGGCAGGAGCAAACATCTGCCGATCGGATTTGCAGTATGGCACTTGCGTCCCCTTCGACCAAAACAAAAATAAAGGGACAGTCGCCTGTCCCTCAAGTTCTCCTGTTATTTGATTACTCTCGCCATTTTAACCCCCGCAATGGCCCGGATTTTATCCACCACAGCATCCCCGATATCGCCGTCGATATCGATGATGTCGTAGCCCACACCATTCTTGTGGCGGTTCACCATGGCAGTTATGTTGATTCTGTTTTCCGCAAGGATGGTCGTTATCTGGCCAACCATGTTGGGAATGTTGAGATGAGCGGCAATCAACCTGGTATGGCCGTTGGCAGCCAGCTCACACTCCGGAAAATTGACGGAATTCCTTACTATGCCATATTCGAGATAATCCTTCAACTGTTTCACGGCCATGACCGCGCAATTATCCTCCGACTCAGGAGTGGACGCGCCCAGATGCGGAATTGGAATGATATTGTCGTTGCCCAGCAGCTCGTCTTCCGGGAAGTCCGTTACATAGCATGCTACGGTTCCGTCGCCGATAGCCTCCAGCAGGTCCCTGTTGTCAACCAATCCGCCTCTGGCAAGGTTAATAATCCTTACGCCTTTTTTCATCAGCTTGAACTTTTCCTTGTTGATCATCCCTTTGGTATTATCATCCAGAGGAATATGGATGGTGATATAGTCACAGGTGCTGAAAATCTGGTCCAGACTGGTTGCACGCAGCACGCAGCTTGACAGCCCCCATGCCGAATCGACGGATATGTACGGATCATAGCCGATGACTTCCATCCCCAGCGCTACGGTATCATTTGCTACCATGACTCCTATGGCGCCAAGTCCGATGATACCGATTCGCTTCCCCTTAATCTCGGGACCTTCAAAGCAGGACTTTCCCTTTTCCACCAGTTTCCCGACTTCCTGGCCCTTCCCCTTGAGGGATTGAGCCCAGCATATTCCGTGGTATATTTTTCTGGAGGACATAAAAAGCGCTGCAATTACCAGCTCTTTTACCCCGTTGGCATTTGCTCCGGGGGTATTGAACACGACGATGCCCTTTTCGGAACATTTGTCAATTGGTATATTATTCACTCCGGCCCCGGCTCTTGCTACGGCCATCAAACTGTCCGGCAGCTGCATTTCCAGCATATTTGCACTGCGTACCAGGATGGCGTCGGGCGAAGCGCTTTCGGATGAAATCTGATATGTATCCTCCGGAAGCAAGTCCAACCCCTTTTCGGAGATCTTGTTCAGCATCTGGATTGAAAACATTCAAATCCCTCCCGAATTATTTATTCTCCATTTCAAATTTCTTCATGAAATCAACAAGCTTTTTAACGCCCTCCACCGGCATTGCGTTGTATATGCTTGCCCGCATTCCGCCCACGGACCTGTGGCCGGCAAGCGATCCCAGCCCTTGCTTTTGCGCCTCTGTCACAAATTTTGCGTTCAGTTCGTCCGTAGGCGCGGAGAACGTGATATTCATCAACGATCTGTCTTTTTTATCCACCGGCGACTTGAACAGAACGGATTCATCGATAAACGAATACAGCAGGGAAGCCTTTTCCCGGTTTAAGGCCCCGATGGTCTTGATGCCGCCGATGGATTCCGTCCATTCAAATACCAGCCCTGCAACATAAATACTATAGCAGGCCGGTGTATTGTAAAGGGACTTTTCTTTAATATGGGTTTCATAGCGAAGCATGGTAGGCGTATTTTCTATGGTTTTTCCCACCAGATCGTTGCGGACAATTACAACGGTGACACCGGCCGGCCCTAAATTTTTCTGGGCTCCTGCATAAATGAGGCCAAACTTTGTTATATCCATTTCTTCCGAAAGAATATTGCTGGACATATCTGCCACAAGAGGAATATTTCCGGTTTCGGGAAGCTTTTTGAAACAGGTTCCCTCAATGGTATTGTTGGTAGTGATATGCACATAGTCTGCATCGGCAGATAAGGTATAATTCTCAGGTATATAGGAATAATTCCTGTCCTCGGAGGATGCCGCAACATTTACCGTGCCGAACAATTTCGCCTCGGACAACGCTTTTTTGGCAAAGCTTCCGGTATTGAGGTAATCAGCCTTTTTATTTTTTGTCATAAGATTCATCGGTACCATGGCAAATTGGGTCGAAGCGCCGCCCTGCAGGAAAAGCACCGAATAATTCTCCAGAATACCCATAAGCCTGCGCAAGGATGCCTCCGCATTTTCTATGATGGCCATGTAGGTTTTGGACCTGTGACTCATTTCCATTACCGACATTCCCGAGCCCTTGTAGTCAAGCATTTCATCTGCTGCTTTTTTTAATACCGGTTCGGGAAGCATGGAAGGTCCCGCGGAAAAATTGTAGATTCTGTTCATCTTAACTCTCTCCTTTACGTGATTATTGACAGGTTTCACACGGCAGAAAGCTCAAAAAAAGCCAAACTTGAAAGTTTGACCTCTGGGAAACAAAATAAAAGCATCCGCTGCCGTATGTTTGACTCTGTCCTTTTGCCTGAGAGATTATTCCTTTTTTATGGGAAATGCCCCTTCGGCGCCACCAATGGTCTCTCCAGAGGTACGTCCGATTGAAGTCTCCTTACCTGAGAGTTTAGCTCCTTCGGTGAACCGCCGCATACCGCGCGGTTTCTCTCCTTCAATCCTCATCCGTCTTTATTGAGTTGTGTTACCTCATATTATAATTTGCGTCCAATGCAATGTCAAGAATTCTCTTTTTTTCTATTCTTCAATTGATTCTCCAATAATTTCGCCCGTTTTACCGTTTCACTTCCAAAACGGTTCCTTATGGTATCCATTGCCCTTTCCAGCTTTTCTTCCTTCCGGTTGTCATCCTTTATACCTTCATTGATATCAAAAATAGACAATTGCTCCGGTGCTTCGTCGTTAATGTTGTTCAGCCCTATACCCAGCAGCCTCACAGGCCTCGATTTGTTCCAGTTCTCCTCCAGCAGGCTTATTCCTGTTTTATAGATTTCCCGGGTGAGATAGGTTGGCGAAACCATGGACCGCTGCCTTGTGATAGCCTGGAAGTCCCCGTATTTGATGACGATGGAAACTGTCTTCCCTTTGTAATTATACCTTCTGGCCTCGGAGCCGACTTCCTCCGCAAGCCTTATAAGGACCGACTTGGCGTATTCGATATCGGTAATATCCCTGGACAGCGTAGTTGACCGGCTGACAGACTTGCTCTCGTGATGGGGGTGCTCGGTCACCGGTGTGGGATCAATCCCATTGGCAAGCCTTTTCAATTCGGCGCCGTATTTCCCGAAAGCCCTGGACAAAAGCAGCGGATTGCAGGAAGCAAGATCGCCGATGGTGAGAATGGACAGTCCCGCAAGCTTCTTTTCCGTCTGCTTTCCAATCCCGTACATCTCCCGGACCGGCAGCGGCCAGATTTTCGTCTTAACATCCTTTTGCCATACCTCGGTGATACCCAGGGGCTTCTTCATTTCCGAGGCCATTTTGGCCAGGAATTTATTATCCGATATTCCGATGGAGCACCACAGGTCCAGTTCCTGCAGGATGTCCTTCATGATTTTTTCCGCAATTGCCCTGGGTTCGCCGAAAAGGCTTTCACAGCCGGTAAGGTCAAGCCAGGCTTCATCAATGCTATTTTGCTGAATCACAGGTGTATACCGGGAAAGAATGTCCATTACCTCGGAGGATTTTCTGTCATAGAATGCATGGTCCGGCGGTACCAGCAGCAGTTGAGGACACAGTCTTTTCGCCTCATGAACCAGCATGGTGGTCCTGACCTTGTATTTCCGGGCGTCATAATTCGCCGCCAGAATAATACCCGTCCTGTTTTTCGGATCACCGGCAACGGCTGCCGGCCTACCTTTCAAGGACGGGTTTCTTGCCATTTCGCAGCTAATATAAAAAGCATTCATATCAACAAGGAATATGATCCTTTTCAAAGCATTTTCCCCATTTCCTTACTTCACATATCCTTTTCCTTCATGTAAAAGAAAGTTTTCATAGGCGCCAGGCAATACCGGTTCGCCATAATAATCTGCTCCGTGCTGCCTACAAAAAGTATACCCTCTGTTTTCAGGGACTGGTTGAATTTTTTATAAATCAGGGCTTTGGCTTCTTCGGTAAAATAGATCAACACATTGCGGCAGACGATCAAGTCGCAGTCCGCGGGGTATTCATCCTTGAGCATATTGTGCTGGAGAAACTCGACCCTGTTTTTTACCTCCTCCTTTACCAGATAGGAGCTTCCATTTTTCACAAAGTATTTGTTAAGATATTCCGCAGGCAGCTTTTCAAGGCTTTTCTCACTATATAAGCCGGCTTTTGCCTTTCGAAGGGCCTCCTTGTCTATATCTGTTGCGATTATCTTTATGTCGGAAAGCGGTATATAGCTGTTTAACACCATTACAAGGGTATAGGGCTCATCCCCCGTGGAACAGGCAGCGCTCCATATTTTAAGCCTCTTTGATTTTTTCAGCAGAAGCGGGAATACATCCTTTTTCAAAATCTCCCATTGCTCGGGATTTCGATAAAATTCCGAAACATTGATGGTAAGATAGTTGATAAATTCGTTGAAAAGGACAGAATTGGACTTTAATGCCTTTACATAATCCTCATAAAGCTGGTACCCGTTTTTGGAAATGAGGGAATCGATCCTTCGTTTCATCTGCTTTTCCTTGTAATAGGTCAGGTTTATGCCCGTCATTTTATATATCTCTGCCTTGAATGCCTCGTAATCCATTTTGAATGTCCCCTTCCGTGGTTACAAAATTAAATGTCTCCAAAGAATCGCCTGATTTTTATCTACCATATAAAAATACACGTAAAAAAAAGAGATTAAAAAACCAGCGGTTACAGGCGCTGGTGAAAAGAACGAAAACGCGCAAGCAGACACGCAGATATGGGGACTGTTTTCTTATTTGCACAAGCTTGGTTTCCAATTCGTTTGTCATTGCAAGGGTATGCAACGGAGCACGGCAATCTCAACGATTAAACAGGATGAAAGCTGAAATTGCCGCATCACGGGCTCCTCGCAAATTTGTCATGTGTATATGCACACCACCAGTGTTGAAACTCGTTTGTAGGGGCGGCCATTGGCCGTCCGGCAGCTGTTTGGCACAGATTGCATTTGTGGACGCGCAATGCGCGCCCCTACAGGATGGGAGTTTCACAGCAATGGACAAACGGGGCCATTAATCAAAACGCCGCAGAGCACGCATCACTGCTCTTGTTCTGCTTCCTTGCCCTGTTCCGCTTCTACTTCTACTTCCACTTTTACTTCTTCTTCCGCTTTTGCTTCTTCCGCTTTTGCTTCTTCTGCTTTTGCTTCTTCTGCTTTTGCTTCTTCTGCTTTTACTTCTTCGTCCTGCGCTTTTTCCGTTTCCTTCTCCTGCTCCGCTTCCACTGCCTTGTCCTGCCCCGTTACTATTTCACCGAGACCGCTTAATACGTCCCCGATGGTATTGGTCATTTCTTCCTTGTGTTCATTTGGAACCGCTTCGTCAAGAACCGGCTCTTGCACACCTGCCGGCGCCTTTTCTTCGGCTTTGACTTCAACTGCAGGCGGTACAGGGTCTATCGGATTTACTTCCTTGATGCTGAGGCTGACTTTTTTTGCCTCCAGGTTAAACTCTACCACCTTGGCTTCCACTTCCTGTCCGATGGAAAGAACGTCACCGGGCTTTGCAATCCTGACGCTTGCGATCTGCGATATGTGGACAAGTCCGTCGATCCCCTTTTCCAGCTCGACAAACGCGCCAAAGGGAACCAATCTTACAACCTTGCCTGTGACGACATCTCCCACCTTGTACTTGTCACCAGCCTTAACCCAGGGATTATCCTCACTCTTCCTGTAGCCGAGAGAGATTCTTTTCTTATCCCTGTCAAACTCCAGTACTGTAACGTCAACGACATCTCCCACCTTCAAAACCTCTGAAGGATGCTTCACTTTATTCCACGACAGCTCGGAAACATGCACCAGTCCGTCAACCCCGCCGATGTCGACAAATGCGCCGAAATCCATCAGGTTCTTTACCACACCCTGGTATTTCTTGCCTGTTTCGATATTGCCCCAGAACTCATTTCCCGTGCGTTCCTTTTCTTCTGCAAGGATGACCTTCTGGGAACCGACGATTTTCCTTTTTTGCTTGTTGAATTCCACAATCCTTAATGTAACCGTCTGCTTTAAATACTCGCTGAGGTCCTTTACATACCTGTCGCTTATCTGGGAAGCCGGAATAAAGATCCTTACCCCTTTTGCGCTGGCGATAAGGCCGCCGTTGGTCACTTCCACCACTTTGGCGGTAACGGGCGTTTTATTTTCGAATGCTTCTTCAATGACGTCGATGCTTCTCATGGCATCAACCTTCTTTTTGGACAGCTGTACACTGCCTTCGCCGTCATTTACCCTGACAACGTAAACTTCAATTTCATCTCCGGCCTTCAATTGTGACTCGGGTTTGAAATCCGGGTCGTCGGAGTACTCGCCCACGGAGATGATTCCGTCGGACTTATAGCCCAGATCCACATAGATTTCGGCATTGTTGAACCCGATAATTTTTCCCTTCACAATTTCGCCGCTTTGAAGAGTTACAAAGGAACTCTCAAAGGCTTCCTCGAAGTTCATTTCCTTCTCCTGTTTATTTAATTCATCCATTTTCTCCAAAACCTCCTTGATTATCCCATCCGGTGTAGATGCTCCGGCAGTTATGCCCAATATTTTTATATCGGTTATATCAATCGGCGGCAAATCACCGAACGTTTCAATAATGTATGTCCTGGGGCAGTACTTCCTGCTTATCTCGTAAAGCTTCTGCGTATTGGAACTGCTCCTGCTTCCGATGACGATCATCGCATCGGCCTGTTTCGCTATTTTTTCTGCTTCGTTTTGACGGCTGCTGGTCGCATTACATATTGTATCAAATTTTAAAATGTTTTTGCATTTTTTTTGCAATTTTATATTTATTTTGTCCCACTTTTCCTTTGTAATGGTCGTCTGAGCCACAATACAGCATTCTTCGTCAATTTCAGGTATTTTGTCCACATCCTCGGGCGAATCCGCAATATATGCCGTATTTCCGCACCAGCCATTGATCCCTTTTACTTCCGGGTGGTCTGCATTTCCGGCGATGATTATCCTGCGCCCCTTGTCATACTGTTCCTTTACCAGGTTGTGTATTTTCTTTACATAGGGACATGTGGCATCGATGGCTTCAAGCTTATACTCGTCAAGCTTTTTATATACATCGGGAGTCACGCCGTGCGTGCGGATGACAACCTTGCTCCCCGGCAAAGCTTCGCTGATATCGGAAATAACAGCCGCTCCACGGGCTTTCAGGTCATTCACCAGCTGGTCATTGTGAATGATCGGTCCCAGAGTACAAATGCTTTTTTCATTTTTATCCAATAAACCGTATACGGCATTAACAGCTTTGTTAACACCGAAACAAAACCCGGCCGATTTTGCAAGTATGATCTTCAATTTACATTCTCCGTAAGTGAAAATATTTTTTGCATTATATCCCTGCTTATTTCAGACAGTTCGTCGTTAGTAAGCTTTTTGCCCTTTTCTACCTCGATACTGTACGGATCGCCAAAAACAACGCGGATCCTGCCAAAAAGCCTGTAGTCCCCCTCTACACTGGCGGGTATCACCTTTACTCCCGCATTGATGGCCAACAGTGCAGCACCCGGCTTCACAGCGGCGGATTTCCGGTTCCTGGCCTTTACCCTGTGTCCCTGGGGAAATATCCCAACGATATTTCCATCCTCAAAATGCTTGTACGCGGTTTTTATTGAGCCTACATCCCCCGTGCCTCTTTTTATCGGGAAGGCTCCAAGCTTCTGGAACAGATAGCCTGCCACCGGATTTCTGAATAACTCCTCTTTGGCCATCCAATAGATCCATCGTTTCAGCTTATAGCCGATGAAAAACATATCCAGCATGTTGTTATGGACAGCACACAACAGAGCAGGCCCGTCGGCCGGAACCTTCTCCGCATTCAGCACTTCCACCCTGAAAAATAGCTTGAACACCAGCGTTGTTACAAATACTGCAAATTTTCTCATGCTCCACCATTCTAAAGCTATGCTCGTTTTATAGTTTTATATAGGATAAAATCTTTTCGCTCACCTCGTGGATTGTCATGTCCGAAGTATCAACCTCTACTGCATCTTCAGCCTTTGACAACGGTGCAAAAGCACGGGTGCTGTCGTTTTTATCCCTGTATTCAATATCTTTGCGAACCTCATCATAGGAAATCCCCGACGCGCCTTTTTCCTGCAGCTCCCTGTACCTTCTTTTTGCCCGTTCCTCCAGGGAAGCCGTGAGATAAAACTTGTATCCTGCCCGGGGAAGCACATAGGTCCCTATATCCCTTCCATCCATCACAACATCGTTGTTTTGGGCGATTTCCCTTTGCAGCTCCACCATCTTCAGGCGCACCGCAGGTACGACGGCCACATTCGATGCACCTATGGATACCTCGGGTGTCCTTATATCCCCGGAAACATCGGAGCCGTCAAGAAAAATACGCTGCTCGCTTCCCGTATGGGTAATCTTAATATCAATGGAGCTTACAAGCTCTGCCAGCTTTTCTGCGTCCTTCGTATCGACGCCCGCTCTCAGTGCTTTAAGCGCAACTGTCCTGTACATGGCACCCGTATCAAGATATATGATTCCCAATGTTCTGGATATGTATTTTGCAATGGTACTTTTTCCTGCTCCGGCAGGCCCATCAATCGCTATGTTTACCCTGCTCAAGTTCCACCATCCATCGTTGATTTATCGTTTCCCATTTGCCGCCGGAAAGCCGAAGGCTTTATTTGCTGTCCCGGAGTGCGCTTGAAAGATCAGGTCTGAGCTTTCTGGCTTCCTTCAGGTAGATATGCCTGATATCCGAATTTTTTTTGTCCGTATTGAAATGCAGCATAACTCTTATACATTTTTCCATGCTGCCGGGAACGTCGATTTCATAGGTACACAGGAGGGCAATATCGGTCATGCCCAGTTTCCTTGCCGCAACCGCCGGAAATTCTGCATCAATGTCCCTGGTAACGGTGAAAAAAACGCTGATGATATCTTCAACGTCAATGCTGTTTTCTTTTATTATCTCCGTTAAAACCTCAAGGGTTCCGGAAATGATTTCGTCCGCCGTGTTATGATTGATTGTTGTTGCACCTCTGACTGCCCTTACCATCGCTTTACCCTTCATTTTATTTTATAGCATTCTTTGCGGAATTCAACCGCTTGAATTTCTATTCCCCATCCGTTTTGTATTTACAGCGCCCTGTGTCCCAGACCAATCGATACTTCATTCAGATGAAGAAGTCCGATTCCCAAAAAAATAGCGACGCTTATATGATCCCTGTACCGCGCTATTCCGATCTTGCCGCCAACATTCAGGCCTAAAGCCTTGGGCATTATCTGGGAAAGAGCCTCGTGCGTCGCTCCTGCCACCGCGCCTTCCTCGACGTGACCGTCACGGATTACTCCCTCGCGTTTGGATGAAACAACAGCCCGTTCGATGATCTTCATAACGGACGTGATAAATTCTCCGCCATAATCAACGGCAGCCGTTTGTATGCCGATTCTCGCATACTCCGACTGAAGCTGTTTTTCCTCATGCCTGTCGGAAGTTAATGCAATCTTTATTGCCGCCGCAGCGATTTCCTTGCTGCCGAATTCCCTGCTGTTCTCCACCTTAAGCTACCTGCCTTAAGCATACTTGTATACGGTCAACTTTAAATATTATGGTATCAAGCCTGATCCTGAATTTAAAAAAGCATTAAACTCAATGCTTATGGTATGAAATTGGGCTTAATATCCATCTTGTTCAACTTCATTACATAATTATATAGGAAGAATCCATTTTACACAATAATAATCTGGGATTTAAGACAGCCTGACCTTAAAAATTTTTAAAACCTCCCGGCCCACGACAAACGTTTTCCCGAGGTATTTTTTATCCATATTGCCGCTGACGGAGGAAACTGAAACGCCGGTGTTGGCATTCGTCCCGCTTCCATCCAGTTCCACCACGTCGCCGTCACGTACCGTCAGGCTTACTGCCTTGCCCTGGAAGGAAGCTTGTTCCTCGCCGTTTACAAGGACTTTCAACGCCGGGTAATTTTCAAAACTCCCCAAGGTCAATTCCAGTTTCCCCTCTTTGTAAAGATACTCCTCTTTACCTATCGGCACTCCCATCATGGAGTCCTTCTCAATCACGGCAGATTTTATTGAAGGAATGAAAATCGCCGCCTGCGTTATAATCAGCAAAAGGAACACAACAAAAAACGATGCATAGAGTATGCGCTCGATATCCCTATGTTTTCGTATGACGTTGCTTTTCGTAGCATCTTTTCCGCTGTTATTCATCCGTTTTTTCTCCACTTCCTGTTACGAGTACTGAAAACTTAGGAGTACTGCAAATATTACTTCCCGTTTTTCGGAAAATGTTGGCTGCATAGGCGAGCAGCAAATGCAAAGCATTTGCGACCAGCCCCGGCCGCAATGGACTGCATTTTCCGGAAACCTATACGGGAAGCTATATTTGAACCAGTACTTAGCAGTTCATGCCGGCCAGGCGGCCTGTTGAAAATGCGATGGTGAGGTTGAAGCCTCCGGTATAGCCGTCAACATCCACCACTTCGCCTGCAAGGAACAGGCCTTTTACCAGCTTTGATTCCATTGTTGAAGGATTTATTTCGTCGGTGCATACGCCGCCGGCGGTTACGATTGCCTCATTTAACGGCCTGGCGCCCGTTATGGTCAGCTCCAAACCCTTGAAAAGCTTAACCAGCTTGTGCCTCTCCTCTTTTGTAATCTGGTTGACAGGCTTCTCCGGCGGTATTCCTGACAATTCGGTGATGACAGGAATCAATTTTTGCGGCAGCAAATCATCCAGACAATTTTTATACTGCTTCCGTGTATATTTCTCGAAGTCCCGTTGTATGCGGGCATCCAGTACATCAAAATCAAGCGCGGGCTTCAGGTCGATTACCAGCTTCACATCCTTGTAGCCAAAGTCCATGATATGACGGCTGCAGCTTAGTATAACGGGGCCGGAAACTCCGAAGTGCGTAAACAGCATTTCTCCGAAATCAGTATAAAGCTTTTTCTTTTTTGTATTTACTATAGTTATTGACACATTTTTAAGAGATAATCCCTGAAGATTTCTAACCCAATCCTCTTCTGCCAGAAGAGGGATAAGCGACGGCTTAAGCTCTGTGATCCTATGACCCGCCGCCCTTGCGATTTCATAGCCGTCTCCGTTGGAGCCTGTTCCGGGGTAGGATGCTCCTCCGGCTGCAAGGATTACGGCATCACATTCCATCCGCCCGCCGTCTCTAAAAACAACGTGGGTAACTTTTCCATCCCTTATACCCACTTCACGGATAGGGGATTTCAGCTTCAGCCGGGCGCCGCTGCCGACGGCATATTGATAGAGGACATCGACAACATCCGCTGCGGAATCGGATACCGGGAACACTCTCCCGCCCCGTTCCACTTTGGTCTGTAGCCCCCTGTTATGAAAGAAGTCTATGATATCCAGATTGGAAAAGCTGTAAAACGAAGAATAGAGAAAATTCCCGTTCCCGGGAATATTTTCTATAAGCCCTTCCATATCCGTATTATTTGTCAGGTTGCATCTGCCTTTTCCGGAAATCAGCAGCTTTTTGCCCACTTTATCGTTCTTTTCCGCCAGTATGACCTCAAGGCCCCTTTCGGCAGCCTTGCCGGCAGCCATGAGCCCGGCTGCGCCGGCTCCGATAACAATAACTCTTCTTTTCATTTTTCTCCCGTTTCTATATGCGTGCACCCTTAATAGTCAATTTTCCTGTAAGGCTCGGCATTTTCATATTTCTCGTATACCTGGTATTCATCCCAGATGGTTTCAAGCTTTTCAAAGGTCTGATAAATGCTTTCCTTTTTTCTGGCGCCGATTGCAACGATTAATGCATTTATAACGCTCAGGGGCGCCACCAGCGAGTCAACGAAGGATGCCATGTCGCTTCTTGCAATGATGGAATGGTCCGCACAACTTGCAATGGGTGATTCGCCGCTGTCGGTGATGGCAATGACCGTTGCACCCTGGCTCTTTACAAACTGCATTGCTTTGGTCGTCCGCTTTGAATATCTGGGGAAGCTTATACCGATTACCGCATCGCCTTCCGAAGCTCTCAGGATCTGTTCAAACATTTCACTTACGCTGGTGGTATGCACCAGTCTGACATTGTCGAAGATCAAATTGAAATAAAAGCCCAGAAAGCTGGCCAGAGGCGCGGAACTGCGAACCCCCAGGATATAAATCTTTTTTGCATTTAAAATGCACTCCACGATCTTGTTGAAACTGGTTTGATCGATTTCCTCCAGCGTGAGCTTAAGCTTCTCCATATCGGAATGCAATACGCTTTTTAAAATGTTGTCCTCGTTTATCCGGTTTGACGAAACCTCTATCCGCTGAACGGAGGTGAGCTTGCTCTTAATAAGCTCCTGCAGCACTTTCTGAAGCTTTGGATAGCCGTCATACCCCAGCTCTATTGCAAACCGCACCACGGTAGATTCACTTACCCCTACCACCTCTCCAAGCCTGGCCGCCGTCATGAAAGCGGCTTTCTCATAATGGTTTATTATATAGTTTGCAATTAATTTCTGTCCTTTACTCATTTCGGACAGATTTTCCTGAATCCGCCGGATCATGTCATATGTTTTGCCTTCCATCATTATTACCCCCTTTCATTTCATCCCTTTCATTTTACATTTTTGCAGGTTAAAAATCAAGAGGCTGCATTTTTATCTCGGTGTATGACCTTAAGGAAATTATCATATCCTATCCTTAAGTTTATTTTTGCAGGATTTGCTTCATCGCTCCTGAAAAGATCAGGTAAAAAGGTTATCCAGTGGGCTTAAAACGGCTTTGGGAGGTTTACATGCTTCAGATTGACGACGCGGGCAGCGGCAGCTTTATTGGCGGGACCTGCATAGGGATCTACCGCCCGGAATCCAATGATTATTATTTTGACATCATTCCGGTGGAGCTTTACAACAAGGAAAACTTTAAAAAGAAATATTACCTTGACAATGTGGTGGACATCATCGCAAAAGGCCTTCACAATTTTAATCTACCAAAAAGCGAAACGATCGAAATTTGCAGGGGCTACATGTTTGAAAAGCTGAAAGGCTGGCTCGACGACAACGGCTATACCTGGTACTGCACTCAAATCAGCGGCCGCGCCCAGGAAATCATTGAAAAGAATTTCGAATTATATACCGAAAGGCTTGGATTGCCCAGGCAATACATAAAGTATACCCGGTATCCCTTTCATTTTCACAAGCTCCTTCGGTGGGTCTATGCCGACTACGACAAAAGGATCCGGCATTGTAAGGTTGGCTGGAAAAGCTGGCAGAAAATCGAGGGCATACGGCCCGCGCTGACCTATGGCATCATGCAGACTCCTTACCTCTCCTGCCTGAAATGCGGTAAAAACATCCGCAAGGGCAGTAAAATAAGGATCTTGAAGTATACCAGCAACAGGGAAAATTATGTTTACATGCATGAGAGGTGCTGAAAGAAGCAAAACTTTTATTGGAATGAATGCAAACCAACAGGTAGTACTTTTTTGATTCTCTGAAGGGCAGCCGCAATTCTGTATGGCATGGTTTCATTCTTGAGGATGCGCAATGCGCCCCCTATACTTCAGGCGCGCACTCTGCGGCAGCATTTTATCATAAAAAAGGACTGCCTCTTTAGACAGTCCTCTCTTTATCCTTATACCGGATGAACCTTATCCTTGTAATCCACTAATGTGCTGTCAATCTTATATTTCTGGGCCTGGCGGTATTTAAAGAAGGTTTCCGCCACCTGCGGGAACAATGCGTAGGATAAAACATCTTCATCCTGCTCCATATATTCCTTCATATGGCCTTTTATATTCTCAAGCTCAGGCGCGATCAGGTCCGCAGGCCTGCAGGTAATTTGTTCTTCCTCGCCGAGTATTTTCTTTTTGATTTCTTCCGGAATGGGAGCAGGTGTTTTGCCGTATTCTCCCTTCACCAGCATTCTGGATTCCTTGGGCACCATTTTGTATCTTTCACCGGCTACGACATTCATCACAGCCTGAGTTCCTACGATCTGGCTTGTAGGCGTAACCAGAGGCGGATAACCGAAATCTTCCCTGACTCTGGGCACTTCCTTTAAAACCTCTTCATATTTGTCGGACTTTCCCGCCTGCTTCAACTGGGAAACCAGATTGGACAACATACCGCCGGGAACCTGATAGATCAGTGCATTTACGTCGACACCCATCATTTTCACATCCAGCAGTCCGCTTTCCACATACTTCTCCTTTATCGGCCTGAAGTATTCCGCAATCTCGCTTAAGCGTTCCAGCTCGAGTCCCGTATCATATTCGGTGCCTTTCAAGGAAGCCACCAGAGGCTCCGTGGGAGGCTGCGAAGTTCCCATGGCCATGGGTGAAATCGCGCAATCGACGATATCAACACCGGCTTCGATGGCCTTCATGTACGTCATGGAAGCCGTACCGCTGGTATAATGCGTATGGAGCTGAATCGGCACCTTGATGTATTCCTTCAGGGCTTTTACAAGCTCATAGGCTGGGTACGGCAACAGCAAGCCTGCCATATCCTTTATGCAGATGGAATCGGCGCCCATTTCCACCAGCTGCCTGGAGTCCTTCACAAAGTGCTCAAGGCTGTGAACAGGGCTGACCGTATAGCTGAAACACCCCTGTGCGTGGCCTCCTTCCTTTTTACAGGCTTTTATTGCAGTTTCAAGATTCCTGACGTCATTCAATGCATCAAATATTCTGATTACATCAATCCCGTTGGCGATGGATTTTTGCACAAAAAACTCCACCACGTCATCGGCATAATGCTTATACCCCAGCAGGTTCTGACCTCTCAGCAGCATCTGCAGCTTGGTGTTTTTCACCTGTTTCCTGATCTTTCTGAGTCTTTCCCAAGGGTCTTCATTCAGGAATCGGAGGCAGGAGTCAAAGGTAGCTCCACCCCAGCATTCAAGGGAATTATAGCCTATCTTGTCCAGCTTCTCCAGTACGGGAAGCATATCGTCGGTTTTCATCCTGGTGGCTATCAAGGATTGATGAGCATCCCGCAGGACCGTTTCGGTTATTCTAACCTTACCCATTTCTATGACCTCCTCCTTAAGTGAGCGATACAAGGACATCTCCGGCGTTGACGGAGGAGCCTTTTGCGACATTTACCGAGGATATTTTCCCATCCGCAGCGGCAACGATTTCATTTTCCATTTTCATGGCTTCCAGGATCAAAAGAACCTGTCCTTTTTTTACGGCATCGCCGGCATTGACATTTACTTTCAAAATGGTTCCCGGCATGGGAGCCGTAATGGTGGTAGCTCCGGCAGGCACGGCGCTGCTGACTGCAGCGGGCTTTGGCGCGGGTGCTGCCGGTGCAAGCTTTGGCGCAGGTGCAGCAGTCCTGACGGCAGGTTCAGGCTGGACTGCCGGTGCAGATACCGTATTATCCTTAACTTCCTCTACTTCAACTTCATATTGATTTCCGTTAACTGTTATCAAGTACTTCTTCATCGTAAATCCTCCTATATTAAGTAAATATTCATATCAAACGGTTCATGCCTGTCGTCGGTCGTTATCACCGGACGTTCTACAGCGTGTTCAAATTTCTGGTAAGCCTCTCAAATCTGCCTGTCGCACTCCATACCGGAGTCACCTGGGAAATTCTCCGTATGGCTTTCACTTCCAGCTTGTGGCCCGGCCTGGTGTTTTGTGAGGCCACTGCCGCCGCGATCACAGCCAGAATCTCACCGCTTAAGTCATTGTTCATCTTGACATACATTCCTTTCGCCTTAACTTACATCCCGAGTCCACGGCCAGGAGCCATCAAAGCTGCTTCTTTCCGAGGCCGGGAAAATCTTCCGGTAATGCCGTCAGCGGAAGCGCAACCAATACGCGCTCCTGCTGAGATCGTTCAAGCAGGGACATTCCTCGACGCTTACGTCCTGCGGCGGGAGAGGTGTGTCCCCTCACCTCTACAGCGGAATGTTTCCATGCTTTTTGGAAGGCCTGCTTTCCCTCTTGCTGGCGAGCATCTCTAGAGCGTTTATCAGTCTGATCCTGGTGGTCGCCGGATCAATGACGTCATCCACATACCCTCTGGCGGCCGCCACATAGGGGGTTGAGAACTTTTCCCTGTATTCTTCTATCTTTTCGTTTCTCGCAGCTACCGGATCGTCTGCGGCTGCTATTTCCTTGCGGAAAATAATATTGGCCGCTCCGTCCGCTCCCATTACCGCAATCTCAGCGCTTGGCCACGCAAAAACCATGTCTGCGCCCAAATGCTTGCTGTTCATTGCTATATATGCGCCACCGTAAGCCTTCCTGACTATAACATTGATCTTGGGAACCGTCGCCTCGGAAAATGCGTACAAAAGCTTGGCTCCATGCCTGATAACGCCGCCGTATTCCTGGCCTACGCCCGGCAGATAGCCTGACGTATCGGTGAATGTGATAATCGGTACGTTGAAAGCGTCACAGAAGCGTATGAACCTGGCTCCTTTATCGGCTGAATTGATGTCCAGCACGCCGGCCATGACATTGGGCTGGTTTGCTATGATCCCGATGGTGCTGCCGTTCATTCTGGCAAAACCAATGACGATATTCTTTGCAAAATGCTTGTGGATCTCAAAGAAATCGCCGTTATCAACGACTTTTTCTATAACATCCTTGATATCATAGGGTTTGTTGGCATTATCGGGGATTAGTTCGCAAAGTTCCTCCGAAAGCCTGTTCAGGTCGTCCGTTACCGCGTATGCAGGCATATCGGACAGGTTGTTGTCCGGAAGGAAGCTGATCAGCCGCTTAATGTCCTTGATGCATTCGTCTTCATTGGAGCTTTTGAAATGGGCAACGCCGCTTTTGGAATTATGGACATCGGCGCCGCCAAGGGACTCCGCAGATACATCTTCCCCGGTCACGGCCTTAATGACCTGAGGTCCGGTTATGAACATATTGCTGGTTTTTTCCACCATGAAAATGAAATCGGTGATTGCCGGGGAGTAAACCGCACCGCCCGCGCAAGGTCCCATGATTACGGATATTTGCGGGATAACGCCCGAAGCGAGGGTGTTTCTGTAGAAAATCTCGCCATAACCGCAGAGGGAATCAATGCCCTCCTCTATCCTTGCTCCGCCCGAATCGTTGATGCTGATGAAAGGAGCGCCCATTTTTACCGCCATATCCATTACCTTGGTGATCTTTCTTGCATGCGCTTCCCCCAGAGAACCTCCGATAACGGTAAAATCCTGGGATGAAACAAAGACAAGTCTTCCGTCGATGTTTCCATAACCGGTTACAACACCGTCTCCGGATACTTTCTTTTTCTGCATGTCGAAATCAATGGCCCTGGTTTCAACAAAAGCATCCATTTCCACAAAGGTGTTGCTGTCAAAAAGCCTGTCAATTCTTTCTCTGGCCGCCATCTTGCCCGACTCGTGCTGCTTGGCAATCCTGTCGGCTCCGCCTCCTTGCTCAAGCTTTTCCTTTTTGCTTTGAAGCAGGTTGATCTTATCCATCGTCGCCATGAGTTACACCTCATAAAAAGTATTTTTCTGTATTTAGATTTTCTGCTATTTTTCCTATTCTTTAATATATACGCAAAAAATATATAACTTGTTTATAAAAAATCCTGGTTTACTGATTTTATCATTTGATATTATTACCTGGTGCTAATTAATAAAATTATACAATACTCTCCTATTAATTGCAAGATATTCCCTGCATTTCAGTTAAATTTTTCACAAAAAGACACATTAAAAAAGTCTTTCGATGCAAACCAATATCGGAGGACAGTTTATTTGATTGGCAAACTCGGCTTTCATCACTGTGAATTGTCTGTTATCAATACTTTTTATATATTCCAGAATGAAATCCTTTTCCTCAAAACCACTATCGCCGCCATAATATATAACCATTGTAATTATACCATTGATTTCTAGCAAGTCCAATGCTTTTTTTATTGCTTCCGCCGTGCTATCTCCTTTTGTACCGATTCTGTGGTCTCCGCCCGGAAGATAACCGAGATTGAACATTACTGCCCGGACCTTTTCCTTTACGTACAAATCCATGTTTTGATGTCCGTCATATACCTGCCTTACTTTGTCCTGCAGGTTTGCAGCCTTTAGCCTGTTTAAAGTATTTTCATGCGCTTTTGGCTGGATGTCAAAGGAATATACCTTGCCCGTATTCCCCACAAGTCCGGCCAGGAAAAGCGTATCCCCTCCGTTGCCCGCTGTAGCGTCAACGACGGTATCCCCTTCCCTGACGGCTTTGCGCATAACTTCATGGGACTGCCCCAGTGAATTCTTTATGACGGTCTTTTCTTTTTCCCGGATTATGCCCTTCATCGGTTATGCCCCGTTTTCAGGCTTTTCACCTCATCAGGCGTAAGATGCCTCCAGGCACCTTCCTCCAGGCTTCCCAGCTTCACGGGTCCGATAGCGATACGTCTAAGCTTCAGTACGATATGCCCGACAGCCTCAAACATCTTTCTTACCTGTCTGTTCTTACCTTCGTGGATGGTGACTTCAACCAGGGAGTCGGTTCCGGTACACTCCAGAACTTTAATTTTTGTCGGGGATGTTATATAATCGTCGATCCTTATGCCTGTCTTGAATGCCTGTATTTCCATATCGTTCAGTGCTCCCCTGATTTTCGCCTGATAAACCTTGTCTGCTTCCCTGCCGGGATGGGTCAGCTTGTAGGCAAGATCGCCGTCATTGGTAAGCAAAAGGAGCCCGGAAGTATCGTAATCAAGCCTACCCACCGGATATATCCTTTCTTTGATGCCCTCCACAAGGTCAAGGACCGTTTTCCTGGAGAACTGGTCCTTGGCGGTCGTAATATAGCCAACAGGCTTGTTTAAAAGTATGTATACCTTTTTTTCTTCTTGTTTTACTTCCTTGCCATCCAGTTTTACAATGTCTCCGGCATTCACTTTGAAGCCCAGTTCAGTGACCTTAACGCCGTTAACTTCCACCCTTCCCTGAAGCATAAGCTCCTCGCACTTGCGTCTGGATGCCACCCCTGCTTCAGCCAGGAATTTTTGAAGCCTTATTTCGCTCATTCCACTACCTGTCCTGTCGTAATTATTGGAAATATTATACCATACCGCAGCAATGCTGCAAAGTATTTAGACATGCCCATATAAGTTTGTTACCAGAAGCGATGTATAATTAGTTGCATAAAATGGAAAGAATGCGAGCTTACTGACGGAGCCAGGGAATGGCCCCTGACTCCGTCGGACGCGCGATGCGCGCCCCTACAATGTACTCTATCCTATCATAGCCCGTTATCTCTGTAGGGGCGGCCATTGGCCGTCCTCCCAAGATAGCAACGTGTGAAGGGATATGTACGAGCTAAGTTGGATAGCTGCCTGGCTGTCATTGCGAGGAGCCCTGCGACGCGGCAATCTCAACTTCCAGCAAGGATAGCATCATTGAGATTGCTTCACTCCACTTACGTTCTGCTCGCAATGACAGGGTGTCAAGCGGGCGCGCAATGCGCGCCCTTACAACCGATTTACATCCTCATGTCAATGTACCTGTCCCCTTGACCTGTCCCCTTGACATGGGGACGCGCAATGTCAAGGGGACAGGTACATTGACATACTGCCCTATATGCATCTCATCGAATGGGATGATGAGCTTACGCGGAAAAAAATATAGCCCAACCAGAATTGGATGGGCTATATTGCTAATCGTTATCGGATTCCTTAACTACCTTCCCTACGGCATCTCCCTGTTTTATCTCTTTTTTGACGACAACCCGCCGTTTAATGGTATCCTCCATTTTATTTAAAATCTCCGGAATAATATCCAGGATTTTGTCAACCGAAGAATTGATATTTACGGGAAGGAGCCGTATCTGGCCATTGCCCACCACCATGAACGCTACCGGATGAATGCTTACCCCCGCGCCGCTGCCGCCTGCAAAAGGGAACCTTTCATTCTTTCCGCCGCTTTCACCGTCATCTTTGTCTTCGTCATTGGCACATGACTGTTTGTACTCTCCGCCGCCTGCCGCAAACCCGAATGCCACCCTGGAAATCGGTATTATGACCGTACCGTCGGGAGCCTGTACCGCATCGCCTACAATCGTGTTTACATCAACCATTTCCTTGATACTTTCCATTGCTGTCGTCATGAGTCCTTCGATCGGATGCTCCGCCATTCAATCCACCACCTGTCTCTCTTATCAACTTTTTCTTTTCCCTTATTCCGTTAAAAAAGATTTTTGTTACCATCACTATAATATGAACCAGTTTGAGATGAAATATGCAGAAGATATCAATGGTAAATTCCTTTTTATGATAGTTGGGCCTGATGACAACACATTTTTTAAAAGTCTTGAAAGTATTGGTAAGCGCAGTGGACAACAATCCCGCCGCAGACCAGAGAAAGCCGCATAATATCCCGGTATGGCTGGCATTGTCCGTTCCCTCCACAATTGTCAGGTTGAATTCCGCAAGGACAACCCTGGTTTTTATATAGTCCCTCAAATCACAGAATAATTTTTTATTTGCGTTATAATAGTCCCTGACGGCAATATATTTGCCATATACTTCCGTTATTTTAAGCTTCTCCTTCCTATCCCTTACGATGCGCTCCTTCTTGCCTGATTCTCTCACCAGTTTGAATTTAACGCCCTCCTGGCCAAGGTCCACCAGCGGAATTTCATATTTGTATTTGAACATTCCGTCCAGGGTATAAAAAGAAATGACAATATGGTCATCATCGTCATTTCGAACATATTCAATGACACATTTGATCTTAAGAAATAACGCTATGGCAATTATTCCGGACACGATAAAAAAAATAACAAAATAAAGCACCCAAACACCTCATTTTAGTTATTTTTTCCAAAAGCGCCGAATTTAATCCTTGTTTTTATTTTGGATTTCTTCTTCCATTGAAATTACATTGCCCGCTGCCGGATCATTGGCGATGATATCGCTCATTTCCAGAATGGGAAGGTCGGCTGTGGATTTGAAACCGAAGCTTCTTAAAAACTCCTCGGTTGTTTCATAGAGTACGGGTTTGCCTGGTGAGTCAAGGCGTCCCGCTTCCCTGACAAGGTTCCTTTCCACAAGACGTGTGACTGCGCTGTCTGAGTTGACACCTCTGATTTGTTCGATTTTGTTTCTGGTGATGGGCTGGTTGTAGGCTATAATGGCAAGGGTTTCAAAGGCTGCCTGGGATAGGGCCTGCTTCTGCCTTGGCTCAAAAAGACGCCTTATGTAGTCATAATGCTCAAACCGCGTACAAAGCTGATAACTTCCGTCAATTTCACGCATCATGATTCCTCTTTTGGAGTTGCTGTAATTGATCACCATGTTGTTAAGGATCAGCCTGGCGCTTTTTTTATCGATTTCAAGAATCTCGGCTATTTTTTCCAGTTCCAGCGGATCTCCTGCGGCAAACAGCAAGCCTTCGATGACCGCTTCCATTTCCCTGATTTCCATACAAATGCAAATTCCTTTCGCTTTGCCCGAAGTACCCGTGGTCTAAGCACGGGTAAAAAATCACTTACGCAAGATTTGCAGTGCTCCTAATCGGCGGCAATGCTCTCCTCCTCCAGATCATCCATTTGAAGTCCTGTCTTGCGGATATAAATATCTGCAAACTGCTTGTGCTGCTCCAGCTTTATTTTTTTTAGCTTGGCCAGCTCAAGAATTGCCATAAAGCCTGTGATTACGTCGATTTTTGATTTATGCTTCAACGAAAAAATTTCGGCAAACCTGAAAAAGGACCTGTTGATCAATTCCCGCAGGATCTCCCTCATCTTGCTTTTCAGTGATACCTTCTCATGCTGGATGATCTGATTCATCCCGCTGACATTGGGATTTATCTTTTTCCTGTTTCTTTCCAGAAGCTGGAGGTAAATTCTTTTCAGTTCAGGCGACGAAAGCTCGAGGATTTCATCCGTCCGGGTAAACTGAATGGCCTCGGGCAGCTTGTAATAAAGCGTTGACCATTGGATTTCCCGCTGCCTTAAGGAATGTGAAAATTCCTTGTACTTCCTGTATTCCAGCAGCTTGAGCACAAGCTCTTCCCTGGGATCTCCTTCTTCCTGCTTCGGCTCCTTTTTATCCGGCAGCAGCATTTTTGATTTAATATGCAAAAGGGTAGCCGCCATGACCAGGAATTCGCTGGCTATTTCCAGGTCAAGCTCCTGCATGGCAAAAAGATATTCCATGTATTGATCCGTTATGACATTGATGGGTATGTCATAGATATTCACCTTGTTTTCCCCGATCAAATGGAATAACAGGTCAAAAGGGCCTTCAAAATTCTGTATTTTAATTGTACAGGCATGTGTCAAAGCACTTTCCACTTTTGTATTTCCCCCAAAGCACGGCGATCCAGGGCCGCCCCCTGCCTAGAATCATGGACGGGCATGGAAACCTGCCCCTGCATACCGTATCTCACCAATCAACGTTCATTGCCTTGCGTACTTCCAGCATCGTTTTTTCTGCTGCTTTTCTCGCGTTTTTATTCCCCTGTTCCACTACTTCCTTTATATATCCGGGCCTTTTAAGAATATCCTGCCGTTTTTCATAGATGGGCGACAGATGTCCCGCCATTTTGTTCGCCAGATTCTTTTTGCACTGTACGCAGCCTATTTTTCCACCTTTGCACTGGCTTTCAATTTCCGGAACCTCCTCTTCATTAAAGACCTTATGGAATGCATAAACCGCACAAACCTCAGGATGTCCGGGATCATCCTTGCGTATCCTTGCCGGGTCGGTAATCATGGACATTACTTTCTTGCGCACCGTCTCCGGGTCATCCGACAGAGCGATGGTGTTGCCATAGCTCTTGCTCATCTTCCTTCCGTCGGTCCCGGGCAATACTTTTGCCTTCGTCAGCCTGGGAGCCGGTTCCGGGAAAACCTCGCCGTACAGATGGTTGAAACGTCTGGCGATTTCCCTTGCCAACTCTATATGGGGAAGCTGATCTTCCCCCACCGGTACGACCGTTGCCTTATAAAGAAGAATATCGGCCGACATCAGACATGGATAGCCCAGGAAACCATAGGTGGTGATATTCTTGTCTTTCAACTGCGCCAGCTGGTCCTTGTAAGTGGGACACCGGAAGAGCCAGGACAGCGGTGTGATCATGGAAAACAGCAAATGCAGCTCAGCGTGCTCCTTGATAGCGGATTGCAGCATGATATTGCACTTTTCAGGGTCAAGTCCCACGCTCAACCAGTCCACAATCAGATCATCGATATATTCCTTAAGCTTTGAAGTATCTTCGTAGCCTGTCGTCAGCGCATGCCAGTCAACTACCCCAAAAAAGCAGTTATATTCATCCTGAAGTTTAACCCAGTTATCGAGCGCTCCGAAATAATTCCCCAGATGCAGTGCTCCGGTGGGCCTCATTCCGCTGAAAATCGTTTGTTTTTCCATCTGTTTCATCTCCCTAAGATAAAGTTTCCGCAGGCTTTTTGCTTATACTATTGTAGACAAGCCCGCAGTTGTTGTCAACAGTCACCGCCGATTTACAGAAACAAAAACAAAATCCTTCCCGCTATTTCCTGCATCACATTACCCACGGGTATCGTTATTGTCCTTAACACCCCTGACAGGACTCCGGGGAATATAAAAATCAAAAGGATAAATGCGATTCCAATATAGTTCTCATATTGCATGAACTGGTAATACCGTCTTGTGGGGAGAATCCCCGACAGGATTTTGGAGCCGTCCAGGGGCGGAACCGGAAGCAGGTTGAAAATTGCAAGATTAATATTGGTCAGCATGAACATGTGGCTGATGCTGAAAATAAAAATATCCAGCTTGGTAGGATCCACAGGTTTTATATTGTATTTGTAGTTGATATAAATAACGGGAAATGCAAAGATAAAAGACAAAAGCAGGTTTGAGACCGGTCCTGCAACGCTCACAAGCATTGTGCCTGCTTTTTTATTTTTATAATACATGGGATTTATGGGTACGGGCTTCGCCCATCCGATACCCGCCCCCCCGATCATTGACGCAACCATCATGATGGTGCCCAGGAGGTCAAGATGCTTTATGGGATTCAAAGTAAGCCTTCCCTGATCTTTTGCGGTTGGGTCTCCAAGCCTGTATGAGACAAAAGCGTGTGATAATTCGTGAAAGCTGAGCGACAATAATATAACAATAACTATATAAACATACTGCATGATATCCGGCATAAGCATAATCTCCTTTTCCTGATCCGGCAGGCATCAAGGTTATTTTGCCCGCCGTCAACTATACATTATACCAGATAAGCAGGATGTTGACTATTAAATGGTCATGTTTTCCCGAAAGCTAATACTTCCTCCATGGATTCATCCTTTTCATAATATTCCCCGATCAAACCGTCCAAATCTGAACTGGCCTTTAGAATAAACCCTGTAAGAGCTTCGATTGGCTCCGGTGACGCTGTCAATGAATCTATTTGTTTTCTGAATTCCTTTAATTTTTGTGCGGATAAACGACTCTCCATAATTCTGCTCCTTTGACCTTCACTTGATTCTTTTTATATATTGGTCTTTGCTCTTGTCAGTATTGCGGGTGCTATAGCTTTCTTTTATAACGAAGCGTATGACCATGATCAACATGATTACCAACCCCAGGATGATCAGTGCCCCCGGCAAAGGATAATCTTCACACCATTTTAGAAAGGCTGCCATGGACTCATAATGAAGCATAATGTCTCCCCCTTTTTCGAAGCGGTCTATGGTACACGTTGTACCAAATTATATTATATACCTAGACATATGTCAATAATTCATTAACATATTTTTGAATAATTATCAATTATTCTTTGTTTGCTATTTTTTTTACAGGTACAAAGCTGGGCAATATTTTAAAAATGAATTGTTTCCAGGCCATATTTATCATATAATTATGCCCAGGAGGAATAGAAAATGTCGGTTTTTGCGGAACGGTTAAAAAGCTTGAGAGACACCAGGGGTCAAACACAGGGCGAAGTCGGCAAAGCCGTTGGTAAAAGCAGAGAGTCGGTTTCAAAATATGAAATGGGTGAACGGGAACCCGATACTACTGCTATCGCTTCCATCGCAAAGCACTTTAATGTGTCTGCCGACTATATTTTAGGGATTACCGATGAATTTACGGCGCTGACGGGAAAAAATTCAGATCCGTACTGCATTGAAATTTTAAGCCATGACGAATATCTGAGAGATGAAGGATTTGTGCCGTATTTCAAGCTGGCAGTAAAAATGAAGGACAGTGATCTGGACATCAATGAAATTGAACCAATGATCATCCGGTTGATGAAAACAAACAGGAAAAAGCACCCTTGAATGTAAACTTAAGGGTGCCCTTCTTGTGGGGTCTTTTTTGTTTACTTTAAAGATTTTGGTACTTTGGGCTGGTAAGCCCATCCCCAGCTTGCAGGTCTAATACTCAGCTTCGAAATACGTTCTAGAGAATTTGCCAAAAGAAAGAGGACTGCTTTCATAATTTTCACCTCCTCCTAATAAAGTTTCTTAATCATGAATTTTAAGCCGTTCAATAATTTCAATTGCTTCACTGGTCCTATTATTTTTAATAAGGTTGTTTATAGTATCAAATGCCAGTTTGGCGTTTTCCTCCAACTCTTTGTATTGGGAAAAACCATTCGTAATTATTTTTCCTATTGTAATGTAAATTGTTTTGAACATTAAAAAATTGAAAATAAGAACCAGCAAAACAAGCGCTATCGCAAATAGAATTTGCTGCATTAAATACATCGTACCAAAAACTGTTGAAAAGATGTACGCAAAGTAATACTCAATAATGACCAGAATAAATGACAATAGAATAAATACTTTGTGAAATTGCTTGCTGATTTTGGTCACTAAAAGAATTTCATATTTCCATAAATATAGTATTGCCAAAATCTGAACTACCCTTGTAGGAATAGCATAGAGTAGAATTATTTGATAACTTTCTGAATAATTTTCTAATCCACCAGTATATGCTACTACAAAAGGATAAAATATATTTTCTATGGTAGAAAACAGCAATGCGGTAAATAGTACACTTAAGACTGAATATATCAGTTTTATTTTATATACCAGTGTAATAATAAAAATGTATACTATGGCATGTGAAATAATATTAATAACAACTATATTGGGAATAAGCGGGCGGATAACATACGTTGCCGTAAGCATAGCAACCATTGTAACGGTAAACCTTATAACATTTGATCTGTTAATTGTTAAATAATTTTTTTCGCCTGCAAAGAGTAAAAAAATAATCAAATTCAAAAAAGCTTCAGGAAGCGACACAAGAAATAAGATATACAGATTCATAACCATATCCTCCTTCTTCCCTCCCTCCAAAAAAAACTTCCTTATCCTATTTTATTACATTTTCTCCAATATGTAAATACATTTTTTTATATTTATTTACACTTTTCATGAATATATGTATCCATTATGACACCAGACTTTTTTTCTTTTTTTTTACGGTGATGCCGCCCTTGACCCAGTCGAAAAAATTATTTCCCAGAGGCGTAACGGCAAATAACTCCAGGATGCTGCCGAAGCAAACCGATAAAACAAAGCGATTCAGCCCGAAAAATGTCAGCAGGGATGAAGCAATAACCAACATAACCAGCCAGGCAATGGACAATGTCTTAAGCTTCTTTATTTCCCGGGGATCAGTAATAGGCTTGTGCGGTGTATCCTTCGGAGCATACCGTATCAGGGTATAAAGTCCGTATACCAGGGTTATTGCAATCAATACAGCCAGAGACAAGGTATTCCAGTACTGATACGTATATTGTGCCGTCAGGGCAGCCAGCATAAACATTGCCATGGAAACAAAAAGGCATTTGCCGTATGTATCCATATGATACCCTCCTGCCAGAATGCGTATTGAAGCAAAGACCGCCGCAACGACAATGGCGGGCAGCAAAACCCCCAGCAGCCATGCCAGAGCCAGCAGGATAATATTTTTTACAATCGTACCGAAGATAATTTGAAAGGAAAAATAGTATACCGACCTTTTTTGATGATTTTCATTCATGGCTGCGGCAAGCCTGCCGGCACATGAATAGGATATCTTATTCACAAACCTCATTCCAGCATCTCCTTTCGGAATCTTATATTTTTTAAACCCGGATCTCTAAAGGAAACTATTACTTCAGCGAACCAACATTATTCGTCAGGCTTTTATGCACCTTGCAGAAAGATCATCTATGCTTCAAAGCGAAATTTCTGCAGGAATAAAATTAAATGTTACGCTGTAGTACCATCTATTTATTAATATTATACCTTATTTGTCACAATTTTCAATCGGCATTGCCACATTATTACATATTTGCCTTGTAACTTTGACGGGAAATTGTTATATTTAATATACATACAATCTCGGAGGAATTTAAATGAAAGAACTGGAAATTCTTGCTCAAATGTGTATTGAAGTAAATGAATTGCTCGGTCAGTTGTATGAGAAAGGAAGTATCACAAGGGAAACATACGAGGAGCATACAAGGCTGAAGCTTCATTTTCTGCAAAAATTCGGCCAAAACTCTGCAATGGATGACCCATCACGTGGAACCAACGTCTTTTGATACTAACGAAACACAAAACAATCAATGCCGGATAAAAGTAAAGGAGCGGTTGTTATACCGCTCCTGAATTTCCTGCTTCAATGTGCCAGACCGTACGTTCTGCCAACGCAAAACCATTCAATAACCATCCTTAGGAACAGCCTCAGGAAAGAGGCTTTTTGAACATCATCCGAGGCTACCAGTTCAGCGTTCCCAACCTCTTCCCCATCGATTGTATAAATGACAACACCGATTTTTTGCCCTGCTTTTACCGGCGCTGTTATATCCTTATCCAATTTGACCGTCTTTTCCAATTTGCTTTTCTCTCCTTTTTTAAGCAGCAGGTTGACGTCGTCCTTGTGAATTGCATTAACGCTCGTCTTTAAACCCTTCTTGACCTCTACGGCCTGGATTTCATCACCCTTACCATTAATCTTTGTCGTTTCAAAATTAGCAAAGCCATAGTCCAGCAGCTTTCTTGCCTCTGCAAATCTCGTATTTGAATCGGGTTCACCAAGAACCACCGCAATGAGCAGCTGGCTGTTTTTCAACGCGGATGCGGACAGGCAGTGGCCGGCCTTGTTTGTAAAGCCTGTCTTGAGGCCTGTGGCCCCTTCATAAAAATGGATAAGCTTATTTGTGTTATCCAGTGAAACAGGTTTTTTCCCGGGTGTGTTATTTCTGAAGCTTGAATGCCAGGTGGTGGTATAATCCTGTATTTTAGGATGTTTTAAAAGAAGCTCCCTGGACATTATGGCAATATCATGGGCACTGCTGTAATGCCCCTCGTCTGTCAGCCCGGTACAGTCCAGAAAATTTGTATCCGCCATCCCCAGTTCACGGGCTTTATCGTTCATCATGGCGACAAATGCCTCTTCAGTCCCTGCAACCGCTTCTCCGAGGGCAACCGTGGCATCGTTGGCCGAATGGATTGCAACCGCCTCCAAGAGCTCATGCACGGTAAATACTTCATTCGGCTCCAGCCAGACCTGGGAACCGCCCATACGATAAGAATGATCGCTCACAGTGACTTTTGTGTCGAAGCTCAGCTTTCCCGTATCAATCGCTTCCATAATCAGCAGCATGGACATCACTTTTGTCACGCTGGCAATTGGCATCGCTTTGCGGCTGTTGTTTTCCAGCAGCACATTACCCGACGCTCCGTCCATCAGTACGGCTCCCTTGGCTTTTAAACTCATGACATTCGTTTTATCCATTATTTTCGCAACCGTCGCTACGTCATATGTATCCTCGCTTGCTGCAAGAACCGGGTAATATCCGATGCCGGCCAGCAGGAATACAACTGCCAGAATGTACGCCAAAGTTTTTTTCATCATAAAACACCCCTCGCAAGTGCATAGTTTCCCTAATACTAATTGTTATGCCGCAGAATAGCCGTATATTCTGTAACAATAAAATTTTAGGGCACACTTTTAAGCATTGGAGAGATGCTAATACAGCACACTTTTATCTTTATCTACATATGCCAGCACAAGAGACCTTTGCTGATTCGCAGAGGTGCCGAAGCTTATGGAATCCAACAGAACTCCTGCCGCCGCATTGATTCTATCCCTGCTGTTTGTATAAAGACGGGCGATCAACTCATTTTTGGCGACCTTCATTCCCGGTTTTTTATAAAGCAGAATGCCTGCCGCATAGTCGATCGCGCTTTCTTTTGTTTCTCTGCCCGCTCCGAGCATCACAGACGCTGTTCCGAGGGTATCTGTCCTGATAGAGGAAATATAGCCCTCCACAGGCGATAATACCTCGGTTGCAAAAGCTGCGTCATCAACAAGCCAATTCCCGTCTTTCCCATCGGAAAAGCCTCCCTGACGCCGCACCATCTCCCTGAACTTTTCCAGGGCGCTTCCATCCTGTATTTTCCTTTTGACCAGTTCCCTGCAGTCTTCTATGCTTCCCATACCCGCCAGCTCAATCATTCTGGCGGCCAGTTCGCAGGACACTTCTTCCAGGTCGGCCGGTCCTTTGCCCATAAGGGCGGAAACAGCCTCCCTCACTTCAAGGGCATTGCCTATTGCATTTCCCAGAGGCATATCCATATTTGTAATCACAGCTACGGTTTTTCTTCCTACATTTTCACCGATAGCGACCATTTCGGCCGCAAGGGCGACGGAATCCTCAAGGGTTTTCATAAATGCTCCGCTGCCGGTTTTTACATCAAGAACGATCCTGTCGGCGCCTGAAGCTATTTTTTTGCTCATGATGCTGCTGGCGATAAGAGAAATGTTACTTACGGTTGCGGTCACATCCCTCAGGGCATAGAGCTTTTTGTCCGCCGGAGCCAGATTTCCCGTCTGTCCGGCCACCGCCAGGCCTATGGACCGCACGTTATTTATGAATTCATCCCTGGAAAGGGCTGTGCGGAATCCCTTTATCGACTCAAGCTTGTCAATTGTACCACCCGTATGCCCGAGTCCCCTTCCCGACATCTTTGCCACAGGTATGCCGCAAGCGGCGACGATTGGTGCCAGCACAAGCGTGGTCTTGTCTCCCACTCCCCCCGTGCTGTGTTTATCGACCTTTACCCCCTCGATGGCAGCCAAGTCAATCCTGTCTCCCGAATCTGCCATAACCATGGTCAAATCAGCTGTTTCCCTTTGATTCATCCCCCGGATATAGATTGCCATCAGAAGCGCTGCAGCCTGATAATCCGGTATTTCACCTTTGCAATATCCGGTGATGAAATACTTTAGCTCCGCATAGGAAAGCTCTTTTCCGTCTCTTTTCTTTTCAATGACCTCATACATTCTCATGGCAGCACATCCCCGAGGAAACTTTTGCCGTCAAAATCCGCTCCGGTCTTGAAAACCTGCGCAATGGTCTGTGCCACGTCCACAAAGGAAGACCTGGTGCCAAGGTTTATTCCGCTTTTCAGTTCTTTGCCGTAAACCAGGAGCGGTATATATTCCCTTGAATGGTCCGTGCTCCCGGTCGTCGGGTCACAGCCGTGATCCGCTGTTATGATCAGTATATCGTCCTCCCTGAGACTGTTAAGAATTTCCGGTATTCTCCCGTCAAATTCTTCCAACGCCGCAGCATATCCCTGTACATTGTTCCTGTGGCCGTACAACATGTCGAAATCCACCAGATTGGTAAATATGAGCCCTGTAAATTCTTCTTTCATAAATTCCAGGGTTTTATCCACCCCATCCATATTTCCGTGGATATAAACCGAATCCGTAATCCCTCTGCCGTTGAATATATCCTTTATTTTGCCTACGGCTTTTACCCGGAAGCCTTTATCCTTAAGAGAATCAAGGATTGTCGCCTTTTCCGGCTCCAGGGAAAAATCATGCCGCCTGTCGGTGCGCACAAAAGCGCCTTCCGTTCCCGTAAAAGGCCTCGCAATGACTCTTCCCACCGCGTGTTCGCCCTGCAATATTCCCCGCGCTATTCTGCAAATCTCGTATAATCTCTCGATCGGAATAACATCTTCATGGGCTGCAATCTGAAAAACGCTGTCTGCCGATGTATAAACAATTGGATATCCCGTCATTACATGCTGTTGTCCTAATATCTTAATAATCTCCGTGCCTGAAGCTGCATAATTCCCTATTGCTTTGGTTCCGACGGCTTCTTCAAATTTGTCCATCACCGACGGCGGGAAGCCATCCGGATAAACCGGAAAGGGCTTGTCCAATATAATTCCCGCCAGCTCCCAGTGCCCTGTCGTCGTGTCCTTCCCGGCGGATTTTTCCGCCATGCGGCCATAGCTGCCAACAGGCTGTTCCCGGCTTTTGAGCATCTGCAGGCCTTCAATATCCCCCAGCCCCAGCTTTACCAGATTCGGCAGCCTCAAACCTTTCATCGCCGCCGCAATATTGCCGAGGGTATTGCTGCCCCGGTCTCCATATTTTTCTGCATCGGGTAATTCCCCGACGCCTACGCTGTCCATGACAATTAGAATGACTCTCTTCATGATTTTTTCTCCTTGTGCTTTCCCCGGTGCAATGGATTACCTGTAAATATGTCTTGACCACGACCGGTAATTACGGCTTATACTTTTGTCCTGCCTCACATAAAAAAACCAAGATAAATTTACCTTAGTTTTTTTAGTTTAATCATACCATTTATTTGATTTTTCAACCACTTTTTTACGCCCTGGGATGTGTCTTTTTATAGATTTCCTTTATTTTATTCTTTGCAATCTGCGCATAAATCTGTGTGGAGGATATATCGGAGTGGCCCAGCATCTCCTGGATGGACCGCAGATCCGCTCCGTTTTCCAGCAAATGGGCTGCGAAGGAATGCCTCAAGGTATGAGGCGTTATATCCTTGCTTATTTTCGCCTGGTTCTTGTACTGCTTGATGATTTTCCAGAAGCCCTGGCGGGTCAGCCTTCCGCCGTTTATATTTACGAAAAGGGCTTTTTCATCTATCTTTTGAATGAGAAGCGGCCGGGACTTTACCAGATATTCCTTTATGGCCGCCACTGCCATTGAGCCTATTGGTATCATTCTCTCTCTTGAGCCCTTGTTGCATTTGATAAAGGACATTTCAAGACTGATATCCTGCATGTTCAACTGGATCAATTCTGTAACCCTGATCCCCGTAGCATACAGCAGCTCCAGCATTGCCTTGTCTCTGAAACCTTTCAGATCGACACACTGCGGTTGTTCCAGCAGCAATTCCACCTCTTCCGTCGAAAGGATCTGCGGCAGCTTTTTTTCCACCTTGGGAGATTCCAACTCCGTTGTCGGGTCATTTTCCACAATCTTGTTCTTGGCAATGTATTGGTAGAATGATCTTATTGAAGCCAGATTTCTCGAGATCGTCGAGGTTGCCCTGCCTTTCTTCTGAAGATACAGCAGGTATGCAATGACAGTGGTTTTGTTGGTATTGGTTATGTTTTGCAGGTTGATCTCCTGAAGGTATGTAAAGTACTGCTCGATGTCCCTTCTGTACGATTGCAGGGTGTTCAAGGACAATCTCTTATCCCTCTCCAGGAAATTTACAAATTTTTGTACCAATGCTTCCATCTAAAACTTCCCCTTCTTAATTTGCAGACTGGGTAAAATTGTTTTACCTTCCATTTAGACTACAAATTTGATTTTAATATATTTTCAATATTATTTAAAGAAAATTTTGCTAATTAGTAAAAATATATTTGCTTATTATGTTAATCTTTTTAATTTTATGTATATCATACCATATTTCTTCGCTTTTTAATAGTTATGTAAATATTATATACTATTTTTTGGCATTTATACTAACTTTTTATATTATTTGTTTTCTAAATATATGCAGCGAACTAACCTATGATCAAAGCTGAGACCATTCTTATAAATACCGGTGTTATGTATGCCTCTACAAGCACCCCGATAAAGATGAAGCAACTGAAGAAAAGGGTCAGGAAGCAGTATTGAAAGAAGCTTGCCTTAAGGCTTTCCTTGGACATATGCTTGATGTTCTTATTTTTTATGATTTTAAGGGAAAAATTGATCCCATTGACGCCCAGGGCGATCAGGCACGGTACTACGATGATTTCCTTCGGAAGCAGGGCGAATACTGTAAACAACACTCCCTTGATGCCGATGACATGAATGATAAAGCCTGAACAAAAGCCCGTAATGAAACCTTTTACGCACATCAGCAGAAAAATAAAAGGGATCCCGATGATGGATACCCCAAGTACCCATAAAACTGCTATTATTTTGATATTTTCCATCAGAGATATGGATAAAAGCTCGCTGCTGTCCACCTTTTGAATATCAAGGAGCTGTAGGAAACCCTGGAAATAATTCGCCAGCTCCTCCCTTTGAATCGAGCTTAATCCGTTTACCGTGAAAGCACCGGCAGATATGCCCAGTGCGAATGCCAGAAGCAGTATAACGTATGTATTGCGGTTCTGGGAAATATGTGTCCCTATCATTTTCCGGATTGCTGCAAACAACTTCTTTCCCCCTTGTATCCATCAGTCCTTGCCTGATAAACATAAAAAGTAATATCTGTAAGAATTGTATGCCTGCAGTCCGGAAATAATTACAATTGCATATCAATATTGTAAACCTTCGTTCCTGATCATCCGCTCAGCCAGCAGAATACCTATGATGGACTTCGCATCCGTTATTTCGCCTTTCATTACCATGTTGACCAGAAGGTCCACAGGTATCTTTTCGGAAGTAATAAATTCATCTTCATCTGCACAGGCTTCGCCTTCCGAAAGGCCGGTGGCCAGATACATATGAAGTATTTCATTTGAAAAACCCGGCGTGCTGTGTATGCTGAGCAGGTGTCTGATATGCTCCGCCTTGAGACCGGTCTCCTCCTTCAATTCCCTTTCGGCGCAAACCATCGGATCCTCACCGTGATCCAGCTTGCCCGCCGGTATTTCCAGCGATATGCTGTCAATAGGCTTCCGGTACTGTTTCACCATGTACAGCTGGCCGTCATCGCTCAAAGGAATGACCACCGAAGCGCCAGGGTGGCGTACAATATCCCTGGGCGCCTCTCTGCCGTCCGGCAGCTCAACGGTCTGGCATTCTACGGAGATGATATTTCCCTGGTAAATCTGCTTTGTCGAAATCGTTTTTTCCTTATAATTCATAGGATACAGCTCCTGTCAATTAAAAAATGTTGGAATATATTTTTCATAAGCTGGGTATATTTTCTATAAATACGTCGGGGGGCACAGCGGAAAGGCAGTTCCGGAATGTTCCCTGAATCTAAAAGGAGGTGCCTGCCATGCTGCAGTTGGACTACAAAAATAAAACCTATCTTATCGGAAAAATCGATCAGGTTATCCGCCGTCTCAAGGAGATGGAAGGACGCTTCAAAACTATCAGGGAGTATCTTGATTATCAGACAAGGGAGCTGTAGGCGCAAGAGCTTCCCTGTGTTTTTTTATTTCTCCGGTTGCCAGCCTGTCGCAGCGGTTGTTATACTCATTGTCCGAGTGTCCTTTTACTTTTATCCATGTCATCCTGTGCTTGCCGTTTAAATAATCAAGTTCCTTCCACAGATCGGCATTTTTAACGTCTTCCTTGCTTTTGTTCACCCAACCGTTCCTCTTCCAGCTCGCTATCCAGTATTTTTCAAAGGCATTAATAAGATATGAGCTGTCGGAATAAAGCTCTACTTCACAGGGCCCCTTCAGGGCGCTCAGGGCTTCGATCGCCGCAGTAAGCTCCATCCGGTTGTTCGTCGTTTCGGCTTCATATCCGGAAATTTCCTTCTCCCGATCTCCATACCGCAAAATGGCTCCCCAGCCTCCTTCGCCGGGATTCCCCGAGCAGGCGCCATCCGTGTATATGAGTACTTTTTTCATCCGATTCTCCCTGCCTCCCGGCACTTTTATTTTCCGGAGGTACTGTTTCCGATTTCTCTTGCCTTTTTGGTGCACTCATTCATTGCGTCCATTATAGCATACCGGAAGCCGTTTTTTTCAAGTGCGTAGATCGCTTCAATGGTAGTTCCGGCAGGCGAACACACCTGGTCCTTCAGCTCACCGGGGTGCAATCCCGACTCCAGAACCATTTTTGCCGAACCAAGGACAGCCTGGGAAGCCAAACTGTAAGCAAGCTTTCTGGGTATGCCCGACTGCACTGCGGCATCTGCCATCGCCTCAATAAACAAAAAAACATAGGCCGGACCGCTTCCGGTCAATGACGCCACTTCACTCATAAATTTTTCATCCAGTTCCTCCGCTTTACCGGAGCACTCAAACAGTTTTTTGACTGTTTCCTTTTCTTCCGGATGGATGTCGGCGTCAAAGGACATCAAGGTCATGCCTTCCCCTACCGTAACACAAATATTGGGCATGGTACGCACAACATTCACATCCTCGCCGATGATTTCCCTGAGGGTCTTTTTTGATACCCCGACCGCAATTGAAACCAGGATTTTGGATTTTCCGAAGCTTCCCCGGCATTCTTCAAGCGCTTGTCTGATATAGGCGGGCTTTACCGCCAGAATGACGATATCCGAGTTTTCAACAACACCCTTATTGCTGTCCAGGACTCCTACGCCTGTTTCTTCCTTCAGCGCAGCAGTCTTCCTATGGTCCACATCATAAATATTTATATTCCGAGGCGCAACGAAACCGGAGCCTACAATGCCTTTGAGCAATGCTGTCCCCATGTTTCCCGCACCGATGAATCCAAGCCTCATAGTCATAAAAACACTCCGTTTCCTTGTTAATAGCTTCTATCATACCATAAAATGAAAATAAATCCATAGTCTAAAAAATATTCACTATACCATTGACACACGTAACAAGCATATTGTACAATATAGAAGTCACTTTTAGGGGAGTAGCGCAATTGGTAGAGTTACGGTCTCCAAAACCGCAGGTTGCAGGTTCGAGCCCTGTCTCCCCTGCCAGATGAAAGCCTGGAGCAGTCAATGTTCCAGGCTTTCCCTTTTGTCTAGATTTATGTGACACAAATTGGCTTGTTGACCATTTGTTGACACTCCATACCCCTATAATACAGAATAATACATCATATTCGCTTCAGTTTGTACTTTTTAACTTTCCTTTAAATTAAGAGCTCCTTGAGAATGACTATCAAAAACCTCAACAAACTTTTCCCCATGAATTTCAGCCCTTTAATTAATAAAATAAATGATAACTGTTCGACAAAGAGGATTATTGCAAAGATAAAACAGGTCTTGCCGTCAATTATTGATTGTTGTAATATGTAAGCACTTCGATGTTTTATTTTTTGGGGGATTGTTATGAAAAGGTTTGTCACAGGCCTTATTACTGGTATCTTAATTGCTTCGTCTATTTCTGTGTTTGCCGCATCTAAAATAAAAAGCGCCGTCTTTGCTCCAGATATTAAGATAGAGGTCAATGGAAAGCAAATATCTTCTGCGCCTATCTCCATCGTGTTGGAGGGTCAGACTAACGGGAGTAACTATGTCGGTACCAAAGCTCTCGCGGAAGCTCTGGGAGCAACCGTTTCCTGGGATGGTGCTACGAGAAAGATTATTGTTACGAGCGGTAGTCAGGCTTCTACTGATACATATACTGTTACGAAAGTGGTTGACGGGGATACCTTCAAGGTTATGTACAGCGGTAAGGAAACCTCCGTCCGCCTGATTGGAGTAGATACACCCGAAAGCGTGCATCCGGACGCCGCCAAAAACACAGAGTTCGGGAAACTGGCTGCAGAATTTACGCGTGGGAAGCTGGAAGGCAAAACGGTTAAACTTGAAAAAGACGTATCCGAAACGGACCAATACGGCCGGCTATTACGATATGTTTTTCTTGAGGACGGGACGTTTTTTAACGAATCGTTAGTCAAGGAAGGTTACGCCAAGGCAGCTACATATCCACCCGACGTCGAATTTGCCAATACTTTCGTTGCAGCTGAGAAATATGCCCGGGAAAACAACAAGGGATCATGGGCCATCGCCGATGATTCAAGTACTCCTGCTCCCTCACCTACCCCAACCCCGTCCGGGAAGATCAAAGGCAATATCAGCAGTTCCGGCGAAAAGATCTACCATATGCCAGGCGGCGCATATTATGATCAGACGTATGCCGAGGAGTATTTTGATACGGAGGAAGAAGCTACTGCAGCAGGATACAGAAAATCAACACCATGTATTCCCCTAATATTGGCCCATCCCAGTTTTTTATTACTTGATTTTACTTCAATTCGTACCGATACCTTATGGTTTGGTGCAAAACGGTAATATCAGTACGTTTATGATTACCGTATGTCAGTTGAGCATATAACCCCCTTTTACACAATTCACTACAGACAGCGTATTCACCCGTTAATGACAATCGGCACAAGGGCATACAGCCTGACCAGGAGCAAAGGGATGGATTGTCATGCAGTTGCAGTCTGGAGCTTCACAGGAGCAACAAAAAAGCAAGGGTGATATTTCCCCTTGCTTGTGATCCTGGGATCAATTTACACTTTCAGCCGTTCCTTCAATGCTTCCTGCAAAACTTGCGAAAAGTTTACCCCGGCTTTTTCCGCTTCCGCAGACAGCCAGCCGGGTAACGTGACATTTTTACGTACTGTTCGCATATCATGTGCCCGCCTATATGCTGCAAAGTCAATATCAACCAGGGTAACTATTTCACCAGGCCCATGTTCTATTTGTTCCACCGATACGGTTGTCGGTTCCGGTATTGACCGGTCTAAGTCCTCTTCTGTGATTCCCCATAGCCCGATTGCATCGCGGGCCATGTCAATAGCGTCTGCTATATCGTTTCCCTCCGTATTTATTTGTAGATCAGGCACATACACTACATAACCGCGTTCCGCCGGGGTAAGAATTATAGGATATACTTTTTTCACAATTAACACCTCCATCATTAGAAGAACAATAAGGGCTTATTTCAGCCCATTACGCTTTATTATTGCCTTTGCAAGTAATTCATTAATTTCTGTATGCCGTGGGACTGCTTCGTTCCTTTGTCCATCGGTATAAATGTCATGGTTCGCGCCTTCACGGAGCAGCCACCAGCCATATCAAGTCCCTCCGCTTCATCTTCCGTCCCTCCAACATACTGTTTATACTATATATTATACGCATTCAATGCGCATAGGCCAATAGTAAATACGCATTAAATGCGCATAGGCAATAAATAATTCTTATTTCAAGTGACTATTATATAAGTATATCTTATATTGTATATTCTCCTTTAACCATAGTAAAATTGTGAGTTACAATATCTATAGTGTCGAATTTTCCTTCATTGCTCCGTTTGATATCGCTTTGTCGGAACATGAGTCCGCTGCGCTTCTTATCGCTTTTCGGCCCGTATTTTTCCCAATCGTCCCTCTCCATGAAGAAAATATCCTTTACTTTGCACATTTCTTCCCAAGTTGGGCACCGGTCAGGATAACTCGCTGATACATGGTCCCATCCGCCACCACAGCTGAAAACAACGGCAGCTCTAAAATGAGTGTCTATCCTACCAAGATTCACATATCCTTGTCCACCGTCTACACCAATTTGTCCTATTTCAAGTTTGCTGTTAATCCTTAACATTCCAATTGACTTCATTTCTCAACTTCCCCTCTCAATCTTCCTTTTTGAGCTTTTTTCGGCTTGCATCCTCCATCTTTTGGTAATATAATTGTATTAAAAGCTCTGGAGGCGCAAATGCAACCGACAGAAAACAACTCCCTAAAACGCCTTAAATATTCAACCTTGGGGATTCTTTCTTATGCGTTCAGCTTGTTTACCTTTATACCAATTATACTGAACCTCTTGTCCGGCGGATTATTAAGCAGGGTGTTTAATTCCTTACATGCAGCGGCGTTTATTGGCATATGGAATATTGTTTTCCCTGTCACGGCTTTCGTGCTTGCAATTATTGATCTGCGAAAGCCCAACAGGCTTAAAGGCTTATCGAAAGCCGCATTAGTAATAAGTAGTATAGTTATAGCTGTTTGTATCCTGATAATTATTACATTAACATTTGCTGCACCGGAGCCTCCATATAGTCCTCCGCAGAACGATTTAGCAATTTGAATCAGATTAGTTTCCGTAAATCCTCTTTGATATAATACTCTTACCAAACTGCTTAAGTAAAGCCTCTGCTTTCTGTCCGAAGACCTTCCAGTCAGTGGATACTCAATATACCGGCACTTGTAATTGTCGCAGATGAAATTGTCTTTAAATTTATGCCTTTCATTCTAACTTCCAAATGAGTCCTTTCCATCTGTAAGTGCTTGGTACTCTATATTATTTTTCAATGTTTCACATGTCCTTAATATACTGGCGTATGATTATTCATTCTTCCACCTCTTCCTCGCTAATCACTTCAGCGGAATGATGATACGTATTGATTACGTTTTCCATTCTTCCAAGCCATCAATCATGTTTTCATTTTTTTCCAGTCATAACAGCCAACTTCTCGCATATCTTTATTACGGGGGTGGACAGGTTGAGGCAATTTGATGATCCGGAACTGCAAAGAGAATATGACCTGGAACGGGTCCGGGAACTTGCTCGGGCTGATATGGCAATGGAAAATCCACATGTTAGAAACAAAAACATATATATAAATCAAAAGCTGTTCATTTATACAATTGTCCCATATATCCTGATGACCTGTTTTGTAATCATTATGGAACTGTTTATAAAGTAATGGCTGATAGACAAGGATATCACCTTCTAAATCACAAGACTTTTAGGCGATCTGCTCCATCGATAAATTCCTGTTCTGTTATTTCTAGGAGCCTGGACAGTTTAAACCCTAAAAATTGTCTTCCTTCCCATTCAAAAAGGATGAAATCTTTTACCCTTTGATGTGGTAAATAGATTTTGATCAAATAATAAACTCCTTTACAACTTCAAAAATTGGAATACATATCCTTAAGAACTCATTTTCTGTAAAATGTTTATAGCTAAAAAGTGTGGCATCTTTTGTTAGCATAATTCTGATAGGTTCCTCATCGGAATTATTATTAGGCAAATCCAGTCTCAATGCTGATATTTGTCCGTTTGTTTCATATCTATCCCACTCTTCACTTTCACTTACATCATCCCCGCCAATATAAGCAACATTGACGTTCAAAAGATTAAGCCTGTTGAACCAACCACCTTTTATTTGAGGGCTTTCATCTCCCTCATCGAAAAAATTCTTAAGTCTTGCCAAATCAACCGATTTATGATTAACTTTTAAGCTTTGCTGATTTGTATTTACCCATTTCCATAGCCTGGAGAATGCAGAATTGAAAACCTTTTTCGAAGAATAAGCAGCAATGAGCCACTGCCTTTGGGAGTCAACGAATGCCGGAAAAGTCTTTTCATCTGCAACAAATATCAGATCATCAATTCGACCTTGACTGCTTGAGTACCCCACTCCCTCATAATTTTCTCCCTGATCATGAATAATATTAAGTTTTGCGAGGCCTCCGAACTCTGATAGACCTAATAACTCAACTTTGGTCCTTAATGAAATGTCGGATACTTGTCCATAAGCTGGGGCTGTTTCTATTGGGAATTCATTTGGGTACTCTTCAATTTTGAATAGCTTTGCTGAAATTGGCATATGGCACTCCCTCCTATAATGTTAATTTAAATAACATACTTCTTGCAGTATTGATTATATCTTCACGGTACTCAGATGAAACATAAACCCTTTTGTCGCTTGCATTTATAACATACCTGCCTGGTCTTTTTTCTATTGAGAATTTATCAATATCATCTCTTTCCATTCCTTTTATAAAGAGCTTTTTGAAATATTCAGAATCTGCTTCTACCGATGAGATTTCAAGAGTAAACTTCTTGTGTACAATATTATTTATCCTGTTTTCGATCTTACTGAATAAACTCGATAAAAATGAATCAAGCAGTTTTTTTGTGGTTCTATACTTAATATGAGTATCCCCAACAATTTTTATATACATAAATTCTGTGTAATTATTATCATCAACATATTCACCAATATTATCTCCATCGGAACCAAAATCCTTTGTTATACATAAGTTTACACCAAGCGGTGTAAATGTAATAAGCGTTTTAGCGGGATCATGGGTATCACGGTAACTGCTTATTTCCTGTTTTAGTTTTTTAAGAGAAGGGTTTTCATTGATAACTTCATTTACTATAGTTTTAAAAAAAGCATCATTAAGACCTTCTATAATTACTTTTGGTGCCTTAAACTGCGCAGTATATTTCCAGCTAAACTGCAGATTCATAACAAAAAAATAAATACGTAAAAACATTCTATTAGCAATATGCCAATTTTGAATAATCGTCTGAAGCAAAGCAATTAACAGGCCCAGCTCCGCAGCTGTTATACCCGTATTTAGCCCTATTGTTCTATACAGCAATACGAATAAGTATATTATACATAATACAATCCACCATAATTTTTTAATCTTTTTATTTAACATAATTACCCCTCGCTTCATTATTCTACATGATAATTCAAAATCCTTTCTGTATAAGATCCCAAACCCATGTTCGAGTTTTGCTATATGCAATCTTTAATATCGGAAACTCTAACTTGGTGTCTTAAATTATCTGACAAAGTGAAACAAAAAGTCTCCGCATCAAACATTTGCTCGGCTCTTGCAAAAACTGGCGGACAGTATATTATCGCGTTTGAAAATCCGATTTTGTTGGCGTAAATAGCAATAGGCTTTGATGGTGTTATCTCCTATCTCCAACGCCTGTATATTGCGCTTTGTAATGACACTACCTTTCAAATATATAATTGTGACAATGATTCCTTGCTCCAGGGAAAATTTTAATACATAATCGATCACAAAAATCACCTTGACTTTATTATATCATAAGCCTATAATTATATCAAGAACATTTGTTCGGAGTCTGTTATGAAAGAAAAAACCTGATAAAATCTGCCTAACTATTGAATCTCGCCTGTCTCCCAACGGCGATCACGTTCCATATGAGCTTTCATATAAAGACGAAAAAATCACTTTCGTATTTTTTACTCTCTATTCCATTTTCCGGCCGATTTATGCCCATCCGGGCTAAAATCCAATATTTCGAAGTGCTTCATTACGGGGGTGAAAGTATTGTCCATGGCGTAATACAGATCCACTTCGCCGATCATCTCAACCGTTGCACGGCCAAATACAGGCAGTGGCACCTTGATTTCATTTGATCCGCCGGCGGCCTTAACCAGGCTTATTCTGGAATTTTCGCTTATTTCAACCGGCGTTGGCTCCACCCATGAGCTTTCATAGGACTTATTGCTTTCCTCCTCCGTTTCATACCCCGAAGAATCCGAGATGTCAAAAGCGGCTGCAAAAGACAGCGCATCATTTTTTATCTCCAGCTTGCCTTTTCCTTGATACGTGAAAGCAAAACCGTTGGAAAAATCCGATAGACTGCTATCTGTTGAAAATGAATAGGATTTGCCTGTTTTATAGCTGTACGCATAGAAATAATTTAAAGAAAATGCCGCTCCGGTTTCGGGTATGATGAGAAAGACATCCCTGGCGCCATCTCCATCCAGATCCGAAAATTCAAAGCTTGCCATGACTCCGGCCAATCCTGCGGGCTTTTTTATGAATGTTGTCGTAACAACTTCATCTCCATCCGTTATTCTCAGTATGCCTTCCAGTTCTCCGGCATCAGCCCCTCCTGTGCCTTCCGTCTGGACAAGAAGCGCTTCCACTTCTTCATTGACCCCGTCGGCATCCAGATCGACGCTTGCGCTCTGTAAAAGCTGAGGTTTGGTTTCTGAACCATTGTTTCCGTCATTATTACCGGGTTCAACCTGAGAACCCTCAACTGTTGAGGGTTCCGTCGTATTTTCTGTCGACTGGACTTCAGTGTTCTGGCTACTGGAGCTTTCGGTATAGCTATCTGAGATATCGGTATTTATTGCATCTTTATCTTTCCCACAGCCTGCTGCAGCTATTGCCACAACCAAAGCCAGGAATATTGCTATGGACCTCTTTTTCAAATTCATCACCCGTATATAATGATACGATAAATCAATCCATAAGTAAACCCTGTCCCTTTACAGTTTCAAATCCGTGATATTACCTTTGCCCAGCCTCACCAGATATACCTCCCATTTTCTTGAGCCCAACTGCTGAGCAAATTCCTTGTCCAGGACAGAGAAGTCAAACCTGTATTTTCCCTTTATGGCACTGCCTGTATCCATGGCTACGGTATATCCGAGACCTTTAATGTAAAAGACCGTTCCAAAAGGCCAATACTTTGTATCAACTGCAAGGGTCACTCCCGGAACAATTGGTTTGCCGGAATTGGTGATGCCCTTATTGTTCCCGCACTCTTCTACGCTGGGGGTATAAGCCGTTCCAAGAAATTTGCCCACATATTTTCCCTTGTTGATGCTGTTGCGCGGCTCCAGATTTTCGAAGAACGAAAAGCTCTGTGGTTTTACTCCCACCGATGCCGCCATTTTCAAAGAATTTTGAAGCGCTATGTTATCATCGACCAATTCCTGGTTTTTCTTTTTCAATTCGTTGAATTGCTCTTTTAACTCCTCCAACTGCCGGGAGAAGTCCGCGCTGCCTCTGGAAACCTTGTCATAACCTTCCTTGAGCAAGCTGTTTTCATCCTTCAGCGATTCAATTTCTCCAGCCAAAGCCGTATTCATGTTTTCCAACTGAGCTCTGCTTTTACCCAGATCAGCCTTGTCGGCACTGACTACCGCCACAGCCTTATATGCCTCTGACAGCTGAGCCTTTAATTCCTTATAGGATTGAAGTACGATATAGTTGTTTACACATAAGAAAGCAACCAAAAGAAAAAGAATCAATACCGCCCAGAGATATCCACCCTTCCTTTTGCTGTTTATCCGGTAGTATCTTGCTTGTCTTCGAGGCTGAACGTTATCTGCTGCCTCAAAACCTGACATAAAACATCCTCCCTGCAACGAATTTTCCAAATAATGTATATTATATTATCCACCGATTTACCAAGGATTATTCATATGGTTATTTTTGCAAGAGATTTCAGTATTGAAATTCCTCCGATAATTTCCAGATTATCATCAATTTAGGCGGAAGGCAGATATTAACACATCCTATTTTTGAATAAAATTATAAATATACCTGTTTTTATTCTTGTCAACGCAATTCTTTTGTGCTATAATTCAAAATGCGTTAACGGGGTGTAGCTCAGTTTGGCTAGAGTGCTTGCTTGGGGTGCAAGAGGTCGCGTGTTCAAGTCACGTCACTCCGACCATGGAAATAAGCGGATTTCAGAGATTTTGAATCCGCTTATTTTTTATTTTGCTCCCAATTTGCCTTTCGTATAAAATAACATATAAATCTAAAAAGCCTTATGGCTTTTTAGATTTATTATACTTTTTCATAAATACCCGTCTGTTTTGATCAGGTGATTGGTGTAACCTTTTTAAACATTTTGGCCTCCTTCACATTCCTTTCATATTTTAATAGAGCCTTGCCCCTACGCCATATTGTGAAAAATCCGAAGTTTTGGTTAACATAATAATAATTATTAGTAACTTCTATGTAAAAATTTCATATCATAAACTATAAATGTTAAATATAAGGAGGCCTTATAATGCCCGAAATGTTTGATAACAAAGGTAAAATCAGTCCAGTCAGTAATGCTTGCCATGATCCATCAATGGGTATGATCCCAGGACCCTTTGGGGATCCTGCAGTAATGCCTTTTGGTTCATTTGGTGAACACCAATTCCCTATACACCAAATGCATCATATTCACCACCATATGCATCATCATTTTCATCACCATATCCATCATTTCGAACAGAGCCATGGTGGTTTTCAGGGAATGGGCTATTAAACTTCTCGGGCTTTGGTTAACAAAGCCCTTCTTACATAAATCCCGGCAGCCCGCATCATCTCCCTTATCACGGGCCTGGATATGGGCTTGCGGCATAAACCACGGACTGAATAATCTACACCTGGTGTGATTTGTTTAAACATTTTAGCCTCTTACTTCATATAAATGTAGTGGGGTGATTTCTTTGTCTTGCTTCGGTCTTAATGCTTTACAATTGGCAATTGTTGCGGCTATCATAACGGTTATTGCTGATTCAATCGGCCTTGTAGCTGCAGTAACCGCAGAGAGCGAGGAGCAGCAAAGCACGGCTGAGGAAAAACAGGTTATCGAAGATCAGATACGCTATCTGCAAAATAAGCTCCGGAATCTACAATAAGTCACAAAGTCCTGATATTGTGAAATAATCCGGCAACTCAGTTATTGATTCTGTGTTCTAATTTGCATATTTTTTCATTAAAAACCATACGAACTTCTGTAAGCGTATTTGCTATTGGCATGGACATGTCAGCTTTTTCTGTTATCTGTTCTTCCTAAACATAATTTTTAAGTAACATATTTTGTAAACCATTCATAAAATACACTATAACTTACTTTAGGAGGTATATTCTATGGGCGGCAATATAGGCGGTATAGGTGGTATAGGTGGTATTTTCGATGGTAACTGTGAGGTCTTGTTTTTCATACTCGTTTTCCTCCTGCTGTTTTGGAGAGGGGACAAATGCGGTTGCTACTAAAACCTAGACACCGCTGCTACCGTTAATACGGTAGCTTTCCCTTTACTTACCGCAATTTTTTTAGTCCTTATATAACTCCCCCAGTGGCAATATAGTTCACATAAACATAAGAAACAATATTCAGTATTGATCCAACCAAAAGGAGAACAATAATCTTTGTCGCTTCAGTAACATCATATAAGCACCATACTCTATGATCTTCCTTTTGCCTGGGTCCGGATCCTGAATAATAATAGAATAATTGCTTGGGGTGCAAGAGGTCGCCTGTTCAAGTCAGGTCACTCCGACCCAGATTTTTGTCGAAGGAAGTTAATTTCGAAAGCGAGTCGACTTCTTTTGTTTGCGTGGTAAAATAATCTTTAGAGTGGCGTTATGGCTATAATGCGTAAAGATGCGGGATATTTGGGTGCCTCGTTATATGCACCATGAAAGGTTATGTTTTTTTATTTCTTTTTCATATAATCCGGGGTAAACAAATTATGTAACCCCATGTGTTCCATCTTCATATGATATTGTATAAATAAGTGTAGTTATGTTTTGCATTCACGTGCAGGAGGGTTGTATATGCAATATTATTTCCGTGACCAGATTCAAAATGCCGGGGTAATGCCCATGCCGGTTCAGAATACAGGTATGATGCCCATGGCAGGTCAGAACACAGGTATGATGCCTATGGCAGGTCAGAACACAGGTATGATGCCTATGGCAGGCCAATTTAACCCAATGATGAATATGGAGCAGCAGCAGCTGGAATCCATGTATCCAAACACATACAATATAATCCAGCCTCATGTAGAGAATATGTGTAACGCTATGGAGGCCCAGCAGGGTAAAAAGTGTCCGTCCTCCGAAGAAGTGAATAAAATGGTAGATAAGATTTATGCAAATGTCGAGAGCGAAGTTGAAGCGGCTGTCAAGCAAGGCGGAACCGAGAGGGAAAGACAGTTCTACGGCGGCGGAAGACGCCTTTTACGGGATTTTATCGGCGTACTGTTGATTAGCGACCTGATCCGCAGAAGAAGACCGTTCTTTGGGTATCCGGGATTCTTTGGCGGTTTCCCATATGGCGGATACTTTTATTAATGATTCGTGCCGGCAACGCACTCACCATAATTCGTCTTTCATTATATTTTTCAGAAATATCGCGTGCACCCTGACGCGATATTTCTGAAAGGCTGATCATATGTGCCGCTGTCGTATTCATCAAAGCTGCATGACTGTTCGGGGCTGTCTCAAAATATACGGACGCGCAATGCGCGCCCCTGCACTTTTTCATTACCGGGAGACATCGATGAAGTTACCTGTTATACGTGCCTTCCGCATTGTTATCCTTTGCCATCAGTCCTGCTTCTATCCCATATCCCAGGCCGGACCAATTAAAAGCTTCCGGCTTGTTGATATCCTCATGTTCTCCTTCTGCCGGAGGTAATTTCAAAAGCCAGTCCACAGACATTTTATCAAGGTTGAAAACTGCTAATCCAGTCTGCCTTATATAATTGTCATCTGTAAAGCCATAGGATAAAAGTACTTTTTTGCTGTCGGGACACCATTCCACAAAATTCACATAGGGATCGGGTCTTTGATTTTCTCCTATTTTAAAATCGTATTTATCGGCATTCTCGATAAGGTATTTGAATATTCCCGTCTCATGTTCCTTATTTTCGACGGTATCCAGAATAACGGTATCAATCCATGTTCTTGCCACGGTAGTAACCGCGACCCATTTGCTGTCAGGTGACCAGACACCTGTCTTTTCTCCGTTTTTTGGCTCGGAAGCAGCCGGATCGATCCAGGCCTGTGAATCTTCCGTATTTATCGGAGTTTCTTTTTCCGGAGCCCGAAGCGTACACCCGGTTGACAGAAAAAGGATAAACAGGATGATCATCATTTTTGCATTGGTATTTTTCATGGAGCCTCCAGGTTATTATTCATCTAAAGATAGACTGTAAGCCGCTGTAAAAAGTTCCATAATTACAGTGCGCAGGGTAAAAAAAAGTCAAGAGAGCATCCTATCCCTCCGACTTTTGGCTTTTAGGCGCACTGAAAGCATAACTTCCCATTGTTCTGTAAATACCGGCTGCACAGGCGAGCAGCAAATGCAAAGCATTTACTGCCAGTCCAGGCAGTTGTGGAAAGCATTTTCAGAAACTTATGCGGGATGTTATTGTTTCACCAGTGCCTACCGAAATTAAGATTTTCCTTTTACCAGAATATAAATAACATATGCAACAAAAGCTACAACTGCAATGGGTAGGACTACTGCAACTGCGAATTTCAAAAGCTTCAATGCTATTATTACCAATACGGCCAGAATAGCAAATGTCAAAATAGTTTTAAGAACGTTATTTTTCATATTTTTTCACCTCGTATAATTCTACGGGGAATAAGAAAGAATGTCTTATAATTGCATGCTCCTCCGCGAAATTTTTTCCAGAGCTCTTATCACAAAATCGATTTCTTGCATCGTATTAAAATATCCCGGGCTGAATCTTACAATCCCCGTATCCGAAGTCCGCAATCTGCGATGGGCCGCAGGAGCGCAATGAAGGCCTGCCCGTGTGGCAATCCCGAATTCTTTGTCAAGCATATAGCTGATTTCCGTAGAATCGAAGCCTTCGAAGTTCACAGCCGCGATTCCGGAATTACAGGCCTTTTCAAGCCTGCTATACAGGCGCGCCCCCTTTATTTCCCTTATTCCTTCAAGAAGCCTTGCGGTAAGCGCATACTTGTGATTACAAATATGGTCGGTACCTTTTTCATTGATAAATTCAATCCCTTTGCACAGCCCGACGATTCCGGGTGTATTCAGTGTCCCGCTTTCCAACAGGTCAGGCATAAAATCGGGCTGGAACATGCTTTCGGAATTGCTGCCGGTCCCTCCTTCACACAGGCATCTTAGCTTTACTCCCTGCCGGACATAGACCCCGCCGGTACCTTGAGGCCCCATAAGTCCTTTATGGCCGGGAAATGCAAGCAGATCGGCATTCAGGTCCTCTACATCCAGGGAAATTGAGCCCGCTCCCTGGGATGCATCCAGAAGAAACAGGATGCCGGCTTCCCTGGCAATCCTGCCGATTTCCTTCACCGGCATGATGATGCCGTTTACATTGGAGGATAAAGTGCTGATTATCATTGCCGTATCATGCCTGATGCTTTTTTTTACCTGCTCCGGCTCCACTTCTCCCAATTCGTTTCCTTCAATGACTGTGGTTTTTATTCCAAGGTCCCTTTCAAGGGTTTTCAAGGGCCTCATCACCGAATTATGCTCCATGCAGGTTGTGATTACATGCACTCCCGGTTCCAGCGCGCCTTTGATGGCGATATTCAGGGCCTCTGTTGCATTTTTCGTGAAGCACAGCTGCATGGGATCTTTTATATTGAAGAAGCTGCCTATTACCTCCCGTGCCTTTGTTACCGCCCTTCCTGCTTCCATGGACAGGTAATGGCCGCCGCGCCCGGGATTTGCACAATATTGCCGCATGCACCTTGCCATCTCCATCGATACTCTTTCGGGTTTGGGAAAGGAAGTTGCCGCATTGTCAAGATAGATCATAACTGCCCTCATTTAACGTTTTTACTATTATTGTATGACCGGCGGCGTCCTCTTGTTTACAGAAGACAAAATTTAAAAACCGCAGACGTTGAATTCTGCGGCTGATTTACTGCCATTTGAGCCCGGGCTTTTTCGCCTTATGCATTCTTTTAGGACCGTCCCTATACTTTCACCGCTTTTTCCAGTGCCTTTAGAACCAATATCGCCAGTACCCCTCCAACGACAGCGGTGATCAACTGAGGCCAGCTGAATGAAGCAACAAGTATTGCGGCTTTGCTCTCAGGGATTCCCATCATCCGCACAAACAAATTCACAGCGGCCGTCAGAAATCCGAATTTTAACAAAGCCCCTGCCGCGATTCCTGCCAATGGCTTCTTTTTCAGTAAAAAGAAGGCCAGGACGAGAATAAAGTTACCTGCGGCAATGAAAGGTGCAAAGGGCAATGGGATGGTTGCGCCTGTCAGTATTGCCCCAAAGGGTGATAAAACGGAAACAACCGCGCCTCCCGCCAGCCCGGTATAAACGGCCGCTACCAGCAGGCATGCATTCACCAGCGGACCGACAATGAACTGGTTGAACTGTCCCAGAGGTATATACCTCCCCAATGTCTGGAAAAGTATAGTTAAGGCCAGTAGAATGGCCGTTCGCGTAATAATCCTGATGTTCATTTCTTTACCTCCGTATTTTTTCAGCTCAACAGGCCGACTTTGACTTTTATCCCCTTGATGCTCCCGAGCTTTCCGCTTAATGCCCCGATGTCGTCGTTTGAACCGTCCGCGATGATGGATATTACTGCGATGCCTCTTTCCTTATAGGGTATACCCATCCTTCCGACAATAATACCGGCAAACGCACTTAAAACTTCATTCACTTTTTCAGCTGCCTCTTCCCTGTTTTTTACGGCAATTCCGATCACGGCTATCCTGTTGTCCATTTTCAATTCCTCATCGTATGTTTAGCATCAGTGAAAATACGGCTTATGCCTGTAGTTTTCTGTAAATGCCAGTCCTGGAGCGAAGAGGCTGGCGCAAACACTTTGCATTTGCAGCTCGCCTATGCAGCCAACATTTGCAGAAAAAGCACAAGTCATATTTTAAGTGCTCCTAAATAAAAGTACCTTCTCAAATTATATGCTCTATTGTCCGGATAATCAAGATGGCATTCCGCTTTTTGAGACAGCCCCGGCGGGGATAATGCCAAAAGGCGGCCAATGGCCGCCTTTGCAGCAAGCTTACTGTTTGTATTTATCCACAGTGTCTACTTTATTAGTATCGGCTGAAGCTGCTTGCCTTTAAGAGCTTCGAGGATCGTAGGCAGAATCAGCCCATTATTCGCTGACAGCGAATTGCATTTCTTCACCGGATCATCCTGACCAAAAGGCACAAAATATACATTTTTGGCATTCAGCAGCAAGCCCAGATTTTTGGCATTTGCTCCCAGGCCGTCATTGGTGGAGATTGCCAGCACCAGCGGCTTCCCATTTCTTAAATGCGCCTTTGCCGCCATGGTGACAGGCGTGTCGGTAATTCCGTTTGACAATTTGCCCAGCGTGTTTCCGGTACATGGGGCGATGATGAGTATGTCCAGCAGCGATTTTGGCCCGATGGGTTCCGCGTCCACGATGGTCTTTACCAATCTTTTACCGGTGATCCCTTCGATCCTTGCCTTCCATTCGTCAGCCTTTCCAAACTTCGTATCAAATTTATCAACAGCCTCCGAGATGACAGGCATGATGTCGGCACCTTCTGAAACAAGCCTTTCCAGCTCGGGCATCACTTTCGCGAATGTACAGAATGAGCCGGTCAATGCAAATCCGATTTTCACTCCTTGCAGTAGCATTTTTTACACCCCCAACTCTTCCAGGATATTATAGATGGTTTCCTTAATGAATTTTGCCGCAGTGATGGGCGCTACTTTGCCGGGCAGTGAAAGTGCCCATATTACTTTGATGCCCATGGCCTTTGCCCTTTCGAAATCCACGCCTCCGGGTTTTGATGCCAGGTCGATGACCAGGCAGTCGTTTTTCAATTTTCCCAGCATATTCGCATCCAGCATGATATGTGGGACCGTATTGAAAACCACATCCATCTGGCCTATATAATCCCCAAGCTCATTTATGTATACGGGCTTGTAGCTGTAGCTCTTTATCCAGGCAATGTCGGAATATTTCCTTGCTTCGACAAATACTTTCACCCCGATGCCTTGCAGCATTTTTGCCAACATTTTCCCAATCCTTCCAAACCCCAGGATCAGCGCCCTGCAGTCATGAAGCGTAATCGGCATTTCTTCCATAGCTATCTGAATTGCACCTTCTGCTGTGGGGATTGCATTTAGAACAGCCATCTCCTCCCTTTCCAGGATGTCAGTGCAATAGACGTTGTATACGCCGGCCAGATGGATAATTTTGTCACTGATGCGTCCGGCGATAAACAACTGGTTTTTTTTCATTATTTTAAATACTTCGTTTATGTTGATTTTTTCGGGGTGAAAGGGGGCGTTTACCGTTTCATTGTCATTTGAACAGGGCAGCGGCCCGATGACAATATCCGAATCATCGATGGCTTTCTGAAGATCCTCGCTTTCAGGTATCCCCAGCTCAAACCCGGCATTTTTAAAACCGTATATATTAACGGAATTTCCATCGGCCAACAACAGATTTGCAAGCTTTACATTCCTCAAATCCCCGCCTATAACCGTGAATTTCCTTGCACTCATTTACGAATCCCTCCAAAGCTGAATCAGTATATAACGTTCAAGACTACTATATTTTATGTTTATTGAAGATAACAAGTGCTTGTACATTTCACACTTACCCGCTCATCTTGCATGAGATGGTGAAAAATATTGTCTATAAATCATTCATGCGGACGTGATTGCGCCTCTACACCAGGTATTACCATAAAAATTTTACGCATATGATGCAATCGCGGGGAACAGCAAAAAAAGAGAAAACCGGTATTGGCTTTGCGCCTGGTTACCGGTTTCCTCCCCTTGAGGTGATTGATATGTAGGTGCCTTTATAACACACGCCTGCTTCCACACGAATCGACCTCACAGTGCGGAACAGCGGTATTACCTTGTTTATACTCCGATAGCGGAGCCGGATTGCCGGTGCCATGCTTTTAAGGCACAATCCCGGCATTGTCTGTAAATGCCCTTTATTCCTTCAGCTTGATGCTTCCGTTCTTAACCGACAAAGGTTCAATTGCTTTGCCTTCCGAATCATATATCTCCGGCTTGTCCGATGCGCCGCCCGTAAGGGTCACATCCGTACCCCCGGCCACATTGGGCTGTAGTTCAAACACTACGGTGAAAATCGTCCCGCTGTCACTTGCAGCTGTAGTATTGTCCCGGGAGCTTACGGTTATATACCCCTTGTCAGCGGTGCTCAAATCCACATCGGCAGCAACGTCGATATAGCCGCCGGACTTGACGGTTCCTTTGACAACATTAACCGCTTTTGCAAATGCCGGGTCATAGTTGACCCTGATTTTAAACTGCCCCAGATCCTTCATCCCAAAGGAATATATCTGGAAATAAACCATTTCTCCCAGACCGGCTTTTATATCATACGCAATGACACCGTGAGGGTTATAAACGTGAGTTGGTGAGGGCGTTGGCTGAACACCGGGAAAAGGAGTTGGTGATGGCGTTGGCGTCGGCTGGACACCGGGGGCGGGCGAAGGGCTTTGTCCGGGCCCTGGCCCAGCCGGGCCTTCATCCCCTATCAAATTGGCAAGGATGGTCATTGCCTCCGCTCTTGTTGCATTGCGTGCCGGGGCGAAAGTCCCGTCCGGATTACCGTTTATCGCTTTCTTCAACCTGTCGATCATAACCGTCTGATAATACCATGCCGTGGGGCTGACATCCGAAAACTTGCTTACCGTGCCAATCAGGCCGATATTTTCGGAAGTTTCCCAGCCATATGCCCTGCAAATCAGAGCTGCTATTTCCGCCCTGGTGATCGGCCTGCCGGGGCCAAAGCTTCCGTCTGCGAGGCCGTTTACGATTGAATTGCCGGACAGCCTGTCCAGGTCCTTCCTGAACCAGTCATTGTCCTTGACGTCGCTGAACTGCTTCACTTTGTCCTGCACCAGATCAAATTGCCTGCACCTGGACAGCAGGGTGACGAATTCCGCTCTGGTCACAGTTTTATTTGGCTGAGCCTCCAGCCTTCCGTCAACTTCGATCCCTTTTACATACCCTTTGGAAATAAGCAAATTAATCGACTTTTCAGCCCAATGCCCTGCAATATCCTTATAATCTTTGCTTCCCTCCGGCAGCAAGCCGGTTTCTGCGCTTATGGCGCCAAGCGGCACACATGCCAGCAGTACCATGAAGCAGACAAACATTATAAGCATTCTTGATAGATCTCTTTTCATTTCGCACCTCGTTGTAGTTCAACGCTATTTCGTCTATCTCTGTGTCATCACGAGCAAAAGCATGGCGATCTCTTCGCAGGCAACATTTCGTGAGATTGCTTCGTCGCAGGCTCCTCGCAATGACAGGATCTTTATACATCGTTATAGTAGTTTCGCTTGTTACGTAGTACTAATTAATATCAACAGCCGGTTTTCTTACGGTGATGGTCCTTGTCACTGTTCTGTGCTGGGCAGGCGAATCACCGTCGCCGGCATAATCAACCGTTACATTTATCTCAACCGGTGTATTTCCCTGGTCCTTCAGGCTGATGCCATTCACCGTCCACCGTGAAGGATTGCTGTCGTCAAATGTGGCATATTGGCTATCCGTTCCGTCGATATAGTCGCCGGATATGGCAAGCCTGCTTTTATACGAATCATCCGGTACCGAGTAGGCCACGTCAAATTGTTTTGTCTGGAAAACAAGCACATCCACGGTTTCAGGAATATCCGCATCCAGAACATATACCTTTGCGCTTAGGGTTTTTTCCTGCCCGGCCACATTGACTGTAAGGGACAGTTCTACAGGCGTATCCCCTGTTCCCTTAAGCCCTTTGATTCTTTTATTTGCCGTATCCACCTGGATGAACGGGGCTTCCTCACTGTTTCCTTCGCCATCATGCGCCCTCTCAACAGACCATCCGGTGATTTGGACATCCACAGGCGCCGGTGACAGGTTGTCAACCTTAAGGGCAAGAGGTATCCCATCGGCAGTGCCTTGCAGCACATGCATGTCCTTGAGGCTCACATCGACAACGTTCACATTGCAGTCGGCCGTCGCTTCCCTGTACCACCCGTTTATGGACCGGGTCCTGGCGGTCAGCACGGTTGAACCCACTTCTGTCCCTGTGATGACGGCGGAATTATTTCCATTGTCTATAATGCTGATCTTTCCAGGGATACTCGCAGTCCACTCAGCCACTCGATTGACATCGGGATTGTTCACTGTCGCAGTCAATGTCCTGCTGCTTCCTACCAGCAGCGTGGTGTCTTGCAGCATGGTGATGACAGTGTCCAGAAGATTCACCTCCACATTCTGCTCCACAGTGTTGTACGCAGTTTCCGATATGACCGTCCCGTCGGGCAGGGAGTATGTGTAATCTATTTCCGTCACGTTTTTTTCAAAAAGCTTCATCCCGTCCGTTGTGGCAAGCACCTGAATCTGGAAGCTTATATCGGTGTCATCGATCCTGTACACATCATAGTCCGCCGTGGACTCCGCCGCTATACGTTTCAGGGTGGTATCCAGGGGAACGCTGATCTGGACTCTGTTTTCGCCTTGATAGGTGATTTCCTGAATTGAAAACCCCTTGTCAATGAGAATCTGCCTTGTTTGGTTGTCAATGTCCACCCCGGCGGGCAGCACATCGGTAAAAACCATGAATGAGAAGGGAATGACATCATCGATCAGATTCTGTATTGCATCATATGCACTGTTAAGGTCAGCCTCCGTGGGGGCCTTATAGAAGTGCAGCCCGCCGTTGGTCGGTACGGGGTCGGCTCCGGCGCTCGCTCCGATCTGATCCATCCTCTGTTCACGGGTCAATCCGCTATGGTCGTTAGAGTCGTAAGAGGTATCATTCTGCGCAAAACCGATGATAAAGGTGTTGTAAACTTTATTTGACACCGGATTGGCGGCTTTTATACTCTCCCCTACTGCCTTTGCATACACATGGCCTTTGGTAAAAATATCATTGGAAGAGGAAAGACTGAGATCTGTGAGGATGGTAGAGTTGTTCACCAGTCCTGCTTCCAAGTAATAGACCTTATTATTCCGGCCTTCAGACTTGTAAGTGTATCCGCGGGGCTCGCCGTCCGTCATTAGTACTATGTATTTCCTGGCTCCGGCATCTCCTTCGTTTTTCAGCTTGTAATATGCCACCCGCAGCGCGTCTCCCGTATTGGTGCTGCCTTGCGTGTTCAGCGTATCCACATAGGACCTCAAGGAGTTCAGGCTTGCGGCATCCGTCATGCTGTAAAAACCGGAAATCGGCTTTGCCGATCCCGCATAGTCGCCATATGGTACGACGATTATTTTGGTTTTGGTATTGTTGAAATGTGTAATGAAGTTTTTCGCAGCGGTTTTTGCAATGCTCATCCTGGTTTTGCTTTGATCCGTCGTGCTCTTGCCGTTGACGCCGTACATCATACTGAGGGAGCAGTCGACAATCACCGCGATCTCCTTTTTGGGCTTGGGCACCCTTATTTTATCCCCGGTGATATGGTAATTGACGGTAAAGTTCCTGCCGATATCCGTCTCTGTGGTGCTTACTGTCCTGGATATCCTTACCGGCTTCGGATTATCCGCGTAAACCGGCGATATAGCGGGCATTGAAGTTGCGATGGATAGTATGGTGAGCAAAAAACAAACGATCTTTATCCCTTTGTACCTTCTCATAGATTTCCACTTCCTTTCCTATGAATCTCATTTACTGTATCCCCGAGTAATCATACAGTTTAATTCCGCTTACCTTCACCACTTCATTGGTTCTTGTAAGGTTGACGATATAGCTGTAGCCGCATTTACCCTCTTTCCCTTCGATTCCGCCCAACGCAGTGATAAGAGGCGCATTGAAGGTAACGGTATAAACCTTTTGCTTTTTTGTATACCCCGGATGAGGTACGATCTCCATCCCGCTGAATTCTTCCTGCAGCCTCTCCATCCCGGGCTGCAGCGGGAAGGAGTCATAATCGAACCTGGTACGGTAATCCTCTTTGATGTCCATATAGTCGGCCAATTTTTTTGTATTGTCGTCGGCAGGCTGGCCGATCAGGGTTAAAAAGCCTTTGAAATCCGGAGTCCCTGCCTGCCATTTTGTATATAAGAGCTTCATGCTCTCGCTGTTGAAGCTTTTGCTCAGGCTTTTGAAAAATGAAAGTATGACTGCTTTCTCTTCTTCATAGATCTTCTGGTCATTTTCGTTTACATAGGCTTTTCCGTCTTCCGTTTTTGAAATGTTGAGATACGGGAGCCTGGCGACAAAATCATTATTATAGGTCAGCAGCCTGTTTTCCACCGTGTTCCTGGTGTTTGCCTCTTTGACCGTAACAAGCTTGTAGGTCCCGTCGTCCTTCCTTGCCTCTACGTCATACCTCGCCTCCATCCTGACATAATCGAGGATTCCCTCGCTTACCGGCTGGTTGTCCTTCTTTTGCCACTGCTTCGTCTGTCCGTTGAAACTGTACAACAGATTAAAGTTTTGCTCGTTAACGCATTTTGCAGTAAGATCTATTTTCACATAGTAATAGGAACTGCCGTTTCTGTTCCCTGCAAAGCCGGAATCGATCAGCAGGGTCTCCTTGGCGTCTTTTTCAGTCTTTTCGTTGGCGGTATAGCCTATGGCAACCAGCCCGTTCATTTCCAGATATCTTGGCAGGTGCAGCCCGATTTCGGGGTTCCCTTCCGCCGTGGCTATGGTGGACTTGGCAATGAAGTCCTTTATATTGGGAGGAATTTTCCCGGCCAGGCTATCGCCCAAATAGCTTTCCACCGGCTGCGCATACAGGCTGGAAAAGTAATCGTTTATAAGGGATTTGACCCGCTGGTCGTCTTCGGTGCTCAACACTTCCATGTCCCCGCTTTCTGCCGCCACATCTTCAGGCGCCGCTTCTGCCGTCTTCCCCAGCAGGCGGGCAACTGCTTCTGTCGCTCCGCAGGCACTAAGCACCAACACCAGCGTCAGTATAGTTATGATCACTGTAATTTTTCTTTTCATACCTTCACCTCGTTCATTAATTAGTACTACAGCGTAAACTTCATTAATTTATCGGCATTCACCCTTAGAAAATGGTATATAAATCGATCGGTTCAGCCGGATCCTGTGTTTTAAACGTGTCCAGCAGCCACAGCCTTGCATTGTCGGCGCTCAGGCTGCTGCCTTCATAGGGGAAGTTGACGGCTGCACTCCCTTCCGGACAGTATACCGCCGCATAGGCTCCGCTGTCCAAAGCCGCCTGATTTTCTCCATGTTCCATCACCATGGGTGCCCTGACGGCGGTCTCAACTCCCTCAACCGTTCCAACGTCCGCAGCGGAACCGGATACATAGCCCGTTGAGTCCGCATCGAAGCCGCGTCCTGCCGCAATGACCGCGCCGTTGATTTTTGCACCATTTTTCAGAACTACGCGCCCCATGGTAAAAATGATGCCGTTGAAGGTAGTTCCGCTAAGGACAATATCCCTGTCGGGGTCTTCATTGATTACCAGGAAATATTTGCCGGCATTTTCGGGCCAATAGAAAGGATACAACGGGTCGCTAAGGTTGCCTGACTCTGCTATACCCAGCGCTTGTGCAGCTGATTCAGGTTCGATGATATAGCTGCTGGTCCCTTTCAGGGCAAACACCGCATCATGAAGAGAGTTAAAAACCTTGGCGCTGTCATGGCGAATTTTCAAAGAGCCGGTAGAACCGTGAGCCGCATAAGTGCTTCTTGTTAAAAAAATATTGGCAAGATCGAGAAGTCCGGGCTTCAATACATTGTTCAGCGCATTGCGCACGCCTGCGCTCAGGGAACAGTAATCCGCATCCCAGTTGCCGTCGATATAAGGATTCCAGAAGGTGGACCAGCTTAATCCGCCTTCACGCCCGATATTGTCAAGCTGGAAATTTCCTTTAAGCATATCGGCTTTTTTTACTTTTGTACTGCTTTCATCGGCCTTATCGATATAATACATGCCGTCGTTGGCTGCCAGCACATAGTTGCAGAAGCCTTTGATGCTGTCTGCCGCAGGATTGTCGAAGCTTGAAGCATCATTGCTCCCCGCACCGGCTGAAGCCCTTATTTTGTTTACCCAGTCATGAATGCCGTCTTCAAAGTCGCTGCTTATTCCAATAGGGTTCCATACCTGGAAGAGGTTGCCGAATCCTTCTGCAGCGGTCTGGTTTTTTAACCAGCTGATATATTCGTCCACCGTAGGGTCGGAATCTCCCATGAACATTTTGTACGCCGGGCCCCCCAGCCATGCAACCGAAGCATCTTCAATCTGGTACAGGGACGACGTCCCGGATTCGTCCAGCCTCCAGGTACCGCCGTTGACCATCACCGCCCCGTTCACCGCAATCCTGGATTTCTGGGAGTCAGGGGAATTGGCGTAATGCACGATGGCACTGTTGACAATTGCGCTGGAATCGTCGTGATGTCTTCCCGCAGAACCGTCGGACAGGCCGAAGTAGCTGCCGTTGACCGCGATAATGGAATTTTCGCCGTTTAATTCAAGATCGTCAAAAGTAAAGGCATTGCGCATGATCACGATGTCGTCATTTTTGCCGAAGCCGTGTATCCCCTGTGCGATAGCATCCTTGTATATATGGATGCTGCTGTTGTCCGGCGCCGCGGAATACTCCCCCGTCCGGATAAAGCTCCGGCTGTATGCATTGCCGTTTATGACCATGGAAGCGTTGTCTTTTGCGTAAATTCCGCCATAATAATACTGTTCCGGCTGCGAAAGCACTTCGGGGGATGTCCCGTAAATATGCACATCGCCCAGCACCTTAAGCATTGAATTGTCTGCGATCAGGTCGCCTATGCCATAGATAGGGCCTTTGAGCCTGAAAATCTGCGGCAGTGCCACCTGGAATTCCTTTTGGGCAAAGGCCTTTTTGTCCCCTGATGTGTATAGCGGCACAACATAGCTGGAATCGGCGGTTATGCCCAGGGTGATAAACATGGTGTTGGGATACCGGTCAGGCTGATATCTGCAGGAAAGATATTCGATTTTCATGGCTACATCGGAGCTGGCCGTCACATCACCCGCCACTTCAATGCCCACAAATTGGTTTTTAATTGCCTCCTGCCTCAGATATGCCTTCAGTTCCTCCACTACGCTTTTTGAAAAAGCCGTGCTGTTGTTACCCGTAAAAGCAGTGTCGGAACTCCTGGCAAGGCTTTCATCCATGCATCTGCTTTGTATCAGATCGATACATTTCTGGACTGCGCTCTCGGCGGCATAATAGGAGTAATCCATGTATCCGCTGGCTTTGCTCATCTTGTAGTTTTGAAATACGGTTTCAACAAGCATGCCCGCCAGGATGGTCAATACCATTAAAACAATTGTGACCATCACTAACGATGAGCCTTTTTTGCTTTGAAATTTCATTTGGCTTAAGCTTCCTTTCGCTTAATATGAAAAAAACACACGCTAGGGCTGGAGATTGTTTATCAATATTTTCAGACGTTGGATCTCCTGACCGTCCATTTTCCGCAAGGTGATTTCATACTCGCAGGTGTTCCTTGCGTCGCCGGGCAAAAACCCGAATTCCTTTGTCCTCTTTACGTCAAATTTATATTTGTCATTGACCTTTCCGTCCTTGCCTTCTACTTCCAGGTTCAAAAGCTCGCCTGTATCCACGCTCAGATCAAACACGGCGCCCGTATCTAATTGCCTGACCGTATTACCGGCTCCGATCTTTACGGATCTGGTCACATTTTCCTTTATAATCCTCATGACAGCGTTGGCCTCAAGCCTGCTTCCGGTATTCCGGATAATCATCTGCGCGTTTGTGAACACCATAAGCAGCGGCGCTGAAACAATGCCCAGGATCGCCAGTGCCACGATGGCTTCAATGAGTGTCATCCCTTTGTTATTTCCAAACCGTCTTTCCATACATCCTCCTGGCTTTACAGGATATTGACGTGCTCTGCGGAGTCATCTCCAAAGATTGTTTTGCCCTTTCTGTCGTTGATCTTCACCCTGTTCTGCTTGTCATCCAGGGAGATGTTGATCTTTTTGTCCGAATTGTTGGCAATGTTCAGGTTCAGCCTTATATTTTTGTTTTCTTCAATCACGGGCATATCCACAACGATCTTCATAGTAATCAGGTCCTTTTTGGGAAGAGACCCGCTTATCTGGCGGGTCTTTTTCAAGCTGTCCAGCGCGCTGATATTGTAGGAGTTTTCTTCAAACCTTATGTTGACGTCCAGAGGCTTGTCGGTTTTCAGGCGCAGCACTTTTTCCCTGTCCGCTCCGAATATCTCCAGGTTTTCGCCTGCCGTAAGGTAACTCTGCTCCCGGATGACGATGTCCTCCATGCCGAGGCTTGACTCCAGCAAAGCCAGGTTTTCCGCCATGAGATTGCCCTGGGAAAGCTGCACCTCTTCGAACATGATCCCGCCGGTGTTCATAAACCTGTTCAGCTTGTGCCGGTTGTATTCAAACATTCTGTCCAGGGACCGGATATTCAGGGAATACAGGCTTATGGTCATATCGACCTCGAACAGCTTCTCCAGGGCGGCAGGATCGCCTGCCGGCGTTTGGGCGGCTGTCCCGGCACCGGCGCCGGCGGCAGGATCAGGCTTTGCAGGGGTTGTGCCTGCAGCCTGCGGCAATTTGTTATCTTTCAAGGGTTTTATGGCAAACTTCGTGATTTTTACTTTCTGTGTCCCGCCTTCAATATATTTTATAAGCTGCATGGCCCTTTCATTGGTCATGTAAGCTCTGAAATCAATCCTTGATTCATAGTAGCGCTGGCCGTTCTGCTTCGGTGTATTCAGATCTGTTTCCGATTTCAGCGGGTTGTTTTTGCTGGTGGTATACCGTTCTTCAGGCTTGCCGATATTCATTTCCGCGATATTTTCCCCCACCAGTGCGGCAAGCTTATCCACATATTCCAGAGAATCTACCATGTTGACGCTGTTCATGAGATATTCATCAATCCTTTCATTCAAAGTGCTTTTTGCCGTCAATTGCGTCTTTTTTGCATCCATGTTTTCATATTGCTCATCCAGCGAAGCCTTTTCTTTTTCCAGCGACGAGATCCGGTCGTTGGTCTGTGATATCAACGGGGCTTTTGTCGTCCAGACGAATTTGTAGAAGATGAATGCATAAAGGACGATGCCTAACAGGATGATGAGCCTCAATTCCTTCTTTCCTATATTCATGTCACTGTCCCTCCTCTGCGCCGGTTTTCCCTACGATGTCAAAGGTGAAGGTATATTCTCCGTTCTCATTGATCTTTAGATTCCTGGAAGCGTCGGAAAGTGTGATATAGCTGGACCTTTCCATATTCAACAGAAATTCCGCAACATTTGCGATATCCCTGAATTTCACAGCCATCCTGAGGGTGCTGTAATCGAACTCCATGCTGTTTACGGCACAGCCTTCGGGGACATTGTTCCGGATGGTCTTGAGTATCCCGTCCGCCGTATAGCCCTGGCCGTCGATAAAATCAAGGACTTCCTGCTTGCCGGATACGTCGGCGCTTACTTTTTCCAGCTGGCTGTTGATGTTCTTTACTTCCATGTATTTTTCCGAAGCCATCTCCTTCTCTATTTGCGAGGCCTTTGCCTCCAGGGTTGCGACATAAGCCCTGGGAGCCGCCAGACTGAGGCTCACAAAGGCTGCGACGATGATTAGGATGGTGACCGTTTTTGCGATGCCTGCCGCTTTGCCGCTTTTCGCCTGGGCGCTTTCGTCGCCGGCGCCGGCTTTCTCTTCTTTGAGCAATAAGTTTATATCTTTCATTTTTAACCTCACTTTTAGGTTTCTTTCGCTAAGGATCCCTCAGCGCTAATCAATCAAGTTTTTATATGAAACAGAAAACTCTGTTATGATCGGTTTTGTGACGTTTCTATTCCTGAATGCCAGCTCATTTGTTTCTACAGGCTTTATGGAGAGAATGATTGTGTCTGCAATCTTCTCAAACCTGGTGGGCATGTGCCATCTGCCGCCATCCAGCACGGCATTCGTATCCAGCCCGTCCAAGATGGAGACAAATCCGGTGGCAGCCAGCGCAGCCTCCGTTTCAACAGGATCTTCGACCGCCGGATATACCCCTTCGCAGGACTTAAAATACAAATGTCCGTCCTCCAGCCTCCATCTTTTGACGATATAGTAGTCGGAAGTCGTCTCATCCTGGTCGGGTATCCATACGGTAAGCTCGCTTGCCTGAGGGGCTTCACTGGCCGAAGCATTGTAAGGCACTTTGCAGGCAGCCGCTTCCTCGATGTCCTGCCTGATACGCTGTGTGACGTTTATTATTTTGTAATGCTGCTCCATGTGGCGGTTGTCGGTGCTGAAGGTTTGTACGCCGTACATGTAAAGCCAGAATAGCGGCGGCATCGACAAGGCGACGACTGCCACCACCAGAAGCAGTTCGATAAGGCTGTAGCCTTTTTTGTTGTTTTTCATTTTTTCACCTTGTTTGTCCATCTGCTTCCTTACGGATAAAGCATGTAAGGAAGCAGATGGACAGGTTATAGGTTTTTATATTAATGGGGTGTAACGTTTGCTAATGTTTTTGCAGGGGCAACTTTGACAACCTGATCATCCGGCCAGATTTCTACATTAAAACCTTGATACGCATCAGTACCATATTGTGTTTGATTCCACTGCGGTTCCGTATATGCGTCAACATTTCTGGCAGAGGTATTATCATTATCCTCGGGATACTTCGGCGCTAACATAGGACCATAAGATTTTCCATCAACATACATTTCCTTTAACATTGCAGTTATTAAACTATCTGTTGAGGTAATAGTAATTTTGGTTGTTCCTTGAGCATCTGATGTGCATTTATTCAATTTCCAATCCCCGGAATCTACACAATATGCCAGAAGAGCTTTTTGGATAACCAATGCCTGTTGATCATCCGCTCTTTTCTTGCTGTTCGTCAGCACGCCTCCGAACATGTTAAAGGCGATGACTGCCAGCACGCCCATGATGGCGATGACGATCAGCAACTCTATCAGCGAGAAGCCTTTGTTGTTGTTCAGCCTTTTCTTCTTTTTCACCTCCTTGAGTTTTTTCATGAGATTAAGTTTCTTTTCCATGGATAAATTCCACCTTTCATTTTTTATGTATATTAGCGCTTTGATTTTTTCAAATACGCTGATATCCTTAAAGGAATGTGCGTCCTGTTTCAGGACATGGTCTGGTAAATGCTCATCATGGGGTAAAGGATACTGAGGATGATAAAGGCAACCACCAGGGCCATCAGGATGATAACGATGGGCTCTATCAGGGAAGTAAGCCTCTGCATGGAGACTTCCACCTCCTGGTCATAGAAATCCGCCGATTTTTCCAGGGCGTAGTCAAGGTCTCCCGATTCCTCACCGATCTTCACCATGGAAATTACCATGGGCGGAAAATACTTTACGGCATTCAGGGGCTGGGTAAGGCCTTTCCCTTTTTTCACCTCGGTGATCACCCCGTCGATTTTTTCTGCAATCACTGCATTCCCAAGTATTTTCTGTACGACCTCCATCGCCTGGATAAGCAGCACACCGCTAGACATGAGGGTCCCGAGGGTGCGCGTCAGCCTGGCGGTGATTATATTCCTTGTAGCGCCTTTCAACACCGGCAGGGTGATGGCCAGCCTTCCGAAAAACAGCTTCCCGTTATAGGATTTCGAATAAGCCCTGCCGGTGGCCGCCAGCATGATGATTCCCCCAAGCATCAACCACCAGAAGCTTTTAAAGAAATTGCTGATGTCGATGAGTACTTTGGTAAAAATCGGGAGCTCCACGTTGAAGCCTTTCAAAATATCGGCGAAGGAGGGCACCACTTTTGCCATCATGATGAAGATTACGCCTATAGCCACACACATTACGATTACAGGATAGGTCATGGCTCCCTTGATCTTCTGGTTCAGCTTGAACTCCTTCTCGAAATTGTCGGCCATCCTGGAAAAGACTTTTTCCAGCTGTCCGCTGATTTCACCGGATTCCACCATGTTCACAAGCATCTCGGGGAATTCCCCCAGGTGCTTTTTCATGGATGTGGATAGCTGCACCCCTTTCTGGATATCGGAATAGAGATCATCCAGGGCGTATTTCAACGTCTTGTTGGTGGTCTGGTCCCTTAACACCTCCATGGCGGTGGCCATCGGTACGCCCGCCTCAAGGACAATGGCGAACTGCCTGCAAAAAACGGCAAGGTCCTTGATTTTTACCTTTTGCTTGAAAATGCCGATCTGGCTGACGTCCGTCAATGCATTCCTCTCTTTTATTTCAAGAGGTGTAAGCCCTTTTCCCTCAAGGATGCTCCGCAGCTCCGCCTCGCTCTTTATTTTGGTTTCTCCGGCAAGGACCTTGCCGGCGTTGTTTTTAACTTTGTACGTATATAAGGGCATCTCATATCCTCCCGATAATTTGTGCGCAAGACTCTTCACTGCGCTGAAATTCTCTTTGAGATCGCCGCGTCACTCTCGCTCCCCGCAATTTGCCGCGTGTGGGCACACCACCAGTGCGGAAACTCGTTTGCGGACGCGCTAATAGCGCGCACCTGCAGAATAGGAGTTTCACAGCGATGACATCCGGTGCTCCTCAGTGCTTCTTATGACATCCAATACTTATAAAGTAAGACTACAGCGCTGTTCCAAGCGCATTGATAAGATAGTTGATCTTTCCCATGTCAAGATTCGGAGAAAATTCAATTCCGTCAATTTCCAGCTGGTTGACGGGATAGGTGGGAGCGTTCAGCAGCAATTCGAAATATTCCTTCAAGCCTTTCATCTGCGCTCCCCCTCCAATCAGATAAATTTTGCTTATCTCGTCGCCCGCACAGCGGGTGGTGTAGAAATCAAAACAGGTTTTCACACTTTTAATCACTTCGTCCATAACTTCCTTTGCTGCGTTGCTGCACTGCCATTCCAGTTCATTATTGAGATTCTTCGTGCTGACGATCCCGTAAAGCTTTTTATACCCTTCAGCTCTTGCCTCATGCTGCTTTTCAAGATTCAGGGCATCGAAAATGGCCTGGTCGATATCGCTGCTCCCCATCAGTGTAACCCTGTTGAATTCCGGGACCTTGTCCTTTAAAACATTTACGATGGTTGTCTCGGAGCCCAGGTCGATGACGGCAATGGTATTGGAATTCTGAAGCCGTGAAAATTTCTGCTTTCTCGCCCAATTGTCGCTTTCCCTGCATTTGATATTCTTTTTAAAAATCTTGGAGACGCTATTGGCAGGGATATCCACCGATAAGGCTTTCAGGTTCAGGTCATTGAGCATATCCATATAGCTGTTGATGATTCTTTTGGCCACGGCCGTCACAAATACCTTCACCTTCTCCCTTCCGCCGATTTTTACGTCGGCAAGCACCTTGTAATCCACCCGGTGTTCCTCCAGGTTGATCGGGAGGCATACGTTGATCTCATTCCATATCCTCTCGTCCAGCTCGCTTTCCACCACCCTGTCCACCATGATGATCCTGGTGATGATGTTGGTTCCGGAAATAACGATCTTTGCATTTTTTGCAACAAGGCCGTTATCCCTGATAATTTTTTTAATTTCCTCTTTGACTTTTTCCTTGTCTTTTATGGCGCCATTCTTGATACAGCCTTTCGGAGTATCCCCTATGCCATAATTGACGATCATCAGATCGTCGTTTTTCTTTTTCCGGACCTGGGCGATCTTGATATACCTGAACCCTACATCGATGGACAGGTAATCGTTTAAAAACAGGAGAGCCATTCAAATACACCTCAACTTTTAATCAATTGCACCTCATTTTTTATGATAAATTCTACCTGCGGCCTCAACCGGCCATCAGTTTCTTGAAGTTTTCCGGATCGATGGAATACTGGCACGCAAGGTTGAAATCCACCTTGTCCTCCTTGCAAAGCCTTGCCAGGCAGGCGTCCATGGACTGCATCCCGAAGGTGATGCCCGTATGGATGTTGGTATTGATCTGAGGTATCCGGGCCTCGCGGATCAGGTTGGAGATTGCCGGCGTCATCACCATGACTTCCGTTGCCACTACCCTTCCTTTGCCGTTTTTCTTCTTCAGCAGCTGCTGGGACAATATCCCCTGCAGAACTGTCGAAAGCTGGCTTCTTACCTGAGGCTGCTGGTGCGGGGGAAATACGTCGATGATCCTGTCGATGGTCTTTGCGGAGCCCACCGTATGAAGCGTGGAAAATACCAGATGGCCTGTTTCCGCTGCAGTGAGCGCTACCGCTATGGTTTCAGGGTCTCTCATTTCCCCGATCAGGATAATGTCCGGGTCTTCCCTGAGAGCTGCTCTCAAAGCGTCTGCGTAGCTGCTGGTATCGATGCCGATCTCCCGCTGGTTTATGACGCTTCGGTTATGATTGTGAAGAAATTCTACAGGGTCTTCGATTGTAACGATATGATCTCTTTTTTTGCTGTTGATGAAATCGATCATTGCCGCAAGGGTAGTGGATTTCCCGCTCCCCGTCGGGCCTGTGACCAGCACCAGGCCTCTTTGCTTCCAGGCCAGCTCATAGACGATGTCAGGAAGCCCCAGGTTTTCAATCCTGGGTATTTCCATGGGGATGGTTCTTGCTGCAATGGCCATGGTTGACCTCTGCCTGAATACATTCACCCTGAACCTGCCGGTGCTGCCAAGGGAATAGGCAGTGTCCACCTGGCCCTTCTGGGCGAGTGCTTTTTTCAGTTCGGCATTCAGGCACTGCCCTGCCATATTCTCACAATCCGTTACCGTCAGCACAGGCTCATTCATGTACACAAGGTCGCCATGGATCCTGATGACCGGAGGTATTCCCACGCATAGATGAAGGTCGGATGCATCATATTCCACTGTCTTTTCCAGCAAATTTTCAAGCTTCATCACTTATTTGTCCTCCTGGGTGAAAGCTACCCTGAACAGCTCGTCAATGGAGGTCAAACCCTCTCTGACAAGCCTTGAGCAGTTATCCTTCAATGTCTTCATCCCGAATCGCACGGCCCCTTCCTTCAATAGATTGGAATGAGTGTTCCTGGCAATCATTTCGATCAATTCGCCGTTCATCGTCATGATCTCATAGACTGCAGTCCGGCCTTTATAGCCTATATTCCCGCAGGCGGGGCAGCCCTTTGCCCGGTAGAGCCTGCCGCCTTCCTCCGCAGGAATTTTCAGCAGCGCCCTTTCACTTTCCGGGGATTCATACTCCTCGCGGCATTGGGGGCACAGCTTTCTTACAAGCCTTTGGGCAATCACACCTACGATGCAGGAGGAAATCAAATACGGCTCAATGCCCATGTCAATGATTCTGGTGATGGAGCTGGCGGCGTCATTGGTGTGGAGGGTGCTTAGCACAAGATGTCCGGTGATTGCTGCACGTATGGCTATTTCCGCAGTTTCGGAGTCACGGATCTCTCCTACCATGATAATGTCCGGGTCCTGTCTCAGAAAGGCTCTGAGCGCCATTGCAAAGGTCAAGCCGGCCTTTGTATTTACCTGCACCTGGTTGATGCCGTTGATTGTGCTTTCAACAGGGTCTTCCACCGTCAGAATGTTTATATTGGGCTTGCTGAGTTCCTTCAAAGCCGTATACAGCGTAGTGGATTTTCCGCTTCCCGTAGGCCCTGTCACCAGCACGATCCCATGGGGATTGCGGAGGATATTGTCAAATTTGGCCAGATCATCGTCAAAAAACCCCAATTCCTGCTTTTTGACGTTAAAGCCTTCCTTGTCGGCAAGCCGGATAACCACCTTTTCGCCGAAGATTGCCGGAAGTATGGAAACACGCATGTCATAATCCCTGGAGTCAAGCTTCATGGATATCCTTCCATCCTGGGGCAATCTTCTTTCCGCTATATTCAAACCGCTGACAATCTTTATCCTGGCCACCAGCGCCTGGTGTATCTTCCGGTCGTGCCTCATCACCTCCACCAGCTGTCCGTCGATCCTGTTCCGCACAACGGTGAACTCTTCGGTGGGTTCAATGTGAATATCGCTGGATTTATTCTGCACAGCCTTGTTAAAGATAAGGTTGACCATCTTTACGATGGGGGCGTTCTGGACGTCGCTTATGTTCAGGCTGTCTTCCGACTGGTCGTCTTTTATCTCGATTTCGATTTCCTCATTGACCCTTTTCATTTCCTCGTCAAAATCCAGAGGCTTTCCGCTTCCATCCTTTGAAGCTTTGGAACGGTGGTGGTCGGCTTTTTTCTCCCTGGCTTTCTTCTTGTCCAGGAAAGCGCTTATGTCTTCCTTGTCGGCCAGTAGCGGTATGATTTCCAATCCGGTTGCAAGCCTCAAGTCGTCAATTGCAAAGATATTGCTGGGGTCATGCATCGCCACCTTCAGCGTGATGCCTTCCTTTTCCACAGGGACTGCCAAAAGACGTGCGGCAAGGCTCTCATTCACCAGCTCCAGCGTCTCATCGCTGATCTTTGCGCTTTTTAAGTCAACATAGCCTATACCTTTTTGCCTGGCCAGCACCGAATAGAATACTTCCTTTTCCACCATGCCTTCCTTGATGAGTATTTCATCCAGAAGGCCGCCCTTGTCCTTCTGAAGCGCAAGGGCTTTTTCCAGCTGCTCCCGTGTTATTACTCCTTCTTCCACCAGGATGCCGCTGATTTTGTTTTTATTGTTTATTGCCGGATTCTCGCCCTCGGCGTCTCTGCCGCCTTTTGCATGCTTCCTGGAAGCTTCCGGCCTTCCTGCGGGATTCCCGTTTTCACTTTCTCCCAATAAATCCCCTATTTCGCGTACAACAGGCTCTTTTTCAACATAATGCTTTTCAATCAGCTTCCCTATTTCCAGCGGATCTGCATATACCGGCAGGACCTCCCGGGACGTAGCAATGCGGATATCGTCCAGAATGAAAATGTTCTTCGGATCCGTCATAGCAAGCGCCAGGGCTTTGCCCCGAATTTCCACAGGAAATACGCTATGCTTTAATATAAGACTTTTCGGAATGCTTTTAAGGATTTCCCGGTCCGGGCTGCCCAGTTCCTTCAGTTGGACATACTCCACTCCCATGCTTTGCGCTTTGGCCTGGTTAATGTCATCTTTTGTGACACACCGCATTTCCAGCAGGATTTCCTCCAGGCTCTTTTCTGTCCGGCGCTGGATCTCCCACGCTTCCTTTAATTTATCCAGCTTGATTTTCCCTGTTTCAATCAGGATCTCATCAAGATTTTCCTGCAAATCCATCATAATTCCCTCAAATTTTATAATATCATTTGTTTTTCTTAATTATATACCGGCGGAATTTAACATAAAATAATGAATCTGCCTTATATTTCCTGAAGAATTTGTTCCATCACATTTTAGACATATAGTACCATTTGTCTTATTGCCCGGAACCGGGATTCATGACGCCCGGTCCTGTTTTTACGCAATAAAAAAAGAGCCTTATCCAGGCTCCATCAGGGTTTTAAGAATTTTTTTCAGGTCGGGAAATCTAGTACCGCAAGATCAGGTACCTGTTTTATGTCGCCTACAATGGAAATCCCGATTTTCTTACCGGAAAAAATATTGTCGATAATTTCATCGATGCTTTCCATTGTGATGGCATTGATTTTAGCCAGAACCTCTTCCGGCGTATCAATATGGTTTAACATCAGTTCGGATTTACCAATGGTGTTCATCCTGCTGCTGGTGCTTTCCAGTCCCAGGATATAGTTGCCCTTTAATTGCTCCTTGGATTTTTCAAGATCCGAAGCCTTGATCCCACGCTTAACCAGCAGCTTTATTTCAGTGCTCACCAGTTCCATCACGCTGTTTAAGTTGTCCGGATTCATCCCGGCATAGATGGTATACAGGCCTGCATTTTTATAGGCGGATGGATAGGAATAGATGGAATAGACCAGGCCTTTTTTCTCCCGGATCTTTTGGAACAGCCGGGAGCTCATCCCCCCGCCGAAAATGTTGTTTACGGCGAGGAGGGAATAAAGCTTGTCGTTGCCGTGAGCTATACCATTGAAGCCAATGCAGAGATGCACCTGCTCCGTCTCTTTCTCCCTGGTCTTGATCCCGTTGCTGAATACAACTTCCTGGAAGTCGACTTTATGGTCATTGGGTGAAGACCAGGCTCCAAAATACTTCTCCAGCAGCTCCGTCAGATAGGCTTCTTCAAAATTTCCCGCCACTGATATGACAGTATTTTGCGGTGTGTAGTAGTTTGCCATGTACTCTCTGATCATTTCAGGATTAAAGCTTTTGAGCGATTCCTGCGTCCCCAGGATGGAGTATCCGATGGGATTTCCATCCCAGACCGCTTCGGAAAGGATATCGTGCACCAGTTCTTCCGGCGAATCCTCATACATTCCGATTTCTTCCAGAATAACCCGTTTCTCCACACGGATGTCTTTTTTAGCAAACAAGGAATTAAAAAACATGTCGGAGAGCACGTCCAAAACCAGATCAATATGAGAATCAAGCGTCTTGGCGTAATAACAGGTGCATTCCTTGCCTGTAAAGGCATTCAACTGTCCGCCGATGTTGTCGATGCTTTCGGCGATCTCTCCGGCATTCCTTTTTTCGGTGCCTTTAAACAGCATGTGCTCAATAAAATGAGAAATTCCGTTGTTTTGCCTGTTTTCGTTCCTGGATCCTGTTTTTACCCATATCCCTATGGAAACCGACCTTACATAAGGTATTTTCTCATATACGATTCTGACGCCGTTACTCAATGTATATTTAGTAAACATATATCCCCTATTGTTTAATTTCCGCTTCCGCCGGCATTGCGTCTTTCCTGGACAGGTTGATCCTGCCTTGCTTGTCAACCTCCAGCACCTTTACAAGGATTTCGTCGCCTACGCTGACCACGTCCTCCACTTTTGCCACCCGTTTTGTATCCAGCTTGGATATGTGGACCAGCCCTTCCTTGCCTGGAACGAATTCAACAAATGCGCCGAAGGTCATCAGCCTGGTAACCTTGCCCATGAAAATCTGTCCGGGCTGCACTTCCTTTGCGATGGCTTCAATGATTTGAAGTGCGCGTGATCCGGCTTTTTCGTCGGAGGTGGCTACAAATACCCTTCCGTCATCCTCGATATCGATCTTTACACCGGTCTCGGCGATGATCTTGTTGATCACCTTGCCGCCGGGCCCTATGACATCCCTTATTTTGTCCGGGTCTATGGACATGGTATATACCTTCGGTGCATAGGGAGAAAGCTCTTTTCTCGGCTCGGAAATGACCGGAGCGATGACCTCGTCAAGAATCTGGAATCTTCCTTTTTTGGTTAAGTCGAAGGCCTGCCGTATGATCTCATGGGTAAGCCCGTCTACCTTTATATCTACCTGTATGGCGGTTATACCGTTCTTTGTGCCCGCCACCTTGAAATCCATATCTCCGAAGAAATCTTCAATCCCCTGGATATCCATAAACGTAATGAATCTGCCCGGATTTGACTCATCAATTACCAGACCTGCCGAAATTCCTGCAACTGGGGCTTTAATGGGTACGCCGGCGTCCATTAAGGCCAGGGTGCTTCCGCAAACACTGCCCTGGGAGGTTGAGCCATTGGACATCAGTACTTCCGAAACAAGCCGGATGGCATAGGGAAATTCCTGTTCGCTGGGGATAACCGGCTCCAGGGCCCTTTCAGCAAGTGCTCCATGGCCTATTTCCCTTCTTCCCGGCCCTCTGGAGGTCTTAGCCTCGCCCACACTGTACCCGGGGAAATTATAATGGTGCATGTATCTTTTTTCTTCTTCCAGATCTACTCCGTCCAGCATCTGGACTTCTCCGATGCCACCCAGGGTAACCGTCGTCAGAACCTGTGTCTGTCCTCTCTGGAAAAGGCCGGAGCCGTGAGTTCTGGGCAGCAGCGATACGTCCGCGGCCATGGCCCTTATTTCGTCAAGCCTTCTGCCGTCGACGCGCTTGTTTTCTTCAAGGATATATGCTCTTACAACCTTTTTCTCCAGCTTGTAAATGGCTTCATTGATAATGCCCTTGCTGTCCGGGAAGGCTTCTGCCAGGCTTTCCTGGACTTCCCCGGTAAGCTTTGCCACTTTATCGTCTCTTACCGTCTTATCCGTAGCCAATACGGCTTCACGCATTTTTTCATGCGCCAGTTTCTTTACTTCGTTGAAGATGTCCTCCGGAACTTCGGAGGATTGATATGCAAATTTCGGCTTCCCTACCTCGGCCACGATGCCGTTTATAAACGCCGCAATCTTTTTGATCTCTTCATGGCCCTTTTTTATGGCCTCCAGCATCACATCGTCAGGTACTTCCCTGGCGCCCGCCTCGATCATTGTAATCTTTTCCGTCGTGCCGGCCAGCGTGACATACATTGCGCTTTTGTCCCTTTGTTCGGCGTTCGGGTTGACGATGACCTGGCCATCAACCAATCCCAGCACGACCCCTCCGATCGGCCCGTTGAAGGGAATATCCGATATGCTCAAGGCTGCCGAAGATCCGATCATTGCAGCGACTTCCGGCGAATTATCCTGATCCACCGACATAACGGTGTTGATGACCGTGACATCATTTCTCAGATCCTTGGGGAAGAGCGGCCGGATAGGCCTGTCGATCACCCTGGAGGTAAGTATGGCCTTCTCGGAAGGTTTGCCCTCCCTTTTGATAAAGCCTCCGGGAATCTTTCCTACGGCATAAAGTCTTTCTTCATAATCCACGCTTAAAGGGAAAAAGTCGATGCCTTCTCTCGGCAAAGCCGATGCGGTGGCGGTGGATAAAATAACGGTATCGCCATACCTTACCAGTACGGCTCCGTTGGCCAGCTGTGCCAGTCTGCCTGTTTCAATAGTCAGGGTCCTGCCGGCAAGCTCCATGGAAAATTTTTTACTCATTAAATAGCCTCCTCTGTTAATTCTGCAGTGCCGTAGACAAAGGGCAGTTAACAGAAAACGGACACTGGAAGCCGTATATGCCTGCACATATGCGGACTCCAGTCTCTGTTCTCTGCCTCTGCATTTCGTACTATACCTTCCGGACTGCAGTTCTTATTTATTTATTATGTCTTATTTATGAAAAATAATGAGCGGAAATCTCCGCTCACCATTATTTCCTTAAATTAAGTTTTTCCACAATTGTACGGTATCTTTCTATATCTTTGTCCATCAAATAGTTCAGAAGTCCTCTTCTCTGTCCAACCATCTTAAGAAGTCCTCTTCTGGAGTGATGATCCTTTTTGTGAAGCTTCAGGTGCTCGTTCAAATGATTGATCCTCTCGGTGAGAATCGCTACCTGTACTTCCGGCGAACCTGTATCGCCTTCATGCAGCTTGTACTTGTCGATGATTTCCGTTTTTAGTTCCTTTACCATTGCTAAAAAAGCCTCCTTATTTATTAGCCCCATGAGCCAGGTAATTGGTCGGAGTGTCCAGCAACCGAGCACATGGTTTTTTTATTGCACTGATGTATTTTAACATATTGCCGTTGAAATGTAAACATTTTTTAACAAGAACTTCAAATCGTAATTTGTCACCTTCCTAATTTGTCATTGCAAGCGACAGTGCGGCAATCTCGGCAGCCACTGGCCGTCCGGCAGGCTTTTTGACCCGGATTGCATTTGCGGACGCGCTAATAGCGCGCCCTGCTTTTTCATGCTTATCAAGATGATTCGCTTTTGTTTTTCTGCGTCCCTTTAGGCCCGGACCCTTTTCTCCGCTTGTTTATCGCTTCATGGAGCAGATACTCGATTTGCCCGTTTACGGAGCGGAATTCCGCATCTGCCCACCGGTTGATTTCCTCCCACATTTTTGGGTCCAGTCTGAGTAAAATCGTCTTTTTTTCAGCCATTTAAGATTCTTCTTTCCAACGGACTAATTATGGAGCGTACCGGCGTTGATTACCGGCTGTGTCGATCTCTCTCCGCAAAGTACGACCAAAAGATTACTTACCATTGCGGCTTTTCTTTCTTCGTCCAGCTCCACGATCCCGTTCTCATTCAGCTTGTGGAGAGCCATTTCCACCATTCCCACCGCGCCTTCGACGATTTTCTGCCTGGCGGCGATGATGGCTGAAGCCTGCTGCCTTTGCAGCATTGCCGCGGCAATCTCCGGCGAATATGCCAGATGGCTGAGCCTTGCCTCCTCCACCGTCACTCCGGCTTTGCTCAGCCTTTCCTGCAGTTCTTTCTTCAATGCTTCCGAAACTTCCTCGGAGCTGCCTCTCAAAGATAGCTGCTTTTCGTTATCCGTCACATCATAGGGGTACAATCCTGCCAGGTGCCTTAATGCCGATTCGCTTTGGATTTCCACGTATTCGATGTAATTGTCCACATCAAACAATGCTTCCGCCGTATTCTGGACCCTCCAGACAATAACCGTTGCAATCTCGATGGGATTTCCCATCTCATCGTTTACCTTCAGCTTGTCGCTGTTAAAGTTTCTGGACCGCAAGGATATTTTCCTTTTCGTATAAAATGGATTTGCCCAAAGCCAGCCCGGTACTTTCACCGTGCCCTTGTAGTCCCCGAACAGTATCAAGGCCGCCGCTTCGTTGGGCTGCAATGTAAAAAAGCCCATGAGCAGCACTAACCATCCCAGAAAGAGAACAACGCTGACGATATAGAAGATCCCCTTGTCTGCTGTAATGCCGAAAATAATAAAGACAACTGAAATGATCAAAACCAATGATGTAAGGACAAACATTTCCAGTCCTGACCGTACTTTTTTAGGAATTTCCTTCATAAAACACACTCCTGATTCAATATTATTTTGATATCACAATTATATCATATTGATATGAATCTCGCAAGAAAAAACTCCGTGAATGTGACCGGGGCGTCTGTAAGAAAATCCCTCCAAACCCGTGAGCTTGGAGGGATACAACTTTGTTTATTTAGGTATGGAGATGGATCCGCCAAACTCGCGTTTTTCGTTGGGCGGAGGCTGCCCCTTGAAAGCTGTTCTGTCAGATATGCCGATTTTTACGGCAGTGTAATGATCAATGTATTGTTTTCTTTTTCCCAGGAAAAGGTCAGCTTGAGTCCGGTGACCTGCTCCACATCCTGAACCCGGTAAAAGCGGTCCACGCGCTTATAGGAAGTACCCGAGAAACCTTCTTTCATAGAATATGAATCAAACGTGGTTCCATCTTTTTTTATCAGCGAAAGAGTACACAGGCTGCCGGCCTCCTTCAGATCCGAATTAGCGACAAGTTGAGCCAGCCCGCTTCCGTCGAGCTCGAGCGTCATCGTCAGCGGAGAAAGATTGACAGATTTTACAACGACTTCATGTCCGTTGACCTCATACGTTTTATTAATATCAAATGTCTGCATCTGTTCAGAATAAGAAAGGGTCCAGGACAGCCTCCAATTTCCTTCCACGACAACGCGCTCATTTCCCGTAGGGCTATCGTATGCTTCGACATCCGTAAGATTTGCAAAGTCAACCGTGATGGTTTTACCGTTCCACTCTTCCTTTTCCCTATTGTCCAGATATACTTCGTAGTAGCGCTCGTTGGCTGACCCGGAGGGCGATGCGGTGAGGTCGCTATTAATCATGAATCCGCAAGTAAGGCCGAAATTACGGCCGACTCCTTCGATGTCAACATCTATATCCAACCCGTTTGCATCCGACAGTGTGATTCCTTCCGGTGCTTTGACGCTAAATAGCAGATAGACACCGTTTTTATCGCCAAGCGTCTGAAGCGCCGTAACCGTTAAGCCGTTTTCCGTCACGGTCTGGCCAACGGAAGCCATGGCTCCGTCCGAGGCCAGCTGGTTTTGCTGCTGCTCATCTGCTCCGAACCTCTGGGCAAGTTTACTATCCCATTGTATAACATGCGCAGCCGCTGCTGTCACGCCAAGTCCCGCGATAACGGCTGCAAGTACAATGAAAAATCTTTTTTTCATGACTTTTTTCCTCCCGGTTTTATTTAATATCTGAGTGTCCAATGTACGCTGTACTCTTTCATGAAAACTCTGAGGGACCTCAGGAAAAACATTGTTCCAATCGTTATTGTTCATGGGTCAGAACCTCCTTTTCTCCAAAAACTGACTTTAATTCTGTTCGTGCACGCGACAAACGACTTTTTACCGTACCCTCCGGTATTTTCAAAATTTCGGCCATTTCCATCGTCTTAAAGCCTTCGATATAATGCAGGACAATAACCAGTCGAAGTTCTGTTTTTAGTTCCATGATGGCGTCAAACAAGCCCAGATCATTTTGCTGTTCCGATGAAGACCGTGCTTCCATATAGTCTTCAAGCGGCACCACTCTTTTGTTGGCTCGACAAATCCGGTAACATTCGTTAATCAATATCCTGCACAGCCATGTCTTGAAGAATCGCTCATCCCTCAGGCTGTGAAGTTTGCTGTATGCCGTAATAATCGTTTCCTGAACGGCATCCGCGCAGTCACAGTCATTCTTCAGAATGGATTTGGATATGTGATATAGCGTTTCCTCCGCTGCCATCACTTGTTCGGTAAAATCATTTTTGTTCACTGCGGCTATTCCTTTTCATGTGCATTATGAAGTTCCTTTCCTTATCGACCGATAATATCTTGAGCTCTGACAATTAGATTATTCAGGACGGCGTTTGGTTCACTCATTAAGAAAAATACTTATAGTTTTTGTTTGTGCGTTGCAAAACAAAAAAGCAGGGCGGACAGCCGAAACTGTCCGCCCCGCCACAGGGATTTATACTTGGTTCACTTTTTATTCCTATGATACCCCGCCTAAAGGCAACCCTTTTTTTAAGATCGTTTCTTTTTTATTTAATGTTTTCCGTTGACAATGGCGGCTCTTTTATCAGGCCATACCGCTGCTCCAGCTTTAAGAGATCAGCTTCGGAGAGGTTTTTCAGAGGATCCCAGCCGGCAAAATAAATCATGCCGGCGATGGAAGTTATTATAATACCTATGCCTATACCCAGCAATATGTTTTTGACACTGAAATTGGTCATACTTTCCTCCCTGGAACATATCGTCTCACGGTCACTGCTTGTTTAATTCCAGAATAAGCTGTATTTCCCCCTTGCCGATGTTTAGCCGCCTGGCTATATCCACTTCGGTCATTCCGTTTCTTGACAGCCTTAATACTTCTTCGTATTTGCTGTTGCCGGCAACTGCCTTATCTGATTTGCCATCCTGGGGCTTTTCCTCCCCGGCTGAATAAAAAAAGCTATTTCCCCCGATCAAATTTTCATATTCCATATCACTGTTTAGTTTGAATAAGAACTCCTCCGGAACGGCTGGTTCAATTGTTTCATTTGCCACACCATCCGGCCCCGGCTGGACCTCTGCTTCCGGTTTTATATTGCCGGCAACTTCCGTATCTTGAAAGATATTTATTTCCTGCGGCATCCTTCCTGCATCCTGTGACCTTTGCGCCAGGGCTTTAATTTCTTCCTGGGCCTTTTTCAAATTCATGGCCAGTTCTTCATTTTTAAAATCCATCTGGGTTACGACATAGTCGGAAAATTTATTCAACTCTTCAATCATTTGTTCCGCATCATAGATTATTTCCACCAGTTCCTGTTTCTTTTTTTCATAATTATTTATAAAGCTAAATACTTTCTTTTTTTCAAGTAAAACCAGTATCAGGGAAAGACTGATTAATATTATCCCGATGAAGATCAGACTGACATAAAACTGATTCATTGCCGTACCCCTATTTTTCCTTCCGCGCAAACACCCATTTTTAACGACCCAATTCAAAAGGAAATTTTTCGGTTGTAGAAAAATTTCCTTACCGTAGCGGAGTTTCACCGGGGCTGGTCGCAAATGCCTTGCATTTGCTGCTCGCCCATGCACCCCGGGCGGGAGATATGCTCGCCGCCTGAAAACCAATTCGGCGCCCGCCACCTATAGCGGTGGGGGATATTTGGGTGTCTCGTTATATTTTTATATCAATTGTGCTGGTTTGCATGCTTTTTTTCCCGGCCCTGCCGGCACTGCCTCCGGTTTTTTCCTTCTTTTTTTGATTCTTGCCGCCGTCACCTTCCTCTTTCTGTCTTTCTGTTATCCTGGCATCCTGTGCCCGCTTCTGCGAATAAACCTGTCTCAGTGAGTTATCGGCGATAGTCTGCGTGTTTGCAGCCTGCTGCTGCTGCATTGAATAATTTTTCTGATTTTCATCGTTGCTGGCTTTGGAAGCCTCAACCGTTCTCGGAATGATTACCTGAAAATCCACCGGTTTGATTGACATAAAATCACATCCTTTTTAAAAAGGGACATTCCTCAAACTACGGAGCCCCACTTCACGCTGAGGTGTGTCTCTTTACCTCGTTATTTATCAATCGGTCCAATTCTCACATCCGCGCCGTCTCTGTATAAGGTGCAATATTGCAGGTTTTCCCTCACATACATAAGGCAGGAACCGATGGCGACTTTTGTTCCCGGATAGATTACGTTGAAGCATCTTATTTTACCAAACGCCTCCTGCTGAAGATTTGCTTCAATCCTTTGCATTTCCTCTTTTATTTCCGCGATCCTATTGGTAAAAAACACCCTGGTCCGCACGCTTTTCGTCATCATTTCCTGCTTGTCGGGCGTCAGGGCGCCGGCAAATTCCAGCTTTTTCAATATGGCGATGGCCTGCTCGGCTTTTTTCAAGTCGGCTTCCAGCGTATTCAGCTCTTCCTTCAAAGCTTTGTAACGTTCTCTGAGCGAGGGGTCCACACCCACTTCAATGTCTGTTACCGTGGCCATGTGCGAGCCGATGACCTTGGCGACAATTTCCTTTCCCACCTTGCAGCTGCCGCCGACCAAAAGGCCCTTCCTGCCGGAAAGCTCCAGCTTGTTGCCGCATTTGATACTGCTGTGCATTACGGCTTCCGAGCTGATGTTGTTTTTTGCTTCTATATTGCTGTATTCTATGTATCTGGCAATAATATCGCCTTTGCTTATCAAAGCGCCTTTGCCCATTCCCTGCATTCCTCTTCGGAGGATAATGTCGCCGCCTGCTTTTATAACGGCGCCTTCTACAACGCCCCAGACCTCCACATTGCCTCCGGCTTCAATGGAAAAGCCCGAAAGGACATTCCCGCGGACACTGACATTTCCCACAAAACTAATGTTGCCTGTGGAATTGTCAACATCGGCAGGTACTTCATAGGTGGAAAAAACATTAATTTTACCTTCAATATATTGAACCTGGCCGTCGATGTTGGATACAACGGCTAAACCGTCTTCGCTCAAGGCTACGTTTCTACCTTTGGGTAAAACCGCCACCTTTCCTTCCGCAGGATAAACATCGGTTCCGTAAACGGTTTTTCCAAGTACCCCGGGCACCGGCGGAACCAGCTCGCAAAGCTTCTGTCCCTTCGTTACGCTTTCGATCAGGTTGAGCTCTCTGAAATCAACTCTTCCATCCTCCATAATGGCAGGTTTTCCATCCCTTTTGATGTCAAAATAGAATTGGACCCGTCCATTCTGGCCATTTACCGGCATCATGCCTTCGGCCACGCAAAACATTTCGTTAAATACCGGATAATGGACCACGGTCTCCAAATTCACCCGGTTGATGCCATACAGGACGCCGTTTTTGGTCAAGGCCTCCAGGACTTCCTCCATCGTCAGCATCCTTCCGCCTTCGGGAGAATTGAAGGAAATAAAGGCTTTCATTTTGTCGGGAGTAACCATTACATTGACGGACGCGTTGAGTTTCACCTCTTCCTGAGGTTCGGCGATCTTAACGGGAGTCCTGTCCGCTTTTTTGACAGCCGCTTCGACAATTTCCCTGGAATAGCCACGAACCAGCTTCTTTGCCAATTTGTCGAAAACATCCCTGGCTTCTGCCGGCTTCGTCTTATCCACAGACGGATAGACGGAAAGAAACACTCCATCCTCCCTGTAGCTAAGCTCAAAAAAACCGCTATTTAAATTATTCCCTGTGGTTTTCGAATCACTCAAAACCTGGCCCTCCCCCTCCGGCTAATTATTCATGCAGCAAGGATTTGTGCCTCGCCAGCTTGCCTCGCAATCTCATGATTGCCTTGGTATGAAGCTGAGATATACGGGATTCTGACACCTTCATTATCGCACTTATTTCTTTTAGTGTCAATTCTTCATAATAGTACAGCGAAAGTACCGTTTTCTCCTTTTCAGGAAGCTTGTTTATCGCATCTCCCAGCAGATTTTTCAATTCGCTGAGCTCCACCTGAAGCTCCGGTCTGTCCTCACGGGTTGCATTGGGTACGTCGACGCCTATTTCATAATTTTGCTCCAAAAAATCCTCTAACGACACCATGGAGGAAACATTGACTTCATTCAGCAGTTTATAGAATTCATCAATGGAAATCCCCAGTTTCTCCGAGACCTCTTTATCGGAGGCCGAATGCCCCAGCTCATTTTCAATTTCCCAGTAGGCCTTTTCCAGCTCTTTACTCTTTTGCCGCAAGGACCTGGGCACCCAATCCATCTCCCTGATGCTGTCAATGATGGAGCCCCGTATCCTGAGAGAGGCATAGGTTTCAAATTTGACACCCTTGCCGACATCAAACTTGTCGATGGCGTCAATAAGCCCAAAAACACCAAATCCCACCAGATCGTCATACTCCACATTGGAGCCGAAGTAGATGTTCAACCTGCCGGCGATGAATTTGATGAGATGCGAATACTCAAGGATCAGCGTCTCTCTTATGGAAGGGTCTCTTGTATTATGGTACTGTTTCCACAGATCATTCTGTCTGTTACTGCTAGTTGACATTTTAGCCTCCATGCCCCCTACTTTTCATTCGTATACTATTCAAAATTATTACTTTGTTTTTGACGCAATGACCTGGCTGACGGTCAAAGGAGTAAAATCGTCAAAATCATCTGCAACAAGATCCACCTTGTGTTCACCCGGCTGCACCGTCTGAGTTCCTTTTGGGGAAGCCTCGCCCGCCATCGCCTCATCCTGCGCCTTCTCTTCCAGTAGTCGCTGTTCTTCTTTTTCCCTCATTTCATCCTTTATCGCGTTTAATGTGTTTCGGACAATACCGCCAAGGATATAAAAAACCACCAGCACAACGGCCATTCTTAAATAGACCGTCTGAGCAGCCGAACCGGATATGTAACTGATTAATCCTACAACAACCGCCATGGATCCGCCAAGCAGAAACGGCAATTTGTGGATACTCTCCATTTGCTAGATCTCCTTTACACCATGTCCAATGGTCTTAATAAGCAGTTTACCGTCCCCGGAGGAAAGCTCGATGGTCCTTCCGAAATTTCCTCCCGTATCTTCCGCCAATATGGGTATTTTCATTTTTCCCAGCGATTCCTTTGCCGAAACCACATTGCGCCATCCGATCCGCATCATCTCGGATGTATCGCCGAAGGAAAACATCTGCGCCCCGCCTGCCAGTTTTGCAACAATGCAGGCTTTGTTCGCTCCCAGCCTGCACATGTCGTCAACCAACTTCACAATGGCCGTATCTGCAAATTTGGCTATATTTGTATTGTTTCTGGCCTGCAAGCTTGAAGGTAACATAACGTGCGCCAGTCCGGCGATTTTCCTTTGCGGGTCATAAAGCGCGATTCCTACACAGGATCCCAGCCCCAAAGTCGTAAGAATGCATGGATGCTTTGATGACTGCAGGTCGGCCATTCCTACTTTTATAACGTTGTCCATTTATCCAGTAACCCCTAAAGCTTTCAATAAAATATCATAGGTTTCCACATCCGGTACCAGGAAGAAATCACCGACAACTTTTTCGTCTCCGTCTGAAAACTCTGTCTCAATATAAAGGACGGTATCCCCAACCTTGCCGAATTCAATTGCCGGAACGCTCAGGATTGCGCCGGCCATGTCAATGGCAAGCTCCGGTACAGAGGGCTTGATCTTCAGGTTTGTCAAGGCGGACAACGCGGAGAGGTAGGATCCGGCAAGGATATTTCCGATCTCTTTGAGGGCTGAAACTTCCAATTCCGAAAACTCATGCAATTCGCCCGACTGACGCCCCATCAGCATATCAACCAACAATGCGGCATCTTTAAGCTGCAGGATGAACATGATGTTGCCGGTAAGGTCCCCTGCAACCTTCAGCAAAATGCCTGCAACAATGCTCTCAGCGCTGCCAAGAGTTTCGCTGACATCCCAGAACTCCATGATTTTGACCCTTGGAACCTCCATGTCCACTTTCCTGTTGAGCATCTTTGCCAGCGCAGTGGCTGCATTGCCTGCCCCGATATTGCCAATCTCTTTCAGTACGTCAATTTGCAAATTGTTTAAATCATCAATACCCTGAACCATGCAACATCTCCTTTATAACGACCTAATTCAAAGGAAATTTGTCGGTTGTAGACAAATTTCCTTACCGCAGGGAGTTTCAACGAGGCGGGGGATATTTTTGTCGCCTCGTTATTTCATGCAGGGGCGGCCATCGGCAGTCCGTCCTTATTGCCGCCGCCCATATTCATACGGATGCGCCAATAGCGCCCTGCATCAGTTCGACGCCCTCCGAAAGGCTTATCAGCTTGTCAAGGTTGAGCAGGGTGACAATCCTTCCGTTGATTTTACCGACACCGAACAAATACTCGGCTGAAAGCACCCCTCCGAAGTTTGTTACGTTTTCTATGGATTCCTCGTCCAGCTCAACAACTTCAGCTACCGCATCCACAATGAGCCCTATGACTATTTCGTCCAATTTGACGATAATAATCCTTGTTTCTTCCGTATCTTCCATTTCCGGAAGGCCAAACCTTCTGCGCAGATGGATTATGGGAATGATCTCGCCCCTTAAGTTTATGACGCCCTTCAGGAATGCAGGTGTTTTGGGCACTCTGGCGATATTCATGTCCTTTTCGATGATGGTGGTTATTTTCTGGATATCGATCCCATATTCTTCATTTCCCAGCTTGAATACCAGAAATTTTTTCAAAGCTGTCGTTATAATCTCATCCATACGGTACGCCCCCCTTATTCTCTCTATCCTGATTTTCCATTAATGCACCAGTGAATTAACATCCAGAATCAAGGCAACATTTCCGTCGCCCAGGATGGTGGCGCTTGATATTATCTTTATGCCTGAAAGGTATTTGCCAAGGGACTTCTGGACGATTTCCTGCTGGCCGAGAATCCTGTCCACAACCAGCCCGAAAAGCCTGTCCCCCTTTTTCACAATTACCAGCTTTAGCGTTTTTTGTACGGTTTCGCTGCCCGTCGCAGGTACTTCCAGTACTTTGTCCAGCCTGATCACCGGTATGATGGTATTCCGCAGAAGCACTACTTCCTGCTTTTGCACCAACTTAATCTCATCAGGCGTTATATTTGTGATTTGCTGGATGGAGCTCAACTGGAGGGCATATTTCTCATTGCCCACCAGTACCAGCAATGCCTGAATAATGGCAAGGGTGAGCGGCAACCGGATGATGAACTTGCTGCCTTTGCCCATCTCGCTTTCCACATCCACCGTGCCGCCCAGGGCTTCGATTTTGGTTTTGACAACGTCCAAACCGACGCCCCTGCCGGATAGATCTGTCACTTTGTCCGCCGTGCTGAAGCTTGGCTTGAAAAGGAAATCGATGATATCCTTTTTGGACATGCCGGAAGCGATTTCCTTGCTGACCAGGCCTCTTTCGATGGCCTTTTTCTTGACCTTTTCCACATTGATTCCCTGGCCGTCTTCTTCAACTTCGATCACAACGTTGTTTCCATCCTGATAGGCTCTGAGATAGATATTGCCGTTGTCAGGTTTCCCCATCTCCCTGCGTTTCTCGACCGATTCTATCCCATGGTCCACCGCATTTCTGAGCAGATGGATGAGAGGTTCTCCGATTTCATCAATTACCGTCCTGTCCAGCTCGGTTTCTTCACCGGACATGACCAGCTCCGCTTCCTTGCCCAGATCCCTGGTGATATCCCTGATCATTCTCGGAAAGCGGTTGAACACTGTCTCAACAGGAACCATTCTGACTTTCATAACGGCATCATGGAGATTTGTCGTAATCCTTTCCAGGTATTCGATGGTCTCAATATAATCCGGCGTCCTTTCAATGCCTTCCAGGCCTTCCAGCCTTGTTTTCTGGATAATCAGCTCGCTTACCAGGTTCAGCAGCACGTCGAGGCGGTCTATATCCACCCTTACGGTTTTTCCGGTCTTTGCCTTTTTCACGCTGGCATCCTCTTTTTGCTGAGCCGACTCGTTGTCAGCTTCAATTGCCGGCTGTACATCATCCGGCTTCTCCCTTTCTTTTTCCTTTAAAACGTTTGCCGGAGCTTCGGGCTTCGCCGCCGTTTCCTCAATGGTTTTAACGGGCGGAAGGGCTTTTATCAAAACACGTTCTACCTCTGAAACGGAGTTCAGCTCTCTGTTGAACAACTCGGCATCTTCCCTGGTAACCACAACCACCGTGAATTCATTTTCAAATTTTTCATCTTCAATATCCTGAACCTTGGGTTCCGACTTTATCACTTCGGAATATTTTTCCAGCGTCCTGAAAATGATAAAGGCTCTGGCTGACTTCAACAGGCAGCCCTTATTCAGGATCACGGTAATCTGGTAAGCCCGGTTGTCAATCTCATAGGCTTTGTTGATAACATTTTGTTCATACTGGTTTATTACTATTTCCTTCTGCTGCTCCTGTGGTTCGGAAACAGCAGCTGCAGCTGTACCTGAAGAAGCCTGAGGTTCTTCTATCGTGGAGTCTGCCTTGTTCTTGCTTATACCGGTAAGAGCCTGTATGATCTCCAGGTACTCCTCACTGCCTTCCGTACCGGACTCGACAATATTGTTCGTATAATTCTCCAATGCATCCAGGCATTTAAACAGGAGATCCACCAATTTTGTAGATACCTTCAGTTCGTTGCTTCTGAGTGCGTGCAGCACGTCCTCCATATCGTGTGTAAGCCTGGACATCCTGCTGAAACCCATCGTTCCGGACATCCCTTTTAATGTATGGGCAACCCTGAAGATTTCATTTAGAATTGAACCGTCTTCAGGCGTTTTTTCCAACTGAAGCAGGCATTGATTGAGACTTTGCAAATGTTCCTTTGTCTCTTCAATAAAAATTTCCAGATATTGACTCATGTCCATAAACTATAACACCCCCAAATTTTTGACAATCTCATTTGCTATTCGATTAAGAGGCACCACCGTATCCACCATGCCGGTTTGTACGGCAGACCTCGGCATTCCGTACACTACGCAGGATTTTTCATCCTGGGATATGATAAAACCTTTATTGCGTTTTTTTATATTACGGATCCCTTCGCTCCCGTCCGCCCCCATCCCGGTCATGATCACGCCAATGACGTGGGGATATCCGGTCTCTGCAATGGAATTCATCAACACGTTTACCGAAGGCCTGTGGCCGCCCACCGTGGGATTCTGGTCCAGCATTGTCCTCAGGGTGCCGTCCGGGCTTCTCCGCACCGTCATATGGTAATCCCCCGGGGCAATATACACGTGCCCCTGCCTGATTATATCCTCATTTTCAGCTTCCTTGACGGTAAGGTCGCTAAGGCTGTTCAACCGTTCGGCCAGGGATTTTGTAAACCCGGGCGGCATATGCTGTACCACAAGGATGGCCGCAGGTATGTTTCCCGGTATATAGGGTATGACTTCCTGCAATGCCTTCGGACCGCCTGTTGACGTACCGATGGCAACAATTGTTTTCAGGGTCGAACCGCTATCCGCCGCAAGGGCTTTTGAAATCTTTACCTTGCTGTGGGCGGCAACCTTGCCCTTCTTTACGTTTCTGACCATCCGTATCTTGTCAACGATCTCCTGTCTTTTCTCATCTCCGTTGATATCAAACAAGCCGGTGGGTTTTGCTATAAAGTCCACGGCGCCTGCCTCAAGCGCCTCAATGGTAGCTCTGGCACCGCCCTGCGTATGGTTGCTCAGCATAATCACCGGGACATTTGTTATTTTTTGAAGCTCCCGTAAACAGCTGAGTCCATCCATCACCGGCATTTCCACATCCAGCGTGATAACATCCGGATTGAGCTCCCTTGCCCTTTGCAATGCTTCGCATCCATCCTTGGCAGTGCCGACCACATTTATGTCTCCGGCACTTTTCAGGATGTCGGAAATGATTCTCCTCATGAAAGCCGAATCGTCAACCACCAATACATTCATCAGATCGGACATAACCCCAATATCAACCCTTTTTCCCCAATTTGCACTGCTTGTTATCTATGTATTTCACTGCTTGAATCATGCCTTCATGATACTCACCAGTCTGTTTATGAACCCTTTCACCCCATAGTCCCTCAGGGCTTGCACATTGCTTCCGCTATCCACCAGCTTTCCCGACAATTCCTTGATGTGGCGCGCCGCCTGGCTCCTGGGATAACAGATCAAAAAGGGCTGCTGCTGCTTCACCGCTTTCATGACTGCATCATCCTGCAGGATGAAACCGACGGGGTCCAGCTTGATGCCCAAAAACTTGTCTGCCACCAGCATAAGCTTATTGGCTATGTCATTGGCTTCATTTACACTTTCAGCCCTGTTGATGACCACCTTGACCCTTTTGGCCCTGTCACGGTTGGACACCATTTTTATCAAGGCATACGCATCCGTAATGGACGTAGGCTCCGGTGTTGTGACAAGGAGTATGTCGTCTGCGGCCATGACGAAGCTCATTACGTTCTCCGACAGTCCCGCTCCGGTATCAATCAGTATGATATCCGCTATCCTGTCAAGAAGGGATATGTTTTCCATAAATCTCGCAAGCTGGTTCTTCTCCAGTTTGACCAGTTCTTCCACTCCGGAGCCGCCAGAGATGAATTTAATGTTGTTAGGCCCTTCCGAAAGAATCTCCAGAATGTTTTTTTTGTTCTTTATCACATCCACCAGCGTATACCGCGGAACAATGCCAAACAATACATCGATATTTGCCAGTCCGAAGTCGGCATCCAGTATAACCACCCTTAACCCCTTTTCACTTAATGCGATGGCCAGGTTGATGGTGATGTTGGTTTTGCCTACCCCACCTTTTCCGCTGGTAACGGTAACAACCCTGGCAGATCGTCTTGGCTGCTGAAAAGGAAATTGCGGCTGGCTCGCTGCATGCTTGAGTTTTAAATTATCAATAACCTGCCTTAATCTTTCAGCTTGATCATTCATCTAGATGATGCTCCCTATCAAACTTTTCGTAATTTTATCCACATTCACTACTTCAATGTCGTCAGGCACATTTTGTCCGGTGGTCATGAAGGACAGCCTCTTTCCGGTGATGAACCTGATATTCAAAATGAGCCCCAGCACCGAAGCTTCATCGGTCTTGGTAAAAATCAGCTTGTAGTCCGGAAGGAAATCATAATTGCGGAGAAGCTCCATGCAGCTCCGGATGCTGGTAGTAGAACTCAAAACCAGGTAAATCTCATCTGCGCCTGAAGCTGCGACCATCGCCTTCATTTCCTCGAACTGGACTTTATTCCTGTGGCTTCTGCCCGCAGTATCAATCAAGATGACATCTTTGTCGGAGTACCGGCCGACCGCATCGCTCATGTCGGACGCCGAATAAACCACCGAAACCGGAATCCCCAGTATTTCCGCATAGGTTTTCAATTGTTCCACTGCCGCTATCCTGTATGTATCGGCGGTAATCAGCCCAACGCTTTTTTTCTGGTTCAGGAGATAATTTGCCGCAATCTTCGCCAGCGTTGTGGTTTTCCCTACCCCCGTAGGGCCTACAAAAATTATTACGGACGGCTTTCCATTCTTTAAGGGTTCGACCATCTCCGGCTTTCCAATGATCCCTGCAATGATATTGTACAATACTGCCGCCGTATCATTTACACTGGCATTGTCTCCTACTTTGGCGGTTACGATGTCAATGATCTTTTTTGCTATGTCCGGCTCTACTTCATTCCGGACCATGTTGTTGTAAAAAATCTGCGCCACCTTCGAGGTCGATTCCTGCACCTCGCCCTTTTGTCCTGAATCCGGCGTTTTATCCTTCCTATGGAGCTGGCCGTAGATTTTCTGCAGCAAATCCTCCATATTGGTTATTTTATTCTCCAGGTTGGCGATTTTTTCCTCTTTTTCGATAAAATTTATTTTATTGACTGCTTCTGTTGTCGAATTTACAGGTTTTTCTTCCACTTTCTGGGTTTCGGCTTCCTTGCGGGGTCCATACTCGTCAATTGCAGCCAGCACTTCCACCTTAGGTTTGGAAAAAATCCCCAAAACTCCTTTTTGTCTGACTTTTCTGCTATTTAATATTAATGCGTCATTGCCAAGGTCCATCTTAACCTTTAAAATGGCCTCCTGGTTGTTATTTGCAATATAACGGCGTATTTTCATAAATTCCCTCGTTTTTTCGAGATATATATACTATAATAGCACACATGAATTGGATATACAATCCAGCTAAGGATCGGCTAAAATATTAGTTACGATTCTTTTTCGGGGAATGGAGCGCTAAGTGTAGTTCCCCGAAAAAGATTATCGTAAGTTATATTTTAACGAGTCCTAAGTGCTTATCACTCCAATTGATTGAATCTCCAGGCCAGGGTCCAGCTCATTGTAGGAGAGCACAATCAGTCCCGGTATCATCTGATCCGCCAGCCTTTTAAAATACAGCCTGACGACGGGCGATGCCAGAACTACCGGCTGCTGGCCCAACTGAAGAAGCTTTTGCACCTGTTTTGAGAGATTCCCTAAAATGGTGTTGGTCATATTGGGCTCCAGGGTCAGGTAGGAGCCCGTTTCCGTCTTCTGGACCGAATCCATGATGATTTGCTCCAGCTTGGGATCCAGGGTCAGGACGTTGGACTTGCTCTCGGTAAAGAATTTCTTTGAAATCGCCCTCCCCAGGGCCTGTCTGACGTATTCCGTCAGCAGATCGGTATCATGGGTTACGGCCGCGTGATCCGCCAGGGTTTCCAGGATGGTCACCATGTCCCTGATGGATACGCCTTCCTTCAGGAGATTTGCCAGAATCTTCTGTATTTCACCTACGCCCATCAGCTTGGGAATTAATTCATCCACGATGACGGGATAGCTTTGCCGAATATTGTCGACAAGCACCTGTACTTCCTGCCTTCCGGTCAATTCATTGGCATGCTTCTTTATGATCTCGGTAAGGTGTGTGGCAATGATGGACGGCGGATCAACAACGGTATACCCAAGCATTTCAGCCTTATCCCGCTGACTTTCGCCAATCCATGTCGCCGGCAGTCCGAAGGCAGGTTCCGTCGTCTTGACGCCTTCCAGTTCCTCGTCGGCCAAGCCGGGGTTCATGGCGAGAAAATGGTCAAGGATCAGTTCTCCGGAGGCTACCTCTACTCCTTTGATTTTTATCTGGTAGGCATTAGGCGTAAGCTGTATGTTGTCCCGCAGCCGTATGATGGGCACGATCATCCCAAGCTCAAGGGCCAGCTGGCGCCGGATCATGACCACCCTGTCCAGCAAATCTCCGCCCTGGTTTACGTCGGCAAGGGGAATGACACCATAGCCGAACTCCAATTCGATGGGGTCGATTTGCAGGAGGGTAACGACATTTTCCGGCTTCCTTATTTCCTCGACTTCATTTTCCTCCACTGTTACTTCCTGCTGCTTTTGGGCCACCTTTTGCTGCTGCATCAGCGTATATCCCAGGAATGTCAGGATTACTGCCAGCAGAAGGAAGGGTATGGGCGAAAGGAATAAGGACAGAACCACACTGAGGCCTGCCGCAATAAACAAAACCTTCGGATTGCTGAAAATCTGCTTCACCATGTCCTGGCTGATGTCTGAATCCGAAGCCGCCCTGGTTACGATAAAGCTGGTGGCTGCTGAAATCATAAGGGCCGGAATCTGGCTGACCAGCCCGTCGCCAATTGTCAGGATGGTATAGGTCTGGGACGCTTCCCCAAGGCTCTCTCCCCGCATGACCATACCAATGATCAGTCCGCCGATGATATTGAGGGCGGTAATGATGATTCCGGCGATGGCGTCATTCTTGACAAATTTGCTGGCGCCGTCCATGGCGCCGTAAAAATCTGCTTCCCTCTGTATTTTTCTGCGTCTTTCTTTCGCCTCAACGTCATTGATCAGGCCGGAATTGAGGTCGGCATCGATGGCCATCTGCTTTCCGGGCATTGCGTCCAGGGTAAACCTTGCAGCTACTTCCGCCACCCTCTCGGAGCCACGGGTAATAACCAGGAAGTTGACAATCATGATGACAAGGAACATGATAAAGCCTACAACCAGATTCCCTCCGCCGACAAAGGTGCCAAAGCCTTCTATCACCCGCCCTGCTGCGCCGCTTCCCAGAATAAGCTTCAAGGCTGTAATGTTGAGTGACATCCTGAATATGGTGGTAATAACCAACAGCGAAGGAAAGATTGACAGCTGTAAGGGTTCCTTCAAATAAATTGTATTTAGGAGAATAATCGCAGAGAATATTATATTGATCGCAAGCAGTATATCAAGCATATATTCCGGCAACGGAATAATTAATGTCAATATGATACAAATAATCAATATTGGTACAAACATATCACGAGTTTTCAATTATTTGCCCCTCCTTTCATTCGCCTATACCGCTCTTGTAGTGCCTTTGAGGCTGTATACGAACGCCAGTATCTCGGCAACCGCCTGGTAAAGCTCCGGTGGGATTGCCTTTCCTATATCCACGGTATCATAAAGTGTTCTTGCCAATACCTTGTTTTCAACGATTTCCACTTTGCTTTCCTTTGCTACTTCCTTTATTCTCATTGCGATGTAATCCTGCCCCTTGGCAACAAGCACGGGGGCGTCCGTAACACCGGAGTCGTATTTTATGGCGCATGCAAAATGTGTGGGGTTTGTAATGACAACATCTGCCTTGGGTACCTCCTGCATCATTCTTCTCATGGACATCTGCCTTTGTTTCTGCTTTATTTTTGATTTGATCTCCGGGTTGCCTTCCGTCTGCTTGTATTCTTCCTTGACCTCCTGTTTGGTCATTTTAAGGTTTTTCTCGTATTCCCACCACTGGTATGCGTAATCGAACAGCGACAGAATGATCAGCACAATGCAAATCCTGATGGCTATATTGATGGATACGGTGCCGATCATCGCCGCAATACGGATAACATCCATGTCCATCATTTTCACAATGCTTTCAGCCTGGCCATTTAAATAAGAATAGGCTACATAACCGATAACGGTGATCTTCAGTATGGCCTTGACCAGTTCAACGGCGCCCTTGGGAGAAAAGATCCTTTTAAACCCGCTGAAAGGATTGATCCGGCTGAACTTGGGCGCCAGGGTCTCCAGCGTAAATAAAAAGCCCACCTGTGCATATCCGGCAGCAAGACCCGTCAGCAATGCCACTGCAAGAACAGGCGCCGTTACTTTTAAAAAGACAGTGACGGAATCTACGAAAACCTTCAGCAGAATATCCGGCATGAACATATCTTCGATCTTTGGATACTCCGTAAGCACCTTTCTGGTATAGACCAAAATTTCATTGTACATATGGCTTCCAAAGATGCGCAGCGTTACAAATACCAGCATTAAAACCAGCGCAGAACTGATTTCCCTGCTCTGGAGCACCTGACCCTTCTTCCTGGCATCCTTCCGCTTCTTGGGCGTCGCTTTTTCGGTTTTGTCTCCTGCACTTTGTGCAAACAACTGCAGATTGATCTTCTCAATCATTGGGGGCTTATATCCTTTATGTAATTTATTGTTCCGGTATCTACTACCTGGAACAGTCCTTCCAGTAAATATAGGAACATGGGGATCGTTACCATCAGGATAACAATTCCCACCAGTATTTTCAAAGGCATCCCGATAACAAAAACATTTAATTGCGGAACCATTCTCGAGACGGTCCCCAATGCAACGTCGGTGATAAGAATGGCGGCTATTACAGGCGCCGCAATTTTAAAGCCGACGGCAAAGATAGTTCCGAAGACAGCCATCAAATTATCTGCGATGGCTGCGTTAAAAACCGCCGTTCCCAGAGGTACTACGGTATAGCTGTCAAACAGCGCTTTAATCAGCGAATGGTGTCCGTTTACCGCAAGATATACCAGCATGCTGAGGATGAAATAGACGTTGGAGGTGATCGGCACCTGAATATTGCTGATAGGGTCCATAATGTTCACTACTCCAAAACCAATCTGCATGTCGATTATCTCGCCTGCCACATAGATTGCAGTGAAAGCAAGGTATGCGATAAATCCTATGGTAATGCCTACGATAAACTCCTTTGCAGCCATAAACGCCACCTGCAGCATGGAAACATAGGCTTCCGGCGCAGGAATCTGTATTGTGTTTACCAATATTATCGCAGTAAAAAACGAAAATCCTATCTTCAGGTAAGTAGGAATATTCCGTCTCCCGAAAATCGGTGCTACAATGAAAAGCCCTGTCATCCGGACAAATATCAGCAAAAAAGCGTCAAATCCGTTTAAAAACAAATCGGCTGGAAACGGCACCCTCTTCCTCCTTTACCATTCAATTTCCAATGGGGGCATGCCCCCATACCCCCTCGCTGCGGGCGAAATGAATTCGCCCTACGCTACACTTCGTGCGCCACGCCTATACGTGGCGTTTGAACAACGTCAGTTGAGGTTTGCAACCCACCTCTGACAGCTTTTTTAATCCGTAACCTCCCTAAGATGAGGGGGACTGTGACGTTGTTCAAAAAGGGACATTCCCAGACCGGTAACTGCTGCTTCCTGTTCACGCCTGTGAGGAATACCTCACGTGGGTGTGTCCCTTCACCCATTCAAAAAGGGACATTCCCCAGCCCCGTAACTGCTGCTTCCTGTTCATGCCCGTGAGGAATACCTCATGTGGGTGTGTCCCTTTACCTTATATACTGGTTTATATTGTTATACAGATTCTCAGTATACTCTTTCAGTGTATTTAGCATCCAGAATCCGAATACGGCGACAGCCGTAATAACTGCCAGAATCTTCGGTATGAACGCCAGAGTCTGCTCCTGTATCTGGGTCGTAGCCTGGAATATACTCACAGCCAAGCCGACAATAAGGCTCAGTCCCAGCATTGGCGCCGAAACCAGGATCACGATCCATAAGGCGTTTTGAGCAATATTAATTACTGTTCCCTGATCCATATCTCCCTCCTGCCAAAAGAATTCACATATCAATGCGCGCCCCTACACTTTTTCGCCGCCATCGGCCCGCCCGCAACACAACGCATTCTGCCGCCGCTACCTTACAAAACTGTTTACGACGGTCTGCGTTACCAGATTCCATCCGTTTACCATGATAAACAGAAGGATCTTAAACGGCAGCGATATCATTACCGGCGGCAGCATCATCATCCCCATGGACATCAGGGTGCTGGAAACCACCATGTCGATGATCAGAAACGGGATAAAAATCAAAAACCCGATTTTAAAGGCAATGGTCAGCTCGTTGATGATAAAGGCAGGGATGACAACGGTAAGCGGCAATGTCTTCGGATCCACCGGTGTCTGTATTTTTGCCAGCGTTACAAACAGCTTCAGATCCTTTTCATTGTCTCCGAACTGTTTAAGCATGAAGCCTTTGATTGTGTCGGAGGATTTTTCCAGCGCCGCCTCCTGGGTTATTTCACCGTTGGTGTATGGCTGGAGTGCCTCGGTATTGATTTCGTTCAAAACCGGCATCATGACAAAAAGCGTCAAAAATAAAGCGAGCCCAATCAAGACCTGATTCGGCGGCATTTGCTGCGTCCCCAGCGCGTTTCTTAAAAATGACAGGACGATGATGATTCTTGTGAAGGCGGTCATCATAATGAGAATGGAAGGGGCCAGTGTAAGTACCGTAAGAAGAAGAATGATCTGAATACTGGCCGAGACATCCTCCGGGTTCTGCGCCGATTCTACGGTAAACCCGAATTTGAAAGGAACCGATGGCTCGGCATAGGCATTTGAAGCAAAAAACACAAGTATGATAAGTACAATTACGATTTGCAGACCTCTTGGCTTATTCCTCATCCGTGGCGTCATCCCCATCTTTTTCAATCTGAGTGTTTATCTTTTGCGTAATATTCTTAAGCTTCTGCAGATTAAACCTGAATTTTTCCCCTTCCCCGTGGTTGGCAGGCAAATCCGCATCCGGCCTGAAAGAAACATTTTTTTTATTTTTATACATGCTCATGTATTTTTCAAATAAGGATTTAAAGTCAAAAACATTTTGTGCGCCCTGAGCCTCGGAATCATCTGAAGCCTCTTCCCTGTAGAGTTCCAGTTCGGTAAGATATTCAATGCTTTTTGATGTCGACGCAATCAGAATATGCTTCTCTCCTGCCTTGACGAGGTGGATTCTCTTGTCGGCGCCCAGGCTGATGGTCTCGACGATGCTCAAATAATTGCCCTTCATTGCCTTGCTGGATTTGCCGGCAAGGTACCTGGTCGTGACATAAGTAAGAAACAGTATCGCCCCAAAGCCCAGAAGAAACAACATGACCTCAAATGGATTCATAACCCAACTCCGCTTTCCGGTCCCCCCATCACCCCAGGACCTTTTTCACGGCTTCAACCACTCTTTCCGCCTGAAAGGGCTTTACAATAAAATCCCGGGCCCCTGCCTGGATGGATTCGATAACCATCGCCTGCTGCCCCATTGCCGAGCACATGATGATTTGTGAATCGGTGTTTATTTTTCTGATTTCTTTGACAGCCTGTATACCATCAACCTCAGGCATTGTGATGTCCATAATTACCAGATCGGGAACCAATTCCTTGTACTTCTCTATTGCACGTCCTCCATGTTCGGCTTCTCCGACCACTTCATAGCCGTTTTTTGAAAGAATGTCCTTAATCATCATCCTCATAAATGCAGCATCGTCAACAATAAGAATCCTTTTTCCCATATTTTTTTCTCCCCTGTTTATGTATAGAATAGCTGTTAGGACAATGTTACCATTTCTCGAGCTTTTATTCAAGATGTAATGTTGCGGATTGTCGAAGAAAGGCAGGCATTTTCCTGAAGGAAAACTCAAAAAAAACCATACACCTTTAAAGCCGCTTTGACGGATGGATAATGTCGGTGATCCTCACACCAAAGCTCTCGTCTATAACCACTACCTCGCCCTTGGCAATGGGTTTCCCGTTGACCATTATGTCCACCGGCTCGCCTGCCAGCTTATCAAGCTCGATGATGGAACCCGGCCCGAATTCCAGAATGTCCTTGATCAGCTTCTGGGTGCGGCCCAGCTCTACCGTTACCTGCAGAGGAACATCCATAATGAGGCTGATATTTTTCTTTTCAAGTACGATCTTGCCATCATCAAAGGATTGAAAATGAACAGGCTGAACATTGACCGGTGCCTTGGGCTGCCTGTTCTCATTCCCGGTATTGAACACGGCGGGCTGTTCATGTTCATATCCGTAATCCTGCTCATATGCAGGCATATGCTGCGCAGGAGGAGCATTACGCCCATAGGAAGGCTGCTGCGGAGGCGGGGCGGGCTGTGGGGCCGGTCGCTTTTGAGGCTCCGGCTGCCGGGGTTTCGGCGCTTCGGGAGCCGCATATTGGTCTCCGCCGGCATCCATATTGAGCAAATTGTCAACAAGCGTCTTTGCAAAAGGTACAGGGAGAATCTGCATGATTTCACTGTCGATAAGATTTCCCACAATCATTTTGAATGCGATTTTAACAATTTTCTGCGTAGGGTCGATGTCCATATAGGTCTCGCCGTTCTGAAACTGCATAGTGAACGCTTTGGGCGGCGAAATATCGATTCTTTTGTCAAACATGGAAGACATGGAGGTGGAAGAAGACCCCACCATCTGGTTCATGGCTTCGCTGATTGCGCTCAAGTGAAGATCCGACAGCTCTCCGCCGGTATTGCTCCCGTCTCCCCCCATCATCAGGTCGGTAATTATTTTTACATCCTGTTCCTTCATGATAAGAAGATTGCTTCCTACCAGGCCGTGGGTGTATTCAACCTTAACGGCCACAAAGGGAAGCGGATAGTCGTTTGACAATTCCTCCCACGTGGCAACCGTGACTTTCGGCGTCGTTATCATTACTTTTTGACCCAGCAGGGTAAAAAGCGTCGTAGCGGAAGTGCCCATGCTGATGTTTCCGATTTCGCCCAGTGCATCGATTTCCTGCGAGGTAAGCAATTCCGAATTATCTTCAACTGCTGCGGAACCGTTGAATGAAGACCCGCTTAGCAATGCATCTATTTCAGCTTGAGAAAGCATATCACCCATGCTATTCATCCTCCTTTTTAAGAACCCTGGTAATTTTAAGGGCTACCTTGTTTTTCCTGACGCCGGGCTTGGCATAAAACTTCATCATTTCACCAACCAACACTTCCATGTCGTCATTCACATTTGAGTCAAGTGGAAGTACGTCGCCCAGCTGCAAATCGATGAATTCGCTTACCGATATCGTTGTTTTTCCAAGGATTGCCTTTACCGGTACAGGAGTATTCTGTACCTTGTTTTCAATTGCTACTTTCATCTCCTGAGTAGCTTCCTTCTGGATATTGGAGAACCAGAACCTGGTGCTTAATTTGGAAACGATCGGTTCCACTACCATATGCGGTATGCAGATATTGATCATTCCGTCTACATCGCCGACTTTTGCGCTTAAGGTAATGAGCGCCACGGTTTCGTTTTGTGCAACGATCTGCGCAAACTGGGCATTGGTTTCGATCTTGTCCAGCCTGGGCCGTATGGAAATGACGTTTTCCCACGGCTCGCGCATCAGGTTGAGTATCTGTATGATAATACGCTCAATGATTGCAAGCTCTATCTCGGTGAATTCCCTCACCTTGTCCATGGATGTGCCTTTGCCGCCCAGGATCCTGTCCACCAGGGCAAAAGCGACATGAGGCTCTATTTCCAGTACGATGGTGCCTGTCAGGGGCGCAAAGTCGATCACTGCCAGGATCACAGGGTTTGAGACGGAATTGCTGAAGTCGCTGTAAGGTAAGGCCTCTACCGTAACGACGTCCACCTGGACCAGGGTTCTGAGATAGCCGGTAAGAAAATTGGTAATAAGCCTCGCATAGTTGTCATAGATGATGTTCAGCGTTTTTATATGATCTTTTGCGAACTTGCTGGCTCTTTTAAAGTCATGGCTCTTTACTTTCTTTTCCTGGGTGGTGGTCTGGATCTGCTCGGCATCTAATTCACCTGTACTCAGGGCCTTAAGCAGATTATCTATTTCATTTTGAGAAAGAATATCTCCCACTTAAAACCACCTCCTACTGGTAAAACCATTCGCTGAATATTACTTCATAAACGATTTTCTCCGGTTCTTTCCTGCCCGTATTCAAAATCTCATTGATCTGTGTCTTTAAAGACTCTTTTGCGCTGTCGAAGACTTCCGGATTTTTGACCTCCTCCAGGGTAAGGTTCATAAAAAACCTCATCACCTTTTCCTGGATTTCCGGAGTATAAGCCGTAACCATTTCTTCCACATTCGCCTTTTTGTCCGTTTTCAGCTTGCCAATGCATTTGAGGTACACACTCACCTGAATGACTGCAATCTTTTTGGGATCCTCGTTTTTCAGATTAAAGTATTTCTTGCTGTCATATAAGGGCAAACGGACCGCCTCTTCCGGCTTGAGATCCTCTTCTGCCTGTCCGGGATTCAGATTGGCCTCGGCATGCGTGCCAGGTGTCCCCTGAACGAGGAAAAGATATCCTGCCAAAGCAGCCAGCGCCAATGTAAGAACAGCTACCACGATGATCAATATAAAGAACGTACCTTTTGACTCCAAATTCTTCTGCCCCCTCATCCTTGGTGTAGACGGCTGATAAGTCGTATTTTGCCTTTGTATTCGACAATTTCCTCAATCACCCTGTCCACACTCTCCAGACAGGTATACTTTTTCCCGTGTATTGTCGAAATAACTGTATCAGGCGTCGCCTCGACAGTTTCTATCAATTCGCAGTTCAGGATAAAAACCGTGCCGTTAAACCTGGTCAACCTAATCATAATATTTTTACCTCAAAAACTCAATAGAAGAATATAATATTGGCACATCCTGTCAAATAAACAACACAATCTGTCGTTTATTGTTGGCATTTTCAGCGGCTGCAGGACCCTCCTCCGGGAAATACTCACCAAGCTACCGGCAATATTCTCGCAGGGGCAACCCATTACCGCCCACCCGGAAGTCGATGCCAAACCGGGCGGACGATCAATGAGCAACCTTACAAATAACTACCAACGATTAACTGCCAATAACCAGCAAATATTTACCTCTTGAGATTTACCAGTTCCTGCAGCATTTCATCCGAAGTGGTAATAATACGGCTGTTGGCCTGAAAGCCTCTTTGTGTGATGATCATGTCGGTGAATTCCTTTGAAAGGTCCACATTGGACATTTCAAGGGTTCCGGGGTTCAGCGTGCCTACGCCCTCGGAGCCTGCTTTCAAAGCTTTATTAAAGTCACCGGAGTTGGTGGTCGGTATGTACAGGTTGTCGCCGATTTTCTGCAAGCCGGCCGGATTCGTGAAGTACGCCAGGGCTATCATTCCAAGAGGCTGCTGCTGGCCGTTGCTGTATATACCGGTAAGGATACCATTGGCGTCGACGTTAAAGGTTACCAGGTTCCCGGTGGGGTAACCGTCGATGTTGGTAGGCTTTACAGAACTATCGGCTGAATACATGGTGATTTGGGAGAAATCAAGCTTTATACTCATTGGCTCTGCTGCTACTCCAGGAGTCATAGAGATTGTTTGAGTAGTAACAGTTGTTGAAGTTATTTTCCCCTTATCATCAAAAGTAATTGTAGGTGAAGTTGGCATTCCTATTGTATATGTAGGCGGTGTGGTGGTATTCCCGGGAATAGACCAGGTCCATGTAGAGGATGAAGGCGTTCCAATGGTTTCTCCTGTTTTTTGGAATATTATATTTATTTTATAGTCATTTCCCAGGGAATCATATACTGTCATTGGTACCGTAAAGCTTTTTGCCTTGGGATCTGCAGGATAAGCCGTATAAGCGGCATCCAGATTACCTGACAGTACAATATTTTGAGTGGCTTTCGCGGCAATCATCCTTTTGTTTAAGTTATGATCGTCCGCATATAAATTGATCGGCTCTATTGGAAGCTCAGTGTCGAATATATAGGAACCGTCCGTCCCCCGGCTATATGCCTGCCACCCGTATACATTCATGCCGCCTCCGGCTACAAGGTTGCCCAGCTTATCCAGACCGAAATTACCGGCCCTGGTAAAGTTGAAGGTATCCCCCGAGCCGCCTCTTACGATAAAGAAACCATCCCCTTCGATTGAAAGGTCGGTAGGGTTGTCAGTCCTTTGCAGACTACCTCGGGTCATGAGCGTATCGATCGATCCCACACCAAGTCCCAGTCCCACCTGCATGGGATTCGTACCGCCTCTTCCGGTTGCGGCATCCGGTGCTCCCGCGCCCTGTAAAGTCTGGGCGAATATTTCCTGGAAGGTTACCCTTCCCGATTTAAAACCTACCGTATTGACGTTTGCAACATTGTTGCCGATTACGTCCATTCTTGTCTGGTGTGCCCTCAAACCCGACACACCGGAGAACATTGATCTCATCATATGTTTATATGACCTCCTTCTAAAGAGTCGCCGGATACACGGAGCTTTGCCTGCACCTGTGCCTGCATATACTCCGCGCTCCATACGACTATCCATAGATCCGTCCTATCTGTCGTTCAAGGACGGTCAGCCTCCCGAAAGGGTCCGGCTGATATTTCTCATACGATTACCGCTCCATCGATGTTGGTAAATACGTTTTCCTTCAATTCGCTGTTGTTTGCCGCTGTGATCACCGTCTTGTTCCTGATGTTTACAACAAACGCCATATTATCCATCAGTACCAGCGAATCCTTGACCCCTTTGGCTTCCGCCTTTGCCACGGCCGCATTCATCTTTTCCTTCTGTGCCGCCGTCAGGCTGATATTCCTGGCCTGGAGCCTCAGTTCCGCATGCTTTGAAAACTTTATGCCTTCCTTGTCACTGATGGTCTGCTGCAGTACGCTTTCAAATCCTTTGTTCTGCTGAACCGCCGGCCTCTGCGTATTGATTGAAGGAATGCCGTTTATACCGTTGACACTGTTTTTATAATTGCTTATAACCATTTCAACCACCTGCCTGTCCATCTTCCTGGTCGTCTCCACCCGGATCCGCACCTTCAGGGTCTTGGGTATCTGCCGGAGCATCAGGCTTTGTAATATTCGTTATGCCTTCCACCGGTACCCTCAAGCCATTAATGACCGCGCTGATTTTACCGTCCTGGTTTTTCAGGCTTCCTTTCACAATTGTGCCAGTCACAGGAACTTTTTTCCCTGTTTCCCTGTCAACGATATAGAAGTCGATCTCCTTGCCGTTTTCCATTGCCTCTGTCAGCTTGTCCATCATATGGTCCGGATCTGTAGAACGGTTTTCCTCGACCAGTTCCGCGATTTCCACCTTCACGCCGTCCATGACTGCATAGTCCTCATAAACCCCTTTTTGTATGGCTTTTACAACCCCGACAACCTGGATCATGCTTCCATTATCAGGATCATATGCGATGGCATTGACCTTATACCCGATCAGGTTGGTGAATGCCGCTAAGTTGGACTGGGCGCCGCGCGTGCCTTCCGATACGTTTACAACGTCCTCGATCAGAACGTCCTCACCGTTTACCACCACATAGGTTTTGCCGCCATAAAGCTTGACATCCGTAACATCACCGGATATCTCCTCCGTTTCCTTTGTAGTGCTGTCCTTAATGGTAGCGACTACATGCTTGCCTATGAGGCTGAAGGCTTTTGTCGCTGCAAAGTTTGTGTTCATGTTCTGCATTTGCTCCAGCGCGCTGAATTGCGCCATTTGCCCGATAAACTCCTTATCGTCCGTAGGATTCAGCGGATCCTGATATCTCAACTGTGTTACCAGCAGGTTCAGAAAATCATCTTTTCCCAGCTCGCCTGTATTGCGTTCGCTGGTCGAGGCTGCTGTTTCATCGATGATCTGTTGTATGGTTTTTTGATTGGATACTGAACCAACCGCCATTTTTTTCACCTCCTATGCCGTAAAATTGATGGTGCTGCCTTCCTGCCTGTACGGGTTAATCCGCTCAAGCCTTTCGATATCCGCCGCATCGGCATAAATACCGCCGCTGCCCTGCATTTTTGCTACCGGGGCTCTGCGTGTGCCGTCGCCATTGCCGTTGAAGTTATGCCGGCTGTTCTGCGATTCCTGCCTTACCGATACGCTGAAGCCCTGTACATTCAGTCCCTGTTTCTCCAGTGACTCCTTCAAAAGCTGCATGTTGGATTCCAGCACCTGTTTGACCTGTTGGCTCTCCGCTACAAATTTCGCCATCACCACTCCCTGCTCGGTGGCAACCTTAAGGGAAAGCTTCCCAAGGCTGTCCGGTTTCAGATCGATGATCATCTCCGATTTGTCGGCGGTCAACACCACCTTTGCCTTTGCAAGCACCTGAGCCAGAATCTCTTTCCCCGTCACAGGAGCCCTCATTCTCAAACTCTCCGTACCGGCTTCCGTCTCTTTGTTCAGAAGTTGGTTTATTGTATTCCCAAAGGCTTGAGCGGTTTCCTGCGTACCAGCGGCCGAGGCCTGCTGAGGCAGCATAACTTCGGAATCGGCAGCCTGCTGCGTTCCATTTTCGGATTTATCCGCATTGGATTCTTCCGCAGCCGCAGGATCCACTCCCATGCTTTCTCCGTTTCCGGCATTTGCACCTTCCGACTCACCGGTTTCCACAGGATTCACTTGAACTTTCAGCTTCTCTCCCAGGATGGAACGGATGTTGAGCGTTATTTCCTCCACGAGAGTCATTTCATTTTTCTCCAGCTTTTCTCCCATTTCCTTCAATTTCTGCCTGAGCTGCGACAGTAAGTTTGACAATCCAACCATCTCTGCATTTGCAGCTTCACTGGAAGAGCCTTCCTGCCATGCCGCATTCAGTTCCATTCCCTCAGGCATTCCTCCCGGGCTTTTCTCGTCGGCTTCCCCTGAAAGCGCCTTTGACATGGCATCCTCAACCTGGGTATCGATCAACTGGAGTATTTTCGCAAGGGTGTTCCCCGTTTGACCGTCAAGGCCCAATGCTTGTGCAAGCTTTGTTCCCAGGGTATCCGACCCGGATAAGGACAGTTCCTTAGGGCTGATTCCTGCCTCCTCCAGCAACCTGGCAAGCTCATCGGCATTCACACCCATCACTTGCGCCAGACAATTGAGCATCAGATCCGCCTTTTGGGAATCGGAAATCCTGGTACCGCTTTCCTCGGCCTCGCTTTCGCCCGGCTCCGCAACCGGCTCTTTTTTTCCCTGTAGCATGGCTTTTCTGGCTCCAACCTTCATATCCTTTTCAAATTGCCTGAAGGCCTTTTGCTTTGTAACAACGTCGGCAGTATTGCGTGCATTGGGTCTTTCAGTGTAGCTGCTGCCGGCAGGGCTGTTTTTATCGGCACGATAGGCTTTTGAACTGCTGCTGAAGAAATCCTGGAACGAAGATATGTTTTGCGTCTTCCTGCTTTGGGCGTCAACCTGGGTATCAGCCAGTGGGAATCCGAGATTCACAGCTGTTATCTGACCATTCGTAAACATTTTCTCACCTCCTTTCAATAATGTAAATTCACTTGCTATCTTTAATGCGGACGCGCAATGCGCGCTCCTACACTTTTCATCCTGTTATTGGTTAACTGCCTTATACAGCTCATCCAGTTTTTCAGTAATCTTTGAAGCAAAGGCAGGCGTCATTTCAGCCAATATTTCCGCCAGATTTTCCTTCTTCATATTCCTAAGGGTTTCGGCCACCATATCAATTTTTACATTTCCCATTTCTTCGAAAATCTTTGCGGCGGCGGATGCATCCATCGTCTCATAGATCTGGGCGAATTTCTTTGCGTTTTCATTCGCCTGCTGCTGCTTGACCACCTCTGCATATACCTGCTGCGCAAGCTCCGGATTTACAGTTTCGAAATACTCCTTCAATCCGGCCTTGTCTCCGTTTGCGATCAACTGTTCGATTTGCTTTTTTAATTCATCCAGCTTTAACTGCCGTTCATCCAGGGATGCGGTACGTTCCTTCAATTCCTGCGTCGTTTTGTCATTTTCAGCTTTGTATTGCTCATATTCATCCTTGTACTTTTGCAATTCCTGCTGTTCCTTTTCCGATTCTTCAAGAAGCCTGTTCAGTTCGTCGTTTTGTTTTCTGTATTCCGTATACTTTTCCGCGATTTCCTCATCCGTCATGTTCCGGGGATCCAGAGGATCTACCGCCGCAGGCAGCGCCAGACGGACTAACGGTATGTTTTGAATGGGCTGTCTGTATCTTTCGGCCAGACCGTTTACATTATTGTGAATGATCAGATAAAATGCTCCGCCCAGAATAATGCCGACGATGAAAAGGGCAATAAAAAAAGTGAGCAATGTAAACAGCAGGCTTTTGTTTTTTGAACCGCTTCCGTTGTCCGGTGAACCATCCTTCGTCTGCACGATGCCCTTTTTGCTTTTAGCCATTTTCCTCTCCCGCATACCGGTGAATTTGTTTGAAGCTGACGATCTCATCATTTAAGCGCTGCTCGTCCTTCAACTGCTCTTTCAGAAAAAAATCATAGTCTTTTTCTTTCAGTTTATCCAGTATTTCCCGCTCCTTGACGATTTTTATCAATTCTTCTCTTATTTTATCGACATTCCGCGAAGCGAAGTTAATATTTTCTTTTTGATCCTGGATTTTTACGGCAAGAAATGAGAGATAATGATTGAACTTGATCAGATTATGGACGGCGGTCTTTTTACTCTTTTCATTAAAATCCAGGATATTGCGGTTTTTTTCAAATTCCAGACGCCTGAGCTTTACCTTTTCCCCTTCCAGCTTGTGGACAGCTTTCCCAAGGTCGTTTTTCAGGTTGTCTTCCATCTGGTTTTTTACTTTTAAAAGAGTTTGCAGCTTGAAATTGAATTTCGGCATTCAACAGTCCTTTCTTTATCACAAGGCTCAAGGGTCATTTCAGAACTTTGCCCAAAGCACCAAGAATCTCCTCGAAGGAAAGCATCTCATGAGTTTCCTGCTGAAGAAACCCCAGAATATTGTCGATAACGCTGATGGAATAGTCTATTTTTTCGTTGCTTCCCTTTACATAGGCCCCGATATTGATCAGATCCTCAGCGTCCTTGTAAATGGCCAGGGCTTTTTTCACCTCGGCGGCAAGCTTTTTATGCTCCGGGGAAATAACATCGGACATGACACGGCTGATACTGTGAAGGACCTCTATCGCCGGGTACTGATTCCTGCTGGCCAGGGACCGTGAAAGGACGATATGCCCGTCCAGTATCCCTCTGGCAGTATCCGTCACAGGCTCTGTCATGTCATCTCCATCTACCAGTACCGAATAAAGTCCGGTAATCGAGCCCTTTTCGGAGTTCCCTGACCGCTCCAGCAGCCTGGGCAGCAATCCGAAAACCGAAGGCGTATATCCCCTGGAAACAGGAGGCTCACCAATGGCCAGGCCTATTTCACGTTGAGCCATGGCAAACCTGGTCAGTGAATCCATCAGTAGAAGGACATCCTTTCCCTGATCCCTGAAATACTCCGCTACGGCGGTAGCAATCTGGGCTCCTTTCAGCCTTATCAAGGCCGGTTGGTCGGATGTGGCCACAATAACCACCGATCTGGCAAGCCCTTCCTCCTTGAGGTCCTTTTCCAGGAATTCTCTTACCTCTCTGCCTCTTTCACCGATCAGGGCTATGACATTAATGTCGGCTTTGGTATTCCTTGCGATCATGCCGATGAGTGTGCTTTTGCCTACGCCGCTGCCTGCAAAGATTCCAATCCTCTGCCCTTTTCCAACGGTAATAAGCCCGTCAATAGCCTTTACCCCAAGGGGCAGAGGCTCACTTATCCGTTTGCGCTTGAGAGGATGAGGCGGGGTATTGTGCACCGGGTAATATTTTTCTACCTGCAAAGGTCCCAGGTTGTCAATGGGATTTCCCATGCCATCCAGAACCCGCCCGGTCAGCGACATTCCGACGCCGACCTTCAATACGGCATTTGAGGCGACCACCAGATTTCCGGGACCGATACCGCTCATTTCACCAAAGGGCATGAGCAGCACCTTATTGTCTCTGAAGCCGACAACCTCCGCATTTATGGTTTTATTGCCCCTGGAAGCATGAAGCTTGCACAGCTCCCCGATATTTACCTCGGGGCCGTCGGATTCAATGGTCAGGCCTACGACCTTGGATACCCGGCCATAGTACTCTGAAAACTCCGAATGATTTAACAGCTCATGATATTTTTGCAAATTGATTTGCATTAATTCTCTCCCAACAGCTCCCGGAAGGCTTCCTCGATTTTTGCAAGCTTTGTCTGGACTCCGGCATCCAGATTGCCGAAGGGCGTTTCCAGGGTACATGCTCCCGGCTTTAAAGACATTTCCTGCTTCAATTCCAGTTCATCGGCGCAATCGATCAAAGCGGCAAGCCTGTCGTGGTTTGACGCCAGAAAGGCATAATCCTCCGGCGCAACCTTGAGGACAATGCCTTTTTTGTTGGAACAGCCGTCAATCGCCTGCTTGACAAGATAAATCAAATTTTCCTTGTTCAATGCGATTTCCGAACCGATCACTTTTTTTGAAACATCAAGGACAAGGTTGATCACCTCCGCCTCGATTCCGGCCAGCACTTCCTCATGCTCCATCCGTGTGCCTGCCTTTATTTCTTCAGCTTCTGCCAGGATTTCCTCGTATTGCTTCTGTGCCGCCGCAGCCCCTTCGGCATACCCCTTCTGCCATGCTTCCTCTTCCATTACGGCCGCTTTTTCCTTCGCTTCGGTATACGCATCCTCTACGATTCTCCGCGCTTCATACTCGGCTTCCTTTATGATCATCGCAGCGTCTTCCTGAGCCTGCTGGATGATATCCTCGGGCTTTTCCACCATCTCGGGTTCATCGGGTGTAACAAAAATACCCTGGCTTTCCTCCTGCTTGTCGGCATTTTGGAGAGCGAGGGGTATCCGGACCTGAAAAGGTACTCCATAGGTTATCTGGCTGCTTTTGAAGACCTTGTTGTAATTATACAATGATTTCATCTCCTCCACCCCTGGATATAACAATTTCGCCCGCATCCTCCAGCTTTCTTATGATGTTTACGATCTTCTGCTGGGCCTCCTCGACATCCTTTAACCGCACAGGCCCCATAAACTCGATATCTTCCCTGATCATTTCGGCAAGACGTTTTGACATGTTGGAGAATATGACCTTCTGGACTTCTTCGGTAGCCCCCTTCAATGCAACTGCCAGCTGGTTGTTTTCCACATCTCTGAGGAATCTCTGGATCGAACGGTTGTCCAGGGTAAGAATGTCTTCGAATACAAACATCCTTTTCCTGATTTCTTCCGCCAGATCGGTATCTTCAATTTCCAGGGTTTCCATAATATACTTCTCCGTTCCCCTGTCAACGCTGTTTAAGATATTGACAATGGCCTGGACGCCGCCGGCGGCGGTAAAGTCCTCCGTCACCAGGGAGGAGAGGTTTTTCTCCAGAATCCTTTCCACTTCCTTGATGACCTCGGGGGAGGTGCGGTCCATAATGGCAATACGCCTGGCCACATCCGCCTGCTTGTCCTGAGGCAGCGCCGCCAGTACGACGGAAGCCTGCTGAGGCTTCAGATAGGAAAGGATCAATGCGATCGTCTGGGGATGCTCCTTCTGGATGAAGTTCAGAAGCTGCGAGGGATCCGCTTTCCGGACAAATTCAAAAGGCCTTACCTGCAGGGAGACCGTCAACTTATTTATCACGTCCAGAGCCTTTTGCGGGCCCAGGGCTTTTTCCAGTATCTCCTTGGCATAGCCTATCCCGCCTTCGGCAATATACTCCTGGGCAAGGCATATCTGGTAGAACTCCTCCATTACCTTTTCTTTTTCTTCAGGGGTGACTGTCCTGATATTCGCAATTTCAAGAGTCAACTGCTCAATTTCTTCCTCTTTCAGGTGCTTGAATATTTCGGCAGACCTCTCGGGGCCTATGGATATCAGCAGCATGGCGGCTTTCTCACGTCCCGTGCGTTCAGTTTTTATCGCTGCGGTTCTAGCCATTCAAATTCTACCTTTCTGATTGTATATGTATGTTTGTTTATTTGTTTTAATCACGCCCTCATACGGGATGCGGCTCAATTATCCCACTCGTCGGAAAGCCAGTTCCGTAAAAGCTGGGCGACAGAATCCGGCTTCTGTTTGACAAACCGGTCAATTTGCTTCTTGATTTCAGACCGCTCTTCCAGTTCAATTTCCGGGATAGGCTCCGGCTCCGGTACGGCAAACTTGGGTCCTCCAAGACCTGCAGCTGCCACCAGGGGCTCTGCGAATTCGGGCTGAACCTCCCGTTTTTTCCTGGGGATGGCCATGATCAGCATTCCGATGATCAGCAGCAGCATAAGGGCAAAGAAGCCGTAATCCGAAACCAGCTCCCGGATAGTATCGTTCAAGGTTTTCTCCACGATTTCATCCGGAGCCATCTTTAATTTATTTACCGTAATATTGGACGAAGGAATACCTGAAGCTGCGCTTGCAACCTGTAGGATTTCATTGATAAAAGCTTCGTCCATAGTATCCTGCGGCACTGTTTTGCCGTACCAGAGGGAAACGGCAAGGCTGGACTCCTGGGCAAGCATCTTTCCTGTAGCCTTTTCCTGGTCCTTTATTGTCTCGTCATAGGCATAATTGGTTTTGGCGGTTTTATTGGAATAATTCGAGTTTTCACCAGTACCGGTAGGATAGGTCGTTGTTCCGGGATTTGCTTCCAGCCCCGGTTCTCCGCCGGCAGTGCCGTTTTCTACCTTTTCGTCCTGGGTCTCGCTGCTGATGACCGCGCCTCCGTCCATTCCTTCAGGATTGGCTAGAATCTTGCTCTGTGTCTTTTCTTTATCAAAATCAAGCACTACATTTGCCGTTACCGTAAGGGAATCAAAACTGTCGGAAGGGCCCAAACCCAATTGCTCTTTCACTTTCTGCCTTATTTCCTTTTCCCTGGAAATGCGCAATTCCTCCTGCGTATTGGCAGCTTTCAGTGCATCGTCGGTGACATTTTCATTAAGCACGATTCCGGTGCTGCCGTCTACTACCGACACATTCCTGGGATCAAGCTCCTCTACGCTTCTGGATACGATAAGAACAATCCCCTGAACCTGCTCCGGCGTAAGCTTTTTTGAGGTTTTCACCGTGACAATGGCCTGGGGCTCGGGCGCATCCTCCCCTTCGGTAATGAAAATAGAGCTTTCGGGCACGGCAAGATTGACTTTGGCATCCTCAACGTTTTCCAGCATCCTGATGTTGGATTCGATTTCGGATTTTTGCTGATTTAGCCATATCTGCTTCTTGTCGCTTTCCGTCGTACTTATGCCGATCATGGAAATGGCATCGGCAAATGTGGTCCCTTCCTTCGGAAGCCCACTGCTGGAGAGGGCTATACGCGCTTTGCTTTTGTCCTTTGCGTTGATCAGAATTCCGCTTCCCTTATCATCAAGGGTATTCCATATGTTGTTTTCTGTGAGTACACCGGATATTTCGCCGATTTGTTTTTGATCGACATTTTGAATCAGTGGAATACGGTTCGGCCTGGCCAGCATGAATATGCTGATTCCCAGTACTACTGCTACCACTGCTGATGTTATGTAAAGACGTGTTTTCTGGGATTTCTCCAGATTCTGCCAGAACTCGCCTGCCTGTTTCCACAGCTTGACCAGTGCTTCAGGCATAATAACCTCACCACCTTGTCTTCAGAAATTTCTCTTTTGTGTTTGCCCGGGTTTTTTAAATCTGCATCCTCATAATTTCCGAATACGCATCCATGATCTTGTTTCTAATTTGAAGAGTAAACTGAAATGCCGTATCCGCTTTATCCGCAGCGATCGTCACAGCATGGATATTATCGGTGATACCCGCTGCAAAGTCATTGGTCAGCTTTTCTGATTCCATCAGCAAAGTGTTGGTAGTATCCATGGCATTTTTCAGATAATCTGCAAAAGGTATGCTGCTGTAATTTGTATTTCCAGCCTCCTTCGTTTCAAACAAGGAACGGGAAGGAGCCAGCGGATTTATTGCATTGATTAGATCTATGGCCATCTTGTTTTGTCTCCTTTCGTATTTTCAAATTATTTTCCGATTTCCAACGCCTTCAAGGCCATGCTTTTGGTTGTATTGATGGAGGTGATATTGGCTTCATATGCCCTGGTCGCGGAAATCATATTGACCATTTCCGTTATAATATCAACATTGGGCATATTTACATAACCTTCCCCATCTGCCTCGGGGTTGCCCGGATCATATACTCTCTTCAGCGGTGAGCTGTCCTCAACAATTTTAGCCACCCTTACACCGGACCCAATATATCTTTCTCTACTGCTGCGGGACAGATATTCGGAAAAAGGGACATCCGGCGTTTTTTCCTCAAACACTACCAGTCTCCTCCTGTAGGGAGTCCCTTTATCGGTTCGGGTTGTACTTGCATTTGCTATGTTTTGGGATATGGTATCCATCCAGAGTCTTTGTGCCGTTAATGCAGAAGCGCTTGCCTCAAGTGAAGAAAAATAACCCATTTGCTATTTCCTCCCTTCGCTTATTGCTGATTTAAGCATTCGGAACTTGCCGTTCAACCTGTCTGTCAGTGTATTATATTGAATATAGTTTTGAGCCATTGAAGCCATCTCGGCTTCAACATCCACATTGTTTCCGTCAAGGCGCATGCTCAACTCCTTGTAATCCTCTGTAACCTTGATGTCTACCGAATCGATACCGTCTCCGCCAATGGATATATGTCTGCTGTCCGTTTTAAATCCCTTAAAACTGCTGCCTTTCATGGCATCGGAAAGGTATTCCTCAAATTTGACGGTTTTCTTCTTGTAGCCTGGAGTATTGTAATTGGCAATGTTTTGTGTGATGGCTTCATTGCGTAGCAGGGATGCATCCAGGGATTTCTCCAGAATTTTGAGGTTGTTTGAAATTTTATCAAACATACTGACAAACCTCCTTTTTTCCTGTGTAAGACAATATAAATTCTTACCAACTTAGTTTCGACAAATAACAATAATATTCGTCATTTTTTAAAAATTTTGAACTGACAATTGTATACATAATATTCCATAATATTATTTAAATTTTAACATAACAAAATAATAATTACAATAAGGAATTCTGCTGCAATTAACACTTCGGCGGCATATCATGTCAAAGAATTTGAAATAGATTTGATTTCCTCAAGGGCAAGACGTGAAACTTCCACGCTTGTTTGACAGGTCATAAATAAATTGATTTCCGGAAATCCTTTCAATAATTGATGTTGAGAGGAAATTTTTTTAAAATTTCTCGCCAAAAAGCATAGACAAATATGGATAAATATGATATGATA